>NZ_JASCIS010000001.1 GCF_029968015.1 Streptomyces luteolus
GGGGCGGAGCCCCGAAGCGCCGCAGGCTTTCGGGAAGGGGCGGGTAGGGGACAGTCCCAGGCCCGCCACCTCGAGCGGACACAGAAGGGGCCCGGGGACAACTCCCCGGGCCCCTCGTCGTACGCGCACGCAGTGACTAGCCGAGCGACGGCAGCCCACCCGTGGGCAGCGTCTCGACCGGCAGCTCGTTCTGCGTGGCGGAGCCCGCCGTCTCACCGAGCGTCTCGGTCGCGCCACCGACAAGGCCACCCGCGGCCTTCTTCGCGACCGGGGCCGTGCTCTTGCCGGTCTTGCCGACGGTCTTGCTGGTCTTGCCGACGGTGCTGCCCGCCTTCTTGCCCGCCGCCGGCACGGTCTTCCCGGTGGCCTTGTCGCTCGCGTTGCCCGCGAGCCCGGAGACGTTGTCGGTGGCACCCTCGACGGTGCTGCCGAGGGCGCCGCTGTCCGGGGCGGTCACGCCACCGAGGCTGCCGGGCGCGCCCGGCAGGTCGACGGCGCTCGCGGAGCCGGCCGCACCGACCACGGAAACTGCTCCCGCTGCGCTGAGCAGCGCGGCACGGGCGATCCGGCGGGTCAGGGGGAGGGACATGGTGCTCCTTGTGTGACGGAAGACAGTTGGTGTGTCCGCGTGGTGCCTCCGGCCTGGACCGGCGTACGGACGCCGTGACTACCGCTCGAAGCCGTCGAAGGTTGCGGGACGGCAACGTAAAGAGTTGGTAATGCGTCGCATTATCGGCTGCGACTAAAACCGGACGAACAATGCGGAAAGGGTGTCCGCGCGGGACGCCCTGCAGAATCCTCACTTCGCTTGGTGCGCAAGGGAATTGGCGATCTCGCGGAGGGGTGTCGGACGTACGTGCGCCGAGACCCGTGCGGCGTCGCCGCGAGCTGACCCCGCTCCCTCGAACGGGTGAGGGTCCGCACTACTGGGCGGTCGTGATCACTACCTCGTCCGCGGCACCGCTCGCGCCGCCCGAGGAGCCCGCCGCACCCGCGGCCTGCTCCGAAGTGTCGCCCGATGTCCCGTCCGAGGCCTTGCGCCAGGTGTGCCCGGAATCCGCGGCATTCCACTCGCGGCCCGCGTAGGAGACCCGTTCGATGCGCAACACGGACGCGTGGGCCACCGCCCAGTGCGCCAGCTCCCAGCCGCGCTGACCGTCCCGGCCGCGCGCCGACACCGCCGCCCCGACCGGCACCCGCAGCGTGGGCGACGCGCCCTTCGCCTTGTCGTCCCCGGCGGGCTCGGCACCCTTCGGGCGCGGCAGCACGTCCTTGCCGAAGTCCCGGACCAGCGCCTCCCGCACCCGCTCCGGCTCGCCCGGCTCCCGGGACGGTTCGGTGCCGCAGGTCAGGGTCGCGGCGGCGCGGCCGGTCAGGGCGGCGGAGAGCAGCGCGGCGTCCGGCTCGTGCTTCGCGTACGCCTGCGGGAAGCCGCTGCGCTGCACGCGCTGCGCGGCCACCGTGAGCGGAAGGCGCGAGTAGCCGGGGACCTTGTCCAGGTGCTCGTAGAACTTCCCCGACGCGTACACCGGGTCCATGATCTGGTCGGTGTCCCCCCAGCCCTGCGAGGGCCGCTGCTGGAACAGGCCGAGCGAGTCACGGTCGCCGTGGTCGATGTTGCGGAGCGCCGACTCCTGCAGGGCCGTCGCGAGCGCGATCGTCACGGCCCGCTCGGGCATGCCGCGCGAGGTGCCGACCGCCGAGATCGTCGCGGCGTTCACGGCCTGCTCGGTGCTCAACTCGTACGCGGCCCCGTCGCCGGCCGCCGAGACCACCCGGCAGCCGGGTGCGGGCCGGCCGCCGCCCTCGTACTGCAGGAGCAGGTAACCGGCGAGCGCGAGCAGCACGGCGAAGGCCGCGCCGGCACGCAGAAGGCGGCCGCGCCTGAAGCGGTTGGGGGGCTGCTCGGACACGCCGCCAACCGTACTGGAGTCCGGGATACGGCTCGCACAACGCCCTTGTGAACGGAGCACGTAGGGTCGATGGCATGCCCGAAACCGCACTTGACCTCACCCTGGACGCCGCCCGGCTGACCGCCCGGCTCGTGGACTTCCCCTCGGAGAGCGGCACCGAGAAGCCGCTGGCCGACGCCATCGAGACCGCGCTGCGCGGCCTGCCGCACCTCACGGTGGACAGGTACGGCAACAACGTCGTGGCCCGTACGAACCTCGGTCACGCCGAACGCGTCGTGCTCGCCGGGCACATCGACACCGTGCCGATCGCGGACAGCCCTCGCAACGTACCTTCCCGCCTCGACGACGACGGCGTCCTGTGGGGCTGCGGCACCTGCGACATGAAGTCCGGGGTCGCGGTCCAGCTGCGCATCGCGCAGACCGTGACGGCGCCCAACCGCGACCTGACCTTCGTCTTCTACGACAACGAAGAGGTCGCCGCCCACCTCAACGGCCTCGGACATGTGGCGGACGCACACCCGGACTGGCTGGAGGGCGACTTCGCGATCCTCCTGGAGCCGTCCGACGGTCAGGTCGAGGGCGGCTGCCAGGGCACGCTGCGGGTCCACCTGAAGCTGTCGGGGGAACGCGCCCACTCCGCGCGCGCCTGGATGGGCGACAACGCGATCCACAAGGCCGCCCCGATCCTGGCCCGGCTCGCGGAGTACGAGCCGCGCAGGCCGTTCGTCGACGGACTCCAGTACCACGAGGGCCTCAACGCCGTCCGGATCGAGGGCGGCGTCGCCACCAACGTGATCCCCGACGCCTGCACCGTGGTGGTCAACTTCCGCTACGCGCCGGACCGGAGCATGGAAGAGGCCGAGAAGTTCGTACGGGAGTACTTCGCGGACTGCGGCGTCGAGGAGTTCGTCGTCGACGACCACACCGGCGGGGCCAGGCCCGGGCTCGACCACCCGGCCGCGGTCGCGTTCATGGCGGCCGTCGGCGGCGAGGCCCGGCCCAAGTACGGCTGGACCGACGTCTCCCGGTTCAGCGCGCTCGGCGTACCCGCGGTGAACTACGGGCCCGGCGCCCCGCTCCTCGCGCACAAGGCGGACGAGCGCGTGCAGACCGCCGAGATCCTGCGCGCGGAGGAGCGGCTGCGGGCCTGGCTGGCCTCCTGAGCCGACCCGCGGCCAGAACCTGCGGCCTGAGCCCGAGGCCTGGACCCGAGGCCTGGACCCGAGGCCTGACCCGAGGCCTGGACCCGAGGCCTGGACCCGAGGCCTGGACCCGAGGCCTGACCCGAGGCCTGGACCCGAGGCCTGAGCCCGAGGCCTGACCCGAGGCCTGACCCGAGGCCTGACCCGAGGCCGTGCCGGGGTCGCCCCGTCCGCCTGTTCACATCGATCTTGCTCGCAATGACGTTGTTCGTCACCCCTGTCCGCCTACGCTGAAACGGCAACAGTGTCAGCGGAAGGGGATGTTCATGGGCAATCCGGAAGCACAGGGCCCGCTGGAGGAACAGCACCTCGGCCCGGTCGTGCGGCGCCGTGAACAGGTCACGCCCGGCACCACGGACCAGCGCCTCCTCGACTCCGAGGGCGACTCCGAGTGGGTGCACACCGACCCCTGGCGGGTCATGCGCATCCAGTCGGAGTTCGTCGAGGGCTTCGGCGCGCTCGCCGAACTCCCGCCCGCGATCAGCGTGTTCGGCTCCGCCCGTACGCCGGTGGGCTCGGCCGAGTACGAGGCCGGCGTGAGCCTCGGCCGCGCGCTCGTCGAGGCCGGCTTCGCCGTGATCACCGGCGGCGGGCCCGGCGCGATGGAGGCGGCGAACAAGGGCGCCCGCGACGCCAGGGGCATCTCCGTCGGCCTCGGCATCGAGCTCCCCTTCGAGCAGGGCCTCAACCCGCACGTCGACATCGGCGTGAACTTCCGCTACTTCTTCGTCCGCAAGACCATGTTCGTGAAGTACGCCCAGGGCTTCGTGGTCCTGCCCGGCGGATTCGGCACCCTGGACGAGCTCTTCGAGGCGCTCACCCTCGTCCAGACCCGCAAGGTCACCCGCTTCCCGATCGTGCTGTTCGGCTCCGAGTACTGGAGCGGCCTCGTCGACTGGATCCGCAAGACCATGATCGCGGGCGGCAAGGCCTCGGAGCCCGACCTGCACCTCTTCCACGTCACGGACGACGTGGAGGAGGCGGTGTCCCTGGTGACGAAGGAGGTCGGGCGGTAGCTCCCGCCCCCGGCCCGTACAGGAAAAGCCCCCGCACGCGCGCGTGCGGGGGCTTTCGCGTGCTCGTGCGCTCGTGCGCTCGCGCGCCCGGGCGCCCGTGTGCCCCGGGCGCCCGTGTGCCCGGGGTCGGCCCCGCCCGCTCAGGCCAGCCCGCGCCTGGCCACCGCCGGGTCCCGGTGCCCGGCGATCGTGGCGACCATGTCCAGGACCTGCCTCGTCTCGGCGACTTCGTGCACCCGGTACACCTGCGCGCCCAGCCACGCCGAGACCGCCGTCGTCGCCAGGGTGCCGATCACCCGCTCCTTCACCGGCCGGTCCAGGGTCTCGCCCACGAAGTCCTTGTTGGACAGCGAGACGAGCACCGGCCAGCCCGTGTCCACCATCTCCCCGAGCCGCCGCGTCGCCTCCAGGGAGTGCCGGGTGTTCTTGCCGAAGTCGTGCCCCGGGTCGATCAGCACGGACTCGCGCGGCACCCCCAACTCCACCGCCCGCTCGGCCAGTTGGACGGTCACCCGCAGGATGTCCGCCATCACGTCGGCGTACGCGATCCGGTGCGGGCGCGTGCGCGGTTCGGCGCCGCCCGCGTGCGTGCAGACCAGGCCCGCGCCGTACCGCCCGGCGACCTCGGCCAGCTTCGGGTCGACGCCGCCCCAGGCGTCGTTGAGCAGATCGGCGCCCGCCTCGCAGACCGCCTCGCCGACCTCGTGGCGCCAGGTGTCGACGCTGATCACCACGTCCGGGAAGCGGCGGCGGACCTCGGCCACGAAGCCGACGGTGCGCCGGACCTCCTCGGCGGCCGTGACCTCCTCGCCCGGTCCGGCTTTGACCCCGCCGATGTCGATGATCGCGGCGCCCTCGGCGACGGCCTGCTCCACGCGCGCCAGGGCGGGCTCGTCGCGGAACGTGGCGCCCTGGTCGTAGAAGGAGTCCGGGGTCCTGTTGACGATCGCCATGATCACTGGCTCGTACGCGCCGAACTCGCGTCGTCCGAGCCGCAGCGGGCTGCCCATCCCCTGATTCCTCCTCGCATCGGTCGCCTGCGACCCTAGCTGTCAGTGGCGCATGGCACGATCGGACGTGGTGAGCCTCCCGGCGCCCGGCCGGGCGCGCGGGACGGCGCGCCCGACAGGAAGACTCTGTCAGTCCGCTTTCCTCGCGCGTCCGGCGGCCCGGACCGGCGCGCGGCCCGCACCCGGGAGTTGTTCGTGTTCTGGTTCCTGCTCATCGCGCTGGTCGTGGTGGTCGCCGCGGTCACCCTCGCCGTCGTGGGCGGCGGCGAGTCCACCGCGCTGCCCGACGCGGAGCCCGAGCGGCTCACCGACCCGCTGCCGGTGACGCGCCCGGTGCACCGAGCCGACGTCGAGGCACTCCGCCTCCCCCTGGCCCTGCGCGGGTACCGCATGCTGGACGTCGACGACGCGCTCAGCCGCCTCGGCGCCGAACTGGCCGAGCGGGACGCCCGGATCGCCGAGCTGGAGGCCGCCCTCGCGGGCGCGCAGGCGATAGCGGTGGGCGGGGGCCGCGGACTGGTCGAGGAGCCCGAGGACACCGCAGGTGCCCCGGACCTTCACGACGCCCCGCCGGGCAGACCGGACCAGCCGGGCACACCCCCGGACGCCCCCGAGGAGCCGCGACGATGACCGAAGGTGCCGCCCTGCCCGGCCCGGACGGCGCGCTGCGCTGCCCCTGGGCCCTCTCCACTGCGGACTACGTCGCGTACCACGACGAGGAGTGGGGCCGCCCGGTCCACGGCGACGACGCGCTGTACGAACGCCTCTGCCTGGAGGCCTTCCAGTCCGGCCTGTCCTGGATCACGATCCTGCGCCGCCGCGAGGGGTTCCGGCGCGCCTTCGCCGCATTCAAGATCTCCGCGGTCGCCGAGTTCACGGACGCCGACGCCGAGCGCCTCCTCGCCGACCCCGGCATCATCCGCAACCGCGCGAAGATCGCAGCGACGCTCGCCAACGCCAAGGTGCTCGTCGACTGGGCGCCGGGTGAACTGGACGCGCTGATCTGGTCGTTCGCCCCCGACGCGGAGGGCAGACCGGTGCCGCGCACGATCTCCGACGTGGCGGCGATCACGCCCGAATCGACCGCGCTCTCCAAGGAGTTGAAGAAGCGCGGCCTCCGCTTCGTCGGCCCCACGACGGCCTACGCCCTGATGCAGGCCTGCGGCCTCGTCGACGACCACCTGAAGGACTGCGTGTCCCGGCGCGCGTAGGGGGCGTCTCCCCGATCTTTGCGGGTCCGCGTCCCCCAGCCTCCGGCCGGGAGGTGCCCCCAGGCACGCTCCCCCAGCCTCCGGCCGGGAGGTGCCCCCAGGCACGCTCCCACAGCCTTCGGCCGGGCCCCCACTCGCCGCCCGCCCGAATCCTCCAAGTACGTCCAGTACGAGGGCGATCCGGGCGCACTCCCCCAACCTCCGGCAGGCGGACCCCATGACGCCGAGGCCTGAACCGCGAAGATCGGGGAGACGCCCCCTGGCCCCGCCGGACCACAAGCCTTGCGTCTCAGTGGCCCAGGTACTTCGGCTGCTCCTTGGCGATGAACGCCTCCACCGCGATGTGGTGGTCCGCGGACGAGCCCGCCCTGGACTGCAGCTCGTCCTCCTTCTCCAGCGTCTCGTCGAGCGAGTGCCCGGCCCCGTACGCCAGGGACTCCTTGAGCGCGGCGTACGCCAGGGTCGGTCCCGCGGCCAGGGCGCGGGCCGTGCGCTCCGCCTCGGCGGCGAGCTCGTCGGCGGGCACCAGCTTGTTGGCGATGCCCAGGTCGTACGCCTCCTGCGCCTTGATGCCGCGCGGGAAGAACAGCAGGTCGGCGGCGCGGCTCTGGCCGATCAGGCGGGGCAGTGTCCAGGAGACCCCGGAGTCGGCGGTCAGCGCGACACCCGCGAAGGACGTGTTGAACGAGGCGGTGTCCGCGACGACGCGGTAGTCCGCGGCGAGCGCGAAGCCGAAGCCCGCGCCCGCGGCCACGCCGTTCACGCCCGCGACGACCGGCTTCGGCATCCCGGTGAGGGCCCGCACGATCGGGTTGTAGTGCTCGCGGACCGTGCTCATCGTGCCGTTCGTGCCCGCGTCCCGGTCCTCGGCGAGCTTGCCGATGTGCTCCTTGAGGTCCTGGCCGACGCAGAAGGCCCGGCCGGTCGCGGTGAGCAGCACGGCCCGTACGGCGGTGTCGGCGGCCGCCTCCTGGAGCGCGTCCCGGAGGGCGGCCTTCGCGTCGGTGTTCATGGCGTTCATCGCGTCGGGGCGGTTCAGCGTGATCGTCGCGAGTCCGTCGCTCACCTCGTAGAGCACGGTGTCGGCCATGTCGGTCCCCTCCATCGGTGCGGCTCCCGGCCGTTCACGGCCGTGGGCGCGGGTCTGCTCGGCGTCGTTCACGCACAGCATGGCGGAGATCATCTCGGCCCGGCATGGGCCCCGGCATGTGACCTGCGTCAAACAATCGATGTGCGGCAGGGCGTGCGAGGTGGCGCAGTATCGCAGCCACATCGCCGAATTGAGTGGTTTTGGTCAAGCGCGTTGCGCAAGCGATGCCTACCGATGTTGGTCATCGGGTCCTGCGATGCGGGATAATGGCTGGGAAGCAATGTGTTCGATGCCGGTGACACAGCGCCTGTCATGGGGCCGCCGGCTGCGATGAGCTGGTTTCAGGAAGGGGAACGAGCATGGCGGCCATGAAGCCGCGGACGGGCGACGGCCCGCTCGAGGTGACCAAGGAGGGGCGGGGCATCGTCATGCGCGTTCCGCTCGAAGGCGGCGGTCGGCTCGTGGTCGAGCTGACGCCGGACGAGGCCAAAGCGCTCGGCGACGAACTGATGAAGGTCGCCGGCTGAGGCGGAAGCGCTCACCACTTTTCAACTGCCCCGGCACACTAACAGCGTGCCGGGGCAGTGTCGTATCGACCCCCGGGGGACTGTTTTCGGGGGCCCGGCCGATCTTGATCAGGGGCGCGGGGAACTGCGCACCGAGCCCCGGAGAGGGGCGCCGGGAGCACGCCCCGAGCCCCGGACAACCTCGATAGGGGCGCGGGGAACTGCGCGACCGAGCCGCGACCGAGCCGCGGGTGACCCGAGCTGACCGGACGACCGGCAGACCCGGCTAGCGCCGCACGGCACAGAGCAGCCCGTCGCCCATCGGCAGCACCGCCGGCACCAGATCACCGCTCTCCCGCACCGCGCGCAGCAGTTCGCGCAGCTTCACGACCTCCGCGGGCTGCGACCCCGAGTCGACCGTACGGCCGTCGGCGAAGACGCCTTCGAAGCAGACGAGACCGCCGGGCCGCAACAGGCGCAACGATTCAGCTAGGTAGTCGAGGTACTCGGTGCGATCGCCGTCGCAGAACACCAGGTCGTATCCGCTGTCCGCGAGCCGCGGCAGTACGTCGAGGGCGCGGCCGGGGATGAAACGGGCGCGGTTGCTGGCGAAACCGGCGGCGCGGAAGGCCTGGCGCGCGAACTGCTGACGCTCGGGCTCCGGGTCGACCGTGGTCAGGACACCGTCGGGTCGCATGCCGTGCAGAAGGTGGATACCGGAGACTCCGGTTCCGGTGCCGATCTCGGCGATGGCCTTGGCGCCCGCGGTCGCGGCGAGCATCCGCAACGCGGTACCGGTGCCGGGCGACACCGGGCGAAGCCCCGTCTCCCGGGCCCGCTCACGGGCCCAGTGCAGGGCTTCGTCCTCGACGACAAAGGCGTCCACGAACGCCAAGGTCGGCTGACGGTTGCCGGTAATCGCCCTCTCCTGTCCCCGTTGTCGACGGCCTTCGGCCTGCCGGTGACTGTATCCGTTGGGGCCGGGAACCCGCAGATGGGACCGGGCGTTAAGAAGGGGTGGAAAGGAAAGCCGGGGAACGCGGGGAACCGCGGCCCGACTTCCAAATTCACGTAAAAACGCTTATCCGGAGCTAACGGGCGAGGTGGCTATGGTAGGGGCTCCACTGGACACCACCAGAGCCGACAGGGGAGGTGCGGCTGCGGCCGAGGGCCGGGGAAGGATGCCGCGACTGCGGCGTCTCCTCAGGTCGGAGGTCGGGCCGAAATCCGTGACCAACACCGCTGACCGATCCCGCGCCGCCGACTCCGTGCAGACCGCGACCTTCGCCGCCGAAGCGGATTCGCAGGCGTGGACTCCGCCCACCTGGGAGGAGATCGTCAGCACCCACAGCGGCCGGGTGTACCGCCTGGCGTATCGTCTGACCGGCAATCAGCACGACGCCGAGGACCTCACGCAGGAGGTCTTCGTCCGCGTCTTCCGCTCGCTGTCGACGTACACCCCGGGCACCTTCGAGGGCTGGCTGCACCGCATCACGACCAACCTCTTCCTCGACATGGTCCGCCGCCGCCAGCGCATCCGCTTCGACGCCCTCGGTGACGACGCGGCCGAGCGCCTGCCCAGCCGCGAGCCCTCGCCCCAGCAGGTCTTCAACGACACGCACTTCGACGCCGACGTCCAGCAGGCGCTCGACACCCTCGCACCCGAGTTCCGCGCCGCCGTCGTCCTGTGCGACATCGAGGGACTCTCGTACGAGGAGATCGCCGCGACCCTCGGCGTGAAGCTCGGCACGGTCCGCAGCCGGATCCACCGCGGCCGGTCCCAGCTCCGCAAGGCCCTGCAGCACCGGTCGCCCGAGGCCCGCGCGGAGCGCCGTTCGCTCGCGGTCACCGGTGTGCCCGTGCTGGGAGGAGGGGGCGCGACGGCGTGAGCGGATCACGGCGAAACCCGGCCGAGCGACACCTCGCCGAGCAGCATCTGGGAGACCGGCTCGCGGCCCTGGTGGACGGCGAGTTGGGCCACGACAGCCGCGAGCGCGTCCTCGCGCACCTCGCGACCTGCGCCAAGTGCAAGGCGGAGGCCGACGCCCAGCGCAGCCTCAAGTCGTACTTCGCGTCCACGGCACCCCCACCCCCCTCCGACTCCTTCCTGGCCCGCCTGCAGGGACTACCCGCGGGCGGTGACGACGACCGCGGCGACTTCAGCGGCCCCGTCACCGACCCGCTCTTCGGTATGCGCGCGGACGGCGTCTTCGGCAGAGGCGGAAACCTCTTCGGGTACGACCCCTCGGGCGCCCACGGCGGGATGCTGCCCGGCGACGCCCTGCCGGGCGGGCCGCTGTCCGGCGGGCTGCTGTCCGGCGGACCGCTTGCCGACGGGCCTCGCGCCGATGGCCCGCTGCCCGACGGGCCGCTCTCCGACGGGCCGCTGTCGGAGCGGGCGTTGCCCGATGCCTCCCCGGAGCGTGGCTTCCGGATCCATGACGTGGGGCGTTCCCTGCAGGAGCGGGCGGCCGCCTCGCGCGGGCGCCGGTTCGCCTTCGCGGCGGCGGGCGCCGTCTCGCTCGCGGCGATCGCGCTCGGCGGCGTCTCCGCGGGCGCGCCCGTCCCGGCCGACCCATCGGCCGACGCCCGCGGCTCCAAGGCCAGCCCGATGCGTACGCAGGGGGCGAACGGGAACGGTGCCCGGGACACCCAGCGGCGGCGCGGCAGCCATCCCGCCGCGGCGCTACCGGGCAGCAGACCCGGGGCGCTCTCCGCACCGATGGCCGCCACCGGAGTGGCGGCGCCGGAAGTGCCGGGAGTGCCGCTCGCACCGCACCGGCCACGCGCCCTGCGGGACTGGATGGCATCACCGATGCTCACCGGCTCCTCGGTGCTCTCCCCGCTGATACGCCGTCCGGCTTTCGGGTTCCCGCAGTACCCGGCACAGCCGAAGGCGAAGAAGCAGGGGGAGCGGTCCGGTTCGTCGTCCGACTCGGAGGAGCCCACCCAGTCCACGGCGTCGACGGCGCTGCCCTCGGCACCGCCCGGCTCCGGGACGGCGCTCTCCTCCGGCCGCTGAACCGGGTCTCCGCACTGGCTCTCTGCACCGGCTCTCTGCACCGGCCGTTCGCAAACCTGGTTGAATCCTCGGTGTCCGTGCCACCCGAGCGGGGGGGCGCGGACACCGAGGACTCTGATGGAGCGGCGGACCGCCGCGTGGCCGCCCGCGGGCCCTGCCGCGGACCAGGTGTGGGGAGAGCATGGACGAGGGCAAGCCCACCGGACCGAAGGCGAAGTGGTGGAGCCGCCCGGCCGCACGCGCGTCCGACGACCGTGAGCGCGCCTCGGGCGGCGAGATATCCGAGGACCGGGGCGCGCAGGGGGAGGGCGTTGCCGCCGACTCCCCTGCTGCGGAAGGGAGTACGGCCGCCGCCGAGCCGACCGTGGAGCGGTCCCCGGAGCCGCCCACCGAGTCCGCTGCCCCCGCTGCCCCCGCTGCCCCCGCTGCTGCCGCGCCCAAGGCCAAGAGCGGCGTGACAATCGCCAAGGGGGCGGGCGCCCGCCGGGAGCAAGCCCAGGACCCGGCCGCTGCCGAGCAGGCCGCCGAACCCTCGGCCGCGCGCCCCAAGCCGCTGCACGACCCCGACCCGTACGGCACACCGCCCTACGGGGAACCCGGCCCCTGGGCTCCCGCCCCGCCCGTACAGCGCCCGGTGCCGACTCCCGCCCAGGGAACGGCAGTTCAGCCCTCGCACGGCACGCCTGCTCAGGGAACGTCGATGCAGGGCACGCCTGCTCAGGGATCGCCGATGCAGGGCGCGCCTGCTCAGGGAACGTCGATGCAGGGCGCGCCTGCTCAGGGATCGCCGATGCAGGGCGCGCCTGCTCAGGGATCGCCGATGCAGGGCGCGCCTGCTCAGGGATCGCCGATGCAGGGCGCGCCTGCTCAGGGAACGTCGATGCAGGGCGCGCCTGCTCAGGGATCGCCGATGCAGGGCGCGCCTGCTCAGGGATCGCCGATGCAGGGCACGCCTGCTCAGGGAACGTCGATGCAGGGCACGCCCTCGCACGGCACGCCCACGCAGGGCACCCCCGCCCAGGGCATGCCCGCCCAGGGCACCCCCGTACCGTCGTACGCCGTGCCGCCCACGCAGACCGCAGCCGCACCCGGCCAGGCCGCACCCGGTCAGGCCGAACCCGCGGCCGCACCCGGCCAGGCGGCCCCCGCAGCCGCACCCGGCCCGGCCGCACCCGCCTCCGCGACCCCCGCCTCCGCGACCCCCGCCTCCGCGACCCCCGCGAACGGCACCCCGCACCCGGCCGCCGCACCCCACCAGAGCGCCCAGCATGCCCCGCCCGGCCCGGCCGCCCAGGCCACCCCGCCGCACGGCGCACAGCCGCAGCCGCAGCCCCAAGCGCAGCCGCAGGCCGGAGGGCACTGGCAGCAGTACGACCCGTGGCGGGCGCCGCAGGCTCAGCGGCCGTTGCTGATGGCCGACGGGCCCGCGCCCGCGAAGGAGCCGCGGCGGGGCCGGCTGTTCGCGGCCGCGCTGGTGCTCGCGCTCGTCGCGGGCGGGGTCGGCGGCGGTGTCGGCGCCTACATGGAGCGGCACGGCGGCATCAGTACCGTCGAACTCCCGCAGGCGGACGCGGGGTCCCAGGAGCGGGCGCCGGAGAGCGTCGCCGGGATCGCCGCGAGCGCGCTGCCCAGCGTCGTCACGCTGCACGTCAGCGGCGACAGCGCGCAGGGCACCGGAACCGGCTTCGTGCTCGACGACAAGGGCCACATCCTCACCAACAACCACGTCGTGGAGCCCGCGGGCGACGGCGGCGAGGTGTCCGTGACGTTCAGCGGCGGTGAGGTGGCCAAGGGGCGGGTGGTCGGCCGGGACTCCGGTTACGACCTCGCGGTGGTCGAGGTGTCCGGGGTGAGCGGACTCAAGCCGCTGCCGCTCGGGAACTCCGACAACGTCCAGGTCGGCGATCCGGTGGTGGCGATCGGCGCTCCCTTCGACCTGTCCAACACGGTGACCTCCGGGATCATCAGCGCCAAGGAGCGGCCGATCACCGCGGGCGGCGAGGAGGGCGACGGCAGCGACGTGTCGTACGTGGACGCGCTGCAGACCGACGCCCCGATCAACCCGGGCAACTCCGGCGGCCCGCTCGTCGACCACAAGGCCCGCGTCATCGGCATCAACAGCGCGATCCGCTCGGCGGGCAACGGCTCGGAGCTCGACGGCGGGCAGTCCGGCTCGATCGGGCTCGGCTTCGCCATCCCCATCAACCAGGCCAAGCGGGTCGCCGAGGAGCTGATCAACACCGGCAAGGCCACGCACCCGGTGATCGAGGTGACCCTGGACACCCGGTACACGGGCGACGGCGCCCGCGTCGCCGAGGAGGGCGGCGACGGCGGTCCCGCGGTCACCCCGGGCGGCCCCGGCGACAAGGCGGGCATCGAGCCGGGCGACGTGATCACCGAGGTGGACGGCCAACGGGTGCACTCCGGTGAGGAGTTGATCGTGAAGATCCGCGCCCACCGCCCCGGCGACCGCCTGGAACTGACCCTGGAACGCGGCGGCGCCGAGCGCACGCTCTCCCTGGAGCTGGGCGCGGCGGGCGGCTGAGGGGGCCCTGTCATCCGCCGCTCGTCCGGACGCCACCGAACCGTCCCGGGACAGTACCGGCAGTACAGGATCGCCGGGTACCGTGGAACCGGCCCGTACCCCGGATTCCGTCCCTCCTGTCCCGGGCCGCGGACATCGCAAGGAGCTGCAAGGTGTTCAATGACATAGGCGCACTTGAGCTGGTGACGCTCGTGGTCCTTGCCGTGCTCATCTTCGGCCCGGACAAGCTGCCCAAGGTCATTCAGGACGTCTCCGGCTTCATCCGTAAGATCCGCGCCTTCTCCGACAGTGCCAAGAAGGACATCCGCGAGGAGCTCGGGCCGGAGTTCAAGGACTTCGAGTTCGAGGATCTCAACCCCAAGACGTTCATCCGCAAGCAGCTGGACGGTGACGAGCTGGGGCTCAAGGAGATCCGTAACGGCTTCGACCTCCGCAAGGAGATGGCCGACGTCACGGACGCGGTGAACGGGCACGAGAGCGAGTCGGCGAGCGGCGCCGCGTCCGGCCCGAGCCTGACCAAGGGCGGCGGCACCGACCTGCAGAAGAAGCCGCAGCCACCGGCCAAGGACGAGCGCCCCCCGTTCGACGCCGACGCCACCTGAGCCGTACGAGCCCCGTACGGAACCCCGTACGAACCTCGTACGGAACACCCCGCGCAAGGGCCCCGTGCGACCCGCGCACCCCGCTGGAATCCGACGCGGCGAACCGGGGTGGCTATTCTCCTCTGTTGTTGTCCGGACTCAGGACGCCCGAGGGGGGCGGGCCGCTCCGGACCGGCAGAGAACGAGGAGGCGGCCGGGTACATGGAGACGACGAGTCACACCGGGGCACGCGCGGTCGACGGCTACTTGCCGGCGGCGTTCCCCTGGTACGGCCTGGATGAGGCATTCACAGGTCCGCGCTGGCTGATGCAGGTCGGGACGGGCGCGGACGGGACGGTCGAGCACGGCTCCATCGGCCACGGTGACGAGCCCGCGCCGCGCGCCGACGAGTCCGGCGCCAAGGACCGGTTCGCGGTCGTGGTGACCGTGGCGTCCAACCCCGTCCGCCGCAGCGGCGACGGCACCGGCGTCCTGGAGGCCACGTCGGTCTCCTCGGCCGCCTGGCTCGCGGGCGTCGGCCTGCTCACCCGGACCTGGCCGCAGCAGATGGACCACGCGCTGCGCGACGACTGGCTGGACCAGCAGACCGAGACCGCCTGGGTGCTCGCGGACGACCTCGACAGCGAGCCCTGGACGACGCTGACCCTCCCGGTCGACGGCGTGCCCACGCCGTTCCACTACCGCGAGTCCGAGTTCGGCTGGGTCCTGGCCGGCTCCACGGAGAGCGGCGCCCACCTCGGTGCGTACGGCCGCGGCATGAGCGCGTACGGCCTGGGCTTCTCGGTGGTCAAGGACATCACCGCGTACGAGGGCCGCTGAGCGTCGATACGCGAAGGGGGGCGCCGTCACCAGGTGACGGCGCCCCCCTTCGCGTACGGGCTCGTGTACGGGCTTGTGCGGCGGTCAGAACGTCAGAACTTGTTCTTCGGCGTGAGGCCGAGCGTCATGCCCGACAGGCCGCGCTGACGACCGCCCAGCTTGCCCGCGATGGACCGCAGCGCGGAGCCCGCGGGGGAGTCCGGGTCGGTCAGGACGACGGGCTTGCCCTCGTCACCGCCCTCGCGCAGGCGGACGTCGATCGGGATGGCGCCGAGCACCGGGACCTGCGTGCCGGTGGTCTTCGTGAGGCCCTCGGCGACCCTCTCGCCGCCGCCCGTGCCGAAGACGTCGACCATCTCGTCGCAGTGCGGGCAGGGCATGCCCGACATGTTCTCGACGACGCCGACGATCTTCTGGTGGGTCTGTACGGCGATGGAGCCGGCGCGCTCGGCGACCTCGGCCGCGGCCTGCTGCGGGGTGGTCACGACGAGGATCTCGGCGTTCGGCACCAGCTGGGCCACCGAGATCGCGATGTCACCGGTGCCGGGCGGCAGGTCGAGCAGGAGGACGTCCAGGTCGCCCCAGTACACGTCGGCGAGGAACTGCTGCAGGGCGCGGTGGAGCATCGGGCCGCGCCACACCACCGGGGTGTTGCCCGGCGTGAACATCCCGATGGAGATGACCTTCACGCCGTTCGCCGACGGCGGCATGATCATGTTCTCGACCTGGGTGGGCTTGCCGTCGGCGCCGAGCATGCGGGGCACGCTGTGGCCGTAGATGTCCGCGTCCACGACGCCGACCTTCAGGCCGTCCGCGGCCATCGCCGCCGCCAGGTTCACCGTCACCGAGGACTTGCCGACGCCGCCCTTGCCGGAGGCCACCGCGTACACCCGGGTCAGGGAGCCGGGCTTGGCGAAGGGGACCTCGCGCTCGGCGGTGCCGCCGCGCAGGGCCTCGGCCAGCTCGCGGCGCTGCTCGTCGCTCATCACGTCGAGCGTGACGGCCACGGAGGTGACGCCCTGGACGCCGGAGACCGCCTCGGTCACCCGGTTCGTGATGGTGTCGCGCATCGGGCAGCCGGAGACCGTGAGGTAGACGGTGACGGCCACCGCTCCGTCGGCCCCGATGTCGACCGATTTGACCATGCCGAGCTCGGTGATCGGCTTGTTGATCTCGGGGTCGTTGACCGTGGCGAGCGCTTCGCGGATCGCCTCGTCGGTCGGATACGTGTCGGTAGCCATACGGGAATGGTACGGCGACGGGGTGACACCCGGGGAAGCCCTATCGGCGGTCGCCTTCGTCACGCGCGAGGGCCGGGCGGCCGGTCTGCTCCGGCGGGAACACGTCGAACCGTTCGTCCATGTCCTTCACCATGTCCTGGAGTTCCGAGCGGATCCAGTCCCGGGTCGCGACCTCGCCGAGGCCCATCCGCAGGGCGGCGATCTCCCGGGTCAGGTACTCGGTGTCCGACATGGAGCGTTCGTTCTGCTTGCGATCCTGCTCCAGGTTGACCCGGTCCCGGTCGTCCTGCCGGTTCTGGGCGAGCAGGATGAGCGGAGCCGCGTACGAGGCCTGCAGCGAGAGCGCCAGGGTGAGGAAGATGAACGGGTACTCGTCGAAGCGCAGCGATGCGGGCATCGACACGTTCCACACCACCCACAGGATGATCACGACCGTCATCCAGACGATGAACCGCCCCGTGCCGAGGAAGCGGGCGATCTTCTCGGAGAGCCGGCCGAAGGCCTCCGGGTCGTACTCGGGCACCAGCTTGCGGCGGGGCGGGCGCGGCAGGTCCAGACGGATCCGGGGGCGGCCCGCCTCGGCCCGTTCACGTTCGCGCTCGCGGTCACGGTCGCGCTCACTCACCGTGGTTCACCTCCTCGGCCAGATGGAACTCGGTCTCGCGCCAGTCGTCGGGCAGCAGATGGTCCAGTACGTCGTCGACGGTGACGGCGCCGAGCAGCGAGCCGCTCTCGTCCACGACGGGCGCCGCGACCATGTCGTACGTGGCGAAGAAGCTCGTGACCTCGGGCAGCGGCGTGTCCGGGCGCAGGCTCTGCAGATCCTGGTCGATCACCGTGCCGACCAGGGTGAACGGCGGGTCGCGCAGGAGGCGTTGGAAGTGCACCAGGCCCAGGTACTTGCCGGTGGGCGTCTGGTCGGGCGGGCGGCAGACGTAGACCTGGGCGGCGAGGGCGGGGGAGAGGTCCTGCTGGCGGACGCGGGCGAGGGCGTCGGCGACCGTGGCGTCGGGCTGGAGCACGATCGGCTCGGTCGTCATCATGCCGCCGGCCGTGCGCTCCTCGTACTGCATCAGGCGCCGCATGTCCGCCGCGTCGTCCGGCTCCATCAGGTCGAGGAGACGCTCCTGGTCCTCCTCGGGCAGCTCGGACAGGAGGTCGGCGGCGTCGTCCGGGTCCATCGCCTCCAGGACGTCGGCGGCGCGCTCCTCCTTGAGTTTGCCGAGGATCTCGATCTGGTCGTCCTCCGGCAGCTCTTCGAGTACGTCGGCGAGCCGGTCGTCGTCGAGCGCCGCTGCGACCTCGGCCCGGCGCTTGGGGGTGAGGTGGTGCAGGACGTTGGCGAGGTCGGCGGGGCGCAGCTGCTCGAACGAGGCGAGCAGACTCTCGGCCCCCTGGCCGTGCTCCTCCAGGGAGAACCCGGTGACGGCCGACCACTCCACGGTCACCGCCTCCCCCTTGCGCCGCAGCGCCCCGCCCTTGCCCTTGCGTACGAAGACCCGGTCGATCTCCCAGTCGCGGCGGGCCGGGAGCTGCTGCACGGAGACGTCGAGGACGGTGACCTCCTCGCCGGTGTCGACCAGGGTGACGCGGCGGTCGAGGAGTTCGCCGAGGACGAGCCGCTCGGTGGGCCGCTGCTCGAAGCGCCGTACGTTGAGCACGCCGGTGGTGATGACCTGGCCGGACTCGATACCGGTGACCCGGGTCATGGGCAGGAAGATGCGGCGCCGGGTGGAGAGTTCGACGACCAGGCCGAGCAGTCGGGGCGGGCGGCGGCCGACGCGGAGCATGGCGACGAGGTCGCGGACACGGCCCACCTGGTCGCCGTTGGGGTCGAAGACGGCGATGCCGGACAGATGGGAGACGAAGATCCGGGAAGCAGCCGCCATGGTCCGTCTCCTTTCGGCCGTATGCTGCTATGTCTGAGTTATGTCTCGTATGTCTGGCTGATGTCTCGCTTCATGCGTACATCTGACGGTTTGCGGGCTTCAGGCTAGCCCGTCCCGGTCGGATACGCCCTGGTGGGCGGCGCAGAAGGCTCTCTGCCGGGTGGCGCTCGTGGCGCGGGTACGCTGCCGTACTGTCGCTCCGAACCCCCACACGAGAGGCAGCCCCGCACGTGACCACCAGCGCTCTGGGCCGAGCCCGCCGCACCGCACTCGCCGGCGCCCTGTGCGTCGGCCTGGTCGCGGGGATGACGGGGCTCGTGGGGTGTGGCGCCGAGGAGGACCCGGACGCCGGGACCAACGGCGTCGGCAAGCTCTCCGCCGCGAAGATCCAGCGCAAGGCGCAGAACGCGGCCAAGAGCGCGGACTCGCTGCGGCTCACCGGTTCGGTGGTCAGCAAGGGCGCCACGTACAAGCTCGACATGAAGCTGACCGAGGACGGCGGCAGCGGTGAAGTCCGGCTCAAGAACCGCACGTTCGAGCTGCTGCGGGTCGACGGCCAGCTCTATCTGAAGGCCGACGCCGACTTCTGGGCCTCGCAGGGCGACAGCTCCCAGGGCGGGCGCGGGCAGGGCAAGCCGGACTCGGCGGACGAGCTGGCGGCGGACAAGCTCGACGGCAAGTACGTGAAGGTCCCCGAGGGCGACCCCGCGTACAAGCAGCTCAGCGGCTTCACCGACAAGGGCCTGCTGCTCGACGGCCTGCTCACGCTGCACGGCACGCTGTCGGCGGGCGAGCGCGGCACCGCCGACGGCAAGCGCACCGTCGAGGTCAGCGGGGACAAGGGCGCGGGCGGCACCCTGCACGTGTCACTGGAGGGCACCGCGTACCCGCTGCGCCTGGAGCGCGCCGGCGGGGCCGGCACGCTCCTGCTGACCGACTGGGACAAGGACTTCGTGTTCCGCAAGCCGGACGCGAGCCACACGGTGGACTACGGAAAGCAGCTGCCGACGTCCTGAGCGGGGCTCAGCCGCGGAGCTGCCCCAGCACCTGGCCGGCCGCCCGTCGCACCGCCTCCCGTGCCGCGTCCGTGTGGTCGATCGTCTCGAAGCCGTGGTGGGCCGCCGGCACCTCGATCACCTCGACGCGGGCCTCGGCGTCCTCGGCGGCGGCCAGGAACGTGTCCTGGGTGGCCGCGATCTCCGGCAGGTCGAGTCCGGCCCTGGTCAGCACGAACGGCAGCCCGCCCGCCGAGCGCACCGCCCGCGCCGGCTGGAACCGGGTCTCGCCGAGCCCCCAGCTCGGCAGCGGCGCGAGGATCGGATACGTCGCCGCCACGCACCGCAGCCAGGCGGGCGGCTCCGCCAGCCAGTCCGCCGCGAGCAGCCCGCCACCGGAGAAGAACCACAGCGCGACCCGGTCGGCGTCCACGCGCGGATCGGCCCGCACGAGCGCGACGGCGGCGGCGACGTCATCCGCGGCCCGCGGGTAGTCGGCCACGTCGTGCAGCCGATGGTCGACGGTCGCGGCGAGCACACCCCGACCGGCCAGGTAGCGGGCGTACCCCACATAGCCAGGCCAGTCGCGGGGCGTCGGCGATACGCCTTCGGGCACGGGGCCGCCGTGCACGAGCAGGACGGCGGGGCGGGGCACGGCTCGGGGCGCCGGGGTCGCAGGGTCCGCAGCGTGCGTCGGGGTCGTCGGGGTCGTCGGGGCCGCAGCGTCCCCAGCGTGCGCCGGGGCCGCAGCGTCCGCAGGGTCCGCCGGGGTCGCCGATTCCGCCGCGTCAGCAGCGTGCGCCGGGTCCGTCGGGGTCGCCGGGTCCGCAGCCTGAGCCGGGGTCGTCGGGGGGGTCGCCTGGGCCGCAGCGTCCGCCGGGGTCGCCGATTCCGCCGGGTCAGCAGCGTGCGCCGGGGTCGTCGGGGTCGCCGCGTCCGCCGGGTCCGCCGGGTCCGCCGGGTCCGCCGGGTCCGCCGGGTCCGTCGGGTCAGCAGTGTGCGCCGGGGCCGCCGGGGTCGCCGGGTCCGCAGCGTCCGCCGGGGCCGCGTCCGGCGGGTAGAGGTCCACGCGGCCCACCCGCTCGCGCGGGCGCTCCGGCAGGTCGAGCAGGAACGGCCGCAGGTGCGAGGGCGGCCCGCTCGGCGCTGTGAGCCGCTCGCCCTCGCCGGCCGCCGCGCGCAGCAGCAGCGCGGCCAGCTCGTCGGGCGCGGACAGCATCGGCCAGTGCCCGGAGGCCAGTTCGAGGAAGCGCACCCGCGGCTCGGTCAGCGCGAGCAGCCGCGGCTCGCCGAGGCCGACGACCTGCCCCAGTACGGCGAGGGTCGAGCCGTTCGCCGTGCACAGCACCCCGGTCGAGGGCAGCGCGGCCACCTCCGGCGGGATCCGCACGGGCCGGGTCAGCGTGCCGGAGGGCTGCGGCGCGGCACGGGCCACGAGCCGGTCGAGGGCCGCGCCGGGCACGTCGTCCAGATGCCCCCAGTGCGGCCAGCGCTCCCTGTCCGGCGGCGGGACGAGCGAGCCGGGACCGTCCGCCCCGGTCAGCGCCTTGCGTACGTCCGGGTCCGGGATCAGCGCGAGCGCCGGGTCGCCGTCCTGCGCCGGCGCGGTGTCGACGTACACGATCCGCGCCACCCGTCCCGTACGGCGGGCCGCGGCCTCCAAGACCGGGTGGATGCCGTAGCAGTGGCCGACCAGGACGACCTCCGCGGTGGCGGGCAGCCGGTCGATGCGGCGGACGACGTCGTCGATGTGCGTGCCGAGGCCGACGTCCCCGAACTCCCCCTCCGCGTGGGCGGCTTGAGCCTCGTCCCGCATACCCGTAAGCGTCACCGGGTGCGCCTCGGCCCCGGCCGCGCGCAGCCGCTCGGCGACCTCCTGCCACACCCAGCCGCCGGTGTGCGCGCCCGGCACGAGCACGAATGCCGTCATCCTCATCTCCTCCTCCAGCCGAAGCCGTACAAGCGGGCGGGCCTCCTCGGCCGTCCGCGCTCGCCGGTACCGTAGGAACTCCCCCTGAGGGAGGTTCAAGCCGTGCCGCAAGCCGTGTCGCAAGCCGTCTCGCCCGACGGTCTGTGGAGCATCGGGGAGCTCGCCGAGCAGGCGGGCGTCACCGTCAAGACCGTGCGCTTCTACTCCGACCGCGGACTGCTGCCCGAGGCCGCGCGCAGCTCCGGCGGCCATCGGCGGTACGGCTCGGACGCGCTCGACCGGCTCCGTACGATCCGCGCGCTGCGCACCCTCGACCTGCCGGTGCCCGATGTGGGGCGGATCCTGGAGGGGGAGGGCGCTCTGGAGGACGTCGTCGCGGACCGGCTGCGCGGCATCGGCTCCCAACTGGCCGCGCTGCGCTGGCGGGAGGCGGCGCTGCGGCTGCTGCACGACTGCCCGCCCGGCGAGCACGCGGAGCGGCTACGGCTGGTCGGCGCGGTCACGGTCCCGCCGAGCACGGACGCGCTGGCCCGGTTCTGGCGCCGCTGGCTGCCGCCGCGCCTCCCGGCCGGGGTGCGGTCGGCGGTGGTCGAGCAGGCGGTGCCGCAGCTGCCCGACGATCCGGCGCCGCACCAGGTCCTCGCCTTCGCCCGGCTGCACGCCTTCGTGTCCGGCCCGTGCCCCGGTGACGCGGTCCGGGACGACTGCCAGCCGGCCGCCCACCGTGTGTCCGACGGCTACCGTCCCGCGGTGCTCTACACGGCCCTCGCGGAGGCTTTCGAGCTCGCGGCTCCGGCACTCCGGTCGGGCCAACCGCCGCACGCGGGCGAGGAGTTGGACGGTTTCGTGGGCGCGTACGCGGCGGCGCAGGGCGTACGGGACACTCCGGCGTTCCGCCGCGCGCTCAGCGCAGCCCTGGCCGGGGATCCTCGCATCGACCGCTACTGGCACCTGGTGACGGACCTGACGGGCCCGGGTGAGCCGAACCCTGGCACGGCTCATGACTGGCTGAGCAGGGCGCTGGCGCAGGAGGTGGGCGCTCTTTTCCCCACCCCGCCCCTTTTCGCAGCTTCGGGGCTCCGCCCCGGACCCCGTATCGCGCTGAGGCGCTCGTCCTCAAACGCCGGACGGGCTGTTTTTAAGGGGCGCGGGGCTGTGACATTTGCGGCTCCGCCGCGGGGCGCGACCGGCCACGACGGTGGGTCAGCCGAACGACAGCCCCGTAAGACCTAACCCCTCCTCCGCCGCCGGAACAGAATCCGAGGCAACGCCCCCGGCAACGGGCCCCGAGTCGTCGCGGACGTAGGCAGCGGTGCCTCCGCCAGCGACCCGTCCGGCTGCACCGTGTCCACCCCCGTCGGCTCAAGCCGCAGAACCCGGCACTCGCGCGCCCACCGCTCGACCATTTCCTCGCTGTCCGGCGCGTTCAGACGCTTGCCCTTGAGCTCGGCGACCGCCGCCTCCCACTCGGTCGAGCGCGGCGCGAGCTCGACGACCCGCGCCGTCCAGACGACGAGCCGGCCGCCCTTGTCCTTGCTGCGGACGGTGACCTCCGCGGTCGCGCCGTCCGCGAGGTCCGGCAGCGGCTGCTCGCCGGGGCCGTCGCCGACGAGGTGCGCGGCGCCCTCGTGCCATACGTGCCACAGGGCGCGCACGGGCCCGGAGCCGCGCACCCAGATCAGGGCCGACTTCTTCGTGGCCTCCTCGACGAGGGCGCGGTCGAGCGGCGAACCGGCGGACGGACCGGCAGGCGAATCGGCGGACGGATCGGCAGACATGGCTGCAGCTTAACTACAGCCAGCCGTTGCGCTTGAGGGTGCGGTGGATGGCGAAGCAGACCGCGGCGATGCCGACCATCACCGTCGGATAGCCGTACTCCCACTTCGTCTCCGGCATGTGCTCGAAGTTCATGCCGTACACCCCGCAGATCATCGTGGGTACGGCGACGATGGCCGCCCACGAGGTGATCTTGCGCATGTCCTCGTTCTGCGCGACGGTCGCCTGCGCGAGGTTGGCCTGCAGGATCGAGTTGAGCAGCTCGTCGAAGCCGATGACCTGCTCCTGCACGCGCGCGAGGTGGTCGGCGACGTCCCGGAAGTACTTCTGGATGTCGGGGTCGACCAGGCGCATGGGCCGCTCGCTCAGCAGCTGCATGGGGCGGAGCAGCGGGGAGACGGCGCGCTTGAACTCCAGTACCTCGCGCTTGAGTTGGTAGATCCGGCCGGCGTCGGTGCCGCGCGGGCTGCCCTTGCCGGGCTGCGAGAAGACGTCGATCTCGACCTCGTCGATGTCGTCCTGCACGGCGTCCGCGACCGCGATGTACCCGTCCACGACGTGGTCGGCGATGGCGTGCAGGACGGCCGAGGGGCCCTTGGCGAGCAGCTCCGGGTCGTCCTGGAGCCGGTGCCGCAGCGCCCGGAGCGAGCCGTGGCCGCCGTGCCGCACGGTGATGAAGAAGTCCCGCCCGGTGAAGCACATCACCTCGCCGGTCTCGACGACCTCGCTGGTCGCGGTGAGCTCGGTGTGCTCGACGTAGTGGATGGTCTTGAAGACGGTGAACAGGGTGTCGTCGTACCGCTCCAGCTTGGGGCGCTGGTGGGCGTGCACCGCGTCCTCGACGGCCAGCGGGTGCAGCCCGAACTCCCGGGCGATACCGGAGAATTCGTCCTCGGTGGGCTCGTGCAGCCCGATCCAGGCGAAGCCGCCGTCACGGCGGACGTCGAGCATCGCCTCGTGCGGCGTGAGCGGCTTCTCGCTCGGCACGCGCCGCCCGTCGCGGTAGACGGCGCAGTCCACGACGGCACTGGCGGCCGTCGCGTCCCGGGTGCTCTCGTACGGGCTGCCGGACGCGGCGTCCTTGCGGAGCTGGGGGCGGACGGCGGCACGCAGGTCACGGATCATCGACATGGCAGGCTCCTTCGCGGCGCGGCCGACGCGCGCGCGGGGTGGAACTGCCCGGAATGGGGACGTAGGGCTCAAAGGTCACGTCCGCAAAGCGGGCGGCACCGGTCCGACGCGGTGGCGGCCTTCGCTCTGACTCAGATCAAGCGGGGACGAAATGCCCTTCCGGGAAGCGTCCGCCGAGCGCGAGATGAGGTTGCCGTGAACTTCGCGGTTTACCCGGCGTATGCACGGGTACGGAAAGCCTCGGTCGCTGGGCGCCGCTAACTGGCGGAAGAGCGGGTAGTACTGCACGGTCGACTTCGATCCATGTCAGCCCCACCTCCTCCGGCCGGTCCCCCGTGGGGGATGTCCCAACGCCGGGCCCCGGAACGCCGCTTGAGCGGTCGGTCCACGTGCTGCCCTGGCCAGCGGCCAAGACTATCAGCCGACTGAAGTGTCAAGCCGCGGCTTTGCCGGTTCTCTACGAGTTCTATGCTCGCGGCATGGCTGATGTTCTCGCTCTCGTCGAAGCCCGGCTGCGCAGCGCCCTGGGGGATCCGGACGCCCGCGCGGCCGTGACGTTCCTCGGTGCGGACCGCATCGAGGTGCTCCGCTTCAGCGACGAGCACGACGGCGGCACCGTGCGGTACGCCACGCTCGGCATGTCGGCCGCCCCGATGGCCGACCCCACGGCTCCCCTGGCCGATCAGGTGCGCGGGCCGCGCGCCGAGCTGATCCTCTCCGTGCGCGCGGGCGTCGCCGACACCGACAAGGCGCTGCGGCCCCTCGCCGTACTCGCCGCATCGCCCCAGGTCGAGGGCCTGGTCGTGGCCCCGGGTGCCTCGCTCGACGTGGGTGAACCGCTGTGGCCCGGCGCCCAGTTCACCTCGGTCCTGGTCGCCGAGCCGGGCGGCCTGGTGGAGGACCTGGACCTGGACGAGCCGATGGAGCCGGTCCGCTTCCTGCCGCTCCTGCCGATGACGCCCAACGAGGCGGCGTGGAAGCGGGTGCACGGCGCGGCCGCCCTGCAGGAGAAGTGGCTGGCACACGGAACGGACCTGCGCGATCCGCTGCGCAGGTCCGTCTCCCTGGACTGACTTCCCGTACGGACTGAGTTCTCGTACGGACTGACTTCCCGTACGGACTGACTTCCCTTACGGAGAGGGTCAGTTGGCGAAGACCGCCACCCCGTCCTCCGTGCGGTGCCTGGGTTCGAGCTCCTCGGCCTCGTGCCGCAGCGAGGCGCGCCGCACCCCGACGATCCCGGCGCCCACGACGGCCGCCACGGCCGCGACCACGAACGGGATGTGGATGTTCGTCCACTCCTCGATCTTCGGCGCGAGGAACGGCGCGGCAGCCGCGGCGAACCAGCGCACGAAGTTGTACCCGGCGCTGGCCACCGGGCGCGGCGCGTCCGAGACGCCCAGGGCGAGCTCCGTGTAGACGGTGTTGTTGAGGCCGATGAACGCGCCCGAGACGATCGTGCCGACGACGGCCGCCGTGTGGTTCCCGTAACCGAGCACCACCAGGTCGACGGCGAGCAGCAGCAGCGAGCCGCCGAGCACCTTCAGCGAGCCGAACCGCTTCTGCAGCCGCGGCGCGACGAGTACCGAGAACACCGCGAGCAGCACGCCCCAGGCGAAGAAGACGGCACCCGAGCGGTACGGCGACATGTTCAGGACGAACGGCGTGAACGCCAGGATCGTGAAGAACGCGTAGTTGTAGAAGAACGCGGAGGCCGCGGCCGAGGCGAGGCCGCCGTGGCCGAGGGCCTTCACCGGGTCGAGCAGTGAGGTCTTCCGCGCGGGCCTGGGCTGCTCCTTCAGGAACGCGGTGATGGCGAGGAAGCCGATGGCCATCAGGGCGGCGGTGCCGAAGAACGGGTAGCGCCAGCTGGCGTCGCCGAGCACCGCGCCGAGCAGCGGGCCGCAGGCCATGCCGAGGCCGAGCGCCGACTCGTAGAGCAGGATCGCCGCGGCGCTGCCTCCGGCCGCGGCGCCGACGATCACGGCGAGCGAGGTCGAGACGAAGAGCGCGTTGCCGAGCCCCCAGCCCGCCCTGAATCCGACGAGTTCGCCGACCGAGCCCGACGTACCGGACAGCGCGGCGAAGACCACGACGAGCGCGAGCCCGGCGAGCAGGGTCTTCTTGCCGCCGATCCGGCTGGACACGAAGCCCGTCACCAGCATCGCGACGGCGGTGATCAGGAAGTACGAGGTGAACAGGAGCGAGACCTGGCTCGGTGTGGCCTCCAGCCCCTTGGCGATCGACGGCAGGATCGGGTCGACCAGGCCGATGCCCATGAAGGCGACGACGGAGGCGCCGGCCGTGGCCCAGACCGCGCCGGGCTGGCGCAGGATGCTCACCGGGCCCGAGCCCTGGTTCAACGGATCGTCCCCTGTCGGGCCGCTGTTGCTGCTTCGCATGCCCTCTCCCTCACTGCTTCGCTGTGTGTCGGATGGTTGATGTCTACACATAGTAAGTTAGGCAAGCTAACTAATGCAAGCTACATCTAATGCTAGATACATCTACATTTCCCGGTTCCTCCGCACTCCGACGGGTGATCGCTCCTTGACGCGGCGACGGCTCCGGAGGACCGTTGAACGCTATGAGGGGCGAACCCAGTTGCCCGAAGTGCGGTGGCCGGGTCAGGGCTCCCGGTCTCTTCGCCGACACGTGGCAGTGCGACGCGCACGGTGCCGTGCATCCGCTGCAGCCCGTGGTCCCGCCGAGCGTCGAGGCGCTCGGCGTCGTGGTGCACCGCACACAGGTGCCCGTCTGGATGCCGTGGCCGCTGCCCCTCGGCTGGCTCTTCACCGGAGTCGCCTGCGCAGGGGACGACCGCAGCGGCGGCCGCGCCACCGCCGTCGCGTGCTCAGGGCCCGGACCGCTGGGCGGGGTGGGCGAGTTGGTGCTCGTCGCCGAGGAGCTGGGCGTCGGACTCGGCGCGCGGTACGCGGGCATCGACGGCCCCGACCCCGGCCCGTACCTGAGCGTCGAGAAGCCCCCGCAGGCCAAGGTCCTCGCCGCGGGGCGGCCCACCCCGCTCTGGCATGTCTCCGGCACCCCGGAGGACCGCGCGGTCTTCGCCGGAGAGGCCTTCGGCCTGTGGCTCTGGGCCGTCGTCTGGCCCGAGCAGTCCGGCCTCCTGATGTACGACGAGCTGGTCCTGACCGATCTGCGGGAGGCGGGCGCCGAGATGGAGATGCTGCCGTGCGGGGCGCTGTCGCCGCGCCTGCTCGACAGCTGAGCCGGGGTGCTGGCTGAGCCGGAGCGCTGGCTGAGCCGGGGTACTAGCTGACCGGGGCCCTGTGGTCCGGGGATGTCGGCGCGCCCCGTTATCCTTGAGCGTCCCCTTCCGTCCCGTCAGAGCCTGGAGTACGCGTCGTGCGCATCGACCTGCACACCCACTCCACCGCCTCCGACGGCACGGACACCCCGGCCGAGCTGGTCCGCAACGCGGCCGCCGCCGGGCTCGACGTCGTCGCGCTGACGGACCACGACACCACCCGAGGCCACGCCGCGGCGGCCGCCGCGCTGTCCGAGCTGTCGACGGGGCTGACGCTGGTCACCGGCGCCGAGCTCTCCTGCCGCCTCGACGGCACCCCGCTGCACATGCTCGCGTACCTCTTCGACCCCGAGGAGCCGGAGCTGCTGCGCGAGCGGGAGCTGGTCCGGGACGACCGCGTGCCGCGCGCCCGCGGCATGGTCGGCAAGCTCCAGGAGCTGGGTGTCCCGGTCGCCTGGGAGCAGGTCGCCCGGATCGCCGGGGACGGCTCGGTCGGCCGGCCGCACATCGCGGAGGCGCTCGTCGAGCTGGGCGTCGTGCGTACGGTCTCGGACGCGTTCACGCCCGAGTGGATCGCGAACGACGGCCGGGCGTACGTGGAGAAGCACGAGCTGGACCCCTTCGAGGCGATCCGGCTCGTCAAGGCCGCGGGCGGCGTCACCGTCTTCGCGCATCCGCTGGCCGTCAAGCGCGGCGCGTGTGTGCCGGAGTCCGCCGTCGCGGAGCTGGCCGCCGCGGGTCTTGACGGCATCGAGGCCGACCATATGGACCATGACCAGGCCACCCGCACCCGGCTGCACGGCCTCGCCGCGGACCTCGGCCTGCTCGTCACCGGCTCCAGCGACTACCACGGCAGCCGCAAGACCTGTGTGCTCGGCGAGTTCACCACGGACCCCGAGATCTACGGCGAGATCACCCGCCGCGCCACCGGCGCCTTCCCCGTGCCGGGCGCCGGGGGAACGCGCTCCTGACGTCCGTATCTCTGTTGTCGGTTCGGGGCCGAACGGTCCCGGACCTCTCCCGGCGTGGGCGGCGGTAGACCTCCGCCCCGCTCTCACCGGTTCCCTTTTCTCCGCAAGTGCAAGGCTCACTGTGTTCGACGTCGCCGTCTTCGGATCCCTTTTTCTCACCCTATTTGTGATCATGGACCCGCCCGGGATCACCCCGATCTTCCTCGGGCTCACCGCGGGCCGCCCCGCCAAGATGCAGCGGCGGATGGCCTTCCAGGCCGTGTGCGTGGCCTTCGGTGTGATCGCGCTCTTCGGCGTGGTCGGCCACCAGATCCTCGACTACCTGCATGTCTCCGTGCCCGCCCTGATGATCGCGGGCGGACTGCTGCTCCTCCTTGTCGCGCTCGACCTGCTCACCGGCAAGACCGACGAGCCGAAGCAGACCAAGGACGTGAACGTCGCCCTCGTACCGCTCGGGATGCCGCTGCTCGCCGGGCCCGGCGCGATCGTCGCGGTGATCCTCGCCGTGCAGGACGCGGACGGGTTCGGCGGACAGCTGTCGGTGTGGAGCGCGATCGTCGCCATGCATGTGGTGCTGTGGCTGGTCATGCGGTACTCGCTGGTGATCATCCGCGTGATCAAGGACGGCGGCGTGGTCCTCGTGACCCGGCTCGCGGGCATGATGCTCTCCGCGATCGCCGTGCAGCAGATCATCAACGGCGTCAGGCAGGTCGTCCAGGGCGCCTGAGGCGTCGTGTTCTTCCGATGTCCCGCGGTGTCATCACCGCTCCGGGCACGCGAAGGCCCCCGCGCGAAGCTCGCGCGGGGGCCTTCGAAGCTGTGCGGCGCTACGGAGCCGCGGGTACTGCGGCGTTACGAAGCCGCGGATTCGGCCGGGCGGATATAGATGCGCTGGCCGATCGAGGCGGCCTGCTGCACGATCCGGTTGACGGAGGCGGCGTCCACGACGGTGCTGTCCACGGCGGTGCCGTCGACGTCGTCAAGGCGCATGATCTCGAAGCGCATAGGGCTTCTCCCTTCGTCTGGTCATCCTCCTGCAGGAGAACTACTTGTGCGAGACGATCACTGTTCGCCAGTTATGTCCCGCTTTACGGCCGGGCGGTTGCCCGGCCGTCAAGAGCAGGTCGCACGGTGTCCTCACCGCGCTTCCACAGGGTCCAACGACTTGCTCCCTGCAAACATTCCCTACGCTAAAGAAAATTTTCGACGAGCTAAGTAATCGCAGGTCGTGCAACCGTTTGTACTCGCTGCGTGACCGGCTGGACAATGGATCCCCTATGAATGGGTCACGTTTGAACAAGGGTCCGGTGAGTGAAGGTCCGGCGTACGACACCGTGGATCTCGGCGCCCGGATCGACCGCACCAACGAGCTCCTCCAGCGCATGCTCGCCGAAGTGGCCAAGACCCCGTCGACGCACGCGATCTTCGTCGACGCGGGCTATCTCTACGCCGCCGCGGGCCGACTCGCCACCGGGACCGAGGACCGCCGCGCCTTCGACCTCGACGCCGAGGGGCTGATCGACGCCCTGATCGACAAGGCCCGTACGGTCTTCGCCGACAGCAGGCTGCTGCGCGTCTACTGGTACGACGGCGCCCGCCGCCGTATCCACACCGCCGAGCAGCAGTCCATCGCCGAGCTCCCGGACGTCAAGGTCCGCCTCGGCAACCTCAACGCCAACAACCAGCAGAAGGGCGTCGACTCCCTGATCCGCTCGGACCTGGAGTCCCTCGCCCGGCACCGGGCCATCAGCGACGCGGCCCTGATCGGCGGCGACGAGGACCTGGTCTCCGCGGTCGAGGCCGCCCAGGGGTACGGCGCCCGCGTCCACCTCTGGGGCATCGAAGCGCCCGATGGCCGCAACCAGGCCGACCCGCTCCTCTGGGAGGTCGACAGCCAGCGCACGCTTGAGCTGGACTTCTTCAAGCCGTACGTCACACGCCGCGCCGGACTCCCGTACGACCCGGCGAGGCCGCGTCCCGCGCGCGAGGACGTGCGCTTCGTCGGTGCCCGGATCGCCGCCGAGTGGCTCGCCTCCCGGGGGCGCGAGCCGCTCGCGGAGCTGCTTCCCGGCCACCCCTACCTGCCGGGCTCGGTCGACCAGGACCTGCTCGTCGAGGCCGAGCGCCTCCTGGAGTACTCCCTGCGCGGCCAGGCCGACCTGCGCCGCGCGCTGCGGGACGGGTTCTGGGAGCACCTGCGCGCGCAGTACTAGGCCTGTCCGGTGGGCGTTGTCAGGCGGCCGTCACAGCTCGTCCCAGAACGCGATCAGGGCGGTGGCCGTCGGCTCCGGGCGGTCCGTGTTGGGGGAGTGGCCGGCGCCCTCGATGATCGTGCGGCGGGCGGAGAGGCGCTCGGCCATCGCGTCGAGCAGCGGGACCGGCCAGGTGTCGTCGCTGCCGCCCGACAGGACGTGCACGGGCAGGTGCAGCGCCGCCAGCTCGTCCACACGGTCCGGCTCGACCCTCAACTGCTGCCCTGTGGCGGCGAGTTGGGCCGGGCTGTGGCGCAGCCAGCGGTCCCGCAGGGCGCCGTCGCCGTCGCCGGTCTCGGCCTCCTCCGGTGGTTCGAGCGACTGCATCGCCTGCCAGACCTGCGCCATGTCGAGCACGGCGAGCCCGTCCTGCAGCAGCTTCACCCGCTCCTGCTGCGAGGCGGAGATCTGCGCGGGGCCCGAGGACATCAGCGTGAGGGACGCGAAGGGTGCGGGGTCCAGGAGTACGGCCGCACGCGAGATCTGCCCCCCGAGCGAGTGCCCGAGCAGATGCACCCGCCCACCGAGCGCCTCCACCTGCGCCAGTACGTCCCGCGCCAACTCGCCCTGCTGGTAAGGGGATGGGTCATCGGAGGGCCCCTCCGACTCGTACTGCCCGCGGCCGTCGACGGCCACCGCGCGATACCCCGCGGCGGCGATCGGTGCGAGCAGCGCGACGAAGTCCTCCTTGCTGCCGGTGAATCCGGGCAGCAGCACGACGGTGCCTCGCGGTACGCCCTCCGGCGCGAGATCGTGCACGGCGAACTCGCCGCGCTCGGTGCCCAGTCGGTACGCCCTGGTCCCGGGCGGCGGCGTGAACGTGGGAGGCCTGCTCATGCGACGAGGCTAGCGGCACGGGCGGCAGGCGGCTTCGGCGGGCGTGCCCGCGACGGGCGGACGCACGCCGGCCCGGCTCCCACGAGGGGAACCGGGCCGGTCGGTGTGCGGGGAGGTCAGTCCTCGGTGGACTCCACCGCGGGCTTCGCGGCCCGCGTACGGCGGCGACGCGGCTTGGCCTCGGCGTCCGCCGTCTCCGTGGCGACGGGCGTCTCCGCGGCCTTGCGGGTGCGGCGGCGCGGCTTGGCCTCGGTGTCCGCCGTCTCGGTGGCGAGGGGTGCCTCCGCGGCCTTGCGGGTGCGGCGACGCGGCTTGGCCTCGGTGTCCGCCGTCTCGGTGGCGAGGGGTGCCTCCGCGGCCTTGCGGGTGCGGCGACGCGGCTTGGCCTCCGGGTCGGCCTGCTCGGCAACAGCCTCCGTGGCTACCGCGACCTCAGCCGTCTTGCGGGTGCGGCGGCGGGGCTTGGCTTCGGCGGCCTCCGTGCCTTCGGCCGTGTCGAGCGCGGCTTCGGCGGCCTCGGCGGTCTTGCGGGTGCGGCGGCGCGGCTTGGCCTCGGTGGTCTCCGTGCCCTCGGCCGTGTCCACCGCGACCTCAGCCGTCTTGCGGGTGCGGCGGCGCGGCTTGGCTTCGGCGGCGTCCGTGCCTTCGGCCGTGTCCACCGCCGACACCGCGGGCGCCTCGGTCACCGCAGCGGCCTCGGCCTCCGCGGTCGCGCCCGCGCGGGTGCGGCGACGGCGGCGCGGGGTGCGCGGCTTGTCCTCCGCCGGGGCTTCCGCGGCGTCCGTGGCGGGAGCCCCGGTGGACGTGGCCTCGGCGTCCAGCGGCGTACCGCCACGGGTGCGGCGGCGCTGGCGCGGCGTACGGGTGCGCTTGGGGCGCTCCTCCTCCGCCTCGCGGCGGCCGCCACGACCACCGCGGCCACCACGGCCGCCGGTCTCGCCCAGGTCCTCGATCTCCTCGGCACCGAGGCCCGCGCGCGTGCGCTCGGCACGCGGCAGGACACCCTTGGTGCCCTCGGGGATGCCCAGCTCCTCGTAGAGGTGCGGGGACGTGGAGTACGTCTCGACCGGGTCGTTGAAGCCCAGGTCGAGGGCCTTGTTGATCAGCTGCCAGCGCGGGATGTCGTCCCAGTCGACCAGCGTGATCGCCGTACCCGAGGCGCCCGCGCGGCCGGTGCGGCCGATGCGGTGCAGATACGTCTTCTCGTCCTCGGGGGACTGGTAGTTGATGACGTGCGTGACGCCCTCGACGTCGATGCCGCGCGCCGCGACGTCGGTGCAGACGAGCACGTCCACCTTGCCGTTGCGGAACGCGCGCAGCGCCTGCTCACGGGCGCCCTGGCCGAGGTCGCCGTGGACCGCGCCGGAGGCGAAGCCGCGCCGCTCCAGCTGCTCGGCGATGTCGGCCGCCGTGCGCTTCGTACGGCAGAAGATCATCGCGAGCCCGCGGCCGTCGGCCTGCAGGATGCGGGAGACCATCTCCGGCTTGTCCATGGAGTGCGCGCGGTACACGCGCTGCGTGATGTTCGCGACGGTCGCGCCCTCGTCGTCCGGGGCCGTGGCCCGGATGTGCGTGGGCTGCGACATGTAGCGACGGGCCAGGCCGATGACGGCGCCCGGCATCGTCGCGGAGAAGAGCATGGTCTGGCGCTTCACCGGAAGCATGTTGATGATCTTCTCGACGTCGGGCAGGAAGCCCAGGTCGAGCATCTCGTCGGCCTCGTCGAGGACGAGGGCGCGCACGTGCTTGAGGTTCAGCTTCTTCTGGCCCGCGAGGTCGAGGAGGCGGCCGGGGGTGCCGACGACGACGTCGACGCCCTTCTTCAGGGCCTCGACCTGCGGCTCGTAGGCACGGCCGCCGTATATGGCGAGGACGCGGACGTTGCGCACCTTGCCGGCGGTCTGCAGGTCGTTGGTGACCTGCTGGCACAGCTCGCGGGTGGGGACGACGACCAGGGCCTGCGGAGCGTCGGTGAGCTTCTCGGGCTCGGCGCGGCCCGCCTCGACGTCGGCGGGGACGGTCACGCGCTCGAGGAGCGGAAGACCGAAGCCGAGCGTCTTGCCGGTGCCGGTCTTGGCCTGGCCGATGACGTCGGAGCCGGAGAGCGCTACGGGAAGCGTCTGCTCCTGGATGGGAAAGGGGGTCGTGATGCCGACGGCCTCAAGGGCTTCGGCCGTCTCGGGAAGGATCCCGAGCTCTCGGAACGTAGTCAGGGTGCTGCCTCTTCTGTGAGACGCGGCGCGAGGCGAACGCTGGGGGTCGTGACCGAGCCGGGGTTTGCATCCGGCCGCTGAATCGCGAGGCCGGGTGGCATACGGGACCACTGCCGTCGCTCGAGCGTCACGCCGCTGAGGGCCCCTCCTGCGCACGCACTGATGCATACGGCCCGGAGGGCTGTCGGGTCGGAGCCGATCGGGCCACCGACCGGGCATCCTCATACGGATGTCCCGCCGATTTGACATGCATACTCGGCGGGCGCATTACCACTGTACCCCGGATCGGCGCAGGCGTGTCGGCCGAATTGCCCCGCACGGCGCCCACAGGCCCCCGCAACAGCGGCCTGTGCGGGGCCGGGAAATATTTTCGTAGCCGTCGTCACAGTGACTGACCAGGGACTTCCGGGCGTGGGCCGGCGGGCTATTGTGCGCTCCATGGAGACGCCTGACAACGCCAAGGACGCTGCCGCCGAAGCGACCCCCGAAGCCACCGCCGCACCCACTGGAATCGCCGCCCAGGACTGGGCCACGGCCTCCGCGGACCCGACCTACCGCGCCGCCGTCGTCGACCTGCTCGGTGCTCTCGCGTACGGCGAGCTCGCGGCGTTCGAGCGGCTCGCTGAGGACGCGAAGCTCGCCCCGACCCTGGCCGACAAGGCGGAGCTGGCGAAGATGGCGTCGGCCGAGTTCCACCACTTCGACCAGCTGACGGGCCGGCTCGCGGAGATCGGCGCCGAGCCGACCGAGGCCATGGAGCCGTTCGTCGCCGCCCTCGACGGCTTCCACCGCCAGACCGCGCCGTCGGACTGGCTGGAGGGCCTGGTCAAGGCGTACGTCGGTGACTCCATCGCGAGCGACTTCTACCGTGAGGTCGCCGCCCGCCTCGACTCCGACAGCCGCAAGCTGGTGCTCGCCGTCCTCGACGACACCGGGCACGCGAGCTTCGCGGTGGAGAAGGTGCGCGCCGCGATCGAGTCCGACCCGCGCGTGGGCGGGCGGCTCGCGCTGTGGGCGCGGCGGCTGATGGGCGAGGCCCTGTCGCAGTCGCAGCGCGTGGTCGCGGACCGGGACGCCCTGTCGACGATGCTGGTCGGCGGCGTCGCCGACGGCTTCGACCTCGCCGAGGTCGGCCGGATGTTCTCCCGCATCACCGAGGCCCACACGAAGCGGATGGCTGCGCTGGGCTTGGCGGCGTAAGTGTTCTTACGGGGGTGTCCGGCGCCGTCGACTCGGGCACCGTCTCGGGGGCTCCGCCCCCGGACCCCCGTATCCCCGTTTCTCTGCCCAGGCCGAGATCCGGTGCCGCGCCGTCGTGGCTGGGCGCGCAGTTCCCCGCGCCCCTGTAGGGGCGCGGGGAACTCGCTACGCCGCCGAAGTGGGCCGGGCCGTCCGCCTCGGCTGCGGGCGGAGCAGCAGGGACAGCAAGGCTGTCGCCAGGGTCGCCGCGCCGAACAGCGTCGCCAGGACGTATCCGGAACCCAGCGCCGAGTGCGTGATGAACGCGCCGAGCAGGGCGCTCGCCACGCCGGTGGCGAAGACGAGGTTGCGGGCCGGGAGCCGGTGGGCGAGCCGGTGGTCGGCGGCCCAGGCCAGAGCCAGACCGAGCAGTACGGAGCCGAGCGTCTCCCAGATCATGTGTCCTCCCACGCCGGCCGGGTGCAATCGGTCCTAGCCCGTCCTACCCGAGGTGGCCGGAATGCAATCCTCCGTCTCACCGCTCCGGCGGACCGGCGACGGCGTACGAGCACACCAGGTCAGGGGGATGTTTCCGCCCGACACACAAGGGCGCGGCCCGGTGGGTTGTCCCACCGGGCCGCGCCCTTCGTGCTGTGCTGCTCGCTCGCGTGCTCAGAGAGCGCTGAAGCCCACCTTGCGCGCGGTCGGCTCGCCGAGCTCGACATACGCGAGCTTGCCGGCCGGAACCAGGACCTTGCGGCCGTGGTCGTCCACGAGAGTGAGCAGCTCGGTCTTGCCGCTCAGCGCCTCGGCCACCGCCTTCTCGACTTCCTCGGCGGTCTGGGCGCTCTCCAGAACGATCTCGCGGGGCGCGTACTGCACGCCGATCTTGACCTCCACGGCTTTGTCCCTCCGACGGTCAGTGATGTGCGCGGCCGTCCGCGCCGTACTCCGCACACATTAGCCCGGTGAGGGGACTGGTAAGCCGTGCTGCTGCACGCTCGCAGCGAACACGCCCCGGCGACCGGCGCCGCGTCGACCGGCGCTGCCTGTGCGGCCCTCAGTGCGGTCGCAGTGCGGCCTCAGTACGGCATCAGTGCTGCGACTGCTCCGAGCCGTGCAGCGGGAAGCCCGCGATGCCGCGCCAGGCGAGCGAGGTGAGCAGCTCCACCGCCTTGTCGCGGTCGACCTTGCTGTCGCTGGAGAGCCAGTAGCGCGCGACCACCTGCGAGAGGCCGCCGAGCCCGACGCCGAGGAGCATCGCCTCGTCCTTGGGCAGTCCGGTGTCCTCGGCGATCACCTCGCCGAACGCCTCCGCGCACTCCAGGGTGACCTTCTCGACGCGCTCGCGGACCGCGGGCTCGTTCGTCAGGTCGGACTCGAAGACGAGGCGGAAGGCTCCGCCCTCGTCCTGGACGTAGCTGAAGTACGCGTCCATCGTCGCGGCGACCCGGAGCTTGTTGTCCGTCGTGGACGCCAGTGCCGTACGGATGGACTGCAGCAGGGCGTCGCAGTGCTGGTCGAGGAGCGCCAGGTAGAGGTCGAGCTTGCCCGGGAAGTGCTGGTAGAGCACGGGCTTGCTGACGCCGGCCCGCTCCGCGATGTCGTCCATCGCCGCCGCGTGGTACCCCTGCGCGACGAAGACCTCCTGAGCCGCGCCGAGGAGCTGGTTGCGGCGGGCCCGGCGCGGCAGGCGCGTGCCCCGCGGGCGCGCCGCATCTGTCTGCTCGATGGCTGTCACGCCGCCTCCCATGTCATTGAGCACGGCCTTGACGCATTCGCTTGATACATCCAAGGGCCGTTCCGTGTGCGGTGTGCTGCCGCGCCGCCATCGTACTTTTCGGTAACCGTCGTGTGCGCGGTGCGGACCGAGAATTTCACGGAGCGGACGGGGGACAAGGCTCCTGTTAGGGCGAGAAAAGCTGATATCGCGGGCTGTCGGGCAAGCCACGGATCCGCTCGCGCGAGGACGGCCACGCGTGCGTGCGGGTGCCGTGGTCGGCGCAGGTCAGCGGTAGTCGTCCTCGTCCAGGTCGACGACGCGGGCCTGCTCGGCGGCGTCCGCCGGGTTCGCGGTGGAGGGGTCGTAGTGGGGGAGGGGTTCGTCGCGCTCCTGGCGCAGATCGGTGTGCTGCTCGGCGGCGTCGGCTTCCGGCGTCTCCTCGTCGAGGTCAGCCTCGGGCTCTTCCGGATCGAAGGTCTCGGGGTCGCTCGGGTCGACAGTCATGCTGGCTCCCCTTTCCGGTGCGGGCGCCCTACACGAGGAAGTGTCCCGCTCTCTCTATGAGCCTAGGAGAGTCCCTTTCATGGCGCTATGTCATCCGGTGGCCGACATGACGTGGCCGATCGGGCCTGTGACGGCGAACACGTGATCCAACGCGTGATCGTCTCGTAACATTGCCACCATGTCGTCGACCGAGCTGCCGGGAGCCCTCGCCGCCGCGGTGACCCCCAGAACGCTGCCTGTCCGGGTCGCCGAGGGGGAGCGCATGCGTGCGGTGACCCTGCCGGGGCTCACGCTGTCCGTGCGCTCCAGGCCGGGGACTGCGGAAGGGCTGCCGCCCGCGCTGTACGTCCACGGGCTCGGCGGCTCCTCGCAGAACTGGTCGGACCTGATGCCGCTGCTCGCGGACGCCGTGGACGGGGAGGCCCTCGACCTGCCGGGTTTCGGTGACTCCCCGCCGCCCGACGACGGCAACTACTCCGTGACCGGGCACGCGCGCGCGGTGATCCGGCTCCTCGACGCCGCCGGGCGCGGGCCCGTGCATCTCTTCGGGAACTCGATGGGCGGGGCCGTCGCCACCCGCGTAGCGGCCGTACGACCCGATCTGGTGCGGACGCTGACGCTGGTCTCGCCCGCCCTGCCCGAGCTGCGGGTGCAGCGCACGGCGGTGCCCACCGCGCTGCTCGCGGTGCCCGGCATCGCCCAGCTCTTCGCGCGCCTCACCAGGGACTGGACGCCCGAGCAGCGCACCCGCGGCGTGCTCGGGCTCTGCTACGGCGACCCCGGGCGCGTCACCCCCGAGGGCCTCGCCAACGCGGTGCACGAGATGGAGCGCAGGCTTCAACTCCCCTATTTCTGGGACGCCATGGCGCGCTCGGCCCGTGGCATCGTGGACGCGTACACGCTCGGCGGGCAGCACGGGCTGTGGCGGCAGGCCGAGCGGGTGCTCGCACCGACCCTGCTCGTCTACGGTGGACGGGACCTGCTGGTGTCGTCCCGCATGGCGCAGAAGGCGGCGCGGTCCTTCCGGGACTCCCGGCTGCTGACCCTGCCGGACGCGGGGCACGTGGCGATGATGGAGTATCCGGACACGGTGGCCGCGGCCTTCCGCGACCTGCTCGCGGAACACGACGCGACGCACGGCGCGACGCACGACGCGGAACACAGCGCGACGCATGAAGCGGCGCACGACGCGGCGCACGATGTGACGCACGATGTGACGCACGACTCGACTTCGGGGAGCTGAGGGGGCGCGTGGGACGGCACTCACGGCGGGGGGCCGCCGAGAAGTCCGACACCGGGGCCGTGCCGGTCGCGCAGCCCGCGCAGCCCGCGCAGGGTCCCGGCTCCGGGCGCCGTAGGCGCGGCGCACCGGGCCGGGCTCCTCGCGAGGAGGGCTCGCGCCCCGCGCCGCCCGAAGGGCCGCGCCCGCACCCCGAGCACCGTGAACAGGGCGGCGCCTGGGGCGAGTTGGGCACCGGGGCGTATGTGACGCCGAACCCTTCCCAGCCCCTTGGGCAGTCCCGTATACCTGGCCCGCGGCACGAGTACGTCGCGGCCTTCGACGGACTCGACCCGCACGGCCCGGACCGCGACCCGGACGACGTGTTCGCCGCCGGCGCCCCGCCCAGGCGGCCCACGGACGCGGACGACCCGTACGACGGCCTCGCCGACCGGGATCCCGATGGCGAGGCCGAGGACTTTCCGGCCGAACAGCCCGATGCCGTACGGGAGAAGAGCGGCCGGGGCCGCGCCTTCGCCGGGATCGCCGCGGCCGCGGTGACGACCGTGCTCGCGGGCGTCGTCGCCGTGCAGGTCGCCGGCAGTGACGGCGACGCCCGCGCCGGAGCCGTCGACGCCGGTGAGGTGCGCGAGCAGGCCGAGGCGGCGTCCGACGCGTCCCGTGACGCCGAGCGCCCGCCGCCGTCCGAACCGGCCGCCGAGCCGAAGCCGGAGACGTACGAGCAGAAGATGGGCAAGAAGGTCCCGCTCGACCCGGACCTGAAGGGCGGCGGGAAGTTCGAGGCCATCGGCGGCTTCGACAAGGCGCCCGGCACCGGCGAGAGGTTCCGGTACCGCGTGGACGTCGAGAAGGGGCTCGGCCTCGACGGGAAGATGTTCGCGCAGGCCGTGCAGAAGACCCTGAACGACGAACGGAGTTGGGCGCACGGCGGCGCCAGGACCTTCGAGCGGGTCTCCAGCGGCGAGACCGACTTCGTGATCACGCTCGCCAGTCCGGGCACGACCGACGTGTGGTGCGCCAAGTCAGGGCTCGACACCAGCGTCGACAACGTCTCCTGCGACTCCGCCGCCACGGAGCGCATCATGATCAACGCCTACCGCTGGGCGCAGGGTGCGAAGCCGTACGGCGACGCCATCCACGCGTACCGCCAGATGCTCATCAACCACGAGGTGGGCCACCGGCTCGGCTACAACCACGTGATGTGCAGCAACGACGGGGCGCTCGCGCCGGTCATGCAGCAGCAGACCAAGTTCCTGGAGCACGACGGCATCAAGTGCCGCCCCAACCCCTGGGCCTTCCCCGGAAATTGACGCTCCGTAGCCGGATCCGCGCTTAGCGCAACAGAACGCCACCCGCGCGCGAAAGTTACGACCGTTCACCCCTTTTGGTGGCGCGGCGGACGACTGTCCATCGTGTCACCGCCGTCCCCGCGTACGTTCGTCCCGCTGCGGGCCGACCGAGCAACGGCGGCCCCCCACAAGGGAGATCGGGGGTGTACTCGTGCGCATCGGACTGCTCACGGAGGGTGGCTACCCGTATGTGACCGGTGAGGCCAGGCTCTGGTGCGACCGGCTCGTGCGCGGCCTTGAGCAGCACGCCTTCGACGTGTTCGCCCTGACCCGCAGCGCCCACCAGGAGCAGCAGGGGTGGATCGAACTGCCGCCCCAGGTACACCGGGTGCGCACCGCGCCGCTGTGGAGCGCCGACGACGGCTCCGGCCGCGGCGGCCGGCTCGGTGACGGCACGGGCTACCGCCGCCGGCAGCGGCGCCGCTTCGCCGAGCACTACGGCGAGCTGGCCGCCGCGATCTGCGCGGGCGCTGCGGGCGCTGCGGGCTCGTCGGGCGCTGCGGGCTCGGCGGGTGACGGCTCCGCCGAAGTGGCGGACCGTTTCGCCAGCGCTCTCTACGGGCTCGCCGAACTCGCCCGTGACGAGGGCGGACTCGCCGTCGCGCTGCGCTCCGAGACCGCCGTGCGCGCCCTGGAACGCGCCTGCCGCGCCCCCGGCGCCGCCCGCGCCGCGCACGAGGCCCGCGTCCCCGATCTCCTGGTCGTCGCGGCGCAGTTGGAGCAGGCGCTGCGGCCCCTCTCCCTCGACTGGTACGAGGACGAGGAGGGCGGGCTCGGCTCCGTCGACCTCTGCCACGCCGCCTCCGGCGGCTGCGCCGCACTGCCCGGACTGCTCGCCCAGCACTTCTTCGGGGTGCCGCTGCTCGTCACGGAGTACGGCGTGCAGCTGCGCGCGCACTACCTCGCGGGCGCCGGTGAGCAGGCGGGTGCTCCGGCGCGTGCGCTGGTCGCCGCCTTCCACGGCCGGCTCGCCGCGGAGGTGTACCGGCAGGCCGCGCTGATCACCCCGGGCAACACGCACGCCCGCCGCTGGCAGGAGAAGTGCGGTGCCGATCGGGCCAAGCTGCGCACCGTCTACCCGGGCATGGCCGCCGGCCGGTTCGCCGAGGTCGGGGAGGCCGGGGCGGACCAGGCGGACCCGGACACCCTGCTGTGGGTGGGCCGGATCGAGCCCGCCAAGGACCTGGTCGGACTCCTGCACGCCTTCGCCGAGGTGCGCAAGGAGGAGCCGAAGGCGCGGCTGCGGATCGTCGGCGCACTGGCGCACGGCGAGGAGTGCGAGACCTATCTCGCGCACTGCCGCGCGCTGGCCGCGCAGCTCTTCCCGGACGAGGCGGACGGTGTGCACGCGGTGGGCGACAACCCGGTCTCCTTCGAGGAGTTGGGTGGCCCCGAGGTGCCCGAGCTCCCGGACGCGTACGGGGCGGGCAGCGTCGTCGTCCTCTCCAGCGTCGTGGAGGGCTTCCCGATCAGCCTCGTCGAGGCGATGTTCTGCGGGCGGGCCACCGTGTCCACCGACACCGGCGCGGTCGTCGAGGTCATCGGCGGTACGGGGCTCGTCGTCCCGCCGCGCAACCCCAAGGCGCTCGCCGACGCGTGCGTGGCGCTGCTGCGCGACCCCGAGCGCCGTGAGCGCCTGGGCGCGGCCGCCCGCGCGCGGGCCCTCGAACTCTTCACCGTGGAGCAGAACATCGCCGCCTTCCACGGCATCTACCTGGAGATCGTCTCGCACTGCCCCGTACGCAGGGATGTCCTGGACGAGGACGGCGATCCGCTGCCCTTCGCCAATCCCGCGGAGACGCACGTGGCGGGCCGCTGGTCCACCGCACCCGGCACGGACGGCGAAGCCGGGCCGCGATTCGGCCAGTGGCTCGCCGCGCGCAAGGGGACGCGGAGCGGGCCGAGTTGGGCCGCGAGCGGGACCACCGCGCCTGAGGGCGAGCCGGTGGCCGCCGCCGCGGCCGGCGAGGGGGAGGCATGAACAAGTTGCTTGCGGCCGTGCGGGACTGGCCGGTGACGCCGAGGAGCCCGGGAAGCTGGGACGCCCGCTCGGCGGCGGCGCTCGCCGCACCTGCTCCGGCGCCCGCACCCGCCCTCGCGCCCACCCCTGCGCCGGTCCCCGCTTCCGCGCTCGCGTCCGCCCCGGTTCCCGCCGCCGCGCCCGCGCCTGCGCCCGTCTCCGCTTCCGCGCCGGCGTCCGCCCCGGTTCCCGCCGCCGCGCCCGCGCCTGCATCCGTCTCCGCTTCCGCGCTGGCGTCCGCCCCGGTTCCCGCCGCCGCGCCCGCGCCTGCATCCGTCTCCGCTTCCGCGCCCGCGTCCGCCCCGGTTCCCGCCACCGCGCCCGCGTCCCGTTCCGCGTGGTGTGCCGCTTCGGCGGGCGGTGAGGGGGAGGGATGAGTGACTCTCGTACGGCGCGTACGGGCATGGCGTCTGACAACGCCCCCGTCGGCGACGCCGAATCCGGTGCCGGGGTGACGCAGCGCAGGACCGGTCGGCGCGGTGCCGTCGATCCCGTCAAGGCGCTGATCCACCGTCACCGCGGGCTCTGCGAACGCGCCGTCGACCCGCTGGAGATCGCCGCCGGGCTTGAGGCGCACGGCGTCACCGACCGGACCGCCGCGCGCTACCGGCACCGGGACGTGTTCTCGCTCGCCGAGGAGATGTACGCGCGCGTGCCCCGTGACGAGCGCCCCTCCGCCATGCGCCCCGCACCCACTGCCGATCCCGCCGCAGGCAGGCCGCCCCGCGCCCACGCCCTGCTGGCGCTGCTGCCTCCGGCCGTGGGCGTCGGCACCGTGGTCGCGTACGAACTCACGGGCGGGCGCGGCCGGTTGGCCGCACTGGGCGTCGGGATGTTCGCGCTCGCCGTCGCGCTGCGGATCGCCCTGCGCCGCGGCCCGCTGCGCGCCCGCGGCGGGACCCTGCCCGGCACGCGCGCGTGGACCGTGTTTCTGCTCCTGTACGCACTGTTCGGCGACGGGCTGCTCCGTGCCGCCCTCGCCGGTGGGCCCGACGCGCCCTGGCCGCCGGACACCGCCACGCTCCTCGGCCTGGCCCTCGCGTACGCGCCCGCCGTCTGGTGCGCCCGGCTCTTCGCCACGGGCGCGCGGCGGCGGCTCGGCCAGAGCCGGGGCCTGGAGGAGTTCGCGGCCGGGACGCGCCCGCTGCTGCTCGCCCTGGTCGCGCTGTACGCGGCGGCCGCCGGCGGGCTGCTCGTGCTCGCCGGGCAGGTCCTCGGCCAGGCCGGACCGCCGCTCGGGGCCGTGCTGCTCTGCGTCCTGCTGCTGCTCGCCCGGATGCTCACCGCGTACGGCTTCCGCGTCGCGCCGGGCTTCGTGCTCGGCGGGGTGTGCGCCCTCGAAGGGCTCGCCGTCGCCGCGGTGTTCGGGGCGCGGCTGCCCGGCTGCGAGCTGCTCGCCGTACCCGTCGAGACCGTGGGTGCCGGGGCCGTCCCGGCGCTCGCCTGCGGGGCCGGGGTCCTCGTCCTGCTCGTCGCCGCGACCCGACGCCTCACCCGCGCCTCCGCCCATGCCGCCGGACCGGGGGACTCCCCGTGACCCCCCGGCCCGCCTTGCCCACCGCCCCGTACCACCCCGAACGCTCCCGCGTGGCCGACCCCGCGGGCCTCCACCCCGTGCACCACCCGTGCACCACCCCGTGCAACACCCCGAAGGAGAACGCCAGATGACCACCCTCGCTCACCGAGCATCCGTCCCTGGGGGCGCCCGATGAGGGTGCTGCTCCTCGGAGCCAACGGATTCCTCGGCCGCTACGTAGCCGACCGGCTGCTCGCCGACCCCGCCGTCCAGCTCACCGCGCTCGGCCGCGGCGACGACGCGGACGTACGCTTCGACCTCGCCAGCGGCAGCCCGGGCGCCCTCGCCCGGTTCCTGGACGCGGTGCACCCCGGCGTCGTCGTCAACTGCGCGGGTGCCACCCGCGGCGGCGCCCGCGAGCTCACCCGGCACAACACCGTTGCCGTCGCCACCGTCTGCGAGGCGCTGCGCCGCAGCGGCTGCGGGGCGCGGCTCGTCCAGCTGGGCTGCGCCGCCGAGTACGGGCCCAGCCAGCCGGGATCGTCCACCGCCGAGGACGCCGCGCCCCGGCCCGGCGGCCCGTACGGCGTGAGCAAGCTCGCCGCGACCGAACTGGTCCTCGGCTCCGGGCTCGACGCCGTCGTCCTGCGGGTCTTCTCGCCCGTCGGGCCCGGCACCCCGCCCGCCACCCCGCTCGGCCGGCTCGCCGAGGCCATGCGCCGGGCCATGCAGTCCGGCGACGGCGAGCTGAAGCTGGCCGGACTCGGCGTGCAGCGGGACTTCGTCGACGTACGGGATGTCGCGCGGGCCGTGCACGCCGCCTCCCTCTCCGCCGCGCAGGGCGTCGTCAACATCGGCTCGGGCCGCGCGGTCCGGCTGCGGGACGCGGCCGCCGTGCTCGCCCGGGTCGCCGGATACGGCGGCGCCCTGCACGAGCTGGACGCCGGGCCCACCGGCCGCCCCGCCATCGGACACCCGCGGCCCGACCCGGACCACGCGATGCCGGCCGTGTACCCGTACCCGGACGGCTGCGGCAGCTGGCAGCAGGCCGATGTGCGCACCGCGCGCGACCGGCTCGGCTGGCGGCCCCGGATCAACCTCGAAGAGTCACTCGCCGACATCTGGATGGAGGCGGCATGCCGCATCTGATCGACCGGACGGGTCCCGCGCACGCCCTCGCCGGCGCCACCATGGGCCTGGGCGTGCCCGGCTACGCCCACCCGCTGCTCGCGCCCGTCGAGTGGGCGGAGCTGAGCCGCCCCGACACCCCGCTGCACTGGGTCGTCCTGAATGTCGCGAACGGCCCGGGCGCCCGCCCCGACCCGCACTGCCTGGAGGCAGCAGGCCGTCTCAGTAACGCCGACGTACGGGTCCTCGGCCACCTCGACCTGCGCCACGGCACCCGCGACTTCGGCGAGCTGGTCTCGGACGCGCACCGCTACCTCGACTGGTACCGGATCGACGGCTTCCTGCTGCACCACGCGCCCGCCGAGCGCGCCGCACTGCCCGAGACCCGGCGCGTCGCGAGCACACTACGGGCGCTGCTGCCCGAGGCGCACCTGGTGTTCGGGCACGGCACCCACCCGTATCCGGGGTACGCGGAGGAGGCCGACCAGCTGGTCACGTTCTCCGGCACCTGGGCGGACTACCGCTGGTCACAGGTGGCCGAGTGGACCGCCGACTATCCGCCCGAGCGGTTCTGCCACCTGGTGCACGGCGTCCCCGGCGGCCACCTGGAGGAGGCGCTGCGGGTGGCCCGCTGGCAGGGCGCGGGCACGATCTGGTTCACGGACCGCACGGACCGGCGCGGCACCGTCGACCCCTTCGGAGCGCTGCCCGGGTACTGGGACGAAATCGTCTCGCGTATCGGACGCGGTGTCTCGGAATGAAGAAGGGTGTGGCAGCGTTACGGAGAGAACAACTGTTCCGCATTACCGATCTACGGAGTTCCCGTGTCGCTGCCACCCCTGGTCGAGCCAGCTGCTGAGCTCACCGTCGACGAGGTCCGCAGGTACTCCCGCCACCTGATCATCCCGGACGTCGGGATGGACGGGCAGAAGCGGCTGAAGAACGCCAAGGTGCTCTGTGTGGGCGCCGGCGGCCTGGGTTCGCCCGCGCTGATGTACCTGGCCGCGGCCGGCGTCGGCACGCTCGGCATCGTGGAGTTCGACGAGGTCGACGAGTCGAACCTGCAGCGCCAGATCATCCACAGCCAGGCGGACATCGGCCGCTCCAAGGCCGCGTCCGCGAAGGACACGGTCCTCGGCATCAACCCGTACGTCACGGTGAACCTCCACGAGGAGCGGCTCGAGGCCGACAACGTGATGGAGCTGTTCGCCCAGTACGACCTGATCGTCGACGGCACCGACAACTTCGCCACGCGCTACCTCGTCAACGACGCCTGCGTGCTCCTGAACAAGCCGTACGTCTGGGGCTCGATCTACCGCTTCGACGGCCAGGCCTCCGTGTTCTGGTCCGAGCACGGCCCCTGCTACCGCTGCCTCTACCCGGAGCCCCCGCCGCCCGGCATGGTTCCGTCCTGCGCCGAGGGCGGCGTGCTCGGTGTGCTCTGCGCGTCGATCGGCTCCATCCAGGTCAACGAGGCCATCAAGCTGCTCGCCGGCATCGGCGACCCGCTGGTCGGCCGCCTGATGATCTACGACGCCCTGGAGATGCAGTACCGCCAGGTGAAGGTCCGCAAGGACCCCGACTGCGCGGTGTGCGGCGAGAACCCCACGGTCACCGAGCTCATCGACTACGAGGCGTTCTGCGGCGTCGTCTCCGAGGAGGCCCAGGAGGCCGCGCTCGGCTCCACGATCACTCCGAAGCAGCTCAAGGAGTGGATCGACGCGGACGAGAAGATCGAGATCATCGACGTCCGTGAGCAGAACGAGTACGAGATCGTCTCGATCCCCGGCGCCAAGCTGATCCCCAAGAACGAGTTCCTCATGGGCAACGCCCTCCAGGACCTGCCGCAGGACAAGAAGATCGTCTTGCATTGCAAGACGGGTGTCCGCAGTGCGGAAGTCCTCGCGGTCTTGAAGTCCGCGGGCTTCGCCGACGCCGTCCACGTGGGCGGCGGCGTGATCGGCTGGGTCCACCAGATCGAGCCGAGCAAGCCGGTGTACTGAGGGTTCGTACGGACTGAATATGGGCCCGACTCCCAACGAGGGAGTCGGGCCCATTCCCTATGCGCACGTCTTCCCGTGCTCCGGCACCGTCCCGTCCAGCAGGTACGCGTCGACCGTCGACGTCACGCACGCGTTGCCCGCGCCGTACGCCGTGTGCCGTTCGCCCTCGTAGGTGAGCTGGACGCCGACGCCGGGGCCGAGTTCTTCGACCATCCGCTCGGCGCCCTCGATCGGCGTGGCCGAGTCGCCGGTCGTGCCGACGACCAGGATGGGGTCGGCGCCCGGCGCGCTCACCTCGGGGGTGTCGTGCGCGCCCGGCACCGGCCAGGCGTGGCACCAGCCCGCGACGTCCCAGCCGAGGAACGCGCCGAAGACCGGCGAGATCCGGCGGAACTCCGGGAGTACGGCCCTGGCCTGCGCCGCCGTGGGCCGCCTCTTGGCGTCGGCGCAGGAGATCGCCCGCTGGGCGTGGCTCTGGGTGCCGTAACTCCCGGACGCGTCACGGTCGTTGTACTGGTCCGCGAGGGCAAGGAGCTTTCCGCCGCGGCCTGCGCGCGCGTCGTCCAGGGCGGCGGTGAGCGAGGACCAGGACTGCTCGCTGTAGAGGGAGGCGAGGATTCCGGTCAGGGCGAGGCTCTCCGTCAGCTCGCGGCCGTCGCCGGCGGGCAGCGGCTCCGCGTCGATGCGCTTCAGCAGGCCGACCAGGGAACGGGTGCCCTGCTTCGGGTCGGCGCCGGTGGACCTCAGGTAGTTCTCCAGGGCGCGCTGGAAGCCGGTGGTCTGGTTCCTGGCGTGGCCGACGCTGTCGGCGCTCGGGTCGACGACCCCGTCGAGGACGACCCGGCCCACGTTCTCGGGGAACAAGTGGGCGTACGTACCGCCCAGTTCGGTGCCGTACGAGAATCCGAAGTAGTGCAGCTTGTCGTCGCCGAGCACCTGCCGCATCAGGTCCAGGTCGCGGGCCGCGTCGGACGTGCCGATGTGCGGCAGGACCTTGCCCGAGCGGCGCTCGCAGCCCGCGCCGAAGTCCGCGGCGTCCGCGAAGTACGCCTTCTCCTCGGCGGCCGTGTCCGGCGTCAGGTCGACCTCGGCGCCCGCGGCTTCGAGCTCCTGGTCCGAACGGCACCGCACACCGGAGCTGGCGGCGACCCCGCGCGGGTCAAAACTCACCAGGTCGTACCGGGAGTTGAGGTTCGTGAAAAGGGAGGCCATGGCGGGCAGCCCGGACACGCCCGAGCCGCCGGGCCCGCCGAAGTTGAAGAGGAGCGAGCCGATCCGCCCGTCCCGGTCGGTGGCCTGCCTGCGGATCAGCGCGAGGTCGATGGTCTCGCCGTCCGGCTTCGCGTGGTCGAGGGGCGCCTTCATCGTGGCGCACTCCCAGCCCTCGCCGGGCGCGCCGGTCTCGCACGTACCCCAGTCGAGCCGCTGGCCGGTGAGCGAGGCGGGCAGACCGCCGGCCGCGCCACTGTCGGCGGGTCCGGGCTCCTTCTCCGCGGCGCCCCGACCGGGGCCGCCGCAGCCGGTGATCAGCAGAGCCCCGGCGAGCACGGCCGAAGCGAGGCGCCGTACGGCCGTACGCGATATGCCACCGGCGGAATCAGCGGAATCAGCGGAATCAGCGGAATCAGCGGAATCAGCGGAATCAGCGGAATCAGCGGAATCAGCGGAATCAGCGGAACCAGATGCGGGCATGAACGGCTTCCCCTCGAAAACGCCCTCCCCCCTGGGAAAACGTCCCGCAATAGTAGAGGCGGTTTTCCGGCGCCCGGCACGGTCCCTCTCAGGGGCAGACCGTGCCGGGCTTCGGGGTCTTGCCGTCGAGCAGATAGCCGTCGACCGCCCGTCGCACGCATCGGTCACCGCTGTCGTACGCGCCGTGCCCCTGCCCCTTGTACGTGACCTCGACGCCGACGCCCTTGCCGAGCGCGTCGACCATCTTGCGGGTGCCCTCGTACGGCGTCGCCGGGTCGCCGGTGTTGCCGACGACCACGATCGGGGCCGAGCCCGCGGCGCTCACGTCCGGGTGGTCGGCGGCGCCCGGAACCGCCCAGTCCGTGCAGCCGACCATGCCCCAGGCCAGGAAGTCGCCGAAGAGCGGGGAGGCCTTGCGGAACTCGGGGAGCTTCGCCTTCACGGCGGCCATGGAGTAACGCGGCTTGTCGTCCGCGCAGTTGATGGCGATGTTGGCGGCGCCGATATTGCTGTACGTGCCGTCGGGGCTGCGGCCGTTCATCGAGTCGGAGAGCGCCATCAGGATCTTCCCGTCCCCGTCGTACGCCTGCTCCAGGCCCTCCGTCAGGTACTCCCAGAAGTCCTGCGAGTACAGCGACTGCGCGATGCCGTTGGTCGCCGCGGTCTGGGTCAGCTCGCGCGGGCCGATGCCGGGCAGCGGGTTCGCGTCGAGGTCCTTGAGGAGCTTCGCGATCCGCGCCTGCACGTCCTCGGGGGTGTCGCCGACGGGGCAGTCCTCCACCTTCGACGTGCAGTCCTTGGCGTAGTTCTCCAGGGCCAGCTGGAAGCCCTTGGCCTGGCCGAGGGAGCCCTGCTCCGCGTTCTGCGTCGGGTCGACCACCGCGTCGAACACGGCCCTGCCGACGTTCTTCGGGAACAAGTGGGCGTAGACACCGCCGAGTTCGGTGCCGTACGAGATGCCGAAGTAGTGCAGCTTGTCGTCGCCGAGTACCTGCCGCATCAGGTCCAGGTCGCGGGCGGCGTCCGTGGTCGCCACATGCGGCAGCACCTCGCCGGACTTCTCCTCGCAGTCGCCGTTGAAGCCCTTCACCTCGTTCACGTACGACTTCTCCTCGGCGGCGTCGTCCGGCGTCGCGTCCTGCTGGTAGTACGCGTCGAGCTGCTTGTCCGTACGGCAGGTCACGGGGGCGCTGCGGCCGACGCCGCGCGGGTCGAAGCTGACCAGGTCGTAGCGGGTACGGAGCTTCGCGTACTCCTCGCCGAAGGCGGGCAGCGTCGTGACGCCCGAGCCGCCGGGGCCGCCGAAGTTGAAGATGAGGGAGCCGATCCGGTTCTCCGCCTTGCCGGAGGCCTGGGCGCGGATCAGCGCGATGTCGATGGTGTCGCCCTTCGGCTTGTCCCAGTCGAGCGGCGCCTTCATCGTGGCGCACTGCCATTCCGCGCCGCCGGGCAGCGGGGAGGGGGAGTCGCCGCCGCCCTGCTCGGCCGAGGGCGCCGGGCAGTCCTTCCAGGACAGCTTCTGCGACGGGAGGTCGGCCTCGTCCCCGCCGTCCCCGCAGCCCGCGGCGAGCGCGGCGGTCAACAGGGTCACGGAGAGGACAGCGGCACGCGCGCGTGCGGGACGTTTCGGCATGCCTCCATCCTGCGCCGGGGCCTTGGGGGGCGCTCTTGGCGGGGTCCGTACGGGTGGGGGTGCCCAGGGCTCGGCCCTGCGAGGCCGCCGCCTCCGGGCCCCGCCGCTACAGCTCCTGCGCCGCCCGGCGGCCCGAGGCCACGCAGGCCGCCACGCCCACTCCGTCGTAGGCCGCGCCGCACACGGTCAGGCCCGGAAGCTTCCCGACCGCCTCCCGGATCCGCGCCACCCGGTCGACGTGTCCGACGCCGTACTGCGGAAGGCCCCGCTCCCAGCGCGTGACCAGGGACGCGACCGGCGTGCCCGTGAGGCCCGTCGCGAGCCGCAGTTCGGACAGGGCCGTGCGCGCCAACTCCCGGTCCGGTACGGCCAGTCGGTGCCGCTCGCCGTACCGGCCGAGGGAGACCCGGACGACCCGCAGGTCCGGGTGGCGCTCCGTGCGCCACGGCCACTTCGCGGAGAGGAACGTGGCCGCCTTCACGGCCCGGCCCTCGACGGCCGGCACGAGGAAGCCGTTGCCCCGCGGCAGGTCCGGCGTACGGGACGGGTCGAAGGCCAGGGTCACCACGGCCGAGTCGGCGTGCTCCACGGCGCCGAGGTCCTCCGCCGCCGCCGGGGAGTGCGCGCGCAGCAGCCCGGCGGCGGCGTACGCGGGCAGCGCGAGGACCACCGCGTCCGCCTCCAGGAGCAGTGGGCCGTCGGCCGTGTCCGCCGCGACCTGCCAGCGTCCCGCCGGGGTGCGGCGCAGGGCGCGGGCGCGCGCGGAGGTGCGGACGCGGGCGCCGCTCGCCGCCGCGACGGCCCCGGGGAGGCGGACCGTGCCGCCGCAGATGCCCTGCACCGCGGCGGCACCGGGCGCCCGCCCCGTCCGCCCCGCGCGCAGGGCGGCGAGGAGCGAGCCGCCCTGCGCGGCGAGGGCCGCGAGGCGGGGCAGGGCGGCGCGCAGCGAGAGGTGCTCGGGGCGGCCCGCGTACACCCCGCCGAGCAGCGGCTCGACCAGCCGGTCCACGGCCTCCGCGCCGAGCCGGTCGGTGAGGTACCCGGCCACGGAGAGGTCGGCGCCCGGTGCGAGCGGCGGCGCCGGGAGCTCCTCCTCGCGGGCGAGGCGCGCCAGGCCCTCCGGGCTGAGCAGACCGGTGCCGGTGAGGGCTCGCGGATCGGCGGGGATGCCCATGACGTGGCCCGGCGGGAGCGGGCGCAGCGCCCCGTGGGACCACAGGGTGGTCGGCGCGGGTGCCGGGTCGCACAGGTCCGCCCCCAGGCCGACCGCCCGCGCCAGCTCCACGGCTTCCGGGCGCAGGGCCATGACGGACTCGGCGCCGGTGTCGACGTGGACTCCGGCGAGGGAGGCGGAGCTGAGCTTGCCGCCGACGGTCCCGGCGGCCTCCAGGACGGTGACGCTCGCGCGTCCGCGCAGCTGCCAGGCGGCGGTCAGTCCGGCGATTCCGCCGCCGAGGACGAGCACTTCGGGCATGGGTGGAGCCTCCGGGTAGATGTTTCGCGCAGATGTTTCGCGCAGATGTTTCGCGTAGGTGTTCATTCGCCCCGGGTCGTTCTCGGTCACTGCTGCGGCAGCAGGTGCTTGAGCTCCTCCCCGTACGGGAACGACCCCGGCTCGTACGCGCACCAGGGGTCGGGGGCGAGGACGCGGCCCGTGAGGCCGTACGCACGTGAGCGCGAGCCCCCGCAGACCGTGCGGAACTCGCAGGCGCCGCACCTGCCCTCCAGGAGCGAGGGGTCGCGCAGCGTCGTGAAGAGGGCCGAGGTGCGGTAGATGTCGGGCAGCGAATGGTTGCGGACGTTGCCCGCGGACAGCGGCAGGAAACCGCTCGGGTGCACGTCCCCGGTGTGCGAGACGAAGACGAACCCGCGCCCCGAGCTCACGTCCAGGGGCGGGCGCCGCACCGCCCGGCGGGCGCCGTCGAACAGGCCGAGCTCCGCCGCCCGCCCCCGCAGCGCCGCGTACAGGGGTCCGGTCGCGGGGCGTTCCCCGTGCCGTTCCAGGACCGTGCGCTGGAGCACGATCCGGCGGAAGTGGTGGCCCTCGGTGGTCTTCGTGGCGAGCACGGCGCCCGTGTCGTACAGGAAGTGCAGGGCGTCCTCGACCTCCGTCGCGCTCAGCGAGCGGAGTTGCCCGCCGCGTCCGGTGGGCACGAGCACGAAACCGCTCCACAGCATCGCGCCCTCGCGCCGCACGACGGCCGCCAGGTCGGCGAGGTCGTGCAGGCTGTGCCGGGTGACGGTGGTGTTGATCTGCACTTTGAGGCCGAGTTCACGGGCCGCGCGCCAGGCGTTGAGCGTCAGGTCGTACACGCCGGGCACACCCCGGAACGCGTCGTGGCGCTCGGCGGTCGAGCCGTCGAGGGAGAGCGACAGGGCGACGGCGCCCGCGTCCCGCACGCGCGCCAGGCTGTCCCGGGTCAGCGTCGGCGTGCCCGAGGGCGAGACCGCGACGCGCAGGCCGAGCGCCGTGCCGTACGCGATCAGGTCGTCCAGGTCGGGGCGCTGGAACGGGTCGCCGCCGGTGATCACGAACAAGGGGTGCGGTGTGCCGAACGCCGCGATCTGGTCCATCAGCCGGCGGGCCTCCGCGCCGTTCAGCTCGTCCGGGTGGCGGCGCGGCTGTGCCTCGGCCCGGCAGTGCAGGCAGGCGAGGGGGCAGGCGCGCGTGGACTCCCAGATGACGAGGAACGGGCGCTCCCCGACGGCGTGCCGGGGCCGCCGCACCACCACGCGCGGGGCGTTCACGACGCCCGCTCCCAGCCCCGCCGGGCCTTCCGCTGCTCCAGCTGGCCCGTGTCCCGTCCGCGGTACACCACGTACGGGCGGAACAGGTACGTCAGCGGGGCGCTGACCATGTGAACCAGGCGGGAGTACGGGATCAGCGTGAACAGGGCCAGGCCGAACAGGACGTGCAGCTGGAAGGCGAGCGGGGCCCGGCCCATCAGGGCGTAGTCCGGCTGGAGTGTGAACAGGGAGCGGAACCAGAGGGAGACGCCGTCGCGGTAGTTGTAGTCGCCCATGGCGCCCGCGCTGTTGAGGACGGTGGCGAGGATGCCGAGGGCCATCGCGCCGAGCAGCACCGTGTACATCAGGTGGTCGCTGCGCAGCGTCGCCCGGCGCACCGCGCGGACCGTGAGGCGGCGGTGGACGAGGATGCCGATGCCGACGGCCGCGGCGACCCCCGCGACCGCGCCGGTGGAGACGGCGAGCAGGTGGTAGGTGTGGTCGTCGACACCCACCGCGTCCGTCCAGCTCTTCGGGATCAGCAGGCCCACGACGTGCCCGAGCACCACGAAGGCCATGCCGAAGTGGAACAGCGGCGAGCCGATGCGCAGCAGCCGGGACTCGTGCACCTGCGAGGAGTGCGTGGTCCAGCCGAACCGGTCGTGCCGGGCCCGCCACACGAGCCCCGCGACGAGCAGGACGACGCTCGCGTACGGCAGGACGCCCCAGAGGATGAGGTCCATCAGGCGGCCGCCCTCGCGGGAGCCTTGGGCCAGGGCAGGTCGACGCCGGGGCCGAGCGGCTCCATGCCGACCGCCTCGCTCGGCGGGCCCGAGCGGGCGAGTGCCTTCGCCTCGGCCTTCGTCTGCGGCGAGGGGCCCGGCAGCGTGGCACAGACCGCCCGCAGCACGCGCGCGTACGGGGTGCCCGCCTCGGTCACGGCGAGCCGCAGCAGTTCGAGCCCGGCCCGGTGCTCCTGGAGGAGGCGGGTTCCGGCCTCCGGGTGCAGGGCGGCGAACTCCAGGGCCACGGGCAGGAAGTCGGGCAGTTCCTCGGAGCTGAACTCCAGGCCGAAGTCCCGGTAGATCCGCTTCAGCCGGACCAGGGACAGGCCCCGGTTGCGGGTGTCGCCGTCCGTCCACCAAGTCAGGTACAGGCAGCGGCGGTTACGGGTGTCGAAGGTGTCCGTGTAGTGCGCGGCCAGGTCGATTTCCGGCACCACGCGCGCGTGCCCGAGGAACTCCCGCAGCAGCGCGGCAGGCCGGGCCGCCGCACCGTCCAGGGCCTCGTCGAGTGCGTCGAGGTCCGCGTACAGGCGGGCGTCCGGGTACTGCAGGCAGCGGCCCGCGACCAGCTGAACGACGGCGTCCGGGTTCATGAACTCCTCCGGGTGGGGCTGAGGTTGAGCAGGACCGGGCTCTCGCCGAACGCCTCGGCGGAGACCGGGCACGCGGCGGCGTCCGGGTCAAGCGGGTGCGCGTCGGCGAGGGCCTCGGCGTCCGCGCGCGCCGACGTCGGCACGACGTAGCGGTCCTCGTACTTGGCGATCGCGAGCAGCCGGAACAGGTCCTCCATCTCCGTGCCGGACAGGCCCACCGCGCGTGCGGCGGACTCGTCCCGCTCCTGGCCGAGGTTGACGCGCCGCATGTAGGCGCGCATCGCGGCCATCCGGCGCAGGACCGCGTCCACGGGGTACGTGTCCCCGGCGGTGAGCAGCTCCGCGAGGTACTCGACGGGGATGCGCAGCGCGTCGATCGCGCCGAACAGGTTGCCCGCGTCCTCCCCGTCCCGCCCGGCCGCGGCGACCGCGTCGACGACGGGGGAGAGCGGCGGCACGTACCAGACCATCGGCATCGTGCGGTACTCCGGATGCAGCGGGAGCGCCACCTGGTAGGTGCGGATCAGGTCGAAGACGGGGGAGCGGCGGGCCGCGTCCAGCCACTCGTCGGTGATGCCCGCGGCGCGCGCGGCGGCGGCCACGGCCGGGTCGTGCGGGTCGAGGAAGGCCTCCAACTGGGCCGGATACAGGTCGTGTTCGTCCTCGACGGCCGCCGCCTCGCCGACCTTGTCGGCGTCGTACAGCATCACCCCGAGGTAGCGCATCCGCCCCACGCAGGTCTCCGAGCACACCGTGGGCAGGCCCACCTCCACGCGCGGGAAGCAGAACGTGCACTTCTCTGCCTTGCCGGTGGCGTGGTTGAAGTACACCTTCTTGTACGGGCAGCTGCTGACGCACATCCGCCAGCCGCGGCACTGCTCCTGGTCGACCAGGACGATGCCGTCCTCGGCGCGCTTGTACATGGCCCCGGAGGGACAGGCCGCGACGCACGCCGGGTTGAGGCAGTGCTCGCAGACCCGCGGCAGATAGAACAGGAAGCTCTGCTCGAACTCCATCCGGATCCGCTCGCCGACCTCGTCGCGGATCTTCTCCACGAGCGGGTCCTTGACGGCGTGCTCGGGCGCACCGCCCAGGTTGTCGTCCCAGTTGGGGCCCCACTCGATCGTGTCGATCGCCTCACCGGTGATCTGGTTCACCGGCCGCGCGACCGGCAGGTCGTCACCGGCCGGGGCGTCGGTGAGGTTCCGGTACTCGTACGTCCAGGGCTGGTAGTAGTCGTCGATCCCGGGCAGTTCGGGGTTGGCGAAGAGGTGGCCGAGGCGCTTGAGACGGCTGCCGGCGCGCAGCCGGAGCCGGCCGGAGCGGGTGCGCTCCCAGCCGCCCTTCCACTTCTCCTGGTCCTCCCAGCGGCGCGGATAGCCCTGGCCCGGGAGGGTCTCGACGTTGTTGAACCAGACGTACTCGGTGCCCTTGCGGTTGGTCCACGCCTGCTTGCAGGTGACGGAGCAGGTGTGGCAGCCGATGCACTTGTCGAGGTTCATGACCATGGCGACCTGTGCCATGACGCGTCCGATTCTGGCTTCGCCTGGGGGCATGTCAGTACCGCACTTCCTGGTCGCGGCGGCGGATGACCGTGACCTCGTCGCGCTGGTTGCCCGTCGGGCCCAGATAGTTGAAGGCCCAGGTCAACTGGGCGTATCCGCCGATGAGATGGGTGGGTTTGAGCATCACGCGGGTCAGCGAGTTGTGGATGCCGCCGCGGCGCCCGGTCCGCTGCGTCTTCGGGACGCCGACGGTGCGCTCCTGCGCGTGGTTCATGTAGACGGTGCCGGGCGGCATCTTGTGGGAGACGATCGCGCGGGCCGTGACGACGCCGTTGCGGTTGACGGCCTCGATCCAGTCGTTGTCCCGGACCCCGATGGCCTCGGCGTCCTGCGGTGACATCCACACGGTCTGCCCGCCCCGGCCGAGCGTCATCATGTACAGGTTGTCCTGGTACTGGGAGTGGATCGCCCACTTGTTGTGCGGGGTGAGGTAGCGCACGGCGACGGTCTTCTCGTCCACCCGCCCCAACTGGGGCTCCCCGTACAGCCGGTGCATGTCAAGGGGCGGCTTGTAGACCGGCAGGGCCTCGCCGACCTCGTGGATCCAGTCGTGGTCGAGGAAGAAGTGCTGGCGTCCGGTGAGCGTGTGCCAGGGCTTCAGGTGCTCGGTGTTGACCGTGAACGCGGTGTAGCGGCGGCCTCCGGCCTCGCTGCCGGACCACTCCGGCGACGTGATCACCGGTGCGGGCCTGGCCTGCGTGTCAGCGAACGAGATCCGCCTGCCCTCCGCCTCGGCGGCCAGATGCGCCATCTCCGTGCCGACCTGCCGCTCAAGAGTGTGGAAACCCTGCGTCGCGAGGCGCCCGTTGGAGGTGCCGGAGAGCCGCAGGATCGTCTCGCAGGCGCGCTGCGCGGTGTCCAGGCGGGGCCGTCCGGCCGCCACTCCCTCCCGTACCGTCCCGTTCTTCGCCTTCAGATAGGCGACCTCCTCGCCGACCTCGTAGGTGATCGCCTTCGTGGTCACGCCGAGGGTGTCGACGAGCGGGCCGAGCGCGGCGAACTTCTCGCCCACGGCGCCGTAGTCCCGCTCCACGACCGCGAGGTTGTACATGGTCCGGCCGGGCACCGGCGCGCACTCGCCCTTCGACCAGTCGAGCGCGACCCCGCCGGGCTGGGCCATCTCGCCACCCGGGGTGTCGTGCTGCAGCGCGGTCGCGACGAGGTCGCGGCGTACGCCCAGGTGCTCCGCGGCGAGCTCGCCGAAGCGCCGGGCTATCGCGTGGAACGCGTCGTAGTCGGAGCGGGCCTGCCAGGGCGGGTCGACGGCCGGTGTGAAGGCGTGCAGGAACGGGTGCATGTCGGTGGACGACAGGTCGTGCTTCTCGTACCAGGTCGCCGCGGGCAGCACGACATCGCTGAGCAGCGTCGTCGAGGTCATCCGGAAGTCCAGGGCGAGCAGCAGGTCGAGCTTGCCCTCCACGTCCTCGGCGCGCCATGTCACATCGCGCGGCGTGCAGCGCGGCCCGTCCTCGGGCAGGTTGGAGTGCGTGCCGAGCAGGTGCTTCAGGAAGTACTCGTTGCCCTTGGAGCTGGATCCGAGGAGGTTGGCCCGCCAGACGTTGAGCACGCGCGGCCAGTTCTCCGGCGCGTCCGGGTCCTCGCCCGCGAAGCCGAGTTCGCCGTCCTTGAGCATCTGGACGGTGTGCGCGACCGGGTCCTCGTGCGCGCCGAGCTCCAGCGGATTGCGGTCGAACGTCGGGTACGAGGGCATCCACCCCATGCGCGCGGCCGCGGCCAGGCAGTCGGCGCCGGTCATGCCGGTGAAGCGGCCCTCGGCGAGCGGGGAGGCGAGCGCGTCGGCGGGCAGCGTGTCGTAGCGCCACTGGCCGGTGTGCAGGTAGAACCAGCCCGCGCCGATCATGTGCCGGGGCGGGCGCGACCAGTCGCTCGCGCTCGCCAGGGTGGCCCAGCCGGTCACCGGGCGGCACTTCTCCTGGCCGACGTAGTGGCCCCAGCCGCCGCCGTTGCGGCCCTGGCAGCCGGTGAGGGTGAGCAGGGCGAGGAACGCGCGGTAGGTGGTCTCGGAGTGGAACCAGTGGTTGGTCCCGGCGCCCATCAGGATCATGCAGCGGCCCTGTGACTCCTCGGCGGTCCGGGCGAACTCCTGTGCCACACGGGTCACTTGGGCCGTGGGAACGGAGGTGAGGGCCTCCTGCCAGGCCGGGGTGCCGGGCGTCGAGGCGTCCTCGTACGAGGACGGCCAGTCGCCGGGCAGGCCGTCGCGGGCCACGCCGTACTGGGCGAGCAGCAGGTCGAAGACCGTGGTGACGAGCCGGTCGCCGACCCGGCGGACGGGCACTCCCCGGCGTACGACGCCCTCCTCGTCGAAGCGGGGCAGAGCGACCGTCACCGTGTCGTCGGCGTGGTCGAGGAGGCTGAGCCGGGGCACGGTGCCGCCGAGGTCGAGGTTCCACTCGGGGGTCTCGTTCTTGCCCCAGCGGTGGCCGAGGGTGCCGTTCGGGACGGTGAGTTCACCGCTCTCGTCGTCCACGAGCACGGTCTTCCACGCGGCGTTCTCGGTCTGCTGCCCGAGGTCCTCGGCGGTGAGGAACTTGCCGGGCACGAGGCCCTGTTCGCTTTCGGCGAGGCCGACCAGGAAAGGCAGATCCGTGTACTGCCGTACGTAATTCTCGAAGAACTCCGTCTTCTTCTCGACGAAGAACTCCTTGAGGATCACGTGCCCCATCGAGAGGGCGAGCGCGCCGTCCGTGCCGGGGTGCGGATGCATCCACTCGTCGGCGAACTTCGTGTTGTCCGCGAAGTCCGGTGAAACGGTGACGACTTTCTGGCCGCGATACCGTGCCTCCGTCATCCAGTGCGCGTCCGGCGTGCGCGTGACGGGCACGTTGGAGCCCCACATCATCAGATACGCGGCGTCCCACCAGTCCCCGGACTCCGGTACGTCGGTCTGGTCGCCGAAGACCTGCGGCGAGGCCACGGGGAGGTCCGCGTACCAGTCGTAGAACGACAGCATCGGCGCGCCGATCAGCGAGTGGAAGCGGGCGCCCGCCGCGTGCGAGGCCATCGACATCGCGGGGATCGGCGAGAACCCGGCGACGCGGTCCGGGCCGTGCTCCTTGATGGTGTGCACATGCGCCGCGGCGGCGATCTCCACGGCCTCGTCCCAGCTCGCCCTGACCAACCCGCCCTTGCCGCGCGCCCGTTGGTAGCGGCGCCGCCGCTCGGGGTCCCGCTGGATGTCCGCCCAGGCGAGCACCGGGTCCTTCAGGCGGCGCTTCGCCTCCCGGTACATCTCCAGGAGCACGCCGCGCACGTGCGGATGGCGCACACGCGTCGGCGAGTACGTGTACCAGGAGAACGCGGCGCCGCGCGGGCAGCCGCGCGGCTCGTACTCGGGACGGTCAGGACCCACCGACGGATAGTCCGTGGCCTGCGTCTCCCAGGTGATGACGCCGTCCTTGACGTACACCTTCCAACGGCAGGAACCCGTGCAGTTCACGCCGTGCGTGGAGTGCACGACCTTGTCGTGGCTCCACCGGTCCCGGTAGAAGGCCTCGCCCGCGCGCCCGCCGGTGTGGTGCACCGTGCGCAGGTCCCCGGAGACCTCGGCCCGCCGGAAGAAGCTGCCCGCCCTGACCAGCCGTTCCGCAGCGCCCTGCTCCTGCTCCGGCGGCGACTTCTGCTGCTGCAACGCGACCTCCCGGCCGTACGGAATTCGTCCTGTTCCCGACCCTAGGGGCGCCCACAGGACGAATCCGACGACAATGGTCCCGGTCGTACGGGACCTCGTTCCCGAATTTCGGGGGCTCGCTGATGCGATGCTTGAAGGCGGGTCAAGTGGCGGTAAAGGGAAGGGAATTCCGGGAGTGGCAGAAAGGGGGAGTGCCGCCGGGAGGAGTGACCGAAAGGGCAGCGGGAAGGGCGGCGGAATGGGCCGCGGGAAGGGCAGGCGGAAGAGTGTCTGGCTGCCTGATCAGCACGGCGCCTGGGCGATGCTCGCCGTCCCCTTCCTCGCGGGCACCTTCCTGGGCACTCCGCGCCCGGCCCACCTGCCGCTGTTCGCGGCCTGGCTGCTCGGCTACGCCGCGGTGCACCACGCCCAGCAGTGGCTGCGTCTGCGCCGCGCGTCCCGCAACCCGCGGGCGCCGCGCCGCCACGTCCGCCCCGCCCTCGTCTTCGGTACGGCCTGCGCCGTGCTCGGTGTGCCGCTGGCCCTCGCCTACCCGTGGCTGCTGCTCGCGGCGGCCTGCGCGGCCCCGATCGTCGCCGTCAACACCCTCTACGCCCGGCGTAACCGGGAACGCGCCCTCCTCAACGGCCTGGCCGCCGTGGTCCCGGCCTGCGGCATGCTCCTCGTCGCCCACCGCCTTGGGGAGGGCGGTTGGGGTGCCGCCGGGCCGGCGCTCGCGTGCCTGCTCTACTTCGCCGGGACCGTGCCGTACGTGAAGACGATGATCAGGGAGCGCAACTCGCGGGCGTACTACCGGGGTTCGGTCGCGTACCACGCCGTGGCGGTGGGCGCCGCGGCGCTGCTGAGCCCCTGGCTCGCCGTCCCCTTCGCGGGCTACCTCGCGCGGGCCGTGCTGCTGCCGGGACGCGGGCTGAAGCCGGCGGTCGTGGGGGCCGTGGAGGTGGTGGGGTCGCTGATGCTCCTCACCGCGCTGCTGCTGGTGTACTGAACCGCACTGCCGCTGGTGTACTGAGCGGCCACTGAGACGGCCTCAGAGCGCGCCCTTGCGCGTCAGATGGTTGAAGCACAACCAGCCCGGCAGAACCGGCAGCCACAGAGTGAGCAGCCGGTACAGCAGCACCGCGGGCGCCGCGACCTCCTTCGGCAGGCCGATCGCCACCAGACCGAACGTCAGCGTCGCCTCGACCGCACCCACACCGCCGGGCGTCGGTGCCGCCGAGCCGAGCGCGTTGCCCGCGAGGAAGACCACGGCGACACCGGCCAAGCTCAGCGAGACGGTCTCGTCGGTGGAGAAGGCCCGTACCGACGCGTCCAGGCAGAGCACGAACATCGCGGTGAGCAGCAGCATGCCGCCGATGCCGGTGATCAGCTTCTGCGGCCGCTGCAGCACGTCCAGCATGCGCGGCACGACCCCCGCGAACAGCGACCGCAGCCGCGTCGCCACGAACTGCCGCAGGAACGGGATCGCCGTCACCACGAGCACGAGCACCGCGACGGTCAGCAGGCCCGCGATGACCGTACGGGACGGGGTCAGCTCCGGAGTCTTCTCCGTACCCGTCAGATAACCCATCGTCAGCAGCAGCAGGATGTGCGAGCCGAGGCCGAAGAGCTGGGACGCGCCCACCGACGCCACCGCGAGCCCCGAGCGGACCCCGGCCCGCTGCAGGAACCGGGTGTTGAGCGCCACTCCGCCGACCGCCGCGGGCGCCACGATCTTCACGAACGACCCGGCGACCTGCGCCGCCACCGTCCGTACGAACGGCACCCGCTCCGGCACGAAGCCGAGCAGCGCCATCGCCGCCGCCACGTAGCTGAGCGCGGAGAACCCCACCGCGGCGAGCACCCAGCCCCACTTGGCCTCTTCGAAGAGCTTCACGAAGTCGACGCCGGTGAGCTGCGAGAGCAGGAAGTACGCGCCGATCGCCCCGGCGAGGAAGCTGATCAGGGTGCGCGGCTTGATCCGCTCCAGCTGCGCGGGCTCGACCGGCGCCTGCGGCCTGATCTTCAGCACCTCGTGCCGGATCTGGGTGAGCAGATCCTCCTCGCGGGCCACGTCGAGCGCCTCGTCAAGGGCCCGCTTCTCGGCCTGCTTGTGGCCCTTCGCCGCCTTGCGTTCCGATGCGGCGGACTCGGTTCCGCTCTCCTCGCGCGCCTGCTTGGACTTACGGGACGCCTCCAGGACCGCCTCGCGCTCGCGCTGGGACCGCTCCCGGCCGAGCTTGCGCAGCGTCGACCGGGTCGACCGGGTCAGCGCGATCGGCTGCAGCAGCGGCAGACAGTCCGCGACCGCGTCGGGACCGAGCACGCCGACCGCCGCGTCCACCGCGCGCTCGGCACCGGTGCGCAGGCCGAACGTGGTGAGCAGCTGCGCGATGTCCATCCGCAGGACCAGGTCACCGGCGGCGATCTCGCCGCCCCGCAGATCCGTGATGATCACCTTGCCGGAACGATCCACCAGAATCGAGTCGCCCGCGAGGCGCCGGTGCGCGATCCGCCGCGACTGCAGCGCCTGCACCTGCAGCCAGGTGTCCCGCATCAGGCCGTCGGTGATCTCCTCGTCGGACAGCGCGTCCAGGGAGCGCCCGCCCAGGTGCTCGTAGACGAGCATCACCGCGTCGGGCCCGAGCTCGGACGTGGCGATCAGCTTCGGCGCGTTGGCCCCGGCCGCGATCGCCGCGTACGAGAGGAGCGCCTCCTGCTCCAGGGCCTGGCGCAGCGACTGCAGGCTGCGGCGGGTGGTGATGCCGCGCAGCGTGAGCCGGCGCCACACGCGGTAAAAGAAGCCCTGCGCCTGCTGCTCCCGGTCGACGACCGTGACGTCCAGCGGCGGGCCGTCCTCCAGGGTGACGAAGTAGCGGCGGCCGCGGTCGCCCGCTTCGGTGGACTCCGCCGCGTCCTCCGCGCGCGCGGCGCTGACCGGCCGGAACCCGACGTGCCGCAGCCCGGCGAGCAGCGTCTGCCCGGTGGGCCGGACGTTGGGGGAGCCGACCGCGTAGAGCGTTCCGTACGCGACGGTCCAGCCGATCAGGACCGTCAGGATGATCGAGAACGGGGTGGTGAACCCGGCGACGAGCATCGAGAGCGCGTCGAGCAGCAGCACCGTCCACAGCACCACGCGCCAGCGCGGTCTTCGGGACATCCCGACGGCCGTCATGTACGCGATGACCGGCGCGAGGTAGCCGTGCACCGGGTCGGTCAGCGCGCCCGGGTCCTCCACGAGCGGCCGGGTCAGCGCGTCCTGGATCGAGTCGGGCGCGGCCTTCGCCACCCACAGGTCGGTGGCGAGCGTCACACCGTGGGCGAGCACGGCGGCGAGCACGCCGTCGGCGATGCGCAGCCCGTCGCGCTTGATGAGCCGCTCGATCGCGAAGGCCACCGGTACGAGCAGCACCGCGATGGAGGCGCTCAGTCCGGCGAACTTGATCAGCAGGTCGGGCGCCTGGTCGGTGCCCTTGTTGATGTCCTGTTCGAGGCCGGACGTGGTGCCGTGCGCGAACGCCGCGATCGACAGCACGAGCACGACGGCCAGGATCCCGACCAGCATGCGCATGAGGTCGGACGGCCGGTGCACCCGCGCGGGCAGGAGCGGTTCGTCCCCCTCGACCTCGTCGCCGGCGCCGGCGCCGGTGGCCGTGGAGGCGGTGGCGCCGTGCGGTACGGGGGCTTCGGGGTGCGCGGCCGGGCTCCGCCCGCGTGCTGCGTCGTCCGTCTCGCGTGCTGCGTCGTCCGTCTCGCGCGGGCCGTCGGTGTCCGGGCGCGACGGCGTGTCAGGGGTGCGCTCGTCCTTGGGGGGCTGCACTCCCTGATCCTTCTCCGTCCCGTTTTCCTCGCGTATCACCAGTCACCGTCCGGATGATGGTGGCACGACCCGCTGACAACAGGGGGCATCAGGGTGCATTCAGCCGTCGGACTGTGTCCCTGATACGCACACCCGGGGTTCACAGAACCATGCTCCCTCGCCCGCCCGGATTGTCGGTGGGGTGCGGCAATATGGGCCGGATGAGCGAGGAGAGCCTGCCGGAACTTCCGGACTACGCGGAGCGGGTGCTCCAGGTCGCGGAGCGCATCCCGCCCGGCCGCGTGCTGACGTACGGGGACATCGCGGAGTGGCTGGGCGAGGGCGGCCCGCGCCAGGTCGGCCGCGTGATGGCGCTGTACGGCGGGGCGGTGCCCTGGTGGCGCGTGGTCCGGGCCGACGGCCTCCTGCTGCCGGGGCACGAGCGGCGCGCCCTGGAGCGCTACCGCGTCGAGGCCACCCCGCTGCGCAGCACGGGCGCCGGTGAACAGCGCCTCGACATGAGGCGGGCGCGCTGGGACGGCGGGGATGGAGGGGATGGAGGTGATGGAGGGGGCGGAGGGGGCGGCTGAGACGGCGGGGACGGCTGAGCGGGGCGTCACAAGGGACAGCTTCCGGTATGCGGCGCCACCGCGGGTGCCTGCTGGACCGTACGGGCGACACGCCTCCGGCCTGTGGCGACGCGCCTCCGGCCTGTGGCGACGCGCCTCCGGCCTGTGGCGACGCGCCTCCGGCCTGTGGCGACGCGCCTCCGGCCTGTGGCGACGCGCCTCCGGCCTGTGGCGACGCGCCTCCGGCCGGAGGCGAGAGGCTCCCGGCTTGCGGCGAGAGGCTTCCGGCCTGTGGCGACGGGCTTCCGGTCGGGGGTGAGAGGCTTCCGGCCTGTGGCGACGGGCTTCCGGTCGGGGGCGAGAGGCTTCCGGCCTGCGGCGGGGCGGACGAAGCCGGGGAAGCGGCGCGTTCCGGTCGGCGACTGGCGTAGCGTCGAGCGCGGCAGTCACCGGACCGCCGCCGCGAACCGCCGCCACCGCTCGCGCGGCACGCGGCGGCCGTCCGACGACCACCGGGGCCCACGGCCCCTTCTCCACCCAGCACACCCACCAGGACCGGCGATCCACGTGAGCTCCTCTACTTCCGAACGGCGCGCTCCCGACGCATCCGTGCGTCAGGGGGGCACCCGTGCGTACCGACTGGTGCGTACTCCGCCGGTCAGAGTGGATCCCCCTCGTCTTGACGCACCACAGCGCGCGGTGGTTGACCATGCGGGCGGACCGCTGCTCGTGCTCGCCGGTCCGGGCACCGGAAAATCCACCACTCTTGTGGAGGCGGTCGCCGCCCGGATCGCCAAGGGCACCGATCCCGAGCGGATCCTGGTGCTCACGTTCAGCCGCAAGGCGGCGGTGGAGCTGCGCGATCGTATGGCGATGCGCATCGGCGGCGTCTCCGCCCCGCGGGCCACCACGTTCCACTCGTTCTGCTACGCCCTGGTCCGCGCCCACCAGGACGCCGAACTGTTCGTCGAACCGCTGCGGCTGCTGTCGGGACCCGAGCAGGACGTCGTCGTACGCGAGCTCCTCGAAGGCGAGATCGACCTCGAGAACAGCGGCCACGCGCGCGTGCGGTGGCCTGACGAGCTGCGCGCCTGCCTGACGACGCGCGGCTTCGCCGACGAGGTGCGCGCGGTCCTCGCCCGCAGCCGTGAGCTCGGCCTCGGCCCCTCCGCCCTCGGGGACTTCGCGCGCCGCACCGGCCGCCCCGACTGGGGTGCGGCGGCCGCGTTCCTCGCCGAGTACCTGGACGTCCTGGACGCGCAGGGGGTCCTCGACTACGCCGAACTCGTGCACCGCGCGGTGCTGCTCGCCCGCCAGGACGACGTCGCCGACCAGCTGGCCGCGCGCTACGACGCGGTCTTCGTCGACGAGTACCAGGACACGGACCCCGCGCAGGTACGGCTCCTCCAGGCGCTGTCCGGCGGGAGGCATACCTTGGTCGCGTTCGGTGACCCGGACCAGTCGATCTACGCGTTCCGCGGCGCCGACGTGAACGGCATCCTCGACTTCCCCGACACCTTCCGCCGGGCCGACGGCCGCCCGGCCCCGGTCGAGGTGCTCACGACGTCGCGCCGCTCCGGCTCCGCCCTCCTGGAGGCCACCCGCCGGATCACCCAGCGGATGCCGCTGCCGCGCCTGCCCGCCGAGCAGGTACGGCGCCACCGCGCGCTGCGTGCGGTCGACGAGGGCGGCCGACTCGACGTGTTCACGTACCCGACGCCGGGTGCGGAGCTGGAGAACGTCGCGGACATCCTGCGCCGCGCCCACCTGGAGGACGGCGTCGCCTGGTCCGACATGGCCGTGCTCGTCCGCGCGGGCGTCCGCATCCCGGCGGTCCGCCGGGCCCTGACGTCGGCGGGCGTCCCGGTGGAGGTCGACGGCAACGACGTGGCCCTGCGCGAGGAGCCCGCGGTGGCCCCGCTCCTGGAGGCCCTGCGCGCGGCGGCGGAGGCGGTCACGGCGACGGCTTCCGAAACCGGCACTACAGGGTCGCCCGACACAGAGAGGGAGTCCGGGGCCGGCACTACAGAGGAAGCGCCGGAAACCGGCACTACAGAGGGGGAGCCCGAAACCGGTACCACAAGGGGAGCGCCGGAGACCGGCACCACAGAGAAGCAGCCCGGAGGTTCCTCCGCCGACCCGGCCGCCGACCCGGACGGCGACCCGGCCGCCGACCCGGCCGCCGCCCCGGCCGCCGCCCCGGACGGCGGCACAACCGTCCCCTGGCTCAGCACCGAGCGCGCCCTCGCCCTGCTCTCCTCACCGCTCGGCGGCACCGACGCCGCCGATCTGCGGCGCCTCGGGCGGGCCCTGCGGGACGAGGAGCGCGCCGGGGGCAACCGCGTGCCGCCCCCGTCGGACGTCCTGCTCGCGCGCGCCCTGGCCGAGCCGGAGAGGCTCGTCGCGCACGATCCGTCGTACGCGGGCGGCGCCCGGCGCCTCGCGGAACTGCTGCGCCGTACGCGGCTGTTGCTCGCCGGCGGCGGCACCGCCGAGGAGGCCCTGTGGGAGTTGTGGAGCGGCACGCCCTGGCCGACCCGCCTCGAGCGCACCGCGCGGCGCGGCGGCGCCTCGGGCCGCAACGCCGACCGTGATCTGGACGCCGTCTGCGCCCTGTTCGCGACCGCGGCCCGTGCGGAGGAGCGCAGCGGCGGACGCGGCGCCCTGAACTTCCTCGGCGAGGTCGAGGCCCAGGACATCGCCGCCGACACCCTCACCAGGAGGGCGGTGCGCCCCGACGCCGTACGCCTGATGACCGCGCACCGCTCCAAGGGGCTGCAGTGGCGCCTCGTGGTCGTCGCGGGCGTGCAGGAGGGGCTGTGGCCCGATCTGCGCCGCCGCGGCTCCCTCCTGGAGGCGGACCGCATCGGCCGCGACGGCCTCGCCGAACCCCTCACGCCGGGCGCCCTGTTGGCGGAGGAGCGCCGCCTGTACTACGTCGCCGCCACGCGCGCGTGCGAGCGGCTCGTCGTCACGGCGGTGAAGGCAGCGGCGGACGACGGCGACCAGCCCTCCCGCTTCCTGACGGAACTCGGCGTCGAACCGCAGAACGTCACCGGTCGCCCGCGTCGCCCGCTGTCCGTCGCCGCGCTCGTCGCCGAGCTGCGCGCCACGACCGTCGACCCGCGCGTCTCGGACACCCTGCGCGAGGCGGCGGCCGAGCGCCTGGCCCGGCTCGCCGCGCTGCGCGACGAGGACGGCAGGCCGCTCGTGCCGACCGCGCACCCGTCCCGCTGGTGGGGCATGTACGAGCCCACGCACAGCGCGGTGCCCCTGCGGGAGCGCGACCAGCCGGTCGTCCTCTCCGGAAGCGCCCTCGACCAGCTCGCCAACACCTGCTCCCTGCAGTGGTTCCTGGGCCGCGAGGTGAAGGCCGACGCTCCCGCGACCGCCGCACAGGGCTTCGGCAACGTCGTGCACGTCCTGGCCGACGAGGTCGCCTCCGGGCGTACCCCGGCCGACCTCTCGGTGCTGATGGAGCGGCTCGACTCGGTGTGGGACGCGCTCGCGTTCGACGCCCCCTGGAAGTCGGCCCAGGAGAAGGAGCACGCGCGCGTGGCGCTCGAACGCTTCCTGCGCTGGCACGTCGACACCAACGGCACCCGTCCCGGGCGTACGCCGGTCGCCACTGAGCACGATTTCGACGTCACGCTGGAAGCGGGCTCCTATGAGGTGCGGATCCGCGGCTCGATGGACCGGGTGGAGGCGGACGCCGAAGGGCGCGCCTATGTGGTCGATTTCAAGACGGGCAAACAGGCGCCCACGGCGGCCGAGGTGGACCGCCATCCCCAACTCGCCGTCTATCAGCTGGCGGTGCGCGAAGGCGCCGTCGACGACGTCTTCGACGGGCAGAGACCCGAGCCGGGCGGCGCGGAACTGGTGCAGCTGCGTCAGCCCGCCGCCAAGAGGGACGGCGGCGAGGCGCTCCCCAAGGTGCAGACCCAGGACGGTCTGACCGGGCAGTGGGTGGGCGACCTGCTGGCCACCGCGGCCGGCAAGGTGCTCGACGAACGGTTCTCGCCGAGCACCGGCCAGCACTGCACGCACTGTTCGTTCCGGGCCTCGTGCAGCGCGCGGGCCGAGGGGCGGCACGTAGTGGAGTGAGCTTTCTCGCGGACCCGGGATGTTGCCGGGCGTGATCCATCCCACGCCCGGAGTGACCGGTTCCGCCTCATCGCCGACGTAAAGTCCACGTAAAGCACACCGCGACATCGGTACCCAGGAGGGGACATACACATGGCAGCCAATCGGAAGGTCCTGGCGACGGCAGTGGCCTGCGCGGCCGCACTCGTCAGCGTCACCGGCTGCTTCGGCGACAAGGACCCCTTCGAGGGCATGAGCGCCGACAAGATCGCCGACAAGGCGTCCAAGGCGACCAGCGGCGTCGACTCCGTGAAGCTCTCGGCCGAGGGCAAGCAGAGCGGCAAGGCCACCTCGATCGAATTCCAGATCGCCAAGGGCGGTGCCTGCAACGGCGAGATGAAGTCCGCCGACATGGGCAAGGTCGACATCCGCGTGATCGACAAGAACAGCTACATGAAGGGCGACACCGCCTACTGGAAGGGCACCCTCGGCGACGAGGCCACCGCCAAGAAGGTCGGCGACCGCTGGGTGAAGGTGCCCTCCGGCCAGAACGACGACATGTGCGACCTGAAGTCCCTCTTCAAGGAGGGCGACCTCAAGGGCGTCAAGCGCGGCGAGGACTCCGAGGTCGACGGCCAGAAGGCGGCCACCCTCACCAAGAAGAAGTCCGGCGGCGAGACCGTCACCTTCTACGTCGCGGCCGAGGGTGAGCCCTACTTCCTGCGCGCCGTCACCAAGGGCGGCGACGACCCCAACACCATGAACTTCACCGACTTCAACGACAAGGTCGAGGTCGAGGCCCCGCCGGCCTCCGAGATCGCCGACATGAAGGACCTCATGGCGGGTTCCTGACCCCGTGCTCGCGGGTTCCTGACCCCTGTGCTCACGGGTTCCTGACCCCCCGTGCGCTGAGCGATGCGGCGGCCGCCGGCTCCCGGGATGCCCGGGTTGTCAGTGGCCGCCGTTAGCCTCTCTGGAGTGTCCTCGCGTATCACTGATCCCGAGCAGCTCAAGGAGCTCCTCGGCATCCCGTTCACACCGGAGCAGACGGCCTGCATCGTGGCGCCGCCCGCCCCGCAGGTGATCGTGGCCGGAGCCGGCTCCGGCAAGACGACGGTGATGGCGGCCCGGGTGGTCTGGCTGGTCGGCACCGGCCAGGTCGCCCCCGAGCAGGTCCTCGGCCTCACGTTCACGAACAAAGCGGCGGGCGAACTCGCCGAGCGCGTGCGCACCGCGCTCATCAAGGCCGGAGTGATGGATCCGGACACGATCGATCCGGACGCCCCACCGGGCGAGCCGGTGATCTCCACGTACCACGCGTTCGCCGGGCGGCTGCTCACCGACCACGGCCTGCGCATCGGCCTCGAACCCAGCGTGCGGCTGCTCGTCGACGCCACCCGCTTCCAGCTCGCCGCGCGCGTGCTGCGCGAAGCCCCCGGCCCCTATCCGGCGCTCACCCGCTCCTTCCCCGACCTCGTCAGCGACCTCCTCGCCCTGGACGCCGAGCTCGCCGAGCACCTCGTACGACCGTCCCGGCTCCGCACGTACGACACCGAGCTGCTGCGCGTGCTCGACGGTGTGAAGCTCTCCAACGCGGAGCTGCGGAAGGTCCCCGAGACGGCCGCCGCGCGCCAGGAGCTCACCGAGCTCGTCGAGCGGTACCGCGCGGCCAAGCGCTCCGCCGACCTCCTCGACTTCGGGGACCAGATCGCCCTCTCCGCCACCCTCGCGGACACCCGCCCCGAGGTCGGCCGCATCCTGCGCGACGAGTTCCGCGTCGTCCTGCTCGACGAGTACCAGGACACCTCCGTCGCCCAACGCATCCTGCTCTCCGGCCTGTTCGGCTCCGGCACGGGGCACGCGGTGACCGCCGTCGGCGACCCCTGCCAGGCGATCTACGGCTGGCGCGGTGCCTCCGTCGCCAACCTCGACGACTTCCCCGAGCACTTCGCGCACGCCGACGGCAGCCCCGCCACGCGGTACGCGCTCAGCGAGAACCGCCGCAGCGGCGGCCGCCTCCTCGACCTCGCCAACGGCATGGCGGCCCCGCTGCGCGCCCTGCACGCGGGCGTGGAGGCGCTCCGGCCCGCGCCCGACGCGGTCGGCGCGGGCACGGTGCGGTGCGCGCTGCTCCCCACCCACGCCGAGGAGATCGAGTGGCTCGCCGACTCCATCGCGCACCTCGTCGCCATCGACAAGGAGCCCGGCGACATCGCGGTCCTGTGCCGTACGGCGAACGACTTCGCGCAGATCCAGGGCGCGCTCGTGGCCCGTGACATCCCCGTCGAGGTCGTCGGCCTCTCCGGGCTTCTGCACCTCCCCGAGGTGGCCGATCTCGTCGCCGTCTGCGAGGTGCTGCAGGACCCGGGGGCCAACGCCGCGCTCGTGCGCCTGCTCACCGGGCCGCGCTGGCGCATCGGCCCCCGCGACCTGGCGCTGCTCGGCCGCAGGGCCCGCCTCCTCGTGCAGCACACGCGCGTGGAGGACGATTCCGCCGACGCCGACCGGCGCCTCGCCGAGGCCGTCGAGGGCGTCGACCCGGCGGAGGTGATCTCCCTCGCGGACGCGCTCGACACGTTCCTCGAGGCGGACGGGCCGCAGGACCGGCTGCCGTTCTCCGCCGACGCGCGCGTGCGCTTCGCCCGCCTCGCCGCCGAGCTGCGCGACCTGCGCCGCTCCCTCGCCGACCCGCTCATGGACGTACTGCACCGCGTCCTCGCCACCACCGGACTCGACGTCGAGCTGTCGGCGTCCCCGCACGCGCTCGCGGCCCGCCGCCGCGAGACCCTCGCCAACTTCCTCGACGTCGCCGCCTCCTTCGCGGCGAACGACCCGTCCGCGTCCCTCCTCGCCTTCCTCGGCTTCCTGCGCACGGCCGAGCAGTACGAGAAGGGCCTGGACAACGCGCTGCCCGGCGGCGAGAACACCGTCAAGGTGCTCACCGCGCACAAGTCGAAGGGCCTGGAGTGGGACGTCGTCGCGGTGCCGGGACTCGTCACCGGAACGTTCCCCTCCACCCAGGGCCGCGAGAAGTGGACCGCCCGCTCCAAGGTGCTGCCGCACGAGCTGCGCGGTGACGCGGCGACGCTGCCCGACGTCGAGGCCTGGGACAGCAAGGGCATGAAGGCCTTCCACGAGGAGATGAAGGACCACCAGCGTACGGAGGAACTCCGCCTCGGATACGTCACGTTCACCCGCCCCCGCTCCCTCCTGCTCGGCTCAGGACACTGGTGGGGCCCGGCCCAGAAGCGCCCCCGCGGCCCCTCCGACTTCCTGCTCGCCCTGCACGACCACTGCGCCGCGGGCCACGGCGAGATCGAGGCGTGGGCGGACGCGCCTGAGCCGGACGAGGAGAACCCCGCCCTGCGCGAGGAGACCGCTGACGTCGCCTGGCCCCTGCCCCTGGACACCGCCGCGGCGGCCCGCCGCCACGCCGCCGCCGAGACCGTCCTGGCCCACCTGGACGCCCTGACGGCACACGACCCGTCCACGGCCGCCCCCGGCCCCCTCCCCGAGGACGACGCCTACGACCCGGAGTGGCCCCCGCCCCCGGACGAGGAGGACCCGTACTCCGAGGACCCGTACTCCGAGGACCTCCACTCGGAGGTCCCGTACGAAGAACTCCCCCCGGAAGAGCCCGATTTCGGCCCTGCGGAGGAGGACGATCCGGCTGCCTGGGACACCTGGACGCACACCCGCCCGGAGATCCCCCACCAGCACGGCGAAACCACCCCGCACGCGCGCGCTGTGCCGCAGCGGCGGGCGCCCGCGTCGCCGTCCGGCCTCACGCCGGAGGAGGAGCGCGCCGTCGCCTCCTGGGACAAGGACCTGGCGTCCCTGACGGCCGAGCTGCAACGCGCGCGTGCGGGCGTGCGGGACGTGCCCGTTCCGCTTTCGCTCACTGCCTCCGAGGTGATGCGGATGGCCGCCGACCCGGACGCCTTCGCGCAGGAGCTGGCGCGCCCGATGCCCCGCCCGCCGCAGCCCGCGGCCCGCAGGGGCACCCGGTTCCACGCCTGGATCGAGTCCCGCTTCGAGGCCCTCGAACTGCCGATGCTCGACCCGGACGAGCTCCCCGGCGCGGACGCCGAGATCGCCGACGAGCGCGACCTGGAGACCCTCAAGGAGGCCTTCGAGCACACCCCGTACGCGTACCGCACCCCGTACCGCGTGGAGGCGCCCTTCCAACTGGCCATCGCCGGGCGGGTGATCAGGGGCCGCATCGACGCGGTGTACCGCGCGGACGGCTCCGGTCCCGGCGACGGCGCCGCCACCTCGTACGAGATCGTCGACTGGAAGACGGGCCACGGCGGTGCCGCCGACCCGTTGCAGCTGGCCATCTACCGCCTGGCCTGGGCCGAGCAGCACGGCCTGCCGGTGGAGGCGGTGAGGGCCGCGTTCGTCTTCGTCCGCACCGGAAAGACCACCTACCCGGAGCGGCTGCCAGGCCGCGCGGAGCTGGAGCGCCTGCTCGCCGGACCGGACGCCGCGGAGGCCGACGACCGGGCCACCGCGCAGCACGGCGAAAACCGGCACCACGCGCGCGAGGCGGGCGGCCGCGGCCGGCCGGGCCGAGGCCCGAGGGGGGACGCCGACCGGACGAGCTCGGCGTCCGGCTAGGCTCAAGAGCATGAGCTGCACCCCGGACAGCGCCGTCCGCGCGTACATCGAAGAGCACCGCGCCGCCTTCCTCGACGACCTCGCGGAGTGGCTGCGCATCCCGTCCGTCTCGGCCCAGCCCGAGCACGCCGACGACGTACGCCGCAGCGCGCACTGGCTGGCCGACAAGCTCAAGCACACCGGCTTCCCGACCACCGAGGTCTGGGAGACGGCAGGCGCCCCCGCCGTCTTCGCCGAGTGGCCCGCCGCCGAACCGGACGCCCCGACCGTCCTGGTCTACGGCCACCACGACGTCCAGCCCGCCGCCCGCGAGGACGGCTGGCATACCGACCCCTTCGAGCCGGTGATCGACGGAAACCGGCTGCACGCGCGCGGTGCCGCCGACGACAAGGGCCAGGTCTTCTTCCACACCCTGGGCGTCCGCGCCCACCTCGCCGCCACCGGGCGCAGCACCCCGGCCGTGCACCTGAAGCTGCTGATCGAGGGCGAGGAGGAGTCCGGTTCGCCGCACTTCCGCGCGCTGGTCGAGGAGCGGGCCGAACGCCTCGCGGCCGACGCTGTGATCGTCTCCGACACCGGCATGTGGTCCGAGACCACCCCCACGGTGTGCACGGGCATGCGGGGCCTCGTCGAGTGCGAGGTCGCCCTCACGGGCCCCGACCAGGACATCCACTCCGGCTCGTTCGGCGGCGCGGTGCCCAACCCGGCGACAGCCGCCGCGCGCCTGGCCGCCGCCCTTCACGACGAGCACGCGCGCGTGGCGATCCCCGGCTTCTACGACGGGATCGTGCCGCTCACCGACCGCGAGCGCGAACTCTTCGCCGAGCTGCCCTTCGACGAGCAGGAGTGGCTGCGTACGGCCAAGTCGCACGCGGCGCACGGCGAGGACGGCTACTCGACGCTCGAGCGGATCTGGGCCCGCCCCACCGCCGAGGTCAACGGCATGGGCGGCGGCTACCAGGGCGCGGGCGGCAAGACGATCGTGCCCGCCTCGGCCTTCCTGAAGCTCTCATTCCGGCTGGTGGCCGGGCAGCGCCCCGACCAGGTCGAGCAAGCCGTACGCGCGTGGGTGGCCGGTCAGGTCCCCGCCGGGATCGGGCACGGCATCACGTTCTCCGGCGCCACGCGCCCGTGCCTGACGCCGCTCGACCACCCCGCTCTGCAGTCCGTGTCCCGCGCCATGGGGCGCGCTTTCGAGCAGCCGATCCGCTTCACGCGCGAGGGCGGATCCGGCCCCGCGGCCGACCTCCAGGACGTCCTGGAGGCGCCGGTGCTGTTCCTCGGCATCTCCGTGCCGTCCGACGGCTGGCATGCCCCCAACGAGAAGGTCGAGCTCGACCTGCTCCTGAAGGGCGTCGAAACCACCGCCTATCTGTGGGGCGATCTCGCCGCGACCTGGCCCGCGCAGTCGGTGCCCACGACCCCCGAGGGGCCCGCCCCGGACTGATCCCGCCGCCCGTGACGCGCGGGCCCATGCCCCACGCCCGCCGTCACCGCCGTACCCGTACTGTGCCGAACAGCCCGTTCCACCGGGGGAGTTGGAAACACCTGTGACCACCTGGACCGACCGCACCGCTGACCGGCCCCTGTCGCTGGCAGCGCCCAGCGGCATCGACCGCGCCGCCCACCACCGCCTCGACGAGGCGTGGCTGGCCGCCGCCTGGAGCCACCCGACGACCCGCGTCTTCGTCGTCTCGGGCGGACAGGTGCTGATCGACGACACCCCCGACGGCCGCACCGAGCTCGTCACGACGCCCGCCTTCGAGGCGCCCGTCACCGAGACCCACCGCTACTTCCTGGGCACCGACGACGAGGGCGTGAGCTACTTCGCGCTCCAGAAGGACTCCCTGCCCGGCCGCATGGACCAGTCGGCGCGGCCCGCGGGCCTGCGGGAGGCCGGGCTGCTCCTGTCGCCGCGGGACGCGGGCCTCATGGTGCACGCCGTGGCCCTGGAGAACTGGCAGCGCCTGCACCGCTTCTGCTCGCGCTGCGGCGAGCGCACCGTCATCGCCGCCGCGGGCCATATCCGCCGCTGCCCCGCCTGTGGCGCCGAGCACTACCCGCGCACCGACCCGGCCGTCATCATGGCCGTCACCGACAAGGACGACCGCATCCTGCTCGGCCGCCAGGTGCACTGGCCCGAGGGGCGCTTCTCGACGCTCGCGGGCTTCGTGGAGCCGGGGGAGTCCATCGAGCAGTCGGTCCGCCGCGAGGTCTTCGAGGAGGCCGGCGTCACCGTCGGGGACGTCGAGTACGTGGCGAGCCAGCCCTGGCCGTTCCCGTCCAGCCTGATGCTGGGCTTCGTCGCGCGTGCCACCTCCTCGGAGATCGACGTGGACGGCGAGGAGATCGAGGAGGCCCGCTGGTTCTCCCGGGACGACCTCGCCGCCGCCTTCGAGTCCGGCGAAGTCCTGCCGCCGTACGGCATCTCGATCGCCGCCCGCCTCATCGAGCTCTGGTACGGCAGGCCGCTGCCCCGGCCCGTACCCTGATCAAGGTCGCAGAGAAGGGCGCCGCCATGGCCGACTACCGCATCGAGACCGTCCGCACCGGCTACCGCCAGTGGACCGCGCGCAACGACCGCGGCGCCGAGGTGCGCATGGCGGTCGCCGACGACGAGGCGGGCCAGCCGTCGTTCACACCGGTGGAGCTGCTGCTCGCCGCGCTCGGCGGCTGCGGCGGCCTGGTCACGGACCGCACCGCGCGCGCGGTGGACCACGAAGACCTGCGCATCGTCGTGGAATCCGTCTCCACCCCTGAGGACGACGGCCGCATCGGCAAGGTCCGCGTCAGCTACGAACTGGACATCCCCGCCGAAGCCAACGGCGGCCGCGCCGCCGAGGTCTTCGCCCGCGGCGTCCGACTCACCCACGAGAAGCACTGCACGGTCAGCCGCACCGTCGAGCACGGCGCGCGCGTGGAGGCGATCATGCCGGACGGCTCGGTGGGCTTCGCCGCGGGCGGCGAGGACTGACCTCAGGACACCTCGGGACACCTCGGGACGCCTCGGGGCATCCGGGTGGCCTCAGGGCCCAGGCCCGGGGCGTACAGGAAGACCCCCGCTCCCCGAAGGGAAGGCGGGGGTCTCCGAGAAGCCGGAGCGCCGGGTCGGGCCTGCCAGGCGGCACGGACCTCAGACGCCGACCTTCTGCTTGACCTGGGCCAGCGACGGGTTGGTCAGCGTCGAGCCGTCCTCGAACAGCACGGTCGGAACCGTCTGGTTTCCGCCGTTGGCCTTCTCGACGAACGCCGCGGAATCCGGGTCGTGCTCGATGTTGATCTCCTTGTAGGCGATGCCCTCGCGGTCCATCTGGCCCTTGAGCCGACGGCAGTAGCCGCACCAGGTGGTGCTGTACATCGTCACAGTGCCCGGCATGTCTCCAGCGCTCCTCATTACTCGTCCGATGCGTGGTCGCACCAGACCGAACGTACGCGAAGCAGCCACCATTCCCGTATTAGTACGACCAATGCTTCACGCCTGTGGACAACCGGCTCGCCCGCCTCCGCGAACCTGGCAGCATGGCGGGGTGACAGCAGCAACGCACTCCACTCTCTTCTCGCAGGCACCGGGCGCCGGCCAGTACGCCCCGGTGCCGCCGGACGCGGACGCCGTGCTCGAAGGGCTCGACCCCGAGCAGCGCGCGGTCGCGACCGCCCTGCACGGCCCGGTGTGCGTGCTGGCCGGAGCCGGTACGGGCAAGACGCGTGCGATCACCCACCGGATCGCGTACGGAGTGCGGGCCGGCATCCTGCGGCCCGACAGCGTCCTGGCGGTCACGTTCACCAACCGCGCCGCGGGCGAGATGCGCGGCCGCCTCCGCCAGCTCGGAGTGAGCGGCGTTCAGGCGCGTACGTTCCACTCCGCCGCCCTGCGACAGCTCCAGTACTTCTGGCCGAAAGCCGTCGGTGGCGAGCTGCCCCGCCTCCTGGAGCGGAAGGTGCAGCTGGTCGCCGACGCTGCCGCCCGCTGCCGCATCCGCCTCGACCGCAACGAACTGCGGGACGTCACCGGCGAGATCGAGTGGTCCAAGGTCACCCAGACCGTCCCCGGCGACTACGCGGCCGCCGCGGTCAAGTCCGGCCGCGAGGTCCCCCGCGACCCCGCCGAGATCTCCCAGGTCTACGCGACGTACGAAGAGCTGAAGCGCGACCGCGGCGTCATCGACTTCGAGGACGTGTTGCTCCTCACCGTCGGCGTCCTCCAGGACCGGTACGACATCGCGGAACAGGTCCGCGCCCAGTACCAGCACTTCGTGGTGGACGAGTACCAGGACGTCAGCCCGCTCCAGCAGCGCCTCCTGGAGCTGTGGCTCGGCGAGCGGGACAGCCTGTGCGTGGTCGGCGACGCCAGCCAGACGATCTACTCCTTCACCGGCGCCACCCCCGACCACCTCCTGGACTTCCGCAACCGCCACCCCCAGGCCACGCTGGTCAAGCTGATCCGCGACTACCGCTCGACGCCCCAGGTCGTCCACCTCGCCAACAGCGTCCTCGCCCAGGCCCACGGCCGTGCCGCCGAGCACCGCCTGGAGCTGGTCTCCCAGCGCGAAGCGGGCCCGGACCCGAGCTACACGGAGTACGGCGACGAGCCCTCGGAGGCCGAAGGCACCGCCCGCCGCATCCGCAAGCTCCTCGACTCCGGCGTCCCCGCCAGCGAGATCGCGGTCCTCTTCCGTACGAACGGCCAGTCCGAGCTCTACGAACAGGCGCTGGCTGACGCGGGCATCCCGTACCAACTCCGAGGCGCCGAGCGGTTCTTCGAGCGCACCGAGGTGCGGGAGGCGGGCGCGGCCCTGCGCGGCGCGGCCCGCTTCGGCGGCAACGACGCCCTGCTCGACGACGCGGTGGACGTGCCGTCCCAGGTCCGCGCCGTGCTGTCCACGAAGGGCTGGACGAACCAGCCCCCGGCGGGGTCCGGTGCCGTGCGGGACCGCTGGGAGTCCCTGGCCGCCCTCGTGCGCCTCGCGGAGGACTTCGCCCGCGCCCGGCCGCAGGCGACGCTCGCGGACCTCGTCGCCGAGCTGGACGAGCGGGCGGGTGCCCAGCACGCCCCGACCGTCGAAGGCGTCACCCTGGCCTCGCTGCACGCCGCGAAGGGCCTCGAATGGGATGCCGTCTTCCTCGTCGGCCTGACCGAGGGCATGCTCCCCATCGCCTACGCCAAGACCGACGAGCAGATCGAGGAGGAGCGCCGCCTGCTCTACGTCGGCATCACCCGTGCCCGCGCGCACCTCTGCCTGTCGTGGGCGCTGGCCCGCTCGCCGGGCGGCCGTGCCTCCCGGCGCCCGAGCCGCTTCCTCAACGGCCTGCGCACGGGCTCGGCCGCCGCGGCAGCTCCGCGCACGTCCTCGGTGGCCGGCGGTGTCGAGCGCGCTCCGGCCCGCAACCGCAAGCCCCGCGGCCCGGTCCTGTGCCGCGTCTGCGGCCGCACGCTCAGCACCGCGGGCGAGATGAAGCTGATGCGCTGCGAGGACTGCCCCTCGGACATGGACGAGGGGGTGTACGACCGCCTGCACACCTGGCGCGCCCACGAGGCGGCCGAGCTCGGCCAGCCCGCGTTCTGCGTCTTCACGGACAAGACCTTGATCGCCATCGCCGAGCAGGTTCCCGAGTCCGAGGCCGAGCTGTCCCGCATCCCCGGCGTCGGAGCCCGCAAGCTGAGCCGCTTCGGAGCCGATGTTCTGGCCATCTGCGCAGGTGAGGAGCGTCCGCTCGAACTTGGAGGAGCAGACGACGCTGACTGATGCAAACTCGTCGAAAAAATAGTTTGCGTACGCCGCAGCAATCCCCATAGGTTCTTAACCACGGAAACAGCGGCTTCTCCGAAGCCCTGGTTCCGTGCTGTACTTAAACCTTGTACGCCAGCGGACCGGTTCGCGCCGGTTCCCGAGACGCCGAGAGGAGGCGATTCCAGTGATCAGCATCAACACCAGCTTCAACAGCACCGTCGTCAAAATGACCGATCGCTCGGTCGTCGCCACCTGCCCGCTCGGTATCTCGCACCAGGGCACCGGTCTGCCCGTCGGCCTCTCCGCCGCGCGTCCGGTCTCCCTGTCCCACGCGTTCCTTTCCCTGAGCGAGCGCAATGAGCGACCGACCAAGGCACCGGAAGCAGCAGTAGCAGCGGCACAGGCGCAGGCCTATGCCTTTGCGGCAGCCGGTGCCGGACTCCGGAAGCAGACGACGACGCATCAGCACATGTGGGCCTTCCGCGGGCTCGAACCCTGGAGTGATCCAGCCTGATCGACGATCAGGCCGGCGCCTTCAGGGCCGCGGAACCCCACCCGGGATCCGCGGCCCTTCTGTTTTCCCCGAACGGGGAGAGCGGGACGAAGGGGCCGACGGACAGCAGCACCTGGTACCAAGCCGCCACCCGGCCGACCGGCCGGAACGACCAGACGAGGAAGACACCGACCGTGCAGACCGAAACGCACGCCCCGTCCGTACCGCCTTCAGAGACGCTCCCCCCGCCCGGCCTTCAGGAGAACACCTTGACTCCGCTCACTGCGCTCACCGCGCTCGACGACGCCATCGAGAACCTCGGCGTACCCGTCCCCTGCCGTAGCTACGACCCGGAGGTCTTCTTCGCCGAGTCGCCGGCCGACGTCGAGTACGCCAAGTCGCTCTGCCGCACCTGCCCGCTGATGGAGGCCTGCCTCGCCGGCGCCAAGGAGCGGCGTGAGCCGTGGGGTGTCTGGGGCGGCGAGCTCTTCGTCCAGGGCGTGGTCGTTGCCCGCAAGCGGCCGCGTGGTCGCCCGCGCAAGAACCCGGTCGCCGCATGAACGCCTCCGGAACCATCGACCGCCCCCTGACGCACGACCCCATGAAGCAGGCCCCGATGAAGCCCTTCGCCAGCGAGCCCGCCGGCTCCGCGATCCCAGAGACCACCACAGAATCCGGCGCGATCTCCTCGCGTCAGAACAGGACCCGTGAGATGCAACTCCAACCCGAAGCCCTGGCACGCGCGCATATGCATGAGCGCATGCGCGAGGCGGACGCCGACCGCCAGGCGGTGCGGCTGATCAGTGCCCGTCGGATGCAGCGTCGCGCCGAGCGCGCCTCGCTGCGCGCGCGCCGCGCGCTGGCCATGGCCGTCATGAACTGACGAGCGACGACGACACGTGTCGTGAGGCGTCACGTGAGACGTCACGTGAGACGTGCGTGACGTCAGGCGTGATGTGAGGTGAAGCAGGCGGGCGCCGGGCAGCCCGGCCCGGCCTGCGATGCCGACTCCCCGCGGGGACCGTTCCGAACGGAGCGGTCCCCGCGGTGCGTTGTGCTCACGGACCTCCGGACGCGCAGGTACCGTCGCGCCATGGACCGTCGAACTCATCGAACTCATCACTCAGCTGAGCTGCAGCCGGGTGCCGAGAGCGTGGTGTGTTCCCGCTGCGGCGCTCGCGCGGAGGGCGAGCAGGTCACGACCTGGGCGTGCTCCGTGGAGGACGGAACGCGCCGCTACTTCTGCGACGACTGCGCCCGGACCCACCTCAGGGCCATCGAGGGCCGCCTGGACTCTTCCTGGTGGTGAGTACGGCCCCTACGAGTACGGCCCTACCAGTACGGCCCCTATGAGTACGGTCGGCACGGCTCCGCCTCAGGCCTGAGCGGCCGTACCGTCCGCGACCGGCTCGCACTCCTCGGGTGCCTCGGTCGTCCCGTCCGCAGTCCCCTCCGCAGTCCCCTCCGCAGTCCCCTCCGCCGTCTCGCTCTCGGCCAGGAACCCCGGCAGCCAGGACTCGAGTTCGTCGCGCAGCCGGACCGTGGCCCCCAGCTGGCACAGGACGCCGATCGTGCTGAGCGTCACGCGGTGTATCAGCAGATACGAGGGCGGCAGGTTCAGCTGCTTGCCCAACTGGTGTGCCGGAGAACGCGGATCCGCTATCCGCGCGGCCTGACTGCGGATCCAGTCCCGAGTGAACGTGAACGCGTCGACCTCGGCCGGCTCGATGATCGGCAGCAGGTACTCGAGGACCGCGTCGGGGTCGAGCTCGATGTCCTCCTTGACGAAGCCTTCGCCGCACAACAGCCCGTAGATCGCCTCGGCCTCGCCCTCCAGGGTCATCCGCAGGGAGCGGCCGATGGTCGGGGGCAGCCCGCCGGGCAGGCGGTCGACCGTGCCGAAGTCGAGGACGCCGAGCTTCCACTCGCCGCCTTCGTCACCCTCGTCGGCGGGCAGCAGCCGGAAGTTTCCCGGGTGCGGGTCGGCGTGCAGGAGTCCGGTGCGGGCCGGGCCGGAGAAGAGGAAACGGGCGAGGAGTTGGCCTGCCCGGTCCCGCTGTTCCTCGGTGCCGTCGGCTATCACCTCGGAGAGCGGGATGCCGTCGATCCACTCGGTCACCAGCACCTTCTCGCTCTGGTGCAGCACCTCGGGGACGAACACATCGGGATCGTCCGCGAACTCCCGGGCGTGCTCCTGCTGAGCCTGGGACTCCAACTCGTAGTCCAGCTCCTCCGCGACGCGGTCGCGCAGCTCCGTGATCAAGGGCTTGATGTCCATGCCCGGGATGAGCGGTCCAAGAAGCTTGGCGAACCTGCTCAGTTGGGTCAGGTCCGAGAGCAGAGCCTCGCCCGCTCCGGGGTACTGCACCTTGACCGCGACCTCCCGGCCGTCGTGCCACACCGCCCGGTGCACCTGGCCGATCGACGCGGCCGCGGCCGGTTTGTCCTCGAACTCCAGGAAATACTCGCGCCAGTCGTCCCCGAGCCGCTCCTCGAGCACCGAGTGCACCGTGGCCGTCGGCATCGGCGGCGCAGCCTCCTGCAACTTCGTGAGCGCCGCCCGATACGGCCCGGCGACCTCCTCGGGCAGCGCCGACTCGAAGACGGACAGCGCCTGCCCGAACTTCATGGCGCCGCCCTTCAGCTCGCCGAGCACCTTGAACAGCTGCTCGGCGGTGCGCTGTTGCAGCTCGCGCCCCACGATCTCGGCGGACTTCCCGCCGATCCGCTTGCCGAGGCCCCAGGTGGCCCGACCCGCGATGCCGAGGGGCAGCGCGGCCAGCTTGGCGGTACGGGTAACCGCCTTCCGGGGAAGATCAGACATGCGCCCCTCCAAAACCCAGACTGCCACGCCGCATTCGACGCTCACCCGGCCATTGTCTCGTGCGCTGCGCCTTCTATGGAGGTGTCATCCCTCTCATCCATCACACGCTCCCACTCGCCCAGCGGGTTCCTCCGCCGGGCGGCGCCGCAGGGGCATTCGCGATGCGGGCCCACCGGCTGCGGCCGCCAGTCCAGCTCCGGGAGCGGGAGCTCCCAGCGCGTGCCCGCACTGGCGGGCAGGCCGCCGTCGAGGAACGCCAGCGCGTGGGTGGCGGCAAGCCCCGCGACCGTGGTCGCCAGCCCCAGGTCGCAGGCCTGCACCGGACGGGACCGCCCCGACCGCCACTGCGCCAGCATCCGAGGCCACGCCAGGTCCCGCTCCGCGCGGCCGAGGTCGAGGCAGCCCGCGCAGGCCGACGCCCCCGGCAGCACCAGCGGGCCCACCACGCCAGTGCCCTCGATGACTCCCGCGTAGAGATGCGGCGTGCCCGACTCCATGAAGGGGGTGGAGAGCCGAGGGTCGGGAGCGTAGGCGGCGAGGCCGTCCCGCGGGGCGACGACGACCAGCGAGAGCCCGGGATCCGCGTACGGTTCTCCACCGCCCGCCGTATCGGCGGCCGCACCTGCCCCCTGGGCCGTCGACGGCAGCTCCGCGAAAGGCGAGCGGGTCGTGCGGAAAGGTCGGGCCCGGCGTGGTGCGCGCTGGGGTGCGCATCGACGTACGAGACGTCGCGCGGACTCGTCCCTGCGCTCCCCGATCGCCTCGGCGGGAAAACCTCCGGGTGCGACGTCGGACGCCTCGACGCGGCCGCCGTCCAGGACGTCGACCCGGCCGACGCCCGCGCCCGACAGCACGGCGGCGATCGTCGCGCCCACCCGGCCCGCTCCGCGCACCTGTACGCGCATCCCGCGCCTCGCCGTCAACCTGCTTATGCCGCCTGTCGGTTCGCGGTCGGTCAGGCTGAGCGAGGCGAGGTCGGGGCGCAGCCGGTCGAGGACTTCCGTGCGTCGGCGCAGGGCGTCGGCCGGCTCGCCGCCGCCGGTCGCATCGTCCAGGAGGCCCGCTTCGGTGAGGCGGGAGAGGAGCTGGTCGACGTGGCTGTGCGGCAGGCCCAGGCGCTCTCCCTCCTCTCGGAGCATGTCAGGCCCTCGGGTGCCGTCGATCAGGTCGAGGAGGCCGGCCGTCGCCGGATCCATCGGGCCGAGGACCACGGCGTGGGCGCGGGCCACGCCGAACTGCACCGTCGTCAAGTCCCGCCAGCCGCGCCGTAGTGCGGGCTTCACCCTCGGATGCATGACCGTCCCCCGTTCTGGTCCGTGTGACCCAAGCGATAAACCTGAAATGCCGTGAATGTCTGGACTGTTCGGTCGCGTCGGCTGCTCTCCCGTGACAGCCGACGCGACCGGGCGGCCCGATGGCGCAGCCGAGCGCGACCGATGCGAGATCGGCCGCGCTCGTCCCCCGAGCCGCTGCCAGCATGCCCGTCCCGCCGACACGGTGCCGCGAGTTGTCCACAGGCACGGGGGATTAGTCGTACAAATCTCGGCCGGGGTGTCCGGATCGGCCGGGAACCCTGCCGGAGTCGGGACTTCCCCTGGCGCCAGCGGGTAACGTCGGGGCGTGCCCGCCGACGTACCGCAGCGCGCCGAGAGCTCTGAGCGCAGCACGCAAAGCCAGCCGCCACGCGGCTCGGCGGTGAGCGCGGTCGAGGTGAGACGCAGCGCGAGGAGGCGCCGAACGGTCTCGGCGTACCGCGAGGGCGACCGCACCATCGTGCTCATCCCCGCGCGGATGTCCGAGGCGGAGGAGCAGCGCTGGGTCGGCGTGATGCTCGACAAGCTCGCCGCGCAGGAGAGCAAGCGCCTCCTCGGCGACGCGGAGCTGGCCGAGCGCGCCGGGCTGCTGTCCGAGCAGTTCTTCCAGGGGAGGGCCCGCCCGAGCTCGGTCCGCTGGGTCACCAACCAGAACACGCGCTGGGGTTCGTGCACTCCCGCCGAGGGCAGCATCCGCCTCTCGCACCGGCTGCAGGGGATGCCCGAATACGTCATCGACTACGTCCTGTTGCACGAGCTGGCGCATCTGCTGGTGCCCGGTCACGGGCCGAGCTTCTGGCGACTCCTCGAGGCGTATCCGCGTACCGAACGGGCCCGTGGCTACCTGGAAGGGGTCGTCGCGGCCGAACGGCTTCCGCATCTTCCGGCGGCGCGCGGCGAACAGCCGGGCACGCGCGAGGTGTGACGCCTGCGCAGGGCAGCGCGTCCATCCGGTCTCGGCTTCTCGCGGATGCCGAGCGGATGCCGAGCGGATGCAGAGGAGATACAGAGGGAGACGCAGAGGAGACGCAGAGCAGACCCAGAGGGATGCCGAGCGTCGGGAAAACGCCCTGCACGCGCGCGTTGTGTAACACCTGTGAGCGGGCTGTGACGCCGCAGGCAGCGATTGTGTACCGGGTCCGTCCCGGCTTGGCTCGATGTCAGCGTTAGCGGTTAGCCTGGCGCGACGCATTCACATTCGGGATGGGGGACGGTCGTTACGCATGGCCAGGGAATTCCAACGCGGCCACAAGGCCAAGATCAGTGACCTGACCTCGGGCACCGATCTGTACGTAGGCGTGCAGATCAACGCCCCGGGGCTGACGTTCGACATCAGCTGCTTCGGCCTCGACGCCAGCGAACAGCTCTCGGACGACCGTTATTTCGTGTTCTTCAACCAGCCGAAGTCGCCGGAGGAGTCCATTCAGCTCCTCGGCGCCCAGGCCGGGGACACGGAGTCCTTCCGCGTCACCCTCGACCGGATTCCGCCGCAGATCCAGAAGCTGTCCTTCACCGCGACGATCGACGGCGCCGGCCAGATGTCGCAGGTCGCGCCCGGATATGTCCGCATTGTCGCGGGCGGCGAAGAGGTCGCGCGGTACGCCTTCGACGGCTCGGAGTTCAGCACCGAACGCGCGGTGATGCTGGGCGACTTCTACCTCAAGGACGTGTGGCGGTTCGCCGCCGTGGGCCAGGGGTTCGACGGCGGGCTCGACGCCCTGCTGAAGAACTTCGGCGGCGAGGTCGCCGAGGAGGAGCCGGCCGCCGCGCCCCAGCCGCAGGGCGGCGCCGCACCCGGCTTCGCCCCGCCGCCCGGCGGAGCGGCACCCGCCCCGTCGTTCGGCGCCCCGGCCGAGCCCGCGCCCGCCCCGTCCTTCGGCGCGCCCCAGGGCGCGCCCGTCCCGGCCCCGGCCCCCGAGCCCGCCCCGCAGGCGCCCCAAGCACCGCAGCCCGCCCAGGGGTTCACGCCGCCCCCCGCGCCCGCTCAGCCGGATGTGCACGCGCAGCCGACCATCGCCGCGCCCCTCGCACCCGCGCCGGGTCAGACCCCGCCCATGCCCCCCGGGTACGGGCAGCCGGGCCAGCCCGCCCCCGCGCCGCAGGCGCCCCAGCAGCCGCAGTACGGCCAGGTCCCGGGCCAGATGCCGCCCGGCCAGGCCCCGCCGCCGCCCGGCTACGGCCAGCAGCCCCCCGCCGGATTCCCCGGCCAGCAGCCCCCCGGCGCCCCCTCCCCGTACGGCCAGCCCCAAGGCGCCCCCCAGGGCGTCCCGCAGGGCGGCGGTCCCGGCGGCGTGGCCGTCGCGCTGCAGAAGTACCGCGAGGTGCCCACCGGGCAGCGCTGGACGCAGCAGAACGAGCAGCTGGTCCGCGTCGACCTCGGTGCCGACGGCCAGCCGGTCCTCGCGCGCCAGGGCAGTATGGTGCTGTACCAGGGCAAGGTCGACTTCAGTTACAAGGGCGCCGGTTTCGCCGGCCGCATCGTCGGCAACGCCACCGGCCAGGAGATGCAGCTGATGCGCTGCACCGGCCGCGGCCAGGTCTTCCTCGCGGAGAACGAGGCGCACCTCCACCCGATCGAGCTCCAGGGCGACGCGATCTGCGTCTCCGCGGAGAACGTTCTGGCGTACGACGAGGCGCTGCAGCACGAGGTCCGCAGGATCGAGGGACACGGCATCCCCGGCGGCGCGCTGTTCACGATGCAGTTCCAGGGCACCGGCACGGTGATCGTGAAGACCAAGGGCACCCCCGTGGTGCTGCCGGTCACGCCGACCACGTTCGTGGACGCCAACTCCGTCGTGGCCTGGTCCGCCACCGCGCAGGTGATCATCTCCAGCCAGGTACGGCTGCGCCGCCAGGCCTTCCCGGGCCACAGCGGGGAGACCGTGAACCTCCAGTTCCGCGGTGCGCCCGGCAGTAACTTCGTCGTCGTCCAGCCCTACGAGATCTAAGGGGAGCGAAGTCAATGAACCAGCAGCTCGCGGGCTTCGCCCCGACCCCCGTCGCGGCCCGGATGGAGAACCACGGCCGCAGCATGGTGAAGATCGCCATGCAGAGCGGACAGGACCTCTTCGCGCGTACCGGCTCGATGGTCGCGTACGAGGGCTTCGTCCAGTACGAGCCGAACCCGCCGGCCGTGCGGCAGATCGCCGGGCAATGGATCACCGGTGAGGGCACGCCGCTGATGAAGGCCAGCGGCGACGGCATGCTCTACCTCGCCGACTACGGCGCGGACGTCGTCGTCATCAACCTCAACGGCGAAGCGCTCTCCGTGAACGGCACCAACCTGCTGGCCTTCGACGCGAGCCTCCAGTGGGGCGTCGAACGCGTCAAGGGCCTCGCCAAGTTCGCCGGACAGGGCCTGTGGAACGTCAAGCTCGGCGGCCAGGGCTGGGTCGCGCTGACCTCGCGCGGCGCCCCGATCGTCGTCGACTGCGGCAGCGGCGAGGACGAGACGTACGTCGACCCGGACGCGCTGGTCGCCTGGTCCCCGAACCTCAAGGTGAAGGGCAAGCGCAGCTTCAAGGCCTCCTCGATGATCGGCCGGGGCAGCGGCGAGGCGTACCAGATGGCCTTCTCGGGCCAGGGCATCGTCGTCGTACAGCCCAGTGAGGACAGCAGCGACCGTCTCCGGATCCGGGGCTAGGGGGAGCGAACACATCATGCAGAGCCCGCTTTTCGCTCACTCTGAGCAGCAGACCCAGGAGCGCTACGCGATCCAGAACCCGCAGATGCTGCGGGTCGCCCTCGAAGGCCACGACGACATCCTCGCCCGCAAGGGCGCCATGGTGGCCTACCAGGGCCTCATGGAGTTCGACGGCGAGTACCAGTCGCAGGGGCAGCGGCGCGCCCGCGCCAACACCGGTGAGGGCCTCGACCTGATGCGCTGCTCCGGGCAGGGCACGGTCTACCTCGCCAACCTCGCGCAGTACATCCACATCGTCGACATCGACCAGCAGGGCCTGACCGTGGACAGCAGCTATGTCCTCGCGCTCGACTCCCAGCTGCACACCGAAGTCATCGCCGTGGACAGCCAGTTCGGCATCTCCGGCTCCGGCAAGTACCAGCTGAACATCACGGGCAGCGGCAAGGTCGCCCTGATGACCTCGGGCCAGCCGCTGATGCTGCAGGTCACGCCGGAGAAGTACGTCAACGCCGACGCGGACGCGATCGTCGCCTGGTCCAACTCCCTGCGGGTGCAGATGCAGGCGCAGACGCACTCCTCGGGTGTGCGCCGCCGCCGCGGCAACACCGGCGAGGGCTGGGAGCTCAGCTTCATGGGCAACGGCTTCGCGCTCGTCCAGCCCAGCGAGCTGCTCCCGCCGCAGAACGCCGTGATCGGCGGCGGCGTGGCCGCGCAGTACGGCATGGGCCAGCAGGGCGCCCGCGGACAGAACCGCGGCAACGCCTGGGAGTGACCCTCCCGCAGCGCATGGGTAAGGGGCGGTCACCATGGCGACCGCCCCTTACCCGTTCATCGCGTCACAGCGCCGTGCGCGCCTTCATCGCGTCACAGCGCCGCGCGCGTCGCCTCAAGCAGGCGCACGACCGACGCGTCGGCCACGCCCGCCACCTCGTCGTACGCGAACCAGCGCACGTCGAGCGACTCGTCGCTGATCGCCTCCACCGCGCCGGGCGGGGCCAGCGCGGCGTACTGCACGTCGAGATGCCAGTTGCAGGGCGCCGGGATCGGGTGCCGGTCCAGGGTGACGGGTCCGCCCGGGAGGAGCGTCAGGCCCTCGATACCGGACTCCTCCGTCGCCTCGCGCAGGGCGGCCGCGGCGAGCGTGGCGTCGCCCGGCTCGCAGTGCCCGCCCATCTGCAGCCACATCCGCAGCTTCTTGTGCAGCGTCAGCAGCACCCGGCCGCGCGACGGGTCCACGACGAGCGCGCTCGCCGTGATGTGCCCCGCCTCGCAGGCCTTCCACATGCCGTCCGGATGCGCCGCCAGGTGATCGAGGTAGGCGGTGCGCAACTCGCCCTGCTCGCCGTCCCGTTCGTACGCCTTGAGTACGAGGATCGCGTCGTCGTGGAGGCTCACTTGCTGCTGTCGTCCCCGTCGTTCTCGTCGGCCCGGTCGTCGCTCTCGGTGTCCTTCTTGAGGTCGGGCTTGGCGCCGGAGGAGCCGCCCGCGGCCTCGCCGAGCATCTTGTCCAGCTCGGAGAAGTCCAGCTGCTCGCGGTGCACGAAGCCGTCCGGGTCGTCCAGGTCCTCCGCCGTCGGCAGCATGTCCGGGTGCTCCCACAGGCCGTCGCGGCCGTCCACCCCGCGCGCGTCGGTGAGCGACGCCCACAGGCGTGAGGCGTCCCGCAGCCGGCGCGGACGCAGCTCCAGGCCGATCAGCGTGGCGAAGGTCTGCTCGGCGGGGCCGCCCGAGGCACGGCGACGGCGCAGCGTCTCGCGCAGCGCGGCGGCCGACGACAGGCGGTCCTTGGCGGCCTCGTGGACCACGGCGTCGACCCAGCCCTCGACGAGCGCGAGCGCCGTCTCCAGACGGGCGAGGGCGGCCTTCTGCTCCGGGGTGTCCTCGGGCTGGAACATGCCCTGCTGGAGCGCCTGCTGGATCTCCTCGGGGTTCTGCGGGTCGAACTGGCCGACCACGTCCTCCAGCTTCGAGGTGTCGACCTTGATGCCGCGCGCATACCCCTCGACGGCGCCGAACAGATGCGAGCGCAGCCACGGCACGTGCGCGAAGAGGCGCTGGTGGGCGGCCTCGCGCAGGGCGAGGTAGAGCCGCACCTCGTTCAGGTCGACGCTCAGGTCCTTGCCGAACACCTCGACGTTCACCGGAAGCAGCGCGGCCTTGCCGGCCGGGCCGAGCGGAAGGCCGACGTCGCTGGAGCCGACGACCTCGCCCGCGAGCGCGCCGACGGCCTGCCCGATCTGCTGCCCGAACATGGCGCCGCCCATGGAGCGCATCATGCCGATCAGCGGGCCCGCCATGGCCTGCATCTCCTCGGGCAGGACGTCACCCATGGCCGAGCCGACCCGCTCGGCGACCGGGTCGACCAGCTCCTGCCACACCGGAAGGGTCGCCTCGACCCACTCCGCGCGGGACCACGCGACGGCGGATCCGGCGCCGGACGGCAGCGACGTCACGCCGTCCAGCCACAGGTCGGCCAGGCGCACGGCCTCCTCGACGGCGCTGCGGTCGGCGGGGCCGACGCTCGCGTCCTTCGTGCCGTCCGCGGTGCCCTGGGACACCACCTGGCGGGCGATCTGCTTGGCCATGTCCCAGTTCACCGGGCCGCCCTCGTACGACAGCATCTGGCCGAGCTGCTGGAAGGCCGCACCCAGGTCGTTCGGGTTCATGTTCCCGAACATGGCGGCGAAGGGGTTGTCGCCGCCGCCGGGGGCGCCGGCGCCGGGGAAGCCGCCGAAGCCGAACGGGTTCGCCGGGCCGTCCTGGCCACCACCGCCCTGCTGGTCCTTCTTCTTGCCCTCGTCGCCGTTCTCCGGCTCCTCCGGCGGAAGGCCGAATCCGAATGGGGTGTCACTCACGGGAATCCTCGGCTCGTTGGGCCGCCGGCTTCGTGCCGACGGCGTCTGCCCGACTTTGTCATCCAGCGTAGACACCGACACCGCTTCCGGGCTCGGTGCTCCGCCGGCTTCCGGGCTGCGGCAGGATGGATGCCACCTGGTACGCACGCGTCGACCGCGCACGTACTGAAGACAACCGCTGGAGACGCCTGGTGAGTTCCCCAGATCCGCAGGTTCGCGCAGCGCGAAACCGCTCAACCCCGCCCGCCGCCCGCGGCCCCGTCGTCGCCGTGACCGGCGCCGCGTCGGGCATCGGCGCGCTGCTCGCCGAGCGCCTCGCGGCCTCGGCCGAGGTCAAGCAGGTCGTGGCCATAGACGAGCGGCGCGGCGACTGCGCGGAGGCGCAGTGGCACATCCTCGACGTACGGGACCCGTCCATCGCGGAGAAGCTGCGCGGCGCGGACGTCGTCGTGCACCTGGCGCTCGACCTCGACCTGGAGACGGACGCCGCGGCCCGTACCGCGTACAACGTGCGCGGTACGCAGACGGTGCTCACCGCGGCTGCCGCGGCCGGCGTGCACCGGGTCGTGCTGTGCACGTCGGCGATGGTCTACGGCGCCCTCGAGGACAACGAGCTGCCGCTGTCGGAGGACGCCGAGCTGCGTGCCACCGCCGAGGCGACGGGGGTCGGCGACCTCCTGGAGATCGAGCGCCTCGCGCGCCGTGCGCCGCGCGCCCACCCCGGCCTCAATGTGACGGTTCTGCGCCCGGCCGTCCTGGTGGGCGGTACGGACACGGCCCTGACGCGCTACTTCGAATCGCCCCGTCTCCTTGTAGTGGCGGGTTCGCGTCCTGTCTGGCAGTTCTGTCACGTCGAGGATCTGTGCAGTGCGCTGGAGTACGCCGTACTGGAAAAGGTCGACGGCGAGCTTGCCGTCGGCTGTGACGGGTGGCTGGAGCAGGAGGAGGTCGAGGAGCTGAGCGGGATCCGCCGCATGGAACTGCCCTCCACGGTCGCCCTCGGCGCGGCCGCGCGGCTGCACCGCATCGGCCTGACGCCGTCCCCCGCGGGCGACCTCGCGTACACGATGTACCCGTGGGTGGTCAGCGGCACCGGCCTGCACGAGGCGGGCTGGCGCCCGCAGTGGACGAACGAGGAGGTGCTCGCCGAGCTCCTGGAGGAGGTCTCCGGGCGGCACACCGTGGCGGGCCGCCGCCTCGGCCGCAAGGACGCGACGGCCGCGGGTGCGGCGGGCGCGACGGTGGCCCTGCTCGGCGCGGCAGCGGTGGTCCGCAGGGCTCGGCGGAGGCGCGGGATCTGAGGAGGGCGGCTCCGGCGGGGCGAGGCACTTGTTCTGGGGCACTTGTTCGGAGGCATTTGTTCGGAGGCACTTCTTCTGTAGTGCCTGATGGTGCGGCCGAAGCGGTGCTCGACTGTGTGCTGCTTGCGGGGCTCCCGTCGGGCCTCCTCCCTGTATCTCTCTCCTAGAGCGGCCTCGTACGACCGGTCGAAACCGCTATTCCGCCTGTCGGTGGCGTACGGCACCATGGACGGTATGGCAGCACGGAACGATCAGACGCCCGATCTCGACGCCTCGGCGGAGCAGCACGCGGACCCGATCCGTCTGCTCGCGGTCCGGGACACCCCGCTCTCGCTCGACGAGGTCTTCGCGGCCGTGGGCGACCCCACCGCGGGCGGCACGGCCCTGTTCGTGGGCACCGTGCGCAATCACGACGGCGGGGCGGACGTGGACGCGCTCGGGTACTCCTGCCACCCCACGGCCGAGGCCGAGATGCACCGCGTGGCCGACAAGGTCCTCGCCGACTTCCCGGTGCGCGCGCTGGCCGCGGTGCACCGCGTGGGCGACCTGGCGGTGGGCGACCTCGCCGTGGTCGTCGCCGTCTCCTGCCCGCACCGCGCGGAGGCGTTCGCGGCCTGCCGCAAGCTGATCGACGACCTCAAGCACGAGGTCCCGATCTGGAAGCACCAGCGCTTCTCGGACGGTACGGAGGAGTGGGTCGGCGCCTGCTGATCCGCCCCCGCGCACCCCCGCGTCGCCCGAACGGCCCTCTTTCCGCTCGCCCGGATCGGTGAGTTGTCCGTGGTCCACGGCGCGGAACCTTGCGCACGCAGGTCCGGAGTGTGTGGCTCCGGTTGCGTAACCGCACCCCTGAGGCGAGCGTTGACCGTGCAGATGGTTAATCTGCTGATCAGTCGGTTGAGGTCGCTCATGAGGTCGGGAGGTCGGCATGGCGGCGCTTGCGTGGTTGCTGATTCCGCTTATGGCTGCGATCTGTGCGGGAATGTGGGGCAGTTGGGCTGCCCGCAACCGCAGAACCGGCGATGTCTCGGAGCTCGCCGGGTACGCGAAGTTCCGCGCGGCCATGGAGAAGGCGGAGGACAGCGAAGCCGCCGAGCCCGACGAGGACAGGACCGCGGGCCGGACCGCTCTGTCGGAAGCGGCCGCCTCGGAGTCGTCCCGGGTGCAGCGGACAGGTTCCGGTTCCGACCCCGCCCGAGCCTCCTGAGCTGCGCCGTCACCCGGGGCCCCGGCTCGTACGGACCGGCCCCGGCGGTGCACTGACAGACCTGTCCCGTACTGTCGTTCCATGCCACGCCGCACCGCGACGATGCTCGCCTCCACCCTGATGCTGATCGCGCTTCTGTGTGCGGGAGTCCTCATCAAGGTCCCGTACTCGGAGATGACTCCGGGACCGACGGTGAACACGCTCGGGGAGCACGGCGGCGAACCGGTTCTGCAGGTCAGCGGCCACAAGACGTACCCGACGACCGGTCACCTGAACATGACGACGGTCCGCGTCACCAGCGCGGACTACAACATGAACCTGTTCCAGGCGGTCTACGGATGGCTGGCCCACGACAACATCGTCGTACCGCACGACACGCTCTACCCGGACGGCAAGACCGAGGAGCAGTCCAGCCAGGAGAACGCCGAGGAGTTCAGCCAGTCCCAGGAGAGCGCCAAGGTCGCCGCCCTGAAGCAGCTGGACATCCCGGTGCAGACCCGCGTCGTCGTCTCCACCGTCGTGAAGGCCAAGCCCGCTCAGGGCAAGCTGCACGCGGGCGATGTGATCAAGGCGGTCGACGGCACCTCGGTGAAGCAGCCGTCCGACGTCGCGAAGCTCGTCACGAAGCACCAGGCGGGCGAGAAGGTCGTCTTCACTGTCGTCCCCGCCAAGGAGGCGGCCGCCGCCGAGAAGGCCGGCAAGGAGCCGACGGGCACCGAGCAGGTGGCCGTCACCACCGAGGAGGCCGACCCGAAGAAGGGCGACAAGCACGCCATCGTCGGCATCCAGGCGGGCACCGACCACACGTTCCCGTTCAACATCGACATCAAGCTGGCCGACGTCGGCGGCCCCAGCGCGGGCCTGATGTTCGCGCTCGGCCTGGTGGACAAGCTGACCCCGGACGACCTCGCTGGCGGCAAGTTCGTCGCGGGTACGGGCACGATCACCGAGGACGGGAAGGTCGGGCCCATCGGCGGGATCGAGATGAAGACGGTCGGGGCGCGCGACCGGGGCGCCGAGTACTTCCTGACGCCCGCCGAGAACTGCGCCTCCGCCGCGAAGGACATCCCCGACGGCCTCACGCTCGTGAAGGTCAAGACGATCGACGACGCGGTGAAGTCCCTGAAGGACCTCCGCGCCGGCAAGACCGGCAGCCTGCCGAGCTGCACGGCCGCGAAGTAGCCGAAGCGAAGCAGTCGGAGCGAAGAGGCCGAAGCGAATAGGCCGAAGCGAAGTGGGGGCGCCCCGACGAAGAGGGCGCCCCCACTGACGTAAAACCGACAGCCGCAGCCGCAGCCGCAGCCGCAGCCGCAGCCGCAGCTACAGCTGAGCTGCGCCTAGTCCGCGAACGTCGCCGACAGCGCGTCCGCGAGACCCGGCACGAGGTCCGAGCCCGTGCGGACCTCGGTCGGCGAGTCCTTCGCACGCAGCCGCAGCGCCGATTCACGCGCACCGTCCCGCAGCACGGCCACCGTCATCCGGACCTCCTGACGGTCCGGGTGCTCGGCCACCCACTTGGTCAACTCGGCCTCGCTCAGGCCCTTCGGGACCGCGGTCTCCGCCGACGGCGGCAGCATCAGCCGCTCCACGGACAGCGCGCAGCCGACCACCGCGTCGGGCCAGGCGATGGTGCCGAGGAACTCGTCGAGCGGGCTGCCCGCGGGCAGTTCCTCCTGCTCGATGGGGGTGAGGGTGCCGGCGGGCTGCTCGTCGCCGAGGCCGAGGCGGTCGGCGAGGCCGGGTTCCTGACTGCGCAGCTGAGCGGTGTCGACAAGGGCGAAGAGACGGGCGGGCTGGTCCCAGCCGATGCCTGCGACGTAGTCGTCGATCTCGAGCACGGCGCGGGTCAGCGGGCTCGCAGCCATCGGGGGGCCGGAGGGGGTCTGGTTGGGCATGAGCAATATCCTGCCTGGTTCATGCCCGAGATCGGGAACTGAGTAAAGCTTCAGTAAGTTGCATCAGTGGGGCTCTACGATCGCTGAGCCCGAACGACAGCAGTTCAACAGCAGTTTCAACAGCAGTTTCAACAGCAGCGACCAACAGCGAACTTCGAGGTGCGCACCTTGGCTTTCCAGATGCCGGACCGCGGCGGAGGCCCATCGGGGCCACGGATGAGAGTGGGCCGACCCTCCCGGCGTGTCCGCACCCTGCTTCTGACGCTGGGCGTCCTGGCCGTGCTGGCCATGCTCTTCGTCATGTTCGCGGGGTTCTGGACGGACTGGCTCTGGTATCGGTCGGTCAAGTACTCCTCCGTCTTCACCACCACCCTGTGGAGCAAGATCGGACTGTTTGCGGTCTTCGGTCTGCTCATGGCGGTGGCGGTCGGCGTGAACATCTGGCTGGCGCACCGTCTGCGCCCGCCGCTCAGCGCCATGTCGATGGAGCAGCAGAACCTCGACCGGTACCGCATGGGGATCGCTCCGTACAAGAAGTGGATCCTCCTCGGCATCACGGCCCTGGTCGGCCTCATCGCCGGCGCCTCGGCCGCGGGCCAGTGGCGCACGTGGCTGATGTGGGTGAACGGCGTCCCGTTCGGTCAGAAGGACCCGCAGTTCAACCTGGACGTGGCGTTCTACGCCTTCGATCTGCCCTGGTACCGCTTCCTGTTGGGCTTCGGCTTCGCGGCCGCGGTCCTCGGCCTGATCGCCGCCGCCCTCACGCACTACTTGTACGGCGGCCTCCGCGTCACCAGCCCCGGCGCGCGTGCCACGGCCGCGGCGACCGGCCATCTGTCGGTGCTGCTCGGCATCTTCGTCGCGCTCAAGGCCGTGGCGTACTGGCTCGACCGGTACGGACTCGCGGTCAAGTCCAGCGAGTTCAAGGCCGCGGGCAACTGGACGGGCCTCAGATACGTCGACGCGAACGCGTACCTGCCGGCCAAGACCATCCTCTTCTGCATCGCCGCGATCTGCGCCGTGCTGTTCTTCGCGACGCTCTGGCGGCGCACCTGGCAACTGCCCGTCATCGGCTTCGGCCTGATGGTGCTCTCGGCGATCCTGATCGGCGGCCTCTACCCGGCCATCGTCCAGAAGTTCCAGGTCGAGCCGAACGAGCAGAAGAAGGAGTCGCCGTACATCAAGGAGAACATCGAGGCGACCCGCAAGGCGTACGGCATCCAGGACGCCAAGGTCACCGACTACTCCGGCAAGGGCAAGACCGGTGAGCAGGTGCCCAAGGAGCAGCTGCGCAAGGACGCGGACGCGCAGGCGAGTTACCGCGTGATCGACCCGAACGTCGTCGGGCCGACCTTCGATCAGCTGCAGCGCCAGCGGAAGTACTACCAGTTCCCGACCACGCTCGACGTCGACCGCTACAAGGACGCGAACGGCAAGGAGCAGGACACCGTCATCGGTCTGCGCGAGCTCGACCTCGACGGCATCCCGAAGCGGAACTGGATCAACGACCACTTCACCTACACCCACGGCTACGGCGCGATCACGGCCAAGGGCACCGGCACCGACCCGAAGGCCGACCCGGCCGGCTCCCCGGACTTCACCGAGTCCGGACTGCCGACCAAGGGCATGCTCGGTGAGTACCAGCAGCGGATCTACTACGGCGAGAAGACCCAGCAGTACTCGATCGTGGGCGGCCCGCAGAAGGAGCTGGACTACGAGGCCGACGGCGAGAAGACCACCAGCTACGAGGGCAACAGCGGGGTCAACCTCGCCAACCCGGTGAACAGGGCGGCGTACGCGGTCGCGTTCAGCGAGCCGCAGATCCTGTACTCGGGCGCGATCGGCGAGGGTTCGCGGATCCTCTACAACCGCACGCCCAAGGAGCGCGTCGAGGCGGTGGCCCCCTGGCTCACCATCGACGGCGACGCCTACCCGGCGGTGGTCGACGGCAAGATCCAGTGGATCGTCGACGCGTACACGACGAGCAACGGCTATCCGTACGCCTCGCGAACCACGCTCGGCGACACCACGGCCGACTCTCTGACCGCCGCCAACAACCAGCGCGCGGTGGTGGCCCAGGAGAACCAGGTCAACTACATCCGCAACTCGGTCAAGGCGACGGTCGACGCGTACGACGGCTCGGTCAAGCTCTACCAGTGGGACGAGAAGGACCCGGTCCTGAAGACGTGGATGAACGCCTTCCCGGACACGGTCAAGAAGAAGAGCGAGATCTCACCGGAGCTGCGTGAGCACATGCGCTACCCGCAGGACCTGTTCAAGGTCCAGCGCGAGCTCATGACGCGCTACCACGTGCAGAGCCCCTCGCAGTTCTACAGTGGCTCCGACGTCTGGCAGGTCCCCAACGACCCGACCAACAACGAGAAGAACGCGGTTCCGCCGTACTACCTGAGCCTGAAGATGCCCGGGGACAAGGAACAGAAGTTCTCGCTGACGACGACGTTCACGCCCAACGGACGCCCCAACCTGGGCGCGTTCATGGCGGTGGACGCCGACGCCAACAGCGACACCTACGGCTCGATAAGCGTGCTGAACGTGAAGTCGGAGGTCCCCGGCCCACAGCAGGTGCAGAGTGAGCTCAACGGTGACCCGGAAGTCGCCGAGTTCGTCCGGAACCTGAGAGGCACGGACTCGGACATCGTGTACGGCAACCTGCTCACGGTGCCGATGAACGACGGCTTCCTCTATATCGAGCCGGTGTACGTGAAGGGTGGCAGCGCGAACTATCCGCTGCTGAAGAAGGTCGGCGTTCAGTACAACCGCAACACCGTCTTCAAGAACACCCTCGGCGAGGCCTTCGACGAGATCTTCGGCGCGCAGGGTGACAGTCCGGATCAGCCACCCACTGACCCGGACCAGCCGCCGTCCACCGACCCAACGGTCCAGCAGGCGCTGGAGGACGCGCAGAACGCCCTCGAACGCGGCGAGGAAGCCCTCAAGAAGCAGGACTGGCAGGCGTACGGCGAGGCGCAGCAGGATCTCGAAGAGGCCCTGAAGCGCGCGACGGACGCCGAGGCCAAGGCCCGCGAGGAGGAAACCGGCAACAAGAGCGGAGCCAAGGCCGGAGACAAGGCCGGAGAGAAGGCCGAAGACAAGAGCGGAGACAAGGCCGGCGACAAGAACGGCGGCTAGGGCCGGCGTCGCCGGGAGCGGGCCTCCGCTCCCGGCGACCGGCTCCGACCGGCTCCGACCGGCTCCGACCGGCTCCGACCGATCCTGACCGGGCTCTGGCCAGCTCCGACCGCCTGGTCCAGCACCCCTCCCGCACCGTGGTACGGTTGCCACACAACGACGCGGGGTGGAGCAGCTCGGTAGCTCGCTGGGCTCATAACCCAGAGGTCGCAGGTTCAAATCCTGTCCCCGCTACTGAATGACGAAGGCCCGGATCCTGAATCAGGATCCGGGCCTTCGTCGTGCGTGCCCACAACCCCGCGTCATGCGTGCCCACACCCCTTTTGGCGTAGGGGTGCACCCCGCTGACCGGGGGTGTTGAAGTCATCCGTGCGGCGGGCGGGGCGAGTTGAGAGATCTGTGTTTGACTTATCTCTCTGTGGGCATGTCGACAAAACGTTGTAGTGACCTCACTGGCATGGGTATACCAGGTGTACCCGGGTTGCGGGTGGTGCGACGATGGGCGTTATGGGGGACAAGGCAACTCTGTTGGAAACAGGGCGACTTATGCAGTCGGCCGATGACCGGGACGATCCCGGTGCGGTCGCGGAGGAGGCACGTCATCGGCTCGCCGCCGAGGCCGGTGACGTCGCCTCGATGAGCGTGCTCGGTGCCCTGTTGCTTCGCCGGGGCGACTTCGACGGCGCCGAGCCCTATCTGCGCGGCGCGACCGCCGAGGGCGACCGCGCAGCGGCCAACAACCTCGGAGTCCTGCTGCACCAGCGCGGGTACGCCGACGAGGCCGCCGGCTGGTGGCGGATCGCCGCAGTCGCCGGATCCGCCCCCGCCGCCCACGCCCTCGGCCGGCACCACCGCGAGCGCGGCGACGAGCCGGCCGCCGAGTACTGGCTGCGCCAGTCCGCCGAGCAGGGCCATGTCCTCGGGGCGTACGCACTCGCCGACCTCCTGGAGCACCGCAGCGACGTCGGCGCCGAGCGCTGGATGCGTGCCGCCGCCGAGCGCGGCCACCGCGAAGCGGCGTACCGCCTCGCCCGTGCCCTGGAGCGCCGCGCCGCCGAGGAACTCCCGCCCGGAAGCGGCCCCTCCACGGGCACCCGGCACCGCGTCCTCGCCGGCGGCCCGCACACCGGACGGCACACCGTGCGCGCGGCCGAGCGCGCGGCCGAGGGCGGCGAGGGGCGGCCGGTCGTGTTCGGCGCCGGACTGCTGCGCTCCGCGTCCGTGGTGATCGGCATCGACGAGCCCGCGCTCGACGGACCGGCGGCCGCCGACGAGACCGGACAGCCGGCCGAGGACCTCGCCACCGGGGCTCAGCTGACGCTCGCCGAGGAGATCGAGCAGTGGTACCGGCAGGCGGCCGCGCGCGGGCACCGCAGGGCCGCGCTCCAGCTCGGCGCGATCCTGGAGCAGCGCGGCGAGCTGAAGGAGGCGGGCCGCTGGTACCTCATGTCCGCGAAGGACGGCGAGCCGCGCGCCGCCTGCGCGCTCGGCTTCCTGCTGCGCGACGCGGGCGACGAGGAGAACGCCTCGGTGTGGTGGCTCAAGGCCGCCCAGGACGGCGACGGCAACGCCGCCAACGCGCTCGGTGCCCTGCACGCGGAGCGCGGCGAGACGCAGACCGCCGAGCGCTGGTACCGCGCGGCGATGGACGCGGGGGACGTGAACGGCGCGTACAACCTGGGACTGCTCTGCGCCGAGCAGGAGCGTACGACGCAGGCCGAGCAGTGGTACCGCCGCGCCGCGTACGCCGGCCACCGCGAGGCCGCCAACGCGCTCGCCGTGCTGCTGCTGCAGGTCGGCGACACCGCGGGCGCGGAGCCGTGGTTCTCCAAGGCCGCCGAGGCGGGCAGTGTGGACGCCGCGTTCAACCTCGGCATCCTGCACGCCGGTCGGGACGACGAGGAGGCCGCGCTGCGCTGGTACGAGCGCGCCGCCAAGGCCGGGCACACCGAGGCGGCGCTCCAGGTCGGCATCGCCAAGATCCGCGAGGGCGACCCGCGGGCGGCCGAGCGCCATCTGCGGTGCGCGGCGGGCGGCGGCAGCGCGGAGGGCGCGTACCGCCTGGGGACGCTGCTCGACCGGAGCGAGACGCGGGCGCCCGCCGGCACCGTGCTCGGCGAGGCGGTCAGCGAGAAGAGCGAGTGCGAGGAGTGGTACGAGCGGGCGGCCGAGCAGGGCCACCGGCGCGCCCAGGTGCGCGTCGGCACGCTCGCGGCGGCCCGGGGCGACGTGGTCGAGGCCGCGCGCTGGTACCGCGAGGCGGCGGAAGCGGGCAGCCTCGGCGGCGCGTTCAACCTCGGCCTGCTGCTCGCGCGGGAGGGCAGCGAGCCGGAGGCGCTGCTGTGGTGGACGCGTGCCGCCGACGCCGGTCATGGCCGGGCGGCGCTGCGGCTCGCCCTGCTCTACGCGCGTCGGGGCGATCTTGCCGAGGGGCAGAAGTGGTGCGCCCAGGCGGTGCGGCTCGGTCCGGCGGAGGTCGCCGAGCGGGCGGGCCGGCTGCGGGACGCGCTCCAGCAGGAGCTGACCGCGTAGCCCGTCCGGGTCGCTCCGACCGGCGCCGCACAGGCCCCCTGAGGCCTCGTACCAAGGAATTTGCGCTGGTCGAAAGCCTCGCGTACTGTTGTGTTCACCGACGCGGGGTGGAGCAGCTCGGTAGCTCGCTGGGCTCATAACCCAGAGGTCGCAGGTTCAAATCCTGTCCCCGCTACTGAAACCGAAGGCCCGGATCCGATGGAGGATCCGGGCCTTCGGCATGTGCTGCCCGGTCAGGGCCGATGGCCCACGGCCTCCGCGTACAGCTTCCGGTCCACCGCCTCGTTCTCCGGGACGGCCTTCCCCTCGGCGACGCCCGCCTCGCGGTAGGCGGCCTGCAGCCGGTCCGTGGTGCCCGAGCGGATCTCCCAGTCCATCCGGAGCGAGGGCGTCGACCTGAGGACCGCCTCCTCGATCTTCAGCAGCTTGGCCAGCTCGGCGACGAAACCGGGGTCCTTCTTGTAGTCGCCCGCGAAGTACGTGTTCACGGTCCTGATGTACGCGCGCAGGAAGGCGACGCCCGCGTCCGGGTCCTTGTGCAGCAGGTTCGGGCCGAACAGCACTCCGCCCAGGGGTTCGCCGAGCGGCTGGCCGCCGAGGAACGCGTACTCCTTGTCACCGTCGACCTTGCGCCAGACCGGGTCGAGCAGCCAGGCGGAGTCGACGCCTCCGTTCTGCAGGGCGGTCAGGACGTCGGCGGAGCCGAGCCGGCGGAAGTCGACCTTGTCGAGACCGCCGCCGTGCTTCTTCAGGGCCTTGCTCATCGGGTACGCGATGACCGAGCCCTTGCCGATCATCGTGCCGAGGGTGCGGCCGGCCATCGGCACGTGCCGAGCGGACTGGCCGCTCCCCAGGCGGACCCACAGGCCGCTGCGGGACTTCGGGTCGGGGGAGTAGTTCGCGGCGACCCACTTGATGGTGAAGCCGCCGTTGATGCCGTTCATCACGGCGGCCTCCGGGGCGGCCCACTGGGCGTCGATGTCGCCCTTGGCGAGCAGCGGCAGGGCGTCCGGCGTGGGCAGCACCTTGACGTCCACGTCCAGGCCCTCCTTCGCGAACTCGCCCTTCTCGACGGCCATTTGGAGCGGAGCGACGTATTCGGCGCTGACGGTTCCGGTGGCGACGGTGAGCTTGCGCTTCTTCTTCAGCTTCTGCGGGGCGGGCGCGCCCTTGTCGCAGCGGGCGGGTGCGCGGTCGGGGTCGAGGTCCTCCGGGTCGGTCCAGCCGCGGGCGGTGCAGCCCTCGACCGCCTCGATCGTGCGGGGCTTCGCGGCGCCGCCGGCCGGCTCGGGGTCGTCCTCCTTCGCGCACCCCGCCGAGGCCGTGGCGAGCAGGGCCGCGGCGAGGAGTGCGGCGGGCCAGGTCCTTTTCGTACGGATGGGAGTACGGATGCGAGTACGGATGCCAGTACGGGTACGGGTGCGGGTGCGGGTACGCGTGCGCATGTGGGCCTCCGTCGGGCGTTGAGGGTTCAGGACTGGCCGCGGCCGTGGTCGCGCGGGGCCCAGGGGGTGAGCAACCGGCCGACGAGGCGCACCAGTTCGGAGAAGAGGACTCCGAGGACGGCGACGCAGACGATGCCGACGAACATGATGTCGTTCTGGAACAGCGCCCTGGAGTCGAAGATCAGGTGCCCCAGGCCCTCGTCGGCGGCGATGGACTCCGAGGCGACGATCACCAGGACGGCGACGCCCGCCGCGATCCGCGCGCCCACCAGGACCGCGGGCAGCGAGGCGGGCAGGAGCACATGCCGGAACATCTGCCAGGGGGTGGCGCCGAAGACCTGGCCGGCGTCGCGGTGGCCGGCCGGGACGGCGAGCACGGCCGCCATGGTGGAGATCCACACGAAGAAGAAGACGGTCGCCGCGACCAGGGCGATCTGCGGGCCCTCGCCGAGGCCGAACATGTTGAGGAAGATCGGCAGGAGAGCGAGTTTCGGTACGACGTAGAGGGCGTCGAGCAGCGGTTCGAGGGCTGCTCGGACCAGGGAGAGCGAGCCCATGAGCAGGCCGAGGGCATAGCCGCTGACGGTACCCACGGCGTACCCGGCGAGCACGCGCTTCAGGGTCGCCCGGACGTCAGGCCACAGCTCGCCGTCGGCCGCGCGCTCGATGCCGTCCTCCAGGATGGTCTGCGGCGCCGGATAGATACGGTCGTCGATCCAGCCCTGAACGGCGGCGAGTTGCCACAGCAGGAGGAGGGCCACGGGCACGGCGACCGCGAGGGACAGTTCGAGGGTGCGCCGACGGCGGTGGGTGCGGACGGGGTCGAGCTCCTGCGGGCCCGGCTCTCGGACAAGCAGGTCGGGCCGGGGCGTCTTGGCCGTCGTACTCATACGGGCACCGCCTCCGGACGTACTTCGCCGCGCAGGAGTTCCCACAACTCGCCCTTGAGCGCGGTGAATTCGGGGGAGTCGCGGATGCCGCCGGTGCGCGGGCGGGCGAACGGCGGGCGGCGTTCGGCGATGATGCGGCCGGGGCGCGAGGACATCACCAGGACCCGGTCGCCGAGGACGATCGCCTCTTCGAGGCTGTGGGTGATGAACAGGGTGGTGGTGCGGGTGGCTTGGGTGAGTTCGAGCAGTTCGTCCTGGAGGATCGTGCGGAGCTGCGCGTCGAGGGCGGCGAACGGCTCGTCCATCAGCAGGATCTCGGGTTCCACGGCGAGCGCGCGGGCGAGGGCGACGCGCTGCCGCATGCCGCCGGAGAGCGCGCTCGGGTAGGCCTGCGCGAAGTCGGCGAGGCCGATGCGGGCGAGCAGGGCGTGCGCGCGGGCGTCGGCCTCCTTGCGGGGGACGCGCTGCACGTCGAGGCCGAAGCGGACGTTGGCGAGGACCGTCTTCCAGTCGTAGATGCCGTAGTCCTGGAAGATCATCGCGGCCGGGCGGGCGGAGTCCGTACGGATCTGGAGCCTGCCGGAGCTGGGCCGGAGCAGGCCTGCGGCGATCCGCAGGAGCGTGGACTTCCCGCAGCCGGACGGGCCGACGATGCAGGTGAACTCGCCTGGCGCGACATCGAGTTCGACCGGGCCGAGCGCGTCGACCCGCCCGCTGCCGCGGCCGAAGGTGCGGGTGAGGGCGGTGGCGTGGAGTTTGGGGGGTGGGGTCGGGTGCGGATCGTCTCCCACGGGTGCTCCCTGCGGTGCGTACGGGGTAGTGGCGCCGCAGACGATATGACGGGCCGTCAGATACGGGAAGAGGGGCGGTAGGAACTGGCCCGCCTGTCGTCTGCCGCCTGCCGCCTGTCGTCTGCCGCCTGCCGCCCACCCGCCCGTCATCTGCCGCCTGCCGACGCCCGGCCGACCGTCACCCGCAGCGCGAAGGCCCCCGGCGCCAGTCAGGTGCCGGGGGCCTTCGCGGAGTCGTGGGGGTCAGGCCGCCGCGCAGTGGGGGCAGACGCCGCGGTAGGTGACCTCGACGCCCGAGACCGTGAAGCCGAAGCGCTCGGAGTCGGGGAGGTCGGAGAGCGGGTCGCCCGCCGGGTGCACGTCCCGGATCGCGCCGCACTGGGCGCAGACCAGGTGGTGGTGGGGGCGGTGGGCGTTCGGGTCGTACCGCTTCGCCCTGCGGTCGGTGGAGACCTCAAGCACCTCGCCGAGGCTGACCAGCTCACCCAGCGTGTTGTAGACCGTCGCCCGGGAGATCTCGGGGAGCTTCGTCACGGCGCGGGCGTGCACCTCGTCGGCCGTCAGGTGTACGTGGTCCCCGTCGAGGACCTCGGCCACGACGCGCCGCTGGGCGGTCAGGCGCCAGCCGCGTCCGCGAAGTCTTTCCAACAGGTCACTCATGGGGGCCAGCCTAACAGTCAAGAGACCTAAGTCCCGATCTGGTGTGAGTCTGGATGCTTGCTTGACTTAGACAATGTCTATCGTAGGATCGAGTACGGCAATAGCCAAGGGACAGGACTGGTACGGAATGACGCAGGAGGCGCACGTGACGCAGGGACCGCTGACCACGGAAGCCGGTGCTCCGGTGGCCGACAATCAGAACAGCGAGACGGCCGGCGTCGGCGGGCCCGTGCTCGTCCAGGACCAGCTGCTCCTGGAGAAGCTGGCGCACTTCAACCGCGAGCGCATCCCGGAGCGCGTCGTGCACGCCCGCGGCGCGGGTGCGTACGGCACGTTCACGGTGACCGCCGACGTGACGAAGTACACGCGGGCCAAGTTCCTCTCCGAGGTCGGCAAGCGGACTGAGACGTTCCTGCGGTTCTCGACCGTGGCGGGCAACCTTGGTGCGGCCGACGCGGTGCGCGACCCGCGCGGCTGGGCGCTGAAGTTCTACACCGAGGAGGGCAACTACGACCTCGTCGGCAACAACACCCCGGTGTTCTTCATCAAGGACGCCATCAAGTTCCCGGACTTCATCCACACCCAGAAGCGCGACCCGTACAGCGGCTCGCAGGAGGCGGACAACGTCTGGGACTTCTGGGGCCTCTCGCCCGAGTCCACGCACCAGGTGACCTGGCTCTTCGGTGACCGCGGCATCCCCGCCTCGTACCGCCACATGAACGGGTACGGCTCGCACACCTTCCAGTGGAACAACGAGGCCGGCGAGGTCTTCTGGGTCAAGTACCACTTCAAGACCGACCAGGGGATCAAGAACCTGACCTCCGAGGAGGCGGAGCTCCTCGCGGGCAAGGACCCCGACTCGCACCAGCGGGACCTGCGTGAGTCCATCGAGCGCGGCGAGTTCCCGACCTGGACCGTGCAGGTGCAGATCATGCCCGCGGCGGACGCGGCGAACTACCGCTTCAACCCCTTCGACCTCACCAAGGTGTGGCCGCACGAGGACTACCCGCCGATCGAGATCGGCAAGCTGGAGCTCAACCGCAACCCGGAGAACATCTTCGCCGAGGTCGAGCAGTCGATCTTCAGCCCCGCCCACTTCGTGCCGGGCATCGGTCCGTCCCCGGACAAGATGCTGCAGGGCCGCCTCTTCGCGTACGGCGACGCCCACCGGTACCGCGTCGGCATCAACGCCGACCACCTGCCGGTGAACCGCCCGCATGCCACCGAGGCGCGTACGAACTCGCGTGACGGCTTCCTGTACGACGGCCGCCACAAGGGCGCCAAGAACTACGAGCCGAACTCCTTCGGCGGGCCGCACCAGACCGACCGCCCGCTGTGGGCGCCGAGCGCGGTGGCCGGCGGCACCGGCAACCACGCGGCCGCCACGCACGCCGAGGACGACGACTTCGTGCAGGCGGGCAACCTCTACCGGCTGATGTCCGAGGACGAGAAGGGCCGCCTGGTCGACAACCTGGCGGGCTTCATCGCCCAGGTCTCGCGGGACGAGATCGCCGAGCGCGCGATCGGGAACTTCCGTCGCGCGGACGGAGACTTCGGCAAGCGTCTGGACACCGCGGTCCAGGCCCTGCGCGGCTGACCGGGCCGTTTGCCGTAGGCCGGAGGGCCGGACTCCCGTGGGGGGAGTCCGGCCCTCTGTGCGTTCGTATGCGTTCGTACGCCGAGGGGGTGGCTCCGTCAGGCCTGCAGCGCCCCCGCGTGGCGGTGCCGCGGGGCCCAGCAGCGGATGATGTCGCGCACCGAGACGATGCCCGCCGGCTCGTGGCCGTCGAGCACGATCAGATGCCGGAAGCCGCCGTGCGTCATGGCGTCGGCCGCCTCCTCCAGGGTCCACGACGGCGCGGCGAAGACGACGTCGGTCGTGGTGTGGGTGCCCGCGGTCTCCTTGTCCGGGTCCTGGTTCGCGGCGAGCGAGTTGAGGATGTCGCGCTCGGTGAGGATGCCGAGGCCGTTCGCGTCGGTGTCGAGGACGACCGCTGCACCGACCCGGCGGGCGGACATCAGCCGGGCGGCCTGGCGGAGAGTGTGGTCGGGTCCGATCGTGAGGACCAACGTGCTCATGGCGTCGCGGACGAGCATGGGCTGAAGCCACCTCCTGAGGGATGCGAAAGTGATTCGCCGTTCAAAGAGAAGCGATTCACAAGTTCACAAGTGGGGGGACTTTCAGGGTGGCAGGTCAAGGGAGGGGCAACAAGAGGGAGCGCGAGAGCTGTCGGATCGGTACCGCTGATCGAGGTACCCGGGGCGCTACCGCTGATCGAGGTACCCGGGGCGCTACCGCTGATCGAGGTACCTGGGGCGCTACCGCTGATCGAGGTACCTGGGGCGCTACCGCTGATCGAGGTACCTGGGGCGCTACCGCTGATCGAGGTACCCGAGCGGGTCAGTACCGCTGGTTGAGGTACCCGAGCAGCTCGTCGTGCAGGTGCCCGTTGGACGCCGCCGCGTTGCCGCTGTGCGGGCCGGGCGTGCCGTCGAGCCCGGTGAAGCCGCCGCCCGCCTCGGTCACCACGATCGCGGTGGCCGCCATGTCCCACAGCGACAGCTCCGGCTCCGCGCAGATGTCGACCGAACCCTCGGCGACCATCATGTACGGCCAGAAGTCGCCGTACCCGCGCGTGCGCCAGCAGGCCCGCGTCAGGTCCAGGAAGCCGTCGAGGCGGCCCTGCTCCTCCCAGCCGCTCAGCGAGGAGTACGCGAAGGAGGCGTCGGAGACGCGGGACACGTTCGAGACCCGCAGCTTCGTGGCGGAGGTCAGGCTGCGACCGGTGTACGCGCCCGAGCCCTTCGCCGCCCACCAGCGCCGGCCGAGCGCGGGGGCGGAGACGACGCCGACCACCGGCTGGTAGCCGCCCTCGCCCGCCTCCATCAGGGAGATCAGGGTGGCCCACACGGGCACCCCGCGTACGTAGTTCTTCGTGCCGTCGATCGGGTCGATCACCCAGCGGCGCGGGCCCGTGCCCTCGATGCCGTACTCCTCGCCGAGGATCGCGTCGCGCGGGCGGGCGCGCTGGAGCTGGCTGCGGATGAGCTCCTCGGCCGCCTTGTCCGCCTCGCTGACCGGCGTCATGTCCGGCTTGGTCTCGACCTTCAGGTCGAGGGCCTTGAACCGGTCCATGGTCGCGCGGTCCGCCGCGTCGGCGAGGACATGGGCGAGACGCAGATCATCGAGATAGTCGGGCATGAGCGAACAGTATCGATCGCGCCCGAGCTGGACCACATGGCCCTCGCTCCCTCCCGGCGAGCGGGACGCGCCACCTCGTACCCGCCGTGCGTGAACTGTCGGTGCGCCGCGCTCCGTGCCCTCCCTCCGGACCTGCCCGCGAACCCTTGACAGCGCGTGAGGCCGCGTCAACTCTGCAGAGGAAGCCGCAACCTACGCCGGGGCGCCGCCCCGCCGGGGAGGCAACGATGCCGGCAGCGCGGGAGTCCCTGCTCGACGCGGCCCGCACGTCCCTTGCGCGACGTCCGTGGTCGACGGTGCGCATGGTCGACGTCGCCGCGCTCGCCGGGGTGTCCCGGCAGACCCTCTACAACGAGTTCGGCGGCAAGGACGGACTGGCCCGGTCGCTGGTGCGCCGCGAGACCGACCGGTATCTGGCCGGTGCCGAACGGGCCCTCGCCGAGGGCGGGTTGCCCGCCGCCGCCGACTGGACCGTGACCAGGGCACGCGAGAACGCGCTGCTCAGAGCCGTGCTCACCGGATGCTGGACGGAAGGACTGCCCGCTCCTGCGCCCACCGCGGCCCCCTCCACCTCACCGGTCCCGGCCCAGCGCCGTGCCGACGGGCCGCTGCCCACACCCGCCGAGGTCATCGCCCTCGTACGGGACCGCGCGGTCGCCGTGCTCGCCCCCGCGACGTCCACCGCCGGAGCCCGCGCCACGCTGGCCAGGGACTGCGAGGTCGCCCTCCGCCTGGCCCTGTCGTGCCTGCTCGCGCCCGCGGGGGACGGCGGCACGGCAGGACTCGTACGGGAAGCGGTCGCGCCGATTCCGTACGGGGCGGGGCGGTGAGGGTCGGTGGGACGGCGTGCGGTGAGACGGGTTGCGGCGAGACGGGTCGCGGTGAGAGGCGGGGCGGTGAGCCGCTCGCTCAGTGGGCTCCGCCGGAGAGCTGGAGCCCGATGACGCCCACGATGACCAGGGTGATCGAGACCAGCTTCAGCGTGGAGACCACATCCCCGAGGAAGACCATGCCGTAGATCGCCGTGCCCGCCGCGCCGATGCCGGTCCACACCGCGTATGCCGGGCCCACGTCGAGCCGCTTGAGCGCGAGCGTCAGCAGGCCGAAGCTGCTCAGCGCGAACGCGGCGAAGGAGACGGTGGGCCAGAGCCGGGTGAACCCGTGCGAGAGCTTGAGGCAGACGGCGAAGCCGGTCTCCAGGATTCCGGCGACGATGACCAGCAGCCACGCCATGGTTGAGAGCCTCCTGCGCCTTGGTGTCCCGGTGAACCGGTGAACCGTGTTCCGCGAACCATGGCCCGGTGTCCGGTTGGTCCGGTCACGGGCCGGGGTGTCCGGCTCGGTGTGATTATGCCTGCACCGTTCGGCCCACGGGGCGCACCACGGCGAGGTCAGTCGCCCTCGCGCCGCTCCCGGGTGGCGAGCAGCCGGCGCAGCGAGTACAGCCTGGCCGGGTCGGCGTGCCCCTCCGCCACCCAGGCATCGAGCGCGCAGTCCTGCTCGTCGTGGCTGCAGGCGCGCGGGCACTCGGCCGTGCCCGGCTCCAGGTCGGGGAAGGCGTGGATGACACGGGACGGGTCGACGTGGTGCAGCCCGAAGGAGCGCACGCCCGGGGTGTCGATCACCCAGCCCTCGGCGTCCGTCAGGGGCAGCGCGAGCGCCGATGTCGTCGTGTGCCGGCCGCGTCCCGTGACGGCGTTGACATGGCCCGTCGTACGCCGACGGTCCTTCGGCACCAGGGCGTTGACGAGCGTCGTCTTGCCCACGCCCGAGTGACCGACGAACGCCGTGACGTGCCCGTCGAGCAACTCCCGCACCCGGTCGGCCGCTTCGCCGTCGGCCAGCTCCTCACGGCTGGTCACGACGTACGGGAAGTCCAGGGCGCCGTAGGCCTCCAGGAGTTCGTCGGCCGGGGCGAGGTCGGACTTGGTGAGGACGAGGAGGGGTTCGAGCCCCGCGTCGTACGCCGCGACCAGGCAGCGGTCGATCAGGCGGGGGCGCGGCTCGGGGTCGGCGAGGGCGGTGACGATGGCGAGCTGGTCGGCGTTGGCGACGACGACGCGTTCGTACGGGTCGTCGTCGTCCGCCGTGCGGCGCAGGACCGAGCTGCGCTTCTCGATGCGCACGACGCGGGCCAGTGTGTCCTTCCTGCCGGACAGGTCCCCGACGACCGCGACCCGGTCACCCACGACCGCCGCTTTGCGGCCCAGCTCGCGGGCCTTCATGGCCATCACGATCCGGTCCTCGACGAGGCAGGTCAGGCGCCCCCGGTCCACGGTGAGGACCATGCCCTCGGCGGCGTCCTCGTGCTTGGGCCTGATGTGGGTGCGGGGGCGGTTCCCCTTGCGGTTGGGGCGGACCCGGATGTCGTCCTCGTCGGGGTTCTTGCCGTAGCGGCGCATCGCGGTGCCTTATCCCTGCTGGTTCCCGAGCTTCTCCAACATGCCCGTCCACATGTCGGGGAAGTCCGGCAGGGTCTTCGCCGTCGTCGCGACGTTCTCGATCTGCACGCCCTCGACCGCGAGCCCGATCACCGAGCCCGCCGTCGCCATGCGGTGGTCGTCGTACGTGTGGAAGGTGCCGCCGTGCAGTGCGCGGGGGCGGATGTGCAGGCCGTCGGCGGTCTCCGTGACGTCACCGCCCAGGCCGTTGATCTCCTGGGTGAGGGCGGCAAGGCGGTCCGTCTCGTGCAGCCGCAGGTGGGCCACGCCGCGCAGCGTCGACGGGCCGTCGGCCAGGGCGGCGACGGCGGCGATCACCGGGGTGAGCTCGCCGACCTCGCTCAGGTCCACGTCGATACCGTGGATCTTGCCGGAGCCGGTGAACTCCAGGCCCCTCTCGGTCAGTTCGCAGCTGCCGCCCATCTCCGTGAAGATCTCGCGCAGCTGGTCGCCGGGCTGGGTGGTGCGCTCCGGCCAGTCGGGGATCGTGACGCGGCCGCCGGTGACCAGGGCCGCCGCGAGGAACGGCTGGGCGTTGGACAGGTCCGGCTCGATCGTCAGATCGCGGCCGCGCAGCGGGCCCGGGGCGACCTTCCACACGTCCTTCTCGCCGCCCGACTCCGGCTCCTCCACCTGGGCGCCGACCTCACGCAGCATGTCGACCGTCATCCGGATGTGCGCCATGGACGGCAGGCTGCTGCCGACGTGGCGCACCTCCACGCCGTCCTCGAAGCGCGGCGCCGACAGCAGCAGCGCGCTGACGAACTGGGAGGACGAGGACGCGTCGATCTCGACCCGGCCGCCCTTCAGGGCACCGGTGCCGTGCACGGTCAGGGGGAGGGCGCCGCGCCCTTCGTCGTCGATCTCCGCGCCGAGTGCGCGCAGGGCGTCGATCACGCCGTGCAGCGGGCGCTCGTACGACCTCGGGTCGCCGTCGAAGCGCACCGGGCCGTCGGCGAGCGCCGCGACCGGGGGCATGAAGCGCATGACCGTGCCCGCGTTGCCGACGTCCACCGTGGCCGGGGCGCGCAGGGCGGCGGGCAGCACGCGCCAGGCCTCGGCGCCGTCCGGACCCGTCTTTTCCTCGATGCCGACGCCGAGGGCGCGCAGCGCGGCGGCCATCAGGAGGGTGTCGCGGGAGCGCAGCGGGCGGCGCAGGACGCCCTGCTCGGCGGCGAGGGCGGCCAGCACGAGGGCGCGGTTGGTGACCGATTTGGAACCGGGCACGTGGACCGTCGCGTCGACGGCTCCGCTCGCGGTCGGGGCGGGCCAGAGGGCGGTGTGCGCGGGATTCTCGGTCATGCCCACACTTTAATCGCTGCGCCCGCGCCCGGATTTTGCCTGTGGATAACTGTGGATGACTCTCGCTCGCTCGCCGTGGGCCGTAACGCCCTTGGGGCGTCGGGGCGGGTCTCACAGCCCGAGCAGCCACCGTCCGCCGCCGAGCAGCGAGCACACCGAGACCGCGTGGAACAGGAACAGCCACAGTCCGGCCGGTACATGCGTGAGCCGCGAGAGCTGATCGGCGTCCGAGTCCGGCGCCCCGCCGTGGCGCCGCTTGCCCTGCAGCTCGAAGGCCGGGCGTACGCCGCCGAGCAGCAGGAACCAGACCACCACGTACGCGAACAGCGCCTGCACATCGGGCGCGGCCAGCCAGGAGATCAGCACGAACGCGCCACCGGTGAGGATCACCGTGAGGGCCCCGTAGGCGTTGCGGATCATCACGAGGAGGGCGAGGAGCAGGGCCGTCGCCAGCCAGAGCAGCAGCGTGATGTGGTTCGCGGCGAGCAGCCAGGCGCCGCCGAGCCCGAGCAGCGGCGGGGCGGTGTAGCCCGCGGCCGCGGTCAGGATCATGCCGATGCCGGTGGGCTTGCCGCGGCTGACGGTCAGGCCCGAGGTGTCGCTGTGCAGCCGGATGCCGTCGAGTTTGCGGCCGGTGAGCAGCGCGACCAGACCGTGCCCGCCCTCGTGCGCGATGGTGATGGCGTTCCGGCTGAGCCGCCAGAGGCCGTGCGGGACGACCGCGGCGAGTGCGACCACCGCGGTGGCGATCACCAGCCACAGGTCCGGGTCCGGCTGGCTGCCGAAGACGCGGTCCCACAGGTCCGCCACGGCAGTGGCTGAGGTGATGTGCATGCGCGGAACAGGCTCCCGTCTCCGTACGACGATCTGGCAGTGTGGCACGTATGTGCGGACGCTGTCTGAGACGCCTGCGGAGCAGCTGCCGTTCCTGACAGCGGGCATCCAGGTCGACGTGGTTCAGGGCGCCGGCGGCTCCGAGGCGACGGCCTCTGCCCGCATACCCATCACGACCACGGTGACGACACAGAACGCGATGAGCGTCTCCGCCCAGAGGAAGGCGATGTAGTCGAGCAGGGAGCCGATGGGCGGAGTGCCGGGAGCCGTGTTGCGGAAGGCGGCCAACGCGAAGAGCGTGGCGGCCATCCAGCCGAGGGCGGGCCAGGTCAGGCCCTTGCCGCGGCTGACGAGGAACCAGGTGCCGATGAGCACGGCGAGGGCGAGTGCCCACATCGCGGCCATCATGAACACGGCGAAGACGAGAACGCTGCTGGAGCGGGCCAGGTCGACGGAGAACACCGCGACGTCGTCCGCCTCGGACGCCTCGACCAGGGCCGAGAACAGCGCGTCGTTGTTGGACAGCGTCATGTGGACGGGGACGGCCTCGCCGCCCTGTACGGCACCGAACTCGAGGACCGCCGCGTAGGCGTCGAACGGGTAGTCCGTGATCGATCCGCCGGTCAGCGTGACGGGTACGTCCACGGTCGCGATCCGGCTGTGCGCGGGGAAGGTGAGATCGGTGCGGATCGAGGGCGAGGTCTGCAGCGTGAGGGTCCGTGCGGGCGAGATGCCGCCCGCCTCCCCCAGGCTTCCGCGCGGGGTGACCATGACCCGCAGGACCAGCTCCCTGCCCGCGGCGTCGACGCGCTGGACCGATGCGTCGACGTCCACCCGGTCGGGAGCCGAACTGCCCGCGCGGTACCGGGTGTCCAGGTCCTGCCGCTCACCGAACTGCAGCCAGACCCCGACGGTCGCCGCCGCCGCCACGGCCAGCAGGACCAGCCCCGCGAGCAGCAGGCCGCGGGGCCGGTGGAGGAGTCGCATCGCGACCACGGTCCTTCGCCGGGAGCGGGTCAGTCGACCGGCTTGCCGGGCTGATCGTGGGTGGCGCAGTGGATGCCGCCACCGCCGGAGGCGATCGTGTCGATCTGGATCTGCACGATGTCGCGGTCGGGGAAGTGCTCCTGAAGGATGCTGCGGGCGCGCTTGTCGCCCTTCCGGTCACCGAACTTGGGCAGGAACACGGAGTCGTTGGCGACGTAGAAGTTGGCGTACGTCGAGACGAAGTCGTCGCCCTCGCCGGTGATCTCGTACAGGTCGGGCTGCGGCAGGTCGATCACCTCGAAGGGGCGTCCCTTGGCGTCGGTCGCCTTGCCCAGTACGGCGTTCGCCTGGTCCGCCGAGCGTGACCAGGAGTCGGCGGGCGTGTCGGGGTGCGCCCTGTCCAGGAGGACCACGCCGGGTGCGACGAAACGTACGAGGCTGTCCACGTGGGCGTCGGTGATGTCCTGACCGCGCACGCCCGCCAGCCAGATGACCTTCTGCATGCCCAGGGTCTTCTTGAGCTCGGCCTCGATCTGGTCCCGGCTCTTTCCGCGGTTGCGGTTGTCGTTGACGATCGAGCTCTCGGTGATGAGCAGGGTGCCTTCGCCGTCGGTCTCGAAGGAGCCGCCCTCGGAGACCAGGGGCGCCTTGCGGCGCGGGATGCCGTACTCGGCCAGGAGGGTGCGGCCCACCCGGGCGTCGTTGGTGTGCTCCTGCTTGTTGCCCCAGCCGTTGAAGTTGAAGTCGACGCCGACGATCTCGCCGCCGTCCTCCACGAACACCGGCACGGTGTCGCGGGCCCACAGGTCGTCGACGGCCAGCGGGATCACCTCGACGTCGCGCCCGCACGCCTTCTGGGCGGCCTTCTGCTGGTCGGGCCTGGCCATCATCACGACGTATTCGTACTCCGCGATGGCGCGGGCGATCCGCGCGATGTCCTCGCGTACGTACGGGAGGTCCTCCGCCCACACCGAGTCCAGGGCGGGCCACGACATGAAGGTGCGTGCGTGGCTCTCCCACTCGGCTCCCATGCGCAGTCCCTCGGCCGACGTGTTCTCTTCGCCGGTCGCGGCGCCCGCGAGATCGTCGCCGGGTCCGCAGGCCGAGGCGCCCAGGATCACCGCGCCGATGCCTGCGATGGCCCGAAGCGCCGAGCGGCGGGAGGGGAGGTAGGGGTGGGGGAGGGACACGAGTGAACTCCGATCATCGTGATGGGGATCAAGCTATCCGTCGGCATGGCCGGACGCCCGGTGAGAGCGGGGGCGCGGACGGGCGTGACACGTGAAGGGCGAGACGCGGGCAGAGCCGCTCGCTGCGTCGACTGTGACACGAACTGAAAATTCAGTCAAAGAGTGGTGCGTCTTAGGCGGTGCGTCTCAGGCTGCGTGTCTCAGGTTGCGTGTCTCAGGTGCGCCAGTTCCACCGCGACGGCCTCGCGCAGGAGCTCGCGGGCGTGCGGCAGGGGCAGGATCCCGCCGAGCCACCGGGTGCTGAGGCCCTCCAGGGTCGCGGTGAGGCGCTCCGCGGCTGCCGTCAGGGCGGTCGGCGGTGCGTTTCCGTGGCTGCGGCCGAGCGTCTCGACGAGTGCGTCGATCCAGCACAGCCGCGCGTCCGACAGCGCGGTGCGCAGCTCCGGGTCGAAGACCGCGGTGGCGCACAACTCGCCCCAGGCCGTGCTGTTCTCGCGCACTTCGGCGCGGTCCTGGAGCTCAAGGAGGAGCGCGCGCTCCAGCTCTCGCCGGGGGCTGCGGGGTGGCCTGGCGGCCCGTACGCGACCGGTGGCGACCTCCGTCCGGGCCTGGTCGGCGGTGTAGCGCTGGGCTCGGTCGCTGATGAGCTCCAGGGTCCGGCGCAGGATGTCCGCACGGCCCTTGAAGTGGTAGTAGACGAGCGCCGTGGACACGCCCGCGTCGGCGGCGATGTCCGCCACGCGAAGCCCGCGGACCCCGCGCCGGGCGATGACGCCGGCCGCCGCTTCCAGGATGGCCGCCCTTCGGTCGGTCCCCATGTTGTTTCCCGTTCCCCCGCTCCGGAATGGCCGTGCGCCCGGCTCCGTCTCCGGTGACGGTACGGCACGGCATTGACTGAATTTTCAGTTAGCGTACTATCGCTGCGGGGGCCCGCAGCCCTCGCGTGCGGGTGCGGGTGCGGGTGCGGAACCCGACCTCCCCGTGACCGGCCCCTCGCACCGAAACCCGGCACCCTCTCGCCGAAAGAGCCCTCGCATGTCCACTCAGCCTTCCGGGGCGCAGCCCGCCCACGCCCTTCTGTCGGCCGACGATCCACGCGAGATCGGTGGCTACCCGCTGCACGCCCGCCTTGGCGCGGGCGGCATGGGGATCGTCTACCTGGCCCATACGCCGGGCGGGCGGCCGATCGCACTCAAGGTGGTCCGGGACGCGTTCGCCGCCGACCCCGAGTTCCGTCGGCGCTTCGCCGACGAAGTGGCCAGCGCTCGAAGCATCCACGGCCTGTTCACCGCTCAGGTGGTGGACTCCGGCGCGGACGCACCCACACCGTGGCTGGCCACCGCCTACGTCCCCGGCCCCTCCCTGCAGCAAGTGGTGGAGCGCCACGGCCCGTTGCCGGTGCGCACGGCGCTCCTGCTCGTGGCGGGCATCGCCGAAGCGCTGCAGGCCATCCATGGGGCAGGGGTGGTGCACCGCGACCTCAAGCCGGCGAACGTGCTGCTCGCCGGGGACGGGCCCCGCGTCATCGACTTCGGCATCGCCCGCGCGGCCGACCCCACCGGCCTGACCGGTACGGAGCTGAGAATCGGCACCGCCGCCTATATGGCGCCCGAGCAGGCGGTGGGCTGGACCGTGACCCCGGCGACCGATGTCTTCGCACTCGGCGCGCTCGCCGCCTACGTGGCCGGGGGAGTGCTCCCGTTCGGGGGCGGGCCGGAGTCCGCCGTGCTCTACCGGGTGGCCCACGAGGAGCCCGACCTGTCCCGGGTTCCGGCGGAGCTGTACGACCTGGTGCGGCGCTGCCTGGCCAAGCGTCCCGAGGACCGTCCCGCGCCGGGCGAGCTGGTCGAAGCCGTACGCGCCCACCCCGTCGTCGCCGGGCGGCCGGAGTTCACCGACGGCTGGCTGCCGCGTGGCGTCAGCAACGAGATCGCGGACCACGGCGCGGCACCGGCACCGCACGACGGCCCGGCACCGCACGACGGCCCGGCACCGCACGACGGCCCGGCGGCCCACCTGAACGCGCAGCCTCCCGGGCCGCAGCACGTCCACGCCCAGCCCACGCTCACCGACCTTGCCCCCGCCACGCTCGCCCAGGCCGCCCCCGACGGCGGCGGACCGGAAGGGCCCGCTCCACGCAGGGCCCGCAGGCGTCGTCGGCGCCGGGTCGTCGCCGCTCTGGTGGCCGCGTTCCTGCTGGCCGCCGGAGGTGCCGCGTACTACGGGCTGGAGTACCGAAAAGGCGCGGAACGCGACTCGGCGGACTCGGCGGACTCGGCGGACCCGGGCGGCTCGGAAGGCCGGTCGCCCACGCCGCCGTCCGGGCCGCCCACGCCATCGCCGCGCCCGTCCTCCTCCGCGCCCGATCCGGTGTACGTGCCGGAGTACGCGGACGCCGAACTCACCTCCCCCGACCCCGACTACGAGTTCGATCTCTCGGCGGGGAAGGTCGTGCCCGTCGAGTCCGCTCAGTGGTATCTGGAGCGGGCTGAGGGCGAGTTCGTCCTTCCCGAGGGCAGTGACGCCTTCGTGGCCGCCGGATACGTCCTGAGTCCCGACGACTGCGTACGGGGCATCGAGCGGGAACCGGTGACCACGCTCGCGTACGACGAGTTGGCCGACGAGCGCCCCTTCTGCGTCCGGAGCCCGGACGGGAAGAGCATCGTCGTCGTGCGGCTGATCGAGGCCGTTCCGGGGGAGGGGCCCGTCACGGTGGTCCTGAGCGGGTACCGGGAGGACGGCTGACGGGCGCCTCGGCCCGGATCGGGCTCCCTTCGGTTCGGATCGGGCTCCCTTCGTCGGATCGGACGCGCTCCGGCCCGGATTGGGCGCCCTGAGTCCTCGATGGGACGCGCTCCGGCCCGGATCGGGCGCCCTGAGTCCTCGATGGGACGCGCTTCGGCCGGATCGGGCTTCCTTCCGCCTCGATGGGACGCGCTTCGGCCGGATCGGGCTCCCTTCGGCCGGGTGCCGCCCCGTCCGGCCACCGGTCGGCCGAGATCACCGGGCCGCTGAGGGCCCGGTAAGGTTCGGATCCATGGCGACTCGCACGACACAGATCCTTGAAGCGGCCGCACGGCTCATCGCCCGCCGTGGCGTCCGCGGTCTGCGCGTCGAAGAACTCGCCACCGAGGCAGGCGTCTCGACCGGCCTGATCTACTACCACTTCAAGGACCGCACCGGAATCCTGCGCCACACGCTGGAGTTCATCAACGATCGCGCCGAGCGCTACACGACGGGCCGCGCGGCGGACGCCGAACCGCTCGCACCGCGTGCGGAGCTGGAGGAGATCCTCCTCCTCGAACTGCAGGACACCCCCGAGGTCCGAGAGAACAGCGCGGCCTGGGGCGAACTGCGGGCGAGCGCCGTGTTCGACCAGGTGCTTCGCGAGGACCTCGCGAGGGCGACGCTGGTGTGGGGGCAGGAGGTGGCCGCCCTCCTCGGGCACGTACAGCCGATGGCCCCGGCGCCCGCTCTGGCGGCGGCCGGTGAGCGGCTTACCGCCCTCCTCGAAGGCCTCAGCATGCGCTGGCTCAGCGGCGGCCTCGACCTCGGCCACGCGCGCGATCTGACGCGGGGCGCGATCGACGCCGAACTGGCCCGGTTGCAGGGGAAGTAGCAGCGCCGGTACTGCCGCGCAGCACCGTTCCGCATTCCCCAGCCCAGCCCATCCCATCCCAGCCCCATCCCAGCCCGGCTTGTCGCTTGCCCGAGCTCTTGACTGAAAATTCAGTCAGTGCCACAGTGAGGCCATCGGCAGCCTCCGAGCATCGAGGCCCCCGGAACTACCTGCGCTCCGAGCCTGCGCAGGAAGTCTCGCTGAGTCCGAACCGGCGATGCAGTGACTCCCGTCAGCTGACTGAATGTTCAGTCACCGCCGTATTCCGTTCTTCGCACGAAGAGAGATCCTCATGACCGCGTTCCGTATGCCCGCCGAGTGGTCCGAGCACGAGGGCTGCCTGATGGCCTGGCCCACCCGGGTCGACCTGTGGGACAGCGTGCTCGACCAGGTGCAGGACGAGTACGCCCAAGTCGCCCGCGCCATAGCGGAGTTCGAGCCGGTCACCATGGTCGCGCCGCCCGGCCACGGGGCCGCCGCACGGACACGCTGCGGCGACGGCGTCCAGGTGATCGAACTGCCCCTTGACGACTCGTGGTTCCGCGACAGCGCCCCGCTCTTCGTGCTCGACGGGGACGGCCGCCGCGCCGGGGTCGACTTCCGCTTCAACGCCTGGGGCGGCAAGCACCACCCGTACGACGCCGACGACCGGATCAGCGGCCTGCTGCTCGAACACCTCGGCATCGAGCGCGTCCCCTCCGCCATGATCCTGGAGGGCGGGTCCGTCACCGTCGACGGCGAGGGCACGCTGATCACCACTGAGCAGTGCCTCCTCCACCCCAACCGCAACCCGGGGATGAGCCGGGGCCGGATCGAGGAGGAGCTGAAGGAACGGCTCGGCGTCACCAAGGTCATCTGGCTGCCGTACGGCGGCCTGCTCGACACCGAGACGGACGGGCACGTCGACGGGGTGTGCGCCTTCGCCGCCCCCGGCAAGGTCGTCGTCTCCCTGCCCGACGACCCGGCCCACCCCGACTACGCCCGGATGCGCGCCAACCGGGCCGTACTGGAGGTCAGCACCGACGCCCGGGGCAGCAGCCTGGAGATCGTCGACGTACCGCAGACCGTCTTCACCGAGGTGGCCGGGTGCGAGGTCGAGGTGTCGTACCTCAACCACTACGTCGCCAACGGCGGTGTCGTCGTCCCGGTGGCCGGGCAGCCGCAGGACGAGGACGCCCTCGCCGTGATCGCCGCGGCGTACCCCGGCCGCAAGGTCGTCGGCGTGCGGGCCGCGGCCATCGCGTACGGCGGTGGGGGAGTCCACTGCATCACCCAGCAGATTCCCCGCGTACGCCGCACCGCGTGACGTGCGGGTGAGCTCGCCCATGACCATGACCATGACCACGTCACCCCGGTACCGCGCCGCGCGAGCCGGCGGGCTGCGCCGGCTCGCCGCGACGGCCGCCGCCCTGGCCTCGCTCGCGGCCTGCGCGGGCCCGCCGAGGAACGCCTCCGGCATCGACTTCGAACTGTCGGCGAGGACGCCCCGGGCCGCGGGCGGCCTCGACTCCTTCACCTGGGCCCTCTACGCCGAACCGCCCACGCTGGACTACACCGTGGCGTTCGACTACCCGCAGAACATGGTCCTCTCCAACGTGTGCGAGAGCCTGATGCGCTGGACGCCGAACCTCACCACCGAGCCGGGCCTGGCCCGCCGGGCCTCGCATCCGAACCCCACCACCTGGGTCTACGACCTGCGCGAAGGCGTGCGCTTCCACAACGGCGGGACGATGACCGCCGACGACGTGGTCCACAGCCTCGACCGGCAGCGCGACCCGGACAACGCCGCCGCCTGGGCGCAGGTGTTCCAGAACGTCACCGACGTGCGGAAGACCGGAGCGCTCCAGGTCACCGTCAAGCTCAAGAAGCCCGACTCGCAGTTCCCGCAGTACATGGCGAGCGCCGCCGGAGTGGTGGCCTCCAAGGCCGGTCTGCAGGCGGCGGGCAAGGACTACGGCACCTCCGGCGGGCTCGCCTGCACCGGCCCGTACTCCCTGGGGGCCTGGCACAAGGGGCAGTCCCTCGAACTCGACCGGTTCGACGGCTACTGGGGCCGGCGGGCCAAGTCCGCCAAGGTGGTCTTCCGGTTCCTGCCCGACGCCTCGGCCAGGACCAACGCCCTGCTCAGCGGGGAGGCCGACGGCAGCTATCTCATCCCGACCGAGAGCTACGCCCGGCTGCGCGGCAGCGACGTGGGCACGCTGTACTTCGGTGAGGGCCTGAGCACGGTCAACGTCGGCATCACGAACATGCGGGGCGCGCTCGGTGACCTCCGCGTCAGGCGGGCGCTGTCCCTGGCACTCGACCGCTCCGGTTTCGTGCAGGTCGGCCTCGGCGGCGCAGGCACCCCCACCGGCGCCCCCACCACCCGCGCCGCCTGGGCGGCCGCGTCGGAGCGGACCAGGAAGCGGGCGTTCGAAGGGCTGCGGCCCGGCGCCCCCGACATCGCGCGCGCCAAAGCACTGGTCAAGGAGGCGGGCGCCACCGGGAAGACCCTGACCGTCGCCACCAGTTCCATCGGCCAGGACGTGTCGCTCCTCGCCACCGCCGTGCAGGACGCGGGCACCCGGATCGGTCTCGACATCCGGCTCAGGTCCATCGCGCCCAACGCGTTCACCGCACTGTTCACCGACCCCGGGGCACGCAAGGGCATCGACATGTTCCCGCTCACGTACTACAACTCGATCACCGATCCGCTGGACCTGCTGACGAACTTCAAGACCGGCGCCTATCTGAACTTCGCCGGGCACAGCGACAAGAAGTACGACGCGCTGGTCGACCGGGCCACCGCGCTCGACGACCCGCGCCGGCGACTGGCGACCGCGGCCGAAGCTCAGCAGCGCGCCGCACGGCAGCTGCCGTGGATCCCCGTCGCGGAGTGGCCCACCGCCGTGTTCCTCAACCGGAGGATCACCGGAGCCCCCACCACCATCTCGTACATGTACTACCCCTGGGCCGCCGACGTGGGGGCCGCGAGATGACCTTCGTCAGATTCGCGGTGCGGCGCGCGGCCGAGATGGCCGTCACCCTGCTCGCCGCCTCGTTCGTGGTGTTCGGCGCGATGTACCTGGCGCCGGGCAGCCCGGCCAGCTTCCTGCTCACCGGCCGCTCGGCCTCACCGGAAGCACTCGCGGCGATCAACTCCCAGTACCACCTGGACGATCCGTTCGCCGTCCGCTATTTCGCCTGGCTCGGCAACGTCCTCCAGGGCGACTTCGGGCGGTCCATCACCTACCGCACCGACGTGTCCCGCCTCCTCGCCGACCGGCTCCCCACCACCCTGCTGCTGATCACGATGGCGCTGTTCGTCGTCGTCCTCGTCGGCCTGCTCCTGGGCCGGGTGGCCGCCGTGCGCGGCGGGCGCACCGACTCCGCGGTCCTGCTCGCCACGACCTTCGCCGTCGGTACGCCCGCCTTCGTCGCGGCCGTACTCCTTCAAGGGCTCTTCGCCGTACGACTCGGCTGGTTCCCCAGCGGCGGGGCGGGCGACGGCCTCGTCGACATGGTCTGGCATCTGACGCTGCCCGCGGTCGCGCTCGCCCTCTACCTGATCGGCATGCTCGCCCGTGTCACCCGCTCGGCGATGCTCGACGCGCTCGGCAGCGAACACGTCACGGTGGCCCGCAGCCGAGGGGTGCCCGAACGGCAGGTCATCCGGCGCCATGTGTTCCGCAACTCCCTGGGCACCGTCCTGACCACCGGCGGCCTCGTCGTCTCCACGCTCCTGGTCTGCACGATCCTCGTGGAGACCGCCTTCAGCGTCGGCGGCATCGGCCAGCTCCTCGAACTGTCCACGTCCACCAAGGACTTCCCGACCGTGCAGGCCATCTCGCTGATCGTCGTCGCCCTGTTCATGGCCGTGAACCTGGTCGTCGACCTGCTGCTTCCGCTGGTCGACCCGCGGCTCACGCTCGGATCGAGGGGGTCCGCCGGATGACCGCCGTCTTCACCCGCCGCCCCGGCCTGCGCGGAATCCGCGCCGGTGGATCGCCGCTGCACCTGGTCTGCCTCGGCCTCGTCGCCCTGATCGTCACCGCGGCCCTGCTCGCACCCTGGCTGGTGCCCCACGACCCCAACGCCGTCGACCTCGGCGGCGCGCTGGCCGGGCCCTCCCCGGACCATCCGCTCGGCGTGGACGCGGCCGGCCGCGACACCCTCTCCCGCCTGCTCCTCGGCGCCCGCACCTCGCTGCTCGGTCCCCTCGGAGTGGTCGTCTTCTCCACCCTCGCCGGGGTGGCCGTCGGCACGGCCGCGGCCTGGCGGGGCGGCTGGCTCGACTCCGTGCTCTCCCGCAGCACGGAACTGGTCTTCGCCTTCCCCGGCCTGCTCCTCGCGATCCTCATCATCGCGGTGTACGGCGAGGGGCTGCTCGCCCCGGTCGTCGCCCTCGCGGTCGCCTACCTGCCCTACGTCAGCCGCCTCACCCGCTCACTGGTCCTCGCCGAACGCGCACGCCCCTACGTCAGCGCCTACCAGGTCCAGGGCCACTCGGGGCTCCAGATCTGCCTGCGCCACGTCCTGCCCAACATCGCCCCGGTCGTCCTCGCCCAGGCCACCGTCAACTTCGGCTACGCGCTCATGGATCTCGCCGGCCTCTCGTTCCTCGGGCTCGGCGTACCCGCGCTCACCCCCGACTGGGGCCGCATGGTCTTCGACGGCCAGACCGCCATCCAGCACGGCTATCCGCTGTCCGCGGTCCTGCCGTGCGTCCTCATCGTCGCGTTCAACGTGGTCGGCGAGCGGTGGGCCGACCGTGTCGCCAGGAGGACCCCGTGAGCACGACGCCCCCAACTGACAGCGAGAAGTACGCACTTCAGGTCCAGGGGCTGCGGATCACCCTCCCCGGCACCGCGAGGAACGTGCTCGACGGTGTCGACCTGACCGTCGCCGCGGGCGAGACCGTGGCCCTCGTCGGCGAGTCCGGCTCCGGCAAGACCCTCACCTCACGCAGCGCCCTCGGCCTGCTCCCGCCCGGCGCACTCACCGAGGGCCGCGTCGACGTCGTGGGCGAGGACGTCCTGGACATTAGCGCCGAACGGCTGCGCGCCCTGCGTACCGGGACCGTCGCCATGATCTTCCAGGACCCGCGAGCGGCCATCAATCCGCTGCGCCGCATCGGCGACTTCCTCGTCGAGGGCGTCACGCTGACCGGCTCGGTGAACCAGGCCGACGCGACCGCCCGCGCGGGCGAACTCCTCCAGGACGTCGGGGTCGACCCGTCCGTACTGCGGAAGTACCCGAGCCAGGTGTCCGGCGGAATGCTCCAGCGCGTCATGATCGCGGCCGCGCTGATGGGCGACCCGTCGCTGCTGCTCGCCGACGAGCCGACCACGGCCCTCGACGTCACCACGCAGGCCGAGGTCGTCGCCCTGCTGATCCGGCTCCAACAGTGCTTCGCCACCGGCCTGTTGTTCGTCACCCACGACCTCGACCTGGCCGCGACGATCAGCGACCGGGTGTACGTCATGTACGCCGGACGGATCGCCGAGAGCGGCCCCGCGGACGAGCTGTTCGCCCGTCCACGCCACCCCTACACGGCCGCGCTGCTCGCCTCCACTCCCCGCCCGGACGCGCCCGCGGGCCGGCTCGCCGCCATCGACGGCCGGCCCCCCGACCTGCGTACGACCCTGACCGGCTGCGCGTTCGCGGCGCGCTGCCCGCTGGCCACGGAGGTGTGCGAGCAGCGGCAGCCCGACCTTCGACCGGCCCCGGACCGGCCGGGGCACCGTGCCGCCTGCCACCACACCGAACAGCTGACGAGGAGCTCCGCCGATGCCTGAGTACGCCCTCCAGGCCGTCGGCCTGACCCGGTCCTACGGAGCCGTACGCGCCGTGGACGGCGTGTCCTTCGCCCTGCCGAAGGGAGGATCACTCGGCATCGTGGGCGAGTCCGGCTCGGGCAAGACCACCACCGCCCGCATCGTCGTGGGGCTCGAACAGGCCGACGCCGGCGAGGTGTTGGTGGGCGGAGCGCGCAGGGCCTCGGCGGTGCGCGGGCGGGCGCGCCGCCTTGCCCGCGCCCGCGAGGTGCAGATGGTCTTCCAGGACCCGCTGCAGTCGCTCGACCCGCGGACGAGCGTCGAGTCGGTCCTGCGCGAGACCCTGGGCCTGCACTTTCCCGGCCGGGACCACACGCCCCGGGTGCGCGAGCTCCTCGACCAGGTGGGGCTCGGCCCGCGGGCCGCCGACGCGCGGCCGGGCGGGCTGTCGGGCGGGCAGCGCCAGCGGGTCGCCATCGCGCGCGCCCTCGCCGTGGAGCCTGCCGTGCTGGTCCTGGACGAGGCGGTGGCCGCCCTGGATGTGTCCGTCCAGGCGCAGATCCTCAACCTGCTCGCCGACATCCGCGAGCAGACCGCGGTCGGCTACCTCTTCATCACCCACGACCTCGGTGCGGTCCGCTGTGTCACCGACGACGTCATCGTCATGCGGCAGGGCCGGGTCGTCGAGGCGGGCTCCACCTCCGAAGTGCTCGGCAGTCCCCGCCACCCCTACACACGACTCCTCATGGACTCCGTGCCGCGGCCCGGCTGGGACCCGGCACGGATCGCGGAGGCGCGACGGACCCTGTGACGCCTCGTCACCGGACTCCACCGCCGCACCCGCACCCCTGCATCGCGCACCCCTGCGCCCTGCACCCCGCACCCCGCACCCCGCACCTGGAGAAGACCACCACAGCCGCCGTCCGAGGAGCTTCCACGGACGGCAGAACAGGAGGCACCAAGTGAACGCGAACACCGTCGGCTCGCACGCGGCACCGGGCCCGAACAGGCGCACGTTCCTGGCGGCGGCGGGGCTGACCGCCGCCGGAGCGGCCCTGGCCGTGGCCCAAGGGAGGGCCGGTGCCGAGCCGCACGCCGACCATCGCCGCGCCGCCTTCCGCGTCCCGGCCGAGGACGTGCGGCACACCCGCACCTGGATGGCCTGGCCCGACTCCGCCGAGATCTGGGGCAGCGGGCGCCTGGACGGAATCCAGGCCGACATCGCCCTGATCGCCCGTACCGTCGCCGCGTACGAACCGGTCGTCCTGTGCGCCAACCCGGAGAGTGCCCGGAAGGCCAGGTCGATGTGCGGTTCCTCGGTCACCGTCATCGACTCGGTCCCCGTCGACGACTGCTGGGCGCGGGACACCGGCCCGGTCTTCCGCACCGACGGCGCGGGCGGCCTGGACGCGGTCGGCCTCAACTTCAACGGCTGGGGCGGCAAGCAGACGCACGGCAAGGACGCGCTCGTCGCCGAACGGATCGCCGCGTACGTCGGAGTGCCCTTCACCCGGGCCGAGTTCGTGGGCGAGGGCGGCGCCGTCGAGCAGGACGGAGCGGGCACCCTGATGGCGACCCGCAGCAGCCTGCTCAACTCCAACCGCAACCCCGGTATGCCGGAGAGCGGATTGCAGACCGCGATGTGCGACGCGTACGGCGCGTCCAAGGTCATCTGGTTCGACGGCGTGTACGGCCAGGACATCACCGACGACCACGTCGACGCCACCTCACGCTTCCCGGCCCCCGGCGAGGCACTGGTCCAGATGCCCCTGGCCTCGGACGACGACGCCTACGCCGAGGACGCCCGCCGGCAGTACCGCATCCTGACCGAGTCGACGACCGCCGACGGAGGACCGATGGAGGTGCGCCGACTGCAAGGTCCGGACTACGGCAAGATCCGCTCCACCGACCCCGGCTTCCTGGCCTCCTACGCCAACTACTACCTCTGCAACGACGCGGTCATCTGCGCCCACTTCGGCGACACCGCCGCCGACGAGGCCGCGAAGGACGCCCTGGCCCGCCGCTACCCCGACCGCACCGTCGAGCAGCTGGACATCGACCGCCTCGGCACCGGAGGCGGCGGCATCCACTGTGTGACGCAGCAGCAGCCCGTTCCGTAGGCGACCGGGCACGGACCACCTGGCGCCCTCCTCCAGCACCTCTGGACGGAGGCGGCCGGGTGGTCCGTTACGGTGGTCGCCGCAGGCTTGCAACACTGGTACCGGGGTGGTCATCGATGTGCGGACGGTATTCATCCAGTCGTGGGCCCGAGGACCTCGCAGGCGTCTTCGAGGTCGAGAAGTGGGAGCCGAAGGAGGCGCTCGCCGCCGACTACAACGTGGCCCCGACCAAAGACGTGTACGCGGTCCTCGACCGCCCCCTCAAGGACGCGTCGGACCGCACTCCCGTCCGCCAGCTGCGCACCCTGAAGTGGGGCCTCGTGCCGTCCTGGGCGAAGTCGCCGGAGGGCGCGGCCCGGATGATCAACGCGCGCGCGGAGACGGTGCACGAGAAGCCCGCGTACCGCCGCGCCTTCGCCGCCCGCCGCTGCATCCTGCCCGCCGACGGCTATTTCGAGTGGGTGACCGGCTCCGCCGAGCGAGACCTGGAGGTCGAGGGCAAGAAGAAGCGCCCGCGCAAGCAGCCCTACTTCGTCACCCCGGCGGACGGTTCGGTCTTCGCGATGGCCGGGCTCTACGAGTTCTGGCGCGACCGCACGCTCCCCGACGACCACCCGCAGGCCTGGTGGGTGACGTGCTCGGTGATCACCACGGAGGCGGAGACGGGCCCCCTCGGCGTCGCCCCGGCCGAGGGCCCGCAGTCGCTCGCCGACATCCACCCGCGGATGCCGCTGATGCTGACCTCGGACCGCTGGGACGCCTGGCTCGACCCGCGCCACACCGACGTGGAGGACCTGCGCTCCCTGCTCGCCCCGCCGCCGGAGGGCCTGATGCGGGCCTACCCGGTGTCGACGGCGGTCAGCAACGTCCGCAACAACGGGCCCGAGCTGCTCAAGGAGCTGGAGGGCCCGGAGGAGGGCACGCTGTTCTGACCGCGCGGTGCGCCGACCGGCCGCACGCGCGGGGGGCACGATGGGCACGTGACCAAGACGCAGCCAGACAAGACGCAGCCAAGCAAGACGCAGCCAAGCAAGACGCAGCCAAGCAAGACGCAGTCGAGCAGCACGCAGACCGTGGACACCCCGGCAGGCCCGGCCAGGATCACCTGGCACCCCGGCAGGAAGGCACGCCTTGTCCTCGCCGTCAGCCACGGCGCGGGCGGCGGCATCGAGGCCCGCGACCTGCGGGCGCTCGCTGCCACACTGCCCGCGCGGGGCGTGACCGTGGCCCTCGTCGAGCAGCCCTGGCGGGTCGCCGGGAAGAAGGTCGCGCCCGCCCCGAAGACCCTGGACACCGGCTGGCGCGCGCTCTGGCCCGCGCTGCTTGAGCCGGGGCTGCCGGTGATCGCCGGGGGCCGCAGCGCCGGGGCGCGCGTGGCCTGCCGTACGGCGAAGGAACTCGGCGCGCACGCCGTGCTCGCGCTGAGCTTCCCGCTGCACCCGCCGGGCAGGCCGGAGAAGTCACGGGCCGACGAGCTGCTCGGCAGCGGGGTGCCGACGCTGGTCGTCCAGGGCGGCAACGACCCCTTCGGCAAGCCCGCCGAGTTCCCGTCCGGCGGCGCGTACGAGCTCGTGGAGGTGCCGTACGGCGATCACGGGTTCGCCGTGCCGAAGCGGGCGGAGATCGGGCAGGAGGAAGCTGTGGCGATGATCACAGGCGCGGTCTCCACCTGGATGGAGGGACTTCTGGAATGAGGGGACCTCGGGAATGTTGAGGCCCTGACCGCTGTTGTGGCGGACGTCAGTCGAGAACGCACAGAGTGAGGGAGTCCGCCGCATGGGTTCGATCGCCTGCCCGAGCCGCGCCAGCGCCGCCGACCTGGGAAGGTCGATGCTGGCTGCGGCCAAGACCGCCCCTATTCGGGCGGCGGGCGGACCGGATCGTCGTCTATCCTCCGATTCGAGCGGGGTCGGCCTTGATCCCGCCCCGTCGCTGGAGGAGGTGGGTCAGGTCACTGGGACCGACGAGGGCCGTGCGCAGGATGCGGCGGAGGAGACCTCTGCCGAGCGCAACGCCCGCTTCGAGCGCGACGCGCTCGAGTTCCTCGACCAGATGTACTCGGCCGCGCTGCGGATGACGCGCAACCCCGCCGACGCCGAGGACCTGGTGCAGGAGACGTACGCGAAGGCGTACGCGTCCTTCCACCAGTTCCGTGAGGGCACCAACCTAAAGGCGTGGCTCTACCGCATCCTCACCAACACGTTCATCAACTCGTACCGCAAGAAGCAGCGTGAACCCCAGCGCAGCGCCGCCGAGGAGATCGAGGACTGGCAGCTGGCACGCGCCGAGTCGCACATGTCGACCGGCCTGCGCTCCGCCGAGTCGCAGGCGCTCGACCGGCTGCCCGACTCGGATGTGAAGGACGCCCTGCAGGCGATCCCCGAGGAGTTCCGCATCGCCGTCTATCTGGCGGATGTCGAGGGCTTTGCCTACAAGGAGATCGCGGACATCATGGGAACGCCCATCGGTACGGTGATGTCCCGGCTGCACCGCGGCCGGCGGCAGCTGCGCGGCATGCTCGAGGACTACGCGAAGGACCGCGGCCTCGTTCCCGCGGGCGCCGCGACCGGTGCCACGGAGTCGAACGGAACGAAAGGCTCGGGCTCATGAGCTGCGGAGAGCACCACGAGACGGAGTGCTCTGAGGTCCTGGACCATCTCTATGAGTTCCTGGACCACGAGATGCCCGACAGTGACTGCACCAAGTTCGAGACGCACTTCGAGGAGTGCTCCCCGTGCCTGGAGAAGTACGGCCTCGAACAGGCCGTGAAGAAGCTGGTCAAGCGCTGCTGCGGACACGATGACGTGCCGACGGACCTGCGCGCCAAGGTGATGGGCCGGATCGACCTGATCCGCGCCGGTGAGGCCGTGCCCGACCACGACCTGACCGAGCCTCCGCCCGAGCCGCAGCAGCCCGCCGCGCCGCGCCGCTCCGCGCCTTCCCCCTCGCCCCAGGAATCCTGACGCCCACCAGCGGCGTGCCTTCGGGCTACCGTCCAGGAATCCTGAACTCCGTTTCTGTGACGGAGAGTTGAGGCTCTGCGGGGCGCATCGCGATCCCGTGTGCGGCCCCGTCACCCGATGGTGCGAATCCGCAGTCGCATAAGCCGCGGAATCACCCGATCCTCTCTCGCCGCCCACGCAGCCGTCCTATTCTCCGGAATCTGAACGGCACGGCGGTCGCAGGGGGAGGAGAGCGGGATGCGGTCTGTTCCCCTCTGGGCCGTCGTCTACATCGGCCTGACCGCGGTCGGCGCCGCCCTCTGCGCGGCGCCCGCCCTCGACCCTTCCGCCCGCACCCCGTGGAGCGCGGTCGCCCTGCTCGCCGTGCTGTACGCCGGGTGCGAGCAGATCACCCGCCTCCGGCGCGTCGGGCAACGGGCGCCACGCGGCATGGCCGGCTTCTTCCCCGTGCTGCTCGCCGGGGTGTTCCTGGTGCCGCCCGCCGCGGCCGCCCTCGTCGCCGTGCCCGGCGCCGCCCTCGCCCGGGTCGAGCTCCGCCCCGCGCCGCTCCGCCGGATCTGGCGCCCCGCGCGGTACGCCCTCGCCTGCTGGGCCGCCGCCACCGTCCATGTCGCCCTCGGCGGGCGGGAGTTGCTCGCCGCGGGCAGGCCCGCCGCGCCCGACTTCCCCCTCGCGCTCGCGCCCGCCGCTGCCGCCGCGCTCGTCTTCGCCCTCGTCGTGGCGGCGCTCGACGGCGGCATCCTGGCGACGGCCGAGCGGGTCCCGGTGCGCTCCGCCTGGCGCGGGCTCTTCCCGCGCTCCCTCGCGCCCGTCCTCGTGCACGGCTTCGCGGGCCTGATGATGGCGGTGCTCTGGCGCAGCCCGTACGGACCTCCGGCGGCGCTGCTCGTGCTGCTGCCGATGTACATCTCCTGGTGGGTGCTCGCGCAGTACCACCGCGAGCGGTCCGCCCATCAGGCCACGATCCGGGCCCTGGTGCAGGCCGTCGACATCAAGGACGAGTACACCCGCGGGCACAGCGAGCGCGTCGGTGAGGCCTCCGTCCTGATCGCGCGCGAACTCGGCATGGAGGACGAGCGCGTCGAGGTCCTGCGGTTCGCCGGAATCCTGCACGACGTCGGCAAGCTCGGCGTTCCCACCCGGCTGCTGCGCAAGGACGGCCCGCTCACCCCGGAGGAGCGGCGCGTCATCGAACTGCACCCCGAGTACGGGCACGAGATGGTGCGCGGCATCGGCTTCCTCGGCGAGGCCCGCTCGGCGATCCTGCACCATCACGAACGGCTCGACGGCAGCGGCTACCCGTACGGCCTGACGGGACGTCAAATCCCGGAGTTTGCCCGGGTGGTGGCCGTCGCCGACGCCTTCGACGCCATGACCTCGACCCGGTCCTACCGGCGCGGGCGGCCCGTCGCCGACGCGCTCACCGAACTGAAGCGGTGCGCGGGGCGGCAGTTCGACCCGCAGATGGTCCGCGCCCTCGTGCGCGCCCTCGACCGGCACGGCTGGCGCCCCGCCGTCACCTCCGACGAACCCGAGCCGCAGCGGACGGCGGCCGCGGTTGGCGCCGCGCACGTGCCGGGGCCGCGCGGCAGCCGTGCTCCCCTCGCCGGGGACCGCCCGCGATGACCCGCAAGGCGGCCGTACGACAGATCCGTGTCCCCCTCATGGTGCGGGCCGCGCACGCCGCGGCCGGGCTGCTCGCGGTGACCGCGCTCGCCCACGTCCTGTGGTCGGGGCTCGAGCAGCGCGGGGTCGCCCTCGCCTTCGGGGCGCTGGTCGTCGTCGGCGAGCTGGCCCGCAAGGGGGGTACCGCGCGGGAGGGCGCCGCCGAGGAGCGCGAGCCCGCACCGCTCGGCGCCGCCGGGGCGCTCGCGTACGCCCTGCTCGGCGAGAACGCCGGGCACCCCACGCACCACGGCGTGCTGCAGGTGGTCGCCGTGACCGTCGCCGCGCTCCTCGTCGGGTCCGTGCCGCACCTCGCGCGCGGCCGGGCGCCCACGCCCGACCACCTGGCGCGCCGCGTCCTGACCGTCGCCTTCGCCGCCGTCCTCTTCCAACCCCTCTACAACTCCGGCCAGTTGGCCGAGCTGATCGGACACGGCCCGGTCTACGCGCTGTGGCTGGTCGCGCTCGTCGCGCTCACCGGGCTGTGCGACGCCGTGCTCGCCGCCGCGCTCGTCCGCGCCCGCACCCGCTGGCCGTACGGGCCGCTGCTCCGCGACGAGCTGCGGGCCAAGCGCGGCATCGGCTCGGCGGTGGGGGCGAGCGGCGCGGTGATGGCGCTCGCGGTGGCCGTCGCCGGGCTGTGGGCGCTGCCGCTGTTCAGCCTGCCGCTGCTGCTCACCCAGCTCTCCTTCAGCCGGTACGCGGCCGTGCGTACGACCTATCGGCAGACCATCACGTCCCTGGCGCGGGCCACCGAGATCGCCGGGTACACCCCGCAGGGCCACGCCCGCCGCGTCGCCGCCCTGAGCCGCGCCGTCGGCCGTGACCTCGGTCTCTCCGGGTTCGACCTGGTCGTACTCGAGTACGCGGCCCTGATGCACGACATCGGGCAGCTCTCCCTGGTCGACCCGGTGCGGGACGGCGCCACGGCCGCGCTGCCCGCCGTGGAGCAGCGCCGGATCGCTCTGCTCGGCGGGGCCGTGGTGCGCCAGACCGGGGTGCCCTCCGACGTCGCGGTGGTGGTCGAGCGGCAGGCCGATCCGTACCGTGACCAACCCCTCACGGCGCGGATCGTGCGGGCCGCGAACGCATACGACGAGATGGCGCGGGGAGAAGGCCCGGGAGGGCCGCTCGCCGCCCTGGAGCGACTGCGCCTCGCCACCGGCCGCGACTACCAGCCGGAGGTCGTCGAGTCCCTGGCCAGAGTGCTCTCCCGGGGCGGTCTGGCCCCGGCCGGCGGATGAGCGCCACGGGCCGCGCGAAGGGCGGGGCGGGGGCCCGGATGGCGGGCGGGACGAAGGGCCGGGCGAAGGGCGGGGCGAGGGGCCGGGCGAAGGGCGGGGCGAGGGGCCGGGCGAAGGGCGGGGCGAGGGGCCGGACGAAGGCGTCCGGAACGCGTCGTGGATCGGCGGTCCCGGGCAGGGATTCCCCGGTCCTGCCTGGGTAACCCATGGGTAATGAGCGGGCGTCCGACCGGGCATGGTTGGATGCGAAGTGCAGGGTGTCCGGGGGCAAAGGCCCGATGCTGCACTGAGAGTGGAACGACCTGGGCAGGCGGGAATCGTGAGGATCTTCGGCAAGGGACGGCACCGGCCCTCCGCCTCCTGGCGGCAGGCCACCGACCGGGCGTTCACGCTCATCGGAGACGGCCGGTACGAGGACGCGGGGGCGCTCCTGACCCGCGCGGCCGACCTCGAACCGTGGCTGTCCGAGTCCTGGTTCAACCTCGCCCTGCTGCACAAGTTCCGGCACGACTGGGAGCAGGCGCGCGCCGCGGGCCTGCGGGCCGTCGCCCTGCTCGACCGCGAAGCGGGCGCCCCGGACTGGTGGAACGTCGGCATCGCCGCGACCGCCCTCCAGGACTGGCCGCTGGCCCGCCGCGCCTGGCAGGCGTACGGACTCAAGGTCCCCGGCGGAGCCGTCGGCGGTGAGCCGCCGCTGGGCATGGAGCTCGGCAGCGCGGCCGTGCGGCTCTCCCCGGAGGGCGAGGCCGAGGTGGTCTGGGGTCGGCGGCTCGACCCGGCCCGGATCGAGGTGCTGTCCATCCCGCTGCCGTCGTCCGGCCGCCGCTGGGGCGAGGTCGTGCTGCACGACGGCGTCCCGCACGGCGAGCGGACCACGGGCGCGGGCCCCTCGTACCCGGTCTTCGACGAGATCGAGCTGTGGGCCCCGTCACCCGTGCCGACCTGGGTGGTGCTGCTCGAAGCGGCGGGCGAGGCCGACCGGGACGCCCTGGAGCGGCTCGCGGCGGACGCCGGTTTCGCCGCCGAGGACTGGTCGTCCTCGGTGCGGCTGCTCTGCCGGATGTGCTCGGAGTCCCGGATGCCCAGCGACGAGGGCGACGGCGAGCACCTCGACCCGCACGACCACAGCGAGCCCGGCCACCCCGGACCGCTCGGACACCGCAGCCCCGGCGCCCTGTGGGTCCCGGAGCGGGAGTGCGGCATCGCGGCGCCCGCGGGCCTGGTGCGCGGGCTGCTCGACGGCTGGGTGGCGGACAGCCCGGACACCCGTGACTGGCGGGACCTGGAAGAAGTCTGCTGACCCGAGGCAGGGCCCTGACCCGTCCCCGTAGGCTGTACTTCCACACTTGGCATGTTGAGGAAGGCGTACGTCGGACATGGCGCAGCAGGACACCGATCAGCAGACGGCGGCGAAGGCGGGCGTGCTCCCCGTCGACGACGAGGGCTTCGTCATCGACACGGAGAACGCCGAGGAGCGCGAGGCCGCCTACCGCGAGCGCGGTACGTCCCGGCCGGTCACCGTCGTGGGCAACCCGGTCCTGCACAAGGAGTGCAAGGACGTCACGGAGTTCGGTGACGAGCTCGCGCGGCTCGTGGACGACATGTTCGCCAGCCAGCGCACCGCCGAGGGCGTCGGCCTCGCCGCGAACCAGATCGGCGTCGACAAGAAGGTCTTCGTCTACGACTGCCCCGACGACGACGGCAAGCGGCACGTCGGCGTGGTCTGCAACCCCGTACTGCAGGACCTGCCCGCCGAGCAGCGCCGCCTCGACGACGGCAACGAGGGCTGCCTCTCGGTGCCGACCGCGTACGCCGAGCTCGCCCGGCCCGACTACGCGGTGGTGACCGGCCAGGACGAGAAGGGCAACCCGATCACCGTGCGCGGCACCGGCTTCTTCGCCCGCTGCCTGCAGCACGAGACGGACCACCTGTACGGCTACCTCTACATCGACCGCCTCTCCAAGCGCGACCGCAAGGACGCCCTGCGGCAGATGGCGGAGGGCACGCCGCGCTACGAGGTCGTGCCCAACGACTGAGCGCCGCAAGCGAGTTCAGGGGTCGGTCCGTCGAGTGGGCCGACCCCTGAAACGTACTCAGAACTCGTCGTCGAAGGAGACCGAGCCCTCCACCGCGACCTGATACGCGGACGGCCTGCGCTCGAAGAAGTTGGTCAGCTCCTGGACGCCCTGCAGCTCCATGAAGGAGAACGGGTTCTCGGAGCCGTAGACCGGGGCGAAGCCGAGGCGGGTCAGGCGCTGGTCGGCGACGCACTCCAGGTACTGCCGCATCGACTCGGTGTTCATGCCCGGCAGACCCTCGCCGCACAGGTCACGCCCGAACTGCAGCTCGGCCTCGACGGCCTCGCGCAGCATGTCGGTGAACTGCTCCCGCAGCTTGTCGTCGAAGAGCTCGGGCTCCTCCTTGCGGACCGTGTCGACGACCTCGAAGGCGAAGTTCATGTGCATCGTCTCGTCCCGGAACACCCAGTTGGTGCCGGTGGCCAGGCCGTGCAGCAGGCCGCGGGAGCGGAACCAGTACACGTACGCGAAAGCGCCGTAGAAGAACAGGCCCTCGATGCAGGCGGCGAAGCAGATCAGGTTGAGCAGGAAGCGGCGGCGGTCGGTCTGCGTCTCCAGGCGGTCGATCTGCTCGACCGAGTCCATCCACTTGAAGCAGAACTCGGCCTTCTCGCGGATCGACGGGATGTTCTCCACCGCGGCGAAGGCGGCGGCGCGGTCCTCCGGGTCGGGCAGATAGGTGTCGAGCAGCGTCAGATAGAACTGGACGTGCACGGCCTCCTCGAAGAGCTGACGGCTCAAGTAGAGCCGCGCCTCGGGGGAGTTGATGTGCTTGTAGAGGGTGAGGACGAGGTTGTTCGCGACGATCGAGTCACCCGTCGCGAAGAACGCGACCAGACGGCCGATCATGTGCTGCTCGCCGGGCGAGAGCTTGGCGAGGTCGGTGACGTCCGAGTGGAGGTCGACCTCCTCGACGGTCCAGGTGTTCTTGATGGCGTCCCGGTAGCGCTCGTAGAAGTCCGGGTAGCGCATGGGGCGGAGAGTCAGCTCGAAGCCTGGGTCGAGCAGGTTCTTTTCTGCAGCAGGAGTGTTCATTACTGGCAGGCCTCGCAGGACTCGGGGTTTTCCAGGGAGCAGGCGACGGCGTCTTCCGGGGCCGCCTGCACGGGGACGGTGGGTGCGCTCGAACCGGCCGCGCGGGCGATCCGGGTCGCGGGACGGGACCGCAGGTAGTACGTGGTCTTCAGACCCGACTTCCAGGCGTACGCGTACATCGACGAGAGCTTGCCGATGGTCGGCGTCTCCAGGAACAGGTTCAGGGACTGCGCCTGGTCCAGGAACGGGGTGCGGGCGGCGGCCATGTCGATGAGGCCGCGCTGCGGGATCTCCCAGGCCGTGCGGTACAGCGCCCGCACCTCCTCGGGCACCCAGCCGAAGCCCTGCACCGAGCCGTTGGACTCGCGCAGCGCCTCCCGGGTCTGCGCGTCCCAGACGCCGAGCCGCTTGAGCTCCTCCACCAGGTAGGCGTTGACCTGGAGGAACTCACCGCTGAGCGTCTCGCGCTTGAACAGGTTGGAGACCTGCGGCTCGATGCACTCGTACACACCGGCGATGGACGCGATGGTCGCGGTCGGCGCGATGGCGAGGAGCAGCGAGTTGCGCATGCCGGTGGTGGCGATCCGCGCGCGCAGGGCGTCCCAGCGCTCCGGCCAGTTCAGCTCGACGCCGTAGTGATCCGGGTGCAGCACACCGCGCGCGGTACGGGTCTTCTCCCAGGCGGGCAACGGGCCGTTGCGCTCGGCGAGTTCGGCGGAGGCCTCGTACGCGGCGAGCATGACGCGCTCGGCGATCTTCGTGGACAGGGCCCGGGCCTCGGCCGAGTCGAAGGGCAGCCGCAGCTTGAAGAACACGTCCTGCAGACCCATCGCGCCCAGGCCCACCGGGCGCCACTTGGCGTTGGAGCGGCCGGCCTGCTCAGTCGGGTAGAAGTTGATGTCGACGACGCGGTCGAGGAAGGTGACGGCGGTACGAACCGTCTCGTCCAGCCGGTCCCAGTCGATGGAACCCTCGCTCACGAACGCGCCGAGGTTCACGGACCCCAGGTTGCAGACGGCCGTCTCCCCGTCGTCCGTGACCTCCAGGATCTCCGTGCACAGATTCGAGGAGTGCACGGTGTGGCCGGGCTCTGCGGTCTGGTTGGCGGTGCGGTTGGCGGCGTCCTTGAACGTCATCCAGCCGTTGCCGGTCTGGGCGAGGGTGCGCATCATCCGGCCGTACAACTCCCGCGCGGGGAGCGTCTTACGGGCCTTCCGCTCGGCCTCGGCCTTCCGGTACGCGGCGTCGAACTCCTCGCCCCACAGGTCGACCAGCTCGGGCACGTCGGCGGGGGAGAACAGAGACCAGTCGGCGTCGGCCGCGACCCGGCGCATGAACTCGTCCGGGATCCAGTGCGCGAGGTTGAGGTTGTGCGTGCGGCGGGCGTCCTCGCCGGTGTTGTCCCGCAGCTCAAGGAACTCCTCGATGTCGGAGTGCCAGGTCTCCAGGTACACCGCGGCCGCGCCCTTGCGCCGGCCGCCCTGGTTGACGGCGGCCACGGAGGCGTCGAGCGTCTTGAGGAACGGCACGATCCCGTTGGAGTGCCCGTTGGTCCCGCGGATCAGCGAACCCCGGCTGCGGATACGGGAGTACGAGAGGCCGATGCCGCCGGCGTGCTTGGAGAGGCGGGCGACCTGGTGGTAGCGGTCGTAGATGGAGTCCAGCTCGTCCAGCGGGGAGTCGAGCAGGTAGCAGGACGACATCTGCGGGTGCCGCGTACCGGAGTTGAAGAGCGTCGGCGAGGACGGCAGGTAGTCGAGGCGGCTCATCAGGCCGTAGAGCGCGGCGACTTCGCCGAGGGCGCGCTCGCTCTCGTCCTCGGCCAGGCCGGCGGCGACGCGGAGCAGGAAGTGCTGCGGGGTCTCGACGGCCTTGCGGGTGATCGGGTGGCGAAGGAGGTAGCGGCTGTGCAGGGTGCGCAGGCCGAAGTAGCCGAAGCGGTCGTCGGCGGCGGTGTCGATCAGGGCGTCGAGCCGGGCGGCGTGGCGGCGGACGAACGCGGCGGTGCGGTCCGCGATCAGGCCCTCGCGGTGGCCGACGGCGACGGACCCGGTGAAGCACGTGACACCCTGCGAGGCGGCCTCGTCGGCGATGGCGCGGGTGAGCAGCCGGGCGGCGAGCCGGGAGTAGGCCGGGTCCTCGGAGATGAGGCCCGCGGCGGCGTCCGTGGCGAGGTCGCGCAGCTCCGCCGCGTCCGAACCCGCGTGCCGGCCGCGCAGCGCGGCGGCGGCGACGCGGCCCGGGTCGGTGTCGGGCAGGTCGGCGGTCAGCTCGGTCAACGTACGCAGGAGCGCTGTTCCGGGGGCGTCTTCGACTGCCATGGCCTGTTCGGCCTGGACTGCTGAGACGGGATCGGCTGGCGCGATGGTCACGTGGGGGCACTCCCTCGCTCGGCTCGGGGCCTGCTGCGGGCGGGAGTGGGCGCACGGCACCGCGGGACGGCACACCGTGACGCGTCCACCGGCCCATTCCGCGAGGCCCGGACGACATGGGCACCCGGGCCGGGCGGCACGGGTGCGCCGTCGGCAGGTCCTCGGACTTGACGGGTACGCAAAAGCGCACCCATACACCGTTGCGGGACAGTTCCGGATTCGCACCGGATTCCCCTGCGGCGACAGCGAGGACGAGCATACATGTGGTGGGCGGCGCTCGCCGCTGCCCCCATATGTTGTGTCGTACGGGGGGACAGTGCGGGGCCGTACGGATACGACGACGGGCCGCCGGAGCGATCCGGCGGCCCGTCGTCGTACGGGAGTTAAGTGACTTCAGGCGGGACTTCAGGCGGGACCTCAGGCTCAGTGCGAGGAGCCCGCCGTGGCCGGCGGCAGGTCCGCCTTGACGCCCGGGTCGCCCGCGTCCGCCGTGTAGTCGCCCGGCTGGGTCTGGTCGACGCCGTCGGGCGCCTTGACGGCCCGCAGGACGAAGGTCAGGACCACGGTGACCGCGACGTTCAGGACGAACGCGGTGAGGCCGATGTAGCCGATCTCGCCGATGCCGGGGATCTCGGCGGAGGACCCACCGAAGTGCTTCTGCGTCGGCGAGGCGACCCCGTACGCGGCGGCCGTGCCGTAGACCATGCCGACCGCCCAGCCGCCGAGCAGCGCCCAGCGGTGGAACCAGCGGGTGAACAGGCCGCCGACGAGGGCCGGGAAGGTCTGCAGGATCCAGATGCCGCCGAGCAGCTGGAAGTTGATCGCGACCGTCTTGTCCATGCCGAGGACGAAGACCAGCGCGCCCACCTTCACCAGGAGCGACACCAGCTTGGAGACCTTGGTCTCCTGCGCCGGGGTGGCGTCCGGCCTGATGAAGTCCTTGTAGATGTTGCGGGTGAAGAGGTTCGCGGCGGCGATCGACATGATGGCGGCCGGGACCAGGGCGCCGATGCCGATCGCCGCGAAGGCGATGCCGGCGAACCAGTCCGGGAACATGTTCTCGAACAGCTGCGGGATGGCCAGCTGCCCGTTCTTCACCGTGACCCCGGCCGCGATCGCCATGAAGCCGAGGAGGGCGAGGAAGCCCAGCATCAGCGAGTACAGCGGCAGGATCGTGGTGTTGCGGCGGATCACGTCACGGCTGCGCGAGGACAGCGTCGCGGTGATCGAGTGCGGGTACATGAACAGCGCGAGCGCCGAGCCCACGGCCAGCGTGGCGTAACCCCAGTGCCCGGCGTCGTCCGGCACCAGACCGCCCTTGCCCTGCTCCGCGAACTTGTCGCTCGCCGAGGCGAAGATGTCGGCGAACCCGCCCAGCTTGATCGGGATGTAGATGATGGCCACGGCGATCACGATGTAGATCAGCGTGTCCTTGACGAACGCGATCAGCGCGGGGGCGCGCAGCCCCGACGAGTACGTGTACGCGGCGAGCACGCCGAACGCGATCAGCAGCGGCAGGTCCTTGATGAACCAGTTGGTGTCCTCGCCGCCGCCGACGCCCATCACGTCGAGCACGGCCTGGATGCCCACCAGCTGGAGCGCGATGTACGGCATCGTGGCGAGGATGCCCGTCACGGCGACCGCCAGCGACAGCCCCTTCGAGCCGAACCGCCCGCGCACGAAGTCCGAGGTCGTCACGTACCCGTGCTTGTGCGAGACCGACCAGAGGCGGGGCAGGAACGTGAAGATCAGCGGGTAGACCAGGATCGTGTACGGCACCGCGAAGAAGCCCGCCGCGCCCGCCGCGTAGATCGCCGCCGGGACGGCCACGAAGGTGTACGCGGTGTACAGGTCGCCGCCGAGCAGGAACCAGGTGACCCAGGTGCCGAACGAGCGGCCGCCGAGGCCCCATTCGTCGAGGCTGTTCTCGTTCTCGGCCTTGCGCCAGCGGGCCGCCATGAAGCCCATGGCGGTGACCAGGACGAAGAAGAAGATGAAGACGGCGAGTGCGACGCCGTTCACGCCGTCGTTCACTTGGCTCCGCCTTCCCGGCGGGCGCGCTGGTCACGCTGCCACAGCTGGTACGCGATCACCGTGAGCACGGTGGAGATGAGCACCCACGCCATCTGGTACCAGTAGAAGAACGGGATGCCGATGAAGGACGGATCGGTCTTCGCGTACGAACCGACCCACAGCATGGCGATGAACGGTGCGACGAGACAGAGGCCGATGATGATGCGCACCGGTGTCACTACCGGTGGTCTGTTCTCTTCTGAAGCTTGTGACATGCGGTGGCTCCGTCCCCCTCGCTGGTGACCTCGTGCGGTGCGCACGAAATCTAGGTGACGGTGTCAAGACAGCGGAAGACCTTGTCCGCATATCGGTCCCCAACCGCAATCTCACGGCCTGATGTGCGCGGATTCGCGCCCCGGTCGCTACTCCTGCGGGCGCTGCAGACGGGCCACGAACTTGTACCGGTCCCCGCGGTACACCGAGCGCACCCACTCCACCGGCTTGCCCGAGGCGTCGAGCGAGTGCCGCGACAGCATCAGCATCGGCAGGCCCACGTCGGTGCCGAGCAGCGCGGCCTCGGTCGGGGTGGCGAGCGAGGTCTCGATGGTCTCCTCGGCCTCGGCGAGGTGGACGCCGTAGACCTCGCCGAGCGCGGTGTAGAGCGAGGTGTACTTGACCAGCGAACGGCGCAGCGCGGGAAAGCGCTTGGCGGACAGATGCGTGGTCTCGATGGCCATCGGCTCGCCGTTCGCGAGGCGAAGGCGCTGGATGCGCAGGACGCGTCCGCCGGCCGTGATGTCGAGCAGCTCGGCGAGCCGGTCGTCCGCCGTGACGTACCCGATGTCAAGGAGCTGCGAGGCCGGTTCGAGACCCTGCGCCCTCATGTCCTCGGTGTACGAGGTGAGTTGGAGCGACTGGGAGACCTTCGGCTTCGCGACGAACGTGCCCTTGCCCTGGATCCGCTCCAGGCGCCCCTCGACGACGAGCTCCTGCAGCGCCTGGCGCACGGTGGTCCGCGACGTGTCGAACTCGGCGGCGAGCGTGCGCTCGGGCGGTACGGGCGTGCCGGGCGGCAGTGTCTCCGTCATGTCGAGCAAGTGCTTCTTGAGGCGGTAGTACTTGGGCACGCGCGCGGTGCGGGCCGGCCCCTGCGGCTCGGTCCCCGTCGCGCTCTGCGTGCTGCCCGCCTCGGTCGCCATCCCTCGCCCACCCGTCTCCCGGCCGCCACTTCTCCGAGACGCCTTCCGCGCGGCGCCCTGCTGCGGCTCCTGTGCTGCTGCCGTCACCGGCTCCTCCGTCTGTCGCGGCTCACATCGTGGCACGCCCCGGCCGCGACCGGTCGCTCTCCCTTGGCGACAGGGCGCAGGTGTCGGTCAGGTAACGGGATGTGGGACCCCTCTTATACACCCTTGACACCCCTAAAGGTCTAGGCCAAGCTCCCCGTACTGGTCTACACCATTAAAGACCAGGTCCCAGCCCCACGAACAGTGCACTGCCATATGTCACCGAAGTGGGTGGGGGGTTGCTGGCATCCCTGAGGAGGGTGACGTGAAGCGCAAGCTCATAGCCGCGATCGGTGCAGCGGGCATGTTGGTGTCTGTCGCTGCCTGCGGTTCGGACGACGGCAAGGGCTCGGGGGCGGACGGCTTCAAGGGCCAGACCCTGACCGTGTGGGCCATGGACGGCTCGACTCCGGACACCTGGACCAAGGATGTGACGGCGGCCTTCGAGAAGAAGACCGGCGCCAAGGTCGAGTTCGAGGTCCAGCAGTGGAACGGCATTCAGCAGCGGCTGACCACCGCACTCTCCGAGGAGAACCCGCCGGACGTCTTCGAGATCGGCAACACCCAGACCCCGGCGTACGCGCAGACCGGCGGCCTCGCCGAGCTGGAGGACCTGAAGAAGTCCATCGGCGCCGACTGGACCGAGACGCTCAACGAGGCGTCCGTCTTCGACGGCAAGCAGTACGCCGCCCCCTGGTTCGCCGCCAACCGCGTCGTCGTCTACAACAAGAAGGTCTTCAAGGAGGCCGGCGTCACCGGGATTCCGAAAACCCGCGCCGAACTCTTCGAGGCCTTCGACAAGATCAAGGCCAAGGGCAAGGCCGAGCCGGTCTACATGCCCGGCCAGAACTGGTACTTCTTCGACGGCCTCACCATCGGCACCGGCGCCGACCTCGTGAAGAAGGACGGCGACAAGTGGGTCTCCAACCTCGCGGACCCCAAGGTCGGCGAGGCCATGGAGATCTACAAGAAGTACGCCTCGTACTCCACCGCCCCCAAGGACAAGGACGAGGCCACGCCGCAGCAGGCCGAGGTCTTCGCCAAGGGCAAGACCGGCGCCTTCATCGGCATGGGCTGGGAGGCCGCCACCGCGATCAAGGCCAACCCGAAGATCGAGAAGGACATCGGCTACTTCACGATCCCCGGTGAGACCGCGGACAAGCCCGAGGGCGTCTTCCTCGGCGGCTCCAACCTCGCGATCGCCGCGGGCAGCGAGAAGCAGGAACTCGCCAAGGAATTCCTGAAGATCGCCCTCTCCGACAAGTTCGAGGGCCAGCTCTCCAAGGAACTCGGCGTCATCCCCAACAAGGAGTCGCTGCAGGAGAACCTGAAGGGCCAGCCCGCCGGCGAGGCCGCCGCGCCCGCCGTCGCCTCCGGCGGCACCACCCCGCTGATCCCCGAGTGGGCCGCCGTGGAGAACCCGCCGAACCCGATCAAGACGTACATGACCGCCGTCCTGAACGGTAAGTCGCACGCGGCCGCCGCCCAGCAGGTCGAGGGCGAGTTCAACAAGCGCCTGGCGCAGAAGCAGTGACCCGCGTGCCGGGGGCGGGAACCGGCCTCCCCGCCCCCGCCCCCGGCACGTAACTGCCGCACAGAGACGCATCCGTACGAAGGACATGGTGAGCATGACCGTGCAGACCGAACGCCAGGACTCCCGCCCGGCGGAGGTCCGGGGGGTGGACGGTGGGGGAGGGCGACCGCAGCGCCGAGCGGCCTCGCGGGCCCGCACCACCGCACTCGCGCCCTATCTGCTGCTGCTTCCCGCCCTCGCGGCGACCCTGCTGCTGCTCGGCTGGCCCCTGGTCAAGAACGGGCTCCTGTCGTTCCAGAACCTCAACATGAGGCAGCTGATCCAGCGGCTCACCGAGTGGAACGGCCTCGACAACTACGCCGAGGTGCTGAGCAGTTCGGACTTCTGGCGGGTCACCGTCAGATCCGTCCTGTTCACCGGCGCCAACGTCGTACTGATCATGATCCTCGGCACCCTCGTCGGCCTGCTGCTCGCGCGGCTCGGCAAGCGGATGCGGCTCACCCTGCTTATCGGGCTCGTCCTGGCCTGGGCGATGCCGCCGATCGCGGCCGTCACCGTCTACAAGTGGCTGTTCGCCCAGCGCTTCGGCGTCGTCAACTGGGTGCTCGACCAGCTCGGCTTCCACTCCATGGCCGACCACAACTGGCTCGCCACGCAGTTCTCCACCTTCGCCGTGGTCACCCTGCTCATCGTCTGGCAGTCCATCCCGTTCGTGGCGATCAACCTGTACGCGGCGACGACCACCATCCCCAAGGAGCTCTACGAGGCCGCCTCGCTCGACGGCGCCGGTGCCTGGAAGAGCTTCACCTCGGTCACCATGCCGTTCCTGCGGCCCTTCCTCTACGCGACCACGTTCCTGGAGATCATCTGGGTCTTCAAGGCCTTCACCCAGGTCTTCGCGATCAACGAGGGCGGCCCGAACCGGCTCACCGAGATCCTGCCCGTGTACGCGTACATCGAGGGCTTCGGCAACCAGCACTTCGGCATGGGCTCCGCGATCGCGCTGCTCACCATCGTGATCCTGCTCGCCCTGACCGCGTACTACCTTCGCATCGTGCTCAAGCAAGAGGAGGACGAGCTGTGAGCCGCCCCCGATCGACCCTCGGCCGTGTGTGGCCCAACGCCCTGGCCCTCGTCCTCCTCGTCGGGTTCGTCTTCCCCGTCTACTGGATGTTCGCCACGGCCTTCAAACCGACCGGCGACATCATCAGCGAGAACCCCGTCTGGTTCCCCGTCGACTTCACCTTCGAGCACTTCACCACCGCCGTCACCGCGGACAACTTCTGGACGCTGGTACGGAATTCGGTGACCGTCACGGTCCTCGCGGTGCTCTTCTCCCTGGTGATCGCTCTGCTCGCCTCGTTCGCGCTGGCCCGGATGCGGTTCAGGGGGCGCCGCGGCTTCATCGTCGGGTTCATGCTCGCGCAGATGGCGCCCTGGGAAGTCATGGTCATCGCGATCTACCTGATCGTGCGCGACGCCGACATGCTCAACAGCCTGATCCCGCTCACCGTCTTCTACATGATGATGGTGCTGCCCTTCACGCTGCTCACGCTGCGCGGCTTCGTCGGGGCGATACCCAAGGACCTGGAGGAGTCGGCCATGGTCGACGGCTGCAGCCGTCCGCAGGCCTTCGTCAAGGTGATCCTGCCGCTGCTCGCGCCCGGCCTGATGTCGACCTCCCTGTTCGGCTTCATCACCGCCTGGAACGAGTTCCCGATGGTGCTGATCCTCAACAAGCAGGCCGAGGCACAGACCCTGCCGCTGTGGATCTCCAAGTTCCAGACCGTCTTCGGCGACGACTGGGGCGCCACCATGGCCGCCTCCTCGCTCTTCGCCATCCCGATCCTGCTCCTCTTCCTCTTCCTGCAGCGCAAGGCCGTCAGCGGCCTCACCGCAGGCGCCGTGAAGGGATAACCCGCCGTATGACGACTTACGCCCGCCCCGCGGACACTCTGACCAGGGACGCCCTGGCCGTGCTCCAGCCCGGCTTCGCCGGCACCAGCGCACCGGACTGGCTGCTCCGCCGCATCGGCGAGGGCCTGCACTCGGTCGGACTGTTCGGCCGCAACATCGCCTCCCCCGAGCAACTCGCCGCGCTCACCGCCCAGTTGCGGGCCGAGCGGGACGACGTGCTGGTCGCCATCGACGAGGAAGGCGGCGACGTCACCCGCCTGGAGGTCCGCACCGGCTCCTCCTTCCCCGGCAACCACGCCCTCGGCGCCGTGGACGACCCGCGCCTGACCCGCGACGTCGCCGCCGAACTCGCCCGCCGCCTCGCCGCCTGCGGGGTCAACCTCAACTGGGCCCCGTCGGCCGACGTCAACTCCAACCCCGACAACCCGGTCATCGGCGTACGGTCCTTCGGCGCCGACCCGGCCCTCGTCGCCCGGCACACCGCCGCGTACGTCGAGGGCGTGCAGTCCGCCGCAGTCGCCGCCTGCACCAAGCACTTCCCCGGCCACGGCGACACGGCCGTCGACTCGCACCACTCCATGCCGCGCATCGACGCGTCCCTGGAGATGCTGCGCGCACGGGAGTTGGTCCCCTTCCGCGCCGCGATCGCCGCCGGCACCAAGGCCGTCATGAGCGCCCACATCCTGCTCCCGGCCCTCGACCCGGACCGCCCGGCGACGCTCTCCCGCCGCATCCTCACCGGACTGCTCCGCGAGGAACTCGACTTCGACGGCCTGATCGTCACCGACGGCATGGAGATGCAGGCCATCTCCGCCACGTACGGCATCGAACGCGGCAGCGTCCTCGCCGTCGCCGCGGGCGCCGACGCGATCTGCGTGGGCGGCGGCCTCGCCGACGAGGAGACCGTCCTGCGCCTGCGCGACGCCCTCGTCACGGCCGTACGCGACGGCGAACTCCCCGAGGACCGCCTCGCCGACGCCGCCGCCCGGGTGCGCGCCCTGGGGGAGTGGTCCGCGTCGGCCGTACGTGTGGAGAGCGGCGTCGGCCGCGACATCGGCCGGACCGCGGCCCGCCGCGCCCTCACGGTCACGGTCGACGGCGAGCACCCGCGGCTCACTTCACCCGCGTACGTGGCCGCGCTGACGCCGATGGCCAACATCGCCGTCGGCGACGAGACGCCCTGGGGTGTGGCCGCCGAACTCGCCCGCCTGCTCCCCGGCACGGAGACCGGCAGCTTCACGGCCGGGTCCGACCCGGCGGAGATCCTCGCCGCGTCCGGCGACCGCCGCATCGTGGCAGTGGTCCGCGACGCCCACCGCCACGCCTGGATGTCGGACACGGTGGACGCCCTCCTGACGGCCCGCCCCGACACGGTGGTCGTGGAGATGGGCGTCCCCCAGTCCCCACCCCGAGGCTCGATCCACATCGCGACCTACGGCGCGGCGAGGGTGTGCGGGGTGGCGGCGGCGGAGGCGCTGGTCAACGGGATCTGACTGCTCGCACGCATGAATCAGCCCCTCCGGAATCAGCCCCTCCGGCGCTTGAGATGGGGGTCCCCCCTGCTCGAGCGCAGCCGAGAGCTTGGGGGAGGGGGTCCGGGGGCGGAGCCCCCCGAAGCCGACGGCACCGCAATCAGCCCCTCCGGCGCTTGAGGAGCGGGGTCCGGGGGCGGAGCCCCCGAAGCCGACGGCAGTCTTTCGGGAAGGGGCGGGGAGGGGAAACAAAGGCGCCGGGCCCAAACGGACCCGGCGCCAAAAGTAGAGAAGGGGGGAACCCTGGAAGGGCCCCCTCAAATCCCCTGCCAGGACGGCTTGTTGTCGAACGCGTGCCGAAAGTAATCCGCAAGCTTCAACTTGGACGCAGCAGCCTCATCCACCACAACCGTCGCATGCGGATGCAACTGCAACGCAGACGCGGGCACCAGCGAGGCCACCGGCCCCTCCACGGTCTGCGCCACGGCCTCAGCCTTCCCCTCACCCGTCGCCAGCAGCACCAGATGACGAGCGTCCAGAATCGTCCCGATGCCCTGCGTGATGACGTGGTGCGGCACCTGCTCGATGTCGTTGTCGAAGAACCGCGCGTTGTCGATCCGGGTCTGCTCGATCAGCGTCTTGATCCGCGTACGCGAGGCGAGCGAGGAGCACGGCTCGTTGAACCCGATGTGCCCGTCCGTGCCGATCCCGAGGATCTGCAGGTCCACCCCACCGGCCTCGGCCAGCGCCTTGTCGTACGCCTCGCACGCGCCCTGCACGTCCTCGGCGCTGCCGTCCGGCCCCATGAACTGCTCGGCGGGCAGCCCGAGCGGCTCGACCACCTGGCGCAGCACCGTCGCACGGTACGACTCCGGGTGCCCGGCCGGCAGGCCCACGTACTCGTCGAGCTGGCAGATCCGCGCCCTGGAGGCGTCCAGGCCGCCGCGCACCTTGGCGATCAGCGCGTCGTAGATGGGCAGCGGGGTCGAGCCGGTGGCCACGCCGAGCAGCGCGTCGGGCTTGCGGGCCAGCAGGTCCGCGATGGCCCCCGCGATGAGCTCTCCGCCCGCCTTGGCGTCCTTGACGATGACAACTTCCACGCTGGGCCTGCCGATCTGAGGTAGTGGATGTGCACGCGCTTGCTCGTGTGAATAGTGGTATAGACCAATCTAACAGAGCTACGCGGCCCGCGTCCCGTGAACCGCACACTCTCTCCGTCCCGTGAACCGCACACTCTCCACCACTCCACACCCCATGCACCGCACCGGCGACTCGGGCGATCCGGAGTCCACGCCCGGAGAAATCCACAGCCCGGCATCCCGTTTCTCTAGTGTCCGCTATATAATTCTCTCCATGGTGGCGAACCCGGCAGCGCAGAGACGTGAAGGCCGCCCGTCGGAGCAGCCGGCGGGCGCCGCGAGGCAGCGCGGCCGCCCCCGCTCCTTCGACCGCGAGGAGGCCCTGCGCCAGGCGATCTGGACGTTCTGGGAGCGGGGTTACGAAGCCACGTCCGTCTCCGACCTCACCCGGGCCATGGGCATCAGCCCCCCGAGCCTGTACGCCGCCTTCGGCGACAAGCGCACGCTCTTCGAAGAGGTCCTCACGGAGTACGTGGAGAGATACGGCGCCTTCGGAACGCGCGCCCTCGACGAGGAGCCGACGGCCCGCGCCGGTTTCGGCCGGTTGCTGCGCGAGGCCGCCGCCGAGTTCGCCGCCCCCGGCCGCCCGCACGGCTGCCTCGTCATCCACGCGGCCACCAACTGCACGACACCGGAGGTCGAGGAGGCCCTGCGCGAGCGCCGCAACGCCAACATCGCCGACTTCGCCTCCCGCATCCGCGCGGACATCGCCTCCCGCAACCTCCCCGAGGATTGCGACGCCGCCGCCCTCGCGCGGTACACCGCCGCCGTCTTCCAGGGCATGTCGCAGCAGGCCAGGGACGGCGCGAGCCAGGAAGAGCTGGAGCGCGTGGCCGACCTGGCGATGGCCGCATGGCCCCCGGCGCCATGAAACCGGTCCATGAGACCGTTGACCCGGACGTCCTCGGAGAAAGAAACAAGAACAAACCTCTGCCGACGCATGGACATCGGATAATGGTCTAGTCCACAATGCACAGGTAAAGCTTCAAAGCTGCAAAGCTTCCGCTCTTCCCGCACAGAAGAGCGGATTGAGGCGCCCGACGCTCTCTGCCCTGACCGCGTCGGAGCCTCCCCGGTCGCACGGGACCGCACACCCGACGGCCGGATCAGCTCCGGGCTGCGGTGCCGGCGAGGGTTGAGGGTCCCTCTCGGGCGCCGCGGCCCGCGGGTGTTTCCGGGGGCCGTACGACCACGTACGCGCTGTCCGAGCCGAAAGGTACGCTCGCACACGTGCCCTCCATGAACGAACTCGTACGCCAGCACACGGCCCTCGGCGACACTGACCTCGAGTGGCTGCACCTGCTGGTCTCGGAGTGGCAGCTGCTCTCCGACCTCTCCTTCGCCGACCTGGTCCTGTGGGTCCCCACGCGCGACGGCACCCGCTACGTCTCCGTCGCCCAGATGCGCCCCAACACCGGCCCGACGTCGTACCAGGACGACATGGTCGGCCACCTCGTCCCCCGAGGCCGCCGCCCCCTGCTCGACGCCGCGCTCGACGAGGGCCGGATCGTGCGCGAGGGCGACCCGGAGTGGCGCGAGGAGGTCCCGGTCCGCGTCGAGTCCATCCCGGTGCGCCGTGAGGGCCGCGTCCTCGGCGTCATCGCCCGCAACACCAACCTCCTCACGGTCCGGACGCCGAGCCGCCTGGAGCTCACGTACCTCCAGAGCGCCTCCGACCTCGCCCAGATGATCGCCGCCGGCTCCTTCCCGTTCCCTGGCCAGCAGGTCGACATGGACGCGTCCCCGCGCGTGGGCGACGGCCTGATCCGCCTCGACGCCGACGGCATCGTGCAGTACGCCTCACCGAACGCCCTCTCCGCGTACCACCGCCTGGGCCTCGCCGCCGACCTCGTCGGCCACCACCTCGGCCGGACCACCGCCGAACTCGCCCCGTCCCGAGGCCCCGTGGACGAAGCCCTGGTCAAGCTGGCCAGTGGCTGGGCCCCGCGCGAGACGGAGGTCGAGGGGGACGACGGGGTGATCCAGCTCCGCGCCATCCCCCTCAAGCCCAAGGGCACCCGCATCGGCTCCCTCGTCCTGCTGCGTGACGTCACCGAACTCCGCCGTCGCGAGCGCGAGTTGATCACCAAGGACGCCACCATCCGGGAGATCCACCACCGGGTGAAGAACAACCTGCAGACCGTCGCGGCCCTGCTGCGCCTGCAGGCCCGCCGCATCGAGTCCGACCGCGGCCGCGAGGCACTCGAAGAGGCCGTGCGCCGGGTGGGCTCGATCGCGATCGTGCACGAGACGCTCTCGCAGAACCTCGACGAACGCGTCGAGTTCGACGAGATCGCCGACCGCGTCCTCGCGATGGTCGCCGAGATCTCCCCGGGCAAGGTGACCGGCCGCCGCAGCGGACGCTTCGGCATCCTGGACGCCGAGGTCGCCACCCCGCTCTCGATGGTCCTCACCGAGGTCCTGCAGAACGCCCTGGAGCACGGCTTCCGCGAGGGCGACACCGGCACGGTCGAGGTCTCCGCGGTCCGCGGCGGCACGCGCAAGGACGCCCGCCTGCTCATCACCGTCCAGGACGACGGCGTGGGCCTGCCCGCCGACTTCGACCCGACCCGCGCCGGCAACCTCGGCCTGCAGATCGTACGGACGCTGGTGGAGGGCGAGTTGGGCGGAACGTTCGACATGGTCCCGGCACCCGAGAAGGGCACGCGGGTGATCCTCGACATCCCGGTGCACGGCGAGAAGTAACACGGATCACACCGGCTCGGCGGGGGAGACCGACCTCAACTCGGCGCTCCCGTAAGGCGGTTGTGCGATACCCGAACAGCAGTAAGCCCCGGACTCTGGTGGGTCCGGGGCTTACTGCTCACGTTGCTGAGCGCATCGGGGGGTACTGCGCGCTGCGGCTCGGGGGCGGGAGATGCGTACTCGCCGTACGCGCCGCCGGGCTCAGGCTCGTTCGGGGCGGGGGTGTCAGGCGCTGGCCTGGCGGGCCCGGTTGCGGGCGGCGCGGCGCTTCATTGCGCGACGCTCGTCCTCGCTGAGGCCACCCCAGACGCCGGAGTCCTGGCCGGACTCGAGCGCCCACTGCAGGCACTGCTCCACGACGGGGCAGCGGCGGCAAACGGCCTTGGCTTCCTCGATCTGCAGCAGCGCAGGACCGGTGTTGCCGATGGGGAAGAACAGCTCGGGGTCTTCCTCGCGGCAAACGGCGTTGTGACGCCAGTCCATGGCTGCTACCTCTCCTTGGTATTACGTGCAGGGTTGCTTGTGAATGTGAACGCTTTCACGAATCCCCTCGCAAGTGAAGGGCCAACCACCAGTTGCCTGGTGCAGGTCCTGTGTGAGAGAGGGGGTTCGGGCTCTCTGTGGGGCCGGTGTTGCGGGCCGTCCTGAGCGCCAAGAAGAGATTCGCAAACCTCGGCGGCGGATACAACCCCTTCCGGAAAGTTTTTTTTGATTCCTCGGTGTCGGCTAGGTCACAGCCGTCATTCTATGGGGTGGATCCTGGTCTAAACGTTCGAGTGCAAGGACTTTAGCGTCTTCCGCTCACACAATCACACGCAGTGCACGGCGTACGCCTGTGAACGTCACGCTCGTGCGCAGTCCCAGGTGGTCACCGTCCATCTGCAAGGGCAGCGGGGCCTTTGATTGCAAGGTGAAGTCCGTCAGGTCGTGCAGTGTCGCGGCGTGCTTGCCGTGCGGTCCGCGCTCCGGGCTTGAAGTGAGCAGCTGGGTCGCGTAACGGGCCATCGCGGGGGTCGACAGCTTGCTCAGCCCGAGCACGTCGAGCCCGGTGTCGAAGCTCGCCTGCGGGGACGCGTACACCGGGCGATTGCCCAGGTAGGTCCAGGGCGAGGTGTTGCAGACTATGGCGAGCACAAGATCGCTGACCGGGTCCTCGCCGGTCTGCTCCAGGGTGATCGTGCCGTTCCTGCGGTTCTGCTCGTCGAGGAACTGGCGCACCATCTGTCGTACGTAGAGCGCATGCGTCGAACGTCTGCCGCGCTCCCGCTCCTTTTCGACCCGGCCGATCACGCCGGCGTCGAATCCGAGGCCGGCGCAGAACGTGAACCAGCGCTCCGGCACGCCCTCGTCCTCGGTGCCCGGGGTTCCCGCCGCCAGGCCGAGCCCGACCGTGCGCTCGCTGCCGGTGCGCAAGGCGTCGAGCAGGGCGCCGGTGGCCTCGACCGGGTCGTTGGGCAGGCCGAGGGCGCGGGCGAAGACGTTGGTGGAGCCGCCGGGGACGACCGCGAGGCCGGGCAGGGAGGGGCGCGGGCCGTTGTGCAGCAGGCCGTTCACGACCTCGTTGACCGTGCCGTCGCCGCCGAGGGCCACAACCAGCTCGATGTCCTTGCTCTCCGCCGCCTGCCGGCCCAGGTCGCGGGCGTGCCCGCGGTACTCCGTGGTGACCGCCTCCAGCTTCATCTCGCTGGCGAGCGCGTGGATCAGTACGTCCCTCGTGCGGGCACTGGTGGTGGTTGCCGCCGGGTTGACCACGAGAAGTGCACGCATGCGCAGCAGCGTACCCATCGCTCTTTACGTGGCCCAGACCGAGGTCCGCCCGCGGCCCGCACCCGACCCGCACACCACCCGCACTCGGCTCCGCACACCACCCGCACCCGCCCCGCGCACCGTCCGCGCCCGGCCCCTGGCCCCGGGGGCGGCCGTGGGGCGGGGCTACCCTGCAGGGGTGAGCAGTGCTGAGCAGAACCCGAAGTCCGAAGGCCCGCGCCCGCCGCGCCTGACCGCCGCCGCGGCGCTGGCCGCGCTCGAAGGCCTGGTGCTCGTCGCCGTGGGCGGCTATCTCGTGGTGCAGGGGCTGAGCGGTGCGGGGGACGAGCGGACCGCCGTGACCGGGGGGCTGACGATGATCGGGCTCGCGCTGCTGCCGCTGATCGCCGCGCGCGGGCTGTTCCGGCTGCGCAGCTGGAGCCGCGGTCCGGCGATCATCACGCAGATCATGGCGCTGCCGGTGGCCTGGCAGCTGCTGCAGACGAACAGCGTCGCGATCCCCGCAGGGATCGCGCTCGCCGTGGTGGCGGTGACCTCGCTGGTGCTGCTGGTCAACCCGGAGACGACGCAGGCACTGGGCATCGGCCGACGCGACGCCGCCTAGCCGCCGCTCGTCGTAGGAGGCCGACGGCCGGGCGGTCACGGTCCTGATCGCCGCCCCCCGTGATCGGCGTGCGCGGGTGATGGCGCGGGTCCGGGTGGGCCCGAGGGGTGGTGGGTGGCCCGCGCGGTGGTGGGTGGTTACTCCTCGACCAGCAGGCGCTCGCGCAGCTGCGCGAGCGTGCGGGCGAGGAGCCGGGAGACGTGCATCTGCGAGATGCCGACCTCCTGGGCGATCTGCGACTGCGTCATGTTCCCGAAGAACCGCAGCAGCAGGATGCGCTTCTCGCGCGGCGGCAGGTCCTCCAGGAGCGGCTTCAGGGACTCGCGGTACTCGACGCCCTCCAGGGCCTCGTCCTCCGCGCCCAGAGTGTCCGCCACGGCCGGTGATTCGTCGTCCGTGTCCGGGACGTCCAGGGACAGCGTGGAGTAGGCGTTCGCCGACTCCAGGCCCTCCAGGACCTCCTCCTCGGAGATGCTCAGCCGCTCGGCCAGCTCGTGCACCGTGGGGGAGCGGCCGTGCTGCTGGGAGAGCTCGGCGGTCGCGGTGGTGAGGGACAGGCGCAGCTCCTGCAGCCGACGCGGTACGCGCACCGCCCAGCCCTTGTCGCGGAAGTGGCGCTTGATCTCGCCGACGACGGTGGGCGTCGCGTACGTCGAGAACTCGACGCCGCGCTCCGGGTCGAAGCGGTCCACCGACTTGATCAGGCCGATCGTCGCGACCTGCGTCAGGTCGTCGAGCGGCTCGCCGCGGTTGCGGAAGCGGCGGGCCAGGTGCTCGACCAGGGGCAGATGCATGCGGACCAGCTGGTTCCGCAGCTGCGCGTACTCCGGGCTGCCGTCGGGCAGCTTGCGCAGTTCGATGAACATCGCCCGCGCGCCGCTGCGGTCCTGCGGATCGTGGTGGTGCCCGTGCTCTGTCATGTGTCCCGCCCTCCCCCAGCTTCCGCCGGGAGGCGCTCCAAGACCGCCGCCGACCTGGTGCTCGCTCCTGCCATCGCGCTGTGCCCGCTCCGTCGTGCCCGGTTCCTCCGGGTGCGGCCTGGCCTGTTGCTCGGGGATGTCCGGGGCGCGCCGCGCCCTGGGCACTCCGTCGCTGCCGTCGGTGTTCTCGGCGGGCAGACTCCTTGCGCTGCGCTCTTCGTCACGCACCGGCCCGTCCCCGTTCGTCACGCCGGCCCGGGTCCCGCGCCGCGCTGTTTGTACAGGCTGATCGAGACGGTCTTGTCGTCGGCGACATGGGAGTCGACCTTGCCAGCGAGGGCCGACAGGACAGTCCAAGCGAAGGTGTCGCGCTCGGGGGCGCGGCCGTCGGTCGTGGGCGCCGAGACCGTGACCTCGAGTGAGTCGTCGACGAGTCGGAAGACGCAGCTGAGCACGGAGCCCGGCACGGCCTGCTGGAGCAGGATCGCGCAGGCCTCGTCGACCGCGATGCGCAGGTCCTCGATCTCGTCCAGGGTGAAGTCAAGACGCGCCGCGAGGCCGGCCGTGGCCGTCCGCAGCACCGACAGGTAGGCACCCGCAGCCGGCAGCCGGACTTCCACGAAGTCCTGAGTCCCGGGCTCGCCTGCGATCTGGGACACCCTCACCTCCAAGGTGGTACAAGCACGTTCGGGGTTCGGCCCGCCGCTCGCGGCGGTCCGGCACAGCGTCGCACGGGTGATGCGCTGTGTGTTCAGCAGGTGACGCTATCGCGCTCCCCCGCTCCCTGTCCCGGCGGACCCCGGACCCGCCTGTTCACTCATAGTAAGCCTACGGGTACGGACAGTGGCTAGGGGTTTCGCGGTCCCAATTGGAAAGAGCGCGCGCCGGGTTGACGTACCCAGGTGGCGGGCGGTCGAACCGTCCGGCGTCGTCTCGCGGGGCCGTCACTGTCCGTCGCCGTCAGACGATCGCGTCGTCCGCGAAGCACCAGCGCCAGCTCTGGCCAGGCTCGAAGCTGCGCATCACCGGGTGGCCGGTGTCTTTGAAGTGGGCCGTGGCATGCCGGAACGGGGAGGAGTCGCAGCAGCCCACATGCCCGCACGTCAGACAGAGGCGCAGCTGCACCGGGTGGCTGCCGGTCGCCTCGCACTCGGGGCAGGTGGCGGTCCGCGGCGCGGGCTCGGGGTGCGGCAGCAGAGGGACGTGCGAGCACTCGTTCATGATGGCCAGGTTACGACGCACCTGTGACAAGAGGACTTGCCGAAGGGGACGGGCCCGGAGCCATGCATGTCTTGCCGTTGCTGTTGTTGGTCGCCGGCAGCGCCGCGGTCGCCGGAGCGGCCCGGCGCACGCCGGTTCCCGCGCCCCTGCTGCTTGTCGCCGTCGGCCTCGCGGTCTCGTCCGTCCCCGGGGTGCCGCCGTACGAACTCGACCCGCACGTGGTCCTGCCGCTGCTGTTGCCGCCCCTGCTCTACACCGCGGGGGTGGAGAGCTCGTACCTCGATCTGCGGGCCAACTGGCGTCCGGTGGCGCTGCTTTCGGTGGGTTATGTGCTGTTCGCGACGCTCGTGGTGGGTTATGCGGTGCATCTGCTCGTGCCTGATCTGCCGCTGACCGCCGCGCTCGTGCTCGGTGCGGTGATCGCGCCACCGGACGCGGTCGCGGCGACGGCCATCGCGCGCCGGGTCGGCCTGCCCTCGCGGATCACGACGATCCTCCAGGGCGAGTCCCTGGTGAACGACGCCACCGCGATCACCGCCTACAAGGTGGCGCTCGCCGCGGCCGTCGGCGAGGGCGCGAGCTGGGCGGGCGGCATCGCGGAGTTCGCGGTCGCGGCGCTCGGCGGCGTGGGGGTCGGCCTGGTCCTGATGGTGCCGCTGCACTGGCTGCGTACGCACCTCAAAGAGGCGCTGCTGCAGAACACGTTGTCGCTGCTCATCCCGTTCGTCGCCTACGCGGCCGCCGAAGAGGTGCACGCCTCCGGGGTGCTCGCGGTCGTGGTCGTCGCGCTCTATCTGGGGCACCGGTCCTGGCAGGTCGACTTCGCGACCAGACTCCAGGAAGCGGCGGTCTGGAAGATGGTGGCGTTCATCCTGGAATCCACCGTCTTCGCCCTCATCGGCCTTCAACTGCCCGTCGTGCTCAGGGATCTCGGCGAGTACGAGGGCTCGCAGGCGCTCTGGTACGCGATGGCCGTGTTCCTCGTGGTCGTCGCGGCGCGGTTCGTGTGGGTCTATCCGGCCACGTTCCTGCCGCGGCTCTCGCGGCGGATCAGGGAGCGGGAGACCAACCCGACCTGGACCGGGCCGCTCATCGTGGGCTGGGCCGGCATGCGCGGTGTGGTGTCCCTCGCGATCGCGTTCTCCATCCCGCTCACGCTGGACGACGGGGAGCCGTTCCCCGGCCGCAATCTGGTGCTGTTTCTGACCTTCACCACGGTCATCGGGACGCTGGTCGTGCAGGGCCTGACGCTGCCCGGGCTTATCCGGGTCCTGCGGGTGCCGGGCCGGGACGAGCAGGCCGCGACGCTCGCCGAGGCGCAGGCGCAGAGCGAGGCCTCGCGGGCGGCCGAGGAACGCCTGGAGGAACTGCTCGCCGACGAGCGCAACGCCCTGCCGCAGCCGCTCGCCGACCGCCTGCGCACGGTCCTGGAGCGCCGCCGCAACGCTGTGTGGGAGCGCCTCGGCACCACCAACCCGGTCACCGGAGAGTCCGCAGACGACACGTACCGCAGGCTCTCCCGCGAGACCCTCGCCGCCGAGCGCGCCGTCTTCGTACAGCTACGGGACCAGCGGCGGATCGACGACGAGATGCTGCGGACGCTGCTGCGCCGGCTCGACCTCGAAGAAGCGGCGGCCTATCGGGAAGAGGCGGGCTGAGCCGCTTCCCAGGGGCGCCCGGTGATCACCGCGACCAGCCGGGTGCCGGGCGGAAAGGTGCCCTCTTCTGTGAGGGTGACCAGGGCGTAAAGCAACTTGGCGACATAGTGACGTTCGAGCGGCAGGCCGTGGCGCCGCTCGAAGTCCTCGGCGAAGGCGTCGAGTTCGGGGGTCGTACGCGCGTATCCACCGCAGTGGAAGCGGTCCTCCAGGTGCCACTCGCCGGTGCGCTCGCCGAACGCCTCGCGCTGCAGCCGCTCCACCTCGGCGGTGAGGAAGCCGCCCTTCAGTACGGGTACGCCGATCGCCCGCTGAGCAGGGGCGAGTCCGGCCGCGAGCCCGGCGAGGGTGCCGCCGGTGCCGCAGGCGACGGCCACCACGTCGGCCACCTCGCGCAGCTCGGCGCCGAGCTCGGTGCAGCCTTGTACGGCAAGGGAGTTGGAGCCGCCCTCGGGGACGACGTGGACCTGCCGCGGGTCCACGCCGGCCGTGGTCAGGAGGGGGGCGAGGACGTGCGGCTCGCTCTTGTGGCGATACGTCGACCTGTCGATGAAGTGCAGCCGCATCCCGTCGGCCACGCACCGCGCGAGGGACGGATTGAGGGGGCGGTGGGCCAGTTCGTCGCCGCGAACCACGCCGATGGTGTCGAAGCCGAGGAGGCGGCCCGCGGCGGCGGTGGCCCGCAGATGGTTGGAGTAGGCGCCGCCGAAGGTCAGGACGGGGCGTCCGGCGGCGGCCCGCAGGTTCGGGGCGAGCTTGCGCCACTTGTTGCCGGGCAGGTCGGGGTGGATCAGGTCGTCGCGCTTGAGGAGCAGGCGGACGCCGTGGCGGGTGAAGCGCTCGTCGTCGAGCCCGTGCAGCGGCGAGGGGAGCCTGGGCCGCAGTCGGGTCAGGTTGGGCTGGTCGGGCTGGTCGGGCTGGTCGGGCCGAGCGGTCAGGTCGGCCCGGTCGGACTGGTCGGCCCGGTCGGGCTGGTCGTCGGGGCGGTCGGGAGCGTTCACGCCGTCATTGTCGCCGCGTAGGCCGCACGCGCGCGTGCGGGGCGGTGGGCGGCGCGTGCCGCCCGGGCGGGTCGTACGTACGCGAGCGTGCCGGGGGAGGAGCCGTGTGGCGGGTCGTACGCGCGCGTGCCGGTTACTTGAGGCGTTCGGCGATGCGCTGCCGCATGGTGTCCATGGCGAAGCCGCACGGATCGATCTTGCCCGGCTGCCACTCCAGGTGCCCGATCACGGACCGCTCGTTCCAGCCGTAGTGACGGCAGATCGCCGCGGTCGCCTTCTCGATGGCCTCCAGCTGGGCCGCGGGCCAGGGGTCCTCGCCGTCGCCGCGGTTCTCGCACTCGAAGCCGTAGAAGTAGCGGTTGCCGTCGGTGTTCGCCTCGTTGTCGTGCGGCAGGCGGCGTTCGGCGATGACGGCGCGCAGCACGTCGTCGTCACCGAGGCCGGCGTGGTTGGCGCGGCCGTTGCCCACCAGGTGGACTCTGCCGTCCTTGGTGATCACGCCGTGGCAGAGCGGACCGGGGAGCGAGGCGTGGCCGTCGTAGCAGAGGCGGACGGTCTCGGCGCTGCCGGTGGTCGCCGTGTGATGGATCATCACGCCGTGGACCGGGCCCCACGGCCCCTTGTGGTTGCGGTTGTGCGTGCGCCACTCGCGCACTTCGACGACCGTGAGCCCTTCGTCCTTGAGGGCGTCGAGAAAGCTTCCCGCGGACATGGGGTCGGACATGACTCCTCCGTCATGGACCGCGGCGGCGGCCGAATGCGCACCGCCTCTTGTCCTGCTTGTACCGGAACGTCGGTACGGGGGCCAGTAGTTCGGGCGCTTTCGACGCGGTGTGCGACTCGATCCGGACACGGACGTGGCTGGTCGCGTCTCCGGTCGCGTCGCCAGTCACGTGGCTGGTCGGAACGGAGTGGGTCGGAACCGGGCAGGTCGGAACGGAGCGGCGCGGGTCGCCGAGGGAGTTCAGTCGCAGCCGTCGGCCGCGGAGTTCAGCCGCGGAGGATGCCGTCGCCGTGTGCCGCGATGTGGGCCTCCACCGCTTGGAGCGCCTGCAGCGTCGCCCGCGGGTCGCCGCTGCCGTTCCGCTCCGCGTAGTACGCGGCGCCCAGCTTCTTCAGGAGGTCTGCGCCCGCGCGCTGTGCCTGGGCCTCGTCGAGCTTCTGCTTGCCCTGCGTGATGCCGCGCTGCGCCTGCTCCTTGGCGCGGTCCAGGAAGCCTGCCATGGCTCGTCTCCTGTCGTGGTGCCGATGGTGCGGTGGGTTCTGTGGAGTTGAACGGACGGCTCGATCTTCGAGTTCCTGCTGTCGGTGGTTCGAGGGTCGCGGGCCGAGAGTCGAGGGCCGAGGGCCAAGGGCCAAGGGCTCGAGCGCCGGGCGCCGAAGCGGAACTGGGGATTTCGTGCACGTGCCCCGTCAATGAGTGATCCATTCCCGCTCGTTTGTGTGATGGCGTGACAACTCTGCGTGCTGGAAGGCTGGTTGAGTGCACCGGACGACATCTGCCCGGCGCAGGTCAAGACTGATGGAGAGGGCACATACATGTCGGTAGGCGAAGAGATCCGCACGGAGCAGGCCCAGGCTCAGCAGAGCCTGGCGACCGGCGCTGCGCGGAATCTGGCCACCACCACGAAGTCCACGCCCCAGATGCAGGAGATCAGCTCGCGCTGGCTCCTCAGGCGCTTGCCCTGGGTGCAGGTACAGGGCGGTACGTACCGCGTGAACCGACGGTTGAGCTACTCGGTCGGCGACGGCCGTGTCACCTTCGTCAAGACCGGGGGCCAGGTGCAGGTGATCCCCGCCGAGCTGGGCGAGCTGCCCGCCCTGCGTGCGTACGAGGACCTGGAGGTTCTCGGCGAGCTCGCCCGGCGGTGCGAGCAGCTGGAGTTCGCGCCGGGCGAGACCCTCGCCTCGTTCGGCAGCCAGGTGGACGGCGTCTTCCTGCTCGCCCACGGCCGCGCGGAGAAGGTCGGCACGGGTCCCTACGGCGACGACTCGGTGCTCGGCGTCCTGGCCGACGGTTCGTATTTCGGGGACGCCTGCGTCATCGACCCGGAGGCCATCTGGGAGTACACGACACGGGCCGTGACGCGCTGCACCGTGCTCGTCCTGCCCCGGCGGGAGGTCGAACTGGTCGCGGAGCGGGCGGAGTCGCTGCGCACCCACCTCGCGCAGGTGCAGGCCATCCCGCAGCAGCGCACCAACAAGTACGGCGAGAAGGAAATCGACCTCTCGGCCGGCCACGTCGGCGAACCGGCCATCCCGACCACGTTCGTGGACTACGAACCGGCCCCGCGCGAGTACGAACTGAGCGTCACCCAGACCGTGTTGCGCATCCACACGCGTGTGGCGGACCTCTACAACCAGCCGATGAACCAGACCGAGCAGCAGCTGCGGCTCACCGTGGAGGCGCTCAAGGAGCGCCAGGAGCACGAGCTGGTCAACAACAGGGAGTTCGGCCTCCTCAACAACTGCGAGTACGACCAGCGCCTGCAGCCCCACGACGGGGCGCCGAGCCCCGACGACATGGACGAGCTGCTCAGCCGCCGCCGAGGGTCCAAGCTGTTCCTCGCCCACCCGCGTGCCATCGCCGCCTTCGGCCGTGAGTGCAACAAGCGCGGCCTGTACCCGGAGAGCGTCGAGGTGGACGGTCGGCGGGTGCCGTCCTGGCGGGGCGTGCCGATCTTCCCGTGCGACAAGATCCCGATCAGCGAGGCCCGTACGACGTCGATCATCTGTATGCGTACGGGCGAGGAGGACGCGGGCGTCATCGGGCTGCGGCAGTCCGGCATCCCGGACGAGATCGAGCCGAGCCTGTCGGTGCGCTTCATGGGTATCAACGAGCAGGCGATCATGTCCTATCTCGTGACGGCCTACTACTCGGCGGCCGTCCTGGTGCCCGACGCGCTGGGCATCCTGGAGAACGTCGAGATCGGGCGCCGGCCGTGAGCGAGCGGATGCTGGCGGTGGGCGAGGCGCCCCGCACCGCCGGCGAGGTACGAGGCGTTGTTCCCCCGGCGCGAGCGGGTGTCCACGACGAGCGGGCCGGGGGCGCCGCCGGGGACTCGGGCGCCGACGGGCAGGAAGCTGCGGTACTCCTCGACCGCACCCGGGAGGCCGTCGAGCCCGAGCTGCGCAGGGCGGTCGACTCGCTGCCCGGGACGATGCGGCGGGTCGTGACGTACCACTTCGGGTGGGAGCACGCGGACGGCAGGCCCGCGGCGGGGCGGAGCGGCAAGGCGATCCGTCCGGGGCTCGTGCTGGCTGCGGCGCGTGCCCTCGGCGGCTCGCCGACGGCGGTCGTGAAGGCGGCCGCGGCAGTGGAGTTGGTCCACAACTTCACGCTGCTGCACGACGACGTCATCGACCGCGACAGCACCCGCAGACACCGCCCCACCGCGTGGACGGTGTTCGGTGACGCCGACGCGATCCTCGCCGGTGACGCCCTGCAGGCGCTCGCCCTGCGGGTGCTCGCCGACGACCAGCACCCCGCAGCGGGGGCGGCGGCCGCACGCCTTGCCGCGTGCGTCGTCGAGCTCTGCGAGGGCCAGCACGTCGACACGGCCCTGGAGGAGCGGCCCTGCGACCAGGTCACGCTGGACGAGTGCCTGGGCGTGGCGGAGGCGAAGACGGGTGCGCTGCTGGGGTGCGCCTGTGCGGTCGGGGCGCTGTACGCGGGTGCGGGCCAGGATGAGGTGGAGGCGATGGACGCCTTCGGCAGGCAGGCGGGCCTCGCCTTCCAGTTGATCGACGACGTCATCGGCATCTGGGGCGACCCGGCCCGCACCGGCAAGCCCGTGGGCGCGGATCTGCTGGCCGGGAAGAAGTCGCTGCCGGTGGTGGCGGCTCTGACCTCGGACACGGCGGCCGGGGCGGAACTGGCGGAGCTGTACCCGGGGTTGGGCCCGGCCGACGTCGGCCGCGCGGCGGATGCGATCGACCGCGCCGGCGGCCGCGACTGGGCCCAGGCCCAGGCCGCCGAGCGGATGTCCCAGGCGGTCGGCCAGCTCTCCCGAGCGGTCCCGGACCCGGATTTGGCGGGAGGTCTGCTGGCACTCGCGGAGTTCGTGACCCGCCGGTCGTCGTGAGCCGCGTCGCCGGACCACAGAGAGACCACAGAGAGCCCACAGAGAGGCCAGTGAGAAACCGGTGAGAGGAGGGATGCCAGGAACTTGAGGGAGGTCAGGCTCGCCCCGGCCGGGAGGGAGGCCCGGCGGGGGCGGGGCCGTGGCGGACGGCGGCAAGGTGGCGGACGGTGGCAAAGCGGCGGACGGCGCCAGAGCGGAGGAGGTGAGGCCCACGGGACTGTCGTGGACCCGCGGTTAAGGGCCAGGGGACGGGCGTGGGCCCGGTCGAGGTGTACGGAGCAGAACCGGGACTGGCGGCGGCCCGGGGTGGCCGGTTCGCGTCAGAGTGGTCGCCGCTCCCCCCACCGCCAGGGAGACGCATCTACGCTGCAACTGCTCGACAGACACCGGCGGTTGGGGGAGTAGACCAGATGGGCGTGGAGATCCGCAGGGCGGGCGAGGACGACAGGGAGCGCCTGGTGCGGTTGCTCGACGAAGCGTTCCAGTACGACCCGGTGAGCAGTTGGGTCTTCCCCGACGAGACGCACCGCGGCAAAGTGCACGGCACGTTCATGGGGGTCTTCCTCGACGTGGCCCTGAGCGAGGGCTGGGTCGACGTCACGGAGGACGGAGCCGCGGCCGCGCTCTGGCTCCCTGTGCCGGCCGGGGAGCCGGAGGAAGAGGACGACACCCCCGCCCGTATGCGGGAGATCGCCGACCCGGAGAACGAACGGGCCGAGCTGGTCGGGCGGTTGACCGGTGCCGTGCATCCGCACGACCGGGCGCACGACTACCTGCTCCTGATCGCGGCGACTCCGGAAAGGCAGGGGGAGGGGCTCGGCACGGCACTGATCACGTCGGTCCTGGAGCGCTGCGACCGTACGGGCAGGCCCGCGTATCTGGAGGCGAGCAGCGAGCGCAGCCGAGGGCTGTACGAGCGGCTGGGCTTCGCCTTCATGGGCACGGCGGTCCAACTCCCGGACGGGCCACGGATGTTCCCGATGTGGCGGGAGCCGAGGGGCGAAGGGTGAGGGATGAAAGGTGAGGGATGAAAGGTGAGGGATGAAAGGTGAGGGGCGAAGGGTGAGGGGCTAGGAGCGGAAGGCTTGCTTAACCACTGCAAGTGAAGCAGTATAGGTGCAGTGCTGCGACGGGAATCAAGGGGGCACCATGCGCAAGCTCACGTACCTGATCGCCACGTCGATCGACGGATTCATCGGCGACGAGAGCGGCGAGGCGGAGTTCTTCACGAAATACGTGGATGAGGAGTATCTGGCGTACGGATTCGAGGAGCTGCCCGAGATGATGCCCACGTTCGCGCGGCAGCACTTCGGGATCGACGACCGGCCGAACCAGCGGTTCGACGCGGTCCTGATGGGGCGCGGCACCTATGACGTGGGGCTGCCGCAGGGGGTGACGAGCCCGTACGGGCATCTGAAGCAGTACGTCGTCTCGCGCAGCATGGAGAAGGCGCCCGCGCCGGAGGTGGAGTTGGTCTCCGGTGACATGGTCGCGAAGGTGCGGGAGCTCAAGCGGCAGGACGGGCTCGGCATCTGGCTCTGTGGAGGTGCCGATCTGGCGGGTCAACTCGTCGACGAGATCGACGAGTTGGTGATCAAGACGTATCCCTGCCTCCTGGGGTCGGGCATGCCGCTGGCCACGGCCGGGTTCGCGATCAGGGAGTTCGCCCTGGAGTCGGTGAAGTCCTTCAGCGGCGGGAACGTGATCACCACGTACAGCAGGCAGAGGTAGGGCGTTCGCGCGGCGTCGGCGAACGGCTGGTCGGGGGTGACGAACGGGCATAACCTGGACGTATGGCCAAGGAACAGGACCAGGCCGCACCGCGCCGCGCCGAGCATGTCTGCCCGGCGTGCAAGCAGCCGGTGGAGACGGTCGTCAAGCGCCGCAAGGTGCTCGGGGCGTATGTCCCGAGCTGGGGTCCGGGCCCGTGCCACCACGAGGGATGCGCCGCGTGCGTGGACCAGGGCGGCGGTGGGGACGCGAAGTCCACGTCGCACGGGAAGCCGAGCCGCAGCGAGCCCCTCGACAGAGCGAGCCCCTCGACAGGCTGAGCCATTCGTGAGCCCGACGGCACCGGCGGGCCGGGCGGTGACTCGGCCGCCATGTCCTGCCCGGAGCCAAGCGGCTGACTCGGCCGCCACGTCCTGCCCGGAGCCAAGCGGAACGTACGCCGCTCGGGGCCGCGGAACAACGTACGCCGCTCAGGACCGCGAAAACTCGGACGACAAACTTCGGCGGAAGCTGTCGAGAACGGCCGGGACGCTCCGACGTCCCCTGTGACAGTCGCCCCACAGGGGCCCGAGCAAGGAGTGGACCATGAAGTACCTGGTGATGGTGCAGGGATCGCAGGCCGACTACCAGGCCATGAGCGGCAAGCCGAACGAGCACAGCCCGGCCTGGAGCGAGAAGGACCTGCAGGCAATGTTCTCGTTCATGGAGAACCTCAACAACGACCTCGCCGAGTCCGGCGAGATGGTCGACGGGCAGGGGCTCACGGAACCGGCGCAGACGCGGTACGTCGGCAGGGACAAGGACGGCCGTCCGGTCGTCACCGACGGTCCGTACGGGGAGACGAAGGAGGTGCTCGCCGGGTACTGGGTGCTCGACTGCGAGAGCCTGGAGCGGGTCACCGAGATCGCCAACCGGATCATGGAGTGCCCCCAGCCGGAGGGCGCCCCGGAGTACCCCGTGGTCATCAGGCCGATCCAGGGCGCCGAGGGCTGAGCCGCCCTCCGCCCGAGCGGCCCCTCAACGGCCAGTCGCAGAACGGCCAGTCGCAGACGGCCAGTCGCAGAACGGCCGCAGAACGGCCAGTCGCAGAACGGCCGCAGAACGGCCAGTCGCAGAACGGGGAGCCGCGCATGCCGGGCCTGCCGTCGAACGCAACCGTCGAGGACCTGCTGCGTGGACACACGCCGCAGGTCCTCGGCGCGCTCGTACGGCGGTACGGGCACTTCGACCTCGCCGAGGAGGCCGTACAGGAAGCGCTGCTCGCCGCCGCCGAGCAGTGGCCGCGACAGGGGGCGCCCGACAACCCGCGCGGCTGGCTGATCCGGGTCGCGTCCCGGCGCCTCACGGACCTGTTGCGCAGCGAGGAGGCGCGCCGCCGCCGGGAGGAGACCGCCGCCGCGCTCACGCCCCGCGACGCCTTCACCGCGCCGGCGCCCGGTGAGAGCCGCGCGCCGTCCGAGGACGACACGCTCACCCTGCTCTTCCTCTGCTGCCACCCCGAACTCACCCCGCCCGCACAGGTCGCGCTGACCCTGCGGGCCGTCGGCGGGCTCACCACGGCCGAGATCGCCCGCGCGCATCTGGTGCCCGAGGCGACCATGGCTCAGCGCATCAGCCGGGCGAAGCAGAAGGTCAGGGGCGTACGGTTCCGGCAGCCGAGCGGCGCGGACCGGGACGAGCGGCTCGCGGCCGTGCTGCAGGTGCTCTACCTGATCTTCAACGAGGGCTACACGGCCACCTCGGGCGCCGACCTGCACCGCGCGGACCTCGCGCGCGAGGCGATCCGGCTGACCAGGGCGGTGCGTCGGCTGCTGCCCACGGACGGCGCGGTGACCGGGCTGCTCGCGCTGATGCTGCTCACGGAAGCGCGCACACCGGCGCGCACCGGGCCGCACGGAGAGCTGGTCCCGCTGGACGAGCAGGACCGTACGCGCTGGGATCGTGCGGCGATCGCCGAAGGCCTGCGCCTTGTCGAGGAGGCCCTGGCCCAACCGCCGGTCGGGGCCTACCAGTTGCAGGCCGCGATCGCCGCGTTGCACGACGAGGCGGAGCGCGCCGACGCCACGGACTGGCCGCAGATCCTCGCCCTCTACGAACTCCTCGTGCGGCGCGCCCCGGAGCCGATGGCCCGGCTCGGCCGCACGGTCGCCGTCGCGATGGTGCACGGCCCGGACGCGGGGCTGCGGGAACTCGACGCGCTGGCGGGCGCGTTGCGCGACCACCACCGGCTGCACGCCGTGCGCGCCCACCTCCTGGAGCGCGCGGGCGACCGGGAGGGCGCGCGCGACGCCTTCGCGCTCGCGGCCCGCCGCACGCTCAGCGCCCCCGAGATGCGCTACCTACGCGCGCGTGCGGCGCGACTGGGGGAGCGGGACGCGGACTGATCAGCGTGTGCCGGCCGCCCCGGCCGCCGCCAGACACTCCCGCAGCGACCGCGCCATCCGCGCCACGAACGCCTCCCGCACCTTGGGCGCCGCCAGATCGAGCGAGAGATACGGATTGAGGTCCTCCAGCTCCACGAGCAGCAGCTCGCCGCCGGGAGCACGGCAGGCGTCGACGCGCTGGATGCCGTGGTCGAGGGTGTTCCACGCGATGAACCGCCGCGCGAACTCCAGGTCGGCGGAGGTGGGTTCGTACGACCGAAGCTGCCAGCGCTCGCCGCTGTCGGGGGTGCGCAGGGCGTACTGGATCTCGTCGTCGACGAAGTAGAAGGACACCTCGTACGAGAACGGGATCCGCGGCTGGACGAGCAGCCCCGAGCCGCTGTCGTTGAGGGCCCGGGAGAGCTCGGCGCGCGGGACGACCCGCAGGCCGATGGAGTCCGCCCCGAGCGCGGGCTTCACGACGTACTCGGCCGCGGCGGGCAGCCGGTCGAGGTGCGCGGCCCGGTCGACGGTCGGGATCACCGGGAACCCGGCGGCGGTGAGGTCGAGCAGGTACTGCTTGCCCGCCATGTCGCCCCGGCCGGTCAGCGGGTTGTGGACGACGGCCCCGGAGGCGAGCGCGCTCCTCCTGAACTCCTCATACGCGTCGGCGTAGTTGAGGACGGGCCCGCTGTTGCGTACGACCACGAGATCGAAGGAGCCCATGAGCGCGGCGGCGTCCACGGGATGGCAGAGCGCCACCTCGAACCCGAAGCCGGCACGCAGCCGCGAACTCAGAAAGATGTCCTCGTCGCAGTACCGCCGCCCCCGCGCCTCGTACGCGAGATCGGTGACGTAGAGGAGGCGGGGGCGGGGGTCGCGGGGGCTCATCGTTCTCCTGCAAGGTGCGGGCAGCGGACGGGCCACGATATCTGCATGGCACACGTACATCCCGCGCCGCCCGGAACCACTCCGCCTACCCGCGCAGCCAGGCCGAGGCGTCCAAGCCGAAGGAGTCGGCCGGGGTGACCTGGCGCAGAGCGCCCTCCAGTTCGCCGAGGCGGCGCTCGCCGAGGGTCGCGGCCCAGTCCGCGCGCAGCTCGTCGAAGATCGCCGCGGAGCGGGCCAGGGCATCGCGGCCGCGCGAGGTGAGGCGGACCAGCTTGCGGCGTGCGTCGGCGGGGTCGTCGGCGCGTTCCGCGTAGCCGAGTTCGACCAGTCGGTCGACGGTCTTGCCGGCTGCCTGCTTGCTCACGCCGAGGCGCCGGCCGACCTCGCTGGTGCTCGCCGCGTCCGGCCCGAGCCCGATGGCCTGCAGGGCGAAGCCGTGAGCGGGACGGATGCCGGGGTGGCCCTGGCGGGCGAGTTCGGCGTGCAGCTTGTCTATGAGCGTGCGGAAGCCGGCGAAGAGCAGCAGCGGCAGCTCGAACCCCGGGGGCCCGCCTCCGTCGCGCTTGCCAGGATCGACAACCTGTTTTACTTTATTTTCGTCAACCACGTTGTCGATTCTAGGGGGAAGTCATGGAATTCGCGTCACCTGACGTCGCGTTCGTGGAGCACACCATCGAGTCCGCGCCGGTCGGCTCCCGGCGGGCCCTGCACCGGATCGAGCGCAACCTCGGACACGTCCCGCCCGTGGCGCGCCGCCTCGCCGAGTCACCCCAACTCCTCGACGGATTCCGTCGGTTGAGCAGCGCGTTCGAGCAGTCCACGCTCGACCCGAAGGCCCGGGAGACTGTCATCATGGCCGTCGCCGTACGCAACGACTGTCAGGTCTGCGTGGCCATGCACACCGCGAAGCTGGCCGCGCTCGGCGCCCCGCAGGGGATGGTCGACGCCCTGTGCGGGCAGCGCCCGCTCGACGACGAACGCCTCGAATCCGTACGCCGGTTCACTCTCGCCGTACTGGCCTCGGCCGGCGCGGTCTCCGAGGCGGAGCTCTCGGACTTCCTCGCCCACGGCCACACTCGCCGCAACGCCCTGGAGGTCGTCCTCGGCATCGGCACGTACACGATGTCGACGTTCGCCAACCGCCTGGTGGGTTGACGGCGGACCGCAGGGTCCGGACAACGCAGAACACCCGGCTCCGCGCGGATGCCGGGTGTTCTGTGTGACGCGATGCGTGACGAAACGCGAAGGTCAGGCCTTCTTCGTCTCCAAGTAATGGGCTGGGTCGGTGACCAGCAGGGATCTTCCTTGTGGGTCGCTGACCTGGCCTTTTGGCGATTGGTGGCGATGGGGTGCGACGGTCTTGAGTGCGCGTCTTGCGGACTGTGCGCGGACTGATGTTGGCCTGGAGTGATCTCCGTGATCACGGCCCTGTCATCGCTGTCGTCTCCCATTCACGGCGTCCCCGATCATCCGGTCCGGCCTGGTTGTCTTTCACCCTGCGCAGGTCAGCCCCAAGGGAGTGACCGGACGACGGTGACGGTCAGGTGGCGGCAGCGAATCCGTTCATCGAGCCAGTGGACGACCTTCGGTCCGTCCAACACCTCCAGCAGCTCCCGACAGCGTCCCACGCCGCCTGTCAGCGGCTCCGCCACGATCAGGTGGTTGTCCACGGCGACTGGCCGATCGCCTTGAATGAGTACCCCTGTTCCACGGGCGCCTCCTTTGGCTCCTTGCCCTGGCCGGGACGTACGGCGCATGACTACGAAGGGGGGATCAAGCAAACGTCCACCGAAGCGGCGCCTGCGAGATGGAAGCCCCGTCTCGCCTTGGCCCGGCAGCTCCTTCGCCGTGAGATAGGGAACCTCTGGTCCGTAGTGAGGGTCTCGGTTGTCCACGACAGGGCCGACTCCAACACGGAAATGGTCACCTATGGCGCTGTCCGTGGTGATGGCCGACGGCGGCCACCAGGCGACAGCGCCGGGGTGGCCGCCTGACCTGCGTATGGCGGAGAGTAGGAAGACATCTACGTCGGTGTGATCGTCGAAGAGGCCATGCGGGCGTATCTCCGTCAATTCCAGCCGCTCGGAGAGCTGGTCTCGCCAGGCCCGGTAGCGGCTTCCGCTGCGAAGTACGTCGGGCAGTACGGCGAAGAGCCTGCCGCCCGGAGCCATCGCGGCAGACGCCTGAGCGGTGAACGTCGCAGCCAAGGATGTCCTGCCCGTCGACCACGTACAGCCGGAGAGTGCCGCATCCATGCCGTAGGGGGGATTCAGAAGCAGTCGGCCTCCAAAGCCACGGCCTCCGGATGCTTCGCGCAACGCCTGTAGACCGTCGCCAACCTGTACCTGCGGGAAGGCGGTGCGCCACCGGTGTTCCAAGAGCGGGGCATCGGACCCAACAGCCCGATGACGTTCCAGCACGGCCAGGACCAGCCGCATGCGCGCCACCGTCACAAAGGGATCGTGAAGGTCGTGGCCTCTCACCCGGCGATTCCAAAGGGTGAGCGTCTCCGCTGGTGTTGCCCCCAGCGGGAACTGTGCCGTGCCGGTGATGAGTAGGTCTCCGCCGCCGCAGGTTGGGTCCCAGATCACTGGTGTCCGTCCGGATGGCGTGCTGCGCGTAAGCAGTCCCGCGTACGATTGCCGGACTCTGCCGGTCGTGAAGAAGGATCCGGTGGCACGGCGGTCGGCTCGTGGAACTATGCGTCGTAGTTCCGTCGACGCCTGACCGTTGAGGGCGTGGGCCACGTCGTCCCCCACGCGGCGCCAATGACCTGAGGCCACATCAGTCACCAAGGTCTCAAGCTGACGTGCGTACTTGTTGTAGGCCGCAATGCTCATGTGTTCCCCTCCTGCTGATCCGGAAGGGATTACGTCCTGGATCACGTGTCTGTATGGCTGCGGTGTCATTCTGCAGCAGGGTCAAGGGCCTTGGGATCGGATCACCAAATGCCGTCGTGCTATGTCCCGTCAGCCGCTTCCCCCAGGCCGACGTTGCTGGAAGCCTTACGCGGACCGGGGATGGGGAGCCGGCACAGCGGGTTGGCCACGGTGCCGCCGTCGACGAACGACCGATGGGTCTCCAGCGGCGGGTCAAAGCGCAGTCCTGCCTCGACGTGTGTCACAGTCACGCTGCCCGCACAGGACCGGCCGGATTTGCGACCCGCTGCTGGGAGGACTGCCAGGTGTCGGTCGGTTACGAGTCGCTTCTCCTCGTGGCAGTGGACAGACAGCTGCGTGCATGCGATGTGTGCGTCCGGAGCCGCCAGGCGCACGCCCGCCATGATCTCCCGATTCGGATTGGCCGGGCGCAGTCCACCCCGGATGGAGAAGATGACCAACCGAGGGGCCACGAGTTCCGTCAGGTCTTTGGCGAAGGACTGCGGATCGGCCTTACCTGGGAGCCCTCCGTGGTGAGGGAAGACGAGGACAGGCGCTGACAACTGATGGCCGTTTTCCTGAATGTGCCTGAGCGCCACCGCGTCCATGTCGGCCGCGAGGAGGACGGCGGGATCTTCCTGCAGGTGCACGCGGACCACGATAGAGACGGTGTTGGTGTCCAGTTTGCCGAAGGTCGGGGAGGTCTCTGTCGGGCCGGTGCCGGCCATCAGGAAGCTGGGGTGGCAGACTTCGAGCCTCGCCCGACCGCAGTGCAGCGTCTGAGTAGTCTCAGTGTGCAACATCTGGTGACCGCCGAAGCCACCGCGCCTGTAACGGGTGTGAACGGCTCGGATCAATCGTTCCCAGATTCGGCTGTTCTTCTTCGCGTCTGGGTTGAACCAGGCAGTTCCCACCGTGCGCAGTGGATCGAGCAGGATCTGCGGGCCGCCACCGGCGTGGTCCTGGTCCGAATGCGAGATGATTAGGTGCTCGATGTGTTCGCATCCGACACGATCCAGTTCGCGCTGGACGATGTCGCCGGGGGCCGCGTCGACGACTGCACAGGTCGAACCATCCCGCACAACAGCGGAGTTGCCGTGCCCAACGTCCAGGACCGTGACACCTAACTCTGCTTCTGCTTGCTGGCCGAGCGGCAGTTCGGTGGGATTGGTCGGGTCGGTCATGTGGTGAGCCACTCCTGCGGCAGATCGGGAGCGAGGATGATGTTGCGATAGAAGAGGTCGGAGGCTTCCTTCGCATAGCAGTTCACCTCGGCCTCAAGCCATCGGCCAGGCAGCTCTTCCGGCCGGAGACCCGTGGACTCCTCGATGGGGCGCAACGGCATCCAGACGGAGGAGTCGATCTTCCAGCCGACCACGACCACCTTCGCCTGTGGCTCCTCTCCCTCGGACCGAACGGCGAGGACTTCGATCGGAGTCGCAAAGGCACGCCGTTCTCGCGCGAGGTTTCCCGCCAGCTCATCCAGCGTGTATCGGAGCGCGTCGACCACTGCGTCGGAGGCGTCACTCTTGTCGACAACGCTCGGGATGCCCTCACGCCAGCGCAGAATCGCCCCGTTCTGATCGGTGTTGACGTGGCTGCTGATGAGGACTGCAGGTAACGGCCTGCCCGCTCTTCGGTTGGCTTTGCATACCAGCTCCGCGCCTGTGAAGCGGGCGTTGCTGCGCCCTCCAAGGATGTGGTCGCAGACCACGGCGTCGTACCGATCGCCCAGAGAGGCGAGAAACGCGTCGGCGTCCTGGCCCGATGTGAACTCGGTGATCATCTCTGTACGGAAGCCCGCGTCCTGGAGTGGGTGGGTGATGCTGCTCGCGTCCATGACGTCGTCGTCGATGACTGCAACCGACGATCCCTCTGTCAACGTGCGTACGCTCACTTGACCCCCAGCTCATGCCCCTTGGCCCCGACGAGTTGAGCCGGAAGCCAGACCATGATACTTGCGCCACCCAACTCGCCATACTCACGGGCCTCTTGGGTGCCTCCGAGGTCGGCGACGATGTCCCGGACGATCGTGAGGCCCAGGCCGGTCCCGTTGTCGCGTGTCGTCTTGCCTGGCAACCAGATCGCGCTCAGCGAGATGTCCTTGATTCCGGGGCCCGAGTCATCGACGCAGAGGCACAGGCGAGTTGTGTCTCCTTCGACGGCCAAGCGCGTTCTGACGCGGATCGCGCGCTCGGGCCGGATGGCATCCGTGCGTGTGAAGGCATGTGCGGCGTTCACGATCAGATTGGACAGGATCGACTCGATGTCGGCGACGGTGCTGCGGACGATCGCGCCTTCCGCGCCAAGGTCGTATTCGACTTGGATTCCGCGCTCATCGAGGTAGCGGGAGAAAAGCCGGACGACCGCCGGGCACTCCCGATCGAAGTCGATTTCGGTGATTTGCCGCTTGTTCTTTGTCAGAAGGGTCAACGGGAGACGGGCGAAGGTCTCCAGGGTCTTGGCGCTGTCGATCGAGTTCTCGACCGACGAGTGGAACCTTTCTTTGTATTCGTCCTCCGAGACCCGCTGCTTGACCCGGCGGCTGACTGTCTTGACCTCGTTAATGATGCGGGCTGCAGGCTTCATCGCCTCGTGCGCGAAGACTGCGGTGCTGGTGCCGACCGTGGCCAGGGTCCGGTACAAGAGGAGGTCTTCGCGGAGCGCTTCAATTTCCTGACGTTGAGAGTCGAATACCTCGGAGGCTCCGGCTGTGAAGGACTCCAATACCGCGGAATCGGCGGCTCCGTCCAGAGTCGGCGTTTCGGGGTCCTTCGGGCTGATGGCATCCAACAGGTTGCGGAACTGCTTCTCGGCTTCCTTTACCCGGTCTCGCGCCTTAGGTGTAGCGCCAATGCGACGCTGCTCCCGCAATTCAAGCCGCTGCTCCGCCGACCAGTCCAGGGCGCGCTTTGCAAATTCCTGCAGTTCGAGGAACTGGACGTTGTCGACGAAGCCGCTACGGTCCGTCTTGGGCTGGAGGAGCTCGTCAGGGTCCTCCACCTGAATACGGCCAACGGAGTTGTTCGTGGAGGCGCGACCCTCGGGGCTCGCTGCACGCCTTAGGTTGATGACCAGCCAGTCGTTCCCCATGTCTCCGTAGGGCTGTACGCGGAGCTCCCGATGGTAGAGATGAACCCCTCCCACCTGCTTGAGCCACTCCTTGATCTCCGCTGTGGGCTGCTGCGCGAACCGAACCTCTTTGGAAGCCCCTGGGTTGAGATTGAACATCCACATCTCGAACGCGGCTGGCGGCGCGGAAAACGTCAGAGGTGCGTCGCGGTTGCCGCGCCCTTGGCGCTTCCGCGCCACGTCGTCGTGCCCCGCCGACTTGATGACTTCACCACGCCAGTTGTAAAGGGTCGCGGAAGCCTTTCCGTACTTGTCCACCTCGGCCACGAGGCGAAACTCGACCCACTGGAGCAGATCTGCAGTGATCACCCTGGATAGGTTCTCGAACTCTGGGGAATCACAGGTCACTCGGAACGCCGAGCCATCAGCGAAGGGGCCCGTGAGCATGAGCACCGACCGTGCCAGACGGTCGGCGTCCTGTTGGGCGATTCCCTGGCGGAGCCCTGTCATCTCGATGGTCGTGCCGGTCTCCCCCTTGCGCTTTTTGCTCCTGATTGCCAGAGGGACGTCTTCTACCGCCTCAGACGCGTCGATTCGATTCCAGTCAATGGTCAGCGAATGCTCGGTGTCAGGGTCTTCTTTGGAGCGCGTGCGCACGGTGACGTTGGTGCCGAGGCGTAGGGCGGCAATTCTTCCCAATCCCTTCTCGCCCACCTTTCGCCGACCGGTACGGGTGTGGGTGTCCGAAGACTTTCCGGACTTTCCTATGAGGAGAAATCCACTGGCGAGCTGCTCCGCAGTCATTCCATCGCCGTCGTCCGAAACGATGAGTGTGCCGCCGGGCTGCTCGGCTTCGCTCATCCGTAGTCGGCAAATCGTGGCGTCCGCGTCGTAAGCGTTACGGACGAGTTCCATGATGCCCAAGTCCGCATGTGGGACCAGTTCTTCACCGAGCCGGGCGAGGATCTGTGGGGCGAAGCGGAGGTGGTGCTGCGTCAAGGCGGTCCTCCCGTGCGGCGCGGCCGAGGCACCGCCGCTCGGTCGATCAGGCGGGCCATCGGGAAATCGTAGCGGCCTCCCCCCTCAACGAACATGACTCCGCCCTGCGCACCCACTCCGGAACAGCCCGCCGGTAGTCCGGACGAAGCTGGAGGACGACAGCGGGCTACAAGTCAGGTCGCATCATGTAGCAGAGAGTTGGATCTCGATGGCCAGCACACCAAGGGCTTCCTTCTCGGGTGGGTAGATGGCGCGAATGTTGTCGAGCTGCTGCCGCCTCGTGGCGCTCGGGTTGACGTTTGCTGCGCCTTCGTCGTCGAGCAGGGCTTCGAAGTCGTGGTACTCGGCAACCCGCTTGACCTCGACGTCGCAGGTCTCCTCGGTGCCCTTGATGCGGAAGCGGATGGTGTCGCCGGCGGCTAGGTCTTCGAGGTGTGGGTACTTGACCCGCACCTCGATGGTCTTGATGCCCGCCGCTACGAGGTCGAAGTACTTGCGGTAGAGGTGGAGTTCGCGGATTCGGGCGGTGGTGTCGGTCATGGTGCGGGGAGGCTCCTGGTTGCTGGGGCGGTCATCATGCGGCCGATCTCCGCGGCCGAGTATGAACGGAAGAAGTGGCGCGGGTCGGCGAGAAGGGTCTCGGTCAGGGCGAGCAGTCGGTTGGCATACTCGGGAAACGAGCCGGGCCACTGCCGGGTGTCGAGCATCCAGTCGGCTGCGCCGTCCGGCAAGGGTGCCAAGCCCTCGCGGATCAGAGATTTGGACAGTTTGGCCCCGGTGTCCGTGACGACCTGAGGGCAGAAGAGGCGGGCCGGGAGCTGGGTGCGGGTGAGGCCGACGGCCTGGTGGGCCTCGTCGACGAGGTGCGAGCCGAAGACCCAGTCGCCGCCTTTGATCATGATGTGCAGTGCGTTGTGCGGTGGGCCGACGAGTGCGAGTTCCTTGACGAGGTTGCGGTACAGGGTGGCTAGGTCGACGTAGGCGCCTTCAGCCGGGGTAACGCGGGCCTCGTACGGGCCGTGGTGGAGGCAGACGGCCTTGACCACCGCCGATTCGGGGGCGGTGAGACGGACCTGCGTGCGCTCGGCGTGCTTCTCCGCCCAGCCGCATCCGGGGCTCGGGCAGGGCACGCGCACGTGAGGTGTCCCCGTGGACGGGGCGAGCCACCACCGGGCCGCGTCGATGCGAGGGAGGAGCCGTAACCAGGTGCGGCGGAAGTGCTCGCCGGCCTGCTGCTCGGTGTACGTCTCGACGCGGAACGGGATGCCCGTGCGGCTCGACAGCATCGCGAGCAGAGGTCCGTAGAGCCCGTCGACCAAGGCGGCCAGGGCCTGCTCGCCGAGGGCCTGAGAGTAGGCGCGCTGGTAGCGGTTGCCGGTTGCCGGGTCCGTGGTCAGGTCGTAGGGCGCGTTGTCGAGGGCGCCGAAGAGGACTTCCGCTGGCAGGCCGAAGCGGTTCCGGAGGCGGGCTGCCACTGCGAAGGCTAGGGACTGCACGAGTGAGGTGCCGATGTGCGGGGCACCGTTGATCTGAGTCCCGACGACCAGCACCAGCTTCTCGGGCGGGGCGGCCAGGATGCGTGGGGCGAGAACGTCTTCGGCATGAGTGAGAGCGTTGGCCAGCACGGTGTTCGGCGAGACGGGCATGAAGGTCATGAGGAACTCCCGGGCTTCGGATGGGACTTCATTCGGCTAGGGCGCGGTCACTGATGCTGTGCTGGAACGTCGCCCAGACGCGTTTGCCAGGTCCACGCCGGGCTGTTACTCCCCAGTCGTCGGCCAGGGCGTCTACGAGGAGGAGGCCGCGGCCGCCGTCGTCGGCCTCTTGGGAAGGGCGTGGCGCCGGGGCGCCGTCTCCGCCGTCCTGTACGTCAAGCAGCACGTGCGAGCTGTGGAGTTCGAGGCGTACGAGGATCAGCCCGTCCGCGACCGGCGCGTGCAACAGCGCATTGGTCACCAACTCGGATACGCACAGGCGGACGTCGTCGAGGCGTTGCACGTGGTCCCACCGGGTTAGAGCCTCCGCGGCGAACCTTCGGGCCGCGGGCACATTGGCCTTGCGTCGGGTGAAGTGCCTGGAGCTTTCGACGGCAGCGCTTTACGATTCGGCGGCCACTCATGCCCGGACGGCTCGGGCGTGTGCCGAGGCTGCTGGGCATGAGGGGCTGCTCGCGTGGGTGCGGGCCGTAGAGTCGTTGATCGCTTACTGGACCGGTCGGTACGAACAGGCGGCACACATGGCGCAAGCCGGTCGCCAGCACCGGGCGGGCGGCAGCATCGGAGCGCGCCTGGCCAGCTTGGAGGCAAGAGCGCTCGCCATCGCGGGTGATGGACAAGGGGCGGGTGCTGCACTGGCTGATGCGGAGCGGGCCCGCGAGCGGCAGCAGGTAGCAGACGAGGCTCCGGGGGTGTTCGCCTTCCCGATGGCCAAGCAGTTCGCCTACGCAGGGACGACGCACCTCGCCATCGGCGGACGTGAGCACATTCAGCAGGCAATCGCCAGTGCTGACAAGGCAGTTCGCCTCTACCGGAATGCGGAGACCGACGACCAGTCGGTGGGCGACCTCTTCGCCGCGCACGTCGACCTGGCACGGGGGCACCTGCTCCTGGCCGACGTTGACGGCGCCGAGGCCATGCTCGGGTTCGTCCTCGATGCACCGCCGGAACGGTTCTCGGCCAGCATCGTCCGGAGACTTGTTGATCTCAGCCGCGAGCTGAACAGGCCGCAGTACGGTGGAGCGGCGCAGGCCACCCGACTGCGCGAGCGACTCCAGCACATGGCCGTTCTCGCCGCCTCGCCCTCTGCCCGTCCACCGGAGCTGCCGAAGTGACCGACCTCTCCGCCACCCACGACGCCGCCGTGACTGACCGCGACCGCCTCGCGGGGAGCGCCTACAACAGTGACCGGGACCTTGCCGCCCGTCAGTCCCTCTACCAGTGGCAGCGGCCCCGCCACGACCTGCCCGGCATGGTCTCGGAGCACCTGAGTGCTGCGCACGGACGGGTCGTCGATGTCGGCTGCGGGAACGGCAAGTTCATCAAGCGTCTGCACCGAGACCGACCTGATCTGGAACTCCTGGGCCTGGACATCGCGCCCGGCATCCTCGCCGACGTGCCTGGCGCGGTCGCGGTCGCCGATGTGGCGAGGCTCCCGTTGACATCGGCTGGCGTCGACGCCGCTCTCGCGATGCACATGCTCTACCACGCCCTGGACATCCCGCAGGCCGTACGCGAGTTGTCCCGCGTAGTGACTGACGGCGGCCTCCTGATTGCCTCCACCAACAGCGACCGCGACAAGGCCGAGCTGGACGAGCTGTGGGTACGGGCGGCCGGTGATGTACTCGGGACCGACCGAGGGCCGGCTCGGATCTCGCTCAGTGCCCGCTTCTCCCTGGAAAAAGCGCCAGCCTTCCTCGGCGAGGAGTTCGACCGCGTCGAGACGACCGAGCTACCCGGCACCATCACGGTCACCGATCCCGAACCCGTGGTCGCACACATGGCCTCGTACCAGGCATGGGCGGACCAGCACGACGTGCCCTTCGAGGCCACCATCGCGCGGGCCCGCACCATCCTGGAGGAACACATCGCCCGGCACGGGGCGTTCGAGATCCACTGTCTTGGCGGCATTCTCGTGTGCCGTCGCCACTGAGAGGCCGGGCCGGTCAGGCCGTCTCCATCGCACCCGCGACCTGGAGGCCAGTCGCTGTGGGTCGCCCAGACCTCGACGTACGGGCCCGGCCCACACTGTCGACCGCGAACCCCGCACCAGCCACCGCGGCGGCGAACTCATCCAGTCCCACACCGTGTACCACCGTCGGCCGTCGGGTTCGTCGAGCCAGCCCGTGCTGCCAGTGGCCTTGAGGCGCACGTACATCGGCCCCCCCGGGGCGCAGGAGTTCGGCGAACTGGCCGAGCACGTCCGCTGCGTCCGCCGTGTCGAGGCGGACGAGTGACGCGGAGGCCCAGATCCCATCGGAGACAGCCCGTCGGCCAATCCCCCCACAACGCAGAACACCCGGCTCCGCGCGGATGCCGGGTGTTCTGTGTGACGCGATGCGTGACGAAACGCGAAGGTCAGGCCTTCTTCGTCTCCCAGAAGATCTTGTCGATCTGGGCGATGTAGTCCAGCGCCTTCTGGCCCGTGGCCGGGTCCGACGAGCCCTTGGCGGCCGAGAGGGCCTTGAGGGTGTCGTTGACCAGCTGGTGCAGCTCCGGGTACTTCTCGAAGTGCGGGGGCTTGAAGTAGTCGCTCCAGAGCACCGACACGTGGTGCTTGGCGAGCTCCGCGCGCTGCTCCTTGATGCCGATGGCGCGCGTCTGGAACTGCGCGTCGTCGTTGCCGGCCATCTTCTCCTGGACGGCCTTGACCGACTCCGCCTCGATGCGGGCCTGGGCCGGGTCGTACACACCGCAGGGCAGGTCGCAGTGAGCGCTGACCTTCACCTTGGGGGCAAACAGGCGGGAGAGCATTGAGCTGTCCTTCCTCGTGATCGTCTTCTCAGGGGCGACATTACTCCGTGAGGAAGGGGATTTCGCGAGGGGCCCAGGGGCTGGGACAAAAGTCCCGGGTGGAACCGGGACCCGGGACGGATGCGAACGGCAGACTGGTGGCATCCGTTGACGGGCGTGCGAACGACGGGCGTGCGAACGACGGGCGTGCGAACGACAGGCGTGAGAACGGCAGGCGTGAGAACGACGGGCGAGAGGTGCGGAATGCGGGAGCAGGGCAGCGAGCCGGGGCGGGCCGGTCAGGCGCGGGCGCCGTTCGGTGTGGCCGAGGTGCACGGGCCGTCGATGGTGCCCACCCTGCGCCCCGGCGACCAGCTGCTCGTCCGGTACGGGGCGCGGGTCCGGCCGGGTGACGTCGTCGTCCTGCGCCACCCGTTCCAGCAGGACCTGCTGGTCGTGAAGCGGGCCGTCGAGCGCCGTGAGGCCGGCTGGTGGGTGCTCGGCGACAACTCCTTTGCGGGCGGGGACAGTACGGACTACGGGACCGTGCCCGAGGAGCTGGTCCTCGCCCGTGTCGTGGGCCGGTTCAGGCCGCGCTCGGAGGGTCAGCGCTCGCCGTTGCGCGCGGCGCTCTGGGCGCTGTCCGCCGTACGTCCGGTGCTGTGCGACCGGTCGGCCTCCTCGCGCTTGCGGGCCCGGTAGGCGGCGACGTTGGCGCGGGTCGCGCAGCGGTCCGAGCAGTAGCGCCGGGAGCGGTTGGTGGACGTGTCCAGGTAGGCGTTGCGGCAGGGCGTCGCCTCGCAGATGCCGAGGCGCTCCACCCCGTGCTCGGTGAGGTGGAAGGCGAGGCCCATGGAGGCGATGGCGGCGTAGCCCGCGGTCGCGTTCGACGGGTGGTCGGCCAGGTGCATGTGCCACAGCGGCCGGTTGTCCTCGTCGCGGTGGTCGTGCCCGGAGATCTGCGGGCTGACCGGGAATTCGAGCAGCAGCGAGTTGAGCAGGTCGACGGCGAGGGTCTCGTCGCCGCCGTCCGCCGCCTCGAAGACCGCGCGAAGCCGGGCCCGTACGGACCGGAACCGGGTCACGTCGGCGTCGGTGGCGCGGCGGGCCGCCGTGGAGCTCGGCCCGAACAGCTCGCGGACCGCCTCGACGGAGGTGAGGGAGTCCTTGTTCCGGGCCGGCTCCTCACTGTTGACCAGGCGCACGGCGTAGTCCGAGTAATAGGCCAGTTCCACTTGTAGTCCTTACCGGGGCGGGCTATCGTCGACCTCAGCTGAGGTAATGGGCGCTGCTGCGTCCAGGGTATTACGTACTGGTGATTTCGTACGGGAGGGTTCCATGACCGAGACCAGCACCGGCACCACCGCGGGCGCAGCCGACTGGCAAGCCTGGCAGACGAGCTGGGACCGGCAGCAGGAGTGGTACATGCCGGACCGCGAGGAGCGGTTCCGCGTCATGCTCGACATGGTGGAGGCCCTCGTCGGCCCGCGGCCGCGCGTGCTCGACCTCGCCTGCGGCACGGGCAGCATCACGGACCGGCTGTTCCAGCGGTTCCCGGACGCGGTCAGCACGGGCGTCGACCTCGACCCGGCGCTGCTCGCCATCGCCGAGGGCACCTTCGCCGGGGACGACCGCGTCACCTTCGTCACCGCCGACCTCAAGGACCCCGACTGGCGCGCGAAGCTGCCGTACGACGCGTACGACGCGGTCCTCACCGCCACCGCGCTGCACTGGCTGCACAGCGAACCGCTCGCCGTGCTCTACGGCCAGGTCGCCGAACTCGTCCGGGACGGCGGGGTGTTCATGAACGCCGACCACATGCCCGACCCCTCGACCCCGCGCATCAACGCCGCCGACCGCACGCAGCGGCACGCGCGCCAGGACCGGGCCAAGTCCGCGGGCGCCCTGGACTGGGCGGACTGGTGGCAGCTCGCGGCCAAGGACCCGGTGCTCGCCGAGCCGACCGCGCGGCGGTTCGAGATCTACGGCGAGCACGCCGACGGCGACACCCCGCCCGCCGAGTGGCACGCGCGCGTGCTGCGCGAGAAGGGCTTCGCCGAGGCCCGTACGGTCTGGGCCTCACCGTCGGACGCCCTGGTGCTCGCCGTGAAGTAGCCCGAGCATGGGAGGAGGGCGGTACGGAACCTTCCCGTACCGCCCTCCTCGTCTTCAACTGCCGTGCCGGTTACAGCACCTTGGACAGGAACGACTTCGTCCGCTCGTGCTGCGGATCCGTCAGGACGTCCCTGGGGTTGCCGGACTCGACGACGACGCCGCCGTCCATGAAGACCAGGCTGTCGCCCACCTCGCGGGCGAAGCCCATCTCGTGCGTGACGACGATCATCGTCATGCCGGACTCTGCGAGGTCACGCATGACGTCGAGGACGTCGCCGACCAGTTCGGGGTCGAGCGCCGAGGTCGGCTCGTCGAAGAGCATCAGCTTCGGTTCCATGGCGAGCGCGCGGGCGATCGCCACGCGCTGCTGCTGGCCGCCGGAGAGCTGCGAGGGGTAGTTGCCCGCCTTGTCGGCGAGGCCCACGCGCTCCAGGAGCGACCCGGCGCGTTCGCGGGCCGCGGCCTTCGACTCGCCCTTGACCTGGACCGGCGCCTCCATGACGTTCTCCAGGGCCGTCATGTGCGGGAACAGGTTGAAGCGCTGGAAGACCATGCCGATGTCCCGGCGCTTCAGGGCGACCTCGGTGTCCTTGAGCTCGTAGAGCTTGTCGCCCTTCTGCCGGTAGCCGACCAGCTCGCCGTCCACGTAGAGCCGTCCGGCGTTGACCTTCTCCAGGTGGTTGATGCAGCGCAGGAACGTCGACTTGCCGGAGCCGGACGGGCCGATCAGGCAGAACACCTCGCCCTGCTCGACCTCCAGGTCGATGCCCTTGAGGACCTCGACGTGCCCGAAGGACTTGTGCACGTTCTCGGCCTTGACCATGGCGTTCATCGGGCGACCTCCGGACGGCGCAGCGACAGCATGTTGGCCTTGACCTTCTGCCAGGGCGTCGGCGGGAGTTGCCGGGAGGAGCCGCGGGCGTAGTAGCGCTCCAGGTAGTACTGCCCGACGCTCAGGATCGAGGTCATGATCAGATACCAGGTTGCGGCGAGGAACAGCACTTCGACCGTGGCGCCCGAACTCTGGCCGATGTCCGTCGCGTTCTTCAGGAGCTCGTAGTACTGGACGGCGGCGACCAGCGACGTCGTCTTCAGCATGTTGATGACTTCGTTGCCGGTCGGCGGGACGATCACGCGCATCGCCTGCGGCAGCACCACGCGGCGCAGCGTCTTGGAGTGGCTCATGCCGAGCGCGTGCGCCGCCTCGGTCTGGCCCTCGTCGACGGCGAGCAGACCGGCGCGGCAGATCTCCGCCATGTACGCGGCCTCGTTGAGGCCGAGTCCGAGCAGCGCCGTCAGGAACGGCGTCATGAAGTCGGACCACTCGTCCTTGTAGACCGGGCCGAGGTTGATGTACTCGAAGACGAAGCCCAGGTTGAACCAGACGAACAGCTGCACCAGGACCGGGGTGCCGCGGAAGAACCAGATGTAGAACCAGGCGATCGACGACGTCACCGGGTTCTTCGACAGCCGCATGACGGCGAGCAGGATGCCGCCCACGACGCCGATCAGCATCGCGCACACGGTCAGGAGCAAGGTCTCCCGTACGCCGCCGAGGATGCGCGAGTCGAAGAAGTACTCAGGGATCGCGTCCCAGTTGATCTCACCCTGCGCGAACGCGAAGACGATCGCGCCGAGCGCCGCGAGGGCGATGAATGCCGAGAGATAGCGGCCGTAGTGCCGCACCGGCACGGCCTTGATGGCCTGCGGGGCCTGCGGAGGGGTGTCCTCCGGGCCCTTCTTGTCGATGTCCACAGTCACGAGATGCCTTTCACCGATGCCCTTACCGACGACCCGGGGTCGTCACTTGCCGCCGTTGACCTTGGCCTCGGTGACGGCGCCGGCCTCGACGCCCCACTTCGAGATGATCTTTTCGTACTCGCCGTTCTTGATGATGGCGTCGAGCGCGGCCTTGATGGCGTCCCGCAGTTCGGGGTTGTTCTTCGGTACGGCGATGCCGTACGGAGCGGCCTCGACCTGCTCGCCGACCAGCTCGAAGTCCTTGCCGCCGCCGGAGGTCTTCACGGCGAACGCGGCGACGGGGAAGTCGGAGGAGCCGGCGTCGGCGCCACCGGAGCGCAGCCGGGTCTGGGCCTGCTGGTCGTTGTCGAAGGCCTCGATGGCGATCGTCTTGCCGCCCTCGCACTTCTTGGCCTCGGCCTTGGCCAGGTCGTGCGAGACGGTGCCGCGCTGCAGGACGACCTTCTTGCCGCACAGGTCGTCCCAGGTCTTGATGCCCTGGGTCTCGCCCTTGTTGGTGTAGATCGAGACGCCCGCGTTGAAGTAGTCGACGAAGTCGACGCCCTCGCCGACCTTCTTGCCGGTGTCCGAGTCGATGCCGTTCTGGCGGTCCTTGGTGTCCGTCATGGCGGACATGGCGATGTTGTACCGCTTGGAGCGCAGACCGCCCAGGAGGGTGTCGAAGGTGCCGTTCTCGAAGCTGAACTCGACGCCGAGCTGCTCACCGAGCGCCTCGGCGATGTCCAGGTCGATGCCGACGACCTTGCCGTTCTTGTCCTTGTACTCCACCGGCGGGTACGCGATGTCGGAGCCGACCTTGACGACGCCGGCGTCCTTGATGCTCTGCGGGAGCTTGTCGGCGAGCGGGGCGTTCTCGCTGTTCCGGGCGCGCTGGGCCGCGTCGGTCTGGTCGCCGCAGCCGGCCAGGAGCAGGGTGCCCGCGACCGCGATGGCGCCGACCGCGAGTATTCGTGACCTGCCTGCGGCCGTGCGACAAGTGGTGCTTGCGGTCATGTGTGGTTCCTCCGGCGGATGAGGGAGCTGCCGTGCGACGAGGCCGTTCCGCACGCGGCTTTCGAGTGCCTCGACCTCGGGTGATTGACGCATCTTGCCATTCGGACGCACGGCTTCAGGGGGTCGGCGATGTCAAAATCGGATAACGGGTGCCGGATAGCGGGCGGTCGGGGTGTGCGATCCGTGTAATGCGGGGAACAGGGCGTAATCGCCAACCAAGGCGGTGAACAGTCGCTAACCGCACCATCTCCGGCGAATCTCGCCATGTGGACAGTTGTTTCCGGATCATCAGTGTGCGCCTTGTGGGCTTCTGGGGCGACTTGGGCCTGCCGGGTGAGCGGGCCCAGGCGCCTCGTCCGTACGGCGCCGGGGGTGCGGGGAACGCCGCAGGTGGGAAGCGTGCGGGGCAATGTCAGGTGGCCGCGCGATGAACGATGATCGTTCGTTTGGCGGGTGGGCAAACGGGCCTTACCGGGCAGTGACCAACGCCGCTCGCCGGGCCGTGCGGTCTTCAGGTAAAAAGGGCTGTTACACCCCTCATCCGGGGCTCAGGGCGCGTGTGCGGCGCGCCCGCGCGTGCGTACCTCCCCTCGCGGAGGCGGGCCAACCGCCGAAGCGAGTCACGGACGCGGTGCCCGCCCACCCCTGAACCAGGAGTGGTCACCCTCAACGAATAAGACTTAAGGGGTCAGACAAAAGTGGCAGCGGAGATCGTCAACCCTCGCAGCGACGCCGGTGCGGAGGGCGCGGAAGAGCCCTTCGATCCCGCGTTCGCGCTGCACCGTGGCGGCAAGATGGCCGTCCAGGCCACCGTGCCGGTGCGTGACAAGGACGACCTGTCCCTCGCGTACACGCCCGGCGTGGCCAAGGTGTGCAGCGCCATCGCCGAGCAGCCCGAGCTCGTGAACGACTACACGTGGAAGTCCAACGTCGTCGCCGTCGTCACCGACGGCACGGCCGTGCTCGGACTCGGCGACATCGGTCCGGAAGCCTCCCTCCCCGTGATGGAGGGCAAGGCCATTCTGTTCAAGCAGTTCGGCGGCGTGGACGCCGTCCCGATCGCCCTCCAGACCACCAGCGTCGACGAGATCGTCGACACCGTGGTCCGGCTCGCCCCGTCCTTCGGCGGAGTGAACCTGGAGGACATCTCGGCGCCGCGCTGCTTCGAGATCGAGGACCGCCTCAAGGAGGCCCTCGACATTCCCGTCTTCCATGACGACCAGCACGGCACGGCGGTCGTCACCCTCGCCGCGCTGCGCAACGCCGCGAAGCTCACGAACCGGACCCTCGGCGACCTGCGCGCCGTGATCTCCGGTGCGGGCGCGGCCGGCGTCGCCATCGCCAAGTTCCTCCTGGAGGCGGGCATCGGCGACGTGGCGGTGGCCGACCGCAAGGGCGTCGTCAGCAAGGACCGGGAGGACCTCACCCCGGTCAAGCGCGAGCTCGCGGAGATCACCAACAAGGCGGGCCTGTCCGGCACCCTGGAGTCGGCGCTCGAGGGCGCGGACGTCTTCATCGGCGTCTCGGGCGGTACGGTCCCGGAGCCCGCGGTGGCGTCCATGGCGGAGAACTCCTTCGTGTTCGCCATGGCCAACCCGAACCCCGAGGTGCACCCCGACATCGCGCACAAGTACGCGGCGGTCGTGGCCACCGGGCGCTCGGACTACCCGAACCAGATCAACAACGTGCTCGCGTTCCCCGGCATCTTCGCCGGCGCGCTGCAGGTGCGCGCCTCGCAGATCACCGAGGCCATGAAGATCGCGGCGGCCGACGCGCTCGCCGAGGTCGTCGGTGACGAGCTGTCCGCGGAGTACGTGATCCCGTCGCCCTTCGACGAGCGGGTGGCCCCGGCGGTCACGGCGGCGGTCGCGGCGGCGGCTCGCGCGGAGGGTGTCGCGCGTCGCTGAACCCGGCGCACGAGCCCTGACGGGCTGAACTGTTGAAAGGGCCCCGCCTGCAGGCGGGGCCCTTTCACGTGCCCTCAAAACGGCCGTCCGCCCCGCAAGTTGTCCATACAAGTCCAACAGAAAGATTCGCGGAAGCTCTTCCCGCGGTTCACGTACGACTGATGTGATTCCGGCGCCAACTCCCCCTATTACCAGGAGGCGCGCGTGAATCTGGTCGTCAACGGCGACGCCGAGGCCGGTCCCGGCGGCACCGCTGAACCTGTGCCCACCGTCACCGGCTGGAAGGTCGTCCAGGGCGCCCCCGCGCTCATCGACTACAGCCTGGGCGGCGGCTATCCCACCCCGGCCGACCCCGGCCCCGAGCGGCGCGGCAGCCGCTTCTTCTCCGGCGGAGACTCACCCCGTACCGCCCTGCTCCAGGACGTCGCACTGCCCGCGCGCGGCGCCACCGGGCGGGCCGCCGTGGACGCGGGCCGAGTGCGGTACGCCGTGACCGGATGGCTCGGCGGCTACGCGGCGCAGGAGGACGGCGTACGCCTCTCCGTGGAGTTCCGCGACAGCCGGGGCACCCCGATCGCCCTGAGCGTCCTCGGACCGGTCACCGCCGCCGAACGCGGCGGGAAGACCGGCCTGGTCGAGCGGACCGCCGAGGCCGCGGTGCCGCCCGGTGCGCGCACCGCACGAGTCCTGCTCGTCTTCACCCGCACCGGAAGCGGAACCTCCAACGACGGTTACGCGGACGCCCTTTCCCTCACCCTGAGCGCCACCGGAGGCCGCCGATGACCGTCAACCGCCGTGACCTCCTCAAGGCCGCCGGAGTCGCGGGCGCGCTCGGCGCGGTCTGGCCGCTGAGCGTCGGCCTCACCCCGGCCCAGGCCCGCGAGGCCGCCGAGCAGCTGGGCGCCCGGTACGACCCGGCGCCGTTCACGCTCGGCGTGGCCTCCGGGGATCCGCAGCCGTCGAGCGTGGTGCTGTGGACCAGACTCGCGCCCGAGCCGTTCGCCGCCGAGCAGCCGCTGCCCGAGGTGGTCGAGGTCGAGTGGACCGTCGCCGCCGACCCGGAGCTGAGACGCGTGGTCGCCCGGGGCAAGGCACCGGCGTCGGCGACGCTCGGGCACAGCGTCCACATACCCGTGACGGGCCTGGAGGCGGGCCGGCACTACTGGTACGCGTTCAAGGCCCTGGGCAGGACGAGCCGCGTCGGCCGCACCCGTACCGCTCCGCTCGGAAACGTCTCCAAGGTCCGGTTCGCGGCCCTCAACTGCCAGGCGTTCCACGACGGTTACTACGCGGCGCACCGCGCGGTCGCCCGCGAGGACGTCGACTTCGTGGTCCACCTCGGCGACTACATCTACGAGCACGGCCAGGTCGGCGGCGTCCCCGAGGAGCACGTCCGCGACCACGACGGCCCCGAGGTCCTCACCCTCGCCGACTATCGCAAACGCCACGCCCTCTACAAGGGCGACCCGTCCCTGCGCGAGGCGCACGCCGCCCACCCGTGGTTCCTCACCTGGGACGATCACGAGGTCGTCAACGACTACAGCGGTACGGGCGGCGGGGCGCCGTTCATGCAGCGGCGGGCGGCCGCGTACCAGGCGTGGTTCGAGCACATGCCGCACCGCGACAGCTTCGGCGGCTCCGCGCTTCCCGACCCGGAGATCCACCGCGTACGCAAGTGGGGCGACCTGCTCGAACTCACGGTGCTCGACCTGCGCTCGTACCGCTCCGCGCAGAACCTGTCCGACGGGACGATCCTCGGCGCCGAACAGAAGTCCTGGCTCAAGCAGGGCATCGACAAGGCGCCGGACGCCTGGCATGTCTGGGCCAACTCGATCATGCTGAGCCAGCTGCGCGGCCGGCCCGGCGGCTCGTACATGTTCACCGACCAGTGGGACGGCTTCCTGGCCGAGCGCAAGGAGGTGCTCGGGCACGTCCACGCGAGCGGTCTGGAGGACCTGGTCGTGATCACCGGCGACTGGCACTCGGCGTTCGTGGACGACGTCCGCGTGGACTTCGACGACACCGAATCGCCGCTGGTGGGTACGGAGTTCACGGCGCACTCGGTGACGTCGGGCGCGTACTCCGCCGACTGGAACGAGACCAACGGCCCCCTGATGGGCAAGGCCAACCCGCACCTCAAGTACTTCGAGGGCAACCGCTACGGATACGACGTGTACGAGGTGACGCCGGAGCGCTTCTCCGCCCATATGCGGGTGATCGGCGACCGCCGCGACCCGAAGTCGCCGGTGACGACCCTGACCACCTTCCACGTGGACCGGGGCGAGGCCGGCTCGTACGAGGACGAGGGGACGAAGGGGTCGCCTGCGCAGTACCGGCGAGACGCGTAATCGGTCGCGGGTGCGGGGTGTCACATCCGGCTACGGTTCCGTGGCACCCGTACCCGCAATAGCCTCGGCGCCATGTTCGCTGCATACGCCGCCCGTATCGACCGTGACCAGCCCCTCAGTGGCCTTGAGTTGGGGGAGCGTCCGGCCCCCGAGGCGCGCCCCGGCTGGACGACCGTCAACGTCAGGGCCGCCTCCCTCAACCACCACGACCTCTGGTCCCTGCGGGGCGTCGGCCTCGGGGAGGACAAGCTCCCGATGATCCTCGGCTGTGACGCCGCCGGGGTCGACGCCGAGGGCAACGAGGTCGTGCTGCACTCCGTCATCGGCCAGTCCGGGCACGGCGTCGGCCCGGACGAGCCCCGCTCGATCCTGACCGAGCGCTACCAGGGCACCTTCGCCGAGCAGGTCTCCGTACCGACCTGGAACGTCCTGCCCAAGCCCAAGGAGCTGAGCTTCGCCGAGGCCGCCTGTCTGCCGACGGCCTGGCTCACCGCGTACCGCATGCTGTTCACCAACGCCGGGGTGCGGCCCGGGGATTCGGTGCTGGTGCAGGGCGCGGGCGGCGGTGTCGCGACGGCCGCGATCGTCCTCGGCAAGGCGGCCGGCCTGAAGGTCTTCGCCACCAGCCGCGACGAGGCGAAGCGCAAGCGCGCCCTGGAGCTCGGTGCGGTGGAGGCCGTGGAGTCGGGCGCCCGGCTGCCGCAGCGCGTGGACGCGGTGATCGAGACGGTCGGCGCGGCCACCTGGTCGCACTCCGTGAAGTCCCTGAAGCCCGGCGGCACGCTGGTGATCTCCGGCGCGACCAGCGGCGACCGGCCCTCGCACGCCGAGCTGACCCGGATCTTCTTCCTGGAGCTGAAGGTCGTCGGCTCCACGATGGGCTCCAAGGACGAGCTGGAGGATCTGCTCGCGTTCTGCGCCAACACCGGGATCCGGCCGGTCATCGACGAGGAACTTCCCCTGGACCGGGCCCGCGAGGGCTTCGAGCGGCTGGCGGAGGGCGGGCAGTTCGGCAAGATCGTGCTGACGGTCTGAGCCTTCCCTGGGCCCGGTCGGCGCGCGCGTGCCCGCGCGCCGACCGGGCCTTTCTCGTACGTGACGTGTCAATCAAGGTTGACAGTGGAGGTCCTGTCAACGTAAGTTGACATCATGACCGAGGCAACGGATCTCGCCGAGCGAGCCGGAGATCGTGACCCACGCATCGGGCTGCGGGCGGTCGCCGCACTGCGGCGGCTGCTCGAACGGCTCGAGTCCGTCCAGGTGCGCAGCGCCCGGAACCAGGGCTGGTCGTGGCAGGAGATCGCCGCCGAGCTGGGCGTCAGCAGGCAGGCCGTGCACAAGAAGTACGGGAGGCAGTGATGTTCGAGCGGTTCACCCGAGGCGCACGGGACGTGGTGGAGGGGGCGGTCGGCCATGCCGAGCGGGCCGGTGACGCCGACGTCACCCCCGAGCATCTGCTCCTCGCCCTCCTCGACGCCGAGGGCACCAAGGCCGCGTACGCCTGCGCCGCGCTCGGCGTGACGGACCGGCGCGACGCGGTCACCGCCGCGCTCGCCGAGGCGCGGCGGCGCGGGGGAGTGTCCGAGGCCGACGAGGGGGCCCTGGCCGGGCTCGGCATCGATGTCGGGGCGATCGTGTCGCGCGTCGAAGAGGCTCATGGGGAGGGGGCGCTGGAGCGTACGCGTACGAAGCGCCGCCGCTTCACCGGGCACCGCTCGTTCGCCCGGGAGTCCAAGGAGGTCCTTGAGCAGTCGCTGCGGGTCGCGATCGGCCGCGGGGACCGGTCCATCGGCGATGAGCATCTCCTGCTCGCGCTGACCGTCCGGCCCGGTGTCGTACGGGATGTGCTGGCGGCGCACGGGGCTTCTTACGACGAGGTGGTGCGGGTGCTGGGGACGAGCTGATCTCTCCCCTCCCCGCCCCTTCCCGAAAGCTTGCAGCAGCTTCGGGGGCTCCGCCCCCGGACCCCCGCTCCTCAAACGCCGGAGGGGCTGGATTTTGCGGGCGGGCCGGATTTTCAGGGGCGCGGGGAACTGCGCGACCAGCCACGACGGCGCGGCAGCCGAACGACAAGCGCCGCAGGCTTTCGGGAAGGGGCGGGGAGGGGGAAAGATCCCGCCCCCGGCGGACTCAGCCCCCGTCCGCCCCCCGCAGCACCGCCCCGATCTGCGCCGCGGCAGCGGACAAGTGGCGGCGTGCGTCGCGGAGTTGGGGATCGGTCACCCCGTGGTCGCGGGCCGCGTCGCGGATGTCGTCGCGGAAGCGGTCGAGCAGGCGGTCCAGGTCGCGGGCCGGGTCGCCCGTGGACTCCTCGCGTACCCACTCCGGCTCGGCGGGTTCCGATGGCGCGGCGGAGCCCGCCGCGGCGCCCGGCCTGCCGAAGCGGCCGAACTCCTTGGTGATCTCGGCCAGGCCCTCCCGCAGCCCCGTGGGCCAGTCCCCGCGCGCGAAGTGGTCCTGCACCTGGTCCTGTACGCGCTTCGCGATCCGCTGGACCTCGTCGCGCGCCTCGTCCTCGGCCTCCTTGGCCTGGCGGCGGGCGCGCTGGGCCTCGTCGCGGGCGCGGCGCGACTCGTCCTTGGCGCGGCGGGCCTGCTCCTTCCACTCCTGCTTGGCCCGGCGCAGCTCCTCCTTCGCCGCCCGCCAGGCCTCGCTGTCGCCGAACGAGCCCTCCCAGCCGGCCTTGCCGCCCGCCCCGCCGGACGCCGTTTCGCGCCGGGTCTCGCTCGCCGCCGCCCGCATCTCACGCCGCAGGTCCCCGGCGGCGCCGCGGACGTCGTCCCGGATCTCGGCGGCGAGCTCGGCGACGGAGGCGCGGATCTCCAGCTCAAGGTCGGCCAACTCGCCGCTGCGGTCGGCCAGTTCGGCCCGGCCCGCGTCGGTGATCGAGTAGACCTTGCGGCCGCCCTCCGTGGTGTGCGTGACCAGGCCCTCGGCCTCCAGCTTGGCCAGGCGCGGGTAGACGGTGCCCGCCGAGGGCGCGTACAGGCCCTGGAAGCGCTCCTCCAGGAGCCGGATCACCTCGTAGCCGTGGCGCGGCGCCTCGTCCAGGAGCTTGAGGAGGTAGAGGCGCAGGCGGCCGTGGGCGAAGACGGGGGGCATGTCAGAGCACCTTCCCGGTCGTGCTGTCACCGGCCGGCGGGCTGTCCGCCGGGGGTGTGTCCGTAGGAGGATTGTTCCCGTCCGCTTGTGGGTCCGGTGCGTCGGGGGTGGGGCCCTCGCCGTGTGTCCCGTACGCCTCCGGCTGCGGGCGGCGCAGCAGGGCGATGGCGCCGGAGACCGTGGTGGCCCTGAGCGTGCCCGTGCCGGCGCCGAGACGGCCGGTGATCTTCTTCGTGCCCCACGCGCCGCCGACCCGCAGGTCCTCGAACGCGTTGGAGACCGTGCCGCTCGTCGTGTCCGCCTCCACGACCGCGTCCGCCGGGTGCGGGAGCCGGATCGCGATCTCGCCGGAGACGCTCGACAGCCGTACGTCGGGGGCGCGGTCCGAGCCGTCCAGGTCCACGATCATGTCGCCGCTGACGGACTCCGCCCGTACGGACGCGCCCGCCGCGACGACCGTCAGGTCGCCGGAGACCGAGCTGAACTTCAAGTCGCCGGTCACGCCCTGCACTTCCACCGTGCCGCTCACCGTCTCCGCCCGCACGTCGCCGGACAGGCCGGACAGGGTGGTCTCGCCGTTGACGCCCCGGACGGCGGTGCGGCCCTCGACGCCGGAGACCATGGCGCTCGCGCCGACCGTGCCGACCTCGACGTCCGTGCCCGACGGCACCGCGAGCGAGACCACCGCGTGCCGTCGCCGGCCCTTGGGGTCCAGCCACTTGAGGAAGCCCTTCCAGGGCAGGTCGTCGTACGCGACGGTGAGCGTCGTGCCCTCCCGTGTCAGCCGCAGCGGCGGTCCGTCGATCTCCGAGACCTCCAGGTGGGCCGCGCCCTCCTCGGTGCCGACCACGTTCACCGCGCCGCCCGCGATGCGTACGCGCACCGAGCTCACCGGTTCGTCGAAGCTGAACTTCCGCGGCTCGGCGATCTCCCAGCTGGACTCCGCCATGGTTGCCTCCCTCGGCCGGTGCGCATGACGCGCCATATCGCGTTCTCTCCTAACGACACGATATATCGCGGATGCGTCACGTCAAGAGCGGCGGGCTCGGGCGCCGCACGGCATACCAGAGCCAACACGGACAAATTGGCCTAGCGTGGATCTGTGCTGACCCCGCCCGACCCCGGCTCCGAGGCCGGACGTGAATCCCCTTCGCCCGCCGCCGGTGCGCTGCTGTTCTGCCGCGCCGCACCCGCCGACGTCCGCCCCGTCGCCGGTCTGCTGCGCGCACGCCTCCACCTCGCCCCGGCCGGACCGGAGTGGAGCGTCCTGGTGCCCGACGGCACCCCGTGGACCCGGGCGGGTGAGCCCGTCGACCGCGTCCTCGCGGGCTGGGCGACCGCCCTCGCAGTCGGCGCACCCTGGCCGGTGCTCGCGCTCTGGTGGGACCCGGACCACAGCGGCTACCTCCTCGCCTCGGGCTTCCACCGCGGTGTCGGCTACGTGTGGCTGGCCGACGGCACCCCGGTCGGCGAGGACGAGGCGATGCGGACCTTCGCCGCCCGGCTCGGCCTCGACCCCGTCCTCGACGTGCGGTCCCTCGAACCGCTCACCCGGGCCGACCCGGCGGCCGACGCCGACGACCGGCTGCGCGTCCTGCTCGCGATCCTCACCCGCGCCGGACTCACCGCGCCCAGGGGCCTCACCCCCGGTGCGAGCGCGGCGTCCCTGAGCGCGGCGGCCCGCGCGCTCCCGGACGCCGAGACCGTGGAGTGGCCCGGCCGGAGCGTAGCCGTACGTGCCGAAGTCGCCCCCGAGGGCGGCAGCCTGGCGGCCCGCGTCCTGGCCGCGGCCCACCTCGCGGCGGGCCTCCCGCTCACCCTCTGGGGTCTACGGCGCCGCAGCGCGGGCTTGACGGCCGCCGGTGCGGTGCTCCTCGTCCACGGCGCGCTCGGTCTCGTACGGGAACTCCGGCGCCCGCTCGACTGACCGGGCGCTGTTCGTCCTACTCGCCCTGGTCCTGGCCTGGTTCTGGTCCTGGTCCTGGTCCCGGTCCAGGGTCTGGTTCTGGTCCTAGCCCTAGCCCTAGCCCTAGCCCTAGCCCTAGCCCTAGCCCTAGTCCTCGTCCTCGTCGTCCAGGCGGGCCAGCCAGGTGGCGAGGCGCTCGACCGGCACCTCGAAGTCCGGGTTCAGATCGACGAACGTCCGCAGCTGCTCGGCGAGCCACTCGAAGGTGACTTCCTCCTCGCCGCGCCGCTTCTCCAGTTCCTCGATGCCTCGGTCGGTGAAGTACATGTGCCCAGGATATGGGTGCCGCGGACCGGGGCCGCCGTGCCCTGGGCCCCTGTGAGTACCTCCGCGCCGATCAGATCGAGCCAGCCCGCGACCCTGTGGACAGACTTATCCACAGGGGTCGCCCGCAACCAGTCCGGTGGCTAATCTCGTCGTAGATCAAAAGCCCGCGCTGCCAGGGGAGTTGAGGGGCGCGCGGGCCGTCGGCGGTGCGGATGAAGTGTACGGACGGGGGCGTTATGGCGGGCGGTTCGTGGACGGACGAGCGGACGGACGAGCGGACGGGCGGGACGGGCCGGGAGGGCGAGGCGCGCGAGACGGCGGAGGAGCGGGGCCGGGAGCCGGTAGCGGCTGAAGGCACCCCCGAGGAGTTCCCCGCCGACGAGCTGCCGCACGGCGTGTGGCCCATCACCCTGCCCGGCGGTGCGGGCCGGATCATGGCCCGCGTCACGCCCACGGACCGGTACGAGGACCAGGACATCGGGGTCCTCGACTCCGCGGGCGCCAGGCTGGAGCAACTCGGTGAGCTGATCCAGGGCGTCGGCACCTCCGTGCTCGACGCGGCGCGTGCGGTGCGGCCGGACGAGGCCGCGATCACCTTCGGCGTCGAGCTCAGCACGAAGTCGGGCCGGGCGTTCGCGATCCTCGCCGAGGGGGAGGCGAAGGCGTCCGTCCAGGTCACCCTCACCTGGCGCCTCGGCGACGCCGATGCCTGACCTGTCGGAGCGCCTCGGGCGGCTGGTCAGCGCAGCCACCGTCCAGATCCACGCACCCAAGACCGACACCACGGAGCGGACCCGCCTGTGGGGGACGGGGTTCTTCGTCGCGCCGGGCTGGATCCTCACCTGCGCGCACGTGGTCCGGACCCACCTGGACGCCTCGCGCAAGGGCCGCTTCGGCGTGACCGGCGCGGCGGTCGGCGCGAGCAGCCCGGCGGAGGCGAGGCTGGAGCAGATGCTCTGGCGGGGCGGAGAAGGGGAGATTCCGTTCGAGCAGGACCTCGCCCTGCTGCGCCTCGCGGACGACGAATCGGCCGAGCAGCACCCCTGCGTCTGGTTCGCGGACTGGGCGGGGCGCACACTCGGCGACGAACGCTTCGTGCACGGCTACTACCTCGACGAATCCCGTCGCGTGCGGACGCGCGATGCGCTGGCCAAGGTCAGCGTGGCGGACGGTGCGGCGCGGCGCTTCGAACCCACGGTGCAGTTCAAGAGCGGCCTGTCGGGGTCCCCGGTCGTCGCCCCGGACTCCGGAGCCGTCGTCGGAGTGATGAAGACACGCCAGGAGGGGTACGGCGGCGCGGCCATCGACATCACGGCCCTGCGCGGCTTCGGCGAGCTGTACGCGGAGATCGCCGCCGCCCACGACCTGTGGCACCACGCCCGCCTCGGCCGGTCGGACAGCTGGGTGGCGCTGCAGGACGAGGCCGCGGGCGGCCCCGGCGGCAGCATCGCCACCGACGCCTGGACACCAGGGGACCGCGCCGAGGCCCTGCGCCACCTCGCCCTGCTGCGCCGAGCCATTCCCAGCAGCGCGGAGAGCGAGAAGCCCGGCGACATCGGTGTGCTGGTGCGCATCGCCATGGGGCGACGCTGGCTCTCCGACAGCCGGCCGGTGCCGCGGAGTTGGCGCGACGGCCACGGCGAGCTGTACGACGGCGCCAAGCCCCTGGAGGCCGAGGTCTTCCTCCGCTACCTGCGCCGGGTGATCGAGTACGCGGAGTCCGACGGCCTGGACACCGGCCCGCTGGCGGCCTGGCTGGACGAACGGGAGGAGCTGCTCCCCGGCAGGCAGCGGGCCGCGGGCCCCTGGAACACCGAACCGCCCGCGCACCTTCACGGCGTCGGGAACGGCGCCCCGTTCGGGGAGCCCGGACCCGCGCGCCCCGACCCCGACACCCATCCGGTGCACGCGCGGGCCGCGGAGACCGAAGAGCCGGTGGCGTACCCGCACCCCGGCAGCGAGCGCTCCGTCGTCGTCCTCGAAATAGAAGAGGTGTCCGGCGAGGACCACCGCTTCTACTGGACGGTGCGCCTGGACCACGTCGGTGAGGACGAAGAGATGCTCGCCGGCCGGGAGGACGGCCCGGGCGTGCCCTACCGCGACCTGGTGCACGAGGTGGGCGAAGCCCTGAACCACGCCTTCGAACGGGTCGACCTCGGCGGCTCGCCCGCGCCGCTCGAAGTCGCCCTGCCGTACGAGCACTTCGACGAGCCGGTGCACCAGTGGCAGCTCAACCACACGGTTCCGCTGCACCAGGACCCGGCCAAGGAGCCGCTCGGGGTGCACCGCCCGGTGGTGGTGCGCAGCCTGGCGCGGCTGCGGGAACCGGACCCGGAGCGGGACGCCCGCCACGCCGCTCGCTGGCGCGACCTGCACGCCGCCGAACGCATCAGCTCCCTTCGGCTGCCGCCCGCGGGCAGATCGCTGCGGGGCGCGATCGAGCGGACGGCGCCCGGCGAGGTGCCCGCGATGTGCCGCTCGGCCGGTGAGAAGACCGGAGAGGACGTGCTGGCCGAGGTCCTCGGGCAGGGCCACGGCGCCGCCCTGTGGCACGGCACGGGGCATGCCGGCAGCCAGTGCGGCGAGGCCTGCGCCGCACTGCACGAAGAGATCGACGGCGTCTTCCGGGCCGGCCGCCGGGCCGACCGACTCGCCTATTCCGTATGGCAGTTGCGGCGGGACATCGCGCACCACGACAACGGCCCGCACCCGGTCTCCGGCCTCGTGCTGCTGTACGACCGGCCCCTCGATGCCACGGATGTATTGGACGCGCCCGCATGAACGCCCGAAGCGCAGGGCCGGAGTTCGGCCAAAGGTACGCACATCAGGGATGGCTGGAAAGGGTCGTTCGGCATGGTGGCTCTGGGTACATTTTCAGGGGCCCGTTGTGGGCGGGGGCCACCCTCGTCGGCCAGCGCGCGGCAAGCCATCGAACGCTGACGAGGAGCGAGCCATGAGCGACTGGCTGATCTTCCAGGGAACGGGAGAGCCCGCCCGGAACCGCATCGCGGACCTGCCCGAAGCGCCCCACTGGCGGCGCTTCGACGGTACGCCACCCCCCGAGGACGAGGACCGGGCTCCCGAGATCGACCACTCCTCGCTGCGCCGCCTCGGCGACAATCCGATCCTCCGCATCCAGGAGGAGCGCACCCTCCAACTGATCAACGCCGCGCTCTACTTGAGGCGCCCGCTCCTGGTCACCGGGGCCCCCGGAGCGGGCAAGAGCACACTCGCGCACGCGGTCGCCCACGAGCTGGGCCTCGGCCGGGTACTGCAGTGGCCGGTGGTGAGCCGCACCGAACTCAAGGACGGCCTGTACGCCTACGACGCGATCGGCCGCCTCCAGGACACCCAGCTCGACGCCCACCGGGCAGGCAGGTCCCGGTCCGGTGCCGCTCGTGTCCGCGGCACAGGACGCCCCAGGCCCGGGAGCAGCCCCGCGGCGGCCAGGGGCAGGAGCGACATCGGCCGTTACATCAGGCTCGGGCCGCTGGGCACCGCACTGCTGCCGAGCAGGAAGCCGCGTGTCCTGCTCATCGACGAGCTGGACAAGAGCGACATCGACCTGCCGGGCGACCTCCTCAACGTCATGGAGGAAGGCGAGTTCGCCATCCCCGAGCTCGAACGCATCGCGGGCCGCGACGGCCGCGACCAAGTGGTCGTGCTCAGCGACGACGGCAGGCCGGTCGTCGTGTCCGGCGGGAGAGTGCGCTGCCGTGCCTTCCCGTTCATCGTGATGACCAGCAACGGCGAGCGGGAGTTTCCGCCCGCCCTGCTGCGCCGCTGCATCCACCTCAACCTCGAACCGCCTCGGGGTGAACGCCTCGCGGCCATGGTCCAGGCCCACTTCGGCGAGCTGGCGGACGAGACGCACAGCGACATCTTCAGCCTGTTCACCCAGGACGCCGGCGGGGTCCACCGCCCCACCGACCAGCTCCTGAACGCCATCTTCCTCACCCAGCACGCCGCCCAGCAGGAGGACCCGGCCCGCCGCGCGGAGATCGCCCGGCTGCTCATCAACGCCCCCGATCAAGACCTCAGGCGCTAGCCGTCATGCCCGTCCAGCCTCCGCCCGTCGAGCCGCTGCCCACGGAGCCCCTCACCCTGCTCGTGTCGCGGCTGCGCGATGTGGGCGTGGAGCCGGACCCGGAAGAGCTCGCCGACGCCCTGTGGCTCGCCCGGTGGGTCCCGCCCGATGGCGCCGCCGACACCCGCCCGGGCGCCACCGATGACCCGTCGTACCCGGCGGAACCCGTACGGCCCCTCCGGCGCGGCCAGGAGACGCACGCCGCGCGGCAGGAGCCCGGGCCGGCCGGCGACCGGGATCAGCGCAGGCCGGCCGGGACCGTCGAGCTGACGGTGCCGGGCGCGGACGGCGATCGCCTCCGTGAGGGCGCGAGCCCGGTCTGGGTGCCCACCGCGGTCACCTTCCCCGACCCCCAGTCGCTGCAGCGCGCCCTGCGCCCCTTGCGCAGGTTCCGTACCGGCGGCGCGGGCGCGCACAGCGTGCTCGACGAGCGGGCCACCGCGGAGCGCACCGCCGACACCGGGCTCGTCCTTCCGGTTCTGCGCCGCTCCCGGCGCCGCGAGGCCCGACTGCGCCTGGTCATGGACGTCTCGACGTCCATGGTCGTCTGGGAGGAGGCCTTCGCGGAACTGCGGGAGATCTGCGAGCGGTCCGGCGCCTTCCGCGAGGTGCGTCCGCACTTCCTCCGGGAAGGCCCGCAAGGTGCCCCCGCCGTCACCGCGTCCATGACCGGCGGCGGCCCTCTCCACCCTGCCGCGCAGCTGCGCGACCCCACCGGCCACCAGGTGATCCTCGTCTTCAGCGACTGCGTGGGGCCGATGTGGCGCGACGGCGGTATGCAGCGGCTGCTGCACAGCTGGGCGCAGCACACCCCGGTCGCGGTCGTCCAGCCACTGCCGCAGCGGCACTGGCGCCGCACCCATCTGCCCGCGCACGACGGAGAGTTACGCCGCCACGAGGGAACCGCCGGGCGCATGGACTTCCGGCCCGCACGGGGTGCGGCGCCGCCACCGCACGGGGCGCTCCCGGTGCCGGTCATCGCGCCCCGGCCCGGACCCCTCGGCTCCTGGGCGCGGCTGGTGTGCGGCGGCACCGAACAGCGGCTGCGCGCCGCAGCGGGCTGGGTGCGGGCGGACCACCCGCGGTCCGCGGCCCTGCGGGGCTCGGACCGGGTCGTGTCCCCGCGCGAGAGGCTGCGGTCCTTCATCCGCACGGCCTCGCCCGCGGCGGTCCGCCTCGTCGGGCATCTCTCGGCCGCGCCCCTGGTGCTGCCGGTGATGCGGCTGGTGCAGCGGGCGATGCTCTCGGGCAGCGGGCCCGACGTACTCGCCGAGGTGCTGGTCGGCGGACTGGTGCGGCGCGCACGGGACACCGAGGGGCTGCACACGTACGAATTCGCCGAGGGGGTGCGGGCCGAGCTGCTGCGACGCAGCGAGCAGAGCGACCTGCACCTGGTCCTGAAGCACTGCTCGAAGTACGTGGAGCACCGGTACGGCAGGTCGGTGCGGAACTTCCCGGCGCTGGCGGCGGCCCACATCGAGGGGCACGGACCCGTCGGCGGAACCCCGTTGCTCGGGCCGGACGGAGTGCCGGACGACCCGGTGCTCCGGGCGTTCGCGCGGGTCTCCGCCGAGGTGATCGGACGGTTCGGCGGTGACGTCGCCGTCCCGTTTGTCCGGGGTGCGACCGGAACGGACGGAAGAGCCGCCGGATCCGGTGAACTGCTCGTCCAGGCACGGGAGTTGATGCGGATCTTCGAAGGGGGCGGCGCGGCTCAGGACCTCGACGACGCCGAGGAATTGCTCCGCCACCTCGGCGCCGACCACACCTTCGCGGATGCCGAGACGGCCCGGATCGAGCTGGGCGACGTACTGCTGCGACGCTGGCGGGCGAGCAGCCGCCCCGGCGATCTCCTGGAGGCGTACGACACCGTCAGGGCGTACGCCGGGCAGCACCCTGTGGCGGCCCTGACGTACGCGCGGGTCCTTGACGCCATGGCGGAGGAAGAACTGCGTTCGGGGCCGGGCTCGGCGGTGCTGCCGGACCGGGTGCGCGGCGAAGTCGCCCAACTCGTCTCCGGCGACCCGGAGTTCGCGCGCCGCGACGGCCTGCGCAGGGCCTGGGCCGTACTGATGCTGCTCCAGGACGAGGACGAGACGCTGGCCGCCGCCTTCGACCGCCTCGACCGCCTCGACCGCAGCGACGCACCGCAAGCCGAGCCGCTGCTGCGCACCCTCGGCGTGCTGCGGGCCGGGGAGCTGCGCCGGGCCGCGCGGCTGGCCGCCGCGGTCGCCCGACTGGCCGGGCAGGGTGACGAGGCCGCAGGAGAGGTCTTCGGCCACGCCGTGGACCGGCTGGCCGACTGGACGGACCACCTGGTGCGCAGGCTGGAACCTCGCAGTGGATTCCAGTCCGAGCTGCGCCTGCTGCGCGGCCTCGCCCAGCTGGACCTGGCCCGCCGGCACGCGGGACGCGGCCCGGAACCGCTTCCCCCGGAATGGCGGGATCCGCAGGCCCGACGCCTGTGGGCGGATGCGGCCGTCCTGGACCTTGACGGCGCGCTGAGCGCTCCGGACGGTGAGCGGCGCCTGCGCGGCACAGGCGAGCTGAGCGAGCGCTGGCTGGACCTGGCCGAGGCGTACGAACTCTGCGACGAGCCGGCGGATCCGTCGCCCGAAAAGCAGGCCCTGATCCGGGCGGCACTCGACCGGGCGACCCTGGCGGCCGAGACCTCCCCGCAGCTGGCCAGGGCCCTGACCAGCAGGGCGCTGCACCACATCCGGTCCGACCGCGACCCCGGCGGCGCCACGGACCACCGCGCCAGAGCGGTCGCCGACCTGACCCGGGCCCTCGAACTCGGCTCCGAGGACGCCGAGCTGTACGCCCTGCACGGCCGGCTCCTGATCGGCGCGGAGGAAGCCCCGGGCACGTACGGCTACGAGGTCCGGTACGAGGTCTCCGACCAGCAACTGGAGGAAGGCGTGCGGTCCGTGCGGACGGCCCTCGACCTGACCGTCGGCAGCGATCGACCGGCCGTGCGCCGCCATCTGCTGTTCGCCGTGGCGCTCCGCACCCGGTTCAGCCGCGGGGCGGCGCTGTCCGACCTGCACGAGGCGGACTGGGCGCTCGGCGTGGCCGCACGGGAAGGGCAGGACGATGTCGTCGCGTACGCCGCGTTTCACCGAGGCCAGGTCTCCGAGGCGCTCGCTCGTCGTACGGGTGCGCACAAGTACCGGGTGACGGCCGCCGACCACTTCCGCAGATGCGCGACGCTGGCCGAGCAACTCGGCTATCCGACGCTGGCCGCGCAGGCGCGCGCCGAACGTGCCGGGGCCCTGCTGGCCACGGCGGGGCCGGGCGCGGCCAGGGCAGAGCTGCTCCGGGCCTTCGCCCTGCTGCGCGGCGACTCCGAAGGGGACGAAGGGGACGAAGGCGACGGAGAGAGCGCGGCCGATGCCTCCGACCGTGGCCACGAGGAGCTCCGTGGGCGCATCCGGCGCGAGCTGGACGCCTTGTCCGCGCCGTCGGCCGTGTCCGAGGAACGGCCCCACCGATCCCCGGACTCCCGCCCATGAGCCCTCCCACTCGGGGGGCCTCCCCCTCCGCGGACCTGCCCCTGCCCGCATTCCCGCGCCCCGCCTTCGACTCGGTCCGCCACCCGGTGCTGGCCGCAGTCCTGGCGGAGATCGACGAGCGCGAGGCGTCCGGCGAGGCGGGCTCGGCCTACTACTCGGACGCGGCGGACCCCAGGTGACCCGGCCCTACAGGCACGCGGGGGCGGCGCGCGAGGGACTCCAGGACGGCCGGGCAGGGGCGCGGGACGGCCGGGCAGGGGCGCGGGACGACCCGGCAGGGGCGCGGGACGGGTTCCGCCAGTTCGTCCTCAAGGTCCACAGCCGCTGCAACCTCGCCTGCACCTACTGCTACATCTACACCGGCCCGGACGGGAGTTGGCGTGAGCGGCCCCGCCGCGTACCCGACACCACGGTCCGCCAGGTCGCCCACGGCATCGCCGAGCACACGGCCAGGCACCGCCTCGCCCGGATCCGGATCGATCTGCACGGCGGCGAGCCGCTGCTCTCCGGCGCCGGATTCCTCATCTCCTATGCCGACACGGTGCGTTCGGCGGTCCGGAAGGCGGCACCGGCGACACGTGTCGACGTCACCGTGCAGACCAACGGCACCTTGCTCACGGAAGCCGCCCTGGACCGCCTCGCCGCCGCCGGGATCCGCGTCGGCCTCAGCCTCGACGGCGGCACGGCCGCACTGAACGCCCGCCGGGTCGACCACGCGGGCCGCTCGTCCTGGCGGGCCGTCCGCCGGGCGGCCGAACTCCTGGCGTCCCGCCCGGAGGCGTACGCGGGCATGCTCAGCACCATCGACCTGGCCACCGACCCGCGTGAGGTATACCGCTCGCTGCGCCGCCTCGGCCCGCCCTCCCTCGACTTTCTGCTCCCGCACGCGAACTGGGCGGGCAGAGCCCCCGGCCGTCACCGGCCGAGCCCCACGCCGTACGCGGACTGGCTGGTCCCCGCGTTCGAGCTGTGGTGGGCCGACCGGGAGGAAGGCCGGCCCCGACTGCGGCTGTTCAGCGAGATCCTGGCCATGCTGCTCGGCGCCGAGAGCGCCACCGAGGCCGTGGGGCTGTCCCCGCTGGCCGTGGTCGTCATCGACACGGACGGCACCATCGAGCAGGTCGACGCGCTCAAGTCCGCCTACGACGGGGCGCCCGCCACCGGGCTCGACGTCTTCCGCAACTCCTTCGACGAGGCGCTCCGCCACCCCGGGATCGCCGCCCGCAGACAGGGGCTGCGGGCGCTGGCCGACGAGTGCCTGGCCTGCCCCGTGGTGCGGGTCTGCGGGGGCGGCAACTACGCCCACCGCTACGCCGCCCGCACCGGAGGCTTCCGGCACCCCAGCGTGTACTGCGCCGACCTGGAACGACTGATCCGGCATCTGGCCGACCGGCTCGCCACGGAACTGGACCACGGCCCCCAGGAGGCGTTCCTGGCCAATCGAGGAACAGACTGTTGCAACTGACTTATCTTTAACGGTAGTTGACGAACAGCGACGTAACCTCCCGAAAGAGAGAAGGAGGAGGCCCACCCGCATGACCGCTCCAGACCAGCCACAGCACCTCGCCCTCGTCCACGCAGGCCAGTCCGCCCACTGGGCCGCCTGGATGAGCGAGCGGCTGTCCAGGCTGGGCGCCGAGACCAGTCCGGTGCTGTGGGACCCGCTGCGACGGCGGCCGAACGCCGAGGACCTCGCCGGGATAACCGCCCGGCCGGGGCCGATCGTGCTCGTCCTCGACGACTGGTTCCTGCGCGTGGAACACCGCCGCCCCGAGGCCTGGGGCGACCTCGTCCGGGAGCTGGCGCCGGACGTCCGCGAGCGCCTCGTCATGGTCTCCGTGACCGCGTCGCCGGTGCCGGAGGGCCTCGCCCGACTGGGACCGGTCCTTGAACTCCGGGGTTTCAGGGCCGAGGTCGTCGAGGCCAGGCTGCTCGACGCGATCGGTCTGACTCCGGCGTCGGACCGGCCCGTCGACCTCACCCGCGGCCGCTTCCCCGACACCACCTGGAAGGCGCGGAACACCCCCCGCCGCAACAGCCGCTTCACCGGCCGCGAGCAGGTGCTCGCCGAGCTGCACGCCCGGTTCACCTCCGGCGGTGACGGCGCGCGCGTGGCGCTGCGCGGCGTCCCCGGAGTCGGCAAGAGGCACACCGCCATCGAGTACGCGCACCGGCACGCCGCCGAGTACGACACGGTGTGGTGGGTCAACTGCGCCAAACGCGCCACCGCACGCGCGGACTTCGCGCGGCTCGCCGACCAGCTCCGCCTGCCGGTGGACAACGCGGACACCCTGCACGGCCGCATCGAAACGGTCAAGCGGGCGCTGGCGGGACGCAGCGGCTGGCTGATCGTCCTGGACGGGGCCGAGGACCCCGAAGAGCTCGCCGCCGTCCTGCCCGAGGGCCGCGGCCACCTGCTGATCACCACCACCAGTGTGAACTGGAGCGGCAGCGGAGCCGAGCTCGTGGAGCTGGCGCCCTTCGAGCGGGACGAGTCCGTCACCTTCGCCTGCCTGCGGACCAGAAGGCTCACCCGGGACGCGGCAGCCGAACTCGCCGACGCCGTCGAGGACATGCCCCTGCTGCTCGCGCAGACGGCGGCCTGGCTCGACAGCAACGACACGGCCGACGTCGCCGGTTACGTACGGGAGCTCCGCGAGGGAGACCCGCACAGGACGGACGTCGCGACCGACGGTGACGACCGTACGTTCCAGATGGTCTGGTCCATCACCCTCAACACGCTGCGCGACGAGCACCCGCACGCGTACGAACTCCTCCGCCTGCTGGTGTTCTTCTCGCCGCACGCCATCCCCGTACGTCTGCTGCGCACCGCGCGGGCGGCCGATCTGCCCGACCATCTGGCCGCCCTCGTGGCCGAACCGAGCAGCTGGAACGCGACCCTGCGCAAGCTGTCCGAGGCCACCTCGATGCGTCTGGAGTACGACGAGGGGCCGTACCTGGACACCAAGGTCGTGTCGGCGCTGCAGATGCACCGCCTGTTCCACCGCTTCGTCCGGCTGCAACTCAGCGCGGAACAGCAGGCGGAAGCCTCCGCGATCGCCTGCCAGGTGCTGGTCGCCGCCGACCCGAGGGACCCTGGCGACGCGGGCACCTGGGCGCGGTACGCCGAGCTGATCCCGCACCTGGAGGACACCGGCGCCGTCACCTCCCCCTCGCCCGATGTGCGCACGCTCGTCCTCAACTGCATCGAGTACCTGCGGGTGCGAGGCGAGTACAGGGAGGGCGTCCGGCTCTGCCGGGCCACTGTGGACGCCTGGACGCCGATGTCCGGGGCCACCGACCCGAAGGTGCTCGTCGCCACTCACCAACTCATGGTCATGGAAAGGCGGTTGGGGGAATACGCCGCGGCGGAGCGGCTCGGCCGCCAGGTCCTGGACGCGGTGACCTCCGTGCCGGAGCCCGGGCCGGTCCAGGTGGTGCGGGCCAAGAACGGCCTTGCCGGCACCCTGATGGCCCTCGGGAACTACGAAGAGGCCCGCACCCTCCTCGCGGAGGCGGCGGCCCAGTCCGCCAGCGCGCTCGGCGACGAGGGGGTGCCGCGCACGCTGGCCACACGCAGCAACCTCGCCATCGCCCTGGGCCTGAGCGGCCGCTACCAGGAGTCGTACGAGCTGCACCGCTCGGTCCTGCGGTCCAGCATCGAACTCCTCGGTGGCAGGAGCCAGTCCACCCTGCACTCGGGTCTGCACACCGCCTGGATGCTCCGTCTGCTCGGGCGGTACGGCGAGGCCCTGGACCTCCAGGAGCAGAACAGCCAGCTGCATTCCCAGGTCTTCGACAAGAACCACAGCCAGAGCCTGCTCTCGCAGCACAACCTCGCGCTGTGCCGGCGCCGCGTGAACGAGATCGGCTTCGCCCGGCTGATGATGCGCTCGGTCCTGGACCGACTCTCCCGCCGCCGGGGTGCCAGCCATCCGGAGACCCTGCTGGTGAGTTCGGACTACGCGATGCTGCTGCGTGAGCAGGGCAACCTCGAAGAGGCGCGGGAGCTGGCCGAGGACACCCTCAGCCGCTACCGACTGCTGCTCGGGGAGCACCACCCCTATGCGGCAGGCGTGTTGGACAACTGCGCACTGATCCAGCGCTGCCAGGGTGATCACGACGGCGCCCGGGCGCGTGCCGAGGAGGCCCGGCAGCGGATGGAGCGAGCCCTTGGCCGACACCACGTCTGGGCCATCGGCTGCGCCCTCAACACGGCCTCCGCACGGGCGGCCACCGGAGATCTGGCCGGGGCGGTGGAGCTGGGCCGGGACGCACTGGACCGGGCCCGCGCCGAGATCGGCGTGTGGCACACCCTGCCCATGAACCTGGCGGCGGGGCTGGCCCAGGACCTGCACGCGAACGGCGAAGCCGAGGAGGCCCTGCAGGTCCGCGCCACGTCGCTCGCCCTCCTGGAGGCCGACGGCTACGACGAGCACCGCCAGGTGCGCGCCATGTTCGAGGGCAGGCGCCCGTACTGGGACTTCGAGCCGCAGACGATCTGACGGCGCCTCCTGCGCGGCAAAGGCGAACGGGCCGCACCCCGAACGTGGGGTGCGGCCCGATTCACCGTACGGCTAGCGCAGGGTCACGCGTCGAAGACCTCCGCGACCAGCGCCTCCTGCTCCGCCTGGTGGCGCTTGGCGGAGCCGACCGCCGGGGAGGAGCCGTGCGGCCGCGAGATGCGGCGCAGGCGCTCACCGTGCGGGACGTCGGCGCCGACGGCCAGGTCCAGGTGGTCGATCAGGTTGAGCGCGATGAACGGCCAGGCACCCTGGTTCGCCGGCTCCTCCTGGACCCACAGGTATTTCTCGGCGTTCGGGAACTTGGCGATCTCCTCCTGGAGCTCGGCACCCGGCAGCGGGTACAGACGCTCGATGCGGATGATCGCCGTGTCGTTCGCGCCGCGCTTCTGCCGCTCGGCCTCCAGGTCGTAGTAGACCTTGCCCGCGCAGAAGACGACCTTGCGGACCGCGGCCGGGTCGGCCGAGGCGTCGCCGATGACGGGACGGAAGCCGCCCGTGGTGAACTCCTCCGCCTTGGACGCCGCGGCCTTCAGACGCAGCATCGACTTCGGGGTGAAGACGATCAGCGGCTTGTGGTGCGGGTTGTGCACCTGCCACCGCAGGAGGTGGAAGTAGTTCGACGGGAGCGTCGGCATGGCGACCGTCATGTTGTTCTGCGCGCACAGCTGCAGGAACCGCTCCGGGCGGGCGGACGAGTGGTCCGGGCCCTGGCCCTCGTAGCCGTGCGGGAGCAGCAGGGTCACACCGGAGTGCTGGCCCCACTTCTGCTCCGCGGACGAGATGAACTCGTCCACCACCGTCTGCGCGCCGTTGACGAAGTCACCGAACTGCGCCTCCCACATCACGAGCGCCTCGGGACGGGCCAGCGAGTAGCCGTACTCGAAGCCCATCGCCGCGTACTCGGAGAGCAGCGAGTCGTAGACGTTGTAGCGGGCCTGGTCCTCGGAGAGGTAGAGCAGCGGCGTGAAGTCGTCGCCCGTCTCCCGGTCGATGAGGACCGCGTGGCGCTGGCCGAAGGTGCCGCGGCGGGAGTCCTGGCCCGCGAGGCGGACCGGGGTGCCCTCCAGGAGCAGCGAGCCGATGGCCAGGGTCTCGCCCATGCCCCAGTCGATGGTGTCGTCCTCGACCATGGCCGCGCGGCGCTGCAGCTGGGGCAGCAGACGCGGGTGCACGGTGACGCGGTCGGGGATGTTGACCTGGGACTCGGCGATCCGCTTGACGACCTCCTGCGAGACGGCCGTCTTGACCGCGACCGGGAACTCGGCCTCGGCGCCCGGGACTTCGCCCGGAGCGGACTGCTGGGTGGCCTCGCGGACCTCCGTGAAGACCTTCTCCAGCTGGCCCTGGTAGTCCTGCAGCGCCTGCTCGGCCTCTTCGAGGGTGATGTCGCCGCGACCGATGAGGGACTCGGTGTAGAGCTTGCGCACCGAGCGCTTCTTGTCGATCAGGTCGTACATCAGCGGCTGCGTGAACGCCGGGTTGTCCGACTCGTTGTGCCCGCGGCGGCGGTAGCAGATGAGGTCGATGACCACGTCCTTGTTGAACGCCTGCCGGAACTCGAAGGCCAGGCGGGCGACGCGGACGACGGCCTCGGGGTCGTCGCCGTTGACGTGGAAGATCGGGGCCTCGATCATCCGGGCCACGTCGGTCGAGTACATGGAGGAGCGCGAGGACTCGGGCGCCGCCGTGAAGCCGACCTGGTTGTTGATGACGACGTGCACGGTGCCGCCGGTGCGGTAGCCGCGCAGCTGCGACATGTTGAGGGTCTCGGCCACGACGCCCTGGCCCGCGAAGGCCGCGTCGCCGTGGATCGCGACCGGCAGGACCGTGAAGTCCGTGCCGCCCTTGTTGATGATGTCCTGCTTGGCGCGGGCGATGCCCTCCAGGACCGGGTCGACCGCCTCCAGGTGCGAGGGGTTCGCGGCGAGCGAGACCTTGATCTGCTCGCCGTCGAGACCGGTGAAGGTGCCCTCGGCGCCCAGGTGGTACTTCACGTCGCCGGAGCCGTGCATCGACTTCGGGTCGAGGTTGCCCTCGAACTCGCGGAAGATCTGCGCGTACGACTTGCCGACGATGTTGGCGAGGACGTTCAGGCGGCCGCGGTGGGCCATGCCGATGACGACCTCGTCCAGGCGCGACTCGGCGGCCGAGTCGATGACCGCGTCGAGCAGCGGAATGACGGACTCGCCGCCCTCCAGGGAGAACCGCTTCTGGCCGACGTACTTGGTCTGCAGGAACGTCTCGAAGGCCTCGGCGGCGTTCAGCCGGCGCAGGATGCGCAGCTGCTCCTCGCGCTCCGGCTTGTTGCGCGGGCGCTCGATGCGGTCCTGGAGCCACTTGCGCTGCTTCGGGTCCTGGATGTGCATGAACTCGACGCCGGTGGTGCGGCAGTACGACTCACGCAGGACGCCGAGGATGTCGCGCAGCTTCATCATCGACTGACCGGCGAAGCCGCCGACCGCGAACTCCCGCTCCAGGTCCCACAGGGTGAGGCCGTGCTCGGTGATGTCCAGGTCGGGGTGCTTGCGCTGGCGGTACTCCAGCGGGTCGGTGTCGGCCATGACGTGGCCGCGGACCCGGTAGGAGTGGATCAGCTCGAAGACGCGGGCGGCCTTCGTGACGTCGTCGTCGTGGCTGGCGTCGATGTCCTTGAGCCAGCGGACCGGCTCGTAGGGGATGCGCAGCGACTTGAAGATGTCGTCGTAGAAGCCCTCCTCGCCGAGGAGGAAGTTGGCGACGATCCGCAGGAACTCGCCGGAGGCGGCGCCCTGGATGACCCGGTGGTCGTAGGTCGACGTGAGCGTCATGACCTTCGAGATGCCGAGCTTGTTCAGGGTGTCCTGGGAGGTGCCCTGGAACTCCGCCGGGTAGTCCATGGAGCCGACGCCCATGATCACCGACTGGCCGGGCATCAGGCGCGGCACGGAGTGGACGGTGCCGAGGCCGCCGGGGTTGGTCAGGGAGACCGTGACGCCGGTGAAGTCGTCCATGCCGAGCTTGCCGTTGCGGGCGCGGCGGACGATGTCCTCGTAGGCCTGCCAGAACTCGAAGAAGTTCAGGGTCTCGGCCTTCTTGATGCCCGCGACCACGAGCTGGCGGTCGCCGTTGGGCTTGACCAGGTCGATGGCGAGGCCGAAGTTGACGTGCTCAGGCTTGACCAGGGTCGGCTTGCCGTCCTTCTCCGCGAAGGAGTAGTTCATCGACGGCATGGCCTTGATGGCCTGCACCATCGCGTACCCGATGAGGTGCGTGAAGGAGATCTTCCCGCCACGGGCGCGCTTCAGGTGGTTGTTGATGACGATGCGGTTGTCGAAGAGCAGCTTCACCGGGACCGCGCGCACGGACGTGGCCGTGGGGACCTCGATCGAGGCGTTCATGTTCTTCGCGACGGCCGCGGCGGGGCCGCGCAGCGTCACCAGCTCGGGGCCCTCGGGGGCCTCCTTCGCAGGCTCGGCCTTCGCGGCGGGCTTCGCCGGGGCGGCGGCCGGCTTCGCGGCGGGCGCGGCCTGGGCCGCGGGCTTCGCCGGAGCGGCTACGGGGGCCGGCGCGTCGGCCGCGGGCTTGGCCGGGGCCGGGGTCTGCGTCGATACGCCTGCGGGAGCGCTCGGCTTGGTGGGGGTCCCCGCAGCCCCCGCGGCTGCGGTACCGGTGGCGGGAGCCTGCGTCGGCTGGGCCGGGGTGGCGGTGGCGCCCCCCGGCTTGTAGTCGGCGAAGAAGTCCCACCAGGCTCGGTCAACCGAGTTCGGGTCCTGGAGGTACTGCTGGTAGATCTCGTCGACGAGCCACTCGTTGGGACCGAACGCGGCGGCAGGGTTCTTGCCCTGCCCCTCTTGGTCGGTCGTGGTGCTCGAGTTACTGGGGGACTGTGGCGACACGGCGGTAACCGCCCTCTTCCGCTTCACAAGGTGATGGACAGCGGGAATAAAGGCTACGCCTCTGTGGCCGAGAGGTGCAGGCCGGGCGGGACTTTGGTCGCGTAAGTCACATTGGATCGCGTGTTTCGGGGCCGTAAATGGCGGGAAACAAGCGAGGTTCCGCTGCGGCCGGGCAGCGTCGCCCGCGACTGCGGCCCCTGGTCGGCCCGCACCCTTGGCACGGAAGACGTCGTTCCTCGTGAACACCCCGCTGCTTCGTTCGCGGCGAGCCGAAGATTCGAAGATCTTGTGCTTCCGTCTCGAACCCTACGTCAACCCGCGGTGTCAGGGGATTCCCGGAAGGGTGACCTGGATCCGGGCGCCACGGGTGGATTCGGCCACTCCGATCCGCCCGCCGTGCAGGTCGACCGCCCAGCGGGCGATGGCGAGGCCGAGTCCGGTGCCGCCGTCGTTGTCCGGGCCGTGCTTGCCCGCGGCCGTGCCCCGGTTGAACCGCTCGAAGACCTTGTGCCACTCGGACTCGGGGATGCCGGGGCCCTCGTCGAGCACTTCCAGGTCGAGCGACTCGGGCGTCGGCCCGCGCCTGGCCCGTACGGTGACCCGGCCGTGCGCCGGGGAGTGCTTCACCGCGTTGTCGATGAGGTTCGCCACGACCTGGTGCAGGCGTTCCGCGTCGGCGTGCGCGGTCAGCTCCGGCGGCGATACGTCGAGGTGCAGATGGACGTCCGTACGCGTGTGCCGGCCCGAGCCGGACGGCATGCCCTGGCGCTGCGCGGCGGCGGCACCGGACAGCTGGGCCTCCTTCAGGACGCCCGAGAGGTACGGCCAGACCTCGAAGCGGCGGGCCCGCAGCGGTACGACGCCGTTGTCCAGACGGGACAGGTCGAGCAGCGTCTCCACCAGGCGGCCGAGCCGCTCGGTCTGCTTCAGGGCGGTGCGCATGGTCTCCGGGTCGGCCTCGGAGACGCCGTCGACGACGTTCTCCAGGACCGCGCGCAGCGCCGCGATCGGGGTGCGCAGCTCGTGCGAGACGTTCGCCACCAGCTCCTTGCGGTGCTGGTCCTGGGCCTCCAGGTCGTCGGCCATGCGGTTGATGGTGCAGGCCAGGTCGCCGAGTTCGTCGCGGCGGCCCGCGCCGCGGACCCGGCGGGTGTAGTCGCCGTGCGATATGGACCGGGCGACGGTGTTCATCTCGTCCAGCGGCGCGGTCAGCGAGTGCGCGACGAACTGGGTGATCAGCAAGGTGGCGATGACCGAGAAGACCGTGATGAAGCGCAGCTCGGTCTCGGTGCGCACGGCGATCATCAGCAGGCCGGTGGTGATGAAGACCGAGACGACGACGAGCGTGCCGAGCTTCGTCTTGATCGAGAACGGGCGCAGATCGTGCAGCGCGCCCGGCTGCCGCAGCAGTCCCGCGAAGAGCTTCTTCGGCCGCCGCACCACCGAGAGCAGCCGCTTCGGCCGCAGCGCGGCGGGCAGGTCGCGCCCGCCCGTCCGCGTCCGCGCCGACGGCCGCAGCCGCCGCAGCCGTGCCGTGAGCGGCCGCGCCGCTCCGCCCCGCCGCGCCAGGGCGGAGGCCCGGCTCCGCAGCCCGTTCATGCCCGTCCCCTCACGGAGTGGGGGTCTCCAGGGCGTACCCCACCCCGTGCACCGTACGGATCCGCTCCGCGCCGATCTTCCGGCGGAGCGCCTTGATGTGGCTGTCGACGGTGCGGGTGCCGGAGGCGTCCGCCCAGTCCCAGACCTCGGCGAGCAGCTGCTCGCGGGAGAGCACCGCGCGCGGGGTGTTGGCCAGGCAGACGAGCAGGTCGAACTCGGTCGGCGTGAGGTGCACGTCCTCGGAGCGGACCCGTACGCGGCGCTGCGCGTGGTCGATCTCCAGCTCGCCGAGGCGCAGTATGCCGCTGCGCGGCGTCGCTGCGGCGAGCGCGGCACGCTCCACCCGGCGAAGGAGCACATGCACCCGGGCCGCCAGTTCCCGCATGGAGAAAGGCTTCGTCATGTAGTCGTCGGCGCCGACGCCGAGGCCGACCAGCATGTCCGTCTCGTCGTCACGCGCCGTCAGCATCAGCACCGGCACCGGGCGCTGCGCCTGGACCCGGCGGCAGACCTCCAGGCCGTCGAAGCCGGGCAGCATGATGTCGAGGATCAGCAGGTCGGGCTGCCAGGCCTCGGCGGTGTCCACGGCGGACGGGCCGTCGACCGCGGTCTGGACGAGGAAGCCCTCCGCGCGCAGCCGGGCGGCGATGGCGTCGACGATGGTCGGATCGTCCTCGATCACGAGAACCCGGCGCTGGGCACCCGGCGTGGGCGCCGTGCCGTTGTGGGAGGTGTGTGTCTGCTCCATGGCCCCGCCCCTGAAGATGCGCCTTGAATGCCTGCGGTGGATCTGCAGTAAAGATCCCGCGTGTGTCGGGTCAGAGCGTACGGGGAGTTACGGGCCCTCGGCTACGCAGCCCTGATGCCGAGGTGGACCACGTCCGGTACGCCCCGGGCAACGGCTACCTCTTCCGTACGTACCGCGTCGAAACCGGCATTGCGCAGAGCCTTCTCGAATCCGGCGGAGGGCCGGGCGGACCAGACGGCGAGCACTCCGCCGGGGTGCAGCCGGGCCGCGCAGGCGGCGAGTCCGGCGGGGGAGTAGAGGCTGTCGTTGTCCTCGGTGACGGTCCAGTCGGGCCCGTTGTCGATGTCGAGGCAGAGCGCGTCGTACCCCGGATGCCCGGCCGGGGCCGGGGCGTGGAGGTGGGCGACGAGGTCGGCCTCGACGATCCGGGTGCGCGGGTCCGCGAACGCCTCGGCGGTGTACGGGGCGAGGGGGCCGGTGCGGTGCCAGTCGACGATGGCCGCCTCGCGCTCGACGACGGTGATGCGGCCCCAGCGCGGGTCGGCGGCGGCGTGCGCGAGGGAGAAGCCGACGCCGAGCCCGCCGATCAGGACGGAGGGCGCGGGCCTGTCGTCCAGGGGGCCGAGGGCATCCCGGGCGGCGTCCACGAGCAGCCGCTCGGAACGCCCGTCCGACGTGTCCATCAGGAACGTGCCGTTGGCGATGATCTGCAACAGCCCGCCGTGCCTGCGCAACACCACCTCACCGTGCGGGCCGGTGCGGCGGTCGAGGACGACGGGCTGCTGCTCGGTGTCGTACGGGGCGTGCATGCGGCCCATCCTGCAGTAGCCGCGGGCCGGCGCGACACCGGGTTTCGGCCGTACCCGCCGGGCTCAGTGCCGGAACAGGGTGTGCTGGGGTTCCGGGCGGGCCGCCTGGCGGAGGAGCATCGTCAGGAAGCCGAGCGTGCCGCGGTAGCCGCGCAGCCACTCCTCGCGGTGCTGGGCGGCGGCACGCAGGGCCTCGGCGCTGTCCGGGTCGTCGGCGTGGTCGAGGGCCCAGCGCGAGAGGGTGCCGGTCCACGCCCACTCGTACTCGTCCCACTCGGCGAGCGTGCTGATGTGGCCGTGGACCGGGATCCACTGGTCGAGCAGGACCTGGTCGACCGTGTTCGGCAGCGACATGAACTCGTCCTCGGCGAAGCCGGCCTGGAGCGTCTCGGGGCCCGGCGCCTTCTCCCAGAAGCCGTCGCCGACGATCAGGGTGCCGCCGGGCGCGAGGTGCTTGCGGGCCGCTTCGAGGGTGGGCAGCAGACCGCCGAAGGCGTGCGTCGCGCCGACGCAGAGGACGGCGTCGTACTGGTGCGGGGCGCTGTACGCGGTGGCGTCCTCCTGGTGCAGCGCGACGCGGTCGGCGAGGCCTGCGGCGGCGATCCGTTCGCGCCCCAGGCCGAGCGCGGACTCGCTCACGTCGACGCCGTCGGCCCGCACGCCGGGGCGTTCGGCGGCGGCCCGCAGCAGCCAGGCGCCCTCGCCGCAGCCGAGGTCGAGGACGCGCTCGTCGCCGTGCGGCAGGGCGAGGTCGAGGAGGTGTCGCACCGTCGACTCGTGCAGGGGGGCGGCGATGGGGTGATCGCCGTGCGCGATCGTACTGAGCTTCTGTCGCAGTCGGTCCATGGGCGCATCATGCCTGCGCCGGGTGTCGGCTGTCGCGGGGGTGTCTTCTTCCCCTCCCCGCCCCTTCCCGAAAGCCTGCGGCGCTTCGGGGGCCAGCCCCCGGACCCCCGCTCCTCAATCGCCGGAGGGGCTCAACTTTGAGCCCCTCCGGCGATTGAGGAGGCCCGTCCGGCAGGCCACGCGGCGCCAGCCGCATATCGGACACAGTCGGGAAGGGGCGGGGAGGGGAAGAAGAGCGTGATCGCTCACAGCGAACGGTGCCGGGGAAGATTCGAGCCCTACGCAGCATTGAGCCCACATAGCTCAACTTGACTGCCGAAGGGGAGATCATGGCATCGACGTCCGCACCGCTCACCCTGCCCGTCCTGCCGCTCGACGACGAGGTCGTGCTGCCCGGCATGGTGGTGCCCCTGGACCTCAACGATCCCGACGTACGAGCCGCGGTGGAGGCCGCGCAGGCCGCCGCGCGCGGACAGACGGGGAAGCCACAAGTCCTGCTCGTCCCGCGCATCGACGGCACGTACGCGGGCACCGGCGTCCTCGGCACCGTCGAGCAGGTCGGCCGCCTCGCCGACGGCGACCCCGGCGCCCTGATCAAGGGCCGCGGGCGCGTGCAGATCGGCGCGGGCACGACCGGACCCGGCGCCGCCCTGTGGGTGGAGGGCATCGAGGTCGACGAGGCCGTGCCCGAACCGCTGCCGGGTGCGGTGACCGAGCTGGCCAAGGAGTACAAGGCCCTCGCGACCAGCTGGCTGAAGAAGCGCGGCGCCTGGCAGGTCGTGGACCGGGTCCAGCAGATTGACGACATCTCGGCGCTCGCCGACAACTCCGGCTACTCGCCCTTCCTGACCACCGCGCAGAAGGTCGAACTCCTGGAGACCACCGACCCGGTGGAGCGCCTCAAGCTCGCCGCGAAGCTGCTCAGCGACCACCTCGCCGAGCAGGACGTGGCGGAGTCCATCGCGAAGGACGTCCAGGAGGGCGTCGACAAGCAGCAGCGCGAGTTCCTGCTCCGCCGCCAGCTCGAAGCCGTACGCAAGGAGCTGCGCGAGCTGAACGGCGAGTCGGAGGGTGAGGAGTCCGACGGCTACCGGGCCCGGGTCGAGGCCGCCGACCTGCCCGAGCACGTCCGTGAGGCCGCGCTCAAGGAGGTCGACAAGCTGGAGCGGTCCAGCGACCAGTCCCCCGAGGGGTCGTGGATCCGCACCTGGCTGGACACCGTGCTCGAACTCCCGTGGAGCGAGAGGACGGAGGACGCGTACGACATCCAGGGCGCCCAGGCCGTCCTCGACGCCGAGCACGCGGGCCTGGAGGACGTGAAGGAGCGCATCACCGAGTACCTGGCGGTGCGCAAGCGCCGCACGGACCGGGGGCTCGGCGTCGTCGGCGGCCGTCGCGGAGGCGCCGTGCTCGCGCTCGTCGGCCCGCCCGGCGTCGGCAAGACCTCGCTCGGCGAGTCCGTCGCGCACGCCATGGGCCGTAAGTTCGTCCGCGTCGCCCTCGGCGGTGTCCGCGACGAGGCGGAGATCCGCGGCCACCGTCGTACGTACGTGGGGGCGCTGCCCGGACGGATCGTGCGAGCGGTCAAGGAGGCGGGCTCGATGAACCCGGTCGTCCTGCTCGACGAGATCGACAAGGTCGGCTCCGACTTCCGCGGCGACCCGGCCGCCGCCCTGCTCGAAGTCCTCGACCCGGCACAGAACCACACGTTCCGCGACCACTACCTGGAGGTCGAACTCGACCTGAGCGACGTCGTCTTCCTGGCCACCGCCAACGTCCTGGAGGCCATCCCGGAGGCGCTGCTCGACCGTATGGAACTGGTCCGGCTCGACGGCTACACGGAGGACGAGAAGGTCGTCATCGCCCGCGACCACCTGCTCCCGCGCCAGCTGGAGCGGGCGGGCCTGGCCCCGGACGAGGTGGCCCTCGACGAGTCCGCGCTGCGCAAGCTGGCCGGCGAGTACACGCGCGAGGCCGGCGTCCGCAACCTGGAGCGCTCGGTCGGCCGGCTCCTCCGCAAGGTCGCCGCGCAGAGCGAGCTCGGCGAGCGGGAGCTGCCGTTCACCGTCACCGCCGACGACCTGCGCGGCCTGATCGGACGGCCGCACCACGTGCCCGAGTCCGCCCAGGACCCGGCCGAGCGGCGCACCGCGGTGCCCGGCGTGGCCACCGGCCTCGCGGTCACCGGCGCGGGCGGCGACGTGCTGTACGTGGAGGCGTCCCTGGCCGACCCGGAGACGGGCGCGGCGGGTCTGACCCTGACCGGTCAGCTCGGCGACGTGATGAAGGAGTCCGCGCAGATCGCGCTCTCCTTCCTCCGCTCGCACGGGGCCGAACTGGAGCTTCCCGTAGGCGACTTGAAGGACCGGGGCGCGCACATCCACTTCCCGGCGGGCGCGGTCCCGAAGGACGGGCCGAGCGCGGGCATCACGATGACGACGGCGCTCGCGTCGCTGCTCTCGGGCAGGCTCGTCCGTACGGATGTGGCGATGACGGGTGAGGTGTCCCTGACCGGGCGCGTGCTGCCGATCGGCGGCGTCAAGCAGAAGCTGCTCGCCGCGCACCGGGCGGGGGTCACCACGGTGATCATCCCGAAGCGGAATGAGGCGGACTTGGACGATGTCCCGGCGGAGGTACTCGACGGCCTTGAGGTACACCCGGTGACGGATGTCCGCCAGGTCCTCGAACTGGCCCTCGCCCCGGCGGAGGTGGGGGTTCCGGTGGCGGCGTAGGGCACCCCCAGGGGGCTCCGCCCCCGGACCCCGCTCCTCAATCGCCGGAGGGGCTGAATTTTCAGCCCCTCCGGCGATTGAGGAGGCCCGTCCGGCAGGACGGCTAACCGTTCGCCAGCGCCTGCAAGCGGTCGTACGCGCCGTTGAACTTGTTGTGATCGCCCACGATCGGGCCGGAGGACGTGTACTGCCACATCGTGTAGTAGCCCCAGCCCGCCGGAAGCTCACCCGGCGTGGAGTTGTACCGGGCGATCCACAGCGGATGGTTCGCCGCGAAGCCGCTGTAGTTGCCCGTGCAGGTCTTCCACCAGCTGGTCGCCGTGTAGATCACCGGATAGCGGCCGGTGCGCGTCTTGTAGCGGTTGACGAAGTCCCAGATCCAGCTGACCATCCCGGCCTGCGACTTGCCGTAGCACTGGTTCCCGTACGGATTCCACTCGATGTCGAGCGCCCCCGGCAGCGTCTTGCCGTCCCGCGACCAGCCACCGCCGTTGTTGACGAAGTAGTCCGCCTGCGCGGCGCCGCTCGTCGTGTCCGGAGTGGCGAAGTGGTACGCGCCCCGGATCATCCCGACGTTGTACGAGCCGTTGTACTGCTGCGCGAAGTACGGGTTCTTGTAGTACGTGCCCTCGGTCGCCTTCACGTAGGCCCACTTGACGCCACTGCTCCAGAGCGACGCCCAATTGACGTTGCCCTGGTGGCTGGAGACGTCCACGCCCTCCGTCTGTACGGCGGCGCGCGGGGAGTCGGGCGGCAGCGGGCCCTCGCCGTCGTGCTCGACGACGCCCATGCCCATGTGGGCGGAGCCGCGCGGCGGGACGTCCTCGGCGGCCTGCGCCGTGGCGGGGAAGGCGAGGAGGAGGGAGAGGACGGTGAGCAGGACCGCGATCACCGGCTTGCGGGAGCGGCGCGGAGCCGCGGAGCGGTGCGGTCTGGTGGGGGATCCGGGTCTGTGCACAGGCATGGAGCGCCTCCGAAGGCGTCAAGGGTGCGGTGGGGGGACCTGGAACGAACCGGGGGAGCCGAATGAAACAGGCGTGTGCATGTCATACCCGACGCTACGCACGTAGAACCCCGCCGGGAAGAGGGTCCGAGGGCTGCCGAAGGTCTACTCCTGCGGAATACTGGCCGAGCTGCGGCGATAGGGCGTCGCGGGAAGAAACTTTCAGGAACGGGAAAGCGATTCATGGCTGCTGACGTGCACCAGAGCGGCGGAGTGAGCGGAGACGCGCCGCGCCCCGAGAGTGGTGTGGACCACGAATTCCTCGCCCTGGAACGCGAGTTGACCGTCTTCCTGCGCCGCGCCCGCGCCTCCTCCGGCGAGATGGCCCGCGCCGTCCACCCCGACCTGGAGCCCGCCGCGTACGGGCTGCTCGTCCGCCTTGAGGAGGGCGGGCCGCAGCGCGCCACCGAACTCGCCGCGTACATCGGCGTCGGCAAGGCCACGATGAGCCGTCAGCTGCGGGCTCTGGAGGAGCTGGGGCTCGTCGCCCGCGACCCGGACCCCGTCGACGGACGGGCCTCCCTGATGCGCCTCACCGAGGAGGGCCGGGCCCGTTTCCGCACGGTCCGGGACGCGCGCCGCGCCAAGTACGTGCAGCGCCTGGCCGGGTGGGACCGGCACGAGGTGGCCGAACTGGCCCGGCTGCTCGGCCAGTTGAACGACAGCTCGGAGAGCTAGGGCCAGCCCGTCTCTACGGCTCTACGGCCCGGCTCCGGACGCCTACAGCTCCGCGAACACCGCCGCCGCGTCGTCGTGCACCTTGCCGCGCGGGGTCGACGGGCCGGGCCCCGTTCCGGACTCCAGCGCCCGGACGCGGTCGATCAGCTCCTGCGGGCCGGCCTTGCGCAGCAGCGCCACGCACTCCGTCCACGTGCCCGCGCCGAACCGCTCCACCCAGCGCGCCGCCCCGTCCGTCAGGGCCGCCACACTGCGCACTTCGGCGCGCGGCCGGGTCCCGCACACCGCGCGCCGCGCCACGTCCGGGTCGGCCGCCGCCGTGAAGAACCCGCCCTCCGCGTTCCGCAGCGCCTCGACCCCGGCGACGTACTCCCGTGCCGCGGCGGCCCGTTCGAGCGAGCCGTCCGGCAGGGCGCGTACGGCCGCGCGCAGCCGGTCGATCTGAGGGGGCAGGGTGGCGAGGCGCTCGTCGAGGACCGCGCGGACCGTGCCGTCGGCCGCTTCCATGAGCAACGCCGAGTCGGACAGGACGAGATGCTCGACCCGCTCCTCGTCCCACCGCACGAGCACCACCGTCGCCTGAGGCGTACGGGAGTGAGAAAGGTCACAGGTTGGCCGGTGCGCTTCGGCGGTACGCGCGATGGCCTCGGCCAGGACCTCCCGCAAGCCCAGATCTCGCCGCGAACCGGACAGTTCACCGAGGACGCCGCCGAGCCGGGCCGTGAACCAGGGGACGGAATGCAGACAGCCGTAGTCGTCGGCGGGCGGGGTGACCCCGTCGAGCAGCACCAGCGTGCCGCCCTTGCCGGACGCGGGGAGCGCGACCGACGCGTAGTCCTCGTTGGGGCGCCCCGGGTCGCCGGGCTCCGTGGCCAGTTCGATGCGCATGCGGCCAGTCTGCACGAGCTCCGCACACACCGGGACTTGGGCCGATACGGCGGCCCCGCCGCCGGGTTTTCGCCGGATTGATAGCCTCCGGGAAGCGAGCGGCGGGGCATCTTGCCAAAGCGGGCCCGGCCCGTCCAACCGGCGCTCCGCGTGCGGTCGATGCGCGTGCCCGAGGAACTTGCCGGGCCACTCCGGTCGATGTTCACTCCTTCGGGTGGCCCGGCGAAGGATGGGCGACCACTGCTCAACCGCACTGGAATGGTCATGAGCCGTACCAGAGGGGCCTGTGTTGACCCGTCGTCACTTGTGCCCCCGGTGAGGAACGAGAACTTCAAGAATGCGAGCACCGGTGCAGATGAAGCGGCCTCGGGGCAAGGGCGACAAGGCCGCGGAGCGGCCCGTGAACGCCGAGGGCGCGACCTCCGAGGCGCGCGCCGACACTCCTGAGGGCACCGCCACGGGGGCAGGCACCGCCACCGAGCGGCCGCTGCCCGACGCCGCCCCCGCGGGCGGCCGCAAGCGGGTGCGCAACCGCCTGGTCGTGGCCGTCGCCGTGGTCGCCGCCACCGTCGCGGGCGCGGGCGCCCCCGGCATCACCGCCTCCTCCGCGCAGCTCGCCGAGTCCCAGGAACTCGTCACGCTCGCCGAACTCACCAAGAGCGCGGTCACCCTGGCGCACGCCCTCGCCGACGAACGCGACAAGGTCACCACCCACATCGCCGCCGGCCGCCCCGACGACCCCGCCGCGCGCAGCGCCCTCACCGAGGGCCGCGGCGGCGTCGACCGCCGCATCAGGGAAGTCCGCGCCGAGGCACCCGCCGCACTCCGCAAGGACCTCGACGCCCTCGAAGCGGTCCGCCGCTCCGCCACCGAAGGCCGGGGCACCGCCCTCGACGCGCACGACGCCTACAGCGAGGCCATCGGCGAACTGCACGCCCTCGTCGAGGACCTGGCCGAGAAGATGCCGCCCCGGGCCGGCTCCGGCGCCCGCGCGCTCGCCGACCTCGACCGCGCCGTCGAGCAGGCCGGCGCCACCCGCGGCCTGCTGCTCGCCGCCCTCGCCACGCCCCGCGACCCGGCCGCCGGCATCGACCCGGTCACCGGCCGCCCGCAGACCGCCGCGAGTACCAACTCCCGCAACCGCAACGCCCTCGTGGCCGCCGCACAGCAGGCCCGGGTCAGCGAGCAGGCCGCCCGTACCGACTTCGAGCGCGCCGCACCCGACGCCGACCGGGCCAAGCTCGGCTCCACCGTCACCGGGCCGGACGTCGCCACCGCCGAGCGGTACCTGGCCCGGCTCACCGACCAGCCGACGCTCTCCGCCGCCGAACTCCGCTACGACCGGGGGCGGGTGGAGGCCGCGCTCTCCGCCCGTGTCGAGCAGCTGCGCAGCGTCGAGAACACCCTGGGCGCCGACCGCATCGAGAGCCTCTCCACGCTCCGCGACGACGACGTCACCGCGCTCGAAGTACGCATCGCCCTCGTCGGCGTCCTGCTGCTGCTCGCCGTCGGCATCGCCACCGGCGTCGCCCGTACGCTGACCCGCCCGCTCGCCGTCCTCCGGCTCGGCTCCGCCCGGCTCGCCGAGACCCCGGCCACGGACGAGCCGATCCGCTTCACCGGCCGCAACGACGAGTTCGCCGCCGTCGTCCGCTCCGTCAACACCCTGCACACGCACACCCAGCGCCTGCAGGAGCGGCTCACCTTCCTGGAGGGCGACCGCAAGCACCTCGTCGGGCAGCGCGAGAAGCTCGCCGACGAGCGCGAGGAGCTGCGCGAGCAGCTCGACGAGGCGGTGGCGGCGGCCGAGCGCGCGGGCAAGGACGGCGGCGGCACCGTCGTCCAGCTCGCCCTGCGCAACCTCACCCTCGTGGAGCGCCAACTCGGCGTCATCGAGAACCTGGAGGAGCGCGAGCAGGACCCCGACCGCCTCGGCACGCTCTTCAAGCTCGACCACTTCGCCACGGTCATGCGCCGCCACAGCGAGAACCTCCTGGTCCTCGCGGGCGCCGAGCACCGCGACAGCCACCCGGGACCGGTGCCGCTGGTCGACGTGGTGCGGGCCGCCGTCAGCGAGATCGACGCGTACGACCGGGTCCGGATCGCGTCCCTGCCGCCGCACACCCACCTCGCGGGCTCCACAGCCGACGACATCAGCCACCTGGTCGCCGAACTCCTGGAGAACGCCACGTCGTTCTCCCCGCCGGACGCCGCCGTCGAGGCCTCCGGCTGGCTCCTGGAGAGCGGCGACGTGATGCTCTCCGTACGCGACGAGGGCATCGGCCTGCCCGAGGAGCGCCTGCGCGAACTCAACGCCCGCCTCACGGAGTTCGACCCGCGGCAGCCGTACGAGCCGACGACCGCTGAGGTGGAGGCCGCCGGTTCCGAGGGGCTCGGGCTCGGGCTCTACGTCGTGGCCCGGCTCGCCGCCCGGCACGGACTGCGGGTCGAGCTGCGCGAGCAGAAGCAGGGCGGGCTCGCGGCGCTCGTGGTCCTGCCCACGTCGATCCTCGCCGCCGCCCCGGCCGGGGCCTCCCCGCAGCATGCGGCCGCGGTCACGGCGGTGCCGCGGGTGCATCTGCCCGGCGCCGAGGCCGAGGTCAACTCCAATGTCCTGGACCGGCGTTCGGCGGAGGAGCCGGGGGATCCGGACACGGCGGAGGAGCCCGTGGAGCAGGAGGCGGCGGACGACCCGTTCATCCGCGCCGCCGAGCGGGCCTTCGACGAGCTGGCGGCCGCGGCGGAGCCGGGGGCGGACACGGAGCCCGAGGCGGACGAGGAGTCGGAGGCCGAGGCTTCCGATGCCGTCGACTCCGAGCGGGACGTCGAGCGCGACGAGCGCGACGAGCGGGGCTCCGAGCGTGACGAAGAGCCCGAGCTGAACTCCGACTCCGACCGCGAGCCGGACCTCGCACCGGAGCCCGAGCAAAAGCTCGCCGCCGAGCCGGAGCCCGAGTTTGAGCACGCCCCCGAGGCCAAGCCGGGGCACGCCCCCAAGGCCAAGCCGGGATACGCCCCCGACTCCGAGCCGGGGCACGCGCTCGGCCCTGAGCCCGAGCTGAACTCCGACTCCGAGCGCGGGCTGGACCTCGCACCGGAGCCCGGGCAAAAGCTCGCCGCCGAGCCGGAGGCCGAGCTCGAGCACGCCCCCGAGGCCAAGCCGGAGCACGCCGCCGACTCCGAGCCGGGGCACGCGCTCGGCCCTGAGCCCGAGCTGGAGTCCGACTCCGACCGCGAGCTGGACCTCGCACCGGAGCCCGGGCAAAAGCTCGCCGCCGAGCCGAAGCCCGAGCTCGAGCACGCCCCCGAGGCCAAGCCGGAGCACGCCGCCGACCCCGATGACAACGTGGGGCGCACGCTCGACCTCGACCCGGCGTCTGAGCACGCCCCCGAGGCCAAGCCGGAGCACAAGCTCGGCCCCGAGCAGGGGCACACGCTCCCCGACCCCGACCCGGAGCACGCGCTCGACTCCGAGCAGGGGCGCACGCCCGACCCCGAGCAGGCGCTCGACCCCGAGCTGAAGCACGCGCTCGACCCCGAGCCGGAATCTGAGCCGGAGCACGCGCTCGACCCTGAGCAGGGGCGCACGCCCGACCCCGAGCAGGGGCGCACGCCCGACCCCGAGCCGGAGCACGCGTTCGACCCCGAGCCGAAGCACGCGCTCGACCCCGACCCGGAGCCCGCGCTCGACCCCGAGCCGGAACCCGAACCGAAGCACGCGCTCGACCCCCAGCCCGTCTCCGGACGCGCCCCCGAGCCCGCCTCCGAGGCCGAACTCGCCCCCGAGCCCGCCTCCGAGGCCGAACCCGCCCCCGAGCCCGCCTCCGAGGCCGTCCTCGACCCCGAGCCCGCCTCCGAGGCCGAACTCGCCTCCGCGGGCGAACCCGAACCCGACCCCGAGGCCGAACTCGCCTCCGCGGGCGAACCCGACCCCGAACCCGCCCCGGCCCCCCGTACGCTCGCCGACGCGCTCGGTGTCGACGGCCTCTCCCCGGAGGCCGAGGCCGACCGTGAACTCCTCGGCGTAGAGGCCGAGTCGGCCGACGGTGACCCCGCGCCCCTCCCCGCCCCCGCGAGTGACTCCGTGCTCGCGTCCGAGGCGGACGAGCGGCACGAGCGGGCCGCCGACGCCGAAACCGTCCCGCAGCAGGCCAGGCGCGAGGTGCGCGAGGCCCTGCCGCAGCGGGAGCGCACCACCGAGACGGGGCTGCCCGTGCGCACGCCCAAGGCCACCGGGCCCGCCCCCGAGCCCGTGGCCCGCCGCAGCGCCGTCGACCCGGAGGAGCTGCGCCGCAGGCTCGGCAGCTTCCACCGGGGAGCCAACTCCGGCCGCCGAGACGTACAGGCCGAACTCGCCGAGCGGACCACCCGGTCCGAAGCCGGTGACGACGTGACCCCCGGGGAGGTGCCCGACCGGGCGACCCGGACCGATCAGGGGGACCCAGCCGAGGAGGCCCGCAGTTGACCGCTCCCAGTACGTCCCGTGCGTACCGTCTCAGCAGCGAAGCCCAGAACCTGCACTGGCTGCTCGACAACCTGGTCCGGGAGGTCCCCGGACTGCTCTCCGTGGCCGTGGTCTCGTCCGACGGGCTGCTGCTGCTCTCCTCCGACCCGGAGGTGAACGCCGCGGCCCAGACGCCGCGGACCGCCGCCGGGCCGAAGGGGTCGAGCGCCGACCTCGCCACGATCGTCTCCGGCATCGGCAGCCTCACCATCGGGGCCGCGAAGCTGATGGACGGCGGCGGCATCAAGCAGACCGTGGTCGCCATGGACGAGGGCAGCCTCTTCGTCATGTCGATCAGTGACGGCTCGCTGCTCGGGGTGCACGCCGCGCCGGACTGCGACGTCAGCGTCGTCGCGTACCACATGGCCCTCTTCGTGGGCCGCGCCGGACACGTCCTGACCCCCGAACTCCGCAGCGAGCTGCGGCAGTCGATGGAGACCGGACGGTGACCGCCCCGGGCGCCGCCGCGCAGCTGCCGGTGCGCGGCCGGGGACGCAGGCCCGCGCGGGTCCGCCCGTACTCGCTCACCGGCGGCCGTACGCGCTTCGCGCACGTCCTGCTCGTCGAGACCTTCGTCGCCGCGAGCCAGGCGCCGGGGGCCGAGGAGCGGCCGGCCGTGGCGCCGCGCGGGCGGGGTGTGCCCGAGATGCGGGCGATCGTCGACGTGTGCCGCAGGATGCGCACCGTCGCCGAGGTCTCCGCGCTCCTGAAGATGCCGCTCGGCGTGGTCCGCGTCCTCCTCAGCGACCTGGCCGACCAGGGAAGGGTCCGGGTGTACGGCACCGGGCACGGCCCCGGACAGCCCGACCGCGCACTGCTCGAAAGGGTGCTGGGTGGACTCCGCCGCCTCTGACACGCTCACCGCAGCCGAGGAAGCCCCAGAAGCCGAAGCGGGCCTGCAGCCCTGGCAGTCCGACCTCAGCCGCGCACCCATCGCCACGAAGATCGTGGTCGCGGGCGGCTTCGGCGCGGGCAAGACCACCCTCGTCGGGACGGTCTCCGAGATCAGCCCGCTGCGCACCGAGTCCCTGATGACCGAGGCGAGCGCCGGCACCGGGGACGACGACCTGGGCCCGGTCCCGCAGAAGGCCACGACCACGGTCGCCATGGACTTCGGCCGGATCACGCTCGACGACGACCTCGTCCTGTACCTCTTCGGCACCCCCGGCCAGGCCCGGTTCTGGTTCATGTGGGACGACCTGGTGCGCGGCGCGGCCGGCGTGGTCGTGCTCGCCGACACCCGCCGCCTCGACGACTGCTTCCCGGCCCTGGACTACGTGGAGGGCTGCGGACTGCCGTACGTGGTGGCCGTCAACCACTTCGACGGCTCCGACCGGTTCGCGGCCGACGAGGTGCGCGAGGCGCTCGACGTGCCCACCCATGTGCCGGTCCTGGTCATGGACGCGCGCCGCCGGATCAGCGTCGTCGAGACGCTGCTCGCCCTCGTGCGGCACGCCTGCGACACCACCCCGGAGTAGCCGTACCGCTCGCGGCCCGGGAGGCCGCCGCCGCACAGGAGAGCGAGACCACCGCATGCGGAAGATACTCATCGCCGGAGCCGGCCAGTCCGGTCTCCAACTCGCCCTGGGACTCCAGGCGCAGGGCTACGAGGTCACCCTCATGTCCCACCGCACCGCCGACGAGATCCGGGCGGGCCGTGTCATGTCGACCCAGGCCCTCTTCCACACGGCCCTGCGGCACGAGCGGGACCTGAAGCTGAACTTCTGGGAGTCCCCGGCCCCGGACATCGAGGCGCTCGGCGTCACCGTCGCCGCCCCCGACAGCCACGACCCCGGACCCGCCCACCGTGCCGTCGACTGGCTCGGCCCGCTCGACGGCGCCGCGCAGTCCGTCGACCAGCGCGTGAAGATCGCGGGCTGGCTGGACACCTTCGCGCAGCGCGGCGGCCAGCTGGTCATCCACGGCGCCACCGTCGGCGACCTCGACTACTTCTCCCGCCTGTACGACCTGGTCCTGGTCGCCTCGGGCAAGGGCGAGCTCGTCGACCTCTTCGACCGCGACCCGGCCCGCTCCCCGTACACCAGGCCGCAGCGCTCCCTCGCCGCCTCGTACGTGCACGGCCTCGGCCCGCGTCCGGACGGGCCCGACACCGGGCAGGTCAGGCTCACGATGGTGCCGGGCGTCGGCGAGCTCATCGTCATGCCGACGCTGACCACCTCGGGCCGCGCCGACATCCTGTTCTGGGAGGGCGTGCCGGGCGGCCCGGTCGACGCGTTCCGCGGCGTCGCCGACCCGGCCGAGCACCTCGCCCTGACGCTGTCCCTGATGGAGCGCCACACGCCCTGGGAGTACGCGCGCGCCACCAAGGCCGAACTCACGGACAGCGGCGGCACGTTGGCGGGCCGCTACCCGCCCGTCGTACGCAACCCCGTCGCCATGCTGCCCTCCGGCGGCCTGGTCCTGGGCGTCGGCGACGCCGTGGTCACCAACGACCCGCTCACCGGCCAGGGCGCCAACTCGGCCGCCAAGTGCGCCGCCACGTATCTCGCCTCGATCCTGGAACACGGCGACAAGCCGTTCGACGAGGCCTGGATGCGCACGACGTTCGCCCGCTACTGGGAGCCCGTGGGCCGGCCCACCACGCGCTGGACCAACACGATGCTGGCCCCGCTGCCGGCCCACACGATCTCCCTCCTCGCCACGGCCGCGGACCACCCCGAAGTGGCCCACCGCATCGCCAACGGCTTCGACGACCCGTCGGACTTCGAGGACTACTTCTACGACCCGGAGGACACGGAACGGTACTTGGCGTCGCAGACCGGCTTTTAGGGGCGGGGCGGGGAGCAAGTCCGACGCTATCCCTCTCCGGGCCCCCTCACCGACCCGTATCCCAGATCCGACCCCTCCGTCGCACCTTCCGGCAGCCGGGGCGGGCGGTACTCGGACAAGGGGCGCCCACCCGGATCCGGGCGTACCGCTCCGAGCAGCGGGTTCGCCGCGATCGGGGAGACCTTGACGCGGGAGCCGGGGCGCGGGGCCTGCACGACCCTGCCCTCGCCCAGGTAGAGGGCGACATGCGTGGCCTCGGGGAAGTACACGACCAGATCGCCGGGCCGCAGCCGATGCAGCGGGACCCGCTCCAACTGCTCCCACTGCTCCTGCGAGGTGCGCGGGATGTCCCGGCCCGCGCGCTGCCAGGCCCGCGAGGTGAGCCCCGAGCAGTCGAAGGACTTCGGCCCCTCGGCGCCCCACACGTACGGCTTGCCGATCTGCTTCACCGCGTACCGGATCGCGGCGGCGCCCGCCTTCGAGGGGGCGCGGGTGCGTGCCGGTGCGCCGGGCGGGCCGCCGAGTGCGCCGGAGCCGAGGAAGTCGCGCTGGGCGTCGGCGGTGCCCCGCTCCTCCAGGCGGCGCAGCGCGTCCAGCTCGTCGGCGGTGAGGTCGGCGAGCATCTCCTCGACGTCCTTGAGGCGCCGCGTCACCTCGTCCCGGTCCTGCTTCTGCCGTACGGCCAGGGCGACTTGGGCGTCCAGGGCCTTCCGGGAGCGGGCGGCGAGCGCGTCGGCCTTCTTCTCCCGGTCGACGAGCCGCTCGACCGTCTCGACGCGTTCGGCCGCCAGGCGTCGCACCACGTGACCCTGGTCGAGGGCGCGGCGCGGGTCGCGGGCGAGCAGCAGCTTCAGATACGGGGACAGCTCGCTCTCGCCCTGGTACTGCCGGCGCGCGAGGCGGCCGGCGGCGGCGCGGCTGTCGTGCAGGGCGGTACGCGACTTCGTCAGCTCCGCGCCCAGCTTCTTCACCTCCGCGCGCTGCTTCTTGAGCTTCTCCGCGGTGGCGTTGTACGTCTCGGTGGCCTGCTCCGTCTTGCGGTACAGCTCCTGGAGGTCCGCGAGGAGCCCCGCGACGGAACCTTCCTCGGGGCCGGGTCCCGGGGCGGCCGTGGCCTGGGGCCCACTCACCAGGCCCGCCACCGCCGCCGCGGCGCAGACGGCCCTGCCGATGCACTTGGCTGACACACCATCACCTCCGCGGTGAGCATGCGGTGGTGGTGCTCGGTGCACCTGGCGGGTGGGGCTTGGTGGCGGTATCGGGTCACCCGTCCCGGGTGTGTCTTCCCCTCCCCGCCCCTTCCCGAAATCCTGCGGAGCTTCGGGGCTCCGCCCCAGACCCCGCTCCTCAAACGCCGGAGGGGCTGAAATTCAGCCCCTCCGGCGAACGTTCAGCCGCGCTTGGACCACGGCCACTTGAGCCCGCCGGAACCCCGCCCCTCCGGGTCGTACACGTACTTCCAGCCCCGCGGAACACCGAGCCGCCGGCTGAACCCCGCGGCCTCGCGCCGGTACACCAGCACCGTCGGGGGCCCACCCCCCGCCTCCGGCACCGGAACCTCGTACAGCTTCGGCGGCTGGCCGGTCGGACCGAGCAGGATGGGAAGGGTCCGGCCGTCCAGGGGGCCGCCCTCGAAGGGGATGTCCTCGCTTCTCACGCGACCAGTCTCACAGCAGGCGTGCCGCGTCGCTCACCACGGGCAGCACCCGCCCGGCCAGCGAGGCGGCGACACCGTCGGGCTCCTCCAGTTCCAGCGCGGCGCGCAGCACCTCCGCGGTCTGCGGATCGGAGGCGGCCGTGGCGGTCGTCACGGCGAGGAAGTGGTCGAGCAGCCAGTCCCGCAGCTCCTCCATCGGCGGCTGCTTGCCCTCGTCCAGCCAGATCAGGGAGGCGGCCTCGACGGCGGAGATCCAGGTACGCACCATCAGATGCAGCCGCGGCCCGGGCTCCGTGACCGGCAGATGGGCCAGGATCCGCGCGGCCGCGACCGCCCTGACCTCGTCCACGATGGCGCTCGTGCGCGACGTGGAGACGACACTGCCGCCCTGAAGCAGCGCGCTGAACCCGGTGTCGTGCTCGTTCACGAACGCGAGGTACCGGGTCAGGGCGCGGGCGAGCCGGGCGGTGAGCGGTCCGTGCGTGGGCTCGTCGAAGCACTGCTCCAGGGCGTCGGCGGCGGTGCGCAGGGCGGCCTCGTACAACTGCTGCTTGCCGCCCGGGAAGTACCGGTAGACCAGCGGCCTGGACACGCCCGCCGCCTCGGCGACGTCGTCCAGGGAGACCTCCTCCGGCGCGCTGTGCGCGAAGAGGGACAGCGCGGCGTCGAGGAGCTGGCTGCGCCGCTCCTCCACGCTGAGCCGTCGGTAGGCGGGGGTCGTTGCGCGCGGGGTGGCTGCCGGGGACATGCCCGCAGGGTATCCGCTCCGCTGGGTGGGCCCGCGAGTTGTTCTTGCCGTCGTCCTGCGCACTGTCGATCGCCCTGCGGGCTCGTCCTCAAACTCCCCCAGCCTTCGGCCGGGAGGTGCCCCAGACGGGCTGGATTTCACGCCAGCAGCCCCGAGCTTCGCCACAGCCTCCGCCCCACCCCCCGGAGTACGCCGATGTCGTCCAGGAAGTCCGTCAGCCGCCGCGCGCCCGTGCGCATCACCTCGCGGCGGTGGGCGCTGGCCCTGACCTGGGCGAGGGCCTCGCGCCGGTTCAGGCCGACGTTCTCGTACACCTGCGGGTTGACCAGCGCCAGCGAGAAGACGCGGGCCGCCTCGCCGGAGGAGATCCGGGTGAACTCCCGCTCCCACAGCGGTGCGGTGATCATCTGGCGGCGCAACTCCTCGCGGGCGTACCGCACATGACGCGCCTCCTCGACCACATGGATGCGGGTCACGCCGCGTACCAGGGGCTGGACGCGCTCGTCCGGGAAGGTCAGGCGCTGCATCCAGTCCAGGATCTCCTCGCCGAGCAGGGTCGCCGTGAACGAACCCGGGGTCGTGGAGACGGTCTTGAGGACGCGGGCCAGATTGTGCTGGAACCACGTGACCTGGTACATCGGCGCGCCACCCCGCTTGATCATGCGGGCGAACATCATGGAGTGCCGGCACTCGTCCGCGATCTCGGTGAGCGCGTACCGCACATGGCTGCTGCCGAGGGGCTTGTCGTAGATGTGCCGGACGAGCAGCTGCATCAGGATGATCTCGAACCAGACGCCGATCGAGGCGAGCGCGGCCGCCTCGTGCCGGGCCAGGTCCATCCGCTGCTCCTCCGGCATCCGGTGCCACAGCGGGGTGTCGTAGAGGGAGACCAGCTCCGGCGGCCAGAACCACTTGTCCGGCGCGAGCGGGGCGTCCCAGTCGAGTTCGGTGTCGGGGTCGTACGAGTGCTTGGCCGAGGACTCCAGGAGGCGTTCGGCCACCTGCTCGCGGCCCTTGAGCAGGCCGAGGGCGTCCCGCATCCGCCGCAGCGCGAGATCCTCGGCGGTTTCGGTGGTGGTCGTGGTCATCGCTTCCCTCCCTGGCCGGGTTGCCCTCCGGCTATGAGACTGCTTGTCAGTAAGGCAGTCAATCCCTCCCGCGCGACTTGTTGACCCCATGTCTCATACGTGTGAGCCTGCCAACGACCCTGTCCCGTACGGCAGTTCGCTAGGCGATGGAGGCGTAGGGGTGTCGACGCAGGAGCTCTACAGCAAGGACCCGGGCGAGCCGCTCTGGCAGGTCCCGGCGACCGGATCGGCCCGCTTCAGCTGGGAGGCCATGTTTGTCGGCCAGAAGAATGGCAACGGCCGCGAACGTCTCCTCGCCCTCTACCAGAAGGGCAAGGACAAGCAGTGGGACGGCGCCAAGCGGATCGACTGGGACCTGGAGGTCGACCCGCACAACCCGCTCGGCACCCCCGACGAGGCGCTCACGCTCTACGGCACCCGGCACTGGTCGAAGATGACCGACAAGGACAAGGGCGAGTTGCGCCGGCACTACGCGTCCTGGCAGTTCAGCCAGTTCCTGCACGGCGAGCAGGGCGCGATGGTGTGCGCGGCCCGCATCGTCGAGTCCGTGCCCGACCTGGACGCCAAGTTCTACTCGGCGACCCAGACGATGGACGAGGCCCGGCACGCGGAGATCTTCGGACGGTTCCTGCACGAGAAGGTCGGGATGCTCTACCCGATCAACGACAACCTGCAGTCGCTGCTCGGCGACACCCTGCGCGACTCCCGCTGGGACATGCCGTACCTCGGCATGCAGGTCCTCATCGAGGGACTGGCGCTCGCCGCGTTCGGCATGATCCGCGACACCACGGACAAGCCGCTGCCGAAGCAGATCCTGGCGTACGTGATGCAGGACGAGGCCCGGCACGTGGCGTTCGGGCGGATGGCGCTTCGCGACTACTACAAACAGCTCACCGAGGCCGAACTGCGCGAGCGCGAGGAGTTCGTCATCGAGGGCTGCTACCTGATGCGCGACCGGCTGCGCGGCGTGGAGGTCCTGGAGAACCTGGGCATCCCCAAGCAGGAGGCCGACGAGTACAGCGAGAACTCCGAATACCTCGCGCTCTTCCGCCAGTTGCTGTTCTCCCGCATCGTCCCGTGCGTACGCGACATCGGCCTGTGGGGCAAACGGCTGCAGGAGGCGTACGTCGACATGGGCGTCTTCGAGATGGGCAACGCCAACCTCGACCAACTGATGGCCCAGGACGAGGAGATCGCCGAGAAACTGGACGCGGAACGCTTCGCGGCGGAGGAGGCGGAACGGGTCGCGGAGGTGGAGGAGGCGATCGAGGCGGGGGCCTGACCGTCGGCGTCACGGCGCGGCCACGTACTGTGCCGGTCATGTCAACGCCGCAGCCACCACAGGCCGGGGGATACGGTCAGGCAGGCCCTTACGGTCAACAGCCGCCGCCCCCGCAGCACTACGCCCAGCCGTACCCGCAGCAGTACCCGCCGCACCAGCCCCCACCCGGCCCGTACGGCCAAGGCCCCTACCCGCCTCCGGGCCCCGGCGGCTGGGGCGGGCCGCCGCCGCCTCCGCCGCGGAAGAACGCCGCGGCCACGGTCTGGGGCGGGCTCGGCATCGCCTTCGCGATCGTCGTGGGCCTCGTGCTGTTCTCGATGTGGGGCAACCGGGACTCGGGCGGCTCGTCCACGAGTTCGGACTCCTTCCCGCCGGCCGAGTACAAGCTGACCCTCCCGAAGTCCCTGCTCGACGGTGAGTACGAGCTGGCCTCCGACCTCTCCCACAAGGGGCCGCAGGACGACGGCTCTTGGGACGAGTCGTACGCCAAGGACTTCACGCCCGTGGTCGGGCAGTACGCAGGTGCGGACGGTGCCGCCTCGGGCAAGGCGCTGATCGTCTCCGGCTCGTATGCGCGCATCAATGACCACGACCGCCTCCGCAGGAGCCTGATGGAGGGTGCGGCCGAGGGGGAGGGCGTGACGGTCGCCGTCCCCGCCGAGGACGTCGTGACCGACGGTGAGATCCTGCGCTGTCAGGTCCTCACGACGGACCAGGCCGGGACCACGACCGCCATGCCCACCTGCGCCTGGGCGGACGACAACACAGGCGCCGTCGTCGGTATCGTCGACCCGGCCACCGCCACCCAGGACCCCGAGTCGATCGACCTGAAGGAGGCGGCCGCCACCACCCTGAAGATCCGCGAGGAGATGCGCGAACCTCTCAACTGACCTGTTGGGAAGCCGCGTTCTCCGAGGTCTCAGGCGGGAACGCCGTACGCAGAGTGAACGCGTACGGCGTAGGCCCCTCCGCGCGGAGGCGGAGCAGTCGCTCCTCCGCCTCCGCGACCGTCGGACGGTGGCCCGCCGGGACCCACCACAGGGTCGTCATCGCCTCGGCGACCCGCTCGAACCACTCGAAGCGCCGGGAGAGCAGTTCGCGGTGCTGCCCCTGGTACATGAAGGCCGTGAGCGCGTTCGTGTCCCGCCACACCGACATGTTCACGATCAGCCAGGAGTCCCCGAACACCGGCACGTCCGTCGCGTTGCCCGACTCGCTCCGCAGCCGCCACACGAACCCGTCCGCCGCGTCCGCGACCGCGTTCACCGGGTCGAGCGCGTCTACGAAGTCCTTCAACTCCGGTGCGTCCAGCGGGTACTTGAGACGGGCGATGTTGACCTGGGCGAGTTCGTACGCGGTCTCGGGTGCGAAGGAATCCTTGGGCATGGGCGCACCTTAGGCACGACGGGCGGGCGCGCCCAGACCCGTCTCACAACGCGAGCGCCGCCTTCATCACGGCCCGCGCGATCGGTGCCGCGCTGCCGCCGCCGCTGATGTCGTCCCGGTCCGCCGCCGCCTCCTCCACGACCACCGCGACCGCGACCCCGGGCTGCGGCTCGCCCTCGGCCTGGGCCCAGGAGATGAACCAGGCGTACGGCAGGCCCGCATTGCCGATGCCGTGCTGGGCGGTGCCGGTCTTCCCGCCGACCGTGGCCCCCTTGATCGCCGCGTTCGACCCGGTGCCCTCCTCGACCACGCCCACCATCAGCTCGCGAAGGAGCGAGGCCGTGCCCGGGTTGAAGGTCTGGCGCAGCGAGGTGGGGTGCGTGCTGGACAGGACGCGGCCATGGGCGTCGGTCGTACGGTCCACCAGGTGCGGCGCCTTGAGGTCCCCGTTGTTGGCCACCGCCCCGGCCACCATCGCCATCTGCAGCGGCGTCGCCGTCGTGTCGTACTGCCCGATCGCGGAGAGCGCGACGCTCGACGGCTCCATCTCCCGGTTGACGTTGCTCTTCGCGACCCGCGCCGGGATCCGCAGGTCGGCGTCGTTGAAGCCGAACCGCTCGGCCGTCCCGACCAGGCCGTCCAGGCCGACCCGCGCGCCCAGGTTGGCGAAGACCGTGTTGCAGGACCACTCGAAGGCATGGCGGAGCGAGGCGTTCTTGCAGCCCTCGACCTCGTTGGTCAGCTTCGTGGACGTGCCGGGCAGCGTGTACGGGTCGGGGGAGCGGGTCTTCGCGTCCAGGTCCGTGACGACGCCCGCGTCCAGGGCGGCCGCCGCGGTCACCACCTTGAACGCCGAACCGGGCGGATAGGTCTGCCGGATGGCCCGGTTGAGCATCGGCCTGCTCGCCGCGTTGTTCAGGGTCGTCCAGTGCCGCGCCTCCGAGACCCCGTTCCCCGACAGCAGTTCCGGGTCGTACGAGGGGGTGGAGACCAGGGCGAGGATCCGCCCGGTCGTCGGGTCGAGCGCCGCCACCGCGCCCTGCTGGTCGCCGAGCGCGGAGTAGGCGGCCTTCTGTACGGACGGCGCGATCGTGGTGTGCACGGCCCCGCCCGCGCGCCGCGCCCGTGTCACGTCGTCCACGATCGGGAACGGCGCGAGCTGCGGATCGGTGCCGGAGAGCAGCGGGTCGGCGGCGCCCTCCAGGAGGGTCGTGCCGTAGGTCTGCGAGGCATACCCGGTCACCGGCGCGTACAACGGGCCGTTCTTGTAGGTCCGTTCGTACCGCAGCTGCTCGCCCGTGTCGACGGAGCCGGTGATCGGCCGCCCGTCCACGTAGATGTCGCCGCGCTCCTGGCCGTAGCGGGCGATGGTCTGGCGGCGGTTGGCCGGGTTGGCGTCGTACGACTCGGCCTCGAAGACCTGGATGCGGGTGGCGTTCAGGGCCAGGGCGAGCATCAGGAGCATGCAGAAGGCGGCGGCGCGGCGGATGTGACGGGTCAAGCCTCGGTCCTCTCCGGGCAGTTGTTAGTCCTCTTCGGGCAGTTGTCAGTCCTCTTCGGACAGGAAGTCGTACGCGTCCGGCGGCTGCGAGCGGGCGTAGGAGCTGACCCGGACGAGCAGCGCGACGATGATCCAGTTGGTGACGACCGACGAGCCGCCCTGGGCGAGGAACGGCATCGCCATACCGGTGAGCGGGATGAGCCCGGTGACCCCGCCCGCGATCACGAAGACCTGCAGCGCCAGGATCGAGGCGAGCCCGATCGCGAGCAGCCGCCCGAACGGGTCGCGCAGGGCGAGCCCGGCCTTGCAGCCCCGGGCGACGAGCATCGCGTAGAGCAGGAAGATCGCGCAGAGTCCGGTCAGGCCGAGCTCCTCGCCCGCGGTGGCCAGGATGAAGTCGGACTTCGCGGCGAAGCCGATCAGGGTGGAGTGGCCCTGGCCGAGCCCCGTGCCGAGCAGCCCCCCGGCCGCGAACGCGAAGAGGGACTGGGCGAGTTGGGTCGGCCCGCGGCCCTCCTCGATGGTGGCGAAGGGGTGCAGCCAGTCCTGGACCCGGCTGTGCACATGCGGTTCGAGCGAGCCGACAGCGAACGCCCCGACGCAGGCGAGCAGCAGCCCCACCGCGATCCACCCGGTGCGCCCGGTGGCCACGTAGAGCAGCACCACGAAGATCCCGAAGAACAGCAGCGAGGTGCCGAGATCCCGCTCCAGGACCAGGACGCCCACGCTGAGCAGCCAGATCGCCACGATCGGCCCGAGCACGCGCCCGGTCGGGAACTGCAGCTTCCACACCCGCCGTCCGGCGTACGCGAGCGCCGTGCGGTTGGCCGCCAGGTACGCCGCGAAGAACACCGCGAGCAGGATCTTCGCGAACTCGGCGGGCTGCAGCGAGAATCCGGCGATCCGCACCCAGATCCGGGCGCCGTTGACGGCCGGGAAGAACACCGGCGAGACGAGCAGCGCGAGCGCGGCGGCGACGAACAGATACGCGTACCGCTGCAGCACCCGGTGGTCCCGCAGGACCAGGACGACCACGATGAACAGGGCCACCCCGGCCGTGGACCAGGTGAGTTGGGCGAGCGCGGCCGGGTCGTCGGGGGTCTCCTGGTCGAGCCGGTAGATGAGGACCAGGCCGAGCCCGTTGAGCAGCACCGCGATCGGAAGGAGCAGCGGATCGGCGTACGGGGCGCGCCACCGCACCGCCAGGTGGGCGAGCAGGGCCAGCGCGCCGAGCCCGCAGCCGTAGTCGGTGACGTTGCCCGGAACAGTCCCGTACCGCGCGAGCCCGACGTTCAGATAGCCGAGCACACACAGGCCCACCGCGAGGACGAGCAGGGCGAGTTCGGTGCCACGGCGCCGGTGGACCGGAACCACCGGAACGGATGTTTCCGTCCTGTCTGTCACATCAACGGTTCTTCCGGTCATGTCGGGCAACGTAGCCCGAAGTCCCGCCGGACGGGCCCCCTCAAACGCCGGAGGGCCGCAAAATTACTCAGCCGCCCCGCACCCCGGTTCCTCCGGAACGTACGGCAGCGTCAACGTGGCCACCGCCCCGCCCTCCGCCGCGTTGCCGAACTCCAGCCGCGCCCCCAGAACCCGCGCCTGCCCGAGCGCGATGGTCAGGCCGAGGCCGTGGCCGTGCGCGCCGCCCTCCGTGCGGAACCGCTGCGGGCCGTGCTCCACCAGATACGCCGGGAAGCCGTCGCCGTGGTCGCGGACCGAGAGGACCGGGCCGTCGACGGTGAGCAGCACCGGCGTACGACCGTGCTTGTGGGCGTTGGCGACGAGGTTGCCGAGCACCCGCTCCAGGCGCCGCCGGTCGGTCTCCACGCACACCTCCCGCACGATCCGCACCTCGGTGTCCGTGCCCGTGGCCCGTACCGCGCGCTCGGCGAGCGGGCCGAGCGGATGGCAGTCGAGGTCGACCTGCTCGCGCCGGGCGTCGAGCCGGGAGATCTCCAGGAGGTCCTCGGTGAGCACCCGCATCGTCTGCACCCGGTCCCGTACGAGCTCCGCCGGGCGCCCCGGAGGCAGGAGTTCGGCGGCCGCGTGCAGGCCGGTCAGCGGGGTGCGCAGCTCGTGCGCCACATCGGCGGTGAACCGCTGCTCGCTCTCCAGCTTGGCCTGCAGCGTCGCGGCCATGGTGTCGAGTGCCCCGGCCACGGTCGCCACCTCGTCCTGGGCGCGCGAGGGGTCCTTCGTCCGCGGGTCGCCGACGCGGGCGTCCAGGTCACCGGCGCCGATCCGGCGGGCCACGGTCGCCGTCTGGTGCAGCCGCCGCGTCACCCGGGTCACCGCGAACGCCCCGACGAGCAGCGTCGCGCCGATGGCGAGCACGGCCGACCCGGCGATGGCCCGGTCCAGGCCGTCGATGGTCCGGGCGCCCTGGCTGTAGTCGATCTCGGCGGCGATGGCCCGGCCGCCGTCGGCGGGGCCCGCGGCCCACATGGTCGGACGGCCGTGGTGGTCGGCGACGAGCGTGCCGCGCCGGCCCTCGGCGGCCAGCGCGCGCAGCGACGCGGGCAGGCCCGGAGGGTCGAGGCCCGCGCCCGGCGGGAGCCGGTCCCCGGCTTCGTACAGGCGGGTGACGTCGCCGAGTTTCGTGAGCGCCTTCTCGCGGGCGTTGTCGACGGTCTGCCGGGTGACCGCGACATGCACGAGCACGCCGAGCAGGGTGGCGAGCGCACAGCACATCACCGTGATGAACAGTGCGGCCTTCCAGGTGAGCGTCGCCGTCCAGGCGGGCGGGCGCAGCCTCACGGCCGGTCCGCCGCACCGGAGGGCGTGGCCGAGCCGGAGGGGGGCTCGTCGGGCTGCGGGCTGCCGTCGCGGCCGACGCGGACGATCTCGATCCGGGCGGGCAGCATGGCGCGCTGCCGCGCGTCCCAGGACCAGGCGTAGCGGAACTCGTAGCCTGGGCTCTGCGCGGGCTCGTAGACGATCAGGTCACGGCCGGCCAGTTCGACGCGGGTGACCTCCTCGGCGGTCGACACGATCCGGATGAGCCGGCCCTGGTCGAGGCTGTACACGCGGATGCCGAGGGCGCCCTGGGAGAACCGGATGCCGACGATCAGCTCGTCCTTGCCGCTGCCGGTCAGGTCCCGGTAGTACGCCTGCAGCACCGGGCAGCCGCCTACCGCCTGGTCGGGCTTCTTGTCCGCGGGGCAGCGACCGATGGCCGCTGCGGTGTCGGCGGGCATCCCGTCGGGCCCGCTGTCCGTGCGCGGGTGCGCGGCCAGGTCGGCCCTGACGACGGCCAGCGGGTCGACCTTGCGCAGATCGCGGCCGGGTACGTCGATGCCCTCCACGACCTCGACCACGGCCTCGCCGTCGTCCGGGTACTCGCTCTTCGTGGGCGGCAGTTGGGGCCAGAGCCGGGCCGGGCCGACCGCCTGTGGCGTGGGGCCCGCGCTCTCCAGGCTGCCCGCGCTGCCACAGCCCGCGAGCAGCAGTCCGAGGGCGGGGAGCAGCAGGACGGCGTGGCCACGCCCCCGGCGGCTTCGGAACACGGCACTCCAGACTGCTGCTGCGGATTCCGTTACGGGACGAGGTCGGCGGAGACGATGACGTTGTCCGTACGGTGGCCGTCCTTGATCTGACCGCCACAGGTCAGAATACGAAGTTCGGCGGGCTTCTTCGCTTCGGTGTACGTCTCGTCCGGCACCTTGCCCTTGTTCAGCTGCTTGATCTCGTACACCTTGAACCGGGCCGTCGAGCCGTCCTCGCGCGGCACCTCGACCATGTCGCCGACCTTGAGCCGCCCCACGTCCTTCATCAGGGCGGGTCCGTTCGCGGTGTCGTAGTGCGCGACGACGATCGCGACGCCCTTCTCGCCGGGCGCGGGGCCGTCCGCCCACCAGCCGGGCTCGTTCGCGCGGTCGACGGGCGGCACACCGAGTTCTCGGGTCTTCGGGTCCACCGCCAGGTCGAGCATCGACTTCGCGTCGACGCCGATCGCGGGGATGCGCAGGCCCGTCGGCACCGAGCGCTCCAGCGGCTGCGCCGCGTTCGCGGCCTGCGCGGTGGCGGTGCTCCGCACGGTCAGGTCGGGGGCCGGGCTGCCGGAGGCCGTGCCGCAGGCGGCGAGACCACCGCCCACGGCGAGTACGAGCGCGGACGCGGCGGCGTACCGGGCACGGCGGGAGGCGACGGGTGTGCTCATGAGGACTCCGGGAGGGGAGGGGGACGGGAGGGGGCGAGGGGAGGTCAGCCGTCGGTGCGGCCGCGCCGCGACAGCGCGAAGCCGAGCCCGGCGGCACCGGCGGCCGCCACACCGCCACCGGCGGCGACGAGCGCCGGGTGACGGGCGGGCGCGGCGTCATCGGGGTCGGGGTCCGCCGCCGCCGTGGACGTCGCAGCGGCCGACGTCGCCGCGGCGGACTCCTGCGCACCGGAGTCCGCGATCGCGGCCGCGGCCGGCAGCAGCAGGGCACCGCTCACGGCGGCGGTCACGGCGACGGTACGGACGAGGGCGCGGCGACGGCTGCGCACCGCGTGCACCACGGGCACGACGGGCACCACGGGCACGACGGGCGCTCCTGGCTCTACGGGCACGAGGGACCCCTTCCGGCTCGGACTTGCAGGTCAGGCCGCCGGATCGCGGCGACTGCAATCAAGCTAGGTGTCCGCTATTGCGGCGATTCGGCGGCTTTGTAACAGCGGGCCGTAGCTGTGCAGGCGGTGCGGTTACCGCGGTTACCGCGGTACGGGCCGGGCTCCGCGCGCGGCCCAGGGCGCCGCATCGCGCTCGTCCCAGGGCGCCGCCCCCCAACTTCCCCTCTTCACCGGCCCGTTGTTGCCCGCCCGCCCCGCAGCTGTTCCCATGGTCATTGGGGGTGAGGCGACATGTCCGCACTGCGCGTCGTGCCGGCCCGGCGGCACGGCAGGGAGCTCTACCACGTGCTGCTGCCGGACGGCAGGAACGTCGCCAGCTACGAGCGCGGGACGGGCCGGGTCAGCCTGCTGCGGGAGGAGCACCGGCAGAGCGTCCTGGACGCGCTCGCGCCCTTCCTCACCGGCCCCGTCACGGTCGGCCCGCCGCCCCTGCCCACCGCCGCCGAGCTGGCCGGTCTCGCCCTGCTCCCGGACGACGACCTCGCCCCGAACCGCCCCGGCGAGGCCCTCCTCGTCGACCTCGACCGGGCGCCGGGCCCGCCCCGCCGGCTCCGCGCCGACCCGCGCCGCCCGGCACTCGCCGCCGAGCAGGCCGTGGGCGACGCCCTGGACCGGCTCGACGGCGCGGGCTGGCGCGCCCTGCACTCCGTACCCCTGCCGGGCGGCGCCCGCCTGCACCACCTGCTGATCGGGCCCGGCGGCGTGTACTGCCTGCGCAGCCTGTACGCCCGCAAGCGCCGGGTGCGGATCGAGGCGCCGTACGTCGCGGTGGGCCGGGCGGAACCGGAGCCACTCCTTCGGGGTCTCGCGTACGACGCGGAGCGGGCGTCTCTCGCGCTGACGGTCGAGGTGCGCCCGGTCCTGGCCGTGGTCGAGGCCGCCCGGATCGAGCGGGCCCGTCCCTCCCGCGAGGTCCGCGTCGTACCGTCGGCCGAGCTCGCCTCCCTGGCGGCGAGCGGCGGCCTCCTCAAGCCCGCCGATATCGACGCCCTGTACGCCCAGGCCCGCGACCGGCACACCTGGTCGCGGGTCTGAGCGGCGGACGGGTCGGGGCTGTACGGGTCGGGCTAGAGGTTGTCGCCCCAGCCGCCCTGCAGCATCGTCTGGAACGCCCACTTCCCGTCGCGCCTGATCAGGATGTCGGCGTACCTGAGCTGCTGCGTCCGCCCCTCCGCCGTCATGGTCGAGTCGGTGAACACCACGGCCATGGCGCCGGACAGGAACACCGGTGTCCGGACGGACTCGAACGTGATGTCCTCGCCGCCTTCGCCCATGACGTGGGTCATGGTCTCCACGAACTGCTTGCGGTCCCACTGCGCCGACCGGCCGTCGCCCGCGGAGTTGTCGCTCACCAGGTTGAGCGGGAACACCGCCAGGTCGGCCATGCGCTCGATGTCCCGCCGCGCGCTCGCTGCGTCGTACTCGGCGAACCAGGCGTCCAGGCTCGCCCGCTCCTCGGCGGTGGGGGTGTATCCGGTGTCGGGCAGAACGGTCATGCAGGCTCCTCCGGCAGGTTCGGCTCAGCGATCGGACTGATTGGTCAAGCTTGACTACTTGAGGAAAGGTATGCCGCGTACGGGCATTAGTCAAACTTGATTAATGGTGATCCGGCTCACGCTCGCAGGGTCCGGCTCACAGAGGTCCGGCTCACAGGGGTCCGGCTCGCAGGGGTCCGGCTCGCAGGGGTCCGGCTCGCAGGGGTCGGCGATCACTCCGCCCCACCGCCCCGGAACCGCACCACCGCCGCCGTCCGGTGCCGCGTCGCCTGCTGCCGGACCTCGACTGTGAGCTCCGCCGGCACGGTCCGGTACGTGATGTCGCCGAACCCGATCGCGTTCATCCCGGCCTCCCCGTCCGACGCGGGCAGCAACTCGGCGGCCCGCGCCCGGACCGCCGGGGCCAGTGGGCTTGAGAGCAGCGGGTCGTCGTCCCCCGGCAGCACCAGGACCAGCGCCTGCGGCCGGGCCCGGCTGCCGGTGAAGCCGACGACGACCGCGTCCCGGGTGTCGCTGTGCCGCAGCTTCAGCCAGGCCCGGCGCCCGCTCGGGTACGTCTGGTCGAGCCGCTTGATCACCAGGCCCTCGACGCCGGTCGCGCGCAGCGACTCGTACCAGACGGCCGCGAGCTCCGGATCCGTCGTCATCGGCACCGGCTGCAGCGGCGGCCCGAGCGGCGCAAGCAGCGCGACGAGCCGCTCACGCCGCTCGCCGTACGCCCGCCCGCGCAGGTCCGCGCCCGCCTCGGCGAGCAGGTCGAACGCGGCGTACGAGGCGGGCAGCGTGCGCGCGAGCTCCGGCGCGCGCCCCGGCGTGGCCGCCGCCCGCCGCTGCACGGCCGCGAAGTCGATCCGCCCCTGGGTCCACACCACCACTTCGCCGTCGACCACCGTCCCCTGCGGCAGCGCCCGCGCCGCCTCGGCCAGGTCGGGGAAGGCCGCCGTCACCGTCCGCCCGGACCGCGCCTGCAGCAGCACCTCGCGCGGGCCCGCGCCCCGGAAGAGCACGAGCCGGTGCCCGTCGAACTTCGGCTCGTACGCCCACGGCCCCTCCGTCGGCAGCTCCGCCACGGACTCCGCGAGCGCGACCCGGACCGGCGGCAGCGGCGGCTGTGCGGGAGGCGGCGTCACCGGAAGCCCCGGGGCAGCTTCCGGGCCCGGTTGAGGTTGATCAGCGGGCCGAGCAGATCCCCGTACTCGGCGAGCCGGGGCGCGATGTCCGTGGCGAGGAAGGACAGCTCGCCCGGCTCCTCGCAGCCCTCGATCTCGTCCCAGGTCACGGGCGCGGACACGGTCGGCTCGGCGCGGGCCCGCAGGGTGTACGGGGTCGCGGTGGTCTTGGCGGCCGCGTTCTGGCTGAAGTCGACGAAGACCTTGCCGGGCCTCAGGCTCCGCGTCATCCGGTGCAGCGCGAGCCCCGGCAGCTCCCGTTCGGCCTCGACGGCCAGCTGTTTCGCGTACGCGGTGACCTTCTCGGACGGTGTCGGCTCGATCGGCACGAGCACGTGCAGGCCCTTCGAGCCGGAGGTCTTCGCGTAGACGTGCAGCCCGTCCGCCTCCAGGCGCTCGCGCAGCCAGAGCGCGACCGCGCAGCACTCCACGATCGTCGCGGGCGCGCCCGGGTCCAGGTCGAACACCATCCGGTCGGCCGTCCCGGGGGAGTCGGCCTGCCACTGCGGGGTGTGGAACTCGGTCACCAGATTGGCCGCCCAGATCAGGCTCGCCATGTCCTGGACGAGCACGAAGGTCGCGGTGCCCTCCTCGCTGCGGCGCGGGATGTCGGCGGTACGCACCCAGCTGGGCGTACCGGGCGGCACGTTCTTCGTGAAGAACCGCTGGCCGTCCGGCCCGTCCGGGAAGCGCAGGAAGGAGACGGGGCGGTTGTACAGGTGCGCGAGCAGGGCTCCGGCGCAGGTCGCGTAGTAGTGGACGGCCTCGCCCTTGGTGAACCCGGCGGACGGATACAGCACCTTGTCCAGATTGGTGAGCGCCAGGCGCCGCCCCTCCACCTCTGTGATCGGCGTCATACGATGAGGATGACCTGAACGGACATAACGGGCGAATCGCTCGCGTGCCGGGGGCAGTGGTCGATCACGTAAGAGGCATTCACGTAAGAGGCATTAAGGGGTTCTCACTGTGCGATCCATATGGAACGGCGCCATCTCCTTCGGCCTGGTCAGCATCCCGATCAAGCTCGTCAACGCCACCGAGAACCACAACGTCTCCTTCCGTCAGATCCACACCACCGACGGCGGCCGGATCCGCTACCGCAAGGTCTGCGAAGTGGACGAGAAGGAGGTCTCGGCCGCCGAGATCGGCAAGGGGTACGAGGACGCCGACGGCTCGATCATCCCCATCACGGAGGAGGACCTGGCGTCGCTCCCCATCCCGACGGCCAAGACCATCGAGATCGTCGCCTTCGTGCCGCAGGAACGGATCGATCCGCTCCAGATGGACGCCGCGTACTACCTGGCCGCGAACGGCGTCCCGGCCGCCAAGCCGTACACGCTGCTGCGCGAGGCGCTCAAGCGCAGCAAGAAGGTCGCCGTGGCCAAGTTCGCCCTGCGCGGCCGGGAACGCCTCGGCATGCTGCGCGTCGTCGACGAGGCGATCGCCATGCACGGCCTGCTCTGGCCGGACGAGATCCGCGCCCCGCAGGACGTCGCCCCCGACACCCAAGTGACCGTACGGGACGCGGAGTTGGACCTCGCCGACGCCCTGATGGAGACCCTCGGCGAGGTCGACCTGGAGACCCTGCACGACGACTACCGCGAGGCCGTCGAGGAGATGATCTCCGCGAAGGTCGAGGGCACCGAACCCGCGAAGGCGCCCGAGGCGGCCCCCGGCGGCGGCAAGGTGATCGACCTGATGGCCGCCCTGGAGAGCTCGGTCGCGGCGGCCCAGGCGGCCCGCGGCGAGGAGGCGGAACCGGCGAAGGTCACGCCCATCAGCCGTACGCGCAAGAAGGCGCAGGCGACTCCGAAGGCGGGGGCGACCCCGAAGGCCGTGGGCGGAAAGAAGTCCACGGCTTCGGGCGCGAAGAGGTCGGCATCGAAGACGGCATCGAAGACGGCCTCGTCCTCGACGAAGAAGTCCACCTCGACGGCGGCCAAGAAGACCTCGGCGACGAAGAAGACGGCGGCGGCGAAGAAGGCCGGGGCGGCGAAGAAGTCCACCGCGGCCGCCACGTCGCGCAAGAAGACGTCGGCGTAAGGGCCCGCCGCTCAGGTCGCCGCACGGGGCGCCACCCCGATGACCACGGTGGCTCCGAACTCCGCATCGGCCACGACCCGAGCGACAAGCCCTCCGTCCACCATGGCCCGCGCGGTCCGGTCCGCCTGCCGCTCACTGGTCTCGATCAGCAGCCGCCCGCCGGGGGCGAGCCACGCGCCGGCCTCGGCGGCCACCCGCCGCTGCACCTCGACCCCGTCGCCCCCGCCGTCGAGCGCGACGAGCGGCTCGTACTCCCGCGCCTCGGCCGGCAGCAGCCCGATCTCGCCGCTGGGTACGTACGGGGCGTTCACGACGAGCACGTCCACCCGCCCCCGCAGCCGCTCGGGCAACCCCGCGTACAGATCGCTCACGTACACCTGCCCGCCGACCCGGGCGAGATTGCGCCGCGCACAGGCCACGGCGACGGGGTCGATATCGGCGGCGTGCACCTCCCCGACCGGGCGGCCCGCCGCGACGGCGAGGCCGAGCGCGCCGCTCCCGCAGCAGAGATCGAGTACGACCCCCTGCTCGGGCAGCACGTCGAGCGCCTGCCGCACCAGAAACTCCGTACGCCGCCGCGGCACGAACACCCCGGCCTGGACGCCGACCCGCAGCCCGCAGAACTCGGCGAACCCGACCACCTGCTCCAACGGCAGCCCGCGCACCCGCTGTTCGACCATGACGCGGACGTCGCCCTCGTCCCGGGCCACGCAAAAAATGAGCCGAGCCTCGTCCTCGGCGAACACACAACCGGCCCGCCGCAGTTGATCGACGACGGAGGACGAGACAGCGGACGAGACATCGGTGTGAGAGGGAGAAACCATGAAGGACATGCACCTTTACGCGAAGTGAAAGGGCACCCTCAAGGCCGCCGCCACCCGGCGGCCACACCACGACGAGGAAAGAGCACCCGACTTGCTGCAGCGTTGATGGGTCTCACCTCCCGTTGCCTGATCACTGCGTGGACAAGCAACCCTACCGGAGCGGCGCCGTCTCACCCGGACACACAGTCGCGGAGCCGATCCAGCAACTCGCGGGCGACGGGGCTCTCGGCGTCGAAGCCCTGGAACCGCAGCTCCGCGGAGAGGCCGTCCGCCCAGGTGCGGGCGGAGTGGCAACGGAAGCAGAGAGCGACCTCGAAAAGCAGCCCGACACCGCTGTGCGCCCGCAGGCCCCAACCCGGCAGAAAACAGCGGTGGTTGTCGCCGCCCGGCAGCTCACCCACGCGGGTCAGTGCCTGTCGGGCCTGCTCGCCGCCCCAGATGGCCACGTCCTCGCCGACCAGCCGATCCCACCGCAAGGCCCCCGCCGGGTCGCCGATCCGGACGACTTCGAGCAGCTCGGTCTTCTCGTACGCGAGGGGCAGCAGCATGCGCCCAGCGTCGCAGACCGAGCAACATGTTCCCGGTGCCGAACCTCTGGTTCGTACCTAGGCCGCGGACCGCACCGCGGAGATGTCGAACTGCAGCCGCACCTTCTCGCTCACCATCGTGCCGCCCGCGGCGAGCCGCTGGTTGTAGACGAGCCCCCAGTCGGTGCGGTCGATGGTGGTGGTCCCGTCGAATCCCGCCCGCTCGTAGCCGAAGGGGTCAAGGACCGAGCCGAGGTAGTCGAGCTGCAGGTCGACGGGCCGGGTCACGTCGCGGATGGTGAGGTTCCCCGTCATACGGAAGCTCTCCCCGCCCTCGTGCACGGCGGAGGTGGAGCGGAACGCCATCTCCGGGAAGCGGTTCGCGTCGAAGAAGTCCGTACCGACGAGATGCGCGTCCCGCTGATCGACCCCGGTGTCCACACTCGCGACCCGGATGACGAGCTCGGCCCGCGACTCGGAGGGCCGGTCCCCGTCGAAGTACAGGGCGCTGTCGTAGTCACCGAACGCACCCCGCACGGTCGTGACCATCGCGTGCCGCACGGAGAACCCGATCCGGCTGTGCGGCGCGTCGATGCTCCAGTGCCCGGTCAGCGCCCGAAGAGCAGGATCGAGCGCAACACCACCGACCGGGGCCCCCTCGGCCTGCGGCCGCTCGACGGTGGCGGTCTGACGACGGCTGAATATGCCCATGAGGCCGTACTCTCCTTCGAATCTGGTTACGCAGTGTTACACGCCCCGCGCAGACTCTAGGCAGACTCCAGGGAGCGAGATGGGCGCCGACGTCCGTCTTCCATGGCCCGGGCAGCAAAGAAGCACAAGATCGACATGATGTGAACGCACCCTCGGGCGGCGACTGGTCACGCATAGTGAGGGGGCTGGTCCTGTGCCCGGCCGTCACGGGCACAGGCGTCAGGAGATAACGAAAAAGACCCCGCACTCAGCGTTCGCTGATGGCGGGGTCTTCGGCACCTGATCCAAGGTGCCCCCGGCAGGATTCGAACCTGCGCACACGGCTCCGGAGGCCGTTGCTCTATCCCCTGAGCTACGGGGGCGTTCACCGCGGCTGGCGCGGCGACGGGTAGAACCCTACCAGCTTCACGAGGGTGGCCAGGAACGGGTATTTGGGCGGGTGGTCGGGGGCGGTGCGTCAAGGTGGGAGGGGGTGTACCCCCTCCGGGGCGGAAGTAGGGAAAACCCGGACGCGGGGGTGGTCGCGGTCCTACTCTCGAGTTGTGCCAGGGGCGTCCGGCCGGGTGCTTGTTGTGGATGACAACAAGGTGATCCGGCAGCTGATCAGGGTCAATCTCGAACTTGAGGGCTTCGAGGTCGTGACCGCGGCCGACGGTGCCGAGTGCCTGGACGTCGTCAAGCAGGTGCGCCCCGATGTGATCACCCTGGACGTCGTGATGCCCCGGCTCGACGGGCTGCGGACGGCCGCGCTGCTGCGTTCCGAACCGTCGACGCGGGCCGTGCCGGTGGCGATCATCAGCGCCTGTGGGCAGTACGAGGTGGAGAGCGCCCTCGCCGTAGGGGTCGACGCCTTCCTGAGCAAGCCCTTCGAGCCGGCCGAACTCCTCAGGGTCGTACGGCAGTTGAGGCAGCACGGGCGGCGGGGAGAGGCCGACGGGGAGCGGACCGAAGGGGCCGGCGGGCGCACCCGGCGGTGACCGGACGGGCGGAGCGGGGCCGGGCCCGCCGTCCACATCGCAAGAAGACAGCGAAACCGGTTCGCCTACCCACCCCCCTCCTCCCATACGCTTGTCCCGTGACCCCCGCCGACCTCTCCCGTACCGTGCTGCGCGCCGTGCGCCGCGCTGTCGAGGACGAGAAGCTGAGCGTGGTCGTCCCGGCACGCGTCGTGGTCGAGCGGCCGCGGCCCGGCGGGCGCGGGGACTTCGCCTGCAACGTCGCGCTGCAACTCGCGGGGCCTGCCGGACGCCCGCCGCGCGAGGTCGCCGAGCTGCTGAGCACGGCACTCGCGGACGAGCCGGGCATCGCTGACGTCGAGATCACCGGCCCCGGCTTTCTGAACTTCACCCTCGGCGACACCAGCGGCAGCCAGGTCGTACGAGACGTCCTCGCCCGGCGCGAGGCCTACGGGCGCGCTGATCTGCTCGCCGGGCGGGAATTCGGCTTCGCGCCCGTGGACGAGACGCGGGCCGGGATCGTCACCGACGCCGTCGTACGGCTGCTTCGCACGCTCGGCGCGCGCGCCGGGGTCGTCCCCGGAGGAGACCGGACGCCGCGCGTCGCGCCCGTACCGCGCGGCGCGGGAGACGTGTTCGAGCGGTACGGGGCGGACGCCGCCCGGTGGGCGATGCTGAGCGGCCCGGCGCAGGAGACCCCGCGCTTCACGGACGCGCTGCTCGCCCAGACCGAGGACAACCCGCTGTTCCGGGTGCGGTACGCGCACGCGCGGGTGCGGGCCCTGCTCCGCAACGCCGCCGAGCTCGGGTTCGCCCCGGAGCCGACGGAAGCGGAATCGGAGCCGGCGGAAGCGGAAGTGGACGGGCCGCTCCTCGCCTTCCTCGCCGACCACCCCTCCGTACTCGAAGCCGCCGCCCACCACCGCGCCCCCGACCGGCTCGCGCGGCACCTCGTGGGCGGGGCCGATGCCGTACTCGCGTACCAGCACACCGTCCTCCCGCTCGGCGACGAGAAACCCTCGGCCGCCCACCGGGCCCGGCTCGCGCTCGCCGAAGCCGCCGGGACGGTGCTCGCCGGCGGCCTGACCCTGCTCGGAATCAGCGCACCCGAACATCTGTGAGAGAGACCGCATCATGAGCCGTTCCGCACACCCCGCCGGGCCCCGTCACGCCGATGTCCTGCCCGAAGGCCACTGGACCGCGCCGCCCGCCGACCTCAACGCCCTCGACGCGAAGGTCTGGTCGCGCACCGTCGAGCGCGACACCGAGGGCGCCGTCAGCGTCGGCGGCATCGAAGTCGCCCGGCTCGCCGAGGAGTTCGGCACCCCGGCGTACTTCCTCGACGAGGACGACTTCCGCGCCCGCTGCCGCGCCTGGCGGGACGCGTTCGGCACCGAGGCCGACGTCTTCTACGCCGGCAAGGCCTTCCTGTCCCGCGCCATCGTGCGCTGGCTGCAGGAGGAAGGGCTCAACCTCGATGTGTGTTCCGCCGGCGAGCTGACCACCGCGCTCGCCGCGGGCATGCCCGCCGAGCGGATCGCGTACCACGGCAACAACAAGAGCCCCGAGGAGATCGAGCGGGCCGTCGAGGCGGGCGTCGGGCGGATCGTGCTCGACTCCTTCCAGGAGATCGTGCGGGTCGCGCACACCGCCGAGCGGCTCGGCAAGCGCCAGCGCGTGCAGATCCGCGTGACCGTCGGCGTCGAGGCGCACACCCATGAGTTCATCGCCACCGCCCACGAGGACCAGAAGTTCGGCATCGCGCTCGCGGGCGGCCAGGCCGCCGAGGCCGTACGACGGGCGCTCAAGCTGGACGGCCTTGAGCTGATCGGCATCCACTCGCACATCGGCTCGCAGATCTTCGACATGGCCGGCTTCGAGGTCTCCGCGCGCCGCGTCGTGCAGCTGCTCGCCGAGGTGCGGGACGAGCACGGCGTCGAGCTGCCCGAGATCGACCTCGGCGGCGGCCTCGGCATCGCGTACACCTCGGACGACGACCCGCGCGAGCCGCACGAGATCGCCAAGGCGCTCGGCGAGATCGTGACGCGGGAGTGCGAGGCCGCGGGCCTTGCCACGCCCCGCATCTCGGTCGAGCCGGGCCGCGCCATCGTCGGCCCGACCGCCTTCACGCTCTACCGCGTCGGCACGGTGAAGCCGCTGGAAGGCCTGCGGACGTACGTGTCCGTGGACGGCGGCATGTCCGACAACATCCGCACCGCGCTCTACGACGCCGAGTACACCGTGGCCCTCGTGTCGCGCCGCTCCGACGCCGAGCCGATGCTGGTGCGGGTGGTCGGCAAGCACTGCGAGAGCGGTGACATCGTGGTGAAGGACGCGTTCCTGCCCGCGGACCTGGCACCCGGCGACCTGATCGCGGTGCCGGCGACGGGGGCGTACTGCCGCTCCATGGCGAGCAACTACAACCACGCGCTGCGCCCGCCGGTCGTCGCCGTCAAGGACGGTGAGGCCCGAGTGATCGTGCGGCGTGAGACGGAGGAGGATCTCCTGCGTCTGGACGTCGGATGACCGAGGTCCGGCGGGGCGGGACCGACCGCCCCGTGAAATTTCCGTCTCACGATCCGGACCGAGGGTAGAAACCTCGTTCCGGTGGGTGAGACTGGTGCAACCGTAGATGTAATGAGAAGTGAGGTCGGATGATGCGTACGCGTCCGCTGAAGGTCGCGCTGCTTGGCTGCGGGGTTGTCGGCTCCGAGGTGGCGCGCATCATGACGACGCACGCCGACGACCTCGCGGCCCGGATCGGCGCCCCGGTGGAGCTGGCGGGCGTGGCCGTCCGCCGCCCCGACCGGGTGCGCGAGGGCATCGACAAGGAACTCGTCACCACCGACGCCACCGCCCTGGTCAAACGGGGCGACCTGGACGTCGTGGTCGAGATGATCGGCGGCATCGAGCCCGCTCGTGCGCTGATCACCACCGCGTTCGAGCACGGTGCCTCGGTCGTCTCGGCCAACAAGGCGCTGCTCGCCCAGGACGGCGCGGCCCTGCACGCCGCCGCCGAGGAGAACGGCCGGGACCTCTACTTCGAGGCCGCCGTCGCCGGTGCCATCCCGCTGATCCGGCCGCTGCGCGAGTCCCTCGCCGGAGACAAGATCAACCGCGTCATGGGCATCGTCAACGGCACCACGAACTTCATCCTCGACAAGATGGACTCGACCGGCGCCGGCTACCAGGAGGCGCTCGACGAGGCCACCGCCCTCGGATACGCCGAGGCCGACCCGACGGCCGACGTCGAGGGCTTCGACGCCGCCGCGAAGGCCGCGATCCTGGCCGGTATCGCCTTCCACACGCGCGTGCGCCTGGACGACGTGTACCGCGAGGGCATGTCCGAGGTCACCGCCGCCGACTTCGCGTCCGCGAACGAAATGGGCTGCACCATCAAGCTGCTCGCGATCTGCGAGCGCGCCGCCGACGGCGCGTCCGTCACCGCCCGCGTCCACCCCGCGATGATCCCGCTCAGCCACCCGCTGGCCTCGGTCCGCGAGGCGTACAACGCGGTGTTCGTGGAGTCCGACGCGGCCGGGCAGCTGATGTTCTACGGCCCCGGCGCGGGCGGCGCCCCCACCGCCTCCGCGGTCCTCGGCGACCTCGTGGCCGTCTGCCGCAACAAGCTCGCCGGTGCCACCGGGCCCGGCGAATCCGCGTACACCCGCCTGCCGGTGAGCCCGATGGGCGAGGTCGTGACGCGGTACCACATCAGCCTCGACGTGGCCGACAAGCCGGGCGTCCTCGCCCAGGTCGCGACGGTCTTCGCCGAGCACGGCGTATCGATCGATACGGTGCGCCAGCAGGGGAAGGACGGCGAGGCATCGCTCGTCGTCGTCACCCACCGCGCAGCGGACGCCGCCCTCACCGGCACCGTCGACGCTCTGCGGCAGCTCGACACCGTGCGTGGTGTCGCCAGCATCATGCGTGTTGAAGGGGAGTAGAGGAACGATGGGTATGCAGCCCGCCATCCGCACCGGCGCCCACCAGTGGCGCGGGATCATCGAGGAGTACCGCGACCGTCTCCCCGTCACCGAGACGACGCCCGTGGTCACGCTCGGCGAGGGCGGCACTCCGCTCGTCCGCGCAGAGGTCCTGTCCGAGCTCACCGGCTGCGAGGTGCACCTGAAGGTCGAGGGTGCCAACCCCACCGGTTCGTTCAAGGACCGCGGCATGACCATGGCCATCACCAAGGCCAAGGAGGAGGGCGCGAAGGCCGTCATCTGCGCCTCCACCGGCAACACCTCCGCCTCCGCCGCCGCGTACGCGGGCAAGGCCGGCGTGGTCAGCGCCGTCCTCATCCCGCAGGGCAAGATCGCCATGGGCAAGCTGGGCCAGGCCCTGGTGCACGGCGCGAAGATCCTCCAGGTCGACGGCAACTTCGACGACTGCCTGGTGCTCGCCCGCGGCCTGAGCGAGAACTACCCGGTGGCGCTGGTGAATTCGGTCAACCCGGTCCGTATCGAGGGCCAGAAGACCGCCGCGTTCGAGATCGTGGACCGGCTCGGCGACGCCCCCGACATCCACGTCCTGCCGGTCGGCAACGCCGGCAACATCACGGCCTACTGGCGCGGCTACAAGGAGTACGCGGCCGACGGCCTCAGCTCGCACACGCCGCGCATGTGGGGCTTCCAGGCCTCCGGTTCGGCGCCGATCGTGCGCGGCGAGGTCGTCAAGGACCCCTCGACGATCGCCACCGCGATTCGCATCGGCAATCCCGCGTCCTGGTCCTTCGCGGAGGCCGCGCGGGACGAGTCGGGCGGCTTCATCGACGAGGTCACGGACCGTCAGATCCTGCGCGCCTACAAGCTGTTGGCCTCCCGTGAGGGTGTCTTCGTGGAGCCCGCGTCGGCCGCGTCGGTCGCCGGTCTGCTGAAGGCCGCCGAGGACGGCAGGCTCGACAAGGGGCAGCGCATCGTCTGCACGGTCACCGGCAACGGCCTCAAGGACCCGGACTGGGCGGTCGCCGGCGCCCCGCAGCCGGTCACGGTCCCGGTCGACGCCGCGGCCGCGGCTGAGCGCCTCGGCCTGGCGTAACTCCCCGTGCGAGTGGCGCCTGTTGGGGGCATCCCTTCGAGCGGATGCCCCTTCGGGCATAGCCCGCATTCCCGTACAGGGGGTGCACAGGGGGCTTACGACACGCATCGTGCGCCTCCTGTGCGCCCTATGTCGCCACTCAACCTTCCTTCGATAGGCTGTACCGAACCCGCCCCGCCGCATGTGCCGCGGTGCCGCCGGTAGCGGCCTTCGGGTATTTCCGTAACTCTGTCGTTCCCCTTGCGAATCACGAACTCGCAGCTCAACAAGGAGAGTCATCGAGCCGATGGCCGGTCCCGCCTTCCGCGCCGCCGCCGTCCGGGTGCGCGTCCCCGCCACCAGCGCCAACCTCGGCCCGGGCTTCGACGCCCTGGGCCTGTCGCTGGGTCTGTACGACGACGTCGTGGTCAGGGTGGCCGATTCCGGTCTGCACGTCGACATCGCAGGGGAGGGCTCCGACACCCTCCCGCGCGACGAGAAGCATCTGCTCGTACGCTCCCTGCGCACCGCGTTCGACCTGCTCGGCGGGCAGCCCCGCGGCCTCGAAGTGGTCTGCGCCAACCGCATTCCGCACGGCCGCGGTCTCGGCTCCTCGTCCGCCGCCATCTGCGCCGGCATCGTCGCCGCGCGGGCCGTGACCATAGGCGGTGACGCCAAGCTCGACGACACCGCGCTGCTCGAGCTCGCCACCGAGATCGAGGGGCACCCGGACAACGTCGCCGCCTGCCTGCTCGGCGGCTTCACGCTCTCCTGGATGGAGGGCGGATCGGCGCGCGCGATCAGGATGGACCCCGCCGATTCCGTCGTACCGGTGGTTTTCGTACCCGGCAAGCCGGTACTCACCGAGACCGCCCGCGGACTGCTGCCGCGCACCGTCCCGCACGTGGACGCGGCGGCCAACGCCGGCCGGGCCGCCCTGCTCGTCGAGGCGCTCACCCGGCGCCCCGAGCTGCTGCTCGCGGCCACCGAGGACCGGCTGCACCAGGAGTACCGCGCCCCCGCCATGCCTTCGAGCGCCGCCCTGGTGGAGCGGCTGCGCGCGGACGGCGTCCCCGCGGTCATCTCCGGCGCGGGCCCGACGGTCCTGGCGCTGGCCGAGCGCAGTGCGGCCGACAAGGTCGCACTCCTCGCGGGCGAGGGCTGGGCGGCCAACCGCCTCGCCCTCGACGCGACAGGTGCGAGCGTGCTGCCGCTTGCGCCCTGATACGCGAATGCCGGAGCAAGAGAGGGGGAATATTTGTTGGATCCGGTAGTGTTAACCTCAAGTCTGCACCAGACGCCTGCACGGCGTGGTGCCTCGTGTCCCTGTCAGGTAAGCAGGGGACAGACCTTCTTCCGGGAGCCCCCGAACTGCTCGATGCCACGCATCGAGTGGCATTGAGCACGCTCCGGAGCCGGTGTGAAACCGAGCAGAGTGACCCAGCACGACCGGTGTCACGGATTCGGGAAGCGCCGTCACCAATGAATTCTTCCGCCACTTCCGGCGGGACCACCGCCCCGGCAGGTCCGCACCACACAGGCACCCGCCGGACAGCACAACCGGTCGCCGAGCCAGACAGGCCGACGTCCGCTCCAGGGAAGGACCCTTCGTGAGCGACACCACCGATCTGATGGGCGTGACTGCCGACAACGCGGTCGACACCGCCGGCGCGCCCGCCACGGACGCCTCTGCCGCGCCTGCCACCGGTGCTTCGGCCGGCACGCGGCGGCGCCGCGGCACCGGCCTCGAGGGCATGGTGCTGGCCGAGCTTCAGCAGGTCGCATCGGGCCTCGGGATCAGGGGCACCGCGCGTATGCGCAAGAGCCAGCTGATCGACGTCATCAAGGAGGCGCAGGCCGCCGGAGGCTCCGCCCCGGCCAAGTCGACGGGTGACGCCGAGACCAAGCCCAAGCGCCGGGCCACCTCCAAGGCCCGTACCGGCGAGGCCGAGAGCGCCGAGAGCGCGAAGGCCGAGAAGGCCGAGAAGCCCGCCAAGGCGGAGAAGGCCGAGAAGCCGGCCGCCCAGCAGCAGATCGACATCCCGGGCCAGCCGGCCTCCGACGACGCCCCCGCCGGCGAGCGCCGCGGCCGCCGTCGCGCCACCGCCGAGGCCGGTGCCCCGGAGGGCCAGGCCGAGTCGAAGTCCGAGGCGAAGAGCGAGGCTTCGGACTCCCGTGCCGAGGGCGCCGCCGACAGCGCCGAGGGCCGCGGCCGTGACCGCGACCGGGGCGAGCGCGGTGACCGCGGCAACCGCCGCGACCGCGACCGCAACCGCCGCAACAAGGGCGACGACCAGGGTGGCCAGGGCGGCAACCAGGGCCGTAAGGAGCAGGGCGGCGGTGGCGGCCGTCAGGACCGTCAAGACCGCCAGGATGACGACGAGTTCGAGGGTGGCAGGCGCGGTCGCCGCGGCCGCTACCGCGACCGTCGTGGCCGTCGCGGCCGTGACGACGTGGGCGAGCCGCAGCTGTCCGAGGACGACGTCCTGATCCCCGTCGCGGGCATCCTGGACATCCTCGACAACTACGCGTTCATCCGTACGTCGGGCTACCTGCCCGGCCCGAACGACGTGTACGTCTCCCTCGCCCAGGTCCGCAAGAACGGTCTGCGCAAGGGCGATCACGTCACCGGCGCGGTCCGTCAGCCCAAGGACGGCGAGCGGCGCGAGAAGTTCAACGCCCTCGTCCGCCTCGACTCCGTGAACGGCATGGCGCCCGAAACCGGCCGCGGCCGCCCGGAGTTCACCAAGCTGACGCCCCTGTACCCGCAGGAGCGGCTGCGTCTGGAGACCGACCCGGGCATCCTGACCACGCGGATCATCGACCTCGTGTCGCCGATCGGCAAGGGCCAGCGAGGCCTGATCGTGGCGCCGCCGAAGACCGGCAAGACCATGATCATGCAGGCGGTCGCCAACGCGATCACGCACAACAGCCCCGAGTGCCACCTCATGGTCGTCCTCGTCGACGAGCGGCCCGAGGAAGTCACCGACATGCAGCGGTCGGTGAAGGGCGAGGTCATCTCCTCGACCTTCGACCGCCCCGCCGAGGACCACACCACCGTCGCCGAGCTGGCCATCGAGCGCGCCAAGCGTCTCGTGGAGCTGGGTCACGACGTGGTCGTCCTGCTCGACTCGATCACCCGCCTCGGCCGTGCGTACAACCTCGCGGCCCCGGCCTCCGGGCGCATCCTGTCCGGTGGTGTCGACTCGACCGCGCTGTACCCGCCGAAGCGCTTCTTCGGTGCCGCGCGGAACATCGAGGACGGCGGCTCGCTGACCATCCTCGCCACCGCGCTCGTCGAGACCGGCTCGCGCATGGACGAGGTGATCTTCGAGGAGTTCAAGGGCACCGGCAACATGGAGCTCAAGCTCGACCGGAAGCTCTCGGACAAGCGCATCTTCCCGGCCGTCGACGTCGACGCCTCCTCCACCCGCAAGGAGGAGATCCTCCTGAACGGCGAGGAGTTGAACATCGTCTGGAAGCTGCGCCGGGTGCTGCACGCGCTCGACTCGCAGCAGGCGATCGAGCTGCTCCTCGACAAGATGAAGCAGACGAAGTCGAACGCCGAGTTCCTGATGCAGATCGCCAAGACCACGCCCACCCCGGGCAACGGCAACGACTGATCGGGCCCCGCGCTCAAGGTCCCGCCCCCTGCCACGGTTCGTGGCAGGGGGCGGGACCTTTGTCGTACGCCGTGGTGACGAGGAGGTCACGCGAGACCTTTGCCACAGGTCAGCGGCCTCTCAGAAGCGGCTCGCGAGGCCCGCTCCGTACCGTGACCGTGCAGGTGGGAGGGGATGTCCGGCGGCTCGGACGCAGGGCCGCGGCCGGGCGGCTCGGACCCTTCGGCCGTACGGAGCGCTTAACGCCCTGTGCAACCCTTTTTCGGGATTCGACGTCTGACCAGTGGATGCACCAAAGCGTCACGTTCGGTGGCGTCGAGCCGTCAGACCCTGAGAGCAGGGGGTACCCGACGACCGAGGACTGAGGAGCACATGGCCGACGAGAGCGACGATCCCAGTACGGTGCGGCGCCGACGCGACAAGGGCGCCACCGGACGGCGCCGCAAGCCCCGCAAGCGCAGCAAGGCCCTGGTGGTCACCGCCTGGGTCGCGGCTTCCGTGGTCCTCGCCGGAGGCATCGGGCTCGGCGTCGTCTACTTCAAGCTGAACGGCAACATCACGGGCGTCGACATCAACGCCGCACTCGGCACCGACCGGCCCGACGACGTCGACAACGGCTCGATGGACATCCTCGTCCTCGGCTCCGACTCCCGCGACGGCGCGAACTCCAAGTACGGCGGCTCCGGCCAGGAGGGCGAGCGCTCCGACACCGCGATGGTCGTGCACGTCTACGAGGGCCACAAGAAGGCCAGCGTGGTCTCCATACCCCGCGACACCATGGTGACCAGGCCCGAGTGCGAGACCGACGCCGGGACGACCGACCCGGGCGGCCCGCACCACATGTTCAACGAGTCGTACTCGGTGGGCGGCCCGGCCTGTGCCGTGAAGACCGTCGAGAAGATGTCCGGCATCCGCATGGACCACTACCTCGAGGTCGACTTCACCGGCTTCAAGAAGCTCATCAATGAGCTCGGCGGCGTGGACGTCACCACCAAGAAGGACATCTCCGACCCGGACAGCCACCTGAACCTGGCGGCCGGCACCCACACGCTCGACGGCGAGCAGGCCCTCGGCCTGGTCCGTACCCGGCACGCGGTGGGCGACGGCGGAGACCTCGGCCGAATACAGCTCCAGCAGGCCTTCATCAAGGCGCTGCTCGACCAGGTCAAGGACGTCGGCGTCTTCACCAACCCGAAGAAGCTCTACGACCTCGCGGACACGGCGACGCAGACCGTCACCACCGACTCCGAGCTCGACGACGTCAAGAGCCTGATCGGCTTCGCCGACAGCCTCAAGGGCATCGAGTCGAACGACATGAAGATGGTGACGCTCCCCGTCACGTACGACCCGAACGACCCGAACCGCGTCATACCGCTGGAGAAGCACGGCAAGCAGGTCTGGGACGCCCTGCACGACGACAAGCGGATTCCGGCCTCGGCGACGAAGGGTTCTGCGGGTGACCAGGGGGATGCGGGCAGCGTGGTCGAGTAGGCACCGTCACGGGGGCCAGCCCCCAGCCCCCCCAGCCCCCCTGCTCCTCAATCGCCGGAGGGGCTGATTTCGCCCCCGGGAATAGTTCCCACCCCCACCCCGTTTTGGGGGATGCGGCCCAGTCCTGGCAGACTGGTACGTCGGCCCCGGTTCACGCACCCGCATCCCGCGTCTGCGACCCGGCGCCCTCCCGAAACTAGGAGACACCTTGAAGCGCGACATCCACCCCGAGTACTTCGAGACCCAGGTCAGCTGCACCTGCGGCGCGGAGTTCACCACCCGCAGCACGATCTCCAGCGGCACCGTCCGCGCCGAGGTCTGCTCCGAGTGCCACCCGTTCTACACGGGCAAGCAGAAGATCCTCGACACCGGTGGCCGCGTGGCCCGCTTCGAGGCCCGCTTCGGCAAGGCCGCCGGCTCCGCCAAGAAGTAGCGAGCCACAGCGCCGGTCCTCGGTCGCTCCCGCCCAGGGGCGACCAGGACCGGCGTTTTTGGTCGCACCCTTCCCCTTCACGTACAGGAGCCCGGAGATGTTCGAGGCGGTCGAGGAACTGATCGGTGAGCACGCCGATCTCGAGAAGCAGCTCGCCGACCCTTCGGTCCACGCGGACCAGGCCAACGCGCGCAAGCTCAACAAGCGCTACGCCGAGCTGACCCCGATCGTCGCCACGTACCGCTCCTGGAAGCAGACCGGGGACGACATCGGCACGGCCCGTGAACTGGCCGCCGACGACCCGGAGTTCGCCGCCGAGGTCAAGGAGCTAGAGGAGCAGCGCGAGGAGCTCACCGAGAAGCTGCGCCTGCTGCTCGTGCCGCGCGACCCGTCCGACGACAAGGACGTCCTCCTGGAGATCAAGGCGGGCGCGGGCGGTGACGAGTCGGCGCTGTTCGCCGGTGACCTCCTTCGGATGTATCTGCGGTACGCGGAGCGCATCGGCTGGAAGACCGAGATCATCGACTCCACCGAGTCCGAGCTGGGCGGGTACAAGGACGTCCAGGTCGCCGTGAAGACCAAGGGCAACGCCACGCCCGAGCCGGGGAACGGCGTCTGGGCGCGGATGAAGTACGAGGGCGGGGTGCACCGCGTGCAGCGCGTGCCGTCGACCGAGTCGCAGGGCCGCATCCACACCTCCGCCGCCGGTGTGCTCGTCACGCCCGAGGCCGAGGAGGTCGACGTCGAGATCCACGCCAACGACCTGCGGATCGACGTGTACCGCTCGTCCGGGCCCGGCGGCCAGTCCGTCAACACCACGGACTCCGCCGTACGCATCACGCACGTCCCGACCGGTGTGGTCGCCTCCTGCCAGAACGAGAAGTCCCAGCTGCAGAACAAGGAGCAGGCGATGCGTATCCTGCGCTCCAGGCTGCTCGCCGCGGCGCAGGAGGAGGCCGAGAGCAAGGCCGCCGACGCCCGTCGCAGCCAGGTCCGCACGGTCGACCGCTCCGAGAAGATCCGTACGTACAACTTCCCGGAGAACCGGATCTCCGACCACCGGGTGGGCTTCAAGGCGTACAACTTGGACCAGGTGCTCGACGGCGACCTGGACGCGGTCATCCAGGCCTGCGTCGACGCGGACTCCGCGGCGAAGCTCGCGGCCGCGCAGTAACCCTCAGCAAGGCCCAGGCAAAAGCACCCATCGGCACGTACTGCAGCACCGGAGGACCAGCGTGCAGCGACATTCTGGGGAGCGACCCCCGAGCCCCCGCAGCGTGCTGCTCGCGGAAGTGGCTCAGGCCACGCAGCGGCTTGCGGACGCCGGCGTGCCCTCGCCGCGCTTCGACGCCGAGGAGCTCGCCGCGTTCGTGCACGGCGTCAAGCGGGGCGAACTGCACCACGTGAAGGACGCCGACTTCGACGCCCGCTACTGGGAGGCCGTCTCCCGCCGCGAGGCCCGCGAGCCGCTCCAGCACATCACCGGGCGGGCCTTTTTCCGCTACCTCGAACTCCAGGTGGGGCCCGGCGTGTTCGTGCCCCGGCCGGAGACCGAGTCGGTGGTCGGCTGGGCGATAGACGCCGTGCGCGCCATGGACGTGGTCGAACCCCTGATCGTCGACCTGTGCACGGGCTCCGGGGCCATCGCGCTCGCCATGGCCCAGGAGGTGCCGCGCTCCCGGGTGCACGCCGTGGAGCTGTCCGAGGACGCGCTGCGGTGGACCCGTAAGAACGTCGAGGGGACGCGGGTCCGGCTGCACCGCGGGGACGCGCTGGCCGCGCTGCCCGACCTGGACGGCCAGGTCGACCTGGTCATCTCGAACCCGCCGTACATCCCGCTCACCGAGTGGGAGTACGTCGCGCCCGAGGCCCGCGACCACGACCCGGAGCTCGCCCTGTTCTCCGGCGAGGACGGGCTCGACACCATCCGCGGCCTGGAGCGCACCGCGCACCGGCTGCTCCGGCCCGGCGGCGTCGTCGTCATCGAGCACGCCGACACCCAGGGCGGCCAGGTGCCGTGGATCTTCACCGAGGAACGGGGCTGGGCCGACGCAGCCGACCACCCCGACCTGAACAACCGGCCGCGGTTCGCGACCGCCCGCAAGGCGCTGCCGTGACCGAACGACCGCAGATCACCGAGAAGTTGTACGCGTACGAGGAGGCTCGCTAAATGGCACGGCGATACGACACGAACGACGCGACCGACCGCGTGACCGGTCTGCGCGAGGCCGCGTCCGCCGTCCGCCGAGGCGAGCTGGTCGTGCTGCCCACGGACACGGTCTACGGGATCGGCGCCGACGCCTTCTCGGCCGAGGCCGTGGCGGACGTCCTCGCCGCCAAGGGCCGGGGCCGCAACATGCCCACGCCCGTGCTGATCGGCTCCCCGAACACGCTGCACGGCCTCGTCACGGACTTCTCCGAGATGGCCTGGGAGCTCGTCGACGCGTTCTGGCCGGGCGCCCTCACGCTAGTCGCCAAGCACCAGCCCTCGCTGCAGTGGGACCTCGGGGACACCCGTGGCACCGTCGCGATCCGGATGCCGCTGCACCCGGTCGCCATCGAGCTGCTCACCGAGGTCGGCCCGATGGCGGTGACGTCGGCGAACCTCACCGGGCACCCGGCGCCGGAGGACTGCGACGCCGCGCAGGAGATGCTGGGCGACTCCGTCTCCGTGTACCTGGACGGCGGGCCGACGCCCGGCATCGTGCCCTCCTCCATCGTGGACGTCACCGGCAAGGTGCCCGTACTCCTTCGCGCGGGCGCGCTCGACGCCGACGAGCTCCGCAAGGTGGTACCCGACCTCGAGGTGGCCAATTGACGGCCCCCGAGGGGCGTGGCATAGCGAGCTTCCCCGAAACGTTTCCCGGCGCTCTCGCCGGGCCCACGGACAGCTTCCGCATCCTCCACGTCAGCACCGGCAACGTCTGCCGCTCGCCGATCACCGAGCGGCTGACCCGTCATGCCCTGGCGCACCGCCTCGGCGACCTCGACACCCGCGGCCTGATCGTGGAGAGCGCGGGCACCTGGGGGCACGAGGGCGCCGCCATGGAGACCAACGCGGCGACGGTCCTCTCCGACTTCGGGGCGGACTCGACCGGCTTCATCGGCCGTGAGCTGCTCGACGAGCACGTCATCCGCGCCGACCTGGTCCTCACGGCGACCCGCGACCACCGGGCGCAGGTCGTCTCGATGGGCCACAGCGCGGGCCTGCGGACGTTCACGCTGAAGGAGTTCACGCGGCTCGTCCGCGCCATAGATCCGGCGACCCTGCCGGACCCGCTGGACGACGGCGTCCTGGAGCGCGCCCGAGCGCTCGTACGGGCCGCGGCCGCGCTGCGCGGCTGGCTGCTCGCCCCGAGCGCGGAGGCGGACGAGGTGCACGATCCGTACGGCGCTCCGCTGCCGTTCTTCCGCTCCATCGGCGACGAGATCAACCAGGCGTTGGACCCGGTCGTGACGGCCCTCACGGGGGTTCCGGCGGCGGAGTTGCCAGCGTAGGGGTGCCACGATAGGGGCGCGGGGAACTGCGCGACCAGCCACGACGGCGCCGCAGCCGAACGACGAAGCCGACGGCAGTCCTTCGGGAAGGGGCGGGGCGGGGAGAAGGAGCCCGCAGGGCGAGAGGCGACGCCGCGCGGGGCGTGGGACGGCGGCCTACATTGGACCCAGGATCCCTCTCCCCGCCGGAGTCGATGATGCCGGTCACCTCCGCGGCCCCGGCCGCCGCCGCACCCGTACGCCCCTTCGGGCCCGATGTCGACGCGCTGCGCCGGCAGGACCCCGAGCTGGCGGAGATCCTCGTCGCCGAACTGGAACGCCAGTCGGACGGCCTGCAGTTGATCGCCGCCGAGAACTTCACCTCGACCGCGGTCCTCACCGCGCTCGGCTCACCGCTCGCGAACAAGTATGCCGAGGGCTACCCCGGCTCCCGCCACCACGGCGGCTGCGAGTTCGTCGACGTGGCCGAGCGCATCGCCGTGGACCGCGCCACGGCCCTGTTCGGCGCCGAGCACGCCAACGTGCAGCCGCACTCCGGCTCCTCTGCGGTGCTCGCCGCGTACGCCGCGCTCCTTCGCCCCGGCGACACGGTGCTCGCGATGGGCCTGCCGCACGGCGGCCACCTCACGCACGGCTCGCCCGCGAACTTCTCCGGCCGCTGGTTCGAGTTCGTCGGCTACGGCGTGGACGCCGAGAGCGGCCTGATCGACTACGAGCAGATCCTCGCCCTCGCCCGCACGCACCGGCCGAAGGCCGTGGTCTGCGGCTCGATCTCGTACCCGCGGCACATCGACTACTCCGCGTTCCGGGACATCGCCGACGACGTGGGCGCCTATCTGATCGCCGACGCCGCCCACCCCATGGGCCTGGTCGCCGGGGGAGCGGCGCCCAGCCCGGTGCCGTACGCGGATGTGGTGTGCGCCACCACACACAAGGTGCTGCGCGGGCCGCGCGGCGGGATGCTGCTGTGCGGCGGCGACCTCGCCGAGCGTATCGACCGCGCCGTGTTCCCTTTCACACAGGGCGGCGCCCAGATGCACACGATCGCCGCGAAGGCGGTCGCGTTCGGCGAGGCGGCCACCCCGGCGTTCACGACGTACGCGCACAAGGTGGTCGCCAACGCCCGTGCCCTGGCAGCAGAGTTGACGGCGCGCGGCCTGGTGATCACCACCGGCGGCACCGACACCCACCTGCTCACCGCCGACACCGGCCGCTACGGACTCGACGCCCGCACCGCCCGCGGCCGCCTCGCCGCCGCAGGCCTGGTCCTCGACACCTGCGCCCTGCCGCACGGCGACGTCCGCGGCCTGCGCCTGGGCACGGCGGCCGTCACCACGCAGGGCATGGGTACGGAGGAGATGACGCGGATCGCGGAGCTGTTCGCCGCGGCCCTGCGCTCGGACGCGGAACCGAACCGGCTGCGGGGTGAGGTGCGGGAGCTCGTACGACGGTTCCCGCCGTATCCGAGCCGTTAGCCGCTAGCCGCTGCCGCTAGCCGCTGGCGGGCGTCGTGGACCGGCGCATCGTGGGCGGTATCCGTGGGGATCCGGGGTAGGCGCAGCGAGGTGGACAGGGACTCGTGCAACCATCGTCGCTACCCGGAAGTCCTCAACCGTATGCGCGCGAAGCTAGGGTGTGGGGCTGAGATGGCCAGCGATACCTGTGGGGAAGCCCGTGCGTGAATATCTGCTGACGCTCTGCGTCACGGCAGCGGTCACCTATCTGCTGACCGGGCCGGTGCGGAAGTTCGCCATCGTCGCCGGTGCGATGCCGGAGATCCGTGCGCGTGACGTGCACCGGGAACCGACCCCGCGGCTCGGCGGCATCGCGATGTTCTTCGGCCTGTGCGCGGGCCTGCTCGTCGCGGACCATCTGCAGAACCTCAACGAGGTCTTCGAGAACTCCAACGAACCGAGAGCACTGCTCTCCGGGGCCGCCGTCATCTGGCTGATCGGTGTCCTGGACGACAAGTTCGAGATCGATGCCCTGATCAAGCTGGGCGGCCAGATGATCGCCGCCGGCGTGATGGTCATGCAGGGTCTGACGATCCTGTGGCTGCCGGTGCCGGGTGTGGGATCGGTCTCCCTGAGCGACCAGCAGGGCACGCTCCTGACGGTCGCCCTGGTCCTGATCACCATCAACGCCGTGAACTTCGTGGACGGCCTCGACGGCCTGGCCGCGGGCATGGTCTGCATCGCGGCGGCGGCGTTCTTCCTGTACGCGTACCGCATCTGGTTCAGCTACGGCATCGAGTCGGCCGCCCCGGCCACACTGTTCGCGGCGATCCTGATGGGCATGTGCCTGGGCTTCCTGCCGCACAACATGCACCCCGCCCGGATCTTCATGGGCGACTCGGGCTCGATGCTGATCGGCCTCGTGCTCGCGGCCGGCGCGATCTCCATCACGGGTCAGGTCGACCCGGACGCGATGAACCTCTTCGCCGGCTCCGAGCGCTCCGCCGTGCACCAGACAGTGCCGGTCTACATTCCGCTGCTGCTGCCCCTGACGATCATCGCGGTGCCCGCCGCGGACCTGATCCTCGCGGTCGTACGCCGCACCTGGCGCGGCCAGTCGCCGTTCGCCGCCGACCGGGGCCACCTGCACCACCGGCTCCTGGAGATCGGCCACTCGCACAGCCGGGCCGTCCTGATCATGTACTTCTGGTCGGCGCTGATCGCCTTCGGCGCCCTGGCGTACTCGGTGCACTCGGCGTCGATGTGGATCGTCCTGGTGGTCGTGGTGCTGAGCTTCGTGGGCCTGGTCCTGCTGCTGCTGCCGCGCTTCACGCCGCGTACGCCACGCTGGATGGAGGCGTTCGTGCCGCCTCGGTACCGACGGGGGCGGGGGGCCGCGGAGGCGGCGGAGTCCGCCGAAGCCGCCGAGCCGTCCGGGGACGCCGGTGAACCGGCCTCGGATGCGGCCGCCGCACGGCGGCCTGCGGTACGCGGCGGGGGCTCCACGGCGATCGGCGGCCGCTCCCGTTACGCGGAAGAAACATCCGCGCCGGACCACTCCCGCGTCTAGCCGCCGCCAAACAGTGCCAATACCAGACAACTCGGGCGCATGCGCGCGCAGACGCGCGCATTAACTCTCATGTGTGACGGCTGGCACACTAGGTGGGTAAAGACCTCATCAAATAGTTTGTGATACCGTTCACGAGATCCCGGGGTAGGGCCGAAGGACCGTAGTGCGACGGTCGGTTGGCCATCAGGAGCTCTCCGTTCCCGGGCTTACGCTCGTCCATGACGACAACTCGTCCCCTTCTTCAGTAAGTGGAGCTGCCGCCATGCAGTCCAATGACGCCCGAACTCTCGTGCCCATTGTCGTGCCCACCGTCGCCGTCGGCGTGATCGCCGCCGTCGTCAGTGCAATCGTCGCGGGCGGCAAGGGAGCGCTCGGTGCTGTCGTCGCGACGGCGGTGGTGTGCCTCTTCATGGGGCTCGGGATTCTCGGCCTCCAGTTCACGGCCAAGCACTTTCCGCATCTGTTCCAGGCGATGGGCCTCGTGCTCTACGTCGTGCAGTTGCTGGTGTTGTTCGCGTTCGTCGCCGTCTTCAAGGACACCACTCTCTTCGACCCCAAGACATTCGCCGTGACGATCATCGTCACTGCCGTCGCATGGGTTGCCGCTCAGGCTCGCGCCCACCTCAAGGCGAAGATTTTCTACGTCGACCCCGACTCTTCGGACGCCACGAAGAACCAGAAGTCGGGGTCCTCGTCATGAGGGGTAGGGCCGGGATAAAGAGCCGTAAGAACTCCTGCTATCGTCCGGTGCCAACTGCGGCACTGCGGGCGCGGGCACATGAGCTGACGCCTGCTTCATCGCGAGGCTCAACGCCTGACTGCCGCCCCCATATCCGAAACACCAGACCGGTGCCGACTCGCGGCTGCACGCCGCGCCGACACAACGAGGTTGCCGTACTTATGCGTCACGCCGAAGGAGCCCGCGGTGAGTGCTGACCAGACCCAGCTCGCCTTTGACTGGAGCTGCCGCATCATGTCCGACAACGGATGTGGCTTCCCGGCGCCGGGCCTGCACTCATTCCTCTTCAAGCCGATGTTCACCGTCGGTGGCTTCGAGTTCAACAAGGTGATGCTGCTCGCGCTCGTCACCACGCTGCTCGTGGTCACGTTCTTCACCCTTGCGTTCGGCAAGGCGAAGGTTGTTCCGGGCAAGCTGCAGATGATGGGCGAGGCGGGCTACGACTTCGTACGCCGCGGAATCGTCTACGAGACCATGGGCAAGAAGGACGGCGAGAAGTACGTCCCGCTCATGGTGTCGCTGTTCTTCTTCATCTGGATCATGAATGTCTGGTCCGTGATCCCACTGGCCCAGTTCCCGGTCTCGTCGATCATCGCGTACCCCGCGGTGCTCTCCGCGATCGTCTACGTCACCTGGGTCTCCGTGACCTTCAAGCGCCACGGCTTCGTCGGCGGCTGGAAGAACGTCACCGGGTTCGACAACTCGCTCGGCCCGGTCAAGTGGCTCGTGTCCGCCATCGAGCTCTTCTCGAACCTCCTCGTGCGCCCCTTCACGCACGCGGTCCGGCTCTTCGCCAACATGTTCGCCGGTCACCTGATGCTGGTGATGTTCACCGTCGCCTCCTGGTACCTGCTGAACAGCTGGATGATCCCGGCGGCCGGCGTGTCCTTCGCCATGACGATGGCCATGATCGTCTTCGAACTTTTCGTGCAGGCCGTCCAGGCGTACGTCTTCGTGCTCCTCGCCTGCTCGTACCTTCAGGGCGCGCTCGCCGAGCACCACTGAGCCAATCCGCCCGCACAACCCCCCAGATCGCCCGGTGGCCAACCCCCACCGGTCCTTGAAAGAGAAGGAAGTAACGGCATGTCCGCGACCATCGAACTCGCCGCCGTCACCGGATCCCTCGGCTCCATCGGCTACGGCCTCGCCGCCATCGGCCCCGGCATCGGCGTCGGCATCGTGTTCGGTAACGGCACGCAGGCCCTGGCCCGTCAGCCCGAGGCCGCCGGCCTGATCCGCGCCAACCAGATCCTCGGCTTCGCGTTCTGTGAGGCGCTCGCCCTCATCGGCATCGTTCTGCCGTTCGTCTACGGCACGTGAGCTGAGCCCTCACTGACCACGTTTCGACGAAAGGCACTGACGTGATCGACAGCATGATTCAGCTGGCGGCCGGGGAAGAGCAGAGCCCGCTCATCCCGCCGGGCCCCGAGCTGCTCGTCGGCACCATCGCCTTCGCTATCGTCTTCTTCTTCTTCTGGAAGAAGCTCCTCCCGAACATCAACAAGGTTCTGGAGCAGCGCCGGGAAGCGATCGAAGGCGGCATTGAGAAGGCCGAGGCCGCCCAGACCGAGGCCCAGAGCGTGCTCGAGCAGTACAAGGCTCAGCTCGCCGAGGCTCGGCACGAGGCCGCGCGACTGCGCCAGGAGGCGCAGGAGCAGGGTGCTCAGCTCATCGCCGAGATGCGCTCCGAGGGCCAGCGGCAGCGTGAGGAGATCATCGCTGCCGGCCACGCGCAGATCGCGGCGGACCGCAAGGCCGCTTCGCAGTCGCTGCGCCAGGACGTCGGCCAGCTGGCCACCACCCTGGCCGGCAAGCTCGTCGGCGAGTCCCTCGAGGACCACGCCCGGCAGAGCCGCACCATCGACCGCTTCCTCGACGAGCTCGAGGAGAAGGCCGAGGCCGCGCGATGAACGGAGCGAGCCGCGAGGCACTGGCTGCCGCACGAGAGCGTCTCGACGCGCTGACCGACAACACGTCGGTGGACGCGACCGCGCTCGCGGACGAGCTGGCCGCCGTCACCGCGCTGCTCGACCGCGAGGTGTCGCTGCGTCGGGTCCTGACCGACCCGGCGCAGGCCGCTGAGGCGAAGGCCGAGCTCGTGGGCCGGGTGCTCGGTGGGCAGGTCTCCGCCGAGACCGCCGACCTGGTGGCAGGCGTCGTCCGCTCCCGCTGGTCGCAGTCGCGTGACGTGGTGGACGCCCTCGAGGAACTGGCGAACGTGGCGGACCTCACCGCCGCCCAGCGCGCCGGCAAGCTCGACGACGTCGAGGACGAGCTGTTCCGCTTCGGGCGGATCGTCTCCTCCAGCACCGAGCTGCGGGCCGCGCTGACCAGCCGTACTGCCGCCCGGTCGGCCAAGGGCGAGCTGCTGCGCAGCCTGCTCGGCGGCCGCGCGGAGGCGGCCACGGAGCGGCTGATCGTGCGCCTTGTGACCCTGCCGCGTGGACGTAGCCTGGAAGCGGGACTCGAGTCCCTGTCCAAGCTCGCCGCGGACCGCCGGGACCGCACGGTCGCGATCGTCACCTCGGCCGTGCCGCTGTCCGACGGGCAGAAGCAGAAGCTGGCGGGTTCGCTGGCCAAGCTGTACGGCCGGCAGATGCACCTCAACCTCGACGTGGACCCCGAGGTCCTCGGCGGGATCAGGGTGCAGGTGGGCGACGAGGTCATCAACGGCTCCATCGCGGACCGGCTCGAGGACGCGAGCCGCCGGATGGCCGGCTGACGACCACGCGGTCGACCCGGGCGTACTGCTCGGCGAATCAACTCAACAAGCATGACTACGGCCCGAGTTGGGCCGTGCAGAGGATTCCTGGGGGCTGACCCCAGACCCCCCAAGAAAACTTCGGGCCCAACAAGGAGAGCAGGGAACCCAGATGGCGGAGCTCACGATCCGGCCGGAGGAGATCCGGGACGCGCTGGAGAACTTTGTCCAGGCGTACAAGCCGGACGCGGCCTCGCGCGAGGAGGTCGGTACGGTCACCCTGGCCGGCGATGGCATCGCGAAGGTCGAGGGCCTGCCCTCGGCCATGGCCAACGAGCTGCTGAAGTTCGAGGACGGCACCCTCGGTCTCGCTCTGAACCTCGAAGAGCGCGAGATCGGTTCGATCGTCCTCGGCGAGTTCAGCGGAATTGAAGAGGGCCAGTCGGTCTCCCGTACCGGCGAGGTCCTGTCGGTCGCCGTGGGCGAGGGCTACCTCGGCCGCGTCGTCGACCCGCTCGGCAACCCGATCGACGGCCTCGGCGAGATCGAGACCACCGGCCGCCGCGCCCTCGAGCTGCAGGCCCCCACGGTCATGGACCGCAAGTCGGTCCACGAGCCGATGGAGACCGGCTACAAGGCCGTCGACGCGATGACCCCGATCGGCCGCGGTCAGCGTCAGCTGATCATCGGTGACCGCCAGACCGGCAAGACCGCCCTGGCCGTCGACACGATCATCAACCAGCGCGACAACTGGCGCTCCGGTGACGTGAACAAGCAGGTCCGCTGCATCTACGTCGCCATCGGTCAGAAGGGCTCGACCATCGCCTCCGTGCGTGGTGCCCTCGAAGAGGCCGGCGCCCTCGAGTACACGACGATCGTCGCCGCCCCGGCGTCCGACCCGGCGGGCTTCAAGTACCTGGCCCCCTACACCGGTTCGGCCATCGGCCAGCAGTGGATGTACGAGGGCAAGCACGTCCTCATCATCTTCGACGACCTCTCGAAGCAGGCCGACGCCTACCGCGCCGTGTCCCTGCTGCTCCGTCGTCCGCCGGGCCGTGAGGCCTACCCGGGTGACGTCTTCTACCTGCACTCCCGCCTCCTCGAGCGCTGCGCCAAGCTCTCGGACGAGATGGGCAAGGGCTCGATGACCGGTCTGCCGATCGTCGAGACCAAGGCGAACGACGTGTCGGCGTTCATTCCGACCAACGTCATCTCCATCACCGACGGCCAGTGCTTCCTGGAGTCGGACCTCTTCAACGCCGGTCAGCGCCCCGCGCTGAACGTCGGTATCTCCGTCTCCCGAGTCGGTGGTTCCGCGCAGCACAAGGCGATGAAGCAGGTCTCCGGCCGCCTCCGCGTGGACCTCGCCCAGTTCCGTGAGCTGGAGGCGTTCGCCGCCTTCGGTTCCGACCTGGACGCCGCGTCGAAGGCCCAGCTGGAGCGCGGTCAGCGCATGGTCGAGCTGCTCAAGCAGGCTCAGTACCAGCCGATGCCGACCGAGGACCAGGTCGTCTCCGTCTGGGCCGGCACCACCGGCAAGATGGACGACGTGCCGGTCGCCGACATCCGCCGCTTCGAGCGCGAGCTCCTGGACCACCTGCACCGCAAGGAGCAGGGCCTGATGACCTCCATCAAGGAGGGCGGCAAGATGTCCGACGACACCCTCACGGCTGTCGCGGACGCCATCGCGGAGTTCAAGAAGCAGTTCGAGACCTCCGACGGCAAGCTGATCGGCGAGGACGCTCCGGCAGCCGTCGACGTCTCCAAGTGACGACGGAAGGGACCTGACTCATGGGAGCCCAGCTCCGGGTCTACAAGCGTCGCATCCGGTCCGTCACCGCGACGAAGAAGATCACGAAGGCGATGGAGATGATCGCCGCCTCGCGTGTCGTCAAGGCACAGCGCAAGGTGGCGGCCTCCACGCCGTACGCGACCGAGCTCACGCGCGCGGTCACCGCGGTGTCGACGGGTGCGAACGACAAGCACCCGCTGACCACCGAGGTGGAGAACCCGACCCGGGCCGCGGTCCTGCTCCTCACGAGCGACCGTGGTCTGGCCGGCGCCTTCAACTCCAACGCGATCAAGTCGGCGGAGCAGCTCACCGAGAAGCTCCAGGCCGAGGGCAAGCAGGTCGACAGCTACATCGTCGGCCGCCGTGGCATCGCCCACTACAACTTCCGCGAGCGCAAGATCGCGGGGGAGTGGACCGGCTTCACGGACGAGCCCTCGTACGCGGACGCCAAGGCGGTCGCCGGGCCGCTGATCGAGGCCATCGAGAAGGACACGGCCGAGGGCGGCGTGGATGAACTCCACATCGTCTACACCGAGTTCGTCTCGATGATGACGCAGAACGCGGTCGAGTCCCGACTGCTTCCGCTCAGCCTCGACGAGGTTGCGGAGGAAGCGGGCACCAAGGACGAGATCCGCCCGCTGTACGACTTCGAGCCGTCGGGTCAGGACGTCCTGGACGCCCTGCTTCCGCGGTACGTCGAGAGCCGTATCTACAACGCGCTGCTGCAGTCGGCTGCCTCCAAGCACGCCGCGACCCGCCGCGCGATGAAGTCGGCGACCGACAACGCCGGAGAGCTGATCAACAACCTCTCCCGGCTTGCCAACGCGGCCCGCCAGGCCGAAATCACCCAGGAAATCAGCGAGATCGTCGGCGGCTCCGCAGCTCTGTCCGACGCGACCGCGGGGAGTGACAAGTAATGACGACCACTGTTGATACGGCCGTTGCCACGGGCCGCGTCGCCCGGGTGATCGGCCCGGTCGTCGACGTGGAGTTCCCCGTCGACGCGATGCCGGACATCTACAACGCCCTGCACGTCCAGGTGGCCGACCCGGCCAAGGACGGCGAGCTGAAGACGCTGACGCTCGAGGTCGCCCAGCACCTCGGCGACGGCATCGTCCGCGCGATCTCCATGCAGCCCACCGACGGCCTGGTCCGCCAGGCCCCGGTGACCGACACGGGCGACGGCATCACCGTTCCCGTCGGCGACTTCACCAAGGGCAAGGTGTTCAACACCCTCGGCGAGGTGCTGAACGTCCCCGAGGAGAACGCCAACGTCGGTGAGCGCTGGTCCATCCACCGCAAGGCGCCGAACTTCGACGAGCTCGAGTCGAAGACCGAGATGTTCGAGACCGGCGTCAAGGTCATCGACCTTCTCACCCCGTACGTCAAGGGTGGAAAGATCGGTCTGTTCGGCGGTGCCGGCGTCGGCAAGACGGTGCTCATCCAGGAGATGATCTACCGCGTCGCCAACAACCACGACGGTGTCTCCGTGTTCGCCGGTGTCGGTGAGCGCACCCGTGAGGGCAACGACCTCATCGACGAGATGTCCGAGTCGGGCGTCATCGACAAGACCGCGCTTGTCTTCGGTCAGATGGACGAGCCGCCGGGCACCCGTCTCCGTGTGGCCCTCGCCGGTCTGACCATGGCGGAGTACTTCCGCGACGTCCAGAAGCAGGATGTTCTCTTCTTCATCGACAACATCTTCCGCTTCACGCAGGCCGGTTCCGAGGTGTCGACCCTGCTCGGCCGTATGCCCTCCGCGGTGGGCTACCAGCCGAACCTGGCCGACGAGATGGGTCTCCTCCAGGAGCGCATCACCTCGACCCGTGGTCACTCGATCACGTCCATGCAGGCGATCTACGTCCCTGCGGACGACCTGACCGACCCGGCCCCGGCCACCACGTTCGCCCACCTCGACGCGACGACGGTTCTCTCCCGTCCGATCTCCGAGAAGGGCATCTACCCGGCCGTGGACCCGCTGGACTCCACGTCCCGCATCCTGGACCCGCGGTACATCGCGCAGGACCACTACGACGCCGCCATGCGCGTCAAGACGATCCTGCAGAAGTACAAGGACCTCCAGGACATCATCGCGATCCTCGGTATCGACGAGCTCGGCGAGGAGGACAAGCTCGTCGTCCACCGTGCCCGTCGCGTGGAGCGCTTCCTGTCGCAGAACACCCACGTCGCCAAGCAGTTCACCGGCGTCGACGGTTCGGACGTGTCCCTCGAGGAGTCGATCGCGGCCTTCAACGCGATCTGCGACGGCGAGTACGACCACTTCCCCGAGCAGGCGTTCTTCATGTGCGGTGGCATTGAGGACCTCAAGGCCAACGCCAAGGAGCTCGGCGTCTCCTGAGTCCCCTGACTCACGGGAGGGGTGGGCGCGTCCCGCCCCTCCCGGTACGCCCACTAGAATTTGACCCAACACCCGGCAGAACCCGCCGGGTGGTGACCCGAGGAGCCACCCTTGGCTGCTGAGCTGCACGTCGAGCTGGTCGCCGCCGACCGCCAGGTCTGGTCCGGCGAGGCCACCCTGGTCGTGGCGCGCACCACGTCCGGCGACATCGGCGTCATGCCCGGTCACCAGCCGCTGCTCGGTGTGCTGGAGTCGGGCCCTGTGACGATCCGTACGACCTCCGAGGTCGGCACGATCGTCGCCGCGGTGCACGGCGGTTTCATCTCGTTCGCGGACAACAAGCTGTCGCTGTTGGCCGAGACCGTGGAAATGGCCGACGAGATCGATGTTCAGCGTGCGGAGCGGGCGCTGGAGCGTGCGAAGTCGGAGGCCGACGCGGCCGCCGAGCGTCGCGCGGACGTCCGCCTTCGTGCGGTGGCGGCGCGCTGACGACGGCGCGACGCGGAGTGTGACTCAGCCGCGGCCAGGACCGGAGCGATCCGGACCGGGCCGCGGCTGAGGCGATGCAGGTGCATGGTCGGTTTGCGTGACTGGACGGAGCGAGGAGGTCGGTGCCGATGATCCTCGCTGTGGTTGTGTGCGCGCTGGTGGTCGTGCTCGTGTTGGTGGGGCTCTTCGTCTTCGGGCTGCGCAGGCGCCTGATCCAGCGGTCCGGCGGCACTTTCGACTGTTCCCTGCGGTGGAACGCGCCCGAGCCCGGGGACACGTCCGGCAAGGGCTGGAGCTATGGAGTGGCCCGGTACAACGGCGACCGCATCGCCTGGTTCCGGGTCTTCTCGTACGCGCCGCGGCCGCGGCGGGTGCTTGAGCGGTCCGCGATCGAGGTCGTGGACCGGCGTGCGCCCGACGGCGAGGAGGAGCTGGCGTTGCTCTCCGATGCGGTGGTGCTTGGTTGTACGCATGACGGGACGCGGATCGAGCTTGCGATGAGTGAGGATGCGTTGACCGGGTTCCTTGCGTGGCTGGAGGCGGCGCCTCCGGGGCAGCGCGTCAACGTGGCTTAGGTCTGTTCTTTCCCCTCCCCGCCCCTTCCCGAAAGTCCTGCGGACAGCCACGGGGGCCAGCCCCCGGACCCCCGCTCCTCAAACGCCGGAGGGGCTGATTTTTCAGCCCCTCCGGCGATTGAGGAGGCCTGTCCGGCGAGGACTTCGGGAAGGGGCGGGGAGGGGAAGAAGAAGGCCGGGCCGACGAGGGGCATACCCGTCGACCCGGCCTCCGTTCAAGTGGCCTAGCCCAAACCAGCGTTGATCGCCGACACCAGCTCACCGTCCGCCGTGTCCCCGCTGAACTCCCAGAAGAACGCGCCGCCGAGCGACTGGTTCTTCGCCCAGCTCATCTTGGACTTGATCGTCGCCGGGGTGTCGTACGACCACCAGTCCGAGCCGCAGTGGGCGTACGCCGTGCCCGCGACGACCCCATTGGCCGGGCACTTGGACTTGAGGACCTTGTAGTCCTCGATGCCCGCCTCGTACGTGCCGGCCGCCGCGCCCGTCGCCGTGCCGCCCGGTTCCTTCTGGGTGACGCCGGTCCAGCCGCGGCCGTAGAAGCCGATGCCGAGCAGCAGCTTCGAGGACGGGACTCCCTTGGCCTTCAACTTGGCGATCGCCGCAGCGGAGTTGAAGCCCTCCTGCGGGATGCCCGCGTACGAGGTGAGCGGGGAGTGCGGGGCCGTGGGGCCGGTCTTGGCCCAGGCGCCGAAGAAATCGTACGTCATCACGTTGTACCAGTCGGCGTACTGGGACGCGCCGCCGTAGTCCGCGGCGTCGATCTTGCCGCCGGACGAGGCGTCGGCCGTGATCGCGGCCGTGACCAGGGCGTCCTGGCCGAACTCGGCGCGGAAAGCCTGCATCATGTCCTTCATCACGGCCGGGCCGCTGGTGTCGCAGCTGAGGCCGCAGGCGTTGGGGTACTCCCAGTCGAGGTCGATGCCGTCGAAGACATCGGCCCAGCGCGGGTCCTCCACCAGGTCGTGGCAGGACTTGGCGAACGCGGCCGGGTTCTTCATCGCGTCCGGGAAGCCGCCGGACCAGGTCCAGCCGCCGAACGACCAGAGCACCTTGATGTGCGGGTACTCGGCCTTCAGCTTGCGCAGCTGGTTGAAGTTGCCGCGAAGGGGCTGGTCCCAGGTGTCGGCCACGCCGTCCACGGACTGGTCGGCGGTGTAGGCCTTGTCGTAGTCGGCGTACGCGTCACCGATCGTGCACTTGCCGCCTTGGACGTTGCCGAAGGCGTAGTTGATGTGCGTGATCTTGGCCGCGGAGCCTGAGGTGACCAGGTTCTTCACGTGGTAATTGCGGCCGTACACACCCCAGTTGGTGAAGTAGCCGAGCTTGACCTGGTCGCCGGGGCCGGGGCCCGGGTCGGTGCCGCCGCCGGTGGTGCGCACCGCGCGGGCGCCGCTGACCGGTCCGGTCTGGTCGGCGGTGTCCCGGGCCTGGACGCTGTACGAGTAGTCGGTGCCGGCGGTGAGCCCGCTGTCGGCGTACGACGTGCCGGTGACCGTCGCGACCTTGGCGCCGTCGCGCAGCACGTCGTAATTCTTGACGCCTTTGTCGTCGGTGGCTGCGCTCCAGCTGAGCTTGACCGAGGTGTCGGTGATGTCCGCGGCCGTGGGGGTGCCGGGGGCGGAGGGCGGGTTGTCGCCGGGGACGCTGCCGCCGTCGCAACTGCCTCCGTTGAGCGCGCAGTTGGCGGGGGCGCCGGTGCCCGTACCGTTGAAGCCGAAGCTGACGGAGGCGCCGGGGGCGAGTGTGCCGTTCCAGGACTTGTTCTTGGCGGTCCAGCGGTTGCCGGAGTTCGTGACGTCGGCGTCCCAGGCCGAGGTGACCTCGGTGCCGGTGGGGAAGTCCCACTGGACGGTCCAGGAGGCCAGGGCGGCGGTGCCGGTGTTCTTCACCGTCCACTTGCCCTCGAAGCCGTTCCCCCAGTCCTGGGTCTTGGTGTACGTGGCGGTAGCCTCCGAGACTGCCCCGGCGGCCGGGGCGGCCGGGGCGGCCTGGGTGGGTCCTGCGAGTGCGACGAGCGAGCCGAACGGCAGCAGCAGGGTCGCGAGTCCTGCCGTGAGTCTGTGCCGTGATCTGAACCTGAAGCGCATGGTGCGCCTCCTCGGGATGAGGTCCGGACGTATGGGGTGGGGGGACCCTGCGACGCCCGTGAGCACGTCGTCGACGTGTGCTGTGCTCACCGCAGTGCCGTGAGAGTAGAAAGGTCTGGACCTTACGTCAATAGGTCTGGACCACTGAATCCCGCCATCCCCGGCCCGCCATCCCCGGCCCGCCATCCCCGGCCCGCCATCCCCGGACCGGCGGCCCCGGACCGGCGGCCCGGAGCGCGCTCAGACGTTCAACTCCTGTGCCAGTACGGCCGCTTGGACCCTGCTGCGCAGCTCCAGCTTCCCCAGCAGCCGGCTCACATGGGTCTTCACGGTGGCCTCCGCCATGTCCAGACGTACCGCGATCTCCGCGTTGGACAGGCCCTGGCCGAGGCAGCGGAGGACCTCGCGCTCGCGGCGGGTCAGGGCGTCCGCGGCCTTCAGGACAGCGGCGTCGGGGGCGCTCCGCGCGCGGGCGGGCTTCGCGGCGAACTCGGCGATCAGGCGGCGGGTCACGGCGGGCGCGATCAGGCCCTCGCCGCGCGCCACCGTGCGGACCGCGTCGAGCAGGTCCTTGGCGTCGGTGTTCTTCAGCAGGAACCCGGAGGCGCCCGCGCGCAGCGCCCCGAAGACGTACTCGTCCAGGTCGAAGGTGGTCAGGACCAGCACGTCGGCGAGCTGCTCGGCCACCACCCGGCGGGTGGCCGCGACGCCGTCGAGGCGGGGCATCTGGACGTCCATCAGGACCAGATCGGGGCGCAGTTCGCGGGCGCGGGCCACCGCCTCCTCGCCGTCCGCGGCCTCGCCGACGACCTCGATGTCCGGGGCACTGCCCAGGATCAGGACGAGGCCCGCGCGTACGGCCGACTGGTCCTCGGCGACCAGGACCCGGATCATGCGCTTCCTCCTTCGTGGGCCTTCACGGTGGCTTCCCCGGCGGGCAGCGCGGCCCCTACGTACCAGATCTCGCCCTCGGCGCTGTCGCGCGGGCCCGCCTCGAACTCCCCGCCGAGCAGCGAGGCCCGCTCCCGCATGCCGACGAGCCCGGCCCCCGAGCCCGGTGCGCGCGGCCCCGACGGATCGCCGAAGGGGCTGGTCACCGTCACCGCCAGGGTCCGCTCGGCGAGGCTCAGGGCGACGTGGACGGGGCCGGGTGCGGCGTGCTTGAGGGCGTTGGTGAGGGACTCCTGGACGATCCGGTACGCGGCCAGCTCGACCGGGGCCGGGAGGCGGGCGGAGTCGGTGCGGCGGTCGTCGAGAGTGACGTCCAGGCCGTTGGTGCGGGCCTGTTCGGCGAGGGCGGCGAGGCTGTCGAGGGTGGGTGCCGCCGCCGGTTCGTGGTCGTCGCTGCCGTCCCGGAGCAGACCGATGAGGCGGCGCATCTCGGCCAGTCCGTCGACGCTGTTCTCGCGGATCACGCCGAGGGCGTCGCGGGTGGTGCGGGGGTCGTCCAGGGAGAGCGCGGCGGTGGAGTGGATGGCGATGGCGGACAGGTGGTTGGCGACCATGTCGTGCAGCTCGCGGGCCATCCGGGCGCGTTCGGCGGTGACGGCCTGGGTGCGGTCCATCTCGGCGAGCAGCGCGGTCTGCTGGGCCCGCAGCCGGGCGGCCTCGGCGGCGTCCCGGTGGTTGCGGACGATGGCGCCCGTGGTGGCGGGGGTGAAGGTGATGAGGCCGACCATGAGGCCGAGCAGTACCGCCTCGGGCTGCTGGTACCAGGCCAGGAAACCGAGCGTGGCGGCGACCGTGGCGAGCCCGGTGGCCCACGGAAGACGCCGGGCGGCGGCGGGCGAGCCGTACAGGACGGCGGCGTACGCGAGGTCCGCGAAGAGGATGATGGTCACGAGGTTGCCGGGCGTGAACTGGTCGGCCACCAGCGCGAGCGTGCCGAGGGCGAGCGCGGTCTGCGGCAGCGTGCGGCGCAGCAGCTCCAGGCCGGACATGAGGGCCAGCGGTACGAGGAGCCAGGCGTCCGGGAGCGAGGGGACGGGCGCGGTGCGTATGCCGAGGCCGATGCCCCAGAGGACGAGCCCGCCGAGCAGGCCGGAGAGGGCGATCAGGACGTCGACGCGGTGCGGCCGGGGCAGGCTCGCGACTCCCGCGCGTCGGCGCGGCGGGCGGTCGGCCTCGCGGGGTCGGCTCTCGGAAGTCACGCTCCCCATCCAACACGGCGGGCGGCGCCGTGGCCTCCGTACGCGGATCGAGGTGGGGCGGTGCGGGACTGCATCCTTCGATGTACTCGCGGTTCGTCAGCGCAGACGACGAAGGGGCGGGGTACGGACGGGACGCTGGAGGGACCGTGAGAGGAGAGTCCCGTGATCGTCACGCTCATCATCATCTGCGAGGTCGGCTTCTGGGTGCTGCTCGCCCTGGCCCTCGCCCTGCGGTACGGGGCGAAGATGCCGCGCGCGAGCGTCGCCGTCCTGCTCTGTGAGCCGCTGCTCGAAGTGGTCCTGTTCGTGGCCACGGCGATCGATCTGCGCGGCGGCGCGGAGCCGGACTGGAAGCACGGCCTCGCGGCGGCCTACATCGGCTACTCGATCGCGCTCGGCCACTACACGGTCAAGTGGGTCGACGTCCGCGTCGCGCACCGCTTCTTCGGCGGCCCGCCGCCCACCACCCCGAAGTACGGCATGGCCCGCGCGCTGCACGAGTGGAAGCTGGCGGCCCGCTGGGTGCTCGCCTCGGCGATCGCGCTCGGGCTGCTGCAGTGCGCGATCTGGTACGTCGAGGGCTCGGGGGACGTCAGCTCGCTGGAGGCGTGGCAGCAGCGGATGCTGTTCGTGGTCGGGATCAACGTGGTGATCGCCGGCGCGTACACCCTGTTCCCGAAGAAGGCCCCGGCCGGTGTCGGCGACGGGGCCTCCGCGAAGGAACTCAGCAGGCGCTGAGGGTCACCGCTCGCCGCCGGGAACCCACAGCACGTCACCGACCTCCTTGTTGGCGACGCGGGCCAGGATGAACAGGAGGTCGGACAGGCGGTTGAGATACGTCGCCGTCAGCGCGTTCATCGTCTCGCCGTGTGTTTCGAGCGCCGCCCAGGTGGACCGCTCGGCGCGCCGGACGACCGTGCACGCCTGGTGCAGCAGGGCCGCGCCGGGCGTGCCGCCGGGCAGGATGAACGAACGGAGCTTCTCCAGCTGCTCGTTGAAGTGGTCGCAGTCCGCCTCCAGCTTGTCGACGTAAGTCTGCTCGACGCGCAGCGGCGGGTATTCGGGGTTCTCGACGACCGGCGTGGAGAGGTCGGCGCCCACGTCGAACAGGTCGTTCTGGACCCGCGTGAGGACGCCCACGACCTCCTCGTCGAGGCCGCCGAGGGCGATCGCGGTGCCGAGCACGGCGTTGGCCTCGTTGGCGTCGGCGTACGCCGCGATCCGCAGATCGGTCTTGGGGGCGCGGCTCATGTCGCCCAGAGCGGTGGTGCCGGTGTCCCCGGTGCGGGTGTAGATGCGCGACAGAATGACCATGGGGCCGAGGTTACTCCCGACCTCCGCCGCGCGGACGCCGACCTTTCCGCCGGAAAACGCCCCAACTACGCGGTGCGGACAAGTGGATCGAGCCACTGCGTGTGATGTCCGTCAGATGAGACGTGACGCGTATCTCGTACTGCCCCAAGGGGGCCTCACGCCCGCTAGTCTCCGCCGGAGAGTTCGTTGTTAACCACGGGTAAGACCGCAACTGTCAAAGGGGATCGCACAGTGGCACGGAAGCTCGCCGTCGTCGGAGCCGGACTCATGGGGTCCGGTATCGCTCAGGTCTCCGCCCAGGCGGGCTGGGACGTGGTCCTTCGCGATGTCACCGACGCGGCCCTGACCCGTGGCACCGACGGCATCAAGGCCTCGTACGAGAAGTTCGTGAGCAAGGGCAAGCTCAGCGCCGAGGACGCCGAGGCAGCGCTGGCCCGGATCACCACGACCACCGATCTGGACGGCGCCGCCGACGCGGACGTCGTACTAGAGGCCGTCTTCGAAAAGCTTGAGGTCAAGCACGAGATCTTCCGTACGCTCGACAAGCTCGTGCGCCCCGAGACCGTGCTCGCCTCCAACACCTCCGCCATCCCGATCACCAAGATCGCGGCCGTGACGGAGCGTCCGGAGCGGGTCGTCGGAGCGCACTTCTTCTCGCCGGTGCCGATGATGCAGCTCTGCGAGCTGGTCCGCGGCTACAAGACCAGCGACGAAACCCTCGCCACCGCAAGGGAGTTCGCCGAGTCGGTCGGCAAGACCTGCATCGTCGTGAACCGCGACGTCGCGGGCTTCGTCACCACTAGGCTGATCTCCGCCCTCGTGGTGGAGGCCGCCAAGCTCTACGAGTCGGGCGTCGCCACCGCCGAGGACATCGACATCGCCTGCAAGCTGGGCTTCGGCCACGCGATGGGCCCTCTGGCCACCGCCGACCTGACCGGGGTCGACATCCTGCTGCACGCGACGAGCAACATCTACACGGAATCCCAGGACGAGAAGTTCGCTCCGCCGGAGCTGATGCGCCGCATGGTCGACGCCGGCGACATCGGCCGCAAGAGCGGGCAGGGGTTCTACCAGCACTGAACCGCCGTACCCCGGCCGGACATCCGTACGCGACCCGTACGGGCACCGGCCGGGTCCCCCTCAGGGGTGAATTGCGTATCGGTTCGCTCACGGACGACAACTTCCTCGTCCGTGGGCCCGTCAGTTCAGTGAGACCACAGTTGGGACGTACGTGACGACGGTGGCGACGACGCCACAGCACTCTCGGGAGCGCATATGCACATCAGGGGCGACCACGCCGAGCTGACCGTCGGGGGCAGCCTCGACGTCCGAAGCGCGGCGGACGCCCGGACTGTCCTGCACTCGGCCCTGGACGAGGGTGTGGGCGACCTCGTCCTCGACCTCTCGGACCTCGCCGCCCTCGACGCCACCGGACTCGGCGTCATCATGGGCGCCCACCGCCAGGCCGGCCGCTGCGGCCGCCGCCTGGTGCTGCGCAACGTACCGCCGCAGATGCAGCGACTGCTCGTGGCCACCCGGCTGCACCGCATCCTCGCGATCGAGGGCGGAATCGGGGCGCACCCCCTGTAGTCCCGCGTGGCCGTGCAGCCCTGTGGCCCTGGAACAGGGCCGCCGCGACAAATCCGGTGAGACCCTGACGTCTCGGACGTCACGCCACCCCAGGTGTTCCCCGACACCGCGCCACGGTCTAGGGTTCGGTCGCTCACCCCTATCCCGTGAGTGCCGGACCAGAAGCGACAGAGCCGTATGCGAAAGGCCGGGGAAGCCAAGGCATACGAAGCTTTTGGGGGCTTTGACCATGGACCCGACGAGCCGGGGACCCGAGGAGCACGGTCAGCACGGCCGCGGCCCCGACGACCCCGCGACGCCCGCGCACCCCGCGGGCCCGCACCGCGACTCCTCCCCGAACTCCGCGAGCCGGGGCTACCCGAGCGCCCCGGAGTTCTCAACTGCCGCGCCCGTACGGACAGTTCAGCTGACCTCCGGGGACTATCTGCTGACCGTCAACCCCGTCGACGGCAGCGAGATCGAGCCATGCCCGCCCGGCGAGCAGCCCGCGCATCCGCAGCGGTACGACGCGGACGAGCGCGCCGCCCGCCGCAGCGCCGCCCTGCCGCCCCCACCGCCCGGCCCCGCCCGGGTCCGGCCGCCGCTCCTGGAACGCCAGGAGGTACGCGAACGGCTCACCCGGCTGCTCGCCCGCGGCCGCTCCGTACGCCTCACCGGGCCCGCGGGCTCCGGGCGCACCTCGCTGCTCGACGCCCTCGCCGAGGACTGCGCCGACCTCGCGCCCGACGGCGTCGTCCGGCTCTCCGGCCACCGCCGCACCCCGGCCGAACTCCTCCACGAGCTGTACGCCGCCGTGTACGCCTCGCCCGGACACCGGCCCGACGAGGCCGAGCTCCGCGCCTGCGTCCACGACATCGGCGCCGTCGTCGTCCTCGACGACCTGGAGTTCGGCGGCGCCGCCCTGCAGGACTTCCTCGACGCCACCCCCGAGTGCGCCTACCTGCTCGCGGCCACCCCGGACGTCGCCGCGCCCTCCGCCGAGTCGCACCTCGAAGAGGTCTTCCTCGGCGGCCTCGACCGGGCCGCGGGCCTGAAGCTCCTCGAACTCGCCACCGGCCGCCCGCTCAGCGACGAGGAGGAGGCCCTCGCCGGCGACCTGTGGTTCGAGTCCGAAGGGCTCCCGCTGCGCTTCATGCAGGCCGGTGCGCTGCTGCGGCAGCGGGACCGGCTCCTCGCCGAGCGCGTCGAACAGGGGGACGCCGAGGCCGACCCCGACCCCGACCTCGTACCGCTGCCGTCCCTCGCCGAGGCCGCGGCGCCCGCCGCGCTGCTCGCGTCCCGGCTCAGCGAATCCGCCCGCGCCACCCTGGAGTTCGCGGTCGCGCTCGGCGGCGAGGTGCCGCACCAGGCGCATCTGCCCGCCCTCGTCGGGGACACCCACGCGGACGCCGCGCTCGGCGAGCTCGCCGCCACCGGGCTCGTCGGCCCCACCGGCGCGCGCCACCGGCTCGCCGCCGGCGTCCTCACCCAGCTGGAAGCCGCCGGGTACGGGGACACCGCGCCCGCCCGCGCGCACGCCGCCGCCCAGCACTACGCCTGGTGGGCCGGCCACCCCTCCGTCACCGCTGAACGCGCCACCGCCGAGTCGGACGCGCTGATCGCCGCGCTCGGCGTGCTCGTGCCCGGCACCGAGTCCGGGCACCTCGGCTCGGCCGTCCTGCTCGCCCGCACCGCCGCACCCGCGCTCGCGGCGGGGCTCGCCTGGGGCGCCTGGGAGCGGGTCCTGCGGATCGGCCAGGAGGCGGCCAGGCTCGCCGGTGAGGTGGCCGAAGAGGCGTACTTCCACCACGAGTTGGGCGTCCTCGCGCTCCTCGGCGGCCAGCTGGAGCGAGCCCGTACGGAGCTGGAGGCGTCCATCGGGATGCGCGGCGCGCTCGCCGACAAGCGGGGCACCGTCGCGGGCCGCAGGGCCCTCGCCCTGGTCTCCGACCGCGACGGCACCACACCGCCCGCGGGCCTTCCGGTGAGCCGGCGGGAGGACGGGGCGCCGTGTGCGGTGTCCGCCGCGCCGCCGCACCCCGGCTTCGCGCCGGACGAGGTCCAGACGGTGGTGAGCCGGGCGGCCGCCGAGTCGCAGGAGGACGGCCCGCGCAAGGCGGCCGTCGCCGGTACGCGACGCAACCTCGCCGCGGCCGGGGCGGGTGCGCTGCTCGCGGTCGTCCTCGGCACCGTGGTGACGCTCGGCGCGATCTCCGACGACGAGACACCGCCCGACACGGTCAGGCCCGACCGTACGAGCGGGCAGCAGGACGACGACCTGCCCGCGGACCTGCCGGAGGACGAGCGGAGCAGCGGCCCGGCCGCGCCGTGGACGCCGGGCACCTCGGGCTCGCCCGGCAGCGGCTCGCCCTCGGACAGCCCGAGCGGCGGCGAGTCCCCGAGCCCGAGCGGTTCGCCCTCGGACGACCCGACGACCACGAAGCCGCCGAGCTCCTCCAAGCCTCCTACGACGACGAAGCCGCCGTCCTCGTCGAAGCCTCCGACGACCACGAAGCCGCCGACGTCCTCACCGCCGCCGTCCTCCCCGGACCCGGAGCCGGACCCTTCGGACACGGACCCCGGCTCCAGCGAACCGGCGAGCAGCAGCGCGGCGGCGCCGTCGGGCAGCGGGGCGCCTTCGGGGGTGGAGAGTTCGGCTTGAGGGCGGCGTGCTTTTCCCCTACCCGCCCCTTCCCGAAAGTCCTGCGGACAGCTCTGGGGGCTGCGCCCCCAGGCCCCTGCCCGGGGCTGCGCCCCTGGACCCCGCTTCGGGGGCCAGCCCCCGGACCCCCGCTCCTCAAACGCCGGAGGGGCTGAATTTGCCGGTGGGGCGGGTTTTTTAGGGGCGCGGGGAACTGCGCGACCAGCCACGACGGCGCGGCAGCCGAACGACGGCAGCTTCAGCCCGTCCGGCGCTTGAGGACGAGCCCGGAGGGCGATCGACGGCGACCGAGTCGACGGTGCGGAACGGTCCGCGGTATACGACCCTCAGAACAACCGCAACTTGTCGTCCTCGATGCCGCGCAACGCGTCATAGTCCAGGACCGCGCAGTCGATGCCGCGATCCGTCGCGAGGACGCGCGCCTGGGGCTTGATCTCCTGCGCGGCGAAGACACCCTTCACCGGAGCCAGGTGCGGGTCGCGGTTCAACAGGTCCAGGTAGCGCGTGAGTTGCTCCACGCCGTCGATCTCGCCCCGGCGCTTGATCTCCACGGCCACCGTCGCGCCGTCGGAGTCCCGGCACAGGATGTCGACCGGGCCGATCGCCGTCGGGTACTCGCGGCGGATCAGGGTGTATCCCTCGCCAAGAGTCTCGATCCGGTCGGCGAGCAGCTCCTGGAGGTGCGCTTCCACGCCGTCCTTGATGAGGCCCGGGTCGACGCCCAGTTCGTGCGAGGAGTCGTGCAGGATCTGCTCCATCGTGATGATGAGCTTCTCGCCCGCCTTGTTCACGACCGTCCAGACGCCCGCGTCGTCCCCCGAACCCTCCTTCAGGGTGCACGGCGGCGACATCCAGTTCAGGGGCTTGTAGGCCCGGTCGTCCGCGTGGATCGAGACACTGCCGTCCGCCTTCACGAGGATGAGGCGGGGCGCGAGGGGGAGGTGGGCGGTGAGCCGGCCCGCGTAGTCGACGGAGCAGCGGGCGATGACGAGACGCATGGTCGGCAACGCTACTGGACACCCCCCGCTCCGCGCGAAACGCCCTCGTACGACGAACCGCAGGGGCGGAACAGGGCTGCGCGATCCGCCCCATATTCCGGGAAGGACACTGTTCGCCCATGGCCGGTTGTGCGCGCATTCTCCTGGTGCGGGCAGGACAGGTTGCATACCGTGGAAGCGGGTGGTCGTCACGCGTGCACGCTGCGTATGCGTCGCCCTTGCCTGTCCGTCAGCCCCCGCTCCCCGGGGGTGCGAGAGGAGAACCCATGTCGCTCGACGTCTCACCGGCACTGTTGGAACAGGCCGAGCGAGGCGAGGTCGACGAAGCCGCATTCGTCGACTGCGTCCGGACCTCCCTGCCTTACGCATGGGAGATGATCAGCTCTCTGGTGGCTCAGCTGAAGGTGGACGGTGGCGAGTTCGCCGACAACCAGACGCCGCCGCCGGACGAGCAGGCGCGTGGTCAGCTGCTGCGTGCACTCGCGAGTGACGCGATACGAGGGGCGCTGCAGCGCCACTTCGGAGTGCGTCTCGCGTTCCAGAACTGCCACCGCGTCGCGGTCTTTCCGCTCGACTCCGAGGTCGACGACCGGCTGGCCAAGTTCACTTCCATACGGGGCCAGTTGCTGAACCAGTCGCCGGAACTCAGGGACTGCTGAAGCCTGTCGCTGCCGTCCCGTACGCGGGAGGTGTCACTAGTCCGGGGCGGCAGCCCACTCGTGCGCGGTTCTCAGCCGAGCTGCGGCAGCACCTCCGCGCCGAGCCGGCGTACGTTCTCCTCCGTCGCCGCCAGGTCTCCGGAGCCCTCCATCAGCAGTGCGAAGCGGGTGACGCCGGTGCGCTCCGCGGTCGCCGCGAGCCGGTCCGCGCACAGCCGGGGCGTGCCCACCGGGTGGATCCCGCAGAGCATCTCGGTGTACGCCAGCGGGTCCCGCATCCGCCGCTCCCGGCCGTCGACCGTGACATGGGCGTCCAGGCCCTGCTTCAGCCAGCCCGGCATCGCCTTCAGGAGCGTCTCCGCCGCCTGCGCACCGCGGTCCGCGACCTGCGCCACTCCGGCCGAGACATGACCGGCCGACCGCACGGCGTCCGGCGTGTGCCCCGCGGCCAGTGCGCTCGACCGCCAGAGCGCCACCATCTCGGCCTTCTCCTCGTCCCCGACGTGCATTCCGAGCAGCATCGGCAGGCCGCGCTCCGCCGCGAGCCTGACGCTCGCGGGCGAGGTGCAGGCCAGCACGACCTCCGGACCGGCGGGCCCGGACAGCGCCTCGTCGGGGCGCGGAACGACCGCCACCTCACGGAAGTTGAACTGCTCCCCGGACGTGCCGACCCGAGACTTGCGCAGCCACTCCAGGAGCAGGTCGAGGGATTCGGGGAAGCCGCTCTCGTACGCCCCGATGTCCTTGCCGAAGACCTCCAGGTCCACCCACGGTCCCCCGCGGCCCACGCCGAGCGTGAAGCGGCCGCCGCTGGTGAGGTGGAGCAGCGCGGCCTGCTCGCCAAGGGCCACCGGATGCTGGGTGGGCAGCACGCTCACGGCGGTGCCGACGCGGATGCGGTGGGTGCGGCCGAGCAGAAACGCCGCGAACGTCGCCGCGGACGGGCACACTCCGTACGGGACGAAGTGGTGCTCGGCCAGCCAGACCGAGTCGAGCCCGGACTCCTCGGCGACCTCGCCGATCCGCAGGGCGCGGTGCAGCGCCTCGCCCTGGCCCTGGCCCGGGAACTGCGCGGCCAGTACAAAACTTCCTACACGCATCGCACTCCTGCCTCTCGGCGCCGACGCGGCCTCCCCTAGGGCAACAACGCACAGCACGTGCCAAGGGCACGGCCTGGCATACAGGTTGGCCCATTTTCATACGGGAGAGTGCCCCGGAAGAGCGGTCCCTCCGCCGAGGCTCGGGTACCCAGGGTCGCGGCGCGTAGGCTGGAGCGGTCCCATCGGCTTCCGTACGCACGTGAGGTGTTCCGTGTCTCCGCGCCGCAACCGCCCCAAGGGCGCAGGCTCCAACGGCAGGGGAGCGGACGACGAGCGTCCGCGTTACGGCGGCCATCAGTACACCGAGTCGTGGCAGGGCGAGGAGTTCACCGTCCGGCAGGTCGCGGGTTCCGGCGGGCCCGGCAAGACGTACCGCTGCCCCGGCTGCGACCAGGAGATCCGCTCGTCCGTGCCGCACGTGGTGGCCTGGCCGGAGCACGGCGCGGGCGTCGACGACCGCAGGCACTGGCACAAGGCGTGCTGGAACGCGCGGGACCGCCGCACCACGCGGGTGCGGCGGTCCCGTGACGCGCCGAGGTTCTGAGGGTTCCGTCCTCCCGGTCAGACGTCCCTGGTCTCGGTGGTGAGGAACGCGGCGCCGAAGGCGACGGCCGTCAGGCCCAGCATGATCCACAGCGGCTCCCAGCCCGTGGGGCCCGTGCCGCCGGCGACCGAGTCGCCGTAGAAGGCGATCAGCTGGCTGGGGACGGCGTACTGCAGCAGGAACAGCTGCAGGTCCTCCAGGGACTTCGAGAACATGAACATGGCCAGGACCAGCGGCAGCAGCACCAGGCCGATCATGATCGTGATCGCTCCGGCGGAGTGCCGCACCAGGGCACCCACCGCGAGCGAGAGCAGCCCGAGCGTCGCGACGAAGAGGCCCACGCCGACCGTGCCGCGCAGCCACTCCTCGCCGGTCGCGCTCGCCCCGTCGACCATGCCGGTCTGCACCACGGCCACCAGCGCGGCGGCCACCGTGGTGACGACGAAGACCAGGGCGAAGAAGACGATCGCCTTGGCGGCCAGGATCCGGCTGCGGGACGGGCAGGCCGTCGTCGTCGTACGGATCATTCCGGTGCCGTACTCGGAGCCGATGGTCAGCACGCCGAGCGTCATCACGCACAGCATGCCGAGCAGGATGCCGAAGGAGCCGAGGCCGATGGCCGACTGGCCGCCGAGCTCCATGTCGGCCGATGCGGCGATGACGCCGATCAGCGTGCCGATGCCGAGGACCAGGACGAGCATCACGCCGAGCGTCCAGATCGTCGAGCGCACGCTGCGGATCTTCGTCCACTCCGAGGCGAGCGCGTGCCCGAGGTGCGTCTTCGTGATCGGGATCGGCGAGACGTACGTCTCCACGGGCGGGCCCGACTGCCACTGCTGCTGGGCCTGCTGGGCCTGCTGGGCCTGCTGGGCCTGTGGGGCCTGGTGCGGTGCGGGCTGCTGCTGGCCCTGCTGGTGCGGGGCGGGCAGGGTGCGCAGCATCGCGGTGTGCTCCTGCGGAGGCTGCTGACCGGCGGGCGCCTGCGGCTGCGGGACCGGCTGCCCCTGGGGCGCCTGCGGAGGCTGCTGCGGCTGCTGCGGGGGAGCGGGCGGCATGGACGGGGGCTGCTGGGGCTGCTGCGGCTGCGGCACGGAGGGCGTGGGCGGAGTGCTCATCGGGTGGCGTCCTCGTTGTCGCTGGTGGCGCTCTTGGTCGGTTCGGCGGCGGGCGGCTGCTCCTGGGGCAGCGGCTGCGCCTGCGCCTCGGCCTGCGGCTGCGGAGGCTGCTGCGGCTCCGGGAGCTTGCGCAGCATCGCCGTCTGCTGCTCCTGCTGCGGGGCGGGCAGGGTGCGCAGCATCGCCGTGTGCTCCGGCGGCGTCGCGCCCTGCGGCTGAGCCGGGGCCTGCGGGGCGGCGGCCTGGCCCGCGTACGGGTTCGGCTGTCCGCCCTGCTGCGGGGCGGGCGGCGGGTACCAGCCCGGCTGGTCCTGGCCCGGCACCGGCACCGGCGGCGCAATGCCCGGGGCGAGGCCCGGCGGCTGCGGCTGTTGGAAGCCGCCCAGCTGGTCGGCCGTGGAGCGGTAGTCCACGGCGCCCTGGGTGAGCCGCATGTACGCCTCTTCCAGGGAGGCCTGGTGCGGCGAGAGCTCCCACAGGCGTACGTCCGCGTCGTGCGCGAGGTCGCTGATGCGGGGCAGCGGCAGGCCCGTGACGCGCAGTGCGCCGTCCTGCTCGGGCAGCACCTGGCCGCCCGCCTCGGTCAGCGCCGACGTCAGCTTCTCGCGCTGCTGCGGCTCGGTCTCCGGCGTACGGACGCGCGCGAAGCCCGCCGAGTTGGCCGCGATGAACTCACGGACGCTCATGTCGGCGAGCAGCTGGCCGCGGCCGATCACGATCAAGTGCTCGGCGGTGAGGGCCATTTCGGACATCAGGTGCGAGGAGACGAAGACCGTACGGCCCTCGGCGGCGAGCGACTTCATCAGGTTCCTGACCCAGAGGATGCCCTCGGGGTCGAGGCCGTTGACCGGCTCGTCGAAGAGCAGCACCTGCGGGTCGCCAAGGAGCGCGGCGGCGATGCCGAGCCGCTGGCCCATGCCGAGCGAGAAGCCCTTGGACCGCTTCTTCGCGACCTCCGTGAGGCCCACGACCCCGAGCACCTCGTCGACCCGGGAGGCCGGGATGCCGGACAGCTGGGCGAGCGAGAGCAGGTGGTTGCGGGCGTGCCGGCCGCCGTGCACCGCCTTGGCGTCGAGCAGCGCGCCGACCTGGCGGGGCGCGTTCGGCAGCCTGCGGTAGGGGTAGCCCGCGATCGTGACACGTCCCGCGGTCGGGTTGTCGAGCCCGAGGATCATCCGCATCGTCGTGGACTTGCCCGATCCGTTCGGCCCGAGGAAGCCGGTGACGGTACCCGGCCGGACCTGGAAGGAAAGGTTGTACACGGCCGTCTTCGCGCCGTAGCGCTTGGTCAGGCCGACTGCCTCGATCATTCTCCGCACCCATCGAGAGGTCAGGACGTCGGGGCAGTGCTCACGCCCCCGTAAGGATTAGGAGGATATCCACGCCTTGACGGTTCCGGCCAAGTCGGGTGAAGGACCCGGCTCTCGGCTGCGAAGAGCCGCGCGGCCTCGTCGCGCACGGCCGCGTCGGCCCGCGCCGCCCGCACCCAGGACCGCGCGTCGGGCCCGAGCAGCGCGCGCAGCGCCGCCGATCCCGCGAGCAGCCCGGTGAGCAGCGCCCCCTGCTCGCCCCCGGCCAGCGGCCGCCCGTCGGGACCGGCGAGCACGCCCCGCTCCCCGGTGTAGATCCAGGCTCCGGGCCCGCCTGCGTCGACGTGGCTCTCGTCCAGCCAGCGGCGCCGGTAGTTCGGGAGCTCGGTGGCGTCGACGGCGGCGAGCTGTGCGTCGTCGAGCCAGCTGAGGACGAGGGTGAGGGTGCTGTCCGGGTCCGGGTAGGGGGCGGCGGCCACATATCCGGCCCGCCCCACATGGGCGGAGCACCCGATGCCGATGCCGCGCACCCTGACCGGCACCATCGGCACGTCCGTGCTGAGGGAGCGCCGCGCGAGCTTGTACGCGACCTGGGCGGGGCAGGCGTTGGAGCCGACGGCGAGGACGGGATGGCGGCGGTCCAGGTCGTCCAGGACCTGGTCGAGCCGCGGCCCGCCCTCGACGTACATCCCGCCGAGCGAACCCGCGCCGCTCGCGAGGCGCAGCAGCCGGTCCCCGCGCAGCAGGGCGGGCCAGGGCACCGGTTGTCCCGGATACGTCAGCGGATGCTCGAACGGCACGGTGGCGAGCCCGAGTTCGAGCAGGGTGCGCCCGTCCACGTGTACCTCCTCACCAGAACGGTTCGTCGCCGGGTGCGGCCGCGTCGGGGCCGGGCGCGCAGTTCCCCGCGCCCCTGAGGACGTGCCCCCAGAGCAAGCCCGTACCCCCTAAGCATCTCTCCGTTTGATCAGTACGAACCCGCCCAGAACGGCCACCGCCACCCACGCCACCATGATCGCCAGGCCGCCCCAGGGCCCGTACGGAGTGTCGTCGTCCAGCGGGCTGACCACCTGCATGATCTTCTGGCCCGCCTGGTCCGGCAGGAACTGGCCGATCTTCTTCGTCGCCGAGACATTGCCGAGGATGCTGGAGACCAGGAAGAAGAACGGCATCAGGATGCCGAGCGACAGCATCGGGCTGCGCAGCATCGCGGCGACGCCCATCGAGAAGACCGCGATCAGCGTCATGTAGAGCCCGCCGCCGATCACCGCCCGCAGCACCCCGGCGTCGCCGAGCGAGGCCCGGTGCTCGCCCATCGCGGCCTGGCCGACGAAGAACGTGATGAAGCTGGTGACCATGGCCACCACGAGCGCGAGCGCCGTGGCCACCACGATCTTGCTGAACAGGAACGCCGCGCGCTGCGGCACCGCCGCGAGCGAGGTGCGGATCATCCCGGTGCTGTACTCGTTCGACACCACGAGCACACCGAAGACGATCATCGCCAGCTGCCCGAGGCCCATCCCCGCGAAGCTGATCGCGGTCGGGTCGAAGGCGAGCCGGTCGCGGGCGTTCATGTTGGCGAAGTCGTTCTTGGCGAGGATCGAGATGAGCAGTCCGAGCCCGATCGTCACGACGACGGCGAGGCCGAGCGTCCAGACCGTCGACGCCACCGAACGGATCTTGGTCCACTCCGATGTGAGTACGCGTCCCGAGGACATCGGCTCAGCTCCCCGTCTTCTTCTGCCGCTGTTCCCGAGCCCACTGCTCGCCCCAGCCGCCACCGGCGCCGGGCGAGGCGGAACCCGGACCGCCCGCCCAGCCGTCGGTGTCCGGCGGGCCCGTCTCCGCGTGCGCGTGGTACTCCACCGACTCGGCGGTCAACTGCATGAAGGCCTCTTCCAAGGACGCCTGCTGCGGGCTGAGTTCATGGAGGACGAGCTGGTGCTTGGCGGCCAGCTCCCCGATCCGCTCGGACCGCGCCCCGTCCACCTCCAGGGTTCCGTTTCCGGCCTCGACGGCGGTGATCCCGGCCTGCCGCAACACGTCCCTGAGCCGTTCCTGCTGCGGTGAGCGCAGCCGTACGTACGACCGCGAGTTCTGCCGGATGAAGTCGGCCATCGAGGTGTCCGCGAGGAGACGCCCCTGGCCGATGACGACCAAGTGGTCCGCCGTGAGGGCCATTTCGCTCATCAGATGGGAGGAGACGAAGACGGTGCGGCCCTGCGCCGCGAGCGACTTCATCAGATTCCGGATCCAGTGGATGCCCTCGGGGTCGAGGCCGTTGACCGGCTCGTCGAACATCAGGATCTGCGGGTCGCCGAGGAGCGCGCCCGCGATGCCGAGCCGCTGGCCCATGCCGAGCGAGAAGCCCTTGGCCTTCTTCTTCGCGACGGCGGTCAGGCCGACGGTGTCGAGCACCTCCGCCACCCGGGACTTCGTGATGCCGTTGGACTGCGCCAGGCAGAGGAGGTGGTTGAACGCGCTGCGCCCGCCGTGCATCGCCTTGGCGTCGAGGAGGGCGCCGATGTACGTGAGCGGGTGCCGGATCTGGTCGTAGTGCCGGCCGTCGATCCGGACGTCGCCCGCGGTGGGATGGTCCAGGCCGAGGAGCATCCGCATCGTGGTGGACTTGCCGGCGCCGTTGGGCCCGAGGAAGCCGGTGACGACACCGGGTCTGACGGTGAAGGTGAGGTGGTTGACGGCGACCTTCTCCCCGTACCGCTTCGTCAGGCCCTCGAGCTCGATCATGCGGCCCACGCTAAAACGGGACAAAGCCCCCTGCCACTTGAGTGACAGAGGGCTTCGTCCCGCTCGGGGCAGATCCGTTCCCGAAGGAAACGGCCTACGGCAGCGGCCGTGCGGTCACCGGGTCTGCTGCGCCGGAACCCCGCGGGTGACCGGCTCCTCCTCGCCGCCGGGCGCGGCCTGCGCGGCCACGGCGGCACCGGTGAGGGTCGCCAGCATCTCGCGCACGTTGGTCAGCTGCGCGTTGATCGAGTCGCGGCGGTTGGTCAGGGCCGCCAGCTCGCGCTCGGATTCGCTGCGGATCCGGTCGGCCTTGGCGTTGGCGTCCGCCACGATGTCCTCGGCCTGGCGCTGCGCCGTCTCCACCGTCTGGCGCGCACGACGCTCCGCGTCCGTACGCAGCTTCTCCGCCTCCAGGCGCAGCTGCTCGGCGCGGTGCTCGATCTCGGCGAGACGCTTCTCGGCCTTGGCCTGACGCGAGGCCAGGTCGCGCTCGGACTGCTCGCGGCGCTTGGCGAGGTTGGTCTCGAAATCGGCGGCGGCCTGCGCGGCCTTGGCGCGGGTCTCCTCGAAGAGGGCGTCGGCCTCCTCGCGCTTGGACTGCGCGTCCTTCTGGGCCTCGGTGCGCAGCGCGGTCGCCTCGCCCTTGGCCTTCTCGACGATCCGGACGCCCTCGTCCTCGGCCTTGGCCTTGCGCTCGGCGGCGAACGCCTCCGCGTCGTTGCGCACCTGCTGCGCGGCGGACTCGGCCAGCTCGCGGTGCTGCTCGGCGGCCCGGCGGGCCTCCTCGCGCAGGTCCTTGGCCTCCTCCTCGGCGAGCCGGAGGATCTTCTCGACGCGGGCACCGAGCCCGGCGTACGACGGCTCGGCGTCGTTCACCTGGGCCTGGGCGTTCTGCGTCTCGAGGTGGAGCTCCTCGATGCGCTTTTCCAGAGCAGTGATGCGAGCGAGAGCGGAGTCACGGTCGGAGACGAGCTTAGAGATACGTTCGTCCACCTGAGCGCGGTCGTACCCACGCCGCACAAGCTCGAAGCCGTAGGGGGAAGTGTCGCTCATGGGGTTCCTGTCAACTGAGACCGGTGAGGTGTTAGGAGGAATCCTAGGGGTCATGGCGGCGTGTCATCGAGCAGTTGCCCGTTTGATCTGGAGAATGACCCCCCTTTCGGGTGGCTCATGGCCGGACCGCTTGCCGACGCGGCGCCCCAACACCCTTGCCGAGCACGGAAGATGGCGTTCCGATCAGTTTTCGGACGACTTCCCACCCGATCGAGGGGCACCGATCGTCGCCCCCGCCTTGACGCCGCCCCCGGAGCCGCCGCCCGCCTTGCCGTTGCCGCCGGCCGAGGGCACCTCGAAGGACTCAAGGGCCTCCAAGACGTCCTGAACCCGGGAGATTTCGGCGTTGATGTCCTCGCGGCGGCGCACCAGGACGTCCAGCTCGCGCTGCCCCTCCTCGACGAGCCGCGCGGCCTCGCGCTCCGCCTCCGAGGTGAGCCGCTCGGCCTCCCGCACGGCGTCGGCCTTCTTCTGCTCGGCCTCCTTGATGAGCCCCTCCGCCTTCTTCACGGCGGAGATGCGCACCTTGCTCGCCTCCGAATCGGCGTCCGCCCGCAGCTCCTTGGCCTTCTCCTGCGCCTCGGCCAGCTGCTCCTCGGCGGCCTTCACCAGGGCGTCACAACGCTCTCCCGCAGATTTCATCTGCTCGGCCGACTCGCGCCGCGCCCGCTCGTGCAGCTCCTCGATCTCGCCGGTGATGCGCTCGCGCAGTTCCTCGGCCCGCTCCCGGATCTGGGTCGCGTCCCGGCGGGCGCCGACGAGGAGTCCGTCCGCGTCCGTACGCGCCTTCTCCACCATCGCGTGGCCCTCGCCGCGCGCCTCGGAGACCAGCCGCTCGGCCTCGTTGCGGGCGGCGCCGACCATCGTGTCGGCCTGCGTCTCCGCGTCCGTGGTCGTCTTCAGCGCCTGCTCGCCCGCCTCGGACGTCAGCTTCTCCGCCTCCGCCGTCGACTCCGTGATGAGCTTGTCGACCTGCTCGGCGGCCTCCGTACGACGCTTGTTGGCGTCCGCGCGGGCCTCGTCCCGGGTCTTCTCGGCCTCGGCCTGCGCCTCGGCGCGCAGCCGCTCCGCCTCGGCGGCGGCCTCCGCCTTGACCCGCTCGGCCTCGCCGCGGATCCGCTCCGCGTGCTGCTGCGCCGAACCGACCGTCTCCGCCGCCTCCGCGCGCAGCCGCTCCGCCTCGCCGCTCGCCTCCGCGAGCGTCCGGTCGGCCTCCGCGCGGGTCTCGGCGCGCAGTTGGTCCGCCGCGGCCTGGCTCTCGGCGCGCAGCTGGTCGGCGGCGGTCTGCGTCTCGGTACGCAGCTGCTCCGCCGCGGCCTGGGTGTCCGTACGCAGCTGGTCGGCGGCCGTCCGCGTCTCCGACTGCAGCCGCTCGGCCTCCGAAGTCGCCTCGCCGATCAGCCGGTCGGCCTGCTCCGCCGCGTCCGTACGAATCCGGTTGGCGTCGTCGCGGGCCTCGGCGCGCGTACGGGACGCGTCCTGCTCGGCCGTCGACAGCCGCTCGGACGCCTCCGTACGCGCTCGCTGGGCGTGCTCCGTCGCCTCCGACTTGAGCCGTTCGGCCTCCGCGAGCGCCTCCGAAACGGTGCGCTCCGCAAGGGACTTGGCGGCCTCGGTCTCCTCCTGGGCCTCGCGCCGCAGCCGCGTCGCGTCCTCGGAGGCGCGCTCCCGCTCCGCGTACGCGTCCGTGCGGACCCGCTCGGCCTCCTCGGTGGCCTCGCCGCGGGTGCGCTCCGCCGCGTGCTCGGCCGCCGAGCGCAGCCCCGTGATCTCCTCCTGCGCCTGCTCGTGCAGACCGGCCACGGAGTCCCGCACCTGCTGCGCCGTCAGCTCGGCCGCGGCGACCAGATCGCCGGCCCGCTGGTCCGCCTCCTCGACCAGGCGCTGCGCCTCGGCCTGCGCCTCGTCGACCCGCTTGCGCGCCGCGGCGAGCAGCTCCTCGCTCTGCTCGCGGGCCCGCTCCCGCTCCTGGTCCGCCTCCGTCCGCGCCGAGGACAGCAGCTCCTCGGCCTCCCGGCGGCGCCGCGCGGCCTCCTCCTGGGCGGCCGACAGCGCCTCGGCCGCCTCCGCCGACACCCGCTCCGCGGCGGCCGTGGCCTCCGCGCGCACCCGGTCCGCGGTCTCCTGCGCCTCGGTCTTGAGCCGCTCGGCCTCCGTCGCGGCCTCACTGCGCAGGCGTACGGCGACGGCCTCGCCCTCGGCACGCGACTCGGAGGCCTCCGCGGCGGCCTCGGTGCGCAGCCGCTCGGCCTCCTTCTCGGCCTGCGCCTGCAGCGTGCGGATCCGCTCGGCGGCCTCGGTGCGCAGCCGCTCCGTCTCGTCCGCGGCCTCGCGCCGCAGCCGCTCGGCCTCGGTGCGGGCGTCCTCAAGGGACGTCTCGGCCGCGGTGAGGCGCTCCTCGGCCTCGGTGTGCAGGCGGGTCAACTCCTCGGCGGCCTCGGCCCGCCGGCGCTCGACCGCCTCGTCGGCCTCCTGGCGCAGCTGCCGCGCCGCCTCCTCGGCCTCCGCCTTCGTGGCCTCGGCCTGCTCCCGGGCCTCGTCGCGGTGCCGCTCGGCCTCGGTGCGGGTGCGCTCCAGGGTCTCCTCGGCCTGCTTGCGCAGCGTCGTGGCGCGCTCGATGGCCTCGGTGCGGACCTTCTCGGCGTCCGCGCTCGCGCCGGTCCGCAGCTCCTCGGCGTCGCCACGGGCCTTGGTGAGCAGCTCCTCGGCGGAGGCCGCGGCCTCCTCGATCTTCTGCACCGCCTCGCGCCGGGCCTCGGCGCGGATCCTCTCGCCCTCGGAGACCGCCTCGGCCCGCAGCTGCTCGGCCTCGCCGCGCAGCCGGCGCGCCTCCTCCTGCAGCTCGACCGTCTTGGCGCGGTACTCCTTGGTGTCGTCCTTCGCGGCGCCCTTGAGCTCCTCCGCGATGTCGTGCGCCTCGGCCCGCAGCCGGTCCGCCTCGGCCTCGGCCTCGCTGCGGATCCGCTCCGCCTCGTCGCTCGCGGCCTTCGTGGTCTTCTTGGCGTCCTCGGCGGCCTTGTTGAGCGACTCCTCGGCACTGCGCGCGGCCGCGGCCAGCTGGGAGGCGGTCTCCTCGGCCGTGATCGTACGAGCCTTCTCGGCGGCGTCGGCGATCAGCTTCTCGCCCTCGGCGCGGGCGTCGGCCAGGGCCTGGGCGGCCTCTTCCTTGGTGGCCTCGGACTCCTTGGTCGCCTCGCCGACCAGGCGGGCCACCTGCTCCTTCGCCGTACGCGTGCGCTGCTCGTTGGTGGCCTCCGCGGTGGCCAGCGCCTTCGCCGCGGACTCCTTGGCCTCGGCGACGGCCTTCTCCGCCTCGGCCCGCGCCTCGCGCAGCGCCGTCTCGGCCTCGGCCATGCGCTGCTCGGCCGTGCGGTTCAGCTCGGCGGACTGGCGGCGGGCCTGCTCGGACTCAGTTGCCGTCGAGGACCGCAGCTGCTCCGCGTGGTCGGTGGCCTCCTGGGCCTGCGTGGAGGCGGCGTTCAGGAGACGCTCGGCCTCGGCGCGGGCCCGGCGCAGGATCGCTTCGGCCTCGGCCCGCCCGGCCTCCGCCTCGCTGGTGAGCCGCTGCCGTGCCTCGGTGGTGAGCCGCTCGGCCTCCGCGCGGGCGGCGGCGAGGGACTGCTCGGCCTCCGTACGCGACTCGTCGATGAGCCGGCGGGCCTGCTGCTCGGTGCGGTTGCGGAGCTGCTCGGCCCACGCCACGTTCTCGTTGACGTGCGACTCGACGGTCTGGCGGCGCTCGTTGAGCTCCTGGTCGAGCTGCTGGCGCCGGGAGACGGCCTCGCCGTGCAGCTCGGCCTGCAGGCGGGCCTGCTGCTCGGCGTGCTCCTGGAGGATGCGCTGCGTCTGGGCGCGCGCCTCGCGCAGCTCGCGCTCCGCGTCGGCGCGCAGCTGGTCGGCCTGGATCTGGGCGTTCCGCAGCAACTGCTCGGCCTGGTAACCGAGATCGGCGGTGTCGTAGGCAGGACGGGACGCGAGGCTGCGGCGCGCCTCGTGCAGCTTGGCGCGCAGCACCTCGACCTGGTAGCCGAGATCCTCGGCGTGCTGAACGGCCTTCTCCCGCTCGGTCTTCAGCCGATCCATCTCGGCCTCGAACCGCGAGAGGCTGTCGGTCCGGCCGGTCTCAGCCCGCGAGTTGTCCTGGCGTTCGTAGCCCCGCACTGCGCGGTCCCATCCGTCCCCTGGTCGAAAGATTCTCCGTACGAGCGCCATTCGTCCGCTGAACAACGCCCCCGGGGAATGGTGACAGATCAACGGCGTCCGAGGGACTGCCGCCCAGACGCGGCCGCCGCTCGATGCCAGTGACCCGAAACCTGGTGTTCCCGACCCCGGACAACGGCCGCCCGATCCGCGCGACGGCCGCCCCCAACTCTACCGGCCCAGGGATGCTTCAGGTCAGTGGTCCGGAGCGGGCTCCGCCGCGGAAGTGACCAGTTCGGTGAGGACCCCGTGGCAGTCCTTGGGGTGCAGGAAGGTGATCCGGGACCCCATCGACCCGATCCGCGGCTCCTCGTAGAGGACCCGTACGCCCTTGTCCTTGATCGCGGCGGCGTCCGCGTCGACGTCCGCGGTGCCGAAGGCGATGTGGTGCACGCCCTCGCCGTTCTTGGCCAGCCACTTGGCGACCGTGGAGTCCTCGCGGACGGGTTCGAGGAGCTGGAGGTAGGAGGCGCCGCCGTCGGACGTCTCGTTGATCTTCAACATGGCTTCGCGGACGCCCTGTTCCTCGTTGACCTCGGTGTGGAAGACCTCGAAGCCGTACGTCGACGTGTAGAACTCGACGGTCTTCTCCAGGTCGTGGCAGGCGATCCCGATGTGGTCGATGCGTGTCAGCATGGCACCAGTGGAGCGTGCCGCCCCTGATCACGCAACGTGCGCGCGATCACACCGAAAGGCCGGTGACCCGAGGCCGTACCGCTCAGTACATTGACGTAAACCCTCGTTCACTCCTCATCCAAGGGGCCGTGCCTCATGTCTGGAACGAACAGCACGACCTCGGTGATCGTCGCAGGGGCCCGCACGCCCATGGGACGACTCCTTGGTTCCCTCAAGTCCTTCTCCGGAGCCGACCTCGGCGGCTTCGCGATCAAGGCCGCACTCGACCGCGCGGGCCTGGCCGGCGACCAGGTCGAGTACGTGATCATGGGCCAGGTCCTGCAGGCCGGGGCGGGGCAGATCCCGGCGCGGCAGGCCGCGGTCAAGGCGGGCATCCCGATGAACGTCCCGGCGCTCACCATCAACAAGGTGTGCCTCTCCGGGCTCGACGCGATCGCCCTCGCCGACCAGCTGATCCGCGCCGGCGAGTTCGACGTCGTCGTGGCCGGCGGCCAGGAGTCCATGACCAACGCCCCGCACCTGCTCCCCAAGTCCCGCGAGGGGTACAAGTACGGCGCGATCGAGATGCTCGACGCGATGGCGCACGACGGCCTGACCGACTCCTTCGACGGCGTCGCCATGGGCGAGTCCACGGAGAAGCACAACACCCGCCTCGGCATCGCCCGCCCCGAGCAGGACGAGATCGCCGCGCAGTCCCACCAGCGGGCGGCGGCCGCGCAGAAGAACGGTCTGTTCGAGGCCGAGATCGCCCCGGTGGAGATCCCGCAGCGCAAGGGTGAGCCGGTCGTCTTCTCGCAGGACGAGGGCATCCGCGCCGAGACCACCGCCGAGTCCCTCGGCAAGCTCCGCCCCGCCTTCGCCAAGGACGGCACGATCACCGCGGGCACCGCCTCGCAGATCTCCGACGGCGCCGCCGCGGTCGTCGTGATGAGCAAGGCCAAGGCCGAGGAGCTGGGCCTCGACTGGATCGCCGAGATCGGCGCGCACGGCAACGTCGCGGGCCCCGACAACTCCCTCCAGTCCCAGCCGTCCAACGCCATCAAGCACGCCCTGGAGAAGGACGGCCTGGGCGTCGGCGACCTCGACCTGATCGAGATCAACGAGGCCTTCGCCGCCGTCTCCGTGCAGTCAATGAAGGACCTCGGCGTTACCCCGGAAAAGGTGAACGTCAACGGCGGCGCGATCGCCCTCGGCCACCCCATCGGCATGTCCGGCGCCCGGATCGTGCTGCACCTCGCCCTGGAGCTGAAGCGCCGCGGCGGCGGGACCGGCGCTGCCGCGCTGTGCGGCGGCGGCGGTCAGGGCGACGCGCTCGTCGTCCGGGTCCCGAAGGCCTGACGCGCGCGGTCCGCCGTCCCTGGAGTTGCTACGCGTACGAACAGAACGGGAGCAGTGATGCAGGACGTCCCCGCCCTGGTGGCCCAGGCGCGTGAGGGCAGGCCGCGGGCCGTGGCCCGGCTGATCTCGCTGGTGGAGGGGGCGTCCCCGCAACTGCGCGAGGTGATGGCGGCGCTCGCCCCACTGGCGGGCGGGGCGTACGTGGTGGGCCTGACCGGCTCGCCCGGCGTCGGCAAGTCCACGTCCACGTCGGCGCTGGTCTCGGCGTACCGGCGGACCGGGAAGCGGGTCGGCGTGCTCGCCGTCGACCCGTCCTCGCCGTTCTCCGGCGGCGCGCTGCTCGGCGACCGGGTGCGGATGTCGGAGCACGCCTCCGACCCCGGGGTCTACATCCGCTCGATGGCCACGCGCGGGCACCTGGGCGGGCTCGCCTGGGCGGCGCCGCAGGCGATCCGGGTCCTGGACGCGGCGGGCTGCGACGTGGTCCTCGTCGAGACCGTCGGCGTCGGCCAGTCCGAGGTGGAGATCGCCTCGCAGGCCGACACCTCCGTCGTCCTCCTCGCGCCCGGCATGGGCGACGGCATCCAGGCGGCGAAGGCCGGAATCCTGGAGATCGGCGATGTGTACGTGGTGAACAAGGCCGACCGCGACGGTGCGGACGCGACGGCCCGCGAGCTCAACCACATGCTGGGCCTGGGCGAGTCCCGCGCCCCCGGTGACTGGCGCCCGCCGATCGTGAAGACGGTCGCGGCGCGCGGCGAGGGCGTCGACGAGGTCGTCGAGGCCCTGGAGAAGCACCGCGCGTGGATGGAGGAGCGCGGGGTGCTCGCCGAGCGCCGCCGGTCGCGGGCGGCCCGCGAGGTGGAGACGATCGCGGTCACGGCCCTGCGGGAACGCATCGCCGACCTGCATGGCGACCGCCGCCTCTCCGCCCTCGCGGAGCGCATCGTCGCGGGCGAGCTCGATCCTTACGCGGCGGCGGACGAGCTGGTGGCGGGGCTTACGGAGGGCTGATCCTTCAGCTGGTCCGCCCCGCGCTGTGGTCCGGGGCCAGCCATCCGTGGGGCTGCGCCCCCCGCCCCTCAGCTGGTCTGCCCCGCGCTGTGGTCCGGGGCTAGCCATCCGTGGGGCTGCGCCCCCCGCCCCTCAGCTGGTCTGCCCCGCGCTGTGGTCCGGGGCCAGCCATCCGTGGGGCTGCGCCCCCCGCCCCTCAGCTGGTCCGCCCCGCGCTGTGGTCCGGGGCTCGGCACCTCTGGGGCTGCGCCCCCGCCCTTTTATCGGCCTACGGCCTGAGTTTTCCCCTCCCCGCCCCTTCCCGAAAGCCTGCGGCGCCGTTGTGGCTGGGCGCGCAGTTCCCCGCGCCCCTTTCGGGGCCGGAGGGCTGCGCCCGGCCCTCCCCGCCCCTTCCCGAAAGCCTGCGGCGCCGTTGTGGCTGGGCGCGCAGTTCCCCGCGCCCCTGAAAGACAGCCCCTCCGGCGTTTGAGGAGCGGGGGTCTGGGGCGGAGCCCCCGGTTGCTCCTAGTCCTCGTCCGGCGTCTCCGCGTCCTTCTCCGTGCCGAGCACCTTGCCGGTGCCCGCGTCCACGTGGACCGTGTACGTGGTAGTGCCGTTGCCGCGGATGTCGACCTCCCAGGCGCGCGTGCCGCCGTCGTCGTCGTCCAGGTCCGCCGAGACACCAATCTGGCCGACCGCACCTGAAGCCACGCTGAAGCCGCCTGAAGCCCGCTTCAGGTTCGGTTCAGGAAGGGTTTGGGACCCTTGGCGCATGCGTTTGTTGATCGTGGAGGACGAGAAGCGGCTCGCCGTGTCCCTGGCCAAGGGCCTCACCGCGGAGGGCTACGCCGTGGACGTCGTCCATGACGGCCTGGAGGGCCTGCACCGGGCGGGCGAGGGCGTGTACGACCTGGTCGTACTGGACATCATGCTGCCCGGCATGAACGGCTACCGCGTCTGCGCCGCCCTGCGCGCCGCCGGACACGAGGTGCCGATCCTGATGCTGACCGCCAAGGACGGCGAGTACGACGAGGCCGAGGGCCTGGACACCGGCGCCGACGACTACCTGACGAAGCCGTTCTCGTACGTCGTCCTCGTCGCCAGGATCAAGGCGCTGCTGCGGCGGCGCGGGAACGCCGGGCCCTCGCCGGTCATCAAGCTCGGTGTGATCGAGGTCGACACGGCCGCCCGCAGGGTCCACCGCGACGGCGTCGAAGTGACGCTCACCGCAAAGGAGTTCGCGATCCTCGAGCAGCTCGCGACGCGCGCCGGGACCGTCGTGTCCAAGGCCGAGATCCTGGAGCACGTCTGGGACTTCGCGTACGACGGCGACCCGAACATCGTCGAGGTCTACATCAGCGCGCTGCGCCGCAAGCTGGGCGCCCCGCTGATCAAGACGGTGCGCGGCGCCGGCTACCGCCTGGAGTCGCGGTGAGGCGCATGTTCGGCTCGATCCGGGCCAAGGCCACCCTCGGCGCCACCCTCGTCGTCGCCGTGGCCCTCGTCGCCGCGGGAGTCGCCGTACTGCTCTCGCTGCGCGGCAACCTGAGCGACCAGGCCGACGCCGACGCGGACAACGCGGCCCGCCAGGTGGCTTCGCAGATCGCCGCCCGTACGCCGTACCGGGACCTCGACCTGCCGGACAGCGAGGACCATCCGGTGCAGGTCGTCGACAAGGACGACCGCGTCCTCGCGGTCTCCGAGGACCTGGAGGCGATCCAGGGCACCGGGGCGGAGGGGGTGAAGCCCGTGCGGAACCCGGGCGCCCACCGGGACGACGACGAGGGCGACGATCCGGAGGTCGGCGAGTTCGGCGACGTCACCCGGCACAGCACCGGCAGCGCCACGGTCGACGGCGACGAGGCCGCGTACCGCTTCGCCGAGGTCGAGGTGAGCGACTTCCGGGACGAGACGGTCCTGGTCTACGCGGGCGCACCCCTGGAGGCACAGGAGAGCGCGGTCGGCACGGCGGCCACGGCGATGCTGATCGGCCTGCCCGCCCTGCTCCTGGTGGTCGGCGGTACGACCTGGCTGGTCACCCGGCGCGCGCTGCGCCCCGTGGAGGGCATCCGCGCAGAGATGGCCGCGATCACGGCCTCCGAGGACCTGTCGCGGCGGGTGCCCGAGCCGGACTCGCACGACGAGGTGGCGCGGCTCGCGCGTACCACCAACGAGACCCTGACGGCCCTGGAGGCGAGCGTGGAGCGGCAGCGCCGGTTCGTCGCGGACGCCTCGCACGAGCTGCGCAGCCCGATCGCCTCGCTCCGCACCCAGCTCGAAGTGGGCGCCGCGCACCCGGAGTTGCTGGACGTGGGCGGCGCGGTCGAGGACACCGTACGGCTCCAGCAGCTCGCGGCCGACCTGCTCCTTCTCGCCCGCCTGGACGCGGGGGAGCGGCCGGGGGAGGCGAACCTCGACCTGGCGGCGTTCGTGCGCGAGGAGGTCTCGCAGCGCTCCGGCGACCGTCTCCCGGTGGAGGTGGCGGTCGTGGCGGGCGCCCAACTGGCCGGTTCCCGCTCGCAGTTGGGGCGGGTCCTCGGCAACCTCCTGGACAACGCGCAGCGGCACGCGCGCTCCCGCGTCACGGTGGAGGCGCGCGCCGAGGGCACCCGCGCGGTGCTCACCGTCGCGGACGACGGGGACGGGGTGCCGGCCCAGGAGCGGGAGCGGATCTTCCAGCGGTTCGTACGGCTCGACGACGCCCGCAGCCGCGACGACGGCGGCGCGGGCCTGGGCCTGGCCATCGCCCGTGACGTGGTCGAGCGCCACGGCGGCCGTCTCACGGTGGCCGAGTCGGCGGCCGGCGGGGCGCTGTTCCGGGTCGAACTCCCGCTGGCCTAGCGGGGGTTGGCGTCAAAAACCGAGTCGAACCGGGTCGAACCGGGTCGTACGGGGTCAGGGCCTGCCGCGTTCCGCGCGCAGTGCTTCGGCGATCGGGGTGAGGGTGGCGCGCAGCTGCTGCAGGGCATCCGGGTCCATCATGTCGATGAAGTGCCGGCGCACGGACTCCACGTGGTGCGGCGCGACCTTCCGCATGGTCTCCATGCCCTGGTCGGTCAGGACCGCGTAGAGCCCCCGCCGGTCCGACTCGCAGTTCGCGCGGCGGACGAAGCCGGCGTTCTCCATGCGGGTGATCTGGTGCGAGAGGCGGCTCTTGGACTGCAGCGTGGCCGTCGCGAGGTCGCTCATCCGCATCCGCTGGTCCTCGGACTCGGAGAGGTTGACCAGGATCTCGTAGTCGTTCATGGTCAGGCCGAAGGGCTGCAGGTCCCTCTCGAGCTGGTACGTGAGCAGCCTGTTGACCTCCAGATGCGTGCGCCAGGCGCGCTGCTCGGCTTCGGTCAGCCAGGGGGTGGCCGTTTCGGTCTCCATGTATCGATTCTACCTAAGAAGTTGAAAAGTAAACGAGTGTTCCCCGGTGTGACGGCGCGCACGTCGTGCCGAACTCCCCCGCTCGAACAGCTCTGTTCGAAGCCGTCACACTCCGCAGACTACCGCTCACAGCCCGAAGCGACGCTGGAGGTCTCCCAGCTGGCCGGGAAGCCTCGGTGCCCCCTGGCCGCCGTGCCCGCCGCCGCCCGGCACCCCGGGCTCCTGCGGCGGAGCCCCGGCCGCCTGCTCGGCCATCAGCGCCTCGGACGACTGCAGCAGCACCGTCCCGGCGCCCACGAACTCGAACTGGTGCTCCTCGCCGGAGACCCCGCCTAGCCCGGTCAGCGCCCGTACGCCGCCCATGACCCCGGTCATGTACCCGTGGTCGTAGTGGTGGCACGGCGAGGGGCAGTCCGCCCAGCCGACCAGGGCCTGCGGGTCCACCCGGATCGGCGGCTCCATGAACACCACCGGGCCGTTGCTCGCCGCCACGAACTTGCCCGTGCCGATGAGCGTCAGGAACCCCGGGACGATGCTCTGCTTCAGCGCGAGACTTGGCTGAAAAGCGAGGAGATTGCCGGAGCGAATGGTCAGGTTGCCGTCCTCCAGATCGAAGGAGTTGACGTCGAAGGCCCGGTCGGCGAGGAGCATCTTGCCGCTGCCCTCCGCCACGACCCAGTCGCTCGCGTGCAAAGGCGAATGGAACGACGTCCGCACGAGCCGGTCCAGGCGGCCGTGCCCGATGCCCTGGAAGTCGATCGACCCGTAGTAGGCGATCATCTTCCCCTTCTGCAGGAACCACTGGCTCCCCCGCAGCTCCACGCAGAAGGTGTACGGGTTGACGTTGTCGTCGCTCGGCAGCGTCGTCGGGTCGAGGACCACGGGACCGCTCACAGCTTCTCCTCCGATGCCTGCACGTACACCGAGCCGCTCCCGGACAGCTCCAGCTGGAACGCCTCGCCCGACCCGCGCCCCACCATGTCCCGCCAACCGAGCGCCGTGGACAGCTTGTTGCGTACGTCCCCGTGGTGGGCGACGTACGCCTGCGGGTCGACGTGGACCGGGGTCTGCGGGGTGATCGGGATTTCTACGACGCCGCCGTGCGCCATGACCGCCACCGCGCCGTGGCCCTTCAGGGTCGTCGTGAACAGGCCCTGACCGGTGACCTGGCCGCGCACCATGCCCATCACGCCGCCCTGCGAGCCCATGAACATCGTGCCCTGCTCAAGGGTCCCGTCGAAGGCGAGCAGCCGGTCCGCCTCGACGTACAGCGTGTCCCCGGCGAGGTTGATCACCTCGATGTGGTGGCCGCCGTGCCCGAACATCACCGTGCCGCTGCCCTCGACGGTCATGAGCGGCGTCGCCTCACCCGCGACCCGGCGCCCGACCATCGACATCACACCGCCCTGCCCGCCCTGCACATTGGGCGTGAAGGAGACCTCGCCCTGGTACGCGAGCATCGCCCCGCGCTGGCTGAACAGCCGCTGACCCGGTGCGACCGTGGCCTCGACCATCTTCGAGTTGACCTCACGGAACGGCATCAGACCTCCCCGCCGACGGTGTTCCGCTCGCTGGGCTGGACGTACACCAGGCCGTCGCCCTCGAAGCGGATCTGGAAGGACTCGCCGGAGCCCTCGCCCATGAACGTGCGGAAGTTCACGCCCGACTGGAAGCTCTGGCTCACGTTCCCCTGATGGGCGATGTACGCCCCCGGGTCGACGCTCAGCGGGAACTGCGGGGAGACCCGGAGCACCACCGCCGGTCCGTCCGACATGATCGCCGCCTGACCCGTGCCCTCGATCGTCGTGGTGAACAGGCCGTTGCCCTGCGAGGCGCCGCGCAGCCCGGTGAAGCTGGTGCCGGTGCGCAGGGCGCCGTCGGTGCACAGGACGTTGCTGGACTCCACGTACAACGTGTCGCTCTGGAGCTGGACCAGGTTGATCTCGCTCGCGCGGTCGGCGAAGAAGCAGGTGCCCTGCCCCTTCACCTCCATCACCGTCATCTGCTCGCCGGTGAGGCGCCGCGTGACCATGCCGCGTATGCCCTCACCGCCGCCGGACATCTTCTTGAAGGCCATCCGGCCGTCGTACGCGACCATCGAGCCGTTCTTCGCCTTCACGGCGTCGCCCGCCAGGGAGACGGCGAGCACCTTGCTGCCTTGCAGTCGGAACTGAGCCACGGCCCGACGGTAGTCGACCCTGAATCGGACCCTGATAAAGAGTGGGCAAAGTACGGCTGCCACAATGGGAGCCGAGCTTGTGCGCGCGTTCACAAGATCGAACACGCCTCCCTGACTGCATTCCCCCGACGAAGGTGACCCGTGGACCTCAAGACCGCCTCCGCCCTCCGCCGCCTGCGCCTGGTCTCCGCGCCGGAGGCCATCTCCTTCCTGCTGCTGCTCGTCTGCTCGGTGCTCAAGCGCACCACGGAGTTCAACGCGGTGCCGGTGATGGGCGCGATCCACGGCGTCCTGTTCATCCTGTACGTGCTGTTCTGGCTGGACGCCTGGAACCGCACCAAGTGGGACGTCAAGCGGGCCGCGCTCTACTTCGTCCTCTCCGTCCTGCCCACCGGCGGCTTCTTCGCCGAGAAGATGCTCAAGCGCGAGGCCGAGGCCGCCGTCATCGCCTCCCGCGCCCGCCGCGAAGGCGTGGTCGAGGCATGATCGTCGCCTTCTCCGTGACCCCGCTCGGCGTCGGCGAGGACGTGGGGGAGTACGTCGCCGACGCCGTCCGCGTCGTCCGCGAGTCCGGCCTGCCGAACCGTACGGACGCGATGTTCACCTCGATCGAGGGTGAGTGGGACGAGGTGATGGACGTCGTGAAGCGCGCCGTCGCCGCCGTCGAGGCGCGCGCCCCGCGGGTCTCGGTCGTCCTCAAGGCGGACATCCGCCCCGGCGTGACGGACGGCATGACGTCGAAGGTCGACACGGTGGAGCGCCACCTCGCCGACTAGGCCACCGCCCGCGCAGCCTGCCGAGAGCCCCCGCCGAGCGGGGGCTCTCTCGCGTACCGGCGCCGTTCGAAGAGCCCTCACCGGATGCGCCCCGCCCCCGCAGCAGGTCAGATGGGTCTCGGCAGATCCCGCGCACTTCACGGAGTTGCACCATGGCGACGGAGCCCACGGGGGAAACCCGCACCGGCCGCGGGCAACCCGAGTCCGCACCGCCCCCCGATCCGCGCCGCTGGAAGATCCTCGCGGTCATCGGCCTCACCCAGCTCATGGTCGTCCTCGACGCCACCATCGTGAACATCGCCCTGCCCTCCGCGCAGGCCGACCTCGGGTTCTCCGACAGCCGCCGCCAGTGGGTGGTGACCTCGTACGCCATGGCCTTCGGCACCCTCCTGCTGCTCGGCGGGCGGGTGGCGGACCTGTTCGGGCGCCGGCGTGCCTTCCTCATCGGCCAGATCGGGTTCGCCGCCGCCTCCGCGCTCGGCGGCGCCGCGGCCACCTTCGAGATCCTGGTGACGGCCCGCGCCCTGCAAGGCATGTGCGCGGCCCTCCTCGCACCCGCCGCGCTCGCCCTGCTCACCACGACCTTCGCCGGTCCCGAACGCGGCAGGGCGTTCGGCGTGTTCGGGGCCCTCGCCGCCTCGGGGGGCGCGGTGGGTCTGCTCCTGGGCGGTCTGCTCACCGAGCATCTGAGCTGGCGTTCGACGCTCTACGTCAATGTCCTCTTCGCCGCCGTGGCCGTCACCGGCGGCGCACTGCTGCTCAGGCGGCAACGGCCCACCGCCCCGCCCAGACTCGATCTGCCCGGCACCGCCCTGGCGTCGTCCGGGCTCTTCTGCGTGGTGTACGGCCTCGCGGAGGCCGGCGTGCACGGCTGGACGTCTCCGGACAGCTGGGGCTTCCTCGCGGCCGGTGCCGTGCTGATCGCGGCGTTCGTGTGGTGGCAGAGCAGGGCCAGGCACCCGCTGCTGCCGCTGCGCATCGTGCTCGACCGCGTCCGGGGGACGGCGCTGGTGGCGGTGTTCATCACCGGCCTGGGCATGTTCGGGGTCTTCTTGTTCCTCGCGTACTACCTGCAGCACACCCGCGGCTACGGCCCCGCCAGGACCGGCCTGGCCTTCATGCCCATGTCCGGCTGCATCGTGATCAGCGCGATCGGCAGCGGCACGGGCCTGTTCCGCGGACTCGGCGCCCGTGCGCGCGTCACCGGCGGCATGCTGCTCGCGGCGGTCGGCATGGCGTGGATGACGGGCCTCTCACCGGATCGCCCGTACGTCCTCGACATCGTGCCGGGCCAGGTCGCCACCGGCCTCGGCATGGGCCTGATCACGGCGGCCGCCATGAACCTCGGCACCGCGGGCATCGACCCCCGGGACGCCGGTGTCGGCTCGGCCACGGTCAACGCCATGCGGCAGGTCGGCGGTTCGGTCGGCACGGCGCTCATGAGCACCCTCGCCGCGGGCTCCGCCGCCGCCCATCCGGCAGGCAGACGGCCCGCGCCGGATGTCGTGGCGCGGGCCGTCCTGGAGGGCTATCACACCGTCTTCGCGGCGGCGGCGGGAATCTTCGTCGCCGGAGCCGTCCTGACGTTCCTCATGCTGCCCGGCGGCCTGTCCGTGGAGCGCGCCCATGGCGCCCACCGGGGCCGCCGTCCCTCAGGGGCAGCTCGCGATTGAGCTCCTGATCCGCTCGCCCTCCCCCGCGTGCCTCACCCGGCACCGGTCGGTTCCCAGTCCTCCGTCGACCACCGCCCATCCGGGTCCGATGGTCAGGACCTCTTCCCGCTGTCCCCGGATCATGTCGTTGCCCGGTCCGCCCTGGACGGTCCCGGAGGACTCGACGCCCAGGGACTTGGGCTCGATGATGTCGTTCTCGCTGCCGCCGACGATCCGGCCGCCGAGGTCGACCGCACTGGTGCGGATGGTGTCGCTGCCGTCGTTGCCGAACACCTGGCCGCCGCCGCGCTGGTACGTGCCGGGCTGGCCCTGCACGGCGCCCGTGGTGATCTCGTCGTCGCCGTGGTCGCCGTGGACGGTGGCGCCGTGCTCGGCCGTTCCCACGACCAGCGCGGTGATGATGGTGTCGTCGCCACCGCCGCCGCGGACCATCGAGTCGGCGTTGCGGGGGTAGAGGTTGTTGACCTGGATGGTGTCGTCGCCCTCGCCACCGAGGACCGACGCGTCGATGACCAGGCCCTTGACCCGGATCTTGTCCGCGCCGCCGCCTCCCCAGAGGATGACGTTCTGCACGTCCCCCTCGCACAGGATCGTGTCGCTGCCCGGCGTTCCCGTCACCCTCTTTCCGGGCGGGGCCTCTTCACCGTTGACGCTGCACCAGTGGGCCGGCAGCGGGGCCTTGGCGGAGGCCGGCGCCATGGCCACCGAGGCCACGACGAGAACCGAGATGGGCAGGACACGCATGGCGGTACGCAGCGTGCGCCGAGTGCGCAGCATGGAATCTCCCGAGCATGAGGGTGGAGTGCGGGGCGTGGGGTGTGGAGTGTGGAGTGCGGAGTGCGGAGTGTGGAGTTTGGAGTGGGGGTGTCCTGGTGGTCAGGTCAGGTCAGGTCAGGACAGGTCAGGACAGGTCGTGACGCAGCGGAGTGAGCTGCTCGATGTCGTAGCGGGCCCGCAGTTCCTGGATCGCCGCGGGGTCCGGTGACGCGCCGGAGTCGAGCAGGGCGAGGAGCTCCTCGAAGTACCGCTCGTGATCCGGTGGCGGTGAGGCCTGGAAGAACATTCTGGCCGGTTCGCCCGTGGGATTGGCGAAGGCGTGCGGGCAGCCGGGCGGAACAACGATGACGGTTCCCGGGGTCGCACGGACGACCCGGCGGCCGTCGAGTGCCTGCCAGCCCCGCCAGTCGTCCCCCGTGCGGACGCGCGGCTCGAACGCCATCACGTCGAGTTCGCCCTCGAGGACGTAGAAGAGTTCCTCGCTGCGCGTGTGCTTGTGGGCCCCGACGTCGAAGCCGGGCGGTACGACGACCTCGAAGCTGGAGCTCACCTGGGAGTGCTCCCCGGTGACCTTGAAGGTGACCTGCTGGGCGGATGTGGTCAGGGTCCGGCCCTGGCCGGGCGGCACGAGGAGGCCCGAACGGGCGAGGTGTGCGGTCATGACCAGGTCACCGGGAGCCCTTCGGGCCCCCGGATGAGCGCTCCGGGGCGCCAGCGCAGTTCGTTCGCGGGGACGGCGAACCGCAGCTCCGGGAAGCGGCCGAGCGATGCGTCCAGGAGCAGTTCGGACTCCAGTCGGGCCAGCACGGCTCCGGGGCAGTAGTGCGGGCCGTACCCGAAGGAGACGTGCGGGTTGGGGCTGCGGTCGAACCGTAGGTCGTCGGGTTCGGGGAAGACCTCCGCGTCGCGGTTGGCGGCGAGATAGGAGACGTAGACGGCTTCGCCCGCGCGGATGAGGTGGCCCGCGATGGTGACGTCTTCGAGGGCGATCCGGGAGAGGCCGACGGCGTTGCGGTGCGGGATGTAGCGCAGGAGTTCGTTGAGCGCCGACGGCCGCAACTCGGGTGTGCTCCGCAGCTGTTCGAGGAGGTCCGGCCGGGTGAGCAGGATGTAGACCATGTTGCCCACGTTGTTGGTGACCGCCTCGCCGCCGATCTGGATGAGCAGGGCGAGGCCGGTCGCTTCCTCCTCGGTGACCTCTCCGGCCTCGACGGCCTTGCCGAGAAGCCCGAGAACGGTGTCACCGCCCGTTCCGCGCCCTTCGCGCAGGCGTTCGCCGAGGTAGGCCAGCATGTCCGTCTTGGCCTGCTCGCTGCGCCGGGCGCCGTGGGCCGAGGAGAGGATCAGGGCGGTCCATTCGTGCACTTCGGAGCGGTCGGCCTCCGGAACGCCCATCAACTCGCACACGACGGCGAGGGGGAACGGCGCGAGCAGGCGCTCCGTCAGGTCCACCGGGGGTCCGTCGCGGAGGATGCCGTCGACGAGTCCGTCGAGGATCTCCTGTGCCCGCGTACGCAGGCGCTCGACACCCGCGGCGGTGAAGGCCCCGGCGACCGCGCGACGCAGCCGCGTGTGGTCGGGCGGGTCCTCGAAGCCGACCGCGCCGGGGGCGGGGATGAAGTGGGGGGCCAGACGGGTGACATCGTGCTCGACGACCAGCTTGCGGCTGAACCGGGGGTCGTTGGTCACCATCCGCACGTCGTCGTACCGGCAGACGAGCCAGGCCCACCCGCTTCCGTTGGGGAGCTTGATGCGGGTCACCGGTCCCGCCTGCATCAGCCCGGAGAGGACGGGGTCGAAGTCGACCCCGTCCAGGTTCAGGGCCGGCCAGTGGGTGATGGGTGGCTGCGCCGTGTCGGGGCCGTCCCTCAGCATTGTTCTCGAATCCTCCGTGACGCGGTCTCGCCCAGTGGTCGCGGCTAGCCGGCCTCTCGTCCCGTGCTCCAGTTGCCCAGTGCGACCTCGGCGGTGATGCCAGGGCCGAACCCGGCAAGGAGCCCTCGCGCGGTGTCGCGGGTGCCGTTCTCCTCGAAGAGCCGGCGCAACGCGTCCAGGACGACGGCGCTCGCGATGTTGCCGTACTCGGTCAGTGTGGCCCTGCTGAAACGGAATGCTTCGGATGCCACACCGAGGTACTTGCTGAGGTCGTCGAGGATCCGTGGGCCACCGGCATGGATGATGTAGAAATCCAACGCCGCGGCGTCCCAACCATGGGCCTTGGCCAGCTGTTTCAGCACTGGAGCGAGCGGTTCCATCGTGCCGGGAACGCGTCGGTCGAGTCTGAAGTGGAATCCGGTCGCCTTCACTTCGTACGCGATCCACTCCTCCGTCCGGGGGATGATGTACGAGCCGTTGCGCCGCAGCTCGATGCCGGTGCCGCCGCGGCCGCGGACCGCGGCGGCGGCCACGCCGTCCCCGAACAGGCCGTTCGAGAGCAGGTTTCCCACCTCCAGGTCGCTCGGCTGATAGCACAGGGAGCAGAACTCACAGGCGACGATCAGCGCGTTCGCCTCCGGGTACGCCGTGCAGAAGTCGTGCGCACGGTTCACCGCCGCCCCGCCGGCCGCGCACCCCAACTGGGCGATGGGCAACTGCCTGGTGTCGGTGCGGAAGCCCATCGTGTTGATCATCCAGGCGGTGAGGGACGGCATCATGAAGCCGGTGCAGGACACGTAGACGATCAGGTCGATGTCCGTCGGGCGCAGTTCCGCGTCGGCCAGCGCCTGACGTACCACCCGCGGTACGCGCGCCTTGGCCTCGGCCTCGTAGACGGCGTTGCGCTGTTCGAAGCCGGGGTGCGTGAGGGTCTCCTCGATGGGCCGCACCAGGTGCCGCTTCTCGACACCGGTGTTCTCGATCAACCGCAGGGCCAGGTCGAGCTGCGGATGCTCCGGATGCACGGACCGGGCCAGGTCGAGGGTCTGCTCCATGGTGATCACATGTTCGGGCACGGACACCGCTGGTCTGCACAGAGTCGCCACGGCGGCTCTCCTTCCTGTTCGGTCAAAGCCTCACGGACCCATGCGCATTGCGCGCGCGGGATCGATCCGCCGGGGTGATGGGGCCAATCCGGTGACGCTGGGCGGCGCGGCGGCGGATCGGGCGGCGTGAGGGAAGGCATGTCGCAGCCCGCGTCCCGCGGAATCGACCGCCGGGAGCGGCGATGCACCCGACCTCAAGGCAGGGAGATGCAGCATGACGTCAGAGCCGCGCGCGGCCTTCGGCCTCGAGACTGAACCGGCTTCGGACGAGACGGTCCACTGCTGGAGCCTCGACGACCTCCAGGGCCTCGACTTCGACCCCTTCCTCAGCGACCGGCTGCGGGACGGGCGGGCCACTCGGGTCCAGTTGCCGTTCGGCGAGGGCAGCGCCTGGCTGATGGCGCGCTACGCGCACGTCAAGGCGGCGACGACCGACCCGCGCTTCAGCAGGGCGGAGTTGGTCGGGCGTACGGTCACCAGTTCCTCGCCGCACGCGATCGCCTCCCAGCAGGCGTCCCTCAACTACGCCGACCCGCCACGCCTGAACGACATGCGCCGCGTCGTGGCGCGGGCGTTCACCGGCAAGAGCATGCAGAAGCTCAGGCCCGCAGCGCAGCGCACCGCCGACAGCCTCCTCGACGAGATGGAGCGGCACGGCTCACCGGCGGACCTCGTGGAGCACCTGCACGGCCCCTTCCCGCTCGCGGCCGTCGCCGACCTGCTCGGGATGGACCAGGACATGCGCGAGGGCATGACGTCCTGGGCGAACCTGATCATGACTCCCGGTCCGGCCCCGGAGCGGAGCAGCGACGCCAGGACGACCGTTCGCGAGTGCGTCGTCGATCTGCTCGCCCGGCGTCGCGAGGAGCCGGGCGACGACGACCTGGCCGGAGTCCTCGCCGCCGCCTCCGACGCCGGTGAGATCACCGAGCCGGAGGCCGTCTCCCTGGCCACCGCCATCCTCGTGAGCGGTGCGCACGCCGTACGCAACAACAGCGCCAACATGGTGTATGCCCTGCTCACCCATCCGCGGCAACTGGAACGGCTGCGCGCCGAGCCGGACCTGATTCCGCAGGCCGTCGACGAGCTGCTGCGCTACATCCCGCACCGCAGCGGAGTGGGCCTGCCGCGGATCGCCACGCAGGACGTCGAGATCGCCGGTGTCGTGGTCCGGGCCGGAGAGGCGGTCTACTCGTCGTACCTCGCGGCCAATCGCGACCCCGAGGCCTTCCCGGACCCCGACGCACTGGACTTCGACCGCGGGCCCATCGCCCACATGGCCTTCGGGAACGGACCCCACCATTGCGTGGGTTCGATGCTGGCCCGGATGGAGTCCGAGATCATCGTCGCCACCCTGCTCGACCGCTACCCCGCACTCGCGCTCGCCGTACCGCCCGAGCAGATCGAGTGGCAGACGGGAGGTCTGATCCGCGGTCCCAAGGCGCTGCCGGTGTCCTGGTGATACACCGTCACATGATCAAGGTGGTCAGAGGCAGGCCGAACCACTTGGAACTGGCTGCCTTCACGGCGGTCTTCATAGCGTTGGCGCGTGGCTCCCACGCGCTGCTCGACCCGCGCCCGCGTTCCCGTCGCGCCGGGTGGGACCACCAACCGCCGCATCTCCCGGCGCACTCCTGGCGTGCTCGCCCGGCGTCCCCTCGTCGCTGACTCCCCGACAGCAACGGCGCTCCGCTCCGCAACCCCGGTGAGAGGCCTCGCCCCAGAACCGCTCACACGGACGCGTCCGGTTCGACACCCCAGGAAATCTCCCTTTTTGTAGACGTATTGGCTGGTTCGTACCTGAACCTGCCATCGCCAGATCATCGAAGACCTGGAGGCGCTGTGCGGCCGGAGGGCTACCACTACGACACTCACAGCACACTCGCCGGGCCGCTCACCGAGCCGGTCAGTGGCGACGGCGGGGGCTACCGGGTGCAGTACACCAGGCTCCTCTCCAGCGAGCCGCACCGAATACGGGCCGTCCTCCTGATGACGCTCGCCCCCGTCCTCACCGGCCTCCTGCTCGTCTACCTCGTCTGGCCGACCCACTGGACGCGGCGCGAGGGCGGCGACCGCTGGCTCGTCGGCCTCGACGTCACGATGCTCGTGGCGATCGGCCTGATCGAGCTGTTCATGCTCGTCAACGTCGTCTCCATAGCCCACGCGACGCTGGTGGCCCGGGATCCGATACCCGTCACACCCGAGCCAGGCACCCGCGTCGCCTTCCTCACCACGTACGTCCCCGGCAAGGAACCCCTCAGCATGGTCCGCGCCACCCTGGAGGGCGCGACCCGAATACGCCACACGGGACCGCTCGACGTCTGGCTCCTGGACGAGGGCGACAACGGCGACGTGAAGGCGCTCTGCGCCGAACTCGGCGTCCGGCACTTCACCCGCAGGGGAGTGCCCGAGTGGAACCGCGAGAAGGGCGTCCACAAGGCCCGCACCAAGCACGGCAACTACAACGCCTGGATCGCGATGCACGGCGACGGCTACGACTTCTTCGCCTCGGTGGACACCGACCACGTGCCGCTCCCCAACTTCCTTGAACGGATGATGGGTTACTTCCGGGACCCGGACGTCGCGTTCGTCGTCGGACCCCAGGTGTACGGGAACTACGACGCCGCCGTCACCAAGGCCGCCGAGTCCCAGCAGTTCCTCTTCCACGCGCTCATCCAGCGGGCCGGCAACCGCTACCGCGCCCCCATGTTCGTCGGCACCAACAACGCCGTACGCATAGCCGCCGTCAAGCAGGTCGGCGGCCTCTACGACTCGATCACCGAGGACATGGCCACCGGCTTCGAGCTGCACCGCACCAAGAACCCGCGCACCGGCCGGCACTGGCGCTCCGTGTACACCCCGGACGTCCTGGCCGTCGGTGAGGGCCCGGCCTCCTGGACCGACTTCTTCACCCAGCAGCTCCGCTGGTCCCGCGGCACCTACGAGACCGTCATCAAGCAGTACTGGCGGGCGCCCTTCCGGATGCCTCCCGGACGGTTCTTCAACTACTCACTGATGCTCGTCTACTACCCGATGACCGCCGTGAACTGGACGCTCGGCATCCTCAGCTGCTTCCTGTTCCTGTGGTTCGGCGCGTCCGGCACCCAGGTCGCCGCGTCGATCTGGCTGATGCTCTACAGCGACGCCGCCGCCCTGCAGGTGGGCATGTACCTCTGGAACCGGCGGCACAATGTCTCCCCGCACGAGCCCGAGGGCTCCGGCGGCCTCGCCGGGATGGCGATGTCCGCGCTCTCCGCGCCGATCTACGCCAAGTCCCTGGGGGCCGCGATCCTGCGCAGGCCCTGCAAGTTCGTCGTCACCCCCAAGGGCGACGACACCAGCCCCGACCGGCTGCTCACGTTCCGCGTCCATCTGTTCTGGGCGGCGCTGCTCTTCGTCTCGCTCGCCGCCTCGCTGTTCCTCGGCCACAGCCACGCGGCGATGCGGACGTGGTCGGTCCTCGGCCTTGTGATCTCGCTCGCCCCGGTCAGCATCTGGGCCTTCGGCGAGTTCCGCGGGCGGCGGGCGGGCGCGGGCGCGCCGGTCCAGGTCGCGCCGGTCGAGGTCGCGCCGGTCGAGGTCGCGCCCGAACCCGTACGGGTCGAGGCCGCAGTACCCCTACCGGAGACCACCCCGACGACCACCCAGGCCGCACTCGCCCCCACGGCCACGACCCGGGTGTCGAGCACGCCTTCGGGCGGTAGCTGAGCCCCGGCTACCCCTTGGAGTTGCGCGCCAGGTTCAGCGCGTACTCCGGCCACCACTTGCCCGCCGGAGGGCCGCCCCGGCACTCGCCGTCGGACTCGCCGGGCCGCTTGATCCACAGGTAGGCGTCGACGAGCGGGTCGCCGGTCCTGGTGCCGGGCCGGTTGCCGAGGGCGCGGCCGGGCGGGTTGCACCAGGCCTCGGCGCCGTCGCCGGGCAGCGGGCCGTTGCCGTTGCGGCCGGTGTCCATCACGAAGTGCTTGCCGCCCAGGAGCTTCGACAGGTCCTTGCCGTACGCCTTCGTGGCCGCGTCGGTCTGGAAGTTGGAGACGTTCAGGGCGAAGCCGTCGGCGCGGTCGATGCCCGCCTTCCCCAGCGCCTGGGTGAGCTTGCCGTGGTCCTGGACCCAGGCGGAGTGCCCGGCGTCGAGGTAGACCTTGACGTTCGGCTGCTGCTTGAGGCGGTCGATCGCCTCGGACAGCAGCTGGTAGCGCTCCTCCTGGTACTCGGGCGGGGTGCAGCCGTCCACGACGTGCGGGACGGCGTCCGGCTCAAGGATCACCAGCGCCTTGCTGTCCTCGATGGTGTCGGCGAACGCGTCGATCCACTGCCGGTAGAACTCCGCGCTCTGCGCGCCGCCCCGCGAGTGCTGGCCGCAGTCGCGGTGCGGGATGTTGTACGCGACGAGGACGGCGGTGCGGTTCTCCTTCGCGGCGCCGCGCGTGGCCGCCCTGATCGTCGGACTCGGGTCGTCACCGGCCGGCCACGCGGCCATCGGCTGGGCGGCGATGCGGCGGAGCACCGCGGCGTCGGAGTCGCGGCCCTCCGCCCGCCAGCTCGCGACCTGCTGGGCGGCCGGGCTGTCGGGGTCCACCCAGAACTCGGACTTCCCGCCCGACGAACCGCGTACGAGCGCCGCGTCCTTGGTCTGCGGGTCGTCCGACTCCGGGCTGCAGCCGAGCGCGAGCCCGAGCACGGCGAGCACGGCCCCGCCGCGGGTGAGCCGGCGGCGGGCCCGGCGGCGGCCGTGGTGGTCGGTGCGGGTGGTGTGGGCGGGCATCCTGCCCCCTTGGACTGCGGCGCACGAAAGGACCGGGCAAGCGTGGCATAACGGACATGCTCCCGTTCTGCTGCGACACCGCGGCGGACCAGGTCAGTGGGCCGATGGTGGGCCAGGCGGGGGTGCGGCGGTCGGCCGTACGGGGCATGCCCCGCGCCCGAAGCCCCGGAAGGCGGGCCGCCGACCGTACTGCGAGACGGTGCTGACCACCATGTGACCGCCCGGTAAGGTCGGGTGCGTGCCGAAGCCGCTCAGTCTGTCGTTCGACCCCATCGCGCGAGCCGATGAACTCTGGAAGCAGCGTTGGGGTTCCGTGCCGTCCATGGCCGCGATCACCTCGATCATGCGCGCCCACCAGATCCTCCTCGCCGAGGTCGACGCGGTGGTCAAGCCGTACGGGCTGACCTTCGCGCGGTACGAGGCGCTGGTGCTGCTCACCTTCTCCAAGGCGGGTGAGCTGCCCATGTCGAAGATCGGGGAGCGCCTGATGGTGCACCCCACCTCGGTCACCAACACCGTGGACCGCCTCGTGAAGTCGGGCCTCGTCGCCAAGCGCCCCAACCCCAACGACGGCCGCGGCACCCTCGCCTCCATCACCGACAAGGGCCGCGAGGCGGTCGACGCCGCGACCCGCGACCTCATGGCCATGGACTTCGGCCTCGGGGCGTACGACGCCGAGGAGTGCGGGGAGATCTTCGCGATGCTGCGCCCGCTGCGGGTGGCCGCGCAGGACTTCGACGAGAGCTGAGCCCGAGCGCGTCCGGCCGTGCGCGGGGCCGCCTGAAGATCGCGCAAAACGGGCGGTTACGCTCGTACGCATGAAGCGATCCGTGCTGACGCGCTACCGCGCCCTGGCCTACATCACCGGTGTCCTCCTGGTCCTGCTGTGCCTCGGCATGATCGGCAAGTACGCCCTGAGCCTGGACGGCGCCGCGGACTTCACGAAGGTCGTCAGCATCGCGCACGGCTGGCTGTACGTCGTGTACCTGGTCTTCGCCTTCGACCTCGGCTCCAAGGCCAAGTGGCCGGTCGGCAAGCAGCTGTGGGTCCTGCTCGCGGGCACGATCCCGACCGCCGCGTTCTTCGTGGAGCGCAAGATCTCCGCCGAGCTCGCCGCCAAGGTGACCGACCCGGCCCCCGGAGCCGTCAAGGCCTGACCGCCCCTGCGCGGACTACATCCCATGCCGCCTCTCCACCACCCCCTGGCCGACGCCGCCCGTCGCCTCGCCGACGACGTCCTCGGGCCCGCCGCCGAGCGGCACGACCGGGAGGGCGTCACGTCCGAGGCGATCGCCGCGGTCAAGGCGTCCGGCGTGCTCGGCGCCAACGCGCCCGCCGCGTACGGGGGTTCGGCGGCGCCTGCGGCCGTCGGGCGGGAGGTCGCGGAGATCCTCGCGGGCGCCTGCTGCTCCACGTTCTTCGTCCAGGCCCAGCACCACACGCCCGTACGCACCCTCATGGCGGGTGAGGAGGCGGCCCGGGAGCGCTGGCTGCGCCCGCTCGCGGAGGGCCGCGCGCTCGCAGGGATCGCCTTCTCGCACCTGCGCGCCTTCCCGAAGCTGCCGGTCCGCGCCACCGAGCTGCCCGACGGCTCCTGGCGCTTCGACGGGCGGGTGCCCTGGTACACCGGCTGGGGCCTGAACGACGTGTTCCTGCTCGGCGGCGCCACCGAGGACGGCGAGGTCGGCGAGGTTGTCTTCGTACTTGCCGAGCCGCGCGAGCAGGCAGGCCTGAAGCCGACGGCCCCGCTGCAGATGGCCGCGCTCACCGGCGCCCGCACGGTCGGCCTGGTCCTGGACGGCCTGACGGTCCCGCCGGAGGCCTTGGTCGTCCGCCAGCGGTACGAGGAGTGGGCCACCGCCGACCGGCCGAAGAACACCAACACCAACCCGGCCGTCTTCGGTGTGGCCCGAGCCGCGCTCGACCTGCTCGACGCGGCCGAGGACGGCGAGGCCGAGGACACGGCGGGCGTCCTGCGCGAGCGTCTCGACGCCGCGCGCCGGGACGCGTACGCCCTCGTCGACGAGGTACCGGCGGGCGAGGAGCTGCAGGCGCGGCTCGCGGTCAAGACGCGGGCGTACGACCTGATGCGGGCGGCGACGACGGCGGCGATCGTGGTCGGCGGCGGCCGGGCCTTCAGCCTCTCCGCCCCGGCGCAGCGGCTCGCGCGCGAAGGTCTTTTCCTGGTGGTGCAGGGGCAGACGGCGGAGGTGCGCAGCGCCCATCTGGCGGCGCTGCGAGCCTGAGAGGGCGGGCGGGAGGGCCGGGGGAAAGAGCCTTTCGGCTGGTCAGAGGCGTTTCGACGGGTGCCGGGCGAGAACGGCACCCGGCTGCCATCGACAGATACTAGGACGTCCTAGTAAATTGGCTGCATGGACGCTGACCCCATCGAGGAAGGCCGCCGCCGCTGGCAGGCCCGCTATGACGCCGCACGCAAGCGCGACGCCGACTTCAGCACGCTCTCCGGTGATCCGGTGGAGCCGGTCTACGGGCCACGGTCCGGGGATGTGTACGAGGGGTTCGAGCGCATCGGCTGGCCCGGCGAGTACCCGTACACCCGAGGGCTGCACGCCACCGGGTACCGGGGCCGGACCTGGACGATCCGCCAGTTCGCCGGGTTCGGCAACGCCGAGCAGACCAACGAGCGGTACAAGATGATCCTCGCCAACGGCGGCGGGGGACTCAGCGTCGCCTTCGACATGCCGACGCTGATGGGCCGCGACTCCGACGACCCCCGCTCGCTCGGCGAGGTCGGCCACTGCGGCGTCGCCATCGACTCGGCCGCCGACATGGAGGTCCTGTTCAAGGACATCCCGCTCGGTGATGTCACGACGTCGATGACCATCTCCGGACCCGCCGTGCCGGTCTTCTGCATGTACCTCGTCGCCGCCGAACGCCAGGGCGTCGACCCGGGCGCGCTCAACGGCACGCTGCAGACCGACATCTTCAAGGAGTACATCGCGCAGAAGGAGTGGCTCTTCGAGCCCGAGCCCCATCTGCGCCTCATCGGCGACCTGATGGAGCACTGCGCGCGCGACATCCCCGCGTACAAGCCGCTCTCCGTCTCCGGCTACCACATCCGCGAGGCCGGGGCGACGGCCGCGCAGGAGCTGGCGTACACGCTCGCGGACGGCTTCGGGTACGTGGAGCTGGGGCTCTCCCGCGGGCTCGACGTCGACGTCTTCGCGCCCGGCCTCTCCTTCTTCTTCGACGCGCATGTCGATTTCTTCGAGGAGATCGCCAAGTTCCGCGCGGCCAGGCGCATCTGGGCCCGCTGGATGAAGGAGGTCTACGGCGCCAAGACCGACAAGGCCCAGTGGCTCCGCTTCCACACCCAGACCGCCGGCGTCTCGCTGACCGCGCAGCAGCCGTACAACAACGTCGTACGGACCGCCGTCGAGGCCCTCTCCGCGGTGCTCGGCGGCACCAACTCCCTGCACACCAACGCCCTCGACGAGACCCTCGCGCTGCCCAGCGAGCAGGCCGCCGAGATCGCGCTGCGCACGCAGCAGGTGCTGATGGAGGAGACCGGCGTCGCCAACGTCGCGGACCCGCTTGGCGGTTCGTGGTACGTGGAGCAGCTCACCGACCGGATCGAGGCCGACGCCGAGAAGATCTTCGACCAGATCAAGGAGCGGGGCCTCAGGGCGCACCCGGACGGGCAGCACCCCATCGGGCCCATCACCTCCGGCATCCTGCGCGGCATCGAGGACGGCTGGTTCACCGGCGAGATCGCCGAGTCCGCCTTCCAGTACCAACAGGCCCTGGAGAAGGGCGACAAGAGGGTCGTCGGCGTCAACGTCCACACCCCGTCCGTCACCGGCGACCTGGAGATCCTGCGGGTCAGCCACGAGGTGGAGCGCGAGCAGGTGCGCGCGCTCGGCGGCCGCAAGTCCGGCCGTGACGACGCCCGGGTGCGGACCTCGCTCGACGCGATGCTCGCCGCCGCCCGCGACGGCGGCAACATGATCGGCCCGATGCTGGACGCGGTCCGCGCGGAGGCCACCCTCGGCGAGATCTGCGACGCGCTGCGGGACGAGTGGGGGGTGTACACGGAGCCCGCCGGGTTCTGACCGGTTCCGGGAGCTCCCCGGCGCACCGGCTTCCCGGCTTCCCGGCTCACCGGCTTCCCGGCTCCCGGGATTCCCGGTCTCGCGAGAGGTTTTCGCGGTCGGGGGGTTCAAGGTCATCCGCCGGGGTAGGCGCGGTCGCGGTACCCGCACCTGCCCCGGAGGAATCCTTGAGCGCGCCCCGCCGCCACACGCACTTCGCCGTCACCGCCCTCGGCGCCTCGGCCCTCGCCGTACTCGGCGCGCTTCTCGTCGGGGGCTCGAAGCCCGTCGTCGCCGACACACCCCGACTGCCGAAGGTGCAGGACGAGTTCGACTCGCTCGGCCCCGAGGTGCGCGCGGCGAAGCTGCCCTCCGGGCGCACGGCGCACTTCACCGACGCGGGCCCGCGCGACGGCCGGCCGGTGCTCTTCATCGGCGGTACGGGCACCTCCGCCCGCGCCCAGCACATGACCGACTTCTTCGCCTCCACGCGCGACGCGATGGGCCTGCGCCTCATATCCGTGGAGCGCAACGGCTTCGGTGACACGGAGTTCGACGCGAGCCTGGACAAGGGCGACTTCGCGGAGGACGCCCTCGCCGTCCTCGACCGGCTCGGCGTCGAGAAGGTCTCCGTCATCGCCATCTCCGGCGGCGGCCCCTACGCCGCGGAACTCGCCGCGCACGCCCCCGACCGCGTCCGCGCCCTCCACCTGGCGGCCGCCCTGCCCCCGTACGGCGCGAAGCCCTCGTACTGCGCGCTGTCCGACGACGAGCTCGCCGCGGCCCTGAAGGACTCGGTCAAGGACCCGCGCAAGTGGTGGGCGATGCCGGACGACAGCCCCGTCAAGTCCATCCCCGGCTTCGCCGACACCGCGTACGAGGAGGGGGCGCGGACCTTCAACCAGCGCGGCCAGCAGGGCGATGTGGCTCCGCAGGTGCACGAGCAGCGCCTCTACTGCGACCGCCCCGGCCCCGACCTGTCCGGGCTTCGGGCGCCTGTCTACCTGTACGCGGGCGAGAAGGACACGACGGTGCCGCCGTCCACCCTCAAGACCTGGCAGAACGCTCTGCCGGGACGTGAGGTCGTACGGCGCTACGCGGACACCGGGCACGACGTCCAGTACCGCCACTGGGACCAGATCCTCACCGACCTCGCGGGGCATGGGGACCGTACGGTCGTCTGCCGCGGTTCGCACAGCGCGCTGCTGCCTTCTCGTGAGGCCGACCGACTGGTCGAGTCGGGGAAGGCTTCGCTGGGGAGTTGCGCCTGGAAGTGAGGGCGAGGGCGTTTTCTTTCCCCACCCCGCCCCTTCCCGAAAGTCCTGCCGGACGGGCCTCCTCAATCGCCGGAGGGGCTCAAAATTGAGCCCCTCCGGCGCGTGAGGAGCGGGGGCCGGGGCGGAGCCCCGAAGCGCCGCCGGCTTTCGGGGAGGGGCGGGTGGGGGGGCGCCTGCGGCGGGCTGGGTCCCCTCCCCGCCCCTTCCCGAAAGTCCTGCCGGACGGGCCTCCTCAATCGCCGGAGGGGCTCAAAATTGAGCCCCTCCGGCGATTGAGGAGCGGGGTCCGGGGCGGAGCCCCGAAGCGCCGCAGGCTTTCGGGAAGGGGCGGGGCGGGGAGAAGAAGCGCGGGCGCTAGTCCCGAAGGCGGGGCGCGGCGGCCGACGCCGCGGTCAGACCCCCGAGCAGCAACCCCGTGAACGCCCGAGCCCACTCCACGTCCACCGGCTCCGCGCTCACCAGCGACCGGTGCACCACCGCCCCCGCCACCACGTCGAAGATCAGATCCGCCGTGCGCGAGGCGGCCGCCTCGTCCGCCTCGTAGGGGAGTTCGCCGCGCTCCTGGGCGCGCCTGCGGCCCTCCAGGACCAGCCGCTTCTGGCGGTCCACGATCGCGTGCCGGATGCGCGTGCGCAGCGCCTCGTCGCGGGTGGACTCCGCGACCACCGCCATCAACGCCGTACGCGCCTCCGGCCGTTCCAGCAGGGCCGCGAACTGCAGGACCACGCCCTCCGCGTCCGCGGCGAGGCTGCCGCGGTCGGGCAGTTCCAGCTCGTCGAAGAGCACCGCCACCGCGTCCACGACCAGCTCGCTCTTGCCCGCCCAGCGCCGGTACAGGGTCGTCTTGGCGACGCCCGCGCGGGCGGCCACGTCCCCCATCGTCAGCTTCGACCAGCCGAGGTCGACCAGGGCCTGACGGGTCGCCGACAGGATCGCGGCGTCGGCCTCGGGGCTCCGGGGGCGTCCCTTCCGCCCGGCAGGTGGGGTTGTGCGGCACATGCGGCCGACCATACCCGCCGGTAAGTCAGGCGTACCCCACGCGGATTCCGTGAGGGAGATCACCGACGACGGCTGGGCGCGGGGAGCTGCGGAGATATACGCTACGAGTCGTAGCGAAAGCTCGTGGGACTTCGACGGGGAGCCTCCCGGGCGGCAACCACAGGCACGGGGTGGGGACCCCGCGCCACCGCAGTAACGGTCCTCCTCGGGACCCGGACCGTGACCTGTCCGTACGCCTCGCAATCCGGCGGGGGGCCTGCGGGCGGGCCGCGGTCCCACCGAGCCGTGAATCCGGCGCCGAGGGCTCGGATTCTGCCGGACGTCCGCGCGATTCGGCAGGGCTTTTCACCGTGCTTTTCACCGTGCTTTTCACAGCCGCGCGCGGAAGGGGGAGGATGTACTCATGCAGCCACGGAACATGTCCATGAGCGGAGTCGTCGACCTCGCCGCGGTGAAGGCGGCCCAGGAGGCCAAGGCGAAGGCGGAGCAGACCCGCGCGGAGTCCGCGCGGCAGGGCGGCGGCGGTGCCGTCCCGCCCGCGAGCCTGGTGATCGACGTCGACGAGGCCGGCTTCGAGAACGACGTCCTGCAGCGCTCCGCCGAGGTCCCGGTCGTCCTCGACTTCTGGGCCGAGTGGTGCGAGCCCTGCAAGCAGCTCGGCCCGCTGCTCGAACGCCTCGCCACCGAGTACAACGGCCGTTTCCTCCTCGCCAAGATCGACGTCGACGCCAACCAGATGCTGATGCAGCAGTTCGGGATCCAGGGCATCCCGGCTGTCTTCGCCGTCGTCGCCGGTCAGGCCCTGCCCCTCTTCCAGGGTGCCGCGCCCGAGGCCCAGATCCGCCAGACCATCGACCAGCTGGTCCAGGTCGCCGAGGAGCGGTTCGGCATCACCGGCATCGCGGTCGACCCGGACGCCACCGAGGACGCGGCTCCCGCCGAGGAGCCGGCCGGCCCGTACGACGCGCTGCTCGAGGCGGCCGTACAGGCCCTGGACGCCGGGGACTTGGGCGGTGCGGTGCAGGCGTACAAGAACGTGCTCGCCGACGACCCGGGCAACTCCGAGGCCGAGCTCGGCCTCGCCCAGGCCGAACTCCTGCAGCGCGTCCAGGGCCTGGACCCGCAGCAGGTGCGCAAGGACGCCGCCGAGAAGCCCGCCGACGTGGCGGCGCAGATCGCGGCGGCCGACCTCGATCTGGTCGGCGGTCATGTCGAGGACGCCTTCGGGCGGTTGGTCGACACGGTCAAGCGCACCTTCGGCGACGACCGCAACGCCGCCCGCGTACGCCTCCTCGAACTCTTCGAGGTGGTCGGCGCGGAGGACCCGCGGGTGGCCTCGGCGCGCTCGGCGCTTGCCCGCGCGCTGTTCTGACCCCTGCGTCCGCGCGGCGCTTCACCGCGCCGCCGGCCTTCCTCCGAGGGCCAGTTGATGACCTGGCGCTAAACGGCCGGGTCCGCAGCGGCCTTGTGAAAATTTGACGACAGAGCGATTCAGCGGCCGCGCTTTACCAAAACTTGGTAATCGCGGCCGCTGTTACTCGGAGTAAATCGGCGGGCGGGTTCTGTCCGGTTCCGTTCGCTAATTTCCTGATCTGTTCCAGGGGTTGGCTGCACCGAGTGTGCCCGTGCGATGCCACCCCGTCGTGGCCCGGTTATCCAGCCGTTACCAGCGGGTAACGAACCCCCTTGTGCGGGCGCTCGGAATGCACCACGATCGGCCACGCTCGGTCCATGCCCGCACTCCCGACAACCAGTTCGGGGCGTCGGGCCCCTGGGTCCCCACCGAGTGGCCGAAGGCGCCGCCGACGGTCGAGGACAGGGGGGTCTCTGCCGAACGGCGGGGCCTGTCCGAGAGGTTGCGCGCAGGCGCGACCAGTGGTTGTCGCTCGGGGGTGATCGCCGGTGATGCGGGCGCAGTCGCGTCCGCGACGCGGGCGCTCCTTCCCGAGGACGTAGCACTTCTCCCATCCCTGCCCGGCTGAGCCGTAAGGCGCAGTGAGGGCCGGAGATGTACGTCCGAGAAGGAGGAAAGTCATGGAATCCGTGGCTCGTGGCGGAACCAGGTGGAAGCGGTTCGCCGTGGTCATGGTGCCGAGCGTCGCGGCGACTGCCGCGATAGGCGTCGCCCTCGGGCAGGGCGCGCTCGCGGCATCGTTCAGTGTGTCGGGTCAGTCGTTCAAGGTGTCGGCCGACCAGCTCGACGGCAAGGGTCTGGTCCAGTACGGCGGCGTCGACGTCGGCGTCGACATGGAGGGCAAGAAGGCTCTCCACCCCGTCTCTGTCTCGGCGTTCAAGACCGCCAAGATCACCAACATGTGCCAGTCCGTGGTCTCCCACGTGCCGGTGCTCGGTGACATCACGCTCCAGCTGAGGGCGGGCGGCGAAGGCAGCAAGCCCGTCGAGGCCGAGAACCTCTACATCGACGTCGCGCAGCTCGACGCCGATGCCGAGTTCCGCGGCCTCAACATCGGTGTCGCCGCCGGTCAGTCCACCAAGGGCCCCGGCATGAAGGGCGGCAAGGAGCAGGCGAACCCGAACGGCTTCGCGCAGGAGGCCGACCGGGCCATCCTCAGCAACATCGAGCAGACGGCGTGGGCGACCAGCGCCGGCACCTTCAAGTTGAGCGGTCTCCACATGAAGCTGCACAAGGGCAAGAAGGAGTGCTTCTAGGCACTCGCCCAGTCCTGCGGCCCTCGGTATCGGTTCCGATCCCGGGTTGCCGTCGGCTTGCTGGCCCGGCGGGCGCGGAGTCCTACGTCTCCCCGCCCGCCACCACAGATCCGCACTGAATTTCACGTACCGCCGGTTCCAAGGAGCTGTTGTCCCATGAGCGCCGTGACAGAGGGGCCGAACGACCACTTCCTCACGATCCACCGGAGGAAGTTCAAGGCCTGGCGCGGTGGCCGGCCCTTCTGGGCGGGCCTCCTGACGATCCTCGGCGGCCTGCCGATCGCCTATCTGCCGTACGGCAACATCAAGCTCGGCAACCTGACGCTCGCCATGGCCACCACCGCCGGGGCGGGTTCGTTGATCATCGGCGTCCTGCTGATCGTGCTCGGCCTCACCATGTGGTTCCAGCAGCACTCGCGGGTCTTCGCGGGTGTCGCCGCGATTCTCCTCGCGCTGGTCTCCCTGGTGGTGTCCAACATCGGCGGATTCCTCGTCGGGTTCCTGCTCGCGCTGATCGGCGGTGCGCTCGGCATCTCCTGGGCTCCGGCCGGGGACGAGGGCGGCCGGGGTGCCCACCGGAGCCGCGACTCCGAAGGGCCCGCCACGGACGACGACCGGGCGGAGCCCGCCGTGAACGGTGCGCTCGACGACCTGACAGGAACGGGCTCGATGAACCAGACGAACGGGAGGCACCGTGCCGGGTGACGAGGTGCAGTACGAGGGCACCGAGGCTGGTTCCCGTAACCGAACCGGGCCGCGGCACGCCGCCCCGAAGAAGCCGCTCATCACGCGGCTGAACATGCCCGCAGGCAAGGCGATAGCCATTGCCGCCATGCCCACCAGCCTGCTCATGGGCATGGGGCTGACCCCGACGCTCGCGCACGCCAAGCCCGTGCCCGACAACCCGTTCAGGGACGGCCCCTGTGTCACGGCGCCGGACAAGGACGCGGACGAGGCGGAGAAGGACAAGAAGGCCGAGCAGGAGAAGAAGGCCGGGAAGGCCGAGAAGGACGAGGCGAAGGAGCCCACTCCGTCGCCGTCCGCGGACGGGAAGGACCAGGGCGACGAGCCCGAGCCGTCCCCGTCCGACTCCTCCGGTGACAAGGCCGGCGAGCCGGAGCCCGAGCCGTCCCCGTCCGAGAGCAAGAACCCGCTCGACCCGCTGGGTGTCGGCGACGCGCTCAAGGACATCTTCACGCCGGACGAGAAGGAGTCCGAGGAGCCTGCCCCGGAGCCCTCCGCCTCGCAGGACGCGAAGTCCGAGGGCGGGAAGAGCGACGTCACGGACCCGGTGAAGGACACCGTCGAAGGCGCCAAGGACACGGTCGGCAAGGTCACCGACGGGGCGAAGGACGCGGCGGACCAGGCCAAGGACACGGCCGACAAGCTGAAGCCCTCGGCCGAGGACACGGACCCGCTCGCGCCGGACGCGGACGGCAAGAAGCCGTTCCCGTGCGTCGAGGAGAAGAAGGTCGCGGGCGACGACGAGGTCCCGCCGGCGCCGATCCCGGACCAGCCCTGGTACCTGAACGCGAGCTCGCTCACGCTGAAGGGCGCCGACTACCAGGGCGTCGTCAACCTCACCACCGCGGGCGGCAAGAAGAAGCAGGCGCTGAAGTACGTCGTCAAGGACGGCACGGACATCGGGGACCTGCACCAGACGGTCAAGGGTCCGGGCGGCGAGACGTACCACATCAAGTCCGCCAAGGGCGCCACGTCCACCATCCGCGGCGGCGAGACGATCCTCTACACCGAGCGGATCTCCGGGAAGTTGTTCGGCCTGATCCCGATCACCTTCGATCCGGAGCACCCGCCGCCGCTGAACATCCCGCTGATCTACTTCAAGGACGTCGAGGTGGTCCAGGCCGCGCAGTTCGGCGGCACCCTCAAGGTGCCGGGGTTCCACCAGGAGATCACCAAGTGAGCTGATCCGGCCACGCGTCGCGTACGAAGAGGGCGCCCCCTTCCTTCCGGAAAGGGGCGCCCTCTTCGTACGTATGCGGGGAGCGTCAGGCGCTCTCGCCGCCCAGGTGGTGGACCCGGACCATGTTGGTGGTGCCGGGGACGCCGGGGGGCGAACCGGCGGTGATGATCATCGTGTCGCCGGCGTTGAAGCGCTTCAGCTTGAGCAGCTCGGCGTCGACCAGGTCGACCATCGCGTCGGTGTTGTCGACGTGCGGCACGAGCCGGGACTCCACGCCCCAGCTCAGCGAGAGCTGGTTGCAGGTCTCCTGCTCGGAGGTGAAGGCCAGGATCGGCTGCGCGGCGCGGTAGCGGGACAGGCGGCGCGCGGTGTCACCGGACTTGGTGAAGGCGACGAGCGACTTGGCGTCCAGGAAGTCCGCGATCTCGCAGGCGGCCCGGGCCACCGAACCACCCTGCGTACGCGGCTTCTTGCCCTGGACGAGCGGCTGGAGGCCCTTGGAGAGGAGCTCCTCCTCGGCGGCCTGGACGATCTTCGACATGGTCTTGACCGTCTCGATCGGGTACGCGCCCACGCTCGACTCGGCCGACAGCATCACCGCGTCCGCGCCGTCCAGGATCGCGTTGGCCACGTCGGAGGCCTCGGCGCGCGTGGGGCGGGAGTTGGTGATCATCGACTCCATCATCTGGGTCGCCACGATCACCGGCTTGGCGTTGCGGCGGCACATCTCCACGAGCCGCTTCTGCACCATCGGGACCTTTTCGAGCGGGTACTCGACGGCCAGGTCGCCGCGGGCCACCATGACCGCGTCGAAGGCCGCGACGACAGCCGCCATGTTGGCGACCGCCTGCGGCTTCTCCACCTTGGCGATGACGGGGACGCGGCGGCCCTCCTCGTCCATCACCTTGTGGACGTCCTTGACGTCGTCGGCGTCACGTACGAAGGACAGGGCGACCATGTCGCAGCCCATCCGCAGCGCGAACCGCAGGTCCTCGACGTCCTTCTCCGACAGGGCGGGGACGTTCACGGCCGCGCCGGGCAGGTTGATGCCCTTGTGGTCGGAGATGACACCGCCCTCGATGACGATCGTCCTGACCCTGGGGCCGTCGACGTCGGTCACCTTGAGCTCGACGTTGCCGTCGTTGATGAGGACCTGGTCGCCCTTGGCGACGTCACCCGGCAGGCCCTTGTAGGTCGTACCGCAGAGGGACTTGTCGCCCGGGACGTCCTCGGTGGTGATGGTGAACTCGTCACCGCGCACCAGCTCGACGGGGCCCTCGGCGAAGGTCTCCAGACGGATCTTGGGGCCCTGGAGGTCGGCGAGGACACCGACGGCTCGGCCCACGTCCTTGGCGGCCTCGCGCACCCGGTCGTAACGCTCCTGGTGCTCCGCGTGGGTGCCGTGGCTGAAGTTGAAGCGGGCCACGTTCATCCCGGCCTCGATGAGCGCTTTCAGCTGCTCGTACGAGTCGACGGCGGGGCCCAGAGTGCAGACGATTTTGGAACGGCGCATGAGGCGGATCCTATCGGTTTGTTTCGCTAAGGAATATTCCATCTGGCGGAAACTACAAATGGGCGGTGCTGTGCTCAGTCGTTGCGTTCGGCTGCCTGTTTTGCCACGAGTGCGTAGGTCTGCCGGGCGATCTCCAGCTCCTCGTCGGTGGGAACCACGGCGACGGCGACCCGCGCGTACTCGGGTGAGATGACCCGGGGCTCGTCCGAGCGCGCCGCGTTGAGCTCACCGTCGACCGCCAGGCCCAGCTCCTCCAGGCCCGCGACCGCAGCCTCGCGCACCGGCGCCGCGTTCTCGCCGACCCCGGCCGTGAACGCGATCGCGTCCACCCGGCCGAGCACCGCGTAGTAGGAGCCGATGTACTTCTTCAGCCGGTGGATGTAGATGTCGAAGGCGAGCCGCGCCTCCTGGTCGCCCTCGTCGATCCGACGGCGGATCTCCCGCATGTCGTTGTCGCCGCACAGGCCGGTCAGGCCCGACTTCTTGTTCAGCAGGACGTCGATCTCGTCCGCCGACATCTTCCCCACCCGCATCAGATGGAAGATGACCGCAGGGTCGACGTCCCCTGAACGCGTCCCCATCACCAGGCCCTCCAGCGGCGTCAGGCCCATCGACGTGTCCACGCACACCCCGCCGCGCACCGCCGACGCCGAGGCGCCGTTGCCCAGGTGAAGCACGATGACGTTGACGTCCTCCGGCGCCCTGCCGAGGAGTTCGGCCGTCTTGCGCGAGACGTACGCGTGCGAGGTGCCGTGGAAGCCGTAGCGGCGGATGCGGTGCTCGTCGGCGGTCTTCACGTCGATCGCGTAGCGCGCCGCCGACTCCGGCATCGTGGTGTGGAACGCCGTGTCGAAAACCGCCACCTGCGGCAGGTCGGGGCGCAGCGCCATCGCCGTACGGATGCCCGTCAGGTTGGCCGGGTTGTGCAGCGGCGCCACCGGGATGAGCCGCTCCACCTCCGCCAGGACCGCGTCGTCGATCACCGTCGGCTGCGTGAAGGTCTGGCCGCCGTGCACCACCCGGTGCCCGATCGCGGCCAGTTCGGGAGAGTCCAGGCCGAGCCCGTCGTGCGACAGCTCCGCGGCGACCGCCTTCAGCGCCTCGTCGTGGTCGGCGATCGGCCGGTTCTGCTCCCGGGGCTCCGCGCCTGTGCCGAGCGGGGTGTGCTTGAGCCGGGAGGTCTCCTCGCCGATGCGCTCCACCAGGCCCATGGCCAGGCGGGAGTTGTCGCGCATGTCGAGGAGCTGGTACTTCACCGACGAGGAGCCGGAGTTGAGGACGAGGATGCGGGTCGCGGTCACGGGTACTGCTTTCGGTGAGGGGTCAGTTGGCGGGCGTCTGGGCCTGGATCGCCGTGATGGCGACGGTGTTCACGATGTCCCCGACGAGCGCGCCGCGGGACAGGTCGTTCACCGGCTTGCGCAGGCCCTGGAGGACCGGGCCGACGGCGATCGCGCCGGCCGAACGCTGCACGGCCTTGTAGGTGTTGTTGCCGGTGTTGAGGTCCGGGAAGATCAGCACGGTCGCCTGGCCCGCGACCTCGGACTCCGGAAGCTTGGTGCGGGCCACCGAGGGCTCCACGGCCGCGTCGTACTGGATCGGGCCCTCGATCCTCAGGTCAGAGCGCTGCCCGCGGACCAGCTCGGTGGCCTCGCGCACCTTGTCGACGTCGGCGCCCGAACCGGACGTGCCCGTCGAGTACGAGAGCATCGCGACCTTCGGGTCCACGTCGAACTGCCGGGCCGTGGTCGCCGACTGGACGGCGATGTCGGCGAGCTGCTCGGCGTTCGGGTCCGGGTTGACCGCGCAGTCGCCGTACACGAGGACTTCGTCGGCGAGGCACATGAAGAAGACCGAGGAGACGATCTTCGCGTCCGGCTTCGTCTTGATGATCTCGAAGGCCGGGCGGATCGTCGCCGCCGTCGAGTGCACCGAGCCGGACACCATGCCGTCGGCCAGGCCGTCCTGCACCATCAGCGTGCCGAAGTAGTTCACGTCCGCGACCACGTCGTGCGCCAGCTCCACGGTGACGCCCTTGTGGGCGCGCAGCGCCGCGTACTGCTCGGCGAACTTCTCGCGCAGCTCCGAGGTCTGCGGGTCTATCAGCTGCGAGTCGGCGAGGTCGATGCCGAGGTCCGCGGCCTTCTTGCGGATCACCTCGGTGTCGCCGAGCAGCGTCAGGTCGCACACCCCGCGGCGAAGGAGGACGTCGGCGGCGCGCAGCACGCGCTCCTCGGTGCCCTCCGGCAGGACCACGCGGCGGCGGTCGGAGCGGGCCTGCTCGATCAGCTTGTGCTCGAACATCATCGGCGTGACCCGGCCGCTGCGGGACACCTCCAGGCGGTTCAGCAGGCCCGAGGTGTCGACGTGCCGCTCGAAGAGGCCGAGCGCGGTCTCCGCCTTGCGGGGCGTCGCGGCGTTCAACTTGCCTTCCAGGGCGAAGAGTTGGCCCGCCGTCGGGAAGGAGTTGCCGGTCACCGAGATCACCGGCGTACCCGGCGCGAGCCGCGAGGCCAGGCGCAGGATCTCCTCGCTGGGCCGCTCGTTCAGGGTGAGGAGGACCCCCGCGATGGGCGGCGTACCGGCGCTGTGCGCGGCGAGCGCCCCCACCACCAGGTCGGCCCGGTCCCCGGGCGTCACGACCAGGCAGCCCGGGGTCAGTGCGCCCAGGAAGTTCGGCAGCATCGCACCGCCGAAGACGAAGTCGAGCGCGTCCCGGGCGAGACCCGAGTCGTCGCCCAGCAGAACCGTTCCGCCGAGGGCGTGCGTGATCTGCGCGACGGTCGGCGCGGACAGGGCGGGCGCGTCCGGCAGGACGTAGCAGGGCACCGGGAGCTGGGACGCGAGCCCCTCGGCGATCGCGTCCCGGTCCTCGGGCGCGACCCGGTTGACCGCCATCGCGAGGACCTCGCAGCCCAGACCCTCGTACGCGCGGTACGCGTTGCGGGCCTCGGCGCGCACGGACTCCGCGGTCTGCTTCCGGCCGCCCACGACCGGCAGCACCCAGGCGCCGAACTCGTTGGCCAGGCGGGCGTTCAGGGACAGCTCGTCGGGCAGCTGGGTGTCGGCGAAGTCGGTGCCGAGGACGAGCACCACCTCGTAGTCCCTGGCCACCTCGTGGAAGCGGTCGACCAGCTGCGAGACCAGCTCGTCGGTGCCCCGCTCGGCCTGCAGCGCGGACGCCTCGTGGTAGTCCATGCCGTACACCGACGCCGGGTCCTGGCTCAGCCGGTAGCGGGCCCGCAGCAGGTCGAAGAGCCGGTCGGGACCGTCGTGCACGAGCGGACGGAACACCCCCACCCGGTCGACCTGACGGGTCAGGAGCTCCATGACTCCCAGCTCCACTACCTGGCGGCCGTCGCCGCGGTCGATCCCGGTCACGTACACGCTGCGCGTCACGCGTGCTCTCCGTTTCGTCGCTCGTTCGTCGCTCACTTGTGCGTCTCGGTCCCCGCGTACGAAGAACATGCCACGAGGACTCGTACGCGGAGACCGAGACAAGGCTCTACAAAAATACTCGATATGGTGGGGATGCCCTCTTGACAATACCCCTGCGGGTGGATAAAGCGCCCGCCGGACCAAGGGCCCGACCGAGCCGGGGCCAAGGGCCCGCGCGGGCAGCCGCGAGGGCAGCCGCGGGGCGCCGTTTCCCCTGGAGTACGGGAAGGGGCGTGCCCCGGATGCCCGTGGAACAATCGAGAACCGGCTCATGCGTACGACTACGGAGCAGGAGACACAGCACGATGCGTATCGGAGTTCTCACCGCAGGCGGCGACTGCCCCGGCCTGAACGCAGTGATCCGGTCGGTCGTGCACCGCGCCGTCACCAACTTCGGCGACGAGGTGATCGGCTTCGAGGACGGGTACTCGGGCCTCCTCGACGGCCGCTACCGCGCCCTCGACCTGAACGCGGTCAGCGGCATCCTGGCCCGCGGCGGCACCATCCTCGGCTCCTCCCGCCTGGAGCGCGACCGCTTCCGCGCGGCCTGCGACAACGCCAAGGAACTCATCGAGAAGAGCGGCTTCGACGCGCTCATCCCGATCGGCGGCGAGGGCACCCTGACCGCCGCCCGCATGCTGACGGACGCCGGAGTGCCGGTGGTCGGCGTGCCGAAGACCATCGACAACGACATCTCCGCCACCGACCGCACCTTCGGCTTCGACACCGCCGTCGGCGTCGCCACCGAGGCCATGGACCGCCTCAAGACCACCGCCGAGTCGCACCAGCGCGTGATGGTCGTCGAGGTGATGGGGCGGCACGCCGGCTGGATCGCCCTGGAGTCCGGCATGGCGGCGGGCGCGCACGGCATCTGCCTCCCGGAGCGCCCGTTCGACCCCGCCGACCTGGTGAAGATGGTCGAGGAACGCTTCGCGCGCGGCAAGAAGTTCGCCGTCGTCTGCGTCGCCGAGGGCGCCCACCCGGCCGACGGCACGATGGACTACGGCAAGGGCGCCATCGACCAGTTCGGCCACGAACGCTTCCAGGGCATCGGCACCGCCCTCGCCCACGAACTGGAGCGGCGCCTCGGCAAGGAGGCCAAGCCGGTCATCCTCGGCCACGTCCAGCGCGGCGGCGTCCCCACCGCGTACGACCGGGTCCTCGCCACGCGCTTCGGCTGGCATGCCGTCGAGGCCGCGCACCGCGGGGAGTTCGGGCACATGACGGCGCTGCGCGGCACGGACGTCCGGATGGTCCCGCTCGCCGAGGCCGTCACCGAACTGAAGACGGTGCCGGAGTGGCGGATGGCCGAGGCCGAGTCGGTGTTCTGACCCTGCTGCGTACGGACGCGCGCGAGCCCCTGGCCCCCACAGACCGGGGGCTCGCGCGCGCCGTGCTCGGGGGAGGTCAGCCCTCCCGGTCACGCACCGCCGACCAGAACTCCTGCACGATCCGGTCCAGGAAGTCCCGCCCGGAGTTCTCGTCCCCGGCCTCCATGCCGGACCAGCTCAGCGTGGCCACCATCCGCGCGTGGTACTCGCCGTGCAGCCCGTCGAGCACCGCCTCCACCGTGGCCTTCGGCAGCGGTACCAGCTTGGTCACCGGGCGGACATAGCCCTCCCAGCGGGCCGTGACCGCGCTGCGCAGCAGGTCGGCGAGTTTCTCCTCGCGGCCCGTGACCGTGATGAAGTCCCGCACCCCGAGCGCGAGCACCTCGGCGAGCGCCGCCGACTGCCGCTCGTTGCCCCGCCACCGGCCGCTCTCCTCCATCCGCAGATACGCGTCGTGTTCGAGGCCCACCTCGCGGGCCACGTCCTGCGTGGCGAGCCCGCAGGAGATCCGGTGCTCCCGCAAGGTCGTCGCGGCGCCCAGGAGCTCACCCGGCCCGCACCACAACGCCCCGGCGAGCGCGGTGAGTTCGGCCGATGTGGGCACACTCCGGCCGCGCTCCCAGTCGGCCACGGTGTCCGGTGTGACGTACGACAGTCCGTAACTGGCCCGCAGGCTGTACGCGACATGGCCGTGGGCCATCCCGAGCGCCTCACGCAGCCGCCGGGCAGCAAGATTGTTGAAGGGCGGCGTGGCGCCTGCAGCCTGGCTCTGATGCACGCGGTCACGTTAGAACGCTACTCAACGGTCGCCTACGGTGCGTTCACCCAGGATTACGGGGCGCGCACTCGTCGTAGGAAGGTCCTAGTAACGGCTTGCTACTCGGAGGTCCTCACCCCTTGACCGCACCGCCGAGCGCGAAGCCGCCGCCCAGGCGGCGGGCGATCAGGATGTAGAGGAGCAGGACCGGGGTGGAGTAGATGATCGAGAACGCCGCGAGCTGGCCGTAGACCACCGTGCCGCGGTTGCCGAAGAAGTCGTTGATGCTGACCGAGGCCGGCATCTGCTCGGGGGAGAGCAGCAGCATGAACGGGACGAAGAAGTTGCCCCACATCATCACGAACGAGTAGACCGTCACGACGGCGATGCCGGGCCCCATCAGGGGCAGCACGACCCGCAGCAGGGACTGGAACGGGGACGCCCCGTCCGTCCAGGCCGCCTCCTCCAGCTCCTTCGGCACGCCGTCCATGAAGTTCTTCATCAGCCATACAGCGAACGGCAGTTGGGACGCCGCGAAGAACAGGATCGTGCCGTGCATCGTGTCGATCAGTTCCACCTGGACGAACATCGCGTACACGGGGACCATGATCGCCGTGATCGGCAGACACGTCGCGAAAAGGACCGTCGCCAGGAAGGCCCGGCCCGTGCGGGAGCGGTAGCGGGACAGCGGGTACGCCGCGAGGGCCGCGCACGCGACCGTCAGGAGGGTGGCGCCGCCGCACAGGATCAGGCTGTTGAGCAGCGGCGTGAACGTCACGTCGGGGACGAGCACCGCGTCGAAGTTGGCGAAGGTGAACTCATCCGGCACCTTCACCCGCAGATCGGCGTCGGCGTCCACGGCGGAGAGCAGCACCCAGGCCAGCGGCAGGACGAACGCGGCCGCCACGGCGAGGAGCGCCACGTCGGCCGTGAGTCTCCGGGTCGTACGCCGGGCGGCCAGGGTCGGCTTCATCGCGTCGGACACTCAGGCCTCCGTGCGCAGCAGGCGCATGTAGACGAGGGAGAACAGCGAGCCGACCACGAGCAGCAGCAGCGCCACCGCCGTCGCGTAGCCGATCATGCTGTTCTGGAAGGCCTGCTCGTACATGTAGAGCGGCAGGGTCTGGCTGCGGTTGCCGGGGCCGCCGCGGGTCATCACCCAGATCAGGCCGAACACCGACAGGGTCTGCAGGGTGTTGAGCATCAGGTTGGTGCCGATGGAGCGGCGGATCATCGGCAGCGTGATGTGCCACATGCGCCGCCAGCCGCCCGCGCCGTCCACCTCGGCGGCCTCCGTGACCTCTTTCGGGATCTCGTTCAGGGCCGCCGAGTACACCAGCATCGAGAACGCCGTGCCCCGCCACACGTTCGCGAACGACACCGCCAGGATCGGCAGCGTGAACATCCAGTTCTGGGACGGGAGATGGAGCCAGTCGAGGACCGCGTTCAGGGTGCCCTCGCGGCGGAAGAACGCGTAGAGGAGAAAGCCCGCGACCACCTCGGGCAGCACCCACGCCACCACCACGATCCCGCCGGTCAGCGTGCGCACCGGCCTGGACGCGCGCCGCATCAGGGCCGCGAGCGTGAGGCCGAGCGTGTTCTGCCCGATCAGGGACGAGACCACGGTGAACACCAGCGTCAGCCAGACCGCGTTGAGGAAGTCCTCGTCACCGAAGGCCTTCGTGAAGTTCTCCAGGCCGACGAACGACGACTCCGCCTGACCCGTCAACTGCAGGTCCGTGAAGGCGAGATAGACGCAGTAGCCGATCGGGCCCGCCAGGAACAGCAGCAGCAGGACCACGCCGGGCGAGGCGGGCAGGGCCCGCGCCAGCATGCGGCGCGGGCCGGGGGAGGTGGGGCCGGTCGGCGCGGTCGGGCCGGGGGAGGGTGCCTTGGCGGCCGGTGGGGCAGCGGTCACTTCTTGACCACTTCACCGTTCGTCACGGAGTCCAGCTCCTCGTCGTACCCCTTCGCGGCCTCGGCCACCGAGGCGTCCCCGGTCGTCACGCCCTCCATCGCCTCCTGGATGGCCGTCGACACCTTCGGGTACGCGGGATACGCCGGGCGGTAGTGCGTGTACTCCACCAGGTCCGTGAAGAACTTGATGCCCGGCTGCGCCTTCACGTACGCCGGGTCTGCGGCGACGTCCTCGCGGACCGCGATGCCCGAGTTGGCGACGTACCACTTCTGCGCGTTCGCCTTGGTCTGCATCGTCTCGATGAACTCGAAGGCCAGGTCCGGGTTGGCCGCCTTCGACGGGACCGCCCACGTCCAGCCGCCGGACATGCTCACCTTGCCGGGCGCCTGGCCGTGCTGCGTCGGCATGTGCGCGAGGCCCAACTCCTTCGACCACTCCGGCCATTCGTGCCCCGCCCCGGCCAGCCAGTCCTGCGGCAGCCACGAGCCGTCCAGGTTGATGGCCAGCTTGCCCTCGGGCATCAGCTCGCCGCGGGCGCGGGTGCCGATGTTCGGGTCGAGCGCGTCGGAGACCTCGGGGCCGAGCTTCTCCTTGTAGACGGTCTCCACGAACTCCAGCGAGTCCTTGAAGCCCTTGCCGCCCGCGATCCACTTCTTCGCGTCCGGGTCGTAGAGCGGGTCCTCGCCCGTGCCGTAGAGCAGCATCTCGAAGCCCTGCATCGTGGCCATCTCACCGGCGGGCTTGCCCGTGTAGACGTTCAGCGGGATGACGCCCGGGACCTTCTTCTTGATCGTGCGGGCCGCGTCCAGGATCTCCGCCCAGTTCTTCGGCTGCCAGTCCTCGGGCAGGCCCGCCTTCTTGAAGATGTCCTTGCTGAACCAGAGAGCCCGCGTGTCCGTCCCGTCCGGCACGCCGTACGTCTTGCCGTCCTCGCCCTTGGCCGCCGACTTCGCGGTGTCGACGAACTGGTCCCAGTCCTTCCACTTCTTCAGATACGGGTCCAGGGGCTTCAAGTACCCGCTTGTGATGTCCGAGTTGATGAGGAACGTGTCCTCGTACACGAGGTCGGGAGCGGTCTTCGGGGAGCGCAGCATCTGCTGCAGCTTCGTGTAGTACTCCGAGTCCGGCGCCTTGATCGGGACCAGCTTCACCTTTTTGCCCGGATGCGCCTTCTCGAACTGCTTCTTCATCTCGCCCAGGTACTTGTCCATCACCCGGATCTGGTTGTCCGTGGACTGCTTGTACGAGACCTTCACGACATCCGGGTCGCTCTCCGCGCCCCCACCGCAGGCGGTGAGCGTGGCGGCGGCGAACACGGCGGCGGCGGTGAGGAGCACGGGAGCGCTGGGGCGGGGCACGGCACGACCTCCTACGAGCCATACGTGACCGGGCGGCCTTGGCGGGCGCCTTCGCTGGCTGCCCGGTGAACGTAAGGCGACGCTCCGAGGCTGGTCAATGCCCGTGCGTAGGGGGTCCGAGGTTCCGTGACAACGTTGTTATTGCGCGCGCTGTACGAGGCCTCCGGCCCGGGTGCCGCCCAGCCGCCCAGCCGCCCAGCCGCCCAGCCGCTCAAGCGTTCAGCCGTTCAGCCGCTCAGCCAGCGGTAGTGCAGCTCCGGGCGGCCGACCTGGCCGTACTGCGGGCTGCGCGCCGCCCGGCCGGACGTCACCAGGTGCTCCAGATAGCGGCGGGCCGTGATCCGCGACAGACCCGCCGCGGCCGCCGCGGCCGTAGCCGTCAGGCCCTCCGGCGAGGCCGCCCGCAACGTCTGCGTGACCCGATCGAGGGTCGGCGCGCTCAAGCCCTTGGGCAGCGCGACCGGCCCCGGCGAACGCAGCGTCGCGAGCGCCCGGTCCACCTCGGCCTGACTGTCCGCCTCCCCGGCCGCGCCCCGGAACTCCGCGTACCGCACGAGCCGGTCCCGCAGCGTGGCGAACGTGAACGGCTTCAGGACGTACTGCACGACCCCGAGCGAGACACCCTCGCGCACGATCGTCAGATCACGCGCCGACGTCACCGCGATCACATCGGCCTGATGCCCCGCCGCCCGCAGGGAACGCGCCAGCTGCAGACCGTGGCCGTCCGGCAGATACAGGTCGAGCAGCAGCAGGTCCACCTCGGTCCGGTCGAGCACCCGGCGCGCCTCGGCGCCCGAGTGGGCCTTGCCGACCGTACGGAATCCGGGCACCCGGTCCACGTACTGGACGTGCGCGTCCGCCGCCACCGGGTCGTCCTCGACGACGAGCACCCGGATCGCGGGCGCGGAGTCCTCGGCTCCGGTCATGCGGGCCCCTCTCCGGTCATGCGGGCCCCTCTCCGGTCATGCGGGCCCCTCTCCGGTCATGCGGGCCCCTCTCCGGTCATGCGGACACGTCCTGGATCCTGGATCCTGGATCACGCCTCGGCTCCCGGTGGCCGCCCCTCTCGCCTCTCGCCGCAGCGGCAGCCGTACGGCGAACTCCGCGCCGCCGTCCGCGGAGGCGGTCACCTCGACCGAGCCGCCGTGCCGGTGGACCGTCTGCCGGACCAGGGCCAGGCCGAGGCCGCGCCCCGGGCCTTTGCCGGACCAGCCGCGCCGGAACACATCCGCGTCCGCGGGTATGCCGGGCCCGTTGTCGCCGACCCGGAGGAGCAGCTCCGCTTCGGCGGCGCGCGCGGTTACCGTAACCCGCCCGCCCGGTGTGCCGGTCGCCGCGTCCACCGCGTTGTCGATCAGATTGCCCAGGACCGTCACCAGGTCACGGGTCGGCAGCGAGTCCGGAAGCAGCCCGTCGTCCATCCGGCTGTCCTCGGACACCACCAGCTCCACTCCGTGCTCGTTGGCCTGCGCCGCCTTGCCGAGCAGCAGCGCCGCGAGCACCGGCTCACCCACGGACGTCACCACCTGGTCGGTCAGCGCCTGCGCCAGCTCCAGCTCCGCCGTCGCGAACTCCACCGCCTCGTCGGCGCGGCCCAGCTCGATCAGCGAGACCACGGTGTGCAGCCGGTTCGCCGCCTCGTGCGCCTGCGAGCGCAGGGCCTGTGTGAACCCCCGCTCGTGGTTCAACTCCCCCGTCAGCGCCTGCAGTTCGGTGTGGTCCCGCAGCGTGACGACGGTGCCGCGCCGCTCGCCCCCGGACACCGGCGAGGTGTTGAGCACGACCACCCGGTCGCCGGTCAGATGCACCTCGTCGACCCGCGGCTCGGCGGCGAGCAGCGCCCCCGTCAACGGCGTCGGCAGCCCCAGATCCGCGACGCCCCGGCCGACCGCGTCCTCACCGAGCCCGAGCAGTTCCCGCGCGCCGTCGTTGATCAACGCGATCCGCCGCTGCCCGTCCAGCATCAGCAGCCCCTCGCGTACCGCGTGCAGCGCCGCCTGGTGGTACCCGTGCATCTGCGACAGCTCGGCCGCGTTCATCCCGTGCGTATGGCGGCGAAGGCGCGCGTTCACCACGTACGTGCCGAGCCCGCCGAGCGCGAGCGCGGCCGCCGCGACGCCGACGAGCGCGGTCAGCTGGTCCCGTACCTGCTGGGTGATTTCCTTGATCGTGATGCCCGCACTGACCAGGCCCACGATCCGCCCCCGGTCCTCGATCGGCGTCACCACCCGCACGGAAGGACCGAGCGTCCCGGTGTACGTCTCGTGGAACGTGCGGCCGTCCAGGGCGGGCCCGATGTGGCCGAGGAACCTGGCGCCGATGTTCTCCGGCGTCGGATGCGTCCAGCGGATCCCCCGCGGATTCATGATCGTCACGAAGTCCACATCGGTGGCCCTGCGCACCTTCTCCGCGTACGGCTGCAACACCCGGCTCGGATCCGCCTCCCGCGCCGCCTCCCGCACCGAGGGCGACTCGGCGACGGCCCGCGCGGTGGCCGCCGCCTGCCGCTCCGCCGCGTCCTCGGCCTGCCGGTGCGCGGTGAGGTACGCGAACACGGCGCACCCGGCCACGACGACCGCCACGAGCACGACCTGCATGGCGAACAGCTGCCCGGCGAGGCTGCGGGGGCGGGGGACGTGGGGGACGTGGGGGATGCGCGGGACGTGGGGGATGCGCGGGACCTGGGGGATTCGGGGCACAGGTCCATGGTGCCTGGTCGTATAAGCACGAACTAAATGAACGCAAGGGTGACCCGGCTCACGGCCGTGGTGGATATTCTCCGGGACCGCTGTCCGGACGTGAGCCGCGTTCTCCCGAGGTGGGCTGGAGCTCTCCCGGCGTCGGCAGGGTCGTCAACAGAGCCGTATGTGCGAGGAGGCACCGTGGCCGCCAAGCGGGACAGAACCCACTTTCTCTATATCGCCGTCATCGGCGCGGTGCTGCTCGGCATTGCCGTCGGTTTCGCCGCGCCGGGCGTCGCGGTGGAGCTGAAGCCGCTCGGTACCGGCTTCGTGAACCTGATCAAGATGATGATCTCGCCGATCATCTTCTGCACCATCGTCCTCGGCGTGGGCTCCGTACGGAAGGCCGCCAAGGTCGGCGCCGTCGGCGGGCTCGCGCTCGGGTACTTCATGGTGATGTCGACCGTCGCCCTCGCCATCGGCCTGGTCGTCGGCAACATCCTGGAGCCCGGCCACGGACTGCAGCTCACCGAGGCCGTACGCGGCGCCGGAGAGGCGCAGGCCGAGGGCGCCTCGGAGTCCACCGCGGACTTCCTGCTCGGCATCATCCCGACCACGATCGTCTCCGCGTTCACCGGCGAGTCGGTCCTGCAGACCCTGCTCGTCGCCCTGCTCTGCGGCTTCGCCCTGCAGGCCATGGGCTCCACGGGTGAGCCGATCATTCGCGGCATCGGGCACATCCAGCGCCTCGTCTTCCGCGTCCTCGGCATGATCATGTGGGCCGCGCCGGTCGGTGCGTTCGGCGCGATCGCCGCGGTCGTCGGCGAGACCGGCCTGGACGCCCTGAAGTCCCTCGCGGTCATCATGATCGGTTTCTACGTCACCTGCGCCCTGTTCGTCTTCGTGGTGCTCGGCACCATCCTGAAGATCTTCACGGGCATCAACATCTTCTCGCTCCTGAAGTACCTGGGCCGCGAGTTCCTGCTGATCGTCTCCACCTCGTCCTCGGAGTCCGCGCTGCCGCGGCTCATCGCGAAGATGGAGCACCTCGGCGTCAGCAAGCCGGTCACCGGCATCACCGTGCCGACCGGCTACTCCTTCAACCTCGACGGCACCGCGATCTACCTGACGATGGCCTCGCTGTTCGTGGCCGAGGCGATGGGCGACCCGCTGTCGCTCGGCGAGCAGATCTCGCTCCTGGTCTTCATGATCATCGCGTCGAAGGGCGCGGCGGGCGTCACCGGCGCCGGTCTGGCCACGCTCGCGGGCGGGCTGCAGTCGCACCGGCCCGAACTGGTCGACGGCGTCGGCCTGATCGTCGGCATCGACCGCTTCATGAGCGAGGCCCGCGCCCTCACCAACTTCGCGGGCAACGCCGTCGCCACGGTCCTCGTAGGCACCTGGACCAAGGAGCTCGACAAGGAGCGCGCCGCGCAGGTCCTCGCCGGACAGCTCCCGTTCGACGAGCGCACCCTGGTCGACGACCACGCGCCCGCCTCGGACGTGGAGCTGCCGGAGCAGGGGGAGAAGGAGCCGGTCAAGGTCTGACCCTCCGCCCCCCGGCCCCTGCGGCCGATGCGCGGCGGGCCGCCCCTGGCGTGGGGCGGCCCGCCGTCGTCGTACTCGGAGCCTCTGCGGATGTGGCGCCCGGCTCAGCTCCCCGTCGCCCCCGGGAACAGTGACGTGAACGGTTCGGTCAGGCCCGCCGCGTCACGGGCCGCCGGGTCGTCGAACTGCCAGACCAGGAACAGCAGGAACGAGATCAGTGCGGTGAACAGGCCGGCCAGGATCAATTCCCGCGTGGAGCGCCGCAGTTGCAGGGCGAAGAGCATGCCGACGCTGACGAGCCCGCCGATGATGAGCCCGAACCACACCGTCCCGCCGAGCGTGGAACCGGAGTCCAGGGCCCGGGTGTTGCGTGCCTCCGCGGCCGCGGTGATCTGGTCGGCGAGGGCGTAGGAGGCGCGGCTCTCGCTGTCGGTGCGGGGCTTGTGGTCGAGTACGGCTCTGCGTACGTCGGTCAGGAGCTGGTCGCCGCGGTCGGTGAGCTCGCCCGAGTCGGTGAAGGAGGGCCACTCCTTCTTGAGGGAGTGCTCGACATACGCGTCGATGCCCGAGCGGATGCGTTCGGCGGTCGGGGCCGGGTAGTCGACGGCGCGCTCGCGGATCTCGTGCAGCGCGAAGGCCTCTGAGCGCACGGTGTCCTCGGCGGCGGCCTTGCCCTCCCAGACGCCGGCGATGGCGAGGCCGAGGACGATCGCGTAGACCACGCCGATCATCATCGTCATGTACTCGATGACGTCCGGGGTGTCGTCCGGGTCCTCGTCGTCGGAGGCCCGGCGGTCGCGCAGGAAAGCGGTGACGATCACGGCGGCACAGGCGGCGGCCATGGCGAGGGCTAGCGCGAGCCAGTTGCTCAACTGAGTTCCCTTCAGGGTCAGTGGTCAGGGGCAGGGGCAGGGGCAGGGGTCAGAGTTCGGGGTGGGTCAGGTGGCCCCGGGCGTTCACGGCGTTCACGGCGTTCACGGCGTTCACGGCGTTCACGGCGTTCACGGCGTTCACGGCGTTCACGGTGTTCAGGAGGAACCGCCGCCGCCCGCACGGCCGATGGCGCCGCCGCCCGCGTTGGCGGCCCCGAACGCGGCGGCGATCACCGCGGGCGCGACCAGCAGCAGGGTCCGGGTGACGGGCGAGCCGCCCTGCGCGTCGGTGCGCTGCGGCCGGGCGCGCGGCGGGGGCGGGAAGAAGGAGGGCGAGGCCGAGGGGGTCGGGCGCGGCGTCTTCGAGGGCTTCGGCGACTCGGGCGGCGGCGGAGGGGGCGCCGGAGTGCTGGGTGCCGGGGGTTCGGGCACGACCCGAGGCGGCCCGGGCTGCGGCTTCGGCGGTGGCTTCGGCCGGGGCTTCGGGGGCGCGGGAGGCGGCGTCGTACGACGACAGGCCCTCCGTACGGCCTCACCGACGTCCTGCTTCCGCGCCACCTCGGCGAGCTCTTCGAGCGGCAGGTCGACACCCGCGTACGCGCAACTGTCCGTACGGGGTCGGTGATCGGCAGCGGACGCGCCCACGGGGGCGGCCAGCAGGAACACGGGCAACAGAGCGGCGGCGGCCACGCGCCGCACGGTCATGACGGTCACATGAGCAGACTGTGCAGCCGGTGGTCCTGCCATGTACCCGCGGAGATCGTTTAGCCCATAGGGGGGACGAGGGCGTGCACGGGGTGGACGGAATTGAGGCGGGCGGGGCGTGTGGGACGAGAACAGGCCCCGTTGCGTGCCCGATTCAGGGCCTGTTCGTATCAATCATTCATTTATCGACATCACTTACGGTGAGGGCTTCGCTCGCGTGGTGACCACGATCGGGGGACGGCATGGCACTGCGTATTCACTTCACGGCGGAGGATCTTGCGCGTACGACGGTGGCCGCGCGCCCGGACATCATGTGGGAGCTGACGCTCAGTCTCCATCAGCTCCAGGCGTCCAGACCGGCCGCACGCTGCCGACCCTGGGTCGGTCACGTACGGGACCGGCTGCGCGGGCGCGGGCGGCTGGACCTGCGGGGCATGCTGAGCCGGCTCACCGTGCTCGTACCGCCGCGCGGCAGCTTTCCGGACTTCCTCACTCCACCGGGCCAGCCACCCTTGGCGGACGGCTTGGAGTTGATCCGCGGCACTCGGCGCCGGGCGCTCGCCGCCGACCTCGCTGCGGTGTTCCGTACCCGTGAACGTCCGCTGTGGGTGCGTCAGTTGGCCGACGGCGACCGGGAGGGCAGGCGCGATCTGGCGCAGGCGCTCGCCGTGTACCACCGTGAGCTGGTCCACCCCTGCCTGGCCGAGCTGGACGAGACGTTGTTCGCGGAGCGTGCGGCGTGCGGGCGGCGCGTCCTGGACGGCGGGGTGGGGCGGTTGCTCGGCACGCTGTCGCCGACGATGCGGTGGGCCTGGCCCGTACTCAGTGCCGACTATCCGGTCGACCGGGACCTGCGTCTCGGCGGGCGGGGCATCACGCTCGTCCCGTCCTACTTCTGCGTGGCCCCGGTGACGCTGATCGACCCGGAGCTGTCGCCGGTGCTCGTCTATCCGGCCCGGGCGGGGGAGCCGGGAGCCCCCGCGGCGGGGGCGCGGGCCCGGACGCGCGCGGCGGTCGACGGCCTGGCCCCGGTGCTCGGGCGCACGCGGGCGCTGGCGATCCGGGCGCTGACTCACCCCTGCTCGACCAGTGAACTCGCCCTGCGCATCGGGGTATCCGCGGCAAGCGCCAGCAGGCACGCGACGGCGCTGCGGGGCGCGGGCCTGGTCACCAGCGCGCGGCTGGGCGGCGAGGTGCTGCATGTGGCCACCCCACTGGGGGCGGAGCTGGTCGGGGTCGGGGTCGGGGTCGGGGTCGGGGTCGGGGCGGGCGGTGCCGGAGGCGAAGGGTCCGTTTGCGTCAGGGTGTAATCCCCTGGCCGGGGCCGGTGCGCCCCCTCTCCCATAGTCATGGCCACACCAAGTGGCGTACCGCAACGGGGAGGGAAAGAAATGAAGAGACGTATAGCCATGGTGCTGGGAGGGGTCTTGGCGGCGGCCGCGCTGAGTGCGCCTACAGCGTCGGCGGACCCGCTGGAGGAGCGCCCGGACTTCAAAGCCCCGTACCAGTGCGACGAGAAGGGCTGGACCTATTTCTCCGAGCACGACTATGACGGAGCGATCGACATCAACTGGGGCAGCGGTGGCGCCGATCGGGGCAAGCCCGTCCTTGCCTCGGCCGATGGCACCGTACACCTCGGCGAGGGCGGCAACGCCGGGAAGTACGTGGAGCTCGACCACGGGGGAGGCTGGCAGACCCGCTACCTGCACCTGGACAGCCAGGATGTCGAGGAGGGCGCGGAGGTCAAACAGGGCCAGCAGATCGGCACCTTGGGCTCGACCGATGCCACAGTCGCGCACCTTCACTTCGACCAACGGCTCGACGGTGAGGGCGTGGACATCCACCTGGAGGGCAAGAACCTGGCGCCCTACCCGGATCAGGAGAACCGCAAGGAATTGATCAGCAGCAATTGTCGCGACGGCGGCGACCCCGGTGACCCCGAGCCCGAGGACACCACCCTCGCCTACAACGGCGACAAGAGCATCGCCAACGGCTCCGAAGCCACCCTCTCCGCCGAGCTGAGGACCGAGGAGTCGGACGAGCCGGTAAAGGGCCGGGAGGTCTCCTTCGAGCTCGGTTCCGAGGACGGTGGCGGCGCCGTGCAGACCTGTGCCGGAGAGACGGACGCCGACGGCACGGCGAGCTGCACGGTCGAGGTCGCGGACCAGAAGCTGACAGACGACGGCACCGTGCCGCTCACCGCCACCTTCGCGGGCGACGACGCGTACGTGAAGTCCACAGCCGACGCGGCCCTCAAGCTCCAGCACGTGGAGGGCCGTTCGTACGGTCTCGCCGCTGACGTTCCGCTCCCGCTGCTCCCGCTCAGCATCGACCCGACCCCGGACACCGGCACCCTCCGTACGGCCGAGGCGGAGAGCCTGGGCCCCGAGTGCGCCGAGAGCGTCAACGCGGTGGTCCTGAACGCCGACGCGCTCTGCGCCGAGGTCGCCGCGAAGGTCGGTCCGAGCGCGGTCACGTCGACCGCGACCGTCGCCGATGCGAGCATCGGCCTGCCCGGCCTCCCGGTCGTGGGCGTCTCCGGGCTCACCTCGAAGTCGACCAGCAGCTGTGAGGCGTCGACCGGCAGCGTCGAGCTGGAACTGACGGTCGCCGGCAACCCGGTCGAGATCCCCGACACCCCGGGCTTCGAGGTCGACCTCGGCCTCGCGGGCAAGCTCGTGGTCAACGAGCAGATCCCTGTGGAGGGCGCCGACAAGGGCCTCACGGTCAACGCCGTGCACCTGACGACCCTCGCGGGCGCGGATGTGGTGATCGGCTCCAGTACATCCAGCGCGCACGACTGCGCGTAGCCGCTGCGCAGCTGTACGCACTTCGTCCCGTCGCCCCGCCGAGCGGAATCTGCTCGGCGGGGCGACGGCACCGTCCCCGTCCGCGACTCCAGGACCTCCGCCGGCCCCGTCCTGAACGTTCCCGCGGACGCGTTCGCCTCAGGGTCGTTCAACGCACCGTCACAGTAAGGGGCTTGGTGACGGAGAACTTCTTGCTCTCGGCCGTCTCGGCCTTGATTCCGTCCGTGCACCGGTAGCAGCCGAACAGCTTCACCTCGGTCGTGCCCTTGTCGACGGCCGTGAACTTGTACCAGTCCTGGCGGACCGTCGACGCGTCGCCGGTGGTGTGCACGCCGGACAGGTAGTCCGTCAGGACCGACTCGTCGGGCGGGCCCGCGATCTCCCACGTGTAGCCCGGCCGGTTGTCGTAGCGGTTGGCGATCCGGAAGGTCTCGCCGGGGTGCACGGTGACGTCGCCGTCGAAGTCCCCCTCGATCGTGCGGACGTGGTCCGGCGGGAGGTCCTCGTCGGGGCGGCCGTACCGGTCCTCGGGGTCGCCGAGGACACCGCTCACCTGGGTGCCCTCCTTGACCTCGACCGGGTACGTCATCGTCCGCTTCCCGTCGACCTCCTTGAGGACGATCGTCGCCGTACCCGTCTTCAGCGCGCGGAACCTGAAGTACCGCGTGCCGCCCACCTCCTTGACGCCCCGCGCGCGCACGACGCCCTCCGCCTCCCCGGACTCGGCGAGCCGCCAGCCGTCGGCGTCGCCGCCCGGCCGTACGTGGATCGAGAAGTCGTGGTTGACGAGCACCTCGGGCCGCAGGGACTGCGAGGCGATGTCGATCTCCCCGTCGGGGCCGCGCGGCACGTTGTGGAGGGGCGGGGGGAGGGCGCAGCACACCAGGTCGTCGTCGATGAACTCCTCGTAGACGACGAACCCACCGCTGCCGAGCACCGCCAGCGCGGCCCCGGCCGCGAGCCACCGGCCCTTCGCGCTGCGTGGCAGCCTCGGCTTCGGCATCAGGGACTCCTCTGCTTTTTCAGAGCGTCCCGCAGAACGGTCGCCTCCCGCTGCCAGCCCGCCACGAAGTCGTCGTACGCCGGCGCGGCCTCCTCGCCGCCCATGGCAGCCGGAGTGCTGCACTGCTCCTGCGGCATGGTCGACTTGACCGTCCCCATCTGGTCGGCAGCGGTGTTCAGCTTCCCCGCGACGCTGCCGACATCCCCGGCACGGATTCCGTACCCCGTCCCGTCCGTCATGTCCGCCCCCTCTGTTGCCCATCGGACATTCCATGGCGTTGACATGCGTGAACACCACTTCGGTTCCCGGGAGTCGGGAACCGACGAGAGACAGGGGCGGGACGGCCCGGATCAATGCCCTCTGGAGGCGGGCCGTCCCGCCTCACAGAGGATCGGCTCAGCCTTCGCCGCCCGCCAACTCCGCCAGCACCCCCGCATGATCCGACGGCCACACCCCGTCCACCGGGCCGTGGCCCACCCGCCGGACCGACCGGACGTGGCCGAGGCCGCGCGGGCCCGGGTGGCCCACGTGGATGTAGTCGACGCGGACGGTCGGGCTGAACGTCTTGGCCACGTACGGGTTGGTCGCGTCCCAGGTCGCCGATGGCTGGGCCGGGTCGGCGTACTCCCAGGCGTCGAGGAGGATCTGGCCCGGTACCGGCGCCGCCGTCCGCACCCCGCCGAGCAGGCGCATCTCGTCGGAGTCCGGCCAGGCGTTGAAGTCGCCGGTGAGGACGGGCGGGTACGAGGAACCGGCGCGGCGTTCGGCGATGAACTCGGCGATCGCCCGCACCTGCCGGACCCGTAGCGCCGACGCCGGGACGTCCGAGTTGAGGTGCGTGGTGAAGAAGGGCACGGGCCCGCCCGGCACGTCCAGGAGCGCGTACAGGGCGGTCCGGCCGTCGTCCTGGTTCGGCGGCGCGGGCAGCCGCAGCACCGCACGGTCGAGGACCGGCCAGCGGCTGAGCACCGCGTTGCCCACGTCGACCGCGCGGTCCGGCTCCGTGTCGGGCAGCCGACTGCGCCACGGCCCGGGCAGCTCCGAGGCCGCCCACGTCCAGTGCATGCCGAGCTCGTCCGCCAGCCACCCGGCGAGGTTCCGGCCGCCCACCGCCCACACCTCCTGCAGGCCGACCACATCCGGCCGCAGCTCGCGCAGCGTCGCCAGGATCGCGCGCTGCCGCTCCTCCCACGGCCCGAACCGCCACCACAGATTCCAGGTCATGACACGGATGGCCGTCTCCTCCTCGCCTTCCGGAGGGACCGGTTCCGGCCCCCGAACAGCACCGCGGCCACCATGCCACGTCCGGGCCCGGCCGTACGGGGAGCCGCACCGGGCTCACGCCATGGACCGGCCACGGGCGGCCACGGGCGGCCGCGGGCCGACTGGTAGGGCCAACTCCCGGGCTGCTTCGAGAAGTTGACGCGTCCGCCCCATTGACGCCCCACCCGCCTGCAACTACAAAACTCTGAGAGCGCTCTCACACCTTCCACCCCCCCTCTCCCCCCACGGAGGTGTTCCATGAGCAGAAGCGTCAACAAACGCTCCGCACTCGCCGCCGGCCTCGGAGCCGTGGCCGTCATCGCCGCCCTGCTGGCGCCCGGCACCGCGTCCGGTACGACCACCAGGGACGTACCGCCCCCGCCGGACGGCTGGACCGTCCAGTGGAGCGACGACTTCGACGGCGCGGCGGGGTCGCTGCCCTCCGCCGACAACTGGCAGATCGACCTCGGCCACAACTACCCCGGAGGCCCCGCCAATTGGGGTACCGGGGAGATCCAGAGCTACACCGACTCGCCCGACAACCTCAGCCTCGACGGCCAGGGCAACCTGCGCATCACCCCGCTGCGCGACGGCTCCGGCAACTGGACCTCGGCCCGCATCGAGACCAAACGCAGCGACTTCAAGGCACCGGAGGGCGGCGTCCTCGCCATCGAGGGGCGCATCCACATGCCCGACGTGACCGGTGACGCCGCCCTCGGCTACTGGCCGGCGTTCTGGGCGCTCGGCTCCCCGTACCGAGGGAACTACCACAACTGGCCGGCCATCGGTGAGTTCGACGTGATGGAGAACGTCAACGGCCTCGACAGGGTCTGGGGTGTCCTGCACTGCGGTGTGAACCCGGGCGGCGACTGCAACGAGACCCAGGGCCTGGGCGGCAGCCGCGCCTGCCCCGGCTCGACGTGCCAGTCCGGCTTCCACACGTACCGCTTCGAGTGGGACCGCTCGGTCTCCCCGAACCAGCTGCGGTGGTCCGTCGACGGCGAGCGGTTCCACAGCCTGTCCCAGGACCGCTTCTCCGCCGAGACGTGGGCCAATATGACGGACCACGCCGGGTACTTCCTGCTCCTGAACGTCGCGATGGGCGGCGCGTTCCCGGACGGCGTCGCTGGGAAGGCCACACCGGTGGCGAGCACGGAGCCGGGCAAGCCGATGGTGGTGGACTACGTGTCCGTGTCGACCAAGCCGTAGCCGTAGCCGTAGCCGTATCCGTAGCCCAAGCAGTAGCTGGCGTCCGTGCTCTCTGCCGGTGGGGAACCCGCGCCCTCCCCGGGCCTCGCCGGCAGGGCTGGCCTTGACGTCAGGGTCAAGGGTTACGTTCGTCCGCATGCGCATCGGTGAACTCGCGGAGCGTGCCGGTACCAGTACGCGGACGCTCAGGTACTACGAGTCGCGCGGGCTGCTGCCCGCGCGGCGGGACGGCAACGGCCATCGGACGTACGACGAGGCGGATCTGCGGCTGCTGCGGCAGATCCGGACCTTGCAGGACTTCGGGTTCGGCCTGGAGGAGACCCGGCCGTTCGTGGAGTGTCTGCGGGCCGGGCACCCGCAGGGCGACTCGTGCCCGGACTCGCTTGCCGTGTACCGCCGCAAGCTCACCGAACTCGACGCGCTGATCGGGGAGTTGACCTCGGTGCGGGCGCAGGTCGGGGCGCAGCTCGCGCGGGCCGAGCAGGCTCGTGAGGCGCTCGTGGCGGAGGCGGAGGCCCCTGGCGGCCCGGCCCCGCGATGCGAGCTGACGACTACGGAGGGGACAGAGATATGACTGCGGTGGTCGAAGTGACCGATGAGGAGTTCGGCGCGGAGGTGCTCGGTGTCGCGGACCGCGCGGTGCTCGTGCAGTTCACGGCCGAGTGGTGCGGCCCGTGCCGCCAGCTCGCACCGGTCCTGGCCGAGCTGGCCGGGGAGGAGCGGGAGCGGCTGAAGGTCGTACAGCTGGATGTGGACCGCAATCCCGAGACGGCGCTCGCGTACGGCGTGATGGCGACGCCGACGCTGCTCGTGTTCCGGGACGGGGAGCCGGTGCGGTCGATGGTGGGGGCGCGGGCGAAGCGGAAGCTGGCGCAGGAGCTCGCGGAGGTACTGAACGCGTAGTGAGCGGACGAACCGCACCCGTAGTGAATTGGCCGCCCGCGTATTCCTCGGGCTATATTGGGTGTTTCTGTGTGCGCACAGAAACGGCCACCAACTTGAAGGGAATTCCCCTCCTGGAGGTGGCCAACTAGAGACACCGTAGCCCATGAGGAGTGGAATTGTCAACCGGGGATTCCGTTGAATTGCTGCGTGAAATGCAGCGCGAACAGCAATTCGTCGACCGCCTCTACGTCCGTCTCGACGAACTCCGGGCCGAGCGGGAGGAGAACGCCCGCCGTGCGTTGGCGCAGCTGGGGAACAGCAGGCAGGCCAAGCTGGAGCGGGACATCACCGCCGATGAGCAGGCCCGTAGCGCCGCCGAACTCGCCGGTGTCGAATCCGGTCTCTGTTTCGGGCGAATTGACCACGCGCGCACGGAAGGCGGTGGCGGCGGCCACCATCACATCGGGCGTATCGGTATCCGCGCCGACGACGCCGCGCGCACCCCGCTCCTGATCGACTGGCGCGCACCCGTCGCCCGCCCCTTTTATCTCGCCACCGGGCACACCCCGATGGGAATCCGGCGCCGCCGTCACCTCACCACCGAGGGGCGTACGGTCACGGAACTCCACGACGAGATCCTCGACCTCGACGACCCGACCCGCACCGGATTCGAGGGCCACAACGCCGACGAGGTGCTGCTCGCCGCCCTGAACACGGCCCGCACCGGCCGCATGGGCGACATCGTGCAGACCATCCAGGCCGAGCAGGACCGCATCATCCGCGCCCCGCACCGCGGCGTCATGGTCGTCGAGGGCGGACCCGGCACCGGCAAGACCGCCGTGGCACTGCACCGGGCCGCGTATCTCCTGTACGCGGAGCGGGAGTTGCTCGCCAAGCGGGCCGTCCTGATCGTCGGCCCGAACCCGGCGTTCCTCGGCTACATCGGCGAGGTGCTGCCCTCGCTCGGCGAGACCGGCGTGCTGCTCTCCACCATCGGCGAGCTGTACCCCGGCGTGCACGCCACCGGCACGGACACCCCGGCGGCCGCGGCCGTGAAGGGGCGCGCGGACATGGCCGGGGCGCTCGCCGCCGTCGTGCGCGACCGGCAGTCCGTGCCCGACCCGGTCCTGGAGATCGACCACGACGACTACGGCACGCTCTACCTGGAGCGCGCCATGGCCGAGGACGCCCGCGCGCGGGCCCGTACGACGCGGCTGCCGCACAACCTGGCCCGGCCGTACTTCGTGTTCGCCCTCATCGACGCTCTGACCGAGCAGCTCGTGGACCGGCTCGGCGCCGACCCGTTCGGCGGGCCCAACCTGCTCGGGCCCGACGACATGGCCCAGATCGGCAAGGAGATCGCCACCAGCTCCGAGGTGCACGCCGCGATCGACTCGCTGTGGCCGCCGCTCTCCCCGCAGGGCCTGGTCGCCGAGTTCCTTCAGGACCCGCGGGGCTACGTGCCGGACGCCGACGCCGAGGCGATCAGGCGCGCGCCGGGCGCCCCGTGGACCGAGGCCGACGTGCCGCTCCTGGACGAGGCGGCGGAGCTGCTCGGCATCGACGACTCCGCGGAGCGGGCCGCGAAGGAGGCCGAGCGGCAGCAGCAGATCGAGTACGCGCAGGGCGTCCTCGACATGTCGTACGCCTCGCGGACCTACGAGTTCGAGGACAAGGAGGAGTCCGACGAGGATGCCGCCGAGGTCCTCGCCGCGCACGACATCATCGACGCGGAGCGGATGGCGGAGCGCCAGGAGGAGGCGGACCACCGCACGGCCGCCGAGCGCGCCGCCGCCGACCGGACCTGGGCGTTCGGCCACATCATCGTGGACGAGGCGCAGGAGCTGTCCCCGATGGCCTGGCGGCTGCTGATGCGGCGCATCCCGACCCGTTCCCTGACCCTCGTCGGCGACCCGGCCCAGACCGGCTCGGAGGCCGGCGTCGGCACGTGGGCGGACATCCTCACGCCGTACGTCGAGGACCGCTGGGAGATGGTCCGGCTCGGCGTCAACTACCGCACGCCCGCCGAGATCATGGACGTCGCGGCGGACGTGCTGCGCGCCGAGTCGCCCGGGTTCGAGCCGCCGAGATCGGTGCGGTCGACGGGGGTGAGGCCGTGGGTGCGGCGCACGGACGATCTGGCCGGTGCCGTCGCCGAGGCGGTCGCGCGGGAACTGCCCGAGGAAGGGCGGCTTGCGGTGATCGCGCCGCGCGGACTGCACGCGGAGCTCGCCGAGGTGCTCGACGGGGTCATCGCGGGCGCGGCCCCCGACCTCACGCATCAGCTGGTGCTGCTCGACGCGCGGCAGTCCAAGGGCCTGGAGTTCGACAAGGTCGTGGTGGTCGAGCCGGCCGCGTTCCGCACGAGCGACCTGTACGTGGCGCTGACCCGGGCCACGCAGGGCCTGGGCGTCGTGCACAGCCGCGAACTGCCGTTCGCCGAGGACGGATTGTCAGTGGCGGTTGACTGCTCTCCTGCCTGACGGCGGGGATTCACGGCTCAGGCTGCCTCCAGGGGCAGCGCCCCTGGGGGTCTTGTGCCCTCGACACCGTCCGGGTTCAGACCAGCCCGGACCAGCATCACGCGTGCGGAGTTCTTGTCCCTGGGGGACACGGCTCCGCAGGCGGCGCAGGTATAGGTTCGTTCCGAAAGAGGGAGTGCGTGCTTGGTTCTCGCTCCGCACCGCGCGCAGTCCATGGTCGTGCGGGCGGGGTGCACGAGGCGGACATCCCGTCCGTGTTTGCGGCCCATCTCAACCAGGGCTTTCTTGGTGGCGCCGATCGCGGCATCTGCGGCTTCCCGCGCCATGGTGGTCTTGGCGAGAAACGTCGGCCGGAAGTCCTCCACCGCCACTGCATCGTGATCGGTCACGACCCGCTTGGCCCACTTGCGGGCCGTGTCCTGACGTTGCCGTGCAACTTCTTGCAGGCCTTGGCCCGCAACTTCTTCGCTTTGAGGTAGCCCTTCGAGGCAGGCATGGCCCGGGACGACAAAGGATGCCCACCAGTGCCCGATGCTGTCGCGGTACACACGCACGCTGGACGGCGGTGCGGGAAGCTCGCGTGACCACACAGGTCGCACGACCGTCCCGCCCGCCAGGTGAAGGCGCCCCTCTTTCAACCGGAACCCGCGCTTCGTGTAGTTCAGGGTTGGAGCAGACTCGCGCTTCTTCTTGAAGCGGGGGCATCCCGGTGCGCTGCCGCATCGGCAGCCGGTCCTTGACGTCCTTCAGCGCCTTGGCGCGGGACTTGCCGAAGTCGCGTATCACCTGCTGTTGAGGAACCGACGAGCCTTCGGTCAGCCACGGCGTGCTCTTGCGAGCCACCGTCAGCATCCTGTCGAGCTGGGCCGGCCCACAGGTCAGCTTCTCGCCGGTCGCTTTCGCCGCCCGATGGACGGCCATGGATTTGGCGACGCACTCGTTCCACAGCCAGCGGCACCGGCTCCACTCGGGGGAAGCACTGGCAGTTGAGACTGACTGCGTCCACCGCTACGTCGACGCCTGCTGCGCCCGCCCCCACAGAACGGAACTCGGCGTAGACGGCTATCAGCGAGCGCCCGCCAACCGCCGTACCGCCGACATCGGCACGGGCAGCCAGTCCGGCCGGTGCCGGGCCTCGTACAGGACCTCGTACACCGCCTTGTCGGTCTCGTAGGCCCGCAGCAGCACCCGCTCGGCGCGCGGGTCGTGGCCCGCGGCCTTGGCGTACCCGTCGCAGTACGCCTCACGGCAGGCCGCCGCCCAGTCGGAGGCCCGGTGGGTGTACGCGGCGTAGTCGAAGGAGCGGAGCATGCCCGCGACGTCGCGTACGGCCGGGTGCGGGCGGCGGCGTTCGGCGAGGGGGCGGGCCGGCTCGCCCTCGAAGTCGATCACGTGCCAGGCGCCGTCCGCCCCGTGCAGGCACTGCCCCAAGTGCAGGTCGCCGTGGATGCGTTGGACGGTGCGCCGGGCGTCGTCGAGGGCGCCGAGCGCGGTGTACGCGGCGGCCAGAGCGGGGGCGTACGGGCGCAGGGCGGGCACGGCGCGGGCGGTGGCGTCGAGCCGTTCCGTCATCGCGGCGGCGAGTGCCTCCGTGCGCGAACGGGCGAGCGTGGCGGTCGGCAGGGCGCGGGCGAGCGCCTGGTGGACCTCGGCGGTGGCGCGGCCGAGCGCCGCGGCCTCGCGCGTGAAGGAGGCGCCGTCGCCGAGGGCGCGCAGCGCCAGCGTCCAGCCGTCGGCGGCGCCCGCGACGAAGGGCTGGAGCAGGCCGAGGACGTACGGCTCGGCGGCGCCGCCCGGCCGCGCCCCGGCCCAGGCCACCGGGGTCGGCACGCGCGGGCAGTCCGCTCCGGCCAGGGCGCGGGACAGCTCCAGCTCGGGGTGGGTGCCGGGGGCGACGCGGCGGAACAGCTTGAGGATGTACGTATCGCCGTACACGAGGGAGGAGTTGGTCTGCTCCACGTCGAGGACGCGGGGCGCGAGGGAGTCGGGGACGGCAGGGCTGCGGGGGCGTTCGAAGTGCAGCGCGCCGAAGGCGCCGGGTGTGCGCAGCCGGTCGAGCAGCTCCCCGGCGAGCAGCGGGTCGTGCAGCGCCTCGTACACGGCGAGTCCGGCGAGCGGGCCGCCGCGGGGACGGCCGAGCAGCGCGTCCGACAGGTCCGGGGGGAGTGTTCGCCGTACGCCGAGCAGGAGTTGGTAGCAGTCCGTGTCCCGGCCGGGCTGCTGGGTGTCGACGAGGAGGTGCAGCAGACCGGGCTCGGCCGGGGGCGGCCGCAGTGCCGTCACCGAGACCGGGGCGAACCCGGTGACGGGCCGCCCTTTCCCGGCGAACCACCGCTGCCGCGGCAGCCAGTCCCGCAGCAGCGGAGCCAGCGAGTCCACGAGTTGCCGAGGCTCGGCGCCGACGGGCCGGGCCGGTGCGGTCCCTGAACGCGTCACGGTTTCCGACATGCGTAGAGGTCCCCTTCCCGCCGCCGACTCCGCGTCGCGGCCCAGGGTGGAGTTGCCCGGAATGCGTGGGGTTCAGGTGCCCGGTGGCGCCACACGAGAAACGACCACGTGCCGTGCCGGGCCCTGACCGCTCCCCACGCCTGATCCCGACGGCCCCGCCCGCCGACCTCTGACAGGCGGCCCTACCGCCGCACCGACTTCGAAACCAACCGCCCGTCCGCGAAGCACAGCCGGTACGCCGTGTCCGTGAAGGCCTCCGCCCGGTAGTACACGCACTCCTGGCCGGCAGGCACACGCTCCGGGCCGTCCGGGCCGCCGTCCATCGTGAAGGCCGGGAGGTGCCGGTCGACGTCCGAGCGGGAGTCGCCGATGTGCAGGGTGTCGTAGGTGGAGCGGTCGAGGACCGAGCGGGTCTCGGTCAGGAGCCACAGGCCGCTCGCCAGGATCGCGAGCGCGCCGAGGACCACCACCGGCGCGAGCAGCGCCTGCCGTACGCGACGGCGCACCCGCGCGCGGGCCTGCGCGAGGGCTAGGGCCGCGGCCGAGGGGTCGACGGCGCATGCGGGGCCTCCGGCGGCGGGCAGTTCGGCCGTCACCGAGAAGCGTCCCTCGGCCGCCCCGTACGTGAGGGTGCCGCCCGCGAGGCGGACCCGTTCGTCCAGGCCGACCAGGCCCGAGCCGGTCCGGGCGACTGAACTGGCAGCAGCAGAGGATGAGTTGACAGAACGCACCTGCACCAGCGGACCGACCCGTTCCACCTGCACCGTCACCTCCGCGCCCGGCGCGTGTTTCGCCGCGTTCGTCAGGCACTCCTGGACGACGCGGTGCACGGCGCGATCCGTCATCGGGGAGAGCGACGGCCCGCCGGGCTGGTCGTTCAGCGTCACCGCGAGGCCGGACTCCCGGGCCCGCTCGACGAGTTGGGCCACCGTCTCGTCGGTGGGGGAGAACGGCGGCGCGGCATCGGTGCGCAGGACGCCGATGACGTCCCGCAGCCGGGACGTCGCCGCGGCCGTCGACTCGCGCAGCTCCCGGGCCGCGGCCTGCTGCCGTTCCGGCAGGGCGGGGTCGACCTCAAGTGCCGCCGCGCGCACCGCGATCAGGGCCAGTTCGTGTCCGAGGGAGTCATGCATGTCGGCGGCGATCCGGGAGCGCTCGCGCAGCCGCTCGCGGTCGGCGATCACCTGCTGCTCGCGCTCCAACCGCGCCGCCAGCTCCCAGCCGGACCGGACGAGCTGTCCGTACTGCCGTACGCAGCGACCCGCCAGCCACGGGACGAAGACGAGCGTCGCGAGCGTGAGCAGAAGCGTCAACCAGCCCCAGAGCAGCGGCCGTTCACGCAGCAGTGTCAGGGGAAGGCCGAGCGCGCCGGTGGCCAGAAGGAGGTGGACGGCCGGCCGGGCCCGGTCCAGGCGGAGTCCGGCGAGCCAGCCGAAGGCGACCAGGGCGGGGGAGCACGGCACCAGGAACTGTTCCGGTGTCAGCCACAGCACCAGGGCGAGCACCAGGGCGAGGGCGACCAGCGGCCGGGCCCGGGAGAGGAGGACAGCCCCGCCGAGCACGGCCACGGCGAGGGCTCCGCCGAGGCCGCCGAGCGGGGGGCCGGCCAGCAGTACGGGGGCGCTGACGGACGCCCAGAGCACCAGGTCGACAAGCAGGTCGCGGGGCCGTTCTCTGCGCATGCGACCACCTTGCCCGATCGGCGGCGGCCGGGCCCCCGACGAAAGTCAGGGACAAGCAGCCGTCAGGCCGAGTCGTCCGAGTGTGCCGCCCCCGCCTCGTACGCGAGGATCGCGAGCTGGACCCGGTTCTTCAGGCCGAGTCGGTTCAGGACCGCGCTGACGTGCGCCTTCACGGTGCCCTCGACGACATGCAGACGCGCCACGATCTCGGCGTTGGACAGGCCCGCGCCAACCAGGGCGACGACCTCGCGCTCGCGGACGGTCAGCGGGGCGAGCCGGGCGCGGGCGTCGGCGGCGCGGGTGAGGCGGTCCGGGCCCAGGTGGGCGATGACGCGGCGGGCGATCTCGGGGGAGAGGCAGGCGGCGCCGTCGGCCACGGCCCGTACTCCGGCGAGGAGTTCACGCGGGTCGCCGGACTTCAGCAGGAAGCCGCTGACGCCGCAGCCGAGGGCGCGGGCGATGTACGCGTCCTCGGAGAACGTGGTGAGCATGATCAGCGCCGTGCCGGGCGCGGTGCGGCGCAGCTCCTCGGCGGCCTGGAGCCCGTCGAGCCGGGGCATGCGGATGTCGAGCAGGGCCACGTCCGGGCGGTGCCGGAGTGTGAGGTCGATGGCCTCGCGCCCGTCGGCGGCCTCGGCGACGACGTCGAGGCCGGGGTCGGCGGAGAGGATCGCGCGCACCCCGGCGCGCAGCAGGGCCTCGTCGTCGGCGAGGAGCACTTTCAGTGGCTGCGGGGCGTGCGGGGCGTGCGGGGCGCTCATGCGGTCAGCGTAGACGGGCGATACCGGACCAGGTCCGGTACCGCCCGCCGTCGTCACGTCAGGTGCGTTGCGTCAGGTGCGTTGCGTCAGGTGCCCGCGGCTCAGTGCTTGCCGCCCTTGGCCGCCTTCACGTTGACCCCCGCCCAGGCCGCGTCCACGCCCTTGTACTCGGCGGAGTCCGCGCCGTACAGGTCCTTGGCGGCGTCGAGCGTCGCCGTGCGGGCCTTGGCGTAGTTGGTGTTGGACGTCATGTACGTGGTGAGGGCCTTGAACCAGATCTTCTCGGCCTTCTCCCGCCCGATGCCGGTGACGGCCTTGCCGTCGGCGGTCGGGGAGTCGTACTTCACGCCGTTGATCTCCTTCGCGCCACTGCCCTCGGACAGCAGGTAGAAGAAGTGGTTGGCGACACCCGAGGAGTAGTGGACGTCGATGCTGCCGATGCCCTTGTACCAGTCGTCCTTGGACTTGCCGTCCTTGGAGGGCTTGTCCATGTAGCGCAGCGGGGTGCCGTCGCCGCGGATGTCGATCTTCTCGCCGATGAGGTAGTCGCCGACGTCTTCCTTGTTGTTCGCGGCGAACTCGACGGAGGAGCCGAAGATGTCACTGGTCGCCTCGTTGAGGCCGCCGGACTCGCCGCTGTAGATGAGGCCCGCGGTGTTGGAGGTGACGCCGTGGGTCATCTCGTGTGCGGCCACGTCGATCGACGTGAGCGGCTTGGCGTTGCCTTCGCCGTCGCCGTACGTCATGCAGAAGCAGCTGTCGTCCCAGAAGGCGTTGACGTAGTTGTTGCCGTAGTGGACGCGGGAGTACGCGCCGACACCGTCGCCCTTGATGCCGTCGCGGCCGTGCACGTTCTTGAAGTAGTCCCAGGTGAGGGCGGCGCCGAAGTGCGCGTCGGCGGCCGCGGTCTCCTTGTTGGCGGCGGTGCCGTCACCCCACTCGTCGTCCTCGCCGGCCACCAGCTCGCCCTGGCCGGACGTGCCGCCACCGAGGTCGTACGTCTTGTGCTCGCCGCGCTCGACGTCGGTCAGCGAGAAGCCGCTGGACTCCTTCTTGGAGCCGAGCTCCACGTCGCCGCTGTACTGGGTGTGGCCTGCACCCGTGCGGATGTCGTCCCACTGGAAGATCTTCTTGCCGGAGCGGGCGTCCGTGACGACGTGCAGCCGGCTCGGGGTGCCGTCCTTCTTGGTGGACTTGACGACCTTCTCGTACGCGAGGCGCGGGGTGCCGCTCGCCGCCCAGACGACGGCGCGGGCGCCCTTCGGCGCGGCCTTGGCGCGCGCGGTGTCGACCTTCAAGTCGCCGCCGCGGGCGTTCGTGACGCCCTCCGTCTTGCGGGACTTGGTCTCGTGCACGACCAGGTCGCCGCCGAGGACGGGCAGTCCGTCGTACGTGCGCTCGTAGCGGGTGTGGACGCTGCCGTCGCGGTCCTTGACGACATCCCGGACGACGAGCTTCTCGGCACCGGAGAGGCCCAACTCCTTCGCCGTACGGGCCTTCTCGGCGTCCGCGTCGCGCAGCAGCTCGGCGCGCTGCGAGGCGGAGAGCTTGACGGGCGCGGCGGCCGGGGACGGCTCCGGGGTGGGCGCCGCGGAGGCGGTGCTGAGGCCGGCGCCGATCAGGGTGGCGGCGACGATCGCCGTACCGGCGGCGGTGGCGGCTCGTCTGGTGGACATGTGGCGCGATATGTGGGGCGACACTCTCTACTCCCTGGATGTGGGGGTGTCCGGACGGCGTGGGGGCCCATCCGGACGGGGAAGTACGTAGTGCTGGGTGTTGGGTGCTGTGGTGCGGCTGTGCCGTGCGGGGAGAGAGTTTCACCTAGGGCGCGTACATGTCAGGAGGGCATCCGCAGGTTGGCTGGAAATCGTCCGTTGCCCGAAGTTCTCGGTCCGGTATACGAACCGGGTATACGAACCTGGCAGGTGAACCGCCGGGCACACCAACCGGGCGGCGCCGAGGGCGAGTTGCCCCCGACGCCGCCCGGTCCCCGACGCCGCCCGGTCCCGGATGACGCTCGTGATCCAACGGATGGCGCTCGTGTCCTACGGGAACGTCAGCTTCCAGCTGTTGATGTACCCGGTGTCCTGCGCCGCCCGGTCCCGCACCCGCAACTTCCAGGTGCCCGAGGCGCGTTCACCGGAGGCGTTCACCGTGTACGTGGTCCGCACGTCGTCGGCCGAGTCGGACGAGCTGTACGGCTTCAGGTTGAACACCGTCCCGTCCGGCGCGACCAGGTCCACCACCAGGTCCCCACGCCAGGTGTGCTCGATGTCCACGCCCACCTTGAGGTCGGACGGCGCGTTCCCCGTCCGGTCCGCCACGGAGACGTTCGAGGTGACCGCCGCCCCGTTGTCCGGGATCGCCACGTCGGCGGTGTTCTCGTACACCGAACCGCCCGGGTCGCCGCCGCCCGGCCGCGCACCGACGTTGACGCCCGCCCACGCGTCCTGCACGGCCTTGTACTCGGCGCTCGACGCGCCGTACAGCTCGGCGGCCACCGCCTCCGTCCCGGCCCGCGCACCCGCGTAGTCCGTACGGGAGTTGAACTTGGTGGTCAGCGCCTTGTACCAGATCAGCGCGGCCTTCTCCCGGCCGATGCCGGTGACGGGCAGCCCGTCGGAGGTCGGCGAGTCGTACGCGACGCCGTTGACGGTCTTCTTCCCGCTGCCCTCGGAGAGCAGATAGAACCAGTGGTTGGCCGGGCCCGAGGAGTAGTGCACGTCGATGTTGCCGATGCCCGCGTACCAGGCGTCCTTCGAGGCGCCGTCGCGGCTCGGCCTGTCCATGTAGCGCAGCGGGGTGCCGTCGCCGCGGATGTCGATCTTCTCGCCGACGAGGTAGTCGCCCACGTCCTGGGCGTTGCCCGCGTGGAACTCGACGGCGGCGGCGAAGATGTCGCTGGTCGCCTCGTTGAGGCCGCCGGACTCGCCGCTGTAGATGAGGCCCGCGGTGTTGGAGGTGACGCCGTGGGTCATCTCGTGCGCGGCCACGTCGATCGAGGTCAGCGGCTTGGCGTTGCCGTCGCCGTCGCCGTACGTCATGCAGAAGCAGCTGTCCTGCCAGAAGGCGTTGACGTAGTTGTTGCCGTAGTGGACCCGCGAGTACGCCCCGACGCCGTCCCCGCGGATGCCGCTCCTGCCGTGCACGTTCTTGTAGTAGTCCCAGGTCAGCGCGGCCCCGTAGTGTGCGTCGGCGCCCGCGGTCTCCGGGCTCGACGGGTTGCCGTCGCCCCACACGTCGTCGGCCCCGCTGAACAGCGTGCCCTGCCCCGAGGTGCCGCGGTTCAGGTTGTACGTGCGGTGGTTGCCGCGGTTCGTGTCGCTGAGCGTGTAGCCGCTGCCCGACTGGGCGGTGCCGAGGGTGACCTGGCCGCTGTACTGGGTGTTGCCGGTGCCGTTGTGCACGGCCTGCCGCTCGAAGAGCTTCTTGCCGGTGCGCGCGTCCGTCACGACGTGCAGCTCGTTCGGCGTCCCGTCCTTCTGCAGCCCGCCGACGACGGTCTCGTACGCGAGGACGGGCGCGCCGCCGTGGCCCATCCAGACGACCTTGCGGGGCGAGGCCTCCGTGCGGGTCGAGCCGTCGGCCTTCGCGATGCCGACCGCCTGGCGTTCGGCGGCCTTCGCGGTCACCTCGGCCCGGGTGCCGACGCCGCTCAACTCGGCCCGGCTCGCCTTGGCCACGGCCTCGGTGCGGCCTGCCTCGCTCTTGCTGACGACCAGGTCGCCGCCGAGGACGGGCAGTCCGTCGTACGTGCGCTCGTAGCGGGTGTGCGTGGTGCCGTCCCGGTCCTGGACGACATCGCGGACGACGAGCCTCTCGGCGCCGGAGAGGCCCAACTCCTTGGCCGTACGTGCCTTTTCGGCGTCCGCGTCGCGCAGCAGCTCGGCGCGCTCGGACGGGGAGAGCTTCGCGGGCAGCGCACCCGGGTCGGCCTTGCCCGCGGCCGCGGCGGGCCCGGACTGGAGGCCGACGGAGAGCAGCGCGGCAGTGGCGAGCAGCGCGCCGACGGCGCCGGTGCGTCTGCTGCGGGAGCGGGGGGAGGTGCGTGGGGAAGTGCGTGTCACGGCTGACTCCTTCTGCGGGCCGCGGATCGCGCGGCCGACGGGACCGGACGGTGGGTGGCCGCCCGGGCAGAACAAGGCAGAGCACGGTGCACGTGGGGGAGTACGCGACGGACGCGTCGGCGGTGGAGCCGTGGGGGAGCAGACACGTCCGGTGCAGGGGAAGAGTGTCAGCAGAGACGGGACATGTCAGGACCACGTCAGCAGGTTGGCCGGAACTGGTCCGTTGGGCGGAGGGGGGTGTTCGCTATCCGGATACGGGCGGTCCGGTGGACCGGCGGACCGGCGGACCGGCGGACCGGTGGACCGGCGGACCGCGCACCTGATGGCATCATGCGCTGCGAGTCAAGCTTGAACAGGACAAGGGGGACCGCATGGACACCGTCAGCACGTCATCAAGAGAGATCCCGTCCCGCGTCACGACGGCCGAGGGGATCGCCGCCGATCTCGGGTTCGGGAAGAGCTGCATCCCCGAAGTCGGCCGACTGCTGCGGGCGTTGGCCGCGTCCAAGCCGGACGGACTGATCGCGGAGAGCGGTACGGGCGCCGGGGTCGGTACGGCCTGGCTGCACAGCGGCCTGGGCGCCGGGGCGCGCCTGGTGACCGTCGAGCGGGACGAGGAACTGGCGCGCCGCGCGTCGGCCGTGTTCGCGGGCGACCCGCGCGTGGAGGTGCTCACCGGCGACTGGCGGCTGCTCGAACAGCACGCGCCGTTCGACGTGTTCTTCTGCGACGGCGGCGGCAAGCGGGACGACCCGCAGGCCGTGGTCGACCTGCTCGCCCCCGGCGGGGTCCTCGTCATGGACGACTTCACCCCGTCCCCTGAGTGGCCGCCCCGCTTCGAGGGCGAGGTGGACGAGCTGCGGGTCTTCTACCTCACACATGGCGCGCTGGCCGCTACGGAGATCCTTACGGCGCCCACCAGTTCGGCGGTCGTGGCCACGCGCCGCTAGCCCCTGCGGGTGCGTGCCTTTTCCCCTACCCGCCCCTTCCCGAAAGTCCTGCCGGACAGGCCTCCTCAATCGCCGGAGGGGCTCAAAATTGAGCCCCTCCGGCGATTGAGGAGCGGGGTCCGGGGCGGAGCCCCGAAGCTCCGCAGGATTTCGGGAAGGGGCGGGTAGGGGAATCACAACGACTCGATCGCACCCACCACCAGCAACGGCGCAATCGACAGAACAATCGCCCCCGTAGCAAGCCCCGGCCGAATGTCCCGCTTCCCGATATGCCCCAACACCGCCGCCACCGGCGGCAGTACGAGCAGGGCGAGCAGGCTCCAGCGCCAGCCCTCCTCGTTGGCGAAGAAGAACAGCAGCGCGAGATACGCGGGCACCGTGAACGCCGACAGCAGCCGAGCCCGGGAGAGGTACATCTCCAGCTGCTCGTCCGAGAACGAGAACCCCATCACGAGACCACACGGTTGTCGTAGCCGGCGGAGCTGGCCTCGGGGAAGCCGTCGGCCGCCGAGAAGCCGTTGATCGCCGAGGCCATGGTGACGCCGAGCGCGGTGATCGCGAGCATCGTCGCGTCGAAGGCCTTCACCAGGGCCGCGTACCGCTCGATGATCATCACGGCCTGCGCCGCGGCGAGCGCGAACATGGCGACGGAGGCCACCTGGCCGCCGACGGGAATGGCGTTGATGGCGGCGGCCGCCGCCATGTTGGCCATCCAGATGATCGCCATGTCGGCGATGAAGACGATGCCGGCCTTCAGGACCTCGGCGAGCTGGAACGCCTGCATGGCCCCCTGCTCGTAGCAGGTCTTCAGCGACTCGAAGGTCTCCTTGTACTGCCCGAGCTTCCCGCCGAATTCGTCGAAGTAGACCTTCGCGGCGTCATAGGCGTTGCCCTGCCAGGTCACCCCGACATTCCCGGTGCCCTTCTTCAGGTTCGCCGCCGTCGCGTCACAGAACGAGCCGAGGTTGCCCCAGACGGTGGCGCAGTCGTTGTACTTGTTCCAGTCGCCGAAGACCCAGTTGTTGATCTCGCCGAAGATGTCCACGCCGAAGAGGAGTTTCACCGCCTCCACGGCCACCGTCGACGGACTGCCCAGGTCGAGCACCGTGCCGAGCGACTTCTGCACCGGGCTCTGCTGGAACTCCGCGGCGTGCCCCTCGCCGTACGCGACCAGCGGGTTGTCGCTGTCGCCTTCCGGCTTCTTCAGCGTCGCCGCGGCGTCCTCCGCGTCTCCGAAGTCGCTGCCGTTGCCGCCCTCGGAGGAGCCGCCGCCACCGCTCTTGGAGCCCGGGTAGGTGGAGTCCATCCGCTCGGCCTCGCCCCGGTCCGTCTCCCGGTAGTACGAGGCGGACTTGGTCAGCTCCGTGCGGGACGAGCCGAGGACGCTCTCCATCTTCCGCAGCGCCTTCTTGGCGCCTTCCACGTACTCGTCGTGGCTGCCGGCGACCGTGTCCCAGAGGCTGCCGCCGAGCGCCTTGTCGATCTGCGTGTTGTTGCTCGCGTACTCCACGGCCTTCGTGGCGCCCTCGGCGCCGCGCGAGACGAGCGAGGCGAAGCCGTCGATCGCACCCGGTTCTACGTTGAAACCCACGGTTGTCCCCCGCCCCTCAGTACAGTGACCAGCCGCGGCCGTCGTGCCGCTGCTTCTTCGCCGCCTCCGCGGCCGCCTCGCGCCGCTCCTCGTCGATCTGCTCCTGCTCGGCGGCGATGGCGCGCCGCCCCTCGGCGGCCACCTCCTCGCGCTCGACGTCGGACATCGACGCCCACTTCTCGGTCATCGGCTGCGCCTGCTCGATGAGCCCCTCGGAGTACGCGGAGACGTTCGCCGCCTCCCGCAGGCTGGAGCGGCCCGACAGGACCTCCTGCGCCATCTCCTTCAGGGTGTCGCCACCGTGCCCGGCGGCCAGGGTCTCCAGGGACTTGCGCAGCAGCCGGGCCTGCGCCGGGTCGCCCTGGGACATGTCGAGCAGTTCGGAGTCGTCGAACCGCTTCTCGGGATCAGGCCCCTCGGCCACGTGCCCTCCTCGAGGCAGATCGTCACGGGTGTCCTGCGAACCTATGCATGCAGAACAACGGCTCCGATGCGCCGCCGTCACAGAACTGTCACAGGGCCCGGCCCCGATACGCCCAAGGCCTGCCCGTTTCAGCCGAGAATGCCCCGGTCGTACGCCGTCGCCACCGCCGCCGCACGGTCCTTCACGCCCAACTTGCCGTAGATGTGCGTCAGGTGGGTCTTGACCGTCGCCTCGCTGATGAACAGCTCCCCGGCGATCTCCCGGTTCGGCGTGCCCTTCGCGACCAGGGCGAGGACCTCGCGCTCACGGGCCGAGAGGGGTTCGCTCCCCGGAGCGCGCACCCGGGACACCAGGCGCGAGGCGACCGCGGGGGACAGGACCGTACGCCCCTCGGCGGCGGCGCGGACCGCGTTGAACAGCTCGTCGCGCGGGGCGTCCTTGAGGAGGTAGCCCGTCGCACCGGCCTCGATCGCGGGCAGCGTGTCCGAGTCGGTGTCGTACGTGGTGAGGACCAGGACCTTCGCGCGGGCCCCGGTCCTGCTCAGCTCCTCGATGGCGGCCACCCCGCCGCCGCCCGGCATCCGCAGGTCCATCAGGACGACATCCGGGTCGAGCTCGGCGGCGAGACGGACGGCCTCGACCCCGTCGGCGGCCTCGCCGAGCACGTCGAATCCGGGCGCCGCCGCGAACATGCCGCGCAGACCGTCCCGTACGACAGGGTGGTCGTCGACGATGAGCAGGGTGATGCGGTCACTGGTCATGGCGGAGCAACGGTACGCGAGCGGAGACCGCCGTGCCCCGGCCTCGCTCGGACTCGACCGTCACCGCCCCCGCCACGCGTTCCGCCCGCGCCCGCATCCCGTCGAGCCCGAAGCCGCCCGAGCCGGAACACGGCTCCACGGCATTGGGGTCTCCCCTGCTCGAGCGCAGCCGAGAGCTTGGGGAAGGGTCGAATCCCCGGCCGTCGTCCCGCACGTCGAGGGCGACCTCCCCGGCCATGTACGACAGGGTCACGCCCACCCGGGCCGCGCCCGCGTGCCGGTCCGCGTTGGACAGGGCCTCCTGGGCGATGCGCAGCAGCGTCGCCTCGATCTCGTCGTGCAGCGGCTCCGCCGTACCCGTGACCGTGAACTGGGCGCGCACACCCGTGCGTTCGGCCCACTCCGTCACCGTCTGCTTCAGCGCCTCGGGCAGCGCGTGGTGCTCCAGGGCGGCCGGGCCGAGGTTCTGCACCGAGCGGCGGGCCTCGCCCAGGCTGTGCCGGGCCAGGGCGGACGCGCGGTTCAGATGCTCCTCGGCGAGGGCCGGGTCGGCGGCGTTTGAGACGACCTGGAGCTGGGCGATGATCCCGGTCAGGCCCTGCGCGATCGTGTCGTGGATCTCCGCGGCGAGCCGCCGCCGCTCGTCCGCGACGCCCGCCTCCCGCGCCTGTACGAGGAGTTGGGCGTGCAGCGCCGCGTTCTCGTCCAGGGCCTGCTGGAGGCGGGCGTTGGTCTCCTCCAGCTCGGCGATGGTCGCCCGGTGCACGGTCGCCCGCTTCTCCTCGTACGCGGCGAGCTGCCCGAACACGTAGATCAGCGCGATGTGCACGGCGAGCACCGCGGCGAACAGCAGCCAGCCGGACCGGCCCTCGGGCGGGAATCCGCCGGACTGCGAACCGGCGATGGTGACCGCGGTGCCGAACAGGCCGACGGGGACCATGCGGCGCGGCAGCTCCCGCTCCGCGCCGAAGTAGCCGAGCACCGCGTAGAACGCGGCGAACGGGTTCAGCCACGACAGCACGAACGCGATCGCCCAGCGCAGCCCGTAGTACACGGCCCCCGCGGTGCTCGGACCGGCCGAGTGCCGCGGACTCACCAGGGTCCACCACACCTGCAGCGCGAACCCCGCCACGACCAGGGCGGCCGCCGCCCACCGCTCGGCCGTCGACGTGAGCAGGAACCCGTCGGTGGCGACGAGCAGCACGGCCGTGAACCCGAGCAGGGCGTACGGGCCCCAGCGCAGGAACAGCTCCCAGCGCCGCTCGACCTGGGCGTGCGCCGTCGCCGCGTCGAGGGGCGCCGCCTCCGCCGCCCCTCGGGTCAGCCGGGAGGTGATGCCGCACCTGATGCCCATGGCCACAGTCTGGTCCACAGCCCGGCTCACTCCCAGCGGAACCAGCGGGCCGCCGCCCCCGTCAGGAGCACCGTCCACAGCGCGAGCGCGCCCAGGTGCGCCAGGCTCGGCCAGTCGCCCGCACCGGCCGCGCTCAGCGCCTGGGACGCGGCGCCGAACGGCAGCACCTCCATGATCCGGCCCAGCATGTCCGGCATGGTCTGCACCGGCATCCACAGGCCGGCGCTGAACATCATCGGGAAGAACGCCACCGCACCCACCGCGTTCGCCGCCTTCGACGTACGCGAGAGAGCCGAGAGCAGGGCGCCGAGGGAGAGCGCGGCGCACACCGAGAGCGCCAGCGCCAGGACGTACCCGAAACCCTGCTTCGGCAGCGGTACGTCGAACGCGAGCGCACCCACGGTGATCGTCAGGGCCGCCGAGACGAGCGCGGCGATCCCGTGCAGCGCCATCTGCGCGCCGAGGACCGTGGCGGGCCGCACCGGGGTCGTCGACATGCGGCGCAGGATGCCCTGCTCGCGATAGCCGGTGATCACCGGAGGCATGGCCTGGACGGAGGCCATGAGCAGGGAGGTGAGGATGGCGATGGGCACGTACACATCGATGAGCCGCATCCCCGGGATGGCCTCGCCGACCTCGCGGAAGACGGGGATCGTACCGAGGACGACGAAGAGCCCGGTCGGAAAGACCATGATCCAGAACAGGCTGCCGGGCTCGCGGCGGAACAGCGCCAGCTCCGCCTTGAAGACGGCCGCGTCGGCCCGCGACGGGGTGCGGCGGGAACGCGTGGGTGTGGCGAGGGCACTCATGTCGTGGCTCCCGTGAGGTGGAGGAACGCGTCGTCCAACGTGGCGTCGACGACGCGGAGCTGATGGGCGGTGACGTGCTGCCGGGCGAGCAGCGAGATGACGGCGTTGACGGTGTCGTCCGTGCCGTTGACCGTGACCCGGCCGTCCCGCTCGTCGGTCGTCACGGACGTCGCCGCGGGCAGCTCGGCGAGCTCGCGCGGGTCGAGCGGCCGGGACGGCGTGAACGAGATGACGGTGGAACTCGCGGACCGCCCGATCAGGCCCGCCGGGGTGTCGAGCGCGGCGAGTCGGCCCCGGTCGATCACCGCGATCCGGTCGCAGAGGCGCTGCGCCTCCTCCATGAAGTGCGTGACCAGGAGGACCGTCACGCCGCTCGCCCGCACCTCCTCGATCAGCTGCCAGGTGTCCCGGCGGGCGCGCGGGTCGAGCCCGGTGGTCAGCTCGTCGAGCACGACCACGCGCGGCCCGCCGATCAGCGCGAGCGCGATGAACAGCCGCTGCTTCTGGCCGCCGCTGAGCTTCCCGAAACGGGAGTCCAGCTTCTCGCCGAGCCCGAGCCGCTCGGCCAGCGGCCGCCAGTCGACCGGCTTCTCGTAGAACGCGCTGTACAGCTCCAGCGCCTCGCGCACGGTGAGCTTCGCCTGCAGTTCGCTCTCCTGCAGCTGGGCGCCGAGCAGCTGGGTGACCTCGCGGTGGTCCGCGACCGGGTCGAGCCCGGCGACCCGCACGAGCCCGGAGTCGGGGACGCGCAGCCCCTCGACGCACTCGACGGCGGTGGTCTTGCCCGCGCCGTTCGGACCGAGGACCCCGAAGATCTCCCCTTCCTCGACGGCGAACGACACCCCGTCGACGACGGCCCTGCCCCCGTAGACCTTCCTCAGGTCCCTTACCTCGATGATTGCCATGCACTTGAGCTTCGCGGAGCCGCCCGCCCCTGGACATCGCCCATCGCGCTCGAACCGGCATCAACCGATCGGTTGATGGACCGGTAAGACGGCCGGGCGCGGGAGCGGGACCCATTCCAGCCCGTCTGGGGGCACCTCCCGGCCGAAGGCTGGGGGAGTTTGAGGACGAGCCCGCAGGGCGATCGACGGTGCGCCAGTCGACGGTGCGGGCACGTTTCCCTTGAGCGGGCAGCGTCGTTGTGCAGGCGTGAGACGACAGCTTGCGACAGTACTGACATGGGTGGGCCTCGCCGCCCTCCTGGCCGCCCTCACCGGCTGCTCCGGCAGCGGGATCGACTCGGTCGACGCGGTGTTCGGCAAGGGCAGGGCCGAGGACGCGATCCGGATCACCCCACGCCACGGCGAGCGCAGCGTCAGCGCCGACCAGGCGCTGGAGGTCGAAGTGCCCGCCGGGCGCCTGGAGTCCGTGAAGGTGGTCAAGTTCCAGGACGCGCAGGACACCGTCGTACCGGGCCGGATCTCCGAGGACGGACTGCGCTGGGAGCCGAGGCACCAGCAGCTCGCCCTCGCCGCCAAGTACACCGTGGACGCGGTCGCGTTGGACGGCCACGGCCGCCGGCACGCCCGCCACGTCACGTTCACCACCTTCGTACCGGACGAGCGTTTCGTCGCGTACGTGAAGCCGGAGAACCGCTCCACGGTCGGCACCGGAATGATCGTGTCCCTGGAGTTCAACCAGGAGATCGAGAACCGCGAGGCCGTCGAGCGCGCCGTGCGGGTGCGGTCGGACCCGCCCGTGGAGATCGCCGGGCACTGGTTCGGCAAGACCCGCCTGGACTTCCGCCCGAAGGACTACTGGCAGCCGGACACCCAGGTCACCGTCGACCTCGGCCTGCGCGACGTGGAGGGCGCGCCCGGCGTGTTCGGCCTGCAGCGGAAGCAGTTCGGCTTCACGGTCGGCCGCAGCCAGGTCTCCGTCGTGGACGCCGCCAAGCACACCATGGAGGTACGCAGGGACGGCGAGCTCCTCTCGACCCTGCCGATCACCGCGGGCGGCGGCAAGAACACCACGTACAACGGCAAGATGGTGATCTCCCAGATGCTGGACGTGACGCGGATGAACGGCGCGACCGTCGGCTTCACGGACAACGACGGCAAGGGCGAGTACGACATCCCGGACGTGCCGCACGCCATTCGCCTCACCACCTCGGGCACGTTCCTGCACGGCAACTACTGGGCCCCGTCCTCCACGTTCGGCAACGCCAATGTCAGCCACGGCTGCGTGGGCCTGAGGGACGTCAAGGGCGGCCACTCGGACACCCCGGCGGGCTGGTTCTTCGACCGGAGTCTGATCGGGGACGTCGTGGAGGTCGTCAACTCCAAGGACAAGAAGGTCGATCCGGACAACGGCCTGAGCGGCTGGAACATGGACTGGAAGAAGTGGCGGGCGGGCTCCGCGCTGCGCCGCTGACCTCGGCGGGACCTCTCGTCGGCGGTGCCGCCCGCCTCCCCTCGCCGGGCCCGCAACCCCTCGCCTCCCGCCGCCACTTGGGACCGAACGGTGACATTCCGGGGGAGTCGTCGTCGCAGGTGGTGCCGGTAATCTTGCGGTGTGCGCGAGTTGCGCAGGGGTGCGGGGCCGGATCCGGCCTGGCGAGGGGAGACAGATCGTGAACGGGCGACCGATATCGGGGGCGTCGGTTGGTGCGCGGGGGCGCCGCGGCAGCGGGCGGGGAAGGGCCGGCTTGACCGTCGTACTGACCGCGGCACTGTTCGCCGTGACCGCCTGCGGCGGTTCGGGGGGAGACGACGGGAAGGGCGGCTCGGGCCGGGCGAAGGCCAACGAGCCCTCCAAGGCCGTGGTGACGATCGCACCCAAGGACGGCGCGAAGTCCGTGGCCACCAGCGGCGCCCTGAAGATAACCGCCGACGAGGGCAAGCTGACCGAGGTCGAGGTCGCGGACACCAAGGGCAATGAGATACCGGGCGAGATCACCGCCGACGGCTCGGCCTGGAAGCCCGACCACCACCTCGCCGCCTCGACGAAGTACAAGGTCCACGCCACGGCGAAGGACGCCGCGGGCCGCACGTCCGCGAAGGACGCCACGTTCACGACCCTCACCCCGCAGAACACGTTCATCGGGCACTTCACGCCCGAGGACGGTTCCAAGGTCGGTGTGGGCATGCCGTTCTCGGTCAGCTTCACCCGCGGCATCACGAGCCCGGAGGCCGTCGAGAAGGCCATCGAGGTCAGCGCCGAGCCGAAGGTCGAGATCCGCCACAAGTGGTACGGCAACGACCGGATCGACTTCCGCCCGGAGAAGTACTGGAAGCCGGGCACCAAGGTCACCGTGAAGCTCAACCTCGACGGCGTCGAGGGCCGCCCCGACGTCTACGGCGAGCAGGCCAAGACCGTCTCGTTCACCATCGGCCGCAGCCAGGTCTCCACCGTCGACGCCAAGTCGAAGAAGATGACGGTCGAGCGCGACGGCAAGCGGATCAAGACCATCCCGATCACCTCCGGCGCCCCGGCCACGACCACGTACAACGGCCAGATGGTCATCACCGAGAAGCACAAGGTGACCCGGATGAACGGCGACACGGTCGGCTTCGGCGGTGAGTACGACATCAAGGACGTGCCGCACGCCATGCGCCTGTCCACCTCGGGCACGTTCATCCACGGCAACTACTGGGCGGCGCCCTCCACGTTCGGCAACACCAACGTCAGCCACGGCTGCGTCGGCCTGCGCGACCAGCGCGGCGGTGGCGACGGCGGGACACCGGCCGCCTGGTTCTACAACCAGTCGCTGATCGGCGACGTGGTCATCGTGAAGAACTCCAAGGACAAGCAGATCCAGTGGTGGAACGGCCTCAACGCCTGGAACCTCGACTGGGACAAGTGGGAGAAGTAGGATTTTTTCCGGGGGGTTGGCGCCCCCCGGACCCCCCACGGGTGAACCCCCGTTAACCTCCGTCCCATGACCGTGAATCTCGAAGTCTCCGCGGGCGTCGGCACGATCCGCCTGGACCGCCCCCCGATGAACGCCCTCGACATCGCCACCCAGGACCGGCTCAAGGAGCTCGCCGAGGAGGCGACCCGGCGCGACGACGTCCGTGCCGTGATCGTGTACGGCGGAGAGAAGGTGTTCGCGGCCGGCGCGGACATCAAGGAGATGCAGGACATGGACCACGCGGCCATGGTCCTGCGCTCCCGCGCCCTGCAGGACTCCTTCACCGCGATCGCCCGTATCCCGAAGCCCGTCGTCGCCGCCGTCACCGGCTACGCGCTCGGCGGCGGCTGCGAGTTGGCGCTCTGCGCGGACTACCGGATCGCCGCCGACAACGCCAAGCTCGGCCAGCCCGAGATCCTGCTCGGCCTGATCCCGGGCGCGGGCGGAACCCAGCGCCTGGCCCGCCTGGTCGGCCCGTCCAAGGCCAAGGACCTGATCTTCACCGGCCGCATGGTAAAGGCCGAAGAGGCCCTGAGCATCGGCCTGGTGGACCGCGTCGTGCCCGCCGCCGAGGTGTACGAGCAGGCGCACGCCTGGGCCGCCGGGCTCGCCCAGGGCCCGGCGCTCGCGCTGCGCGCCGCGAAGGAGGCGGTGGACACCGGCCTGGAGACGGACATCGACACCGGCCTCGCGGTCGAACGCACCTGGTTCGCCGGTCTGTTCGCCACCGAGGACCGCGAGCGCGGCATGCGCAGCTTCGTCGAGGAGGGCCCGGGCAAGGCCAAGTTCCTCTGAGTCACTTCCGTCTCCGGAGTGTCAACTGCCTCACGTTGATGAGGAGTTGACACTCTCGGGGGAATGGAATCGGTGAGCTCCGGCTTTTCCGCTCCTTAAGCCAGCCTCAAGCGTGGGGCGCCCGGTGACGGGTTCGTACGACCGTCAACTACCGGTCATCGCAGGTCAGATGGGGCGTACCGGCATCATGTGTGCCTTGGGCATATGCCGGTGCGTACCCTCGGAATTGGTGGTTCCGGGGGGCGTATTCCGCAGGAACGGCCCCGGAGGGCGCTCGGGCCCGCCATGATGGGGGGCATGGCGGGGCTTGAGGGCAGTGAACGACCGCGGCGGCAGAGCGCAGTGGCCGCCATGCGGTGGACGCCGGCCGTCGAGGACGAACAGGCCCTGAAAGCACTGGAGTTGTACGGCAACCCCACCGACGCCGAGGTGCCGCTCCCGTCCCGCCCCGAGTCCGCGGGCGCCGCGCGCCGGCTCGCCCAGGTGGTCGTGCTCCGCAAGTGGGGGCTCACGCCGCAGGTCGCCGAGATCGTCGTGCTGCTCGTCTCGGAGCTGGTGGGCAACGCCGTACGGCACACGGGCGCGCGGGTCTTCGGCCTGAAGATGGGGCGCAGGCCCGGCTGGATCCGCGTCGAGGTCCGCGACCCCTCGCGCGGGCTGCCCTGTCTGATGCCGGTGCAGGACATGGACACGAGCGGCCGCGGCCTGTTCCTGGTCGACAAGCTCTCCGACCGCTGGGGCGTGGATCTGCTCCCGCGCGGCAAGACCACCTGGTTCGAGATGCGCATCACCGAGCGCTGAACTCCCGTACGGGCACGGTGTCGTGCGCTCGTAGGCTCGTGCGCTCGTGCGCTCGTACGCACAGAAGCCCCCTCACGCCGTGGTGCGGCGTCGCGGGGGCTTCTGTGTGGTGCGCCGCGGATCTTCGGGGGGTGTGATCCACGGCCGCTGGGACGACCTGGCCCGGGTCAATGGGGGTCGCTTCTTTCAACTATGGCAGATCGATCGGGTTCGGCCAAATGAATCGATGGTGATGTGTGGCACCTGCCTTGTAAACGTTGGTTAAGTGCAGCCTGTGTGCCGCCCGGCCCCCGGAAGTCGCACCCCGGGCGACCGTCAAACGTCCTAATTTGGGTGAATCGTTACTAACTAAGAGAGTTCGCCCTTAAATGGCGGGGTGACTTCAACGGACCGCCGCGGCGCCCTGCGTACCGGAGCCCTGTTCGCCCTCGCGGGCGCGCTCACCGCCGCCTGCGGCACGGACGACACTGCCAGAAGCACCCCCGAGAAGAAGACGCCCCCCTCCGCCGCGCCCCCGGCCGCCGGACCGCGCCGCTTCCCCGGGCTGCCCGGCCAGATCGAGCACGGCCCCCGCGACCGCCCGCACGTCGCCCTCACCTTCCACGGCCAGGGCGACCCCAAGACCGCCAAGGCCCTGCTCGCCGAGGCCGAACGCGCCGAGGCCCGCGTCACCGTCCTCGCCGTCGGCCGCTGGCTCGACGAGCACCCCGAGATGGCGCACCGGATCCTCGACGGCGGCCACGAGATCGGCAACCACACCCTGCGCCACCTCGACATCAACTCCCTGCCCGAGGACGAGGCATACGCCGAGATCACCGGCTGCGCGAACCGCCTGCGACGCCTCACCGGATCCATCGGCGCCTGGTTCCGGCCCTCCCGCGCCCAGTACGCGAGCCCGCTCGTGCAGGAGCTCGCCCACCGCGCCGGCTACCCGCACGTCCTGTCGTACGACACCGACTCCCTGGACTTCACCTCGCCGGGCGCACCGACCGTCGTGCGCCGCGTCACCGGCCGGATCAGGAAGGGATCGGTGGTGAGCCTGCACTTCGGGTACGCGGACACGGTCGCCGCGCTGCCCGCCGTCCTGGAAGAGATCGACCGCCGCGGCCTCGGCGCGGTGACCACCACGGAGCTGCTGACCACATGAACCCCCACCCGAAGACCCGCCTCCCCCTCACCCGGCGCACCCGCCTCCTGATGTGCGCCTCCCTGCTCGCCGCGAGCGCCGCCCTCGCCGCCTGCGGCACTCCCGCCGAGGAGACCGCCAAGGCCTCGCTCGGCGAGAAGAAGAAGCCCGCCAAGCCCAAGGAGGCCGACGGCCTGCCCGGCATGCCGCCCGTCCTCGACCCCGAGGACCTCTACGCCGCCGACCGGCCGAACAAGCTGTCCCCGGTGGTCAAGGACTTCCCCTCGCGCGTGTACGTCCCCAACACCAACTCCAACACAGTCTCGGTGATCGACCCGAAGAAGTTCGAGGTCATCGACACCATCGACGTCGGCACCCAGCCCCAGCACGTCGTGCCCTCCTGGGACCTCAAGACCCTCTGGGTCAACAACAACCGCGGGCACACGCTCACGCCCATCGACCCGAAGACCGCCAAGCGCCGCGGGCCCGACGTCGAGGTGCACGACCCGTACAACCTCTACTTCACACCGAACGGCAAGCACGCCGTCGTCATGGCCTCACTCGACCGCGAGCTGGTCTTCCGCGACCCGCACACCATGAAGCGCGAGCACACCGAACCCGTCAGCTGCTACGGCGTGAACCACGCCGACTTCTCCGCCGACGGCCGCTACTTCATCGTGTCCTGCGAGTTCTCCGCCGAACTCCTCAAGGTCGACACCCAGAAGATGAAGGTCATCGGCCAGCAGAAACTGCCCTTCGAGGGCGCCATGCCGCAGGACGTCAAGATCTCCCCGGACGGCAAGACCTTCTACATCGCCGACATGATGGCCCACGGCGTCTGGGTCCTCGACGGCGAGAAGTTCACCACCCCCAAGCTCATGCCCACCGGCAAGGGCGCCCACGGCCTCTACATCAGCCGCGACTCCAAGGAGATGTACATCCCCAACCGCGGCGAGGGCTCCATCTCCGTCTTCAACTTCCCGAAGAACAAGCTCACCAAGAAGTGGTGGCTCCCCGACGGCGGCAGCCCCGACATGGGCGGCGTCTCCGCCGACGGCAAGGTCCTCTGGCTGTCGGGACGGTACGACTCCGAGGTGTACGCCATCGACACCCGCACCGGTGTCCAGCTCGCCAAGATCCCCGTCGGCGGCGGCCCGCACGGCCTCGCCGTCTACCCCCAGCCCGGCCGCTACTCCCTCGGCCACACCGGCGTCTTCCGCTGACCTCTTCCGCTGACCCGGACTCTCCGGACGGACACCAGTACGGGCCCCGATAATCTGACCTCCGTCAGAAACGCACCAAAGAAGGGGTGGACCCAGTGGCGGACATCGAGGCAGCACGCGCGCAGTTCCAGCGGATCGACACGGACGGGGACGGCTTCATCACCGCCGCCGAGTTCAAGCAGGCGCTCGCGCAGGGCGGCGACTGGAACGTGACCGACTCCGTGGCCGAAGCCGTCATCGGCGCGCAGGACAGCAACCACGACAAGGTGCTCTCCTTCGACGAGTTCTGGACCCACCTCAGCAAGGCCTGAGCCCCACCCGCCGTGGGGGGGGGGGGGGGGGGGGGGGGGGGGGGGGGGGGGGGGGGCGGGGGCCCCCGCCCCCGCCCCCCCCCCCCCCCCCCCCCCCCCCCCCCCCCCCCCCCCCCCCCCCCCCCCCCCCCCGCCCCCCCCCCCCCCCCCCCCCCCCCCCACGGCCCCCCCCCCCGCCCCCCCCCCCCCCCCGCCCCCCCCCCCCCCCCCCCCGGACTCCTCCGCCCCGGGGGTGGCGGAGGAGCTGCTCCGGCACGAGGGCGTGCCGGAGCAGGAGCGGGTGGGTGCAGGCAAGCAGCCGCCGATCCCCACCGGTGGGGCCAAGCTGCGCACGCCGCACCGCCGCGCGAACCTCGACGCGCAGCGCTCCGAGCACGTCACCGTGCGCTTCGCTCCGTACGAGAAGCACGACGTCCAAGCTGCTGCGGATACCGAGCAGGTGACGATGGCCCGCTACATCTCGGACGCCACCATGGCCCGCGTCCGCGGTGAGATCACCATCGCCGCCCAGCGCACGGTGTACGACGACGCGATCGACGAGCTCGCCGCATTGCGGGCGCAGATCGCCCGGATCGGCAACAACGTCAACCAGATCGCCCGCCGCCTCAACACCGACGGCGATCCACACCGCGTGGACGCCGCCATCCTCCAGCGGGCGGAGCGGCTGCTCACCACCGCCCACGACACGGTCCGGGCGATCGACGACGCCGCCTTCCGCGCGGCGGAGCAGAAGGCGGCGGCCTGAGTGATCGCGAACATCGTCAAGCCGGGCAACAACACGTACGGCGTCCTGAAGTACCTCTTCCACAAAGGCCGCGCCAACGAGCACACCGACCAGCACATCGTCGCCTCCTGGGACGACTTCATCCCCGACCCCGGCCCCTGGGACAGCCCCGGCCACAAACAGCGGCTCGGCCAGCTCGCCAAGGCACTCGATCTACGGGTCGAGCAAGCCGGCGACAAGGCACCCGATGGGCACGTGTGGCACTGCTCGGTCCGCGCCGCACCCGAGGACCGCATCCTCACCGATGCCGAGTGGGCGACGATCGCCCGGCGCATGGTGGACGCGACCGGCATTGCACCTGAAGGTGATCCGGACGGCTGCCGTTGGGTCGCGGTGCGGCACGCGGACGACCACATCCACATCGTCGCCACGAAGGTGCGTGGCGATCTGCGTCCGCCGCGGAACTGGAACGACTACCACCGCGCCATGACCGAACTCACTGCGATCGAGAAGGAGTTCGGCCTTACCCAGGTTCCGCGCGGTCCCGAAGCCGCAGCGAGCACCGCAGCGGCGAAGCGCTCCACACGCGCCGAGCAGGAGAAGGCCAAACGGCAGGGCCGCGACATGACGGGGCGCGAGCAGCTGCGGCACACCGTCCGCGCCGCGCTCTCGCACGCCCAGGACCTGGACGAGTTCTTCAACCTGCTCGCCGACGCCGGCCTCCAGGTCGAAACCCGCACCCTGCCCTCCGGTGACCTCGGCGGCTACAAAGTCGCCCTGCCCGACGACACCACGGGTGATAAGCCGGTCTGGTACTCCGGCTCCAAACTCGCCACCGACCTCTCCCTCCCCCAGATCCAGAAGCGCCTGGCCGCAGCCGAAGCGCCAACTACCCCTGTCGCCTCACCGGCCGGGCATCGGCGCCTGAGCCCGTGGCATCAGGCCACCGCCGCCGCGGAACGCATCCCGCATCACCTCGATCACGCCGACGAACCCACCGCCCAGGCCCACCTGACGGTCTTCAGTGAAGTTCTCTACGCCCTGCCCGCCCACGTCGGCACTCCGCACCTGCGGGCCGAACTGCACCGGGCCGCGCTCGCCTTCGAACACGCCGCCCACACCCGAGCCCGAACCGACCACCAGCACGCCCGTGCCCTACGCGGCGCGCTGAAGGCCATGCGCTACCAGCCCGCGGACGGCACCGGTCTGGCCATGCTGCTGGACGCCGCGATCCTCGTGGTCCTCGCCGCCCAGCGCCGCAGCGTGATGCGCCACCACGACCGGCAGGTCGCTGCTGCCCGACAGACCCTCACCCATCTCCAGGCCGCCTACGACCAGATCGCGCCCGCCAGCCTCGCTCAACTCGGCAGGCATCGCCCTTCCGACGGTGCTGTTCATCGGTACGCCCGCACCCTGGTCGAGGTTCTGCCCTCGCACGCGGAGCAGATCCTCGGCGAGGACGCCTGGCCCGCGCTCACCGCCACCCTCGCCGCCGCCGAAGCCGCCGGCCACGAACCCGCGACCGTTCTCCAACAGGCAGCTCGGCAACGCTCCTTGGACGACGCGAAATCCGCATCCGAAGTCCTCGTCTGGCGCATCCAACGCCTCGGCGACCGACACGCCCCCAGCTCCCGTGCACGCGCCGCGCAAACCCGCAGCCCGCACGCCAAGCCCACTCCACAGGCCGCCACAGGAACACCCGCCGCGCACGTGCCGACGACGTCACCCCGAACCGGACGGTCCCGGTGAACGCGCATCAGCGCGCACAGGCGCTGACCAGCGTGCGGGGCAGCGGATCGTAACCGCACATCCCCGGTTACCGAAACCGGGGATTCTCCGGATCCTTTTGTTCCCAACCGCCCTCTGGAAGGAGCACCCGCATTCCCCGCAGCGAACCCCGCCCCGACGTCGTCGCCCTGCTGTGCAGCACTGTCACGTACCTGTCCGAAACCAACTCCTGGTCCCGCCGCAAGGACCGCCCCCTCACTCAGGAGGAGCGAGATGCGCTCGCTCATGCCACCCAGGACGAGCGCACAGAAGCAGGCGAGCAGCTCATTCGCTACTGGAAATACCGGCGCGAACAGAACGAGGCTTTGGAAGCCCTACACGACTACCTCAGCCCGTTCCTGGAGGAGCTCGTCCAGAAGAACCTCACCAACGTCATCCGTGGCATGACGCAGGACGAGCGGGACAAGGTCGCAGAGCTGGCGGGCGCCATAGACGAACCCGTCCGCCCGTTCACCCCCTACGCCTTCTGACGAGGAACGACACCGCCTGCTGACATGAGGAAGAGGGCCGGTAGCCAGGAAAGTCCTGGCTACCGGCCCTCTTCGTACGGCTGGATCATCGCGTGCGTTGAGCCTTACCGACGGCTCTGGCGAGGTGAGCGTCAACAAGGCCAGGATTGCCGGAGACGATCACCAAAAGGTTGCCGGTGCGGGCTGCCGTTTGCTTGACGATCCTGCGCTGCCCGCCGGCGGAGAAGGTCAGCAACTGGCTCCACCGCTCGTCAGCGAGGTCCGGCACGGACGCCCTCTCGGTGCGCACGTCGATGACACTGCTGCCCGACGCCACCTGGAACGAGCGGCAGGAGAGCATCGCATCGAACACCTTCCCGATGCCCCGGGACAGCTTCGCCGGGCTGTCGCTGTAGAGCTCCTCGCCCAGCTCGGAGCTACTGCTGCCGGTGTACGTGAAGGACACCTTCGCCTTCCGGGGGAAGGCGAGGCCGGAGCCGGTGGCCGCGCCGGTGCCGAGCTTTTCCAACGCTGGGCAACCGATCACGGCGACGTCGCCGCTGCGGCGCGGGGCCTCGGGCTCGCGGGTGTAGCCCTCACCGAGGTCGCGCCCGGTCAGCAACCGCTCGCTCAGCTGGGCCGAGGAAAGCGGAGCGGGCGCCGAGGGCGCGCTGTCGCCACGAGGCGCGGATGCAGAGGAGGCGGGCGAGGTACCGGCGGGCTCGGCGGGGCCGGCACAGCCAGTCAAGGCGAGGGCCGCGACAACGGTGCTCAGGGCGAGAGTGGTCGTGGTGGAACGGCGCATACGGGAAACCCCTTGTGGTGATGCGAGACGGGCGGTCTGACCAGGTCGGCTCTCCGGGTGCCGACGAACGCAGGGACGGCGGGAAGGGGTTTCGGCCTGTCAGTGGCCGAGGTGGCGCAGGCCGTCTTCGAGGGTGGGGTGGAAGCGGTCGACCGGACCGGAGTTGCGGTTGTACCAGGCCGCATCCAGCCGGGACTCCTTCACCTGGTGGCCGGCCGGGCAGCGCAGCCACACCGAGTTGTCGCGCAGGTTGAAGACGATCCAGTTCCGGTATGCACCGCAGTGGCACGCGTGGACCTCGCCGTCGATGACCAGCGGCTGGTACCAGCGCATCATGAAGCCCTCGACGTCCTGGCGGCACGGCGCCCGGAACTCCGCAGGCAGGAAGTCGTCCGTCACCGTGGCGTCCGGCACGGCTGCCGGGGTCGGATCAGCGGTGGCTGGCACCGCGTCCGGGACGGCTGCTTCGGGCAGTGGCCACTCGGCGTGCAACGCCAGCACGGCCTGGCCGGCACGCTGGACTTCACGGAACTCCCGGTCCGCACGGGAACGACGACGTCGGGGCATTCGGAACATGTGGTCTCCGTCTCTCGTCGGCGACGCCGACGGTCTCCTTCATCTGACAAGTACGTGGCGGTGCCCAACAGGCTGTCTGGGAAGGCGAGTTATCAGTCGCAGCGGACGATGCTGAGCCGGTCCGCGGTACGGGCAGGCAACGTGCGGCGCATCACCGGAGCCGGCGAAGCGGCCGACGACGCGAACACGGCGGCCAGGTCGTGCGGGACGCTGCTGCTGAAGCTCGCGCACCACAGATACGGATCACCGAACCCCAGATCCGCCCATGCCTGCCAGCCCACCTGGTCAGGGCGCGGATCGCCATCTTGGACGAGCGGGGGCAGCGGCTCCAGGGAAACGCTGGCTGAGAAGCCGGGGTCGAAGGCCGTCGTATGCAGGCGGTCCGCGTCGCGGAACCAGCCGCGCGTACCCAGCTCATCGAGCACGACCTCGGGCCCGTCGAAGCCCACACTCGGCGCGGTGCGTGCGTCGAGCGCGAGAAGGAAGTCCGTCAGCGGCTCGGGCGGCACCCCGACGGTGAAGTAGGCGTTCCACTCCACCATCACGGAGCCGGTCTCTGACCGGGCACTCACCTGCCAGGCCACAGGCAGCCCGCCCAGCTCGAACGGATAGGAAGCAAGCAGCCATTCGGCGCCGCACTGCCCGTCCGGGCTGACGTACAGAAGGCTGTCGCGCGCAGTCGGCCACACCCACCAGCCAAGACCGGCCAGAGTCTCGCCGACCCGTTCGGCAAGAGCACCGTCATCGCCGGCGAGATGACGCGGGGAAACCCGATAAACCGGGTCCTTAGGGAGGGGACGGACGGGTTCGCTCGGGCGGTGCGAGGACAGGGGCGCCTCCAAGGCTTGGGGGTATTCGCTGGTAGGGCGTTGTACGTTGACATGCCTTGCAGCGCTGCTCCAGTCCCTCCAGGCTCTTTCTCGTCTGCTGAAGGCGAACTTGCCCTTCGACCTTGCTCTGCCGGACCGGAGGTTCGCTCCGGTCAGGGGGCAGAAGAACTTCACGGGCGACTACTGGGCGGTGACCTCGCACGATCCAGATCGTGCAGCGCAGAGACAGCGGCTTCCGCCACACCTGGGCGCCAAGGCACGCGCGCCACGGTGCCGATGTTCGCAGTGGTGCCACGCCGTTGGGTAAGCGAGAGAAGTTTCGCCCGGTTGGTCCGTTACCGGCAACTCTCCAAGGATTACGAGTACCTGGCCACGATCAGGCTCCTAGCGGCGTCGCGCCGCACGAGCCCAGCCCTTAAACGGGGCTTCTCAGACACCCACTAATCTCATCTCCGGCTCACCGCCGGTGACCAACTATCAGACAATCATGTGACCACAAAGGTTGAGTTCTTGACTGCGAACGACGGGAACGACGACACCGTGCCGCCCACTAGACCGGAGAAGCCTCTGCCGGTCCAAGTTGACTTCCCACCAGTGGCCAACGGGATCGACTACCTGATGAGCGTCACCGAGCACCTCACCGCCGCCGACCCGCCTGCCCCGCGAGACCTCAAGTACGCGGTGCTGCACCTCCAGGGCGCGGTCGAGGTTCTCCTCAAGGTCCGGCTGCTGCGTGAACACTGGACCTTTGTCTTCCCCGACCTCGACCATGCCAAGACCACGCGCGACGCTTTCGACAGCGGTGACTTCAAGAGCTGCACCACCGAGACGGCCGTCTCCCGGCTGAAGAAGATCGCAGGTGTGGAGATCGGCGAGAGGCCGGCCCGCGCCCTCAGCCGACTCACCAAGTCGCGCAACGCGCTCCAGCACTTCGGCCTGACTGCCTCCGCCCCCCAGATTGAGGCGAACGCCGCCGAAGTGCTGGATTTCCTCCTGGACTTCCTCCACACTCAGCTCCTGCCGTCGCTGCCGGCCGCCGAAGCGGGCAGCACCTGGACGGACCTGAACACGGTGCGCGAGCGCCTGGCTACCATCAAGTCCTTCCTCGCCAAGCGGCACCAGCAGATCCGAGCCGAGCTCGCCCCTCTCCTGCACGCGACCGTGGAATGCCCGCTGTGCGGCCAGTGGGCCATGTCGGTCGGCGTCGAGGAACCGACCTGCCGATTCTGCCTCGTGACCTGGGACGACATCGGCCATCTGGTCATGAACTACCTCGGAACCTTCGACCGCCCCGGCCTCGAGGAGGCCCGCTGCCCGGAATGCGGGGAGCAGGACCTTATTCTCAACGCCCGGGTGGCCGCCCATCCCGACCGCGCCAGCGCCCTGTGCTTCAGCTGCACCGCCGTGTTGGAACATCCCGTGGAATGCAGCAGCTGCGAGGAACTGTACGAACGGAGCGCCGACGACTTCGGCCTGTGCCCGGACTGCCTACAACAGCGCATCGACCGGTTCTGACCACCACGCCCCTGCACGCGGTTCCGCGCCGACTCGCATGCTCCGGCGGACGACGACTCTCTGCCTCTGCGAAGGCGCATCGTTGCCACACCCGCTCTCCCTTGGGTGCGGGTCAGGGCTCACACAAGATTTTCGTAGACGCTGATCCTATGGTTGGCCGTGACATCCCGACACGCTGAATACAACAAGCTTGGCCGGGCACGGGCGCTGAGCTGTACTAACTCCGCTGCCAGTACGTACGTGCTGACCGCCAGGAAGCCGCGCCGAAGAACCTGCCTCACCGCCCCAGAATCCCAGGCTTAGTGACGAGAATTCCAGGCTTAGTGACGCACGCAGCCGCCGGCTACACACGCCGAGGGCTGATCAGTCCAGCCCTCCCGTCTCCTCCAGGTGCGTAACGAACAAGGCGATGAGCCCCTCCTGCGTCGAGTCCGGAACGACTGAGTCGGGCAGGTCCTCTTCCAGGCCCCACTCCGTATTGAAGGTCACGGCCGCGCCCGGCGGGACGATGTTCTCGCGGAGCCAGAGGGCGAACTCGGCCGCTTGGGGCGCGGTGCAGTCCGTGATGGCTACGCCTTCAGAATCCCGCTTGGCCATCCCTTCGAGATCCTCGTCGGCCAGCGTGATGCCGAAGTACATCGTCGTGCTGCGATCCAACGGACCTTCGCCGGGCTCTTCTACGCGGACGAACTCGTCCGGGTCCCTGTCACGGAGCTTCCGCTCCAGCGCATCAAAGGTCAGCCCCCACGTCTCGCCCTCAGCAGGCCCAAAGACGTACATCGTGCGGAGCTCAGCGATCTGGTCTGCCTCCATGGTTCCTCTCTCAGCGCGGCTTGGATCAGGGCACGTAGCGTGCGTAGCCCTTGACACCGTAGGCGGCCATCATGATGCGCCAGTAGGCGACGGAGTCCTGGTTGTTGGTGACGGTCTCCACTCCGCGCATCTCGGTGTTGCGGGGGTCTTTGAGGGCTTCGTGGTACTTCTCAAGCTCCTTGCGGTCCTTGTCGTACAGGAAGTCCTTCTTGCCGGACTGGTGGTTCTCGCGGAGTTCGTCCAGTGACCGGTAGCACTTCTTCTGCGGGTTGTTGACGTACTTCGCCTCAATGGCCATGCCGTCGCGGTTACGGAAGCCGTCCACCATCAAGGTGCTGTTCTTGCTGATGCCCGGCGGGATGGGCACCTCGTACTCCGGGTATCCGGCCACGCGTTTCTGGTAGGCGATCTCTGCGGGCTTGCCGCCGGAAACGTCGCCGGCGCGTAGCGAGTTGAGCCACATCCCAAAGTTCTGCTGCTGAGGACCGGTGAGCGTCGGGAACCGTGGGTCCTGCGGTGTGGGTGGAGGGATGGGCTGGACACGAGGGCCTACGGGCGGGCGGTACGCGGCCGGGATCATCACAGGCACGCGGACGAGTGGCGCGAGGAAGCCCGGCAGGTTCGGAAAGAGCCCGCCCCCGTCCGGCTGGGGCATCTTCACTCGTGACTGCGCTGTATCCAACGCGGGTGGGATGTTTCCAAGGCGGGTGATGTTCATGTCGCTCGCGAGGAGCTCGTGCAGACCACCGTCGGGGCCGTCTCCTCCGAACATGGGGCGTTCCCAGATGTGCTGCGCCTCCCCGGTGAGCGGATTCGATTCCTCCGGGAGCCGCTGCAGTGCCGTGTCGATGTGGTCCGCGTACGCCTCACAGGCATTGGCGAGCATCTTGCAGGCGGTGGGCAGGTTGGCCATGAGGGTCTCGTCCTCGCTGACCTGGGTGGGTGGCGGATTCTTGCCGACGAACTTGCGGAAGAAGTTCTCCACCGCGTCGGCGGTCTCGCCCGCCTGGTCGAGCGTGGCCCTGGTCCAGGCGCCTTCTGAGTCCCAGTACGCGTCGTTCAGGATGATCGAGGCAGCACGCCAACTCCCCGCGACATCCCGCAGTTTGTCGCGTTGCCCGTGGAAGCGGGAGTTGAGCAGGTGCTGGTCAGTCCAGCTAGTCTCACCGACGACCTCGGGAAGGTCTTCCGCGTTGTGACTGGAGCGGGGCGAACAGTCGTGTCGAGGCTGGTAGCCGATGTCAGGGTCGGCCGGGTTCCCTTCGAGAAGATCCTTGGCGATCTTGCTTTCGGTCTTGAGGAAGTTCTCGGCGGACTTCAGAAGCGCGCCAGCGCCGTTGGCCATGACCTGGTGGGCGTGTCCAGAGGCATCGAAGACGGCCTTGACCGCCGGCTTGTACACAGCGGCAAACGCACGCCCTGCTTCATCGTCACCGGCCATTCCGCCCTTGTCGCTCAGCTCGTCGAACAGCAGGCTGATCATGTTGAAGACCAGGTCGCGCAGATCCACCATGGTCTGCGACGCGTTGACGAAGTTCTCGGCCTGATGCCGGATATTGACCGTTCCCCCCACACGAGCCGGTCAAGCAGCCGAAACACGCTACATGGGTGCGAAGTTGAGGGAGCACCGGCGTCGGGAGGGTGGCTCAAACCGAATCCTGCGAACGCTTAACGGCATCCCCCGCTATGTGGTGTGGGACCGCGTAGCCTCTGGCTCAGGCACGAGGGCGCATCCGGGACCGGGCGGCGCCACAACAGGCTAGAAGTCGACCCCACCGACCATCTCCGCCACACTCCCGACAAGCCGATTGATGTCCGGTGCGGCACCAGTGTCCGCCAGGAAGAAGCCGAAGAGCACGGCCACAACCGCCGGTCCGGCCTTCAGAGACTTGCCGCGGATCATCACGACCAGGACTACGCCAAGCAGCAGCACCGCTGAGATGTTCAACTCCATCAGCAGCTCGTCCCTGTCCCGAGGGACATCACAAGCGCTGCGTCCGAGCGACATCGAGGTGACGTGCGCATGGATCGGCCTGCGGCCTCTTCCTCCAAGGCACCGCAGATCGCAGGCCACGGCACCGGAAGATTGGCGCTTGCCGCCCATTGCTGGTGGAACGCTCGGACGGCGGCGCTGGCCCCGAGCCGTACAAGGCCGGGCGGAATCGCCGCGATCACCCGCCGGGCAACCCCGCCGGCGCCTCTCGCGGAAGGCGTGATCCCGCTCCCCAACAGCAGCGTCGCCGTCCGGATCGCATCCAGGGCAGGCGCAGGTGCAGCGTCGGCGAACCGGCCGAACACCAGCTTCGACCACTCCCCACGGGTGCGCGCCCAGGCAAGGCGTTCGAGACCTGTGCCGAGGTCGAGGGCCATGCGCTCGGGGTTGTCCGTGTTCCACAGGAGCACGAGGTCGCCGATGGTGAGGTCCAGGTGGTTGAACATCAGGGTCACGCCCGCGACCTGTCTGCGGTGCCAGACCTCCACTCGACCGTGGAGCTCCATGTGCCGTGCGTGGAATCCGAGTTGGGAGAGGACGTAGAGCCAGTCGTCGAGCGCCTCGGCGTAGTTGTCGATGCTGGAGATGGGCTGGACTCGGGAGACGTTGACGAACGCGGTCAGGAAGCCGTCAAGCAGGGCTCCGTTTTCATCGCGGTCACCGGTGAACCGGACCACGGGCTGCGGCAGGAATCCCCTGCGGTACGTGAAGGCCCGGCCGTCCTTGAGGAGCGGGTCGAGGGCCTGCACGGCCGAGATCGTCAGCTCGGTTTCTCGGCCCCAGCGCAGGGGCAGGCACTCGCCCCGTGGGACGCCCCGGGCAGCAAAGGCTGTGGTGAGCGTGGACAGCAGATCCGACCAGGATGGCGTCGAGCGCGGCGGGATGTACGGACTTCCGCGGTCGCGATGTCGGATCCTGAACGTCCGGCCGTTGCGGTCCGCCAGGCAGAACTCCCATTGAGGGCCGAGCACTTGGCGTAAAGCAGCGACCGCCTGGTGTGCGCGCGAGTGGCTCTCCATCAGAGCGCCGCCATGGCCTTGAAGTGGTTCGCGGGGTCGAAGCGAGCGAACCCGGTTTCCTGGACGTCGGAAGGATCGAGCGTGGAGGCACGCTCTATGGCCTCGGCCAGTGCGTGGGCCGCGCTCTCATCGTCGGCCGCGGGGTCCACGACGACGGTGGCGCCCGTACGTTCGCAGAGCGCCGCCTGGGCGCAAGTGCCGTCACGCCAGGTCAGGCCAGCGATGGGGGTGCCGGCGCGTAGGGACTCGCCGAAGACGGCTGCGCCGGCTTCCACGTAGTCCCGCGCGTAGGTGTAGACAAAGACCGAGCCCTCGGTGATGGCGGCGGTCTTGGCTGCTCCGCCCAGTTCCCCGACCCATTCCACGTGGTCGGCCGCGAGGACGTCTTCGTAGCGGCGGACATAGTCCTGGTCGAAGACCGGGCCGACGAGGCGTATGCGGCGGCCGAGGATCTGCGCCGCGCGTACTGCGAGGTGGGGTGCCTTGTCTTCGTCTATTCGTCCGAGCCAGACGAGGTCCTGGCCCTTCACGGCCGGGGGCTCCTCTTCGTTGAGCCCCAAGTGGACGGCGAGTTCGCGGGTCGGGCTGTGGGCGGCGTACCGCTCGATCATCTCGGGCGAGTAGCAGTAGAGCCGCGAATGGTCGCCGTCGAAGGTGGTGGCGGTGTGCTGGAAGCTGGGCGAGTGCTGGAACGTGGCGACGTCGCAGTCCAGCTCGCGCCACGTCCTGACCCATGAGGGCCGTGAGGGGTATTCGTGGCCGACGACGAGAAGGTCGTAGCCAGCTGACTTCAGCTCGCGTTCGGCGAGGGAGCCGGCCGTGACGTCCTCCAGGCGGACCGGTTTGCGGACCCAGCGGTCTTCGAGGTCCTCAAGCCAGCCCGGCCCGATGAGGTGTACGTCGGCGCCTGCGGTGCGGGCTCCTACGGCGACTGCCCAGAGCCATCGTTCGATCCCGCCGTATCCGGCCGGTGGAAATGCGTAACTACCGGGGAAGTCGCAGACGCCGACAAGCACCTATTCCTCCGAGGGGGTTCCGTCCGCCTTGATCCGGCGGAAGCCGAGGTACTTCACAAGGGATTCGGGCAGCAGGACCGAGCCGTCGGCCTGCTGGTGCTGCTCAAGCACGGCCGCGAGGGTGCGGCCGATGGGCAGTCCGGAGCCGTTGACCGTGGCTGCCGGGGTGGGCTTTCCGTTCTCGTCGCGGGTGCGGATGCCCGCGCGACGGCCCTGGAAGGTGGCGAAGTCGGAGACCGAGGAGATCTCGCGGTACGTGTTCTGGCTGGGCAGCCAGACCTCCAGGTCGTACGTGAGCTGGGCGGAGAAGCCGGTGTCGCCGGCGGCGAGCGTGACCACGCGGTAGGCGAGGTCCAGCTCCTTCAGGCACGCCTCTGCGTGGCCGACCATCTTCTCCATCTCCGCGCGAGCCTGGTCCGCCGCGCAGATGCGCACCATCTCGACCTTGGCGAACTGGTGTTGACGGATCAGGCCGCGGGTGTCGCGACCGTACGAACCGGCCTCCGAGCGGAAGCACGGCGTGTGCGCGGTCAGCGCAAGCGGCAGCTCGGACGTCGGGACGATCTCGTCCGCGTACAGGTTCGTGAGCGGGACCTCGGCCGTCGGGATCAGGAACAGGTCCCGGTCCGCGACGCCCGTCTTGAACAGGTCCTCTTCGAACTTGGGCAGCTGCCCCGTCCCCGTCATGGTCTTGCGGCTGACCAGGAACGGCACCGAGTGCTCGACGTAGCCGTGACGACGGGTGTGCAGGTCGAGGAACAGCGCCGCCAGCGCGCGCTCCAGCGCGGCACCGACGCCGCGCAGGACGCTGAAGCGCGGCCCCGACAGCTTGGTCGCCCGGCCGAAGTCCAGGATGCCCATGCCCTCGCCGAGGTCGACGTGGTCCTTCGGGTCGAAGGAGAAGGCTTGCGGGGTGCCGACGCGGCGCTGCTCGACCGCGAACTCCTCGGAGTCACCGTCGGGCGCCTCGTCGGCGGGCAGGTTCGGGATGGTGAGCAGCAGCTCGGTCAGCTCCTGCTGTACGCGCTCCTGCTCGGCCTCGGCCTCCCGGATCTGCTCCTTCAGCTTGCGCGCGGTCTCCTTGAGGGCGGAGATGTCGCCGCCGGCCTTCGCCGTCCGCTGGACCTCCTGCGCGATGCGCTTCGACTCGGAGCGGAGCTCGTCGCCGGACTGGATGCTCTTGTTCCGAAGGGACTGGAGGGACTCCAGAGAGGAGAGGTCCAGCGAGTAGCCACGACGGGCCAGGCGGCGGACAGCGTCCTCGCCCATGTCGATCAGAACGCGAGCATCATGCATCGGGAAAATCCCTCTGTGCGTGCGGTTGGTTTACCCGATCGAAGGTAGCAACATCCAGACCCGCCTCCGCCCGGGATTTCGCCCCATCACCCCGCTGCTCAGCATCGCCCTCGGGCTCCGCAGCGACCGCGTTGAGGAGGCTCTTCACGCAGCTCAGCAATTCCTCGTCCTCGAAGGAGACCGGCTGGACGCACGGGGCCTCCGGGAAGAACAACGGCATGGACTCACCCGCGGGCCGCTCCCGGTACCAGAGGAGGACCGAGACCAGGAGCCCGTGGCACACGACAACCCGTGGGCCGGGGTGCTCCACGGTCGCCTGCAGTCCCACGAGCATCCGCTCGATGCCCTCCCGCTGGCACTCTCGTGCGCCCGGAGGCCGGCGCCGCCCGCCGTGCTCCTCCAGCCAGGCGGCGTACTCCAGGAACGGACCGCCTTCGAAGTCGCCGTAGTCCAGCTCGTTGAGCTGTGGGTCGACCACCGGGCCCTGCTCCGGGACGCCCATCAGCATCGAAGCCGTCTGGCGAGCCCGGCGAAACTCACTGGAGAACCACGTGGACACTTGCCGCAGGGGCAGCGTGTGCCAGACCAGACCGCAGGACTGAACGCCCGCCTTGCTGAGTGGAATCGCGCGGGACGGGTCGCCGTTCACCAGATACTCGCGGCTGTAGTGGGTCTCCCCGTGGCGCAGGATGTGCGTCGTCATGCCGCCTCACCCCTCCAAGCCCGACGCCATCAGCGCGGCCAGGACCTCTGCGGCCGTTTCCTGCGCCGGATCTCCGATCTCCGAGTAATAGAGGAGTCCGTCGAGGGCGACCGCCCGGCACCATGCGGAGATCTCTGGAACCGGGATGCGGGATATCCGTGACGCGATGGCCAGCCGTTGGAAGGTCGCTTGGCCGAGGTCGTAGTAGACGCTCCAGAACGCCCAGTCGTATGCCGCGTCGCCGACCAGCGGATGCGGATCGATGAGCCGGGGGTTTCCTCGGCCGTCGAAGATCACGTTTTCCCGGTAGAGGTCGGCGTGGAGCACGGTCGTGCGGGAGGGGGACTCCCTGAGCGCTTGGAGTTCCGGCATCGCCTCGCGTACGAGCCACGCGCGCCGGTCGAGGCCGAGGGTGCCCGCCCGGCGCGCGACGCGCGGCAGCACCGTGTGCTGGAGGTGATCTCCCAGGCGGGGCAGTGCCGGCCGACCACGCTTCGCGCCGACGGCATGGAGTCCTTGGATCACCGCGGCCACCATCTGGACCTCACGAGCGGGCCGGGCTCCGCCACCAGGTCGGCCGCCGACCAGCTCCAACGAAGCCACCGACAGGTCGTCCGCAGTCTCGATGACGCCTGCCGTCGGACCGCTGGCCCACAGCCGGAGCGCCGTGACCTCGTCGCGGTAGCGAGCACGCGCGTACCAGGCTTTGAGCAGGACTGCGGTGTCATGGATGTCCCTGGCAACGGCGACGACCGAGGAGTGCCCGGCGTCGTGGTAGCTCTCAAGCGTCAACTTCCACCGCTCGGCGGCCTCCGCCAGGACCTGCGGGGCTGCGTCGAGCCAGCTGCCGGCCTCCAGCCCGTAGTGGGCCAAGAGCCGAGACCGTGCACCCGATGGAACACCACCGAGCGATCGTGCCGTCATCAGCTCAACACCATCCCGGCCGATACGAGTTCGTCGGTCAGGGCGGGGAATTCGTCCAGGGCCTCGGTGATCAGTGCCTGCACCTTGTCGAGCTCCACGTCCGAGGAAGAGAGCCGCACCAGAATGCGCCACGGCTGGTCGAGCCGATGCCCGGTCGTGCTGACGAGATGGACCTCTGCGTGCTCGCCTGTGGCCTCGTACAGGCGGTTCGCCAACCGCTGCGCGGCGATGTTGTACAGCTTGCCCACGTGGTAGACGGGGTTCTTGCCGTTGGCGCCCTCCAGGTTCATGGGCCGCAGCGGCGTGATGAGCCCGTTGACGCGGTTGCCACGGCCGACGACGCCCTCGTCCCCGAATTCGATCGAGCTGCCGGTGTGGGTGAGGTACAGCTCGTCCTTCTCAGGCACGTCACGGGCGTTGAGCCTGAAGCTGACCTTGGCGCCTGGCAGTCGGAGCGCGGCCATGCGGTAGCACTCGGCCAGAACGGGCTCGGTGTTGCGGAGGTACTCGGCCAGAACGGGCTCGGTGTTGCGGATGTACTCGGCCCGGCTCGCGACGTGGCGGGACTTCTGGGGCACGCAGAGCACGACGTCGGCCTGCTCCCCGTCCCAGTAGCCCATGAGTTTGACGTCGGACCCGCACCAGCAGTGGGCGCGGGTGAAGTCGCTGTCGCCCGAGAAGTGGTCCACGAGCTCCCGTACGAACGACTCGAAGGCGTTCTCCGGCGCCCATCCCGTACCCAGCGACGTGTCGTTCGACAGCCGGACCCGACGTTCGCGCAGATCGTCGACCGAGCGCGGGTTGAACCACCGTGTGCGGTCGGGGACTTCGTCGCCGGTGAGTACGGCGCCGGGGCTGGAGTTGCTGGTGATGTTGAAGACGATGTCGAGGTGGTCCGAGACCTCGGGCAGCCGCTCGGCGAAGAACGCCCGGATCTCGGTCTCGACGATCTCGCTGACGGGGATGCGCTCGCCGCCACACATCGGCGCGGCCCGACCGTTGACCAGGACCCGGACGGGAGAGGTCATCTCCCCGCCGCCGTACCGGACTTCGCTGGCTCCGCCGAGCAGGGCGAGCTTGTCGAAGTTGTGGTGAAGGACGGCGCCGAAGTGCCGCACGGTGTACCGGCTGTACGCCCGGGACAACCGCTCGGCCAAGTGGTCGGCGAGGGTGTCCGGGTGGCCGAGGCCCTTGCGCTCGACGATGGTGGTCGCGTCGGGCCGGGATGCACCGGTCTCGATCACCAGGTGGCTGTTCCCGAAAGTCGTGCTCGTGCGGGGCATAGTCGTGCTCCCATCTCAAGGTCGACTGCTGGGCGGTGTGATCAGTGAAGCCAGCCGGCGACCTGGCGGGAACGTTTCTAGGGGGTTTCTCCTCACACCGAGGGCTCTCATGCGCACGTCAGCGTGGGTAACCTCCCCAACAACAAACGGGGTTGACGGGGAGGCCGCACATGACCGGTGAGGCGTTAGCCATGCACCCACTGACGTTCGTTCGCCAGTCGAGCGGATGGGGAAAGGCCGAACTTGCCCGCCTCATGCAGACACGGGGCAAGGAACTGGGCATCCCTCTGGCGACCAACCGCACCACCATGTGGAAGTGGGAACAGGGGCAGGAGCCGGATGCCGACGCACAGCGCGTCCTCGCCGAACTGCTGTGCGTTCCGTACGAACTGGTCCGGGCGGAAGGATGGCCCCGGTGGCTCCCCGTATGGGAAGTCACCGGCCTCACGGCCCCATGGACCGAAGCCGGCACCGTCGAAGCGCTGGCCGACCTGGTGGGGAGTGGCCGTATGGACCGTCGAGGCTTCCTCACCATCACCGGGGCCGCACTGACCGGGCTTGCGGCGAGCTGGGCCGATGCACCCGCCGCTTTCGCCTCTGCCCTGAACGGTGATCGCGTCACCGACACGATGGTCTCGACGATCGAGCAGCGCATCAGCACGCTCCGCACACTCGACGACCAACTCGGCGGCGCCCGACTCCTGGAGCAGGCACGCGGCGATCTCGCCCTGATCACCACCCTCTTGAGCACCGGCCGCTACACGGAAACAATCCGCATACGGCTGTACGCCCTCGCGGCCCGCGTATCGCACCTCACCGGCTGGATGGCCTACGACGCTGGGCTGCGCTCTGCAGGACAGCGGTACTACGTCGGGGCCATGCGCAGCGCCCGGACTGCTGGCGACGACGCCTTCGGAGCCTTCGTACTGGCGGAAATGGGCGTCCACGTCTCCGAAGCCGGCCGGACCGCCGAGCGAGTCGACCTCATCTCAACCGCCATCGACAACGCCCCTCGGACCCTGTCGCCCTACACCCAGTCCTTCCTCTACCTGCACAAGGCCGAAGCGCTCTCCCGCGACGGCGACCACCAGAGGGCCGGTAGCGCGCTCAACCGGGCTGCCTCCTTACTGGGAGCGTCACACCGTCGAGGAGAACCCGGACTGGCTCGACTGGTTCGGCGAGGCACAACTGAGGTCTACCGAAGGCAAAGTCCTCCTGCGCGCAGGCCAGTTGGACCGCGCGACGAAATCCCTGGAAACCTCCGTCAAGCAAGCCACACCCAGGGACAAGGCCGTACGCTCCGCCCGCCTCGCTGAAGCTCGCCTCGCCGGCCACGACCTCGACGGAGCCCTCGACGCTGCCAACTACGGCACCGAGCTCCTCGAAGACAAGGTCAGCTCCGTGCGAGCCATGGACCGCCTGAAAGAGTTCTCGGAGCAGCTCCAGCCTCACAAGGCAGTCCCGGCCGTCCGTGAGTTCCGCGAGCGGCTTCAGGCACTGCCTGACGCGGCGTGACGGGTTACCCGACCTCGGATGGGGCCCTCTCGGAGACGGTGACCGAAGTGCCAGGATGGCGGCATGACGACGATCAACGGTGAGGTTGCGTCCGGGTTCGAGCCAGTGCGCGAGGCGTTCGCGGCGAATTTCGATCAGCACGGGGACATCGGCGCGGCAGTCTGCGTGTATCACCATGGCCGTCCGGTGGTGGACCTGTGGGGCGGGATAGCCGACACCGACACTGGGCGTCAGTGGGAGCAGAACACCCTGCAGCTCCTCTACTCGGCAACCAAGGGAGTGACCGCCACCGCAGCACATCTGCTGGCCCAGCGAGGCGAGCTCGACCTGGACGCCCCGGTGGCCAAGTACTGGCCGGAGTTCGCTGCGAACGGCAAGGCAGACATCCCGGTGCGGTGGCTGTTGTCCCACCAGGCTGGCCTGGTGGCGCTCGACCAACCAGTGCCGCTGGAAGAGGCGTTGGCATGGCACCCGATGGCCAGTGCACTCGCCGCGCAACGCCCCCTATGGACGCCGGGAACGGCGCACGGGTATCACGGCCGGACGTGGGGCTGGCTGGTCGGCGAGGTCATCCGCCGGGTGTCCGGCCGTACGCCGGGCCGCTTCGTCGCCGACGAGATCGCAGGCCCTCTGGGACTCGACTTCCACATCGGGTTGCCGACGAGCGAACGTCATCGCGTCAGTCGCATGTCGTACCGGCAGCCCGAGGTCGACCTCACCACCGTTACCCAAGAGGAAGTCCCCGAAGAACTCCGTGACCAGGTCGCTGCCTGGCGCGACCCAAACTCCTTCAGCAACCGGGCGTTCCAGGTCACCGACCCGGCCAACATCGACTTCAACTCCCCGGAAGTCCAGGCCGCAGAGCTCCCGGCCTCCAACGGCATCGGCACCGCACACAGCCTGGCCCGCATGTATGCCGCGTTGATCGGTGAGGTGGAAGGCGTACGCCTCCTCACGCCGGACAGCCTTGCCTCGGCAGCCGAGGAGCAGGCCGCTGGCCTCGACCAAGTCGTCGTCACACAGAGCCGGTTTAGCTCCGGGTACATGCTCCCCACCGAAGACACCCCCATGATCGGTCCCAACTCGTTCGGCCACACCGGCCGAGGCGGGTCACTCGGCTTCGCCGATCTGGAAGTTGGGATCGCTTTCGGGTACACGATGAACCACATCATCGGGGGCGCCGACGACGTTCGTGCGTTGGCGCTGGTTGACTCAGTGCGAAGGTCGCTGGCGTAACGGATCGAGGAGCCGTCAAGGCTCTCCGCTCCAGGACCGGCCGTGACACAACGCACTGGCAGGGGCAGCAAGTAGCCGGGAAGCGAAGCGAGGCACTCGAACGCTCCTCCGTACTCTGGGAAGACGACGCCCATCTCGATCTCTAGTGCAGTCCAAGGGATCAGCCGCTGCGAAGGAGCTGGATGCGCAGGCTGCTTGGGCGATATCGACGGTCATTGCGCGCGGCGTCGCGGGCCAGTGGCACAGTGAGCGCATGCAGCCGCCTGCATGGGCGGGGACCGCGGACACCCCGATATCCGCGCCCGACGCCTTCGACATCCCCGTGTTCCTCCGCCGCAGCTCCCCGCTGACCCCGGCCCCACGGCCATCCCCCTCACAGGTGGCCTCGGCCTACCAACCCTGGCCCAAGGGCGCTGGCATCCCCGCAGACGGCGCGTATCTGGTCGGGGCGACGTGGCGTGCCCTCCTCGACGCCACGACCACGGTAGGTCGAGACATCGGCCCCTGGATCACCGCCACTCCACGGCTGGCCCGCCGCGAGATCATGGCACGCCGGTACCCCCTCTCGGCCTACCTCGTCCGTACCGGGCGCGAGGTCGTGCCCAGCGTCGTCTACTCCCACGGAACGGAGAGTTCGACTCGCACCGCCTTCGGCTACCACGTCGGCATGACGATGGCCGAGTGGGCGTGCCGGAAGATGGGGCTCGGTCCCACCACACACGCCGAGAGCGCGATACCGCCGGGTGCGGCGCCCGGCTGGGCCAAGACGCCCAGCCTGCCGGACCTTTTCGGGACGCACCCAGCCACTTCCGAGCTCTGGATAGTCGAGGCGAAAGGGAGCCGTCGGCTCGGCCTGCGCCCCAGGGTCAAGGGAGCGAAGCAACTCGACGTCGGGGCCCTCGTGCCCGTTCCGCACCAGAGGGTGCTGTGCGGGACCAGCTTGGAGCGACGCCTGTTCATGATGATCGATGTGGAGGGCGGCCCGACAGCTGGGAACCTCGGTGACCCATCGGCGGACAGCACCCCTGAGGAGATGCTGGAACAGGACGACGAGGCGCTCCTGGAGCTCGCTCGGTCGCGAATGCTGACGTATCTGGCGCTGAAATCGCTGCCCCAGGGCAAGCTGCGCGTCGCGGCTGTCGGCAGGCCCGAGGAAGGATCAGCAGCAGCGCGAAGGGATCCGATCCGACTGCTTGAGAGCGACCGGGCGACGACCGAGCTGCGCCGCCACGTCGCACCAGATGCCGGGGACGAGGCTATCCGGCAACAGAACGGCCTGGACATGCTGGCGGGACGAGTACCTGGAACGGATCTCATGCTCGGGATGTCCCGCCGCCTGTACGGCGCGTGCCAAGCACTGTCCTATGCAGAGCGTCGCGTCATCGCACGGGTCCGGGAAGAGCAGCCCAGGTACGTGGAGGAGCTACCCCGCGAAGTTCAGCGCTCGGACAGCGCAGTCGCGCGGCGGCACGACAGGCAGAAGAGCGATCGCGCGCGTGAGGAGAGGATCACCGAGGTTCAGGAATACGCGCGACGAGTCCGAGAGCAACAGCGGGACGACCAACTACGCTCGGTGCGGGACGGTTTCACGATGGGGGACAGCGGCTCCTGGATGCACCTCATCGACCTGGCTCCGCGCCTTACCTTCCCCAGGGAGGAAGGGTTCCTGGAGGCGGCAACCTCAGACACCTACCTCGCGGTTGAGGAAGAGGCGCTGGACCTCAACGCCGAAGTCGAATAGCCGCAGCCGGCAAGGCAGATTGGCCGCTGGCCACAGCTCGATGGATAGCCGGCATACCCCCGATGCACCACTTCCGTTGGAGGTATTCGCCCCATGCGATCTCGTATTTGAGCATCATGAGTCGATGCCGCAACGCAATCTCCGAGCCAACAGAGACAAGGCGGCTATCACCATGCCGTCCTTCGGCCCCCATCGCGCAGCGGAGGTGGACGCGTACCTTGCTGCAGAGGGGAACGCCCGTATCCGCTTCTCCACTCTGATCGAAGGGGAGACCAACCCGTACTGGGCTCCCTGGTGGGACCACATCAATACGCTCATCCACGATCACGCTCCCGCCAACCGGCAGGGCGAGTACGCGGCCGCACTACGCCGCGAGGGCGACTACTTGCCGCGTTTGATGGAGCTGGCGACCGGGCGCGCACTGCGGCTCGCCGGAGTGCGATGCGAGCTCGACCGGCCGCTACCGCGGGCGGGGTCCACCTCAGCGACCCCGGACTGGACTGGCCTCGATACCAATGGCGCCCCCGTAATCGTCGTGGACACGAAGACGATCATGCCGATCGGTGAGTTCGACCGCCAGCACCGCTGGGCCATGGTGGCGGAAGCCGTCAGGCAGACCATCCCCTATCCAGTGGCTTTCGTCGTCCGCGTTCGTGACGCCGTGCCCCCGCCCGCTGACGAGGACGAGGCCGCCGAGTTGGCCGCGGCCTTGCACCTACAGCTACGTCTGCATCCACGGCAGCATGAGTTCCAGGCGGGCGGCAGCACGTTCTATCTCTTCGACAGCGCCTACGAGCAGCAGCCGCGCCTGGACTGGTCCGGCATCCTCACGGGCCGGTTCTTGTTGCCTCGCCCGTGCTACGGCTTGGTGGACGAGACCCGCATCGCCGCAGCAGTGCAGGAGAAGGTGACTGACTACGCGCCGCACCTGGGCGACGTACCACTCGTCGTGGCATTGACCTGCCACCCCTGGGTGGGCCTGTCTGCAGGATCCCTCCACTCGCTCGTGGCAGGCGGCCCGCGTGTGCTGTTCAACCAGGACGTGAGCGATCAGCTGTGCCCCGAACCGCTTCCCGCTCCAGAGACCCACGCTCCGCCTTGGACTCCGCCTCCCGAGCTGGCTGCCGTGGTGTGGATCGACAACGTCCCACCCTTCGATGGCACGTGGTGGCACAACCCGGCAGCTCGGAACCCCTTGGCGGAGCACGTCAGCACACCACACGGACAAGGCTGAACCAGCAGTTCACAGCTCGTCTCCGCTACGAATCCGGGTCGCAGTTCCGGTTCCATTCGCCCCGCACACCCCAGTACCCCCACCCGTAACGGCAAGCGCGTGTGATCAACCGCGTTGGCAACTGTTTATCGTCAACGCACAAGCGGCCCCCGCTACTTCGGGCTGGAAGCAGCAGGGGCCGCCTGTGCGCTGGGGGTAATCCGCCGTGCGCCGGTCAGTTCTCCATGCTGCGCCGACGCCTCACGCGGGCCAGGACGAAGCCAGCGGCCAGGAGCGCAGCGGCGATGGCGGAGACGAGGCCGACCTGAGCGCCCGTGTCGGCGAGGCCGCCCTCCCCTTCGTCCTTGCCAGGAGGCGTGGACGGCTGGTCATTCCCCGGCGCAGGGCTGCTGGGAGCCTCGGTCGGGGTTTGGCTGGCCGGCGGAGTCCCCGGGGTGGTGGGCTTGCTGCTCTCCGTCGGGCTGGGGGTCGGCGTGGTGGGCGGGGTCTCGTCGGTGGACTTGCCGGCGGTGTTGCCGCCGAGCATCACGAGGCCATCGGTGTCGGCGTCATCGGTCATGGCGTCGGCGGCGATCTTCGCCGTGCGGGGCGCGTAGCGGTGCTCCACCTGGAATCGCAGGCTGGAGATGTTGCGCTTGGGCTGCTTGGAGAAGTCCACACCGCCGACCATGTAGACCATCACGCCTTGGGCAGTGTCCACGTTGTAGCGGAACTCGCCCTCGGTGAAGATCTTGCGGTACTTCTTGAACAGGGCGTCCTTGTCCCAGTTCTGGTTGGGGGCGCGCAGCGGCCACCGCTTCACATCGTTGCTGTTGATCAGCTTGCGGTAGTCGGTGGGGGACTTGGCGTCCTGGAGACGGATCCACTCCGCGGCCACTCGGGCCGTGTACACACGGCGCAGGTCGGCATACTGCGGGGCCGTGTTGATGGTCTTCTCCACCTCAGGGACGATCATCCGGTCAATGACCGCCTGGGCCTGACGCCGCTGCGCCTTGCTGGGGTTGCAGATCGCCTCGCCACCGCCGGGCTGGGTGGCGAAGTCCTGAGGCGTGGACTTCAGCTTCAAGGGTGTGTCGAGGATGTAGATGCCGCCGTCCTGCTCACGCACCGTCGCCGTCTTGGGCTCGATCCAGTTGCGGATCCCGGCGAAGCAGGGCCGACCGTTCTCCTTGGGCAGCGACGCCCAGAACCGCTTACCGAGGTCGGTCTTGGGGTCCATCGTCTTGAAGAAGTCGTGCTTCATCTGGAGGTCCGCTTCCAGGAGCACGCGGCCCGCGTCGGTGGACGCGAACTTGTCGTCCATGACCCGGTCGGGCTGGTCCGGGTTGAGGTTGACCCAGAACTTGTCCGGTGTGAGCGCGAGCCAGGTGAAGAAGGCGTCCGAGATGAGCTGTGCCTTGGGCTGCGCGCCCCAGCCACCGTCGTTCTCGTCCGGCAGCTTCTTCGCGCTGAAGGCGTAGTTCAGGCCCTCTCCCTTGACCGGCTTGCCGATGTAGCGCAGGTCCAGGGTGGTGAAGTCGACTCCGCCCGGCCCCTTGGCGAACCGGCCGTTGGTGTCGATGGCCTTGATGCGAGCCTTCTGTTCCTTCCATTCCTTGGCGGTGTTCGGCGACTGGTCGATGATGTCGTTACCGCCGCCCCGGGATCCGGTGCTCACGCCGTTCCCGATGGACATGATGGGCGAGTTCTTGCGGTAGGGGCCCTTCTCGGCCCACTTGGGTGCGCGAGGGACATGGTCGGAGTGGTAGTTGTACTCCCTGACGCGGTCGGCGCCGGCGAGGCGCTTCATGGACTTAATGAAGCGTCGCCCCTCGCTCGTCTGGTTCTCGCCGAAGACGAAGGTGTACTTGTACGACCTCCAGCCGGGGTGGCGCGCCCACGCCCGGTCGGCGGGAACCTGCTTGGGGTTGGGCTTGCCGTTGGACTTGATCTCGACGATGTCGCGGGTCTTCTTGTTGTAGGCGTCCAGGACCCGCTTGTAGCGCTTTCCAGTTGTGGGGTCCTTGAAATACACCTCCTTCTGACAGATCCAGTCCGGCCCGACCAGACCCATCTCCTTGACGACCTTCTTCTCGAAGGCTTCCCCGCGTGGGTCGCTGCCGTGGTTGGGGATGTACTGCTTGGTCAGGTAGTCGGTGAACTTCTTCCACTTCTTCTGGTTGTTGAAGCGGGCGTAGATCCGGCGAGGATCGTTGTGGGTGTACTTCTTGTAGTTCTTCCCTGCGGCCTTGACTTGCGCGTTGGTGGGCTTGAGGCCGTCGAACGCCATGGCTGGGTTGACGTACTGATAGGAGTCCCACAGGGCTTTGCTTCGGGACGCGTCACCGTATGGCAAACCCTTGGGCGGGATGCCGGAGCCCTTCAGGCCGTGCAGTTCGTCGCAGCGCTTACCGGGCTTGAGCGGTCCCGCGGCCTCGGCGGTGCCGGACAGGGCGGGCAAGCCGGTGAGGGCCACAGCCGTGGCGCACGCGAGCGCCAGGACGCTCTTGCGGACCGCGCGCCACGGGCCACCGAGTATGGGTTGATTCACGTGAGATGTTCCCCCGGGGGCCCGCGTTATCGACCTCATCCGGCGCCAGGGGCCCCGTGTTCGTGTGACGCCGGAGAGCCATCCCACCCTAGGCGTTCAAATGTTCGCCGTGGCACGGATTTTGAGTCATGCTGAGCCGCAACAGCCCGCCTGGTCACGGTAGTTACCCTGCGCGGACGTCAGCACCAACCGTTACGGTGGGCCCATGAGTCGCGGGAACTGGAGCACCAAGGACGTTCGCGAAGCACGGGAGATCGACGTGCTGCGCCTGGAGAACGACGTGCTGCCCCTGTGGCTGCAGGAGCAGCAGTCGCGGTTCTCCGAGTGGGTGCAGGAGATCGGCGGGGTGTGGGACTTCTCCCCCGAATCCCTGGACCGGCTGGAGGCGGTCGTACGGGAGCGGTACAAGGTCCAGGCGGAGTTCCGGAACCAGGAGGCCGAACCGTTCTTGCAGGTAGCGGCCTGGTACCTGGGGGAGGTTCACAATCGCTACCGGGGCACGCAGTGGCAGGTGCACCCCGATGCCAAGGGGCGTCATCGCTGGAAGTGGTACCCGTTCGTCATCCCCGCGTGGGACCGGGTCGACGACTATGAGGACGAGGACGGCATCGACTATGACGCCCGCCCCATCGTCGAACCGCTCAACAGCCTGCAGGCCATCGTGCTGGAGCCGTACGAGCGCCCCGAGCCGGGCCAGTCGCTACGAGACGAGCTGGACGCGTACGAGACGAAGGGTTGAGACCCGGCCCATGCCGACCGACGCGGTGCCGCGCAGCCGAGGCCACCGCCCCCACCGCGGGAACTGATCTGCGGATCTGCTTCGTCCACTTGGCACGCCAAGCGGGCCTCACAC
>NZ_JASCIS010000010.1 GCF_029968015.1 Streptomyces luteolus
CGAGGACCAGCCCGGTGCGGGTGTCCGTGCAGACGCCGACCACTGCCTCGATGATGTCCGTCATGTTCGACCGGGGCCGGACCGGCAGGCCCAGGAAGCGGGCGAACTCGGCCGCGACCATGCGGGCGGTCGCGGCGGGCGGGACGGTGATGTAGAGCACCGGGATGCGGTCGGCAACGTTCGGATGGCGGGCCCGGTCGAGGAGTTCATGGGCGAGCCCGAGCTGGGTGATGGCGCTGGTCTTGCCTGTGCCGGGCAGGCCGGAGACCATCAGGCCGCGGCGAGCGCTGATCGCATGACGGTTGAGCAGGACCAGCCGGCGGCCGCAGACCACCGTCTTCTCGACGAACGAGGTGGCGACCACGAGCATCCGGGCGTGATGGTCGAGTCGGTCCTCGTCGTAGAGAGCCCGCCCGGTCGGGGACAGCCCTCGCGACTGGCCGGGAGACAGCAGAGCCGGGGGTTTGGGCGGGTCGTCGACGAACCGCCGCCATCCCTCCAGGGTGGTGAGCTGCCGGTTGGCCACGGCATCGGCCTCTTGCAGGGCAGTATCCCGGCCTGCCGGTTCAGGGACGGTCACGGGCGCCTCCAGGGGTTCGCGAGCGGGTCGAACAGGCCCAGTGGGATGACCTTGGCCAGCTCGGTGTCCGCCGCTTCATCCGCCGGTGTCTCGGCGGCAGGCGGGTCGAAAATCGGCCGGTCGGCGGTGGTGGCGCGGGTGCGGGCGGCGACGCGGCGGTCGCGGCGGGAACGCTTGGCCGGACGGTCCTTCTCCGGGGAGGGGCCGTCGTGGGCTCGCCGCAGTAGTGCTGCTGCGGCGTCCGCGATCTGTTCCTCGGTGCCGCCGGGAACCTGTTCGCAGGCGTGGTCCCAGGCCATTTCGCCGAAGGGGACGCCAACGCGGTGCAGGTGTTTCCAGAACACGGTGATCCACCGTTCACGACGGCGGTCGCGTACCCAGATCCGGGAGATGTCGTAAGGGTCGTGGTGGATCTCCCACAAGCCCTTCTTCTCCACCACCCCGGAGTGCTGGCGGCGCAGAGGGCTCAACTCGCGGTCGTCGTAGGTGCGGTGCTTGATCCGGATGCCGTAGGCGTTGATCGCCTGCCACCGCTCGGGCAGCAGCTCGATGTAGTCCTCGCCGTTCAGCGGGACCGGGACATAGCCGCAGGACTCCACCAGCGCCGCGTACTTCTCGTTCGGCGAGAACGCTCGCTTCGGCGCGTCCGGGTCCCGTAAAGCGTCGTGTGGCCTGGTTTGCCAGACGGCGATGATCCACTCGTCGAGAAGGTTCTGTAATTCGGGCAGCGACCACAGAGGCCCGTCTTCCAGATTCCGGCCCCGGCGGTCCGTTGACCGGCCGGTGTAACCGGCGACGAACTGTGCGAACAGAGTGGCGATCGAGCCCAGCGTTTTCTCGATCGTGCCCTTGTCAGTAGGCGTCGCCTTGTGGGCGGGTTGCAGGTTGATGCCCAGATAACGGCAGGAGGCGCGGAAGTTGTTCGAGATGAACACCTTGCCGTGGTCGCAGACGATCGTCTCCGGCACGATCACCGGCCGTGCGGCCGCGTGCTCCAGGCGCTCGTCCAGAGGCAGGAGTCGCCGATGCGGCAGCACCGAGCGAGACATCCGCAGGGCCTCCGGCCAGCCCGGACGCATCGTCTCCGGGGTGACGCTGCGGGCCAGCAGCGCGGAGGCGTCGGCGGCCTTGGTGGTCGGCCGCAGCACTGCCGCGGTGATCGACCTGGTCGCGATGTCGACCATCGCCGTCAGCTCGACCTTCTCGGCGAGCCCGTCATCCAGCCGAACCAACACATCCAGCGGGGTGGAGTCGATCTGCATCAGCTCGCCCGGCGCGCTGGCCGGCACTTCCCCGAACGGGCCGGGCGGCCGCAAGGCGATCGAGCGGCGGGTGCGGGCTGATCCGGTGGCGTGCGTGCCCGTGGCCAGCTTGTCGAACAGCCGGTAGAGCGTGGCCCGAGAGGGCATCTCGACGGCGGTGGTGCCCTCTCGGTCAGCCAGGATCTGCTTCGTTCGCCAGACGATGAATCCGATGGTCCTCGACGACGCGTCGGCGGCCTCGGCGATCGCTTGCCGCATCGCCTCCACCACCGCGGGGTCGACCGTACCGAAGGCCGGCATCTGCTTGGCCGACCGGCCGTCCGCCAGCCCGACCAGCCCGTCGCGCTGGTAACGCTGCCGCCGCTGCTTGACGCCGCTGGCCGTCACCGTGTGCCCAACTGCCGTCAGCTCCGCCGCCTTGGCCAGCTCGCGCTGAGCCAGCGAGGTCTGCCTCGGGTCGAACTCCGGACGGGGGACAGCCCCATCCGGAGCATCAGGCGGCAGACCCTGCAGGACCTCCAAGATGTGCCCCTCCCACCAGCGAGCCTGTTCAGCTGCCGACTCAGGGAACTCCCCGATCCGCGCCGTCGGCGGAACCCACCGCCCCGTCCCACTCACGGAGCACCTCCACCAGACAGGCGCACGACCGTGCGCGGCCCCAACAACGCAACCGACAGATCCTCAGCAGCCAGTTCCTGGCGCCAGAGCAGATGGAAGAGCGCGGGCAGCGTCGCAAGCCGGTCCCCAGCCGTATCAGCCCCGGCCAGCAGCGGGCCCGGCGTCGCGAAGACCTCCAGAAGCCGGTTCGCGGCCCTGCGGTGCAGGCAACGCGGGTGCCGGTAGCGCGATAGCCACCGAACATTCGCCAGCAGCACCGCCTCCGGCGCCCCGACCCGCTCGAACCTCCACCCCGCCTGAGCACAGGCGATCCGCGTCACCTCGAACGCCTCCGCGTCCTTCGGCTCGATCCGCTCATCCGCGCGGACGTCGATAACCACCGCCGAGCCGTCCGTACGGCGTACGAAGTAGTCCGGGGCGTGCCGACGCTCCCGCTTGCCGTCGCGCCAGTGCAGCCAGAATGGCTGCGAGGCGATCCCCACCACCTCGGGGTCCGAGTCCATGAGCACAAGCCGGTCTCGCTCCAGCCAGGACTCGAAGCCGACGTGCTGCCCAGTCGTAGCCGCCCAATACCAGCCCGCGAAGTTACGCTCACCACGAACCCACCGAAACGGCCTTACGGGCGATGTGTCCTCAAAGCGGGCCGTCACACAGTCCAACAGCGGACGCCGCTGACGCTCGCACGCAGCGTCTATGTACGAGAGCTCGACGTACGGCCCCGCGAGTTCTACCCCAGCCGGTACAGCCACCCAGCACCCCCAGTGCGTCCACCCCGTACGACTAGGTTCACTGAGACAGAAGGCGAAACGACTGGGTTCGTTGAGTAAACGACTCGATTGGATGAGACCGGTCAGCCGGGGCGGGGCATGACCGATCCGGCGGCATGTACTAGAGTTATCTCGACATCGAGATATCTGCCGAGGCGCACCGCAGCCACGCGACGCTTCCGGTCCGGCAGTAAGGGTTACCTAACTTAGCCCTACCTTAGCGGATCGGTCCAGCGTCGTGACGGCAACCACGCGCCGGTAGGCGCAAGTAGGCACAGTGCGGTGGTACGCGCACATATATGAAGGAGACTGTCGTGTCGGCGAACAGCTTCGACGCCCGCAGCACGCTGCGCGTGGGCGACGAGTCGTACGAGATCTTCAGGCTGGACAAGGTCGAGGGCTCTGCTCGCCTTCCCTACAGCCTCAAGGTTCTTCTGGAGAACCTGCTCCGCACCGAGGACGGCGCCAACATCACCGCCGACCACATCCGTGCCCTCGGCAACTGGGACTCGCAGGCCCAGCCCTCCCAGGAGATCCAGTTCACGCCGGCCCGCGTGATCATGCAGGACTTCACCGGCGTTCCCTGTGTCGTCGACCTCGCCACCATGCGTGAGGCCGTCAAGGAGCTCGGCGGCGACCCGGCGAAGGTCAACCCGCTCTCCCCGGCCGAGCTGGTCATCGACCACTCCGTCATCGCCGACAAGTTCGGCACGGCGGACGCCTTCGGCCAGAACGTCGAGCTGGAGTACGGCCGCAACAAGGAGCGCTACCAGTTCCTGCGCTGGGGCCAGACCGCGTTCGACGACTTCAAGGTCGTCCCGCCCGGCACCGGCATCGTCCACCAGGTCAACATCGAGCACCTCGCTCGTACGGTCATGGTGCGGGGTGGCCAGGCGTACCCCGACACGCTCGTCGGCACCGACTCGCACACCACGATGGTCAACGGCCTCGGCGTGCTCGGCTGGGGCGTCGGCGGTATCGAGGCCGAGGCCGCGATGCTCGGCCAGCCCGTCTCGATGCTCATCCCGCGCGTCGTCGGCTTCAAGCTGACCGGTGAGCTGAAGCCCGGCACCACCGCCACCGACCTCGTGCTCACCATCACCGAGATGCTGCGCAAGCACGGCGTCGTCGGCAAGTTCGTAGAGTTCTACGGCGAGGGCGTCGCCGCCACCTCGCTCGCGAACCGCGCCACCATCGGCAACATGTCGCCGGAGTTCGGCTCCACCGCCGCGATCTTCCCGATCGACGGCGAGACCCTGAACTACCTCAAGCTGACCGGCCGTTCCGAGGAGCAGGTCGCGCTCGTCGAGGCCTACGCCAAGGAGCAGGGCCTCTGGCTGGACCCGGCCGCCGAGCCCGACTTCTCCGAGAAGCTGGAGTTGGACCTCTCCACGGTCGTCCCGTCGATCGCCGGACCGAAGCGTCCGCAGGACCGCATCGTCCTCGCCAACGCCGCCGAGCAGTTCAAGACGGACGTCCTGAACTACGTCGGCACCGCAGACGAGGCCGGCATCGAGTCCTTCCCGGCCTCCGACGCCCCGGCGAACCACCCCAACGGCGGCCCGTCGAAGCCGGTCACCGTGACCGCCCCCGACGGCTCGACGTACGAGATCGACCATGGTGCCGTCACGGTCGCCGCGATCACCTCCTGCACCAACACCTCGAACCCGTACGTGATGGTCGCCGCCGCGCTCGTCGCGAAGAAAGCCGTCGAGAAGGGCCTGACCCGCAAGCCGTGGGTCAAGACCACCCTCGCCCCGGGTTCGAAGGTCGTCACCGACTACTTCGACAAGGCGGGCCTGACCCCGTACCTCGACAAGGTCGGCTTCAACCTCGTCGGCTACGGCTGCACCACCTGCATCGGCAACTCCGGCCCGCTGCCGGAGGAGGTCTCCAAGGCCGTCAACGACCACGACCTCGCCGTCACCTCGGTCCTCTCCGGCAACCGGAACTTCGAGGGCCGCATCAACCCCGACGTCAAGATGAACTACCTGGCGTCCCCGCCGCTGGTCGTCGCGTACGCCCTGGCCGGTTCGATGAAGGTGAACATCACCAAGGACGCCCTCGGAGTCGACCAGGACGGCAAGCCGGTCCACCTCGAGGACATCTGGCCGTCGGAGGCCGAGGTCAACGACGTCGTGGCGAACGCCATCGGCGAGGACATGTTCAACAAGTCCTACTCCGACGTCTTCGCCGGTGACGCCCAGTGGCAGGCGCTGCCGATCCCGACCGGCAACACCTTCGAGTGGGACACCGAGTCGACGTACGTCCGCAAGCCCCCGTACTTCGAGGGCATGACGATGGAGACCACCCCGGTCTCCGACATCTCGGGCGCCCGCGTCCTCGCCAAGCTCGGCGACTCGGTCACCACCGACCACATCTCTCCGGCCGGTGCGATCAAGGCCGACACCCCGGCCGGCAAGTACCTCACGGAGCACGGCGTCGAGCGCCGTGACTTCAACTCCTACGGCTCGCGCCGAGGCAACCACGAGGTCATGATCCGCGGCACGTTCGCCAACATCCGCCTGCGCAACCAGATCGCGCCGGGCACGGAGGGCGGCTTCACCCGCGACTTCACGAAGGAGGACGCCCCCGTCTCCTTCATCTACGACGCCTCGCGCAACTACATCGACCAGGGCACCCCGCTCGTCGTCCTGGCCGGCAAGGAGTACGGCTCCGGCTCGTCCCGTGACTGGGCCGCCAAGGGCACCGCGCTCCTCGGCGTCAAGGCCGTCATCGCCGAGTCGTACGAGCGCATCCACCGCTCGAACCTCATCGGCATGGGCGTCCTGCCGCTGCAGTACCCGGAGGGCCAGTCCGCCGAGGCCCTCGGCCTCACCGGCGAGGAGACCTTCTCCTTCGCGGGCGTCACCGAGCTGAACAACGGCTCCACGCCGTCCACGGTCAAGGTCACCACCGACACCGGTGTGGAGTTCGACGCGGTCGTCCGCATCGACACCCCCGGCGAGGCTGACTACTACCGCAACGGCGGCATCATGCAGTACGTGCTGCGCAGCCTGATCCGCAAGTAGGGACCTGCAGCCGATACGGTCGGGCCGCACCTGGAGCTCTCCGGGTGCGGCCCGACCGCGTTTCTGTGAGGAGTCGCCTTGGTGCGCGACCTGTGCAAGGTGGGCGAAGTGCCGGGCGGCGTGGGCGAGTTCAGGCCCCGCCCGTTCACTCCGGACGAGGAGCCGCGCTACCGCACCGAGGTTGCGGAGGACATCTGCTCGATACGGTTCACGACCGGTCCGCGGCGGCTCCCCGGCCGGGCCTGAGCGCCCACACACCCGCGGCGGCGACCGCCACCCCGATCAGCGCCCAGGTGAACGCCGCCCGGAATCCGGCCACTTGAGGCGTGGTGTGGGCGGCCGCCACGCCCACCAGGACCGCGAGGCCGAGCGAGCCGCCGAGCTGGTCGACCGAGCGCTGGACGCCCGCCGCCGTGCCCGCGTCCGCCTCGGTGACGTCGAGGAGCGCGGCGTTCTGCAGGGCGACCAGGCCGATGCCCATGCCCGTGGCCACGCCGAGCATGCCGGGCAGCACGTCCACCGCGTAACTCCCCTCGTCCGGCAGCCGGGTCAGCCACGCGAGTCCGGCCGCCGTCGCCCCGAGCCCGAGGAGCGCGGTGCCGCGCAGGCCGAGGGCGCCGATCAGCCGGGACACCTGCGAGAGGCCGAGGAGCAGCGCCCCGCAGAACGGCAGGTACGCCAACCCGGCCTGCAGCGGGGTGAGGTGGAGCACGTTCTGCAGCTGCAGCGTGAGCAGGTAGAACGTCGTCGAGAGTGCCGCGCTGAGCAGGACCGTCGCCCCGTTGGCCACCGCACGGGCGCGGTGCGCGAAGAAGGCGAGCGGGACGAGCGGGGACTTCGTACGCGCCTCGACGGCCACGAACGCGACGAGCAGCGCGCAACCCGCCGCGAGCACCGCCCCGTTCCGCTCGATCACCCCGTGCACGACCGTCAGCGGACCGGCGGTGAGCAGCACCGCACCCGGCACGTCCAGGCGCCCGGAGCGGGGTCGCGGCCCGTCAGGTCGTACGAGCAGAGGGGTGAGGGCGAGGACGGCCGCTGTGATCGGGACATTCACGCCGAAGATCCAGCGCCAGTGCAGGAGTTGGGTGAGCGCACCGGAGAGCAGGACGCCGACGACGAGGCCGCCCGCCGAGATCGTGCCCCAGATTCCGAGCGCCTTGGCGCGCTCCGCGGGCTCCGGGTAGAGCAGCGCGATCAGGGAGAGCGCGGCCGGGGAGGCGAGTGCCTCGCCGGCGCCCTGCGCGAAGCGGGCGGCGATCAGCGCCTCCAGGTTGGGCGCGAGCCCCGCGAGCAGCGAGGCCGCGGCGAACAGGGCGGCGCCGAGCACTTCGGTGACCCGGGCGCCGAACAGTGACACCCCTCCGACCAGTGGGCGTGCGGCCCCTGCGGGGCGAGCTTTCCCCTACCCGCCCCTTCCCGAAGTCCTGCGGACCGCCACGGGGGCCAGCCCCCGGACCCCTGTTCCTCAAGCGCCGGAGGGGCTGATTTTGCGAGCCAAGCCCCGGACCCTGCTCCTCAAGCGCCGGAGGGGCTGAGTTGTGCCACGACAGGGGCGGGCTGTGACACTTGCGGCTTCGTCGCGTGGGCGCGACCAGCCACGATGGGGCGGCAGCCGGATGTCACGCGGGCCACCCCTCGGTGACAGGCGCGCGGGGGCGCGAGGCGCGGGGGTGCGAGGCGCGCGGGCGCGAGGGCGGGGGGTGCGGATCACCCCCGCGTACGCCTCACAGCATCCCCGCGTGCACCCCCGCCTGCACCACCGCGGCGTGCGCCAGCTGCCACTCGCCGAGCAGGGCCAGGGACACGGACAGGAGGGCGCGGCCCCACAGCATGTCCTGGGTGCGCTTGATGTGCCGGGTGAGCTGGGCGGCGAGCACGACCAGGCCGCCGACCTGAAGCACCCGCACCAGCGTGCTGTCCGGCGGCGCCACGAACGCGCCGAGCAGCAGGGGCAGCGAGGAGAGCGGCGCCAGGACGGCCAGGACGGCGGGCGTGCGGTGCAGGCCGCCGCGGCCGCCGAGGGCCCGCGCGAGCACCACCGTGGTGACGCCGAGCAGGAGATGGCCGAGGAGCAGCACGAGCGTGGTGAGCAGCAGCCACAGGCCGGGGACGCGCAGGTCCGGATAGGAGGCCGCGACCTCGGGAACCTCCCGGGTCAGCAGCGCCATCAGCACCATCTGTCCGCAGGCGGCGAGGAGTACGGCGCCGGCGAGCGTCCGGCCGCGCAGTCCGAGCAGCCACTCACCGGCGTGCAGCACGGTGGTGCAGCCCCGGCGCAGGGCGCGCCCGGCACGGGTGATCAGGGGTAGCCGCGGCGGCGGGGGAGGGTCCGGCCGCGGCGGGGCTATGAGGGTCGGGGGCGGGCCCCCGGGGCCCTCCGATCCTGACCCGGAACTGCTGCTCATCGCTCTCCAACTGCCCTTCCTGTCCGCGCCGTTCGCGGCAGTTCGCGCCGTTCGCGCTGTTCGTGCCGAACACGCCGAACGGCCGTGCCGGGTCCCGACGCGGTCGGGGCCCGGCACGGGGAGCAGAGCTCGGTCTACGGGATCACGAGATCAACTCCACCTCCGCCAGTGTCGCAGCTCCCTTCGGAACGAGCCGATAGTGGCGGTACGTACCGGGATCGGACACGGAGAACACCCGCGTCTGGTGGTCCCACCGGAAGGACTGCTCGTCCCGCCGGTCCAGCACCTTCCACTGGTCGCCGTCCGCCGAGCCCTCAAGGACCCAGCCGTCCGGGGCGTTCGCGCGGTCCGCCGACGTGAGCGTGTACTGCACAGCACGCGTCTCGCCGGAGAGCGGCAGGTTCACCGAGGCCACCTGGGCGTCCGTCTTCGAGGAGTTGTCGAAGAGCGGCCCTTCGCTCTTCGTCGCGTCCTTCCGGGGCGAGGGGACCTTGTCGTCCTTCGTGAGGGAGACGGGCGCCGCGTCCTTGCCCGTGCCCCACTTCGACGGCTCCGGGCCCATGTCGAACTCCAGGGTGCCGCCGCGCGCGATCTCCTCGTGCGGCAGGGCCGTCGACGTCCAGCGCTTGCCGTTGACCTTCAGGCCCTGCACGTAGATGTTCTCCGCGCTGTTCTTCGGGGCCTTCACGACCAGCTTCTTCCCGCCGTCCAGGCGCACCGTGGCCTTGGTGAACAGCGGGGAGCCGATGGCGTATTCGCCGCTGCCCATCACCAGCGGGTAGAAGCCGAGGGCGGAGAACAGATACCAGGCGCTCTGCTCGCCGTTGTCCTCGTCGCCGTGGTAGCCCTGGCCGATCTCGCTGCCGGTGTAGAGCCGGGAGAGCACCTCGCGGACCTTCTCCTGCGTCTTCCAGGGCTGCGAGGCCGCGTTGTACATGTACGTGGCGTGGTGCGCGACCTGGTTGCTGTGCCCGTACATGCCCATCCGCACGTCACGGGCCTCCGTCATCTCGTGGATGACCCCGCCGTACGAGCCGGTGAACTCCGGGGACGCCGTCTCCGGGGTGGCGAAGTACGTGTCGAGCTTCTTGCCCAGGCCGGACCGGCCGCCGTACAGGTTCGCGAGGCCCCGCGAGTCCTGCGGCGCGGTGAAGGCGTAGCCCCAGCCGTTGGTCTCCGTGTAGTCGTAGCCCCACACGCGCGGGTCGTACTCCGACGACTCCACGCGCCAGTCGCCCTTCAGGTCACGGCCCTGGAAGAAGCCCGAACTCCCTTGTTCGGCACCGGCCTTGGCGTCGAACAGCTCGACATAGTTGCGGGCCCGGTTGAAGAAGTACTCCGACTCCTCCTTGTACCGCTTCTCACCGGTCTTCTCGTAGAGGGCCCGGCCCATCTTCGCGATGCCGTAGTCGTTGAGGTAGCCCTCCAGGGACCAGGACAGGCCCTCGTGCGTCTCGGTGGACGCGTAGCCGAGGAACGGCGAGGTCTCCATGCCCTTGCGGCCCACGCCCGAACTCGGCGGCACCACCGTGGCGTTCTTCAGCGCGGCGTCGTACGCGGACTTCTCGTCGAAGTCCACACCCTTCACGTACGCGTCGGCGAAGGCCACGTCCGAGGACGTGCCGGTCATCAGGTCCGCGTAACCCGGAGAGGACCAGCGGGAGATCCAGCCGCCGTCCTTGTACTGCTGCACGAACCCGTCGACCAGCTCGCCCGCCTTCTTCGGAGTGAGGAACGAGTAGGCGGGCCACGTCGTGCGATACGTGTCCCAGAAGCCGTTGTTGACGTACACCTCGCCGTCGACGATCTTCGCGCCGGTGTGCGTCGGGGTGTCGGGGCCGGTCTGCTTCGAGAACGGGGACGCGTACTGCGTCTTCGTGGAGCCGTCCTTCTGCACCACCTTCTCGTGGCCCGAGTTGGGGTACAGGTAGAGGCGGTAAAGCCCGGAGTACAGCGTCGTCAGCTGGTCCTCCGTCGCGCCCTCCACCTTCACCTTGCCGAGCAGCGCGTCCCACTGCGCCCGGGCCTTGCTCTTCACGCGCTCGAAGGAGGTTCCCGCCGGAATCTCCTCGTCCAGGTTGGCCTTCGCCTGGTCGACGGATATGAGGGACGTGGCCAGGCGCAGCGTGACCGTGCGGTCCTTGCCCGCGTCGAAGCGGAGGTGGCCCTTGACCCCGCTCGCGTCACCGCTCTTGACCGGCTTGTCGAAGGTGCCGTACACGAACAGCCGCGTCGCGCCCGTGGACAGGCCGCTCTTGACGTCCGAGTAGCCGGTGACGACCCCCTTCTCCTTGTCGAGGCTCAGGCCCGCCTTGTCGGAGACGTTGTCGAACAGGACGCTCGTGTCGTCGCCGGGGTAGGTGAAGCGCATCATCGCCGCGTGGTCCGTCGGCGTCATCTCGGCCTCGATGCCGTTCTCGAACTCGACGCCGTAGTAGTGCGGGCGGGCCGTCTCGTTCTCGTGCCTGAACGCGAGCGCGCGCTTCTTGCGGTCCAGGCCGGGCGTGCCTCCGGCCGCCGACGGAAGGACCTGGAACGTCTGCCGCTCACCCATCCACGGGCTCGGCTCATGGCTCGCGCTGAACGCCTGCAGCGTCGGCAGGTTGTCCTCGTTGTTGCCGCGCGCGTAGTCGTACAGCCAGCTCAGCGAGCCCGCGTTGGTCACCGGCGTCCAGAAGTTGAAGCCGTGCGGGACGGCCGTCGCCGGGATGGTGTTGCCGCGCGAGAAGCCGCCGCTGGAGTTGGTGCCGCGGATCGTGGACGCGTAGTCCGAGGGGTGCGCCTTCGGCTTCGCCGGCGGCACCCGCTTCAGGTTCACGTCGTCGACCCAGCCCTGGAACTTCGACGGTCCCTTCGGGGAGTCGTACGCCACCAGGATCCGGTCCACGGTCTTGCCCGCGGCGACCCGCCCGAGCTCGGCGGCGACATGGTTCCACTGGTTCACGTAGAGGCGCTTCGCCGCCGCCTGCCCCTGCGGCGTGAGCGACCCGCCATGCTTGTCGGTGGCCTTGAGGTCGCTCAGATACGTGCCGTCCGTGAACGCCAGGTCCACCGAGACGTGCGTCGCCGCATAGCTCAGATCGGGCGCGGGCTCGGGCATCGCCGGGAACACCCGGTACGACAGCTCGGTGTCGCGCGCGATCTCGACGTCCACGTCGAAGACCTTGTTGTACGAGTACGCGTGGCCGTCCGCCCGGTGCGTACCGGCGTAGCGCAGTGCCCGCTTGCCGGTGAACCCGGCACCGGGCTTCGCGGTTGGCGAGCCGCTCGGGCCGCGGTGGACCGCCGACCGCATGTCGTCCGGCGCGGGGTCGCCGGTACTGCCGTCGGAGATCCGCAGGTCGGCGAGTTGAGTGGCGTCCTCCGCGCCGTTGTTGGCGGTGATCTCCAGGCGGTAGTGCGCGTACGCCGTGCCGCCCGCTATGTCGCCCGCTATGTCGTACGTCTTCGTCTCGAAGCGCTTGCCGAAGGTTTCCCCGGAGCGGGAGTCGAGGGTCTTCCACTCCTTGCCGTCCGCGGAGCCCTTCAGGACCCAGTCCTTGGGGTCGCGCTCGGCGTGGTCGTTGGCCGAAGTCAGGGCGTACTTGCGGACCTTGACGGCCTCCGCCAGGTCGTACTCCACCCAGCCCTTCGCGGCGAACGCCAGCCACTTGGTGCTCGCCTCGCCGTCGATGAGGTTCTCCTTCACCTCCCCCGAGCCGGCGTTCTCGTCGCTGGCGCGCACCTCGCTCACCCGGTCGGTGACATCGCCCGGAAACCCGCCGCTGAACGCGCCGTCCACCCCGGCGGCCTTCTTCTTGCCGTCCGGGGTGGTCTCGACGGTGTCCGTCCAGTCGGGGCGTGGCTGCCCCTCTTCGAAGGACGAGCTGAACTCCCGCTGTTCGCCGCCGGGTCGGGGCGCTCCGGTCGCGGTGCCCTGGACGGCGGTGACGAGGAGGAGGGCGGCGACGGGAACGGTGGCGAGGGGTCTGTGCCACGGACTTCTGCCGCGCGCTCTCCGGCGCGACAGCAGGGGTTGGGGACTCTGCATGCGGGGGCCTCCAGGCATGGCATGGCTCGGCGTCGGGCGGACGGACAACGTTGTCAGGTCGCTGCGCAGGGTCCAGTAGGGCGTCAAGTGAGCTGTGGTGTCAAGGGTGTTGAAAGGGGATCAGGGCCGCCGGCCGAGGCGCTACGAGGTTGCGAAATCCGGTGGAGCGACGGCGCGGTGCGCGGCTACCGTGTTCCGTCCCCGTCCCCGTCCCCGTCCCCGTCGTCTCGCGAAGGACCGGCCGTTGTACACCCTGTGAGATCTCCCGAGCGCTGAACTGTCGCGCGTCGCTGTGCAGCTCTGCTGCGCCTGTGCGCCGCGCTCCTTCTTGCTGCGGATTTTCCTCACTGAAACCGGTGTACTTCTGTGCTCACCAGCTGGGTGGTCATGCCCACCTGCCTGCCTCTCGTCCGCCGCCGTTGCCACGTGTGCGCGTCCGACCGCTTCCGGCCGCACGGCAGGTTCCGTGTCAACGCCCACCACAAACGCATCGACGTCTGGCTCCTCGCGCTCTGCACGACGTGCGGGGCGACGGCCGATCTCACGGTTCTGGAGCGGACCCAGGTGCGTTCCGTACGATCCGAACTCCTCGACCGGCTGCACGCCAACGACCCGGCCCTGGCCGCCGAACTGCTCCAGGACCCGGCCGTACTGCGCCGCAACCGCATCGGCCTGGACTGGGCGGGCGCGTGGCGCCTTGACACCGGGGGACCGGTTCACCTGGACCGGGAGGCCCTGGACGTCTCGGTCCGCTTCGCGGCACGGATACCCGTCCGGCCCGTACGCCTGATCGCCGAAGGCTGCGGCCTGCCGCGGGCCGAGGTGGAGAGGCTGGTCTCGGAGGGACGAGTGGTCGCGGCCGTACGCCTGACCGGCAAGCTCTCCGGCGACTTCACGTTCACGCTGAAGCGCTGAGGAGCCCCTCCGGGGGTTGGGGGGCGGGGTGTCCGACGGGCCCCCGGCGCCCTGGGTGGTACAGGTGGCGCATTTCCGACGTGTGGGGACCATCAGGGGTGTGGGGTGATGGCTGAGCCAGTCGGAAAACGGCCAAGTCGGGGTCCGGCGTGCGGTGTCGGGGAAGCGACCGCCCCGAGGTCGTGTGCGTGCGCGAAAGTCCAGGTGATCACGTACGAAAGTCCACTGGCCGGAGGCCGTGCCCTGAGGGAGGCTGCGACAGGGCGTCCGTGAGGTCTCAACTCGGGAAAGACTGCCGACCAAAGCTGTATTCGATCTTGCTCACCCGAAGGAGAGTGGACTATACCTGTCGGCGTCCGCGCAGCCGTTTCACGGCAGCGGGCACGGGGGCGGGGGCAAGGCGGGGGAGCCGGGGAAAAGGTTCCACCGCCCATCGGTTTCAGCCGTTCCCGACAAGAGATCGCACGACCCCAGCTTCACCACACCGCGGTGCCGGGGAGGGTCCGGTTCACCGCCTGAGTCCTGGAGAAGGCGAGGACTTGAGCATGGGATCCACTTCAGCACGCAACGGCCACGACGGTGTCGGACGCCGTGATCTGATCAAGCGCTCGGCCGCGCTCGGCCTGATTTCCGTGCCGGCGATGAGCTTCCTTTCGGCCTGTGCGAGCGGGGACGGGGGTGGCGGGGCCGTCGAGAAGGGCACGAAGAGCAAGAAGAACCCGCTGGGCGTCAACGAGTCGGCGCAGATGGAGTTCGTGCTCTTCGACGGCGGCTTCGGCACCCAGTACGCCGAGGACGCCACCAAGACGTACGAGAAGAACTTCCCCAAGGCGAGCGTCAAGTTCTCCTCCACGCAGAAGATCCAGTCGGTGCTCCAGCCCCGCTTCAACAGCGGCAACCCGCCGGACCTCATCGACAACTCCGGTGCCGAGCAGATGGACATGGGCGTCCTCGTCGGCAAGAAGCAGCTCACCGACCTCACCCCGCTGCTCGACGCCCCCTCCGTGGACGACCCGGACAAGAAGGTCCGCGACACCCTGCGCCCCGGCATCGTCGAGATGGGCCAGTTCGACGGCGACCCGGTGTGGATCATGTACTACGCGTACACCGTGTACGGCGTCTGGTACTCGCAGACCGCCCTGGAGAAGCTCGACGCGGAGTACCCGGAGACCTGGGACGACATGCTCGCGGTCTGCGCCAAGGCCAAGAAGCAGGGCATCGCGGGCTGGACGTACCCGGGCAAGTACCCGTACTACATGCCCTTCTCGATGTACCCGATGATGGCCAAGATCGGTGGCCGGGAAGTCCTCGACGCCATCGACAACCTGGAGCCCAACGCCTGGAAGCACCCGGCGGTCAAGGCGGTCTTCGAGGCGTACTACGAGCTCTTCAAGAAGGGCTACATCCTCAAGGGCACCACGGGCATGACCCACATCCAGTCGCAGACCGCGTGGAACGAGGGCGACGCGCTGTTCATCCCGAACGGCTCCTGGGTGGAGAACGAGTCCGCCAGCACCACGCCCAAGGACTTCCGGATGTCCGTGGGCGCCCCGCAGGGCATGGACAGCTCCGACAAGATGCCCTTCGGCACCATCTGGGCCTCGGGCTCCGAGCCCTTCATCGTCCCGGCCAAGGCCAAGAACCCGGCCGGCGGCATGGAGCAGCTCCGCCTGATGCTCAGCGAGGACGCCTCCCGCAACACCACCAAGCTGGTGAAGTCGCTCACGGCCTTCGACGGCGGCACCGACGGCGTCGAGCTGACCTCCGGCCTCAAGGGCTGCGAGGCGGCCCTGAAGCTGGCCGGCGAGAACGTCGTCAACCCGCGCATGCAGGACTGGTACGTGAAGCTCCAGAAGGAGCAGATCGGCGTCGCCGGTCTCGGCGAGCTGATGGCGGGACGCCTCACCCCGGCCGAGGCCATCAAGAAGATCCAGGGCTTCGCCGACAAGACGGCCAAGGACTCCTCGATCAAGCACTACAAGCACAAGAAGTGACCGTGCGTCACCAGCGGCGGCACCCGCAGGAAGATCGAGGTCGGTGATCATGCAACACGGCAAGTACCGGTTCATCGTGGGGTTCCTCGCGGCACCCCTCGCGTTGTACGCGGTCTTCGTCATCTGGCCGTTCATCCAGGCGATCTACTACTCGTTCACGGACTGGACGGGGCTGAGCCCGGACTTCAAGATGGTCGGCTTCGCCAACTACCAGCGCATGTTCGAGGACGAGATCTTCTGGAAGTCACTGCAGCACAGTGTGCTGTTCGTGGTGCTGCTGCCGCTGGTGACGCTCTCCCTGGCGCTGTTCTTCGCCTTCATGATCAATGTCGGCGGCCGGGCCCGAAAGAGCGCCGCCGTCACGGGAGTTCGCGGCTCCGGCTTCTACAAGATCGCGTACTTCTTCCCCCAGGTCCTCTCCATCTCGATCGTCGCGCTGCTCTTCCAGTTCGCGTACAACCCACGGAACGGCGCCATCAACTCGGCGCTCGCCGCCATCGGTCTGGACGGCTTCCAGCCGTCCTGGCTCGGCGACCCGGACTACGCGCTGTGGGCCATCATGGCGGTCCTGGTGTGGAGCACCGTCGGCTTCTTCGTGGTGCTCTTCAGCGCCGGAATGGCCTCCATCCCCAGGGACTTCTACGAGGCGGCGCTGCTCGACGGGGCCAACCGGTTCACGACGTTCTTCCGCATCACCCTGCCGCTGCTCTGGGACACCGTGCAGTCCGGCTGGATCTACATGGGAATCCTCGCTCTGGGCGCCGAGGCCTTCGCCGTCGTCCACATCATGAGTGTGGGCCCCGGCGGCCCGGACTACTCGACGTCGATCCTGCCGCTGTACATCTACCAATCGGCGTTCCGTGACGCCAACGCGGCCTACGCAACCACGATCGGTGTCGCCCTGCTCGTCGTCACGCTCTGCTTCGCGGCCGTCGTGATGCGACTCGGCCGGCGCGAGCGGCTGGAGTACTGATGAAGACGACCGACACACCTCCCGCCGAAGTCACCGGGAACCGCCCGCCCGCCGTGACCAAGACGAACGGCGCGCCGCCCGCGAAGCAGAAGCGCGAAGGCTCCGTCCTCAACGTCTTCTCCCACGGCATGCTCGTCCTCTGGGCGTTCATGGTGGTCATGCCGCTGCTGTGGGCGGTGATGACGTCCTTCAAGACCGACGCGGACATCTTCGGCTCGCCCTGGAAGCTGCCGGACTCGCTGCACTTCGAGAACTGGTCGCGCGCGTGGAGCGACGCGCACATGAGCGAGTACTTCCTCAACACCGTCGTGGTGGTGGGCTTTTCGCTCGTGGGCACGCTCATCCTCGGCTCGATGGCGGCGTACGTCCTGGCCCGCTTCACGTTCCCCGGGAATCGCTTCCTCTACTTCCTGTTCATCGGGGGGATGAGCTTCCCGATCATGCTGGCGCTCGTGCCGCTGTTCTTCGTGATGCAGAACATGAGCCTGCTCAACACGATCCCCGGGCTCGTCCTCGTCTACATCGCCTACTCGCTGCCGTTCACCGTCTTCTTCCTCACGGCGTTCTTCCGTACGCTGCCGACCTCGGTGGCGGAGGCGGCGTTCGTCGACGGTGCCTCGCACACCCGGACGTTCTTCCAGATCATGCTGCCGATGGCGAAGCCGGGCCTGATCAGCGTGGGCATCTTCAACTTCCTCGGGCAGTGGAACCAGTACATGCTGCCCACGGTCCTCAACACGGATCCGGACCGCCGCGTCCTGGCCCAGGGCCTGGTCGAACTCGCCGTCAACCAGGGCTACAAGGGCGACTGGTCCGGCCTGTTCGCGGGCCTGGTCATGGCGATGCTGCCGGTGCTCGCCGCGTACATCATCTTCCAGCGGCAGGTGGTGGCGGGGCTCACCGCGGGTGCGCTGAAGTAGTGCGGCGGCGCTAGGTGGACCTGGGGAGGCTCCGTACCGCGAACAAGCCAAGGGCGGCGTGCAGTCCGCTCGCGACCACCGCCACCACATGCAGCCCCGTGACGAACGCGGACCTGGCGTCGGACGCCAACGCCCCGCTCGCGCCAGCGAGTTGCAGTGTCTCGCCCAGCGTGCCCGCGAGCCCCGGCCCGTCGAGTCGGAAGATCAGGGCGGCGAGGGAGCCGAGGAGGGCGATGCCGAGGGCGTTGCCGAGCTCGTTGCTGGTCTCGGCGATCGCCGCGGCCGACCCGGCGCGCTCGGGCGGCACCGCTGCGACGGCGGTGTCGGCGACCACGCTGAACGAGATGCCGTACCCCACCCCGGTGACGACCGTGGCCGCCACGTACCAGCCGACCCCGCCCGAAGCCCCGGTCGCGAGCAGCAGAAGCAGGCCCCCGGCGATCGTGAAGTGCACGGTGACGAGCGCGGCGCGGACGCCTGTACGGGCGACCACGGCCGGCGTCACGACGCAGGTGACCGTGAGCACCGCCGCTCCCGGCAGCGCGGTCAGCGCGGCGTCCAGGACCGAGAGGCCGAGGACGGACTGCAGGTAGACGCCGCCGAGGTACGCGACCGCCGACCACGCCGCCAGCGGAAGCAGCCCGGTCACGGCGGCGATCGTGAACACCCGGTCGCGGAACAGCCGGAAGTCGATCAGGGGGTGGGCCAGGGAGAATTGGCGCCGTACGAACCAGACCAGCGCGCCCACGCCGACCGCACCGAGCGTGAGCGGTCCGACGGCGAGCCCTTCGGCGGCCGTGTGCTTGACGGCGTACACGGAGAACAGCAGACCGGCGGCGGAGAGCAGCACGCTCAGGACGTCGACGCGGTCGGTGCGCCCGCTCGGCACCTCGCGCAGCAGCAGCGGCGCGAGCAGCAGGAACAGTAGGACCACGGGCAGGTTGACCAGGAAGACCGAGCCCCACCAGAAGCCGCTGAGCAACTGCCCGCCGACCACCGGGCCGATCGCGAAGCCCGCCGCGAACGTCGCCGCGAAGATGCCGATCGCACGCGAGCGCTGCCGCGCATCGGGGAACAGCCCGCTGAGCACGGCGAGCGCCGACGGCAGCAGGGTGGCACCGGCGACGCCCATCAACGCCCGGAAGGCGATGAGGAGTTCGGGGCTCGGGGCGAAGGCCGCCCCCGCCGAGGCGAGCCCGAACACCGCCGCGCCGCCCTTGAGCAGCCGCAGCCGGCCGTACCGGTCACCGATCGCACCGAACGCGACCAGCAGGGAGCCGACGGCGAAGCCGTACCCGTCCAGGATCCAGAGCGCCTGGCCGGCGCTCGGCGCGAGTGCGGCGGACACCGCCGGCATCGCCAGGAACAGCACCGAGCTGTCCATCGCGACGAGCAGCACAGGACCGAGCACGACGAGCAGCCCGAGCCAGGCGCGCAGGCCGGGGGAGGGGGTGGGTGAGGTGGTTACGGGAGCGGGGTGTGTTGCGTTCATGCCTCGCACGATGCGGCCTCGGCACGTACGGCAGACATCCCCCTCTCGTGGGTACACCTCGTGGGTTCACCCTGCGGGGCGAGGGTCACCGCTGGAGGGCGGCCAGGCCCTTCTGCAGGTCCTCCGCGTTCATCACCGGGTGGAGGTCGATCTTCGCGTTGAGCTCGTTGAGCAGCGGCTCGGCGATGGACGGCATCTGCGAGCTGTCCTGCATGTCGAAGACGAAGGTGCAGCAGCGACAACCCTCTTCGGGGCCGAAGTAGGCCGCCTCGGGCTTGAGGGTCTCGGTCAGCTGCTGCATGAGCTTCGGGAGGGTGCCGTTCTTGAACGCCTCGTTGGACGTCTCGGTGTCCAGTCGTGCTTTGAGCATCATCCTCATGACGCACGCTCCTCATGTACGACGGACCGGGAGCGGCTCTGTCCGCGACCGCTGGAATCCGGTCACGTCCCTTCGAACTCTACGCGCGCGAGCACCTCCGGAACATGCCACGGGTTCATGCCACGACCACGGATCCCCGCCGAGCCGGAGCCGGACGGCCCGCCCTACGGCACCCTGGGGGTATGAGTGCGCCGATAGTCGTCCACCCGCCGCAGGGCAGCGGAGGCCGCCGCGTCACCGTGCACGGCGAGATCCTGGGCCTGGCCCGCAACGACCGCGACCTGATCGAGTTCCTCCGGCGCACCGGCCTGGAAGAACCCGACGGTCTCGTCCTGGGCGACTCCCCGCTGATCGAGTGGCGTGGCGGCCGGGCCCATGAGTACGACGCGGCGTGACGGGCCCGCACGCCGAAGCCCGCGCCCCCTGTCCGCACGTGACTCCACCTGACTCCACCTGACCCTGCCTGCACCTGACCTTGACGGCACCTGACCTTGACGGCACCTGACCCTGACGGCACCTGACCCTGACTGCACCTGACAGGGACACCCACGCCCCGCCCCGCCCGCCTACGCTCGACGCCATGCAGCCGGACAGCCTAGGGGCCTACCTCAAGAACCGCCGCGACCGCGTCACGCCCGCCGACGTCGGCCTGCGCACCTACGGCACCGCCCGTCGCGTACCGGGCCTGCGCCGCGAGGAGTTGGCGCAGCTCGCCGGGGTGAGCGCCGGGTACTACACGCGGCTCGAACAAGGGCAGGCGGGCACCGTGTCCCAGCAGGTGCTCGACGCCCTCGCCGGGGTGCTGCGGCTTGACCCGACCGAGACGGCCCACCTGCACAACCTCGCCCTGCGGAGCGGCAGCCGCGGCGCCCCACGGCTCGTACGGCCCCGGCCCGAGCGGCCGCACCAGCGCGTCCTGAACCTGCTCGACGCGCTCGGCGAGGCGAGCCCGGCCGTCGTGCTCGGGCGGCGCGGCGACATCCTCGCCTGGAACCGCACCGGGCACGCCCTCGTCGCCGAACACCTCGACTCCGACGCGCCGTGGGACCCGGCCCACCGCCCCTCCGTACCGCGGATGTTCTTCCTCGACCCGCTCGCCCGTGAACTGCACCGCAACTGGGACGAGCTGGCCCGTATCCATGTCGCGTATCTGCGGCTGACCGCGGGCCGGTACCCCACCGACGGGCGGCTCGCCGAGCTGATCGGCGAACTGACCATGCGCAGCGCGGACTTCGCGGCCCTGTGGGCCAAGGGCGACGTCGCCGACTGCACGGTCGGGCGGATGAGCCTTCAGCACCCGACGGTCGGCGGGGTCGACGTCGACTACCAGGTGTGGCTCCAGCCTGAGAGTCCCGACCACCGCCTGGAGCTCTACACCCCGGCCGACACCGCCTCGGCGGACGCGCTGCGGCTGCTCGCGGCGCAGGTCGGGGAGGGTTCGCAGGGGCAGCGGCGGCCCACGGGGCCGGTGCCGGTCCTGCCCGGGCAGGAAGCTGTCGTCTGAACCTACTTCCGTCAAGGGCTTGACGGGCATTGTCCCCGGAGGCTGAGCTTAGGGTTTACAAGTTTTACTAAGCCGGGGCCTCAGAGAAGCGGCCTCGGCAAGGGAGGTCGTCGTGGAGACTCCGGGGTCGCAGTCGTCGCTGCACCGGGCCAATCTCGAACGGGTCGTGCGGGCCGTGCGGATGGCGGGATCGCTCACCCAGGCGGAGATCGCCAGGACGACCGGCCTGTCGGCGGCCACGGTCTCCAACATCGTCCGGGAGCTCAAGGACAGCGGCACCGTCGAGGTCACGCCGACCTCCGCGGGCGGCCGCCGGGCCCGCAGCGTCTCGCTCAGCGGGGACGCGGGTCTGGTCGTCGGCGTCGACTTCGGGCACACGCACCTGCGCGTCGCCATCGGCAACCTGGCCCACCAGGTGCTCGCCGAGGAGGCCGAGCCCCTTGACGTGGACGCCTCCGCCGCGCAGGGCTTCGACCGGGCCGAGGAGCTGGTCAACCGGCTGATCGAGGCGAGCGGAGTGGACCGCTCCAAGGTCGCGGGCGTCGGCCTCGGCGTGCCGGGACCGATCGACGTGGAGACGGGCACGCTCGGCTCGACGGCCATCCTGCCGGGCTGGCAGGGCACGAACCCGGGCCAGGAGCTCGCGGGCCGCCTCGGCGTCCCGGTGTATGTCGACAACGACGCCAACCTCGGCGCCCTCGGCGAGCTGGTCTGGGGCAGCGGGCGGGGCGTGAAGGACCTCGCGTACATCAAGGTGGCGAGCGGCGTCGGCGCCGGGCTCGTCATCAACGGGCAGATCTACCGCGGCCCCGGCGGCACCGCGGGCGAGATCGGGCACATCACGCTCGACGAGTCGGGCCCGGTCTGCCGCTGCGGCAACCGCGGCTGCCTGGAGACCTTCACGGCCGCGCGGTACGTCCTGCCGCTCCTTGAGTCCAGCCACGGCTCGGGCCTGACCATGGAGAAGGTCGTCGCCCTCGCGCGTGACGGCGACCCGGGCTGCCGTCGCGTGATCGCCGACGTGGGCCGGCACATCGGCAGCGGCGTCGCCAACCTGTGCAACCTGCTCAACCCCTCGCGCGTGGTGCTCGGCGGGGACCTCGCGGACTCCGGTGAGCTGGTGCTCGGGCCGATCCGCGAGTCGGTGGGGCGGTACGCGATCCCGAGCGCGGCGCGGAAGCTCTCGGTGCTGCCGGGTGCACTCGGCGGGCGGGCCGAGGTGCTCGGCGCCCTGGCGCTGGCGCTGAGCGAGATGGGCGACTCGACCCTTCTGGACGGCGCGATGCCCGCACCCACCCCCGCCTTCACCTAGCCGCCTTCACTTAGATAACGGATGGCACCGTTGTCATCTCGTTAAGGATTTACTCCTTGACGCTGCTCTCGCGGCCGAGTTGACTTCCAGCCACCTCGGCCGCAACGACGCGGCCTCGTCAGGGAGGCACCCCTTATGAACGCAATGACGCGCCGCGTCGTCATAGGCACCGCGACGGTTTCCATGGCACTGGCGATGACCGCCTGTGGCAAGGCCGGAGAAGGCGAAGAGTCCAGCGGCGGCGACAGCAAGACCATCGGTCTGCTGCTGCCGGAGAACAAGACCACGCGTTACGAGACCTTCGACCGCCCGCTGATCGAGGGCAAGATCAAGGAGCTGTGCTCCGACTGCGAGGTCAAGTACAACAACGCGGCCCAGGACACCGAGACCCAGAAGAAGCAGTTCGAGGCGCTGCTCACCGAGGGCGTCAAGGTGATCATCCTGGACGCCGTCGACTACAAGGCCACCAAGTCCTGGGTGAAGAAGGCCAAGGACCAGGGCGTGAAGGTCGTCGCGTACGACCGCCTGGCCGAGGGCCCGCTCGACGCCTACGTGTCGTACGACAACGAGAAGATCGGCCGCCTGCAGGGCGAGGGTCTGGTCAAGGCGCTCGGCGAGGACGCCGCCGACGCCAACGTCGTGATGATCAACGGCTCGCCGACCGACCCGAACGCCCCGCTGTTCAAGAAGGGCGCTCACAGCGTCCTGGACAAGCAGGTCGGCAAGATCGTGTACGAGCAGGACATCCCGGACTGGTCGCCGGACCAGGCCAACAAGAAGATGGCCGCCGCGATCGACTCCCTCGGCAAGGACGGCTTCGACGGCGTCTACTCCGCCAACGACGGCATGGCCGGCGGCATCATCACCGCCCTCGACAAGCGCGACGTGAAGGTCCCGGTCGGCGGCCAGGACGCCGAACTCGCCGGTCTGCAGCGGATCCTGAGCGGCAAGCAGTCGTTCACCATCTACAAGCAGATCAAGCCGGAGGCCGAGACCACCGCCGAGATCGCCGTCCGCCTGCTGCAGGGCAAGGACATCAAGGACCTGACGCCGACGAAGGTCGACTCGATCAGCGGCGAGTTCAAGGGCACCCCGGCCAAGCTGTACGACGCCCAGATCGTGACCAAGGCGGACATCGCGGGCACGATCCTGAAGGACAAGGTGTATAAGGCGAGCGAGATCTGCACGGCGGAGTTCAAGAAGGCGTGCGCGGCGGCGGGGATCAAGTAACGGTCGTACGGCACGAGTTCAGGTTCCGTCGGCTCGGTTGCCCTTGATCGCCCTCCGGGCTCGTCCTCAAACTCCCCCAGCCTTCGGCCGGGAGGTGCCCCCAGACGGGCTTGATTTAGCCCGGTGCTCGTCCACCGGACACCCCCCCCTCGTATCTCGCAAGTCCCGCCCCATCAGGCGGCGAAGGAGATGATTCACGTGTCCGCTACGCCCGTGCTGGCGTTGCGCGGAGTCTCCAAGCGGTTCGGTGCCGTGCAGGCACTCACGAACGTTCACCTGGAGATCCACGCCGGTGAGGTGGTCGCCCTGGTCGGCGACAACGGCGCCGGCAAGTCGACCCTCGTCAAGACCATTTCGGGGGTTCACCCGATCGACGACGGCGCCCTCGTCTGGGAGGGGCGGCCCGTCCGCGTCAACCGGCCGCAGGACGCCCAGAACCTCGGCGTCGCGACCGTCTACCAGGACCTGGCGCTCTGCGACAACCTCGATGTCGTCGCCAACCTCTTCCTCGGCAGCGAGCTGAAGCACGGCCCGGTCCTGGACGAGATCGGCATGGAGAAGCGGGCCAAGGAGCTGCTCGACACGCTCTCCATCCGCATCCCCAGCGTCCGTATCCCGGTCGCCGCGCTCTCCGGCGGCCAGCGCCAGGTCGTCGCCATCGCCCGCGCCCTCGTCGGCGACCCGAAGGTGGTCATCCTCGACGAGCCGACCGCCGCCCTCGGCGTCGAGCAGACCGCGCAGGTCCTCGACCTGGTGGAGCGGCTGCGCGAGCGCGGCCACGCCGTGATCCTCATCAGCCACAACATGGCCGACGTGCAGGCCGTCGCCGACCGCGTCGCCGTGCTGCGCCTGGGCCGCAACAACGGAGTCTTCGACGTCGCGGGCACCTCCCACGAGGAGATCATCGCCGCCATCACCGGCGCCACGGACAACGCCGTGACCCGCCGCAACGCCCGTACGAGCAACGGCGGCGGCGAGGCCGAAGCCGGCGGCGCGGACGGCACGTTCACGAAGGGGGACGCGAAGTGAGCGACCTCACCAAGAAGCCCGCGCCGGACAGCGAAAACGCCGAGTCCGTAGGCAAGGAGCCGCGCGCGGCCGAGGCCAGTGCCGCCCCCGTACCGGCCGTCGACCCCCGGCTGCTCGTCCGCGAGCAGGGGCTCAAGGGCTACTGGACGGAGTTCTCGCGGAAGATCCGCGGCGGTGAGCTGGGCTCGCTGCCCGTCGTCATCGGCCTGATCGTCATCGCGATCGTCTTCCAGGCGCAGAACGACAAGTTCCTCTCCGCGAGCAGCCTCACCAACATCGCGGTGTTCACCTCCGGCCTCGGCATCATGGCCGTCGGCATCGTCTTCGTCCTGCTGCTCGGCGAGATCGACCTGTCGGTCGGCTCGGTGGCGGGCATGGGCGCCGCGGTGTGGGCGGTCCTGAACGTCAGCAACGGCTGGGGCGACTGGCCCTCGGTCCTGGTGGCCGTCCTGTGCGGCCTGGCCATCGGCGCCCTGCACGGCTTCTTCTTCGCCAAGATCGGCGTACCGGCGTTCGTCGTCACCCTCGCCGGCTTCCTCGGCTGGAGCGGTCTGCAGATCTGGCTGATGGGCAACGAGGGCAGCATCAACGCGCCCTCCGGCGGCGTCGTCGAGAGCCTCACCGGCTACTTCTTCGAGGACAAGGCCGCCGCGTACGGCCTGGCCCTGATAGCCATCGTCGGGTACGCCGCCTCGCTGCTCCTCGACACCAAGCGCCGCAAGAGCACCGGGCTTCCGGCCCGCCCGGTCAGCGAGATCGTGCTGCGCACCGGCGTCGTCGCGGTCCTGGTGCTCGCCGCCGCGTACGTCCTGAACGAGCTGCCCGGCTCGCGCGGACTGCCGCTCGCCCTCGTGCTGTTCCTGGCCGTCCTCGTGATCGCGGACTTCGTGGCCCGGCGCACCACGTTCGGCCGCCAGGTCTTCGCGGTCGGCGGCAGCTCGGAGGCGGCGCGCCGCGCGGGCATCAACGTGGACCGGATCCGCATCACGGTCTTCGCGATCTCCGGCATGCTCGCCGCGTTCGGCGGCCTCTTCATTGCCTCGCTCTCCGGCGGCGCGACGAAGAACCTGGGCGCGGGCAACACGCTGATGCTGGTCATCGCCGCAGCCGTCATCGGCGGTACGAGCCTCTTCGGCGGCCGCGGCAAGGTCTGGTCGGCCCTCCTCGGCATGCTCGTGCTCCAGGCCATCCAGCAGGGCCTGAACCTGCTCGGCATGGCCAGCGAGATCCAGTTCATGATCACCGGCGCGGTGCTGCTCGCGGCGGTCGTGATCGACTCGGTCTCGCGCCGTACGCAGAAGACGGCGGGGCGGGCGTAGGTCCCGTCCCACGTCCCGCACCGTCGACTCGGGCGCCGTCGATCGCCCTGCGGGCTCGTCCTCAATCTCCCCCAGCCTTCGGCCGGGAGGTGCCCCCAGACGGGCTGGATTTCGTGCCCGGCACCGACACACCCCGGTGCCGGGCACACCCCTGTCCGCCACGCCACGCCACGCCACGCCCCGCCACGACACGCCCCGCCGCGCGGGCGACGCAACCCGGACCGGCGCGGACGCGTCTCCTCGCATACGGTCGGATGCGTCCCGTACGCCCCGATGGGTGAACCCACCCGGCGGCGGGCAGTGTGGGCGGAACATTAGACTCGACAGACCCGGCACAGCTCGAACAGCTCGACTCGAAACGCTTGACCGAACAGCTCGACCGAACCACAGAACCTAGGAGGCACGGGTGGGCCTGCTGACCCGTATCAAGGGGCCGCGCGATCTGGACCGGCTCAGCCACGAGCAGCTGGACGAGCTCGCGGCAGAGATCCGTGGCTTCCTCGTCGACGCGGTCTCCAAGACCGGTGGCCACCTGGGCCCGAACCTCGGCGTGGTCGAGCTCACCATCGCCATGCACCGTGTGTTCGACTCCCCGAAGGACAAGGTCCTCTTCGACACCGGCCACCAGAGCTACGTCCACAAACTGCTCACCGGCCGCCAGGACTTCTCCAAGCTCAAGATGAAGGGCGGCCTCTCCGGCTACCCCTCGCAGGCGGAGTCCGAGCACGACGTGATCGAGAACTCGCACGCCTCCACCGTCCTCGGCTGGGCCGACGGCCTCGCCAAGGCCAACGAGCTGCGGAAGAAGGACGACCACGTGGTGGCCGTCATCGGCGACGGCGCCCTCACCGGCGGCATGGCCTGGGAGGCGCTCAACAACATCGCCGCCGCCAAGGACCGCCCGCTCGTCATCGTCGTCAACGACAACGAGCGTTCGTACGCCCCCACGATCGGCGGTCTCGCCAACCACCTGGCCACCCTGCGCACCACCGACGGCTACGAGCGCTTCCTGGCCCGCGGCAAGGACCTCCTGGAGCGCACCCCGGTCGTCGGCAGGCCGCTCTACGAGACCCTGCACGGCGCCAAGAAGGGCCTGAAGGACTTCATCGCCCCGCAGGGCATGTTCGAGGACCTCGGCCTGAAGTACGTCGGCCCGATCGACGGCCACGACATCGAGGCCCTGGAGTCCGCCCTGCAGCGCGCCAAGCGCTTCGGCGGCCCGGTCATCGTGCACTGCCTCACCGAGAAGGGCCGCGGCTACAAGCCCGCCCTGGACGACGAGGCGGACCGCTTCCACGCCGTCGGCAAGATCCACCCGGACACCGGCCTGCCGATCTCGTCCTCCGGCCTCGACTGGACGTCGGTCTTCGGCGAGGAGATGGTCAAGCTCGGCCACGAGCGCGAGGACATCGTCGCGATCACCGCGGCCATGCTGCAGCCGGTCGGCCTGGACAGGTTCTCCAAGGCCTTCCCGGACCGGGTGTACGACGTCGGCATCGCTGAGCAGCACGGCGCGGTCAGCGCCGCCGGCCTCGCACACGGCGGACTGCACCCCGTCTTCGCCGTGTACGCCACGTTCCTCAACCGCGCCTTCGACCAGCTCCTGATGGACGTGGCCCTGCACAAGTGCGGCGTCACCTTCGTCCTGGACCGGGCCGGCGTCACCGGCACGGACGGCGCCTCGCACAACGGCATGTGGGACATGTCGATCCTGCAGTGCGTGCCCGACCTGCGCATCGCCGCCCCGCGCGACGCCGACCAGGTCCGGATGCAGCTGCGCGAGGCCGTCGCCGTCGAGGACGCCCCGACCGTGGTCCGCTTCTCCAAGGGCGCCGTCGGCCCGTCCGTGAAGGCCGTCGGCACGGTCGGCGGCATGGACGTGCTGCGCAAGCCGGGCACCAACCGGCCCGACGTCCTCCTGGTCTCCGTCGGCGCCCTCGCGCCGATGTGCCTGGAGATCGCCGACCTCCTCAACAAGCAGGGCATCAGCACCACCGTCGTGGACCCGCGCTGGGTCAAGCCCGTCGACGAAGCCCTCGCCCCGCTCGCCGAGCAGCACCGCGTCGTCGTCACCGTCGAGGACAACTCCCGCGCGGGCGGCGTCGGTTCGGCCGTGGCGCAGGGCCTGCGGGACGCCGGTGTGGACGTACCGCTGCGTGACTTCGGCATCCCGCCGCGCTTCCTCGACCACGCCTCGCGCAAGGAAGTCATGGCCGAGATCGGTCTTACGGCACCGGACATCGCCCGCCAGGTCACCGGCCTCGTCGCCAAGCTGGACGGGCGGTACGAGAACCCGGCCGCCGAACAGAACACGGTGGAGCCCGCCCGAGACTGATCCGAACGGCGTACGCACACCACGGAACAGCGGCGCCCGCAAGGCGTCATCAGGCCCGGTCCGGCCACCCCCTACGGGTGGCCGGGCCGGGCCTTTCGTGTGAAACTCCTTGCCATTCGGGCATACCGGCACACAGGCACGCCGCACAGATTTCGATCATGGCGAGCATCGTCAGCAAGGGAGCACGCCCGTGAGCAGCAGCACACCTCCGCCCTCCGGCGGACTGTTCCGCACCAAGACCATCGAACAGTCGATCCAGGACACCGAGGAGCCGGAGCACGCGCTCAGGAAGTCGCTGTCCGCGTGGGACCTGGTGGTCTTCGGCGTCGGCGTCATCATCGGCACCGGCATCTTCGTCCTCACCGGCAAGGTGGCGAAGGAGAACGCGGGACCGGCGACCGCCCTGGCCTTCGTCGCCGCGGGCATCGTCTGCGCGCTTGCCGCCCTGTGCTACGCGGAGTTCGCGTCCACCGTGCCCGTCGCCGGTTCGGCGTACACGTTCGCGTACGCGTCCATCGGTGAGCTGCCCGCCTGGATCATCGGCTGGGACCTCGTCCTGGAGTTCGCCCTCGGTACGGCGGTGGTCGCGGTCGGCTGGTCCGGCTATGTGCGCTCGCTGATGGACAACATCGGCTGGCACCTGCCAACGGGGCTCCAAGGGCCGGACGTGCCAGGAGGCACCTTCGACATCCTGGCCTTCATCCTGGTTCTGGTCCTGACCGTGATCCTGGTCCTCGGCATGAAGCTGTCCGCCCGGATCACCGCCCTGGTCGTCGCGATCAAGGTCACCGTGGTCATGATCGTCATCGTCGCCGGTCTGTTCTTCGTCGTCGGCGACAACTACAAGCCGTTCATCCCCGACCCGGTCACCCCGGAGACCGGCGGCGCCTGGGCGACCGCCCCGCTGGTCCAGCTGATGTTCGGCTACGAGCCCACCAACTTCGGCGTGATGGGCATCTTCACCGCAGCGTCCATCGTCTTCTTCGCCTTCATCGGCTTCGACGTGGTGGCCACCGCCGCCGAGGAGACCAAGCTGCCGCAGCGCGACATGCCCCGCGGCATCCTCGGCTCGCTCCTCATCTGCACCGTGCTGTACGTGGCGGTGGCCTTGGTCGTCACCGGTATGCAGCACTACACCGAACTGTCCGTCAGCGCCCCGCTCGCCGACGCCTTCAAGTCGGTCGGGCACCCGTTCTACGCCGGCGTGATCAGCTTCGGAGCCGCCGTCGGCCTCACGACGGTCTGTCTGATCCTGCTCCTCGGCCAGACCAGGGTGTTCTTCGCGATGAGCCGGGACGGGCTGCTGCCGCGCGCCTTCGCCGTCACCCACCCGAAGTTCGGTACCCCGTACCGGCCGACGATCCTGCTCGGCGTGGTCATCGCGGTCATCGCCGGCTTCACCAGCATCAACGAGCTGGCGACTCTGGTGAACATCGGCACCCTGTTCGCCTTCGTGGTGGTCGCCGCCGGCGTGCTTGTGCTCCGCCGCACCCGCCCCGAACTGCCCCGCGCCTTCCGCACCCCGTGGGTGCCGGTGCTGCCGCTCCTCTCCATCGCCGCCTCGCTGTGGCTGATGCTGAACCTGCCGGGCGAGACCTGGGTCCGGTTCGGCGTCTGGATGGTCCTGGGCGTCATCGTCTACTTCCTGTACGGCCGCAGCCGCAGCAGGCTGGGACGGGCGCTGTCGGGCGGGGAGCCCCGATAGGGACGCGAAAGGGGCGGGGAGGGGAACCAATCGCCCGTAGGGCGAAGCCCGTACCCCCTCAACCGCCCCACCCGCCACGCCAGATACCTTGGCGCCCATGCCGGCCGAGCAGCGTTCCGACCCACCCCCCAGTACGCCTACGCTGCCGCACCAGCGCGTCGGACGGGACGCGCGCCCCGTCCGCGCGCGGCCAAGGCGGCGGACCGCGTACTGGCCCCCGCTCGTCATCGCCCTCGCCCTGCTCGCCTGCGTCACCCGCATCCCGTCGTTCCGCCTCAAGCTGTGGAACCCCGACGAGGGCTATCTCGCCGTCCAGGCCCGCATGCTGGCCGACGGCGGCACGCTCTACGAGACCGTCGTCGACCGCAAACCCCCGCTCCTGCCCTGGCTGTACGAGGCCGCCTTCGCCGTGTTCGGCGACGACTCGCTGTTACCCCTGAAGGTCCTCGCCGTCCTCGCCCACCTCGCCACGGCCCTGCTCCTCGCCTCGCTCGCCCGCCGCCGCTGGGGCGACGGCGCGGGCCGCACCGCCGGCGTCCTCTACCTGCTCCTCTCCATCGGGCTGAACCCCGAGGACACGCAGGCCGCCACGTTCGAGGTGTTCATGCTCCCGGCGACCGCGGCCGCCGTATGGCTCGCCGACCGGCGCCGCTGGGCCTGGTGCGGTCTCGCCGTCGCCGCGGCCTTCCTCGCCAAGCAGACCGGCGGGGCCGTCCTCCTGCCCGTGCTCTGGATGCTGTGGCGCTCCGGTGCGCGGCGGGCCGACGTGCTGCGGCTCGCGGCGGGTGCCGTGCTGCCCGTCCTTGCGGCCGCCGTCGCCACCGACCCGCGGGGCTTTCTCTTCTGGACGGTCACCGGATCGGGCGCGTACGCCTCGTTCACCGGCTCCGAACTGCACGTACTCTCCCGGGCGTTGACCAACACCGCGCTGCTCGCCATCGCCTGCGCGGGGCTGATCCCGGCTGTCCTGCGGGTGCTGCGGATCGCCCGCACCGGGGCGGCCGACCTGTGGGTGTGGCTCGGCGCGTCCGCGGTCGCCGTCTGCGTCGGCTTCCACTTCTTCGGCCATTACTACCTCCAACTGGTTCCCGCCCTCGCCCTGTTGGGCACTGCCGCCCTGCAGAGCCTGCCGCGCGACTGGACCCCGGCGACGCTCAGCACGTCCGCGCTCGCCTGCGCCCTGTTCCTCGCCTGGGGCCTGCTCGCGCCGCGCCCCGGCCTCGCGCACTCCGAACGGCTCGCCCAGGCGATCGGCCGCGCCACGGAGCCCGAGGACCGCGTCCTCGTCTGGGGCATGCACCCCGAGACGTACTGGCTCGCCGACCGCGCCCCCGCCACCCGCTACCTCACCGCGGGCTTCCTCACCAACTACAGCGGCGGCCGCAACGGCCCCCAGGTGGGGGAGAAGTACGCCGTAGAAGGCGCCTGGGACGTGTTCCGTACGGAAATGGCCGAGAACCCGCCCGCCCTGATCGTCGACGACTCCCGCGGCAAGCCCTACACCCCCGACGCCCTCCCCACGCTCCGCGCCCTCCTCGCCGCCGGGTACGAGCGCACGGCGGTCGTGGAGGGCGCGATCATCTACCGCCGCGTCGGATAGACCGTACGCGGCCCGACGCACACCGCGCCCAACTCCTCGACCCTGCGCCGCAGTTCACGGTCGGCGGTGACCACGACCACGACCTCCGCGGCGGCCTCCGCGACCAGCTCCACGATCCGGTCGTCACCGCTCGCGGGCGCCGACTCGACCCGCACATCCGGCAGGGACTCCACGCCGCGCGCGGCGCCCTCCACGACGAGGACGACATCGAGCGGGCCGGGATGGCCGTCGATCCCCGCCTCGACGTACGCCACGAGCCCGTCCCGCAGCCGCTCGGCCGCACCCCTGCGGTCCCGCCACCATCCGTCCGGCACCGATCCGACGGTGTTGGCGGCGTCCACGACGAGCAGAGTGCGCATACGCCGACTCTTTCACGCCGCGCCCCGACCGTCGTACGAGAGCACCTCCTGTACGACCCCGGAGGCACCGCTGCCCCCGATGCCGACGAGGGCATCAGGGGCAGCCGTACGGGAAAGGGCCGGACTAGGCGGGAATGCTCGCCACGCCCTGCTCCAGGAACCGCTTGCCGTTGACGCGCTCGGAGACGCCCTCACGGTCCAGGTACGGCGTGACGCCGCCCAGGTGGAAGGGCCAGCCGGCGCCGGTGATCAGGCACAGGTCGATGTCCTGGGCCTCGGCGACGACACCCTCGTCGAGCATCAGGCCGATCTCCTGGGCCACCGCGTCGAGCACGCGGTCGCGGACCTGCTCCTCCGTCAGGACGCTGTCGCCCTGCTGGAGGAGCGCCTGGACCTCGGGGTCGAGCTCCGGCTTCCCGCTGTCGTAGACGTAGAAGCCGCGCTTGCCGGCGTCCACGACGGCCTTCAGGTTCGGGGAGACCGTGAAGCGCTCCGGGAAGGCGCGGTTCAGTGTCTCGGAGACGTGCAGGCCGATCGCCGGGCCGACGAGCTCCAGGAGCACCAGCGGCGACATCGGCAGACCGAGCGGCTCGACCGCCTTCTCGGCGACGGCGACCGGGGTGCCCTCGTCGATGACGTTCTGCACCTCGCCCATGAAGCGGGTCAGGATGCGGTTCACGACGAACGCCGGGGCGTCCTTCACGAGAACCGCGGTCTTCTTCAGCTTCTTGGCGACACCGAACGCGGTGGCCAGGGAGGCGTCGTCGGTCTGCTCGCCGCGGACGATCTCCAGGAGCGGAAGCACGGCGACCGGGTTGAAGAAGTGGAAGCCGACGACCCGCTCGGGGTGCTTCAGCTTCGACGCCATCTCGGTGACCGAAAGCGAGGAGGTGTTGGTGGCGAGGATCGCGTGCGCCGGGGCGACCGCCTCGACCTCCGCGAACACCTGCTGCTTGACGCCGATCTCCTCGAAGACGGCCTCGATGACAAAGTCGGCGTCCGCGAAGCCCTCGGCCTTGTCGAGCACGCCGGTCACCAGGGCCTTCAGGCGGTTGGCCTTGTCCTGGTTGATGCGGCCCTTGCCGAGCAGCTTGTCGATCTCGGCGTGGACGTAGCCCACACCCTTGTCGACGCGCTCCTGGTCGATGTCGGTCAGCACGACCGGCACCTCCAGGCGGCGCAGGAAGAGCAGCGCGAGCTGCGAGGCCATCAGGCCCGCACCCACGACGCCGACCTTGCTGACCGGACGCGCCAGGTCCTTCGACGGGGCGCCCGCGGGACGCTTGCCGCGCTTCTGGACCAGGTTGAACGCGTAGAGCCCGGCGCGCAGTTCGCCGCCCATGATGAGGTCGGCGAGCGCCTGGTCCTCGGCGTCGAAGCCGGCCTGGAGGTCACCGTCCTTGGCGGCGGCGATGATGTCGAGCGCGCGGTACGCGGCCGGGGCGGCGCCGTGCACCTTGGAGTCGGCGATGAACCGGCCCTTGGCGACGGCCTGGTCCCAGGCCTCACCGCGGTCCACCTCGGGGCGCTCCACCTTGACGTCGCCGCCCAGGACCCGAGCGGTCCAAAGCAGCGACTGCTCCAGGAAGTCCGCACCCTCGAACAGCGCGTCCGCGATGCCGAGTTCGAAGACCTGCTTGCCCTTGAGCTGGCGGTTCTGGTTGAGCGAGTTCTCGATGATGACCTGGACGGCCCGCTCGGCGCCGATCAGGTTCGGCAGCAGCGCGCAGCCGCCCCAGCCGGGCACCAGACCGAGGAAGACCTCGGGCAGCGAGAACGCGGGCAGCGCCTTGGACACGGTGCGGTAGGTGCAGTGCAGACCGGCCTCGACACCGCCGCCCATGGCCGCGCCGTTGTAGTACGCGAAGGTCGGCACGGCGAGCGCGGAGAGGCGCTTGAAGACGTCGTGGCCGCCCTTGCCGATGGCCAGCGCGTCCGAGTGCCGCTTGAGCAGCTCGACGCCCTTGAGGTCCGCGCCCACGGCGAAGATGAACGGCTTGCCGGTGAGGCCGACGCCGACGATGGAGCCCTCGGCGGCCTCCTTCTCGACCTGGCTGATTGCCACGTCGAGGTTGGCCAGGGACTGCGGCCCGAAGGTGGTCGGCTTGGTGTGGTCCAGGCCGTTGTCGAGCGTGATGAGGGCGAACTTGCCTGCCCCGTACGGCAGGTCGAGGTGGCGTACGTGCGCCTGCGTGACGATCTCGTCGGGGAACAGCTCGGCCGCGCCCTTCAGAAGCTCAGCGGTGGTGGTGGTGCTCACTTGCTGCCTCCGGCGTCCTTGTGGTGCGGGTTCTCCCAGATGACCGTGGCGCCCATGCCGAAGCCGACGCACATGGTGGTGAGGCCGTAACGGACCTCGGGCTGCTCCTCGAACTGCCGCGCCAGCTGCGTCATCAGACGCACACCGGAGGAGGCGAGGGGGTGGCCGAACGCGATGGCGCCGCCGTACTGGTTGACGCGCGCGTCGTCGTCCGCGATGCCGTAGTGCTCCAGGAACGCGAGCACCTGCACGGCGAAGGCCTCGTTGACCTCGAACAGGCCGATGTCGTCGATCGACAGCTCGGCCTTGGCGAGGGCCTTCTCGGTCGCGGGGATCGGACCGTAGCCCATGACCTCCGGCTCGACACCCGCGAAGGCGTACGAGACGAGGCGCATCTTGACCGGCAGGTCGTTCTCGCGCGCGAAGTCCTCTGACGCGATCAGCGAGGCGGTGGCGCCGTCGTTCAGCCCCGCTGCGTTACCGGCGGTGACGCGACCATGCGTACGGAACGGGGTCTTGAGCCCGGCCAGGCTCTCCAGGGTCGTGCCCGGACGCATCGGCTCGTCGGCGGTGGCGAGCCCCCAACCGGTCTCACCGGCCTCTTCATTCGTCCGACGTACGGAGATCGGCACCAGGTCGGCCTGGATCTTGCCGTCGGCGTACGCCTTGGCGGCCTTCTCCTGCGAGCGCACGGCGTACTCGTCGGCACGCTGCTTGGTGATGCTCGGGTAGCGGTCGTGCAGGTTCTCGGCGGTCATGCCCATGAACAGGGCCGACTCGTCCACCAGCTTCTCGCTGACGAACCGCGGGTTCGGGTCCACGCCCTCACCCATCGGGTGACGGCCCATGTGCTCGACACCACCGGCGACGGCGATGTCGTACGCGCCGAAGGCGACGGAACCGGCGACCGAGGTCACGGCGGTCAGGGCGCCGGCGCACATGCGGTCGATCGAGTATCCGGGCACGGACTGCGGAAGCCCGGCGAGGATGCCTGCGGTCCGGCCGATGGTCAGACCCTGGTCACCGATCTGGGTGGTCGCGGCGATGGCGACCTCGTCGATGGTGGCGGGGTCGAGGTTCGGGTTGCGGCGCAGCAGCTCCCGGATGGACTTCACGACGAGATCGTCGGCGCGGGTCTCGTGGTAGATGCCCTTCGGGCCCGCCTTGCCGAACGGGGTGCGGACGCCGTCGACGAAGACGACGTCCCTGACGGTACGAGGCACGATGGCTCTCCTCCAGGGGTGCGGGATCGCTGCCGCTGGGCGTGCTCCGGCGGCTACACGGCTCATGCTACTTGCCGGTAACCAAGTGGAACAGGCCCCCCGCCCGGAGCGGCGAAGGTCACACTCAATGGTGGAGACGTAAAACGCCGGAGAGGCTGAGAATTCAGCCTCTCCGGCGTTTGAGGAGCGGGGTCTGGGGCGGAGCCCCAGTTCGGGAAGGGGCGGGGTGGGGAAGAAGGAGCCCTACCCGGCCCCGACCGCCAGTGCCTCCACCAGAACCGGCGTCACCTGCTCGATCTGCCAGGCCCGCGCCCCGTACCCCGAGAGCCCCGAGGCGACGGACTCCGCGTCGAGGGACGCCGGCGGCTCCCAGCACACCCGCCGCACCGTGTCCGGCGTGATCAGGTTCTCCTGCGGCATGTTCAGCCGCTCCGCGAGCGCCGTCACCGCCGCCCGCGCCGCCGAGAGGCGTGCGGCCGCCGCCGGGTCGCGGTCCGCCCACGATCGGGGCGGCGGCGGGCCCGCCAACTGCTGTCCCGGCTGCGGGAGTTCGCTCTCCGGCAGCGCCTTGGCGCGGTCCACCGCGGCCTGCCACTGCTCCAGCTGACGCTGGCCCATCCGGTGCCCGAAGCCGGGCAGCTGCCGCAGCGCGTGCACGTTGGGCGGCAGCGCGAGCGCGGCCTCCACGATCGCGGCGTCGCCGAGCACCTTGCCGGGCGACACGTCACGCCGCTGCGCCACCTTGTCGCGGGCCGTCCACAGCTCCCGTACGGCCGCCATCTGCCGGCGTCGGCGCACCTTGTGCATGCCCGACGTACGCCGCCACGGGTCCTTGCGCGGGGGCGGCGGCGGGGCACTGGCGATCGCGTCGAACTCCTGGTGCGCCCACTCCAGCTTGCCCTGCCGGTCGAGCTCCTTCTCCAGGCTGTCGCGCAGGTCCACGAGGAGTTCCACGTCGAGCGCGGCGTACCGCAGCCAGGGGTCGGGCAGCGGCCGCGTCGACCAGTCGACGGCGGAGTGGCCCTTCTCCAGCACGTACCCGAGCACCGACTCCACCATCGCGCCGAGGCCGACGCGCGGGAAGCCCGCGAGCCGTCCGGCCAGCTCGGTGTCGAAGATGCGGGTGGGGATCATGCCTATTTCGCGCAGGCACGGCAGGTCCTGAGTCGCGGCGTGCAGCACCCACTCGGCATCCGCGATCGCCGCTGAGAGCCCCGACAGGTCGGGACAGGCGATCGGGTCGATCAGGGCGCTGCCGGCACCTTCGCGGCGCAGCTGTACGAGATAGGCGCGCTGGCCGTAGCGGTAGCCGGAGGCCCGCTCGGCGTCGACGGCGACGGGTCCCCGGCCTGCGGCGAAAGCGGCGACGACCTCGGCGAGCGAGTCCTCGTCGGCGATCACCTCGGGGACGCCCTCGCGCGGTTCGAGCAGCGGAATCGGCTCCTCCTCGGGGGCTGCGACGCCTTCGTCCGGAGGAGCGCCTCCGGTGGTTCGCAGTGGTCTGTCTTCTGCGGTCTCTTGGGCGTCGGTCACCGGTCAAGGGTATCTGTGCGAGCAGAGCGCCCGCCGACGGAACGTTCCGTCGGCGGGCGCGGGACTTATGTGCTGGGTTTTGAGCGGTTATGTACCCGTGTGCGGCAAGGGGTCGGGGTCAGTGGATGATGCCGGTGCGCAGGGCGACGGCGACCATTCCGGCCCGGTCGCCCGTGCCGAGCTTGCGGGCGATGCGGGCGAGGTGGCTCTTGACGGTCAGGGCCGACAGGCCCATCGAGACGCCGATGGCCTTGTTGGACTGGCCCTCCGCGACGAGCCGCAGCACCTCCACCTCGCGGCCGGACAGCTCGCGGTACCCGCCCGGGTGGCTCGGGGCGCCCGGCGGGCGGCGGTGCATACGGGCCGCGGCGGCGCCGATGGGTGCGGCGCCGGGGCGGGTGGGGAGGCCGACGTTGGTCCGCGTACCGGTGACGACATAGCCCTTGACGCCGCCCGCGAGGGCGTTGCGTACGGCGCCGATGTCGTCGGCGGCGGAGAGGGCGAGGCCGTTGGGCCAGCCCGCGGCGCGGGTCTCGGACAGCAGGGTCAGGCCCGAGCCGTCGGGCAGGTGGACATCGGCGACGCAGATGTCGCGCGGGTTGCCGATGCGGGGACGGGCCTCCGCGATCGAGGACGCCTCGATCACGTCGCGCACTCCGAGCGCCCAGAGGTGGCGGGTGACGGTGGAACGGACGCGCGGGTCCGCCACGACGACCATGGCGGTCGGCTTGTTCGGGCGGTAGGCGACCAGGCTTGCGGGCTGCTCGAGGAGAACGGACACCAGGCCTCCTGAAGGATGGCGGGGACGGGCCGGCTCGGGGAAGAAGCCGGGACAACCGTGCTTTCAAGGTCACAGACGTCTTCGGCAGCAAACCCACCCGCCTTTAGCGAATGATCACGATTTGGTGACTCGCAATTCGGGCAATTCAGACGTGTGATCGATCATCCGAAGATCGAACCGAGTCGCCCGTCGGTCAGTCACCGGTCAACGACGGTCCCGTACCGCATCCGTTCGAAGCGTTGATGGGCCGTACGGATGACGCGCCGCCGGTGTGCCTCGCACACGCGGACGGGCCCGGCGACCGCCGGGCCCGTCGGTTGTCGGGGGAACGTGTTCAGTGCGTCTGCGGCCCGCGGCGCTGCGGCAGCGACACCACCGAGGCGTCCGCCGGACCGGCCGGCGGCAGCCCGGCGACCTGGCAGAGCAGATCGCACCACGCGGCCAGATGCGCCGCCGTGTCCGGCACTCCGCCCATGCCTTCGCGCGGCGTCCACGACGCCCGGATCTCGATCTGCGAGGCGGGCCGGCGCGTGCCGAGCCCGCCGAAGTAGTGCGAACTGGCCCGTGTGACGGTGCCGCTGGGTTCTCCGTACGAGAGTCCGCGGCCCTGCAGTGCGCCGGTCAGCCAGGACCAGCAGACCTCGGGGAGCAGCGGGTCGGCGGCCATCTCGGGTTCGAGCTCCGCGCGGACCAGGGTCACGAGGCGGAACGTGCCCTGCCAGGCGTCGTGGCCGGCCGGGTCGTGCAGCAGGACGAGACGGCCGTCCGCGAGGTCCTCGTCGTCCTCGACCACCGCCGCCTCCAGGGCGTACGCGTGCGGGGCGAGCCGCTTCGGCGCGCGGGTCGGGTCGATCTCGATCTCCGGCCGCAGCCGGGCCGCGCGCAGCGCGTCCACGGCGGTGCGGAACGGGAGCGGAACAGCATCGGCCGCCGCATTCCCCTCCCTACTGTCCATCCCGTCAGCATCCTCCGAGAGTCGTCCCTGCGCCGCAGCCATGCGGGGAAGATTAAGCGGAACGGGCCGCCTCTGCAGGGAAGGACACCCGGTCCCGGCCGCGCAGTTCGCGGCACGTGCGAGACTTTCCGACGTGAGCGCCAACGACCTTCCCCGAGCGGGCCAGCAGCCGAACCCGAACCCGACCGCCGCCGACGCGGTCAAGGACTCCGCCTTCCTGCGGGCGTGCAGGCGGGAGCCCGTGCCGCACACCCCGGTCTGGTTCATGCGACAGGCGGGGCGCTCGCTGCCCGAGTACCGCAAGGTGCGCGAGGGCACCACGATGCTCGACTCGTGCATGCGGCCCGACCTCGTCACCGAGATCACGCTGCAGCCGGTGCGCCGCCACAACGTGGACGCGGCGATCTACTTCAGCGACATCGTCGTCCCGCTGAAGGCCATCGGGATCGACCTCGACATCAAGCCCGGCGTCGGCCCCGTCGTGGAGCGGCCGATCCGTTCCCGCGCCGACCTGGCGCAGCTGCGCGACCTCACCCCTCAGGACGTCTCGTACGTCACCGAGGCCATCGGCATGCTGACCGGTGAGCTGGGCGCGACGCCGCTGATCGGCTTCGCCGGGGCGCCGTTCACGCTCGCCAGCTACCTCGTGGAGGGCGGCCCGAGCCGCAACCACGAGCACACCAAGGCCCTGATGTACGGCGACCCGCAGCTCTGGGCCGACCTGCTCGACCGGCTCTCCGACATCACCGCGGCCTTCCTGAAGGTGCAGATCGAGGCGGGCGCCTCGGCCGTGCAGCTCTTCGACTCCTGGGTGGGCGCCCTGTCGCCCGCCGACTACCGCCGCTCCGTGATGCCCGCCTCGCGGAAGGTCTTCGAGGCCGTCTCCGGGTACGGGGTGCCGCGCATCCACTTCGGCGTCGGCACCGGTGAACTGCTCGGGCTGCTCGGCGAGGCAGGTGCGGACGTCGTCGGCGTCGACTGGCGCGTCCCGCTCGACGAGGCCGCCCGCCGCGTCGGCCCCGGCAAGGCGCTCCAGGGCAACCTCGACCCGGCCGTCCTCTTCTCCACGCAGGACGCGGTGGAGGCCAAGACGGACGAGGTCCTCGCGGCGGCCGACGGCCTGGAGGGCCACGTCTTCAACCTCGGCCACGGAGTGCTCCCGACCACCGACCCGGACGCGCTCACCCGCCTCGTGGAATACGTGCACACGCGCACCGCTCGCTGAGGAACTCCCGCCTCCGTGCTCCGGCGGCCCTCAACGCTCCGTCAAATGGCTGGAATTGAGCGCTGAGGGCCGGGCGGGGGCTCCCTACCCCCCCTTTCGTACCGCTGTCACCGCCTTCCGTGCCGCCACCAGGACCGGGTCCCAGACCGGGGAGAAGGGTGGGGCGTACCCGAGGTCCAGGGTGGTGAGCTGCTCGGCCGTCATGCGGGCCGTGAGCGCGACCGCCGCGATGTCCACGCGCTTGGCGGCGCCCTCCCTGCCGACGATCTGCACGCCGAGGAGGCGGCCCGTGCGGCGCTCGGCGAGCATCTTCACCGTCATCAGGGCGGCGCCGGGGAAGTAGCCCGCGCGACTGGTCGACTCGATGGTGGCCGTGACGTACTGCAGGCCCGCCGCCCTGGCGTCCTTCTCGCGCAGTCCCGTACGGGCGATCTCCAGGTCGCAGACCTTGCTGACCGCCGTGCCGACGACGCCCGGGAACGTGCCGTAGTCCCCGCCGACGCCCGAACCGATGATCTGGCCGTGCTTGTTGGCGTGCGTGCCCAGGGCGACATGCCGTTCGCGGCCGGAGACGAGGTCGAGGACCTCGACGCAGTCGCCGCCCGCCCAGATGTCCTCATGGCCCCGCACCCGCATCGCCAGGTCCGTGAGCAGGCCGCCGTGTTCGCCGAGGGGCAGGCCGGCGTTCCTGGCCAGGTCGGTGTTCGGGCGGACGCCGATGCCGAGGATCACGATGTCCGCCGCGTACTCGGCGTCGTCCGTGGCGACCGCGCGGACCCGGCCGTCCTCGCCCGTGAGAATCTTCGTGACCTCGGCGTCGTTGACCATCTCCATGCCCATGCCGGTCATCGCCTCGCCGACCAGGGCGCCCATGTCCGGGTCGAGCGTCGCCATGGGCTGGGGGTCGGCATTGACGACCGTGACCTGATAGCCCCTCTTCGTCAGCGCCTCCGCCATCTCCACGCCGATGTACCCGGCGCCCACCACGACCGCGCGCTCCCCGCGCGTCCGCCGCAGCGTGTCGAGCAGGGCCTGGCCGTCCTCCAGGGTCTGCACGCCGTGCACGCCCGGTGCGTCGATGCCCGGCAGCTCCGGGCGGACCGGGCGGGCGCCGGTGGCGATCACGAGCTTGTCGTACGCAGTCCAGGCCTCCTCGCCCGATTCCAGGTCACGGGCGCGTACCCGCCGCCCCGGCACGTCGATCTCCGTGACCTCGGTGCGCATCCGCAGGTCGATGGAGCGCTTCCGGTGCTCCTCGGGCGTACGCGCGATCAGCTCGTCCCGGCTGTCCACGTCACCGCCCACCCAGTACGGGATGCCGCACGCCGAGTAGGACGTGAACCGTCCCCGCTCGAACGCGACGATCTCCAGCTCGTCCGGCCCCTTCAGTCTGCGCGCCTGCGACGCCGCCGACATGCCCGCCGCGTCCGCCCCGATGACCACCAGTCGTTCGCTCATGAGGCAACGCTACGTGCGGAACGCGGGGTTCCCGCAGTGCTCTGCTGACAGCGAAGCGGAGCGTGGCCGGGGCACGCCGCCGGTCTGAGAGGCTTGCGGTATGCGCGCATCGGATGCCAGGACCAGCCAGAAACAGGGGCGATCGCCCCGCACCGTCGTCGTCGGCGGCGGCATCGCCGGACTCGCCGCCGCCCACCGGCTGCTCGCGGGCGGTGCGCAGGTCACCGTCCTGGAGGCGTCCGGCCGGGTCGGCGGCAAGCTGCACGCCGGGGAGATCGAGGGGGTCCGCGTCGACCTCGGCGCCGAGTCGATGCTGGCCCGGCGCCCCGAGGCGGTCGCCCTCGCCCGCGAAGTGGGCCTCGACGCCGCGCTGCAACCGCCCGCCGTCGCGAGCGCCGCCCTGTGGAACCGCGGCCATCTCACGCCCATGCCGAAGGGCCACGTGATGGGCGTGCCCGGCGACGCGGCCGTGCTCGCCGAGGTGCTGTCAGCCGAGGGCCTGCGCCGCGTCGAGGCCGAGCGCGAGCTGCCGCCCACGGAGGCCGGCGAGATCGGCGAGGACATCGCGGTCGGCGAGTACGTCGCGTCCCGCGTCGGCCGTGAGGTCGTGGACCGCCTCGTGGAGCCGCTGCTCGGCGGGGTGTACGCGGGCGACGCGTACCGCCTGTCGCTGCGCATGGCCGTGCCGCAGCTCTTCGACGTCGCGCGCTCCGGCGGCTCGCTGCTCGCCGGGGTCCGCGCGGTGCAGGAGCGGGCCGCCCGGAACCAGCGGACCGGGCCGGTGTTCATGGGCATCGAGGGCGGCATCGGCCGGCTGCCCCTCGCGGTCGCCGACGCCGTCCGCGCGAAGGGTGCCGAAATCGCCCTCCACGCGCGCGTGGACGCGGTCCGCCGCACTCCCGACGGCTGGTCGGTGCGCACCGAGGGCCGTGAACTGCTCGCCGACGCCGTGGTCCTGGCCGTGCCCGCCGCGCAGGCCGCCCGGCTGCTCGCCCCGGACGCGCCCGCCGCGGCCGCCGAACTGCGCGCCGTCGAGTACGCCTCGATGGCCCTGATGACGCTCGCGTTCCGGCGCCGGGACGTGGACCTGCCCGAGGGCAGCGGCTTCCTCGTACCGCCCGTGGATGGACACACCATCAAGGCGTCAACCTTCGCCTCGCAGAAGTGGGCGTGGATCGCCGAGGAGAACCCCGAACTGGTCGTGCTGCGCACCTCCGTGGGCCGGTACGGCGAGGAGGAGGTGCTGCGGCGCGGCGACGACGAGCTGGTCGACGTGTCCCGCGCCGACCTGCGCGCCGCCGTCGGCCTGACCGCCGCGCCCGTCGCCACCCGGGTCACGCGCTGGGACGACGGACTGCCGCAGTACCCGGTCGGGCACCACGCGCGCGTGGCGCGGATCCGGGCGCACGTGGCGGAACTGCCGGGGCTCGCGGTCTGCGGGGCGGCGTACGACGGCGTCGGCATCCCGGCCTGCGTCGCGAGCGCGCACGCGGCCGTCGACCAGCTGGCGGGCGACCGTACGGGGATCGATCTGCTGAGCGCGAACCCGGTGCAGAGTCTGCACGGCGGCGGAGGAGAATAGCCGCATGAGTGACGACGCCCCCGCCAAGATCCCCAACGCCGGCAAGAAGGCCAAGGACCTCAACGAGGTCATCCGGTACACGCTGTGGTCGGTCTTCAAGCTGAAGGACCTGCTGCCCGAAGACCGGGCCGGTTACGCCGACGAGGTCCAGGACCTGTTCGACCAGCTCGCCGCCAAGGACATCACCGTCCGCGGCACGTACGACGTCTCCGGCCTGCGCGCCGACGCCGACGTCATGATCTGGTGGCACGCCGAGACCGCGGACGAGCTGCAGGAGGCGTACAACCTCTTCCGCCGCACGAAGCTGGGCCGCGCCCTCGAACCGGTCTGGTCGAACATGGCCCTGCACCGCCCCGCCGAGTTCAACAAGGCGCACATCCCGGCGTTCCTCGCCGACGAGACCCCGCGCAACTACGTCTCGGTGTACCCCTTCGTGCGCTCGTACGACTGGTACCTGCTGCCCGACGAGGACCGCCGCCGCATGCTCGCCGACCACGGCAAGATGGCCCGCGGCTACCCGGACGTGCGCGCCAACACCGTCGCGTCCTTCTCCCTCGGGGACTACGAATGGCTGCTCGCCTTCGAGGCGGACGAGCTGTACCGCATCGTGGACCTGATGCGGCATCTGCGGGCGTCCGAGGCGCGGATGCATGTGCGTGAGGAAGTCCCGTTCTACACGGGGCGGCGGAAGTCTGTGGCGGACTTGGTGGCGGGCCTCGCCTGAGGCGTCGAATTCCCCACCCCGCCCCTTCCCGAAAGACTGCCGTCGGCACGGGGGCCAGCCCCCGGACCCCCGCTCCTCAAGCGCCGGAGGGGCTGAGTTTCAGCCCCTCCGGCGCTTGAGGAGGCCCGTCCGGCGAGGACTTCGGGAAGGGGCGGGGAGGGGAAAGAACCTCGCGGCGTCCGGGGCGAGACCCGCTCAGGCCGTCGCCTCCGGCTCCGCGTGCGGGGCGCACTCCTCGCGGGGGGTCTGCGGGGTGCGGCCCGACAGCATGTACGTGTCCACGTGGCCGTTGACGCACTTGTTGGTGCCGCCCGCGACCCCGTGCGTCCCCGCGTCCCGTTCCGTGACGAGCGCCGACCCGGCCAGCCTGCGGTGGAGTTCGACGGCGCCCTCGTACGGGGTGGCCGCGTCCCGCTCCGCCGCGAGGATCAGTGTGGCGGGCAGCGCGCCCGGCGCCGTACGGACGTCGACGGGCTCCTGCCGGGGCGCGGGCCAGTACGCGCAGGGCAGGTTCATCCAGGCGTTGTCCCAGGTCTCGAAGGGCGCGAGGCGGGCCAGGGCCGAGTTGTCGCGGTCCCAGGTGGCGAAGTCGCGCGGCCAGTTGCCGGAGTCGTTGCACTCGACGGCGATGTAGACCGCGTTGCCGTTCTCGTTCTCCACGGCCGCCCGCGGCTTCGGCGCGGCCTGCTCGATCAGCGGCTCCGGGTCGCCCTTCAGATACTTCGACAGTGCGGTGGCGCGGCGCGGCCAGTAGTCGTCGTGGTACCCGGCCTGGAGGAACGCGGACTGCAGCTGGCCGGGGCCGACCTTGCCGCCGGCAGGCTTCTTCGCGAGCCGGTCGCGCACCTTCTCGTAGCTGCGCTCCACCGCGCGGGCCGTCTTGCCGAGGTGGTACGTCTTGTCGTGCTTGGCGACCCAGGTGCGGAAGTCGGCCCAGCGGGCCTCGAAGGCCAGGGACTGGTCGAGGTTGTTGCGGTACCAGATCTGCTCCGGGTCCGGGTTGACCGCCGAGTCGAAGACCATGCGGCGTACGTGCGAGGGGAACAGCGTGGCGTACACCGCGCCGTAGTACGTCCCGTACGAGGCGCCCATGAAGTTGAGCTTCTTCTCGCCGAGCGCCGCGCGCAGCACGTCCAGATCACGGGCGTTGTTCAGCGTGTTGAAGTGCCGCAGCGCCTCGCCCGCGTTCCGCGCGCAGCCCTCGGCGTACGCCTTGGCCTGGGCGATGCGCTTCTCCTTGTGCGCCCGGTCCGGGTGGGTCGGCTCGTCCGTCGGCGCCTTGGCGAACTCCTTCGGGTCCTGGCAGGACAGCGGCGCCGACCGGCCCACGCCGCGCGGCGCGTAGCCGACGAAGTCGTACGCCTTCGCGATCCGCCGCCACTCCGGGGTGCCCGCCGCCAGCGGCCAGTACATTCCGGAACCGCCGGGCCCGCCCGGGTTGAAGACGAAAGCGCCCTGCCGCTCGGACGCCTTGCCCTTGGCCTTGGCGCGGCTGACGGTCAGCTTGATCTTCTTGCCGTCGGGCCGCGCGTAGTCGAGGGGTACGGTCACCGTCGCGCACTTCACGGAATCCGGCAGGGCCTCCTCCTTCGGGCACGCCGCCCAGTCGAGCCCGGCGGCCGCGGCGCGCTGCGCGGCCTGCGCGGTGCCGCGCGCCTCGGCGGACCTCGGGGGCGCGGGGACGCTTCCCGCGGGGGTGCTTCCCGCGGGGGCGGCGGTCAGGGCGGTGAGGACCAGTGAACCGGCGAATCCGTACAGCAGCGGTGCACGCATCGTGCTTCGGCATCCCTTCGAGCGGCGGCAGACGGCAGCAGAACAGAAGGGATCCTTCGGCGGGCGGTTGGCGAAGTAAAGCAACGCCGCGCCCCATCCGGGCTATTGACCCTGACGAGTACGCCCGTGCGCGAACGCGGCCCGCAGGCGCGGGTCGGAGAGCGCGTCCACGCCGCGCACCGCGACCGCCGCGAGCGGGTCCCGTTGGTCGAGCGCCGGGCCGAGCGCCCCGAGCAGCCGCCGGCCCGCGGGGGAGGCCCAGCGGGTGTACGCGTGGATCTCGGTGCGGGCGATCGCGAGCGAGCCGAGGGTCAGCGCGAGCGGCAGCGCGAACCAGGCCAGGACCGGAAGCGCACCGCCCGCTTCCCGCGGGTGCAGGGCAAGGGCCACCACGGCGAGCGCGAACACCGCGAGGGCCGCCGCCCGCACCTGCCGGATCGCCCCCGTGACGTGCAGCCGCGCCGCGGTCGGTACGGCGAGCCCCGCCGCGGTGAGCCGTTCGGCGAGTGCGTGCACCGGGACCGTGGCGGCGGCCGAGGCGCGCACCGGGGCGATCCGCTGCTGGCCCTCGGGCCCGATCGCGCCGAGCACACAGCGCTCCATCTCGTCCCGGCCGTCCGGGTCGACGACGGTTGCCCAGCCGGTGTGCGCGAGCAGCAGCCGTCCGGCGCCGGCCATCGAGACCAGGGTCAGGTCGGCGACCCGGCGCGGCCCGCCGGCCAGGAACGCGGCCTCGTACAGGGTCAGTTCATGCCGGGCCGCCGCGCGCCGCTCGGCCGCGGGGCTTTCCGCGGCGCGGGTCGCCGCGACACACAGGCGGGCGCAGGCAAGGCCGGCGATGGCCCAGGCCGGAACGAGGAAGAACACCCAGAACATGGCGGACATGGCGGATTTTGTATGCGAGGTGGGGGCCGGTGCGCCATGGGGCGTTCACGATGCGGACGACCGGGGACGGTGGAGGGCGGGCGATCTGTGACGCGGGGGTGGAGGTCGGCGGGCCGAGGGGCGTACGCGGATCAGGAGCCGCCGCCTCCGCAACCCCCACCGCCACCACCGCCTCCGCCACCCCCACCGCAGCTGGAACCGCCCCCTCCGCCCCCGCAACTGGAGCCGCCCGAGCCGCCCGACGAGCCGCCGCAGGACGAGCCGCCGCAGGACGACCCCCCGCAGGAGGAGCCGCCGCTGCCGCCGCCGCACCACGTCACCGAGGTGTCGCCGACGAACACCACCGGCGCGCCGACCCCCGCCGAGGCCGCCGCGCTGTTCGCCCGCATCCGGCTCGCCGTCGTCAGCTGCTCGCGCATCACCGGGTCCGGCACGACACGCGGACCGTCGCATGCCACGAGGTGCACCGGGTCCGCGCCGTTGCCCGCCGACCGGAACTGGAAGAGCGCCCGCTTGCCCGCGCCGGTCACCCGCGCTCCGGTGATCCCCAGGCACACCAGGCCGATCACGAACCCGGCGCCGGTCACCGGGATCGCGACGACGACGAAGGGCACCCCGAAGCCCGCACCGTCGAGGGCCGCGAACTGGACCACCGTCAGGACGACCGCCAGACAGAACGCCAGGAACGACACCAGGGTCTGCGTGCCGGACCAGCGCCGCAGCGGGCGCTGCTCCTCGGGCCGCACCAGGAGCCCGCGCAGCGCGAGGGCGTCCCCGACCGCCTGCACGGACGGGCTGCGCATCACGCCGATCCGCAGCCAGTGCAGGGCGCCGCTCGGCGCCGCCGCGTGCGCGTCCAGGACCGCCTGCTCCACCGGGTGGTACGCGACGGCCTGCCGCACGCCGACCACGCCGGGCCCGGCGAGGGCGAGCCGTCCGTCCGCGTGCATCGCCGTCAGGACCGTGTCCGCGACCCGGCCGGGACCGCCCGCGAGGAACGCCGCCTCCAGCGGGTCGGACACGTACGGATGCGTGGGCGTGCCCGCCGAGCGGGCCTTGACCACGTTGACGAGCAGCCCGATCGCGGAGCCGCCGATGCCCAGGTAGTACAGGAGCGTCAGGACGATGTACATGTCGCTCACCGTCCGGTCAGGGTGTAGCGGGCCCGGCGTACGAAACGGGCCACGGGGTGGGTGGAGACCGGTGCTGGCCCGGACCGCTCCAGCCACCAGTCGCTCAACTCCCGCCGCGCTTCGGCGTCTTCGGGTCGGCCGTCGAGCAGCAGATGCTCGGCGAAGTCCAGGGCGTCGCGGCGGTAGCCGCCGGTCATCGGGCGCTTCGCGGCGTACGCGAAGAAGCTGGGGCGGTACGTGTCGCCGAGGATCACGGGCAGTTCCGGGGCGACCTTCGCGATCACGTCGGCCCGCTTGCCGGTGAGCGCGCGGCTCTGCACGGCGAGCCGCTGCCGGTCGTAGCCCTCGGGCACGGGTGTACCGGCGACGAGCGCGGAGAGCAGCGCGGCCTGCGCGAGCGCGAGCCGCTGCCGGGCGGGGTCGGGAACGGTCTCCGTCTCCGTGGCCGGGGAGTCGGCCTCGGACTCCGACTCGGGATCCGCCTCCGTTTCCCTGGCCGGAGGGGGCGTTCCCGTACCGAGCGGGGCGCCGGAGGGGCGGCCGACGGTGACGTGTTCGGTCGCCGTGCGCTCGGCGCGGGCCGGGGCGGCGGTGACCAGCTCGGCGGCCCGCTCCGGAGTGGCCGGGATCAGCCGCCGGGCGGCGCCGGCCGCGACGGTACGGCGGATCGCCTGCAGCTCCCGCTCCAGCTCCTCGGGCGCCGGGAAGTTCTCGTCCCGCTCCAGGAGCACCCCGGGCGGGCTGACCCGCGAGGCGAGTTCGGCGAGCACGTCAAGGACCGGCTGCGTGACCGGGTGGGCGTGGCTGTCGTGCCACACGCCGTCCCGCTCGAACCCGCCCGCCACGTGCACGTACGCGATGGCCTCCACCGGCAGCTCGTCGAGCGCGGTGCACGGGTCCTCGCCCCGGTTGACGTGGTTGGTGTGCAGATTGGCGACGTCGATCAGGAGCCGTACGCCGGTCCGGTCCACCAGGTCGTACAGGAACTGGCCCTCGGTCATCTCCTCGCCCGGCCAGTTGATCAGGGCGGCGATGTTCTCCAGGGCGAGCGGCACCGGCAGGGCGTCCTGCGCGATCCGGACGTGCTCGCACAGCACGTCGAGGGAGTCCTTGGTGCGCGGCACCGGCAGCAGATGCCCGGCCTCCAGGCGCGGGGAGGCGGTCAGGGCACCCCCGGCCCGTACGAACGCGATGTGCTCGGTGACCAGCGGCGAACCCAGTGCCTGGGCGCGCTCGGCGAGGGCGGTGAGCCGCTCCGGGTCGGGCCGCTCGGCGCCGCCGATGCCGAGGCCCACACCGTGCGGGACGACGGTGACGCCGCGCTCGCGCAGCCGCGTCAGGGAGTCCGGTATGTGGCCGGGGCACACGTTCTCGGCGACGACCTCGACCCAGTCGAGCCCGGGCATCCGCTCCACGGCCTCGGCGATCTCCGGGCGCCAGCCCATGCCGGTCCCCAGGTGTGCTGTCTGCTGCATGTCCCCCTCCTTCGCCGCACCGATGTCTCTCGGCACCACACTGTGCGTGCAGGTGTCATGGCCCCGGCAGCGGTCGCCGAACCCATGCACGGGGACGTTCAGAGGTTGATTTGAGGTTTCGCGACACCGTGGGCCGATCAGGTGCTGTTGTACGTACGTACTCAGTGCGGCTGCACGCACGTACTCAGTGCGGCATCTCCGACGGCTTCGGCCGGGACGTGAACGACTGGTTGCCGGTCGGCGTCGCCGGGACCGGGTCGGTGGGCAGCGGGCCCGAGGGCGGTGGCGGTCCGGTCGGGCTCGCGGTGGCCTGGTTCGCGGCCTCGGAGGCGAGGGCGTCGAAGTCCACGAGCCCGGTGGCCTCCAGCATCGTGATGTGGTCGAGCACGGTCTGGTTGGCGTCACTGGCGAGCTGCCGGACCAGGGTGTTGCGGGTGGTGTGCCGCACCTGCGCGATCAGGGAGAACACCTTGCCGTGCGCGTTGCGCAGCAGGTTCGCGAACTTCCGCTGGTACGTCTCGCCCTGCGCCTCGGTCAACTCGTCCAGCCAGCCCTGCTGTTGCTCGTTCGGCTGGTTCGGCAGCTCGACGCCCAGCTGGGCCGCGACCGCGCGCACCCGCTCGTCGAGATCGGCGTGCCCGACGACCAGATGGTCACCGGCCGCCTTGATCGCCTCGCTGGGCGCCCGCTCGATCGCCTGCTGGCCGGCGGGCAGCTCCCACAGCCCGGCGAGCCTGACCTTCACGATGAAATCCCGGTCGGTCGCCGACAACGGCCCCCACCGCGTGGCGACACTCGACGCGTCCAGATTGGCCTCCCCGGTCCCGGACCGGTCCCCGTACGACCAGACGGGGAACGCGAGCGCCCCGAGGGTCGCCACGAGGGCGGCGATGATCAGGACCGTGCCGTTGATCCGTCGGAACAAGAGCCTCGCCTCTCACGATCGACATCCCCCGCGAACGCTGTTGCACGGGCATACGTAGTGCGGGGCGGGCGTGTTCAACAGGGCCCGGAAACGGCTGACTTCCGTCCGTCAGGTTGACGCTCCCCACCGACCGCAGCAGGGTGGGCGCACCCGCCGCCGAGAGGAATCACGATGACGCAGGTCCAGACCGTGCGCGGCCCCGTCGACAGCACCGCTCTCGGTGTGACGCTGATGCACGAGCACCTCTTCGTGCTCACCGCGGACGTGCAGGCCAACCACCCCGAGGAGTGGGGCTCGGAGGAGGAACGCGTCACCGACGCCGTCCACCGACTGCAGCGCGCGTTCGACGCGGGGGTGCGCACGATCGTCGACCCCACCGTGATCGGTCTGGGGCGCTACATTCCCCGGGTCCGGGCGATCGCCGAGTCGACTCCGCTGAACATCGTGGTGGCCACGGGCGTCTACACGTACGACGACGTCCCCTTCTACTTCCACCACCGCGGGCCCGCGCTCAACGAGGCGCTCGGCACCGAAGTGCCGGACCCCATGGTCGACATGTTCGTCGGCGACATCCGCGACGGCATCGCGGGCACCGGTGTCCGGGCGGGCATGCTGAAGTGCGCGATCGACGAGAAGGGCCTGACTCCCGGCGTCGAGCGGGTGATGCGGGCGGTCGGGCGGGCGCACCGGGAGACCGGCACCCCCATCACCGTGCACACCCATCCCGCCTCGCACACCGGCCGGGAGGTCGAGCGGGTGATGTGCGAGGAGGAGGGCGTCGACCCCGGCCGTATCGTCCTCGGCCACAGTGGCGACAGCACGGACTGCGACCACCTCGCGAGCCTCGCCGACGCGGGTTTCGTCCTCGGCATGGACCGCTTCGGCATCAACCTCGACACGACCTTCGAGGCCCGCGCGAAGACCCTCATCGAGATGGTGCGCCGCGGCTACGGCGAGCGGATGGTCCTCTCGCAGGACGCGTCCTGCTACATCGACTGGATCGACCCGGCCGTCCGCGAACTCCTGCCGCAGTGGCACTACACGCACCTCTTCGAGGACGTCATCCCGTACGCACTCGAACACGGCCTGACCCGCGAGCAGTTCGACGTGATGCTCACGGAGGTGCCGCGGCGGTTCTTCGAGGGCGGCCAGGACGGCCCAGGGGCCGTCTCTAGCGTGCCTGCGGAGCGCCCCGCAGTGCCGGATGGTCCGCCACCACCGTGCACGACCCCGGAGCGATCTCCGTGAAGCCCGCGTCCCGTACGACCGGCAGGCCGCTCGTCGTCAGCGTGGGCCAGTCGGCCGGGGTGGCCGTGCGGACCGCGAGGGGGAAGTGCGCGTCGCGCCACTCCTCGCGCCGGGCGTCGGAGAGTGCCCACCAGGCGAGTTGCGCGCCGTGGCCCGCCTGGGCCATCGCCTTGCCCGCCGACATGTCGAGGTCCGGGCTGAGCCAGAGCACCGGCTCGGCGCGGTCCGGGGCGGGCGGGGGCTCCGGGTCGTCCAGGTCGGTGCCGGAGACCTGGAGGCGGGCCAGGTCCTTGGGCCAGCCGTCGAGCGGCACCGGCGGGTAGACCCGCACCTCCGTGGCCTTGCCGGTGACCGTGATCCCGGGCAGCGCCTCCGCCCGCCGCCACTCCGCGCCGCGCGCCCGCCGGACCACCTTGCGGATCCGGGCGTCCTGCCAGTCCCGTACGGCCTGCGCCCAGGGGCCCTCGCCGAGGGCGTGCTCGTCGGCGAGGAGGGTCAGGACGGCGCGGGCGGCGGTCTCCAGGGCGTCGGTGCGGGCCGGCGGCGCGGCCTTCTCGATGCGGACGACGAGGGGGAGGACGAACTGCGGTGCCTCGTCGGGGTCGCGGGAGACGTTCTCGGGCTCGGCGGAGGGGTTCAGGCTGCTCACTCCGTCCAGTGTGCCAGCGAGGCACGGCCACCCTCCCGCCGGGCGCCGCACCGCAGTTAGAGTCGACCCTGCCCTCCCGACCCGGAGGGACGCACCGGCGCACAGACCGGTCGACGGCAGCAGAACCGGGGGTTCCGATGAAGAGCGAACTGTTCGCTTCGCAGAACATGGCACAGCCCGCCACGGCGCCGGGCATGAGCCAGCAGAACTCGAAGTCCATCAAGTACGTGGTGAATGGCGAGATGTACGCCCGGCAGGGCTCGATGATCGCCTTCCGCGGCAATCTGCAGTTCGAGCACAAGGGGCAGGGCGTCGGCGGCATGCTCAAGCGGGCCATCACGGGCGAGGGCCTGGCGCTGATGGCGGTGCGCGGCCAGGGCGAGGCGTGGTTCGCGCAGGAGGCGGCCAACTGCTTCATCGTCGACATCGACCCCGGCGACTCGCTCACCATCAACGGCCGCAACGTCCTCTGCTTCGACCCCTCCCTCTCGTACGACATCCAGACGGTGAAGGGCGCGGGCATGGCCGGAGGCGGGCTGTTCAACAGTGTCTTCACCGGGCAGGGCAAGCTCGCCGTCATCTGCGAGGGCGACCCCATCGTGATCCCCGTCAGCCAGCAGGCCCCGGTGTACGTGGACACCGACGCCGTCGTCGGCTGGAGCTCGCAGCTGCACACCTCGCTGAACCGCTCGCAGAGCTTCGGCTCGATGATCCGCGGCGGCTCCGGCGAGGCGGTCCAACTCATGCTGCAGGGCGACGGTTTCGTGATCGTGCGCCCGAGCGAGGCCGTCCCGCACAAGCCCGGCCAGAACTGACCGAGGTGACCGAGGTGACCGAGGTGCGCACCCGCCGTACGGGGCCCGCCCGGATGCGGCTCACCGGGGTCGGCCGGCGGTACGGACCGGTCGGCCCCTGGGTGCTGCGCGGCGTCGACCTGGAGGTGCCGGCCGGCGCGCTGCTGCGGATCTCCGGGGCCAACGGCAGCGGCAAGTCGACGCTGCTGCGGCTGCTCGCCGGTATCGGCGCGCCCAGCGAGGGCCGGATCACCGGCCGCCCGCGCACCGCGTACGTACCCGAACGCTTCCCGTCCGCACTGCCGTTCACGGCGATCGGCTACCTGACGCACCTGGGCCGCGTGCACGGACTGCCCGGCCCGGTCGCCGCGGACCGGGCGACGGCCTGGCTCGCGCGCTTCGGCGCGGAGGAGCACGCCGGTACGCAGCTGCGCGAGCTGTCCAAGGGCACCAGCCAGAAGGTCGCCGTCAGCCAGGCCCTGCTTGCCGAGCCGGAGTTGCTGGTGCTCGACGAGGCCTGGACCGGGCTCGACGCCGAAGCGCGCGCGGAACTCGACCTGGCCGTAGGGGAGTTGACGTCCACGGGTGCCCGTGTGGTGTACGTCGACCACGACCCGCGCCGCCTCGCGGGCACGGTGGACGCGGCCCACCGGGTCGAGGGCACGGCCCTGGTACCCGACACCACCCGGCCCCCGGAACCCGCGCCACAGGTCACGGTGCTTGCCCGCGCCCGTGCGGGCACGCCGCTGCCCGCCGCCCTCCCCGAGGGCACCCACGCCGAGGTCGACGCGGCGGGCACCGCCCGCTTCACGGTCGCGGCCGCGCACTCGGACACGCTCCTGCGCACGCTGCTGCACGCCGATCCGCCGTGGCACGTCCGGGCGGTACGAGAACCGGTGGCCGACGCGAACACCCCAGAGGACATGCGCCGATGACCGCTCTCGTCCGCTACCAGTCGGCCCTGCTGCTGCGCTCACAGCGCTGGCTCCCGCCCGTACTGCTGTACGCCGTCCTGGTCGCCGTCGGCGCTCGGGCGGGCGACCCGGTGCTCGACTCGCTCGGCTACGCGAGCGCCGCGCTGCTCCCCGTCGCCGCCTGGCTCGCGAGGATCTGCGCCACGCAGGAACCGCCCGCGGCCCGCCAGGTCACGGCCGCCGCGGCCGGTCCGGCGCGGGCTCAGCTCGCCGCGCTGCTCACGGCGTCGGGCGGTGCGGTGGCGCTCGGGGTGGCCGGGAACGCGCTGGTCGTGGCCATGAGCGACTGGCGGAACACCAGCCATCAGGTGCGGGTCGACCCGCTGCCCATGGTGGTGGCCGCACTTCTCGCGGTCCTGGTCTGCGCGTCGGTCGGCACGGCGGTCGGGACCCTGTGCACCTGGCCGCTGCTGCGCAGCCCCGGCTGGTCGGTCACGCTCACGGCACTGCTCGCCCTGCTGGCCGTGGTGACGGTCGGTTCACCGGCCCGCGCGGTGGTGTGGGGCCTGGTCTCCGGGTCCCGCACGGGGGCGGTGCCGGTGCTGGTGCTGCCGCTGGTAGGGGCGTTGGGGGTTGCTGCTGCCGCTGCGGGTGCGGCGTGCGTGCTGAGCTCGCGCCGCGCGTGAGTCTTCCCCTCCCCGCCCCTTCCCGGCTGGGTCCGATATGCGGCTGGCGCCGCGTGGCTGCGGCGCTGTTCGTTCGTCTGCTGCGCCGTTGTGGCTGGTCGCGCCCCGCGGCGGAGCCGCAAATGTCACAGCCCCGCGCCCCTGACCGGGGAGGGGAAAGCTCAGCGCGTGCCCGAGCCGGCGGCCCCGATCAGCTCCGACACCCGTACGAAGCGATAGCCGCGCTTGCGCAACTCCGGGACGACCTTGCGGATCGCTCGCTCCGTCGCCGGGGCCGCGCTGCGTGTGCAGTGCAGGACGACGACCGAGCCGGGGCGGACCCCGCGCAGAACCTCCTCGGCGACCGCGTCCGCGTCCGTGGCGAACGCGTCGCCGCCGACCACGTCCCACTGCACGGCCGTCACGCCCGCCCGCGCGACGTTGCGCAGGGCGGTGCGGTCGTAACAGCCGCCGGGGAAGCGGAAGTACGGCATGGCGTTCTCGATGCCGACCTTCTTGAACGCCGTGAACGCCCGCTCCACATCGGCCGTCATCCGGTCCGGCGCGACGGTCGGCAGCCCGTAGCAGTGCGAGGTGAACGCGTAGTGGCTGTACGAGTGGTTGGCGACCTCGAACAGCGGGTCCGCGCCGATCGAGCGGGCCTGGTCGGGGTACTCCTCGGCCCACCGCCCGGTCATGAACACGGTCGCGGGCACCTTGAGGCGGCGGAGCGTGGCGAGCAGCGCCGGGTTGTCGAACCGCTCGCCCCGAGCCGCGCGCGGTCCCTGGTCGGCGGTCATGTCGGCGTCGAAGGTGAGCGCGACGGTCTTGCCGACGGCGTGCCGCGCGCTCTTGAACACGGGCGCGAGTCCCTCGGGTCCGGGCGCGAGTGTCGGCGGCCGGGCGGCGGCGGAGGCGCTGGGCGAGGCCTGCCCGGAGGGCCGGGACGGGTCGGGTGCGGAGGTGTGGCCGGTACCGCAGCCGGTGACGACGGCACCAAGGACACAGAGGGCGGCGAGTCTTCGTACGGGAACGATCACCCGGCGACCATAACGCCGTAAATAGGACTATTTGCTCTGCCGCGCTGGGGCCCGGGGGTGGTCCCGTGCCGGAGTGAGGTCTCGGTGCGGACTCACTCCGGGACGTTGGGCGCCACCGAACCCGCGAACTCGCTCGCCAGGTCACATGGGTTCTCGTACAAGTCCTCGGCCGAGGGGATAGCGCGGACCGCTGCCTGTCCGAACGAGGTCGGCCAGACGATCAGGCAGGCCACCTCGTTGCCCGAGACCTCCGCCGCGGGGACGCCGTCGACCGGGGTCGGCGTCGGCGTGGGCTCGACGGGGATCCTCTTGCCGTAAAACAGGGAGAGTTGCGTCAAGGACCCCGAGACGTCACCCGGCATCGTCCAGGTGCAGCCGCTGAACAGGGACGCCGCGGTGTTCTCCACGTTCTCCTCGGTGCCGCTGCCGAGGCCCCACTCGGCGCTGATCGCGGTGTCCACGGCCTCGCACGCGGAGGAGGCGGACGGCGTGGCCGAATCGCCGCCCATGCCGGGCGGGTCGCCGCCCGTGTCGTCGTCCGTCCACAGCCAGATCCCGCCGACGAGCGCGCCGCACAGCAGCAGGGTCGCGGCCGCGGCGATCAGCGCGCGGCGCGCCCGGCTCGGCGGTGGCGGGATGTCCTTGTCGGGCGGCCGGGCCCACTCCTGCCGGTCCTCGTCCCACAGGTCCATGCCGGTCACCCCTGTCCGCCCAGGAGTTGGGCGATCTGCTGGGCGAGCGCGGCCGTCGACGCGAGTCCGGCCGCTGCCGTCGCGCCGAGCTCCAGGCGCTCGCGCAGCCGCCGCAGCCGGTCCTGGCGCACCTGCCCGGTCGCGTCGATCTCGTCCTCGGCCTCGGCGAGTCCGGCGTCGAGCTCGGCCAGCTCTTCGTCCAGCCCTTCGTCGGAGACGTCCTCGCCCGGAGGGGGCTGCTCGGGCCGGTCCGCTTCGCCCGCGGGCAGCAGTACCCGCAGCTGGGCGCGCAACTCCGCGATGGCCGCGCGGAGTTCGTCCGGTACGGCGACGGGGTCCGCGCCCGGCGCGGCGCGGGTCGACGCGTCCACCGCCCTGGCCCGCGGCCCGGACGCCACGGCTCCGCCGCTCATCGCGCCGATGCTGATACCGCCCGCGGTGGGCGGCGGCACCGCGGGCGCGGCGCCCGCGCCTCGGCCCTCCGGCACCGGGTCGGCGACGCGCTCCGCGCGGTCCTCCGCCGTGGCGCCGCGCCCGGCGGCGACCGCGCCGCCGGACAGCGCTCCGATCGACACGCCCCCCGAGCCGTCCTCCGAGCCGCCCCTCGAACCGCCTCCCGAACCGCCCCCCGAACCGCCCCCCGAACCGTCCCCCGAACCGTCCCCCGAACCGTCCCCCGAACCGTCCCTCGAACCGCCCTCAGGAGAGCCCGAGTCGGCGGGCTCGTCGCCTTCCGGCTCCCGCCCCGTGGCCTCACTCACCGCAGACCCCCTCCCGTCTCCGACTTCGCCGCCGTACGGGAGCGACGGGAGTCGACCTGCTTGGCCAGGGCCCCCTCGCCGCTCGCGACCGCTCCGCCGCTCATCTGGCCGATAAACACGCCACCCTCGCCCACGTTGATGACGTACTTCTCGAACTCGCCCGTCTCGTAGCCCCGTACGCGCAGCGCCTCCCGTACGCCGCCCGTGATGCGGTCCTGCAGCGTCTTGACGTACCGGCTGATGTCCATCTCCTGGAACAGCGACACCTCCTGCGCGCTGCCCAGCTCCCGCACCGATCTGTCCGGTCCGTCCGGCGGGGCGAACTCCGGGATGTTCAGCCAGGTGCGGCCGATCGAGTACGCCGTCGTCACCAGGCACACGCCCGCCGCGAAACCGGCCGACGGCGCGGTGACCAGGGCGCGCACGGCGTCGCGCAGCGGACCGTCGTCCAGGCGCTCCGCCAGGACGTCCACCGACTTGTACTCGGGCCGCACCGGCGTCAGCACATGCGGCACGACCTCCAGTACGAGCACACCGCCCTGCGTGTGGACCCGGACCAGGAGCGAGATGCCGATCTGCTCGTCCCACGCGCCGACCCGCACCCGCAGGAAGTGGCGGCGCGCCTCCGCGCCTTCGCCGACCGCGCCCTCGCGGTGGTGGCGGACGTTGTCCGGGTCGTAGTCCACGAGGTCGCGCGCGACCCCGACCGGCAGGTAGACCATCTCGTCGACCTCGAGCGAGCGCAGCCGGTCGCGGCTGGTGGCCGCCGCCGACGTCCGCAGGTCCTCCAGGCGCGGCCGGATCAGGTCGATCACGTCCCGCCCGGTCAGCGTCGCGACGCCGCCGCCCGCCGCGTCCGGCCGCAGCTGCTTGCGCGCGCCGGGCTGCAGCTCGACCACGAACGACCAGGGTTTGTACGGCTCTCCGGCGCCCACGAACGGCCGGAACGGGTCGTAGATGGCCAGGCCCGCGTACTGTTCGCGCGCGATCGCCTGGCCGATGCGGCGGTACTGCGCGGTGTCCGGCAGTCGTTCGCGCGGCGCCCGGTCGAAGGCCTGGCGGCTCAGGCCGTGGCGCATCAGGGCCGTCACCCGCTGCCGGTGCGCCCACACCGGCAGCACCATCAGGAGCGGGAGGACCACGGCCGCCCACACGTCCGCGCCGCCGAACAGGGCGATGAGCGCCAGCGCCCAGTAGCCGAGCGCCGCCGCGACCGGCAGCACCGGGAGCACGGACTTCAGCCGCCCGCGCGTCGCCTCCTTCAGGACGGAGCGGCCCAGCGCGAACACGGAACCCTTGTTGCCGCGCACCCCCCACGCGAGCACGCAGACCACGGCGTACGCCAGGGACCAGGGGATCGGAGCCGTCGCCGGGTCGGAGCCGGTCCCGGTGATCCCGAGGACGACGAACGTCACCCAGAGCGCGAGCAGCGCGAGGCCGGTGCCGATCTCCTGCCGGCGGGCCCGTACGGCGTGGGCGAGCACCGGCAGGGCGTCGATGCCGAGCGACGGCGCGATCGGACGCTCCTCGTGCTCCACCAGCTGCTCGATCACCGCACGCCGGAAGTCGCCGTCGAAGTACACCCCCGCACACAGCAGCCGCGTGGCCTCGCTGCGGGCCTGCGGTGGCAGGGACTGGGCGGGCGGCACGGTGGACGCCGAGGCGCGGGTGGCGGACGGCGGGGAGGAGGGTTGTTCGGGCACGGACATGCAATCCCCGATCGTTGCCCTGATGGTCCGACTCTTCCGACTCCCTTGTGCTGCAAGGGAGTTGAGGGGTCCATGGTGCACGCAGTATGGCCCGCGCCGGCCGGGTCTCAAACGGCGCACCGAGGCACGTGGGCCAGGAATCGGCCGACAGCACGCGCCCCCGGTCGGCACCGGGGCGCAGGGGGCGGGGGCGGGGCAGGGCCGGATGCCGGGAAGCTTCCGCATCGGTCGCCGGGGCCGGGGACCTGGTGCCACCATGGGCGGCATGTCGGGAACCCCTGCCTCTGCCTCTGCCCCTGCCTCTGCCTCTGCCGCACCCTCCGGAGCCGCCACCGCCGCCGCGCGCGACCTCCACGAGCGGGTGCTGCGCGCCTGGAACGCCCGCGACGCCGCCGGGTACGCGGCCCTCTTCGAGCCCGCTGCCGCGCTCGTCGGCTTCGACGGCAGCCAGGTGCCCGGTGACCGGGTCGAGGCCCACCTCGCACCGATCTTCGCGGACCACCCCACGGCCTCGTACGTGTGGAAGGTCCGGGACGTGACGGAGCTCGCCGACGGGGTGGTGCTGCTGCGCGCCGTCGTGGGGATGGTGCCGCCGGGGCGGGACGAGCTGAACCCCGAGGCGAACGCCGTGCAGTCGCTGGTCGCGCGCCGCCGCTCGGGGGAGTGGCGGGTGGCGCTGTTCCAGAACACCCCGGCCCAGTACCACGGCAGGCCCGAACTGGCGGAGCAGCACACCGAAGAGCTGCGTCAGGTGCTGCGCCAGGCAGGGCCGGCCCCCGCCGCGGACTGACCCGAGCGGCCCCGTCCGACGTGACCGGCCCGTCCGACGTGACACGCCCGTCCGACGTGATAGGCCCGTCCACATGACCGGCCCGACAGACCCGACCGGAAAGGCGCGTCCATGGACGAACGGGAGCTGCTCGAACGGTCCGGCGGACCCATCACCCGCGGTCGGCTGCGCCGCGACCTGGCCGCGCTCGGCCTCGGGCCCGGCGACACCGTCATGTTCCACACCCGGATGTCCGCCATCGGCTATGTCGCGGGCGGTTCCGCCACCGTCATCGACGCCCTGCGGGACGCGGTCGGCCCCGCCGGCACGCTGATGGTGACCTGCGGCTGGAACGACGCCCTGCCGTACGACTTCCTCACCTGGCCACCTCCCTGGCAGGACGCGCTGCGCGCCGAACACCCCGCCTACGACCCGGAGTTCAGCGAGGCGGCCCACGACAACGGGCGGCTCCCCGAAGCCCTGCGCCGCCTCCCCGGAGCGGCCCGCAGCCGGCACCCGGACGTCAGCTTCGCCGCCCTCGGCGCGGCGGCCGCCGAGTTGACCGCCGACCACCCCTGGGACGACCCGCACGGCCCTGGCAGCCCGCTCGCCCGCCTGGTCGCCCGGCGAGGTCGCGTCCTGCTGCTCGGCGCCCCGCTCGACACGATGACGCTCCTGCATCACGCCGAAGCCCTCGCGCACGCGCCGGGCAAGCGGTACGTGACGTACGAGCAGCCCGTCCTCGCCGAGGGGCGCCGCGTCTGGCGCCGCTTCCGCGACATCGATTCGGAGCACGGCGCGTTCGACTACGCGGGCGTGGTGCCCGAGGGGCAGGACCCGTTCGAGACGATCACCCGGGCCCTGCTCGCGGCGGGCCAGGGGCGCAGCGGCCTGGTGGGTGCCGCCGAGAGCCACCTCTTCGAGGCGGAACAGGTGGTCGCGTTCGCGGTGGACTGGATCGAGCGGAAGATTGGCGCGGAGTAAGGGGCGGAGTAAGGGGCGGAGTAAGAGACTGAGCGCTGGGTAAAATGACGGTAATTCTCGTCAATTGGCACCGGCATATACGGCACATAGCACTGGCGGCACATAGCACTGGCGTATGCGGCACACAGCATTGGCGTATACGGCACATATCCGTGACCTCGACGCGCTCAGAATTGGTGCGTGCGCAATGGACCCCTGGCTGATCTGGCTGATCGTCGCCGCCGTCCTTTCCGTGGCCGAGATCCTCACGCTCACGGCCGCGCTCGGAATGCTCGGCGTGGCCGCACTCGTCACCTCGGGAACAGCGGCGCTCGGACTCCCGACGCCCCTCCAGTTCCTCGTGTTCGCCGCCGTGGCGACGGTCACGCTGCTGTTCGTACGCCCCGTCGCGATGCGGCATCTGCGTCGGCCCCAGGTGGCCCGCTTCGGCGTGGACGCGCTGGTCGGCCAGGCCGCGTACGTCGTCGCGGAGGTCTCGGCCGTGGACGGCAGGGTCCGGATAGGCGGTGAGGAGTGGACGGCCCGCGCCTATGACGAGACGCTGGTGATTCCTCGGGGCAAGACCGTCGACGTCATGGAGATCAGCGGTACCACCGCGTTCGTCTACCCCCGGGACTGAAGCCATGGACATTTCCGCGTTCCTCATCGCCGGACTGATCGTCGCGCTGTTCGCGATCTTCACGGTCGTACGGGCGGTGCGCATCGTTCCGCAGGCCCGAGCCCGCAATGTGGAACGACTGGGCCGATACCACCGCACCCTGAATCCCGGCCTCAATCTGGTGATCCCCTATATCGACCGCGTCCATCCGGTGATCGATCTGCGCGAACAGGTCGTCTCGTTCCAGCCGCAGCCGGTGATCACCGAGGACAATCTCGTCGTCGAGATCGACACGGTCCTGTACTGCCAGGTGACCGACCCGCGCGCGGCCTTCTACGAGATCGCGAATTTCCTTCAGGCCGTCGAGCAGCTGACCGTCACCACGCTGCGCAATGTCGTCGGCTCCATGGACCTGGAGAAGACCCTGACGTCCCGCGACACCATCAACAGCCAGCTGCGCGGCGTGCTCGACGAGGCCACCGGGAAGTGGGGGCTGCGCGTCAACCGTGTCGAGATCAAGGCCATCGACCCGCCGCAGAGCATCAAGGACGCGATGCAGAAGCAGATGCGGGCCGAGCGCGACAAGCGGGCCGCGATCCTCGGCGCCGAGGGCCAGCGCCAGTCGCAGATCCTCACCGCCGAGGGCGACAAGCAGGCCGCGGTCCTGCGCGCGGAGGGCAACCGCACGGCCGCGATCCTCCAGGCCGAGGGCCAGTCCCGGGCCATCGACGAGGTCTTCCAGGCCGTACACCGCAACGATCCCGACCCGAAGCTGCTCGCCTACCAGTACCTCCAGACCCTGCCCCAGCTCGCCCAGGGCCAGGGCAACAACTTCTGGGTGATCCCCAGCGAGATCACCTCGGCCCTGCAAGGCGTCTCCAAGGCTTTCAACGTCGATCTGCCCCAGTCCCCGGCGACGCGCGAGATGCCCGCCGCCGACGACATGGCCTCCAAGGCCGCCGACGACAAGGCCGAGGCGGCGGAAGCAGCCGCAGAGGCGTTGGCGGACGCGGCCAAGGCCGACAGCACCACCCCGACACTCCCGCCCGACCTGCGGAGCTGACCCTCTCGGCCGGTCTCCCGGGAACGCGCGCGGCCCGCGTCCGCCCGGGCAGGGGGACGCGGGCCGCGAGGCCCAGGGGACGCGGGCCGTGAGGCCCAGGGGACGCGGGCCGTGAGGCGCAGGGGTCAGTGGTCCCAGGGGCCGGTCACCGCGAACGTCGTGCCCGGCCTGTAGCAGTTCACGTACATCGTGTCCTCGTCGGGCGAGAACGTGACGCCCGCGAACTCGCCCCACGCGGGCTCCTCGGGCGTGCCGATGTTCTGCCGGCCGCGGGCCATCGCGTACACCTCGCCGCGCCGCGTGAGGCCGAAGACGTGCTGGGCGCCCTCGCCGTCCTCGCACACCATCAGGCCGCCGCTGGGCGCGAGGCAGATGTTGTCCGGCTCCTCGCCGGGGAGCTGGAGGTCGGTGTCGGGGCCGAACACGATCACGAGGGTGAGGCGGCGCCTGGACGGCTCGTAGCGCCAGATCTGCCCGTAGTGGTCGGCGGCTGAGCCCTCCGCGCTCTTGGCGTAACTGGAGACGAAGTACACGGACTTGCCGCCCCAGTAGCAGCCCTCCAGCTTCTGCGCGTGCGTGATGCCCCGCGACCCGAAGTCCTGGAAGCGGATGGGGGTTTCGACGGCCAGCGGGTCCGGTACGTCGACCCACTCGATGTCGTCGAAGCAGGCGCCGGTCTCCTGGATCCGGGACAGATCCGGAACGCCGGGCACGCGCATCGCCTGCAGCCTGCCGCCCGCCTGCAGCGAACCCGGACCGCCGAGCGGCTTCTCGGGCAGGAAGCGGTAGAACAGGCCGAACGGCTTCTCGAAGGCGTCCTCGGTCTCGTAGACCACACCCCTGCGCGGGTCGATGGCGATCGCCTCGTGCTGGAAGCGCCCCATCGCGGTGAGCGGCACCGCGCCGCCGAGCCTGCGGGTGTCGGTCGGGTCCACCTCGAAGATGAATCCGTGGTCCTTGGTGTAGCCGTTGGTGCCGGCCTTGTCCTCGGTCTCCTCGCAGGTCAGCCAGGTGCCCCAGAGAGAGGGGCCGCCCGCGCAGTTGACGGCCGTGCCGGCGATGGCGACGTGCTCGCCCCTGACGTCGTTGTGCCCGTCGAGCGTGAGCGACGTACAGCCGCCCTTGCCCATCGGGTCGTACGTGATGCCGTCCACGACCGGCACCGGGATCTTGGCGTCGACCCGGTTCTCGTGGTTGCGGATCAGGTGGACGCCGCCCCGGCGGGCCCGGAAGGCGGCCATGCCGTCGTGGTTGCTGGGGACCTTGCCCTCGCCCGAGCGCAGCCGGTCGCCCTCGCGGGACAGGACCTTGTAGCGGAAGCCCTTCGGCAGGTCGAGCAGGCCGTCGGGGTCGGGCACGAGCGGCCCGTACCCGGCCCTGCCGCGGGCGGCCGCCGTGCCGGCGAAGAGCTCCGAGAAGGCGCCGGTGAAAGCGATACCGACGCCCAACGCGCCGGTACCGGCGAGGACTTGGCGTCTCGTCGCGGAGGGTCGTGCGGACTGTCGTGTTTCGGACATACGGGCAACTCCCTGCTGGCGGACAGGAATACGACCCGCTGTGTGTACCACGCAGCCGGAGCTCCGGGAACCACGCGCGTAGAAGCCGACACTTGTGTCGTACGCGGTCCCGGAGCCCGTCCGGAGTCCTTGTGGGGCGCGTGCGGAGTCCTTGTGGGGCGCGTGCGGAGCCCGTGTGGGGCGCGCGCGGAGCCCGTGTGGGGAGCGTCAGCCCTCCTGCGCGCCCGGGATCTTGCGGGAGTCGCGGGCCAGGGCCGTGAGGCGGGAGATCGCGCGGAAGTACTTCTTGCGGTACCCGCCGTTCAGCATCTCCTCGCTGAACAGCCGGTCGAAGGGGACCCCGGAGGCGAGCACCGGCACCTCGCGGTCGTAGAGCCGGTCGGCGAGGACCACGAGCCGCAGCGCCGTCGACTGGTCGGGCACCGGCGTGACCCCGGTGAGGCAGACCGCGCGGACGCCGTCGGTCAGCGCTCCGTACCGGCTCGGGTGGACCTTCGCGAGGTGCTCAAGCAGGTGCGGGAAGTCGTCCAGCGAGGCCCCGTCGGTGGCGTACGCGACCTTCGTGACCTGCTCGTCGCCGTACGGCGGCGGGGCCTCGGGCAGGCCGCGGTGGCGGTAGTCCTCGCCGTCGATGCGCAGTGCGCGGAAGTGCGCGGACAGGCCCTGGATCTCGCGCATGAAGTCGGCCGCGGCGAACCGGCCCTCGCCGAGCTTGCCGGGCAGCGTGTTGGAGGTGGCGGCGAGCGCCACGCCCGCGTCGACCAGCTTGCCGAGCAGGCTGGAGACGAGCACCGTGTCGCCCGGGTCGTCCAGCTCGAACTCGTCGATGCACAGCAGCCGGTGCCCGGAGAGGGTCTGCACGGTCTGCTGGAAGCCGAGGGCGCCGACCAGGTTGGTGAGCTCCACGAACGTGCCGAACGCCTTCAGCGCGGGCTCGGCCGGGGTGGCGTGCCACAGGGAGGCGAGCAGGTGGGTCTTGCCGACGCCGTACCCGCCGTCGAGGTAGACACCGCGCGGACCGGCCGGCTTGGCCTCGGCCTTGCGGGCGAACCAGCGGCGCTTGCCGGAACCGGTGGCGTGCGCCCCGCCGAGCGTCCCGGCGAAGCCGCTCAGCACCTCGACGGCCTCGCCCTGGCTGGGCTGCCCGGAGTCGGGGACGTACGTCTCGAAGCGGGCCGACTGGAAGCGCGGCGGCGGCACCATCTCGGCGACCAGGCGGTCGGCGGGGACGTGCGGCTCGCGGGCGCACAGGGACAGCGGGGACGGGTCCGCTATCGGGCTCGCACCGGCTGGGACGGGGGAGGAGGCAGGGGAGGACGACACAACTCTTAACTCTAAAGGCCGTGCGAGACTGCGGGACATGCGCAGCCTGTTCCCTGTGACCGACCAGACACCGGCAAGGGGCCCCGAGGGCCGCGGGCGTGCCGCCCCCGCCGACGACCGAGCGCCTGGCCGTGGCGACGACCGAGCGCCTGGCCGTGGCGGCGACCGAGCGCCTGACCGTGGCGACGACCGAGCACATGGCCGTGGCGGCGAACCAGCGCCCGCCCCCGCCGACGACCGCGAGTGGAGTCTCGACGAGCTCGCCGACCGGTACGCCTACCCCGAGACCGACCGCCCCGTGCTGCGGGCCAACATGGTCTCCACGCTCGACGGCGCCGCCATGCACGACGGCCGCTCGCAGCCCATCTCCTGCCCCACCGACATGCGGATCTTCGGCACGCTGAGGGGGCTCGCGGACGCGGTGGTGGTGGGCGCGGAAACGGTACGCCAGGAGGGGTACCGGCCCGCCCGCGCGCGGGACGCCTTCGCCGAGCGGCGGGCGGCCGCCGGGCAGGGGCCCGCCCCGGCGATCGCGGTGATCAGCGCGAGCCTCGACCTGGACTTCTCGCTTCCGCTCTTCACCGAGCCCCTCGTGCCGACGCTGCTGCTGACCGGAGCCGCCGCCTCCGCCGAGCGCAGGGCCGCCGCCGAGAAGGCGGGCGCCCGCGTCCTGATCGCCGGGGAGGGCCGGACCGTGGAGCCCGGGCAGGTGGTCGACGTACTGGCCGAGCAGGGGCTGAAGCGGCTGCTCACCGAGGGCGGTCCGACGCTGCTCGGCCAGTTTGTGGCCGCCGACGTACTGGACGAGCTCTGCCTCACCGTGTCGCCGATGCTCGCGGCCGGTGATGCCCGACGGATCGCCGGGGGACCGCGGATGACCTTGCCTGAACGGTTCTCGCTCGCCTCGGTGCTGGAAGAGGACGGGTTCTTGTTCACCCGTTACCGCAGGCCCTGACATTCGGCGGAATTAGTCGTTCCGTTTCGCTTCCGCTGGGCACACTGAGACATGCGGCTGTCGTGTCGGCGGGGAACACGTTCCCCGCGGGTACCCGGCCAGGATGTCGGTCAGGATGTCGGTCAGGATGGATTCCGCAGGGGCCCCAGGCCCCCGTATGGAGAAGGGCGCCCGCCGTGTCGTTCACGAGCGTTTTGATGATCGAGAAGTCCCTGTCGTCCGTGGACGTGGAGTTCGTCACCTCGTTGCACGGCGACGAGGCGGTCTCCTTCGTCGTCCTCATGCAGCCCCGCGGCGACCAGGACCGCCTCCTTCGCGCCCTCGACGACGTCGCCCTCGGCGAGCTGGAGGACGCCGTCCACGAGGGCGACGAACCTGAGGGCGAGGACGCCACCGGACCCGCCCGCCTCGGCCTCGAACACTCCCTCAAGTCGCTGCGCGACGCGGGCTGCGAGGCGATCGGCCAGCTCGTCGAGGACCACCCGATGAGTGTCCTGAAGAGCGTCGCCGAGGAGACCCACGCAGACGAGGTCATCGTCCTCACCGCGCCGCACTACGTCGAGGAGTTCTTCCACCGGGACTGGGCCTCCCGCGCCCGCCACAAGGTCGGCGTCCCGGTGCTCAAGCTCTACGCGCACAGCGAGTAGGGCCCCGGGCGGTGCCGCGTACGCGGTTGCGTACGGCCCGACTACGCTGGGCCTGCCCCCGACCCGGCGCGGGGGCGCGGCACCGGGACACCGGCGGCCGACCCCCCCCGGACAGCCAGCCCGCCCAGGAGACGTACATGACCCCCGGCCTGCCCCCCGCCATGGACCGACCGCACTTCATCGGCATCGGCGGCGCCGGAATGTCGGGCATCGCGAAGATCCTCGCCCAGCGCGGCGCGAAGGTCGCGGGCAGCGACGCGCGCGAGTCCGCCACCGCCGAGGCGCTGCGCGAGCGCGGCGCGACGGTGCACATCGGCCACGACGCCGCCCACCTCGCCGCGGACGCCTCCGCCGTCGTCGTCTCCTCCGCGATCCGTGAGGACAACCCGGAGCTGGTGGCGGCGGGCGAGCGCGGCATCCCGGTCGTGCACCGCTCGGACGCCCTCGCCTCCCTGATGACCGGCCTGCGCCCCATCGCGGTCGCGGGCACGCACGGCAAGACCACCACGACCTCGATGCTCGCGGTGTCGCTGTCCGCCCTCGGCCTCGACCCCTCGTACGCCATCGGCGGCGACCTGGACGCGCCCGGCTCCAACGCCCACCACGGCGAGGGCGAGATCTTCGTCGCCGAGGCCGATGAATCGGACCGCAGCTTCCACAAGTACGCGCCCGAGGTCGCCATCGTCCTCAACGTCGAGCTGGACCACCACGCCAACTACGCGTCCATGGACGAGATCTACGAGTCCTTCGAGACCTTCGCCGACAAGATCGTCCCCGGCGGCACCCTGGTCATCGCCGCCGACCAGTCCGGCGCCGCCGAACTCACCCGCCGCGTCAGCGAGCGCTCCGACGTCCAGATCGTCACGTACGGCGAATCCGAGGGCGCCGACGTCCGCGTCCAGAAGGTCACTCCGCGCGGGCTGACCAGCGAAGTGACCGTCCTGCTCGGCGGCAAGCTGCTCACCTTCACCGTCTCGGTCCCCGGGCGGCACTACGCGCACAACGCCGTCGCCGCCCTCGCCGCCGGAGTCGCCCTCGGCATCCCGGCCCACAACCTCGCCTCGGCCCTCGGCAAGTACACCGGCGTCAAGCGCCGCCTCCAGCTCAAGGGCGAGGCTTCCGGCGTTCAGGTCATCGACTCGTACGCGCACCACCCGACCGAGATGAACGCCGACCTGGAGGCGATCCGCGGCGCGGTCGGGGACTCCCGGCTCCTGGTGGTCTTCCAGCCGCACCTCTTCTCCCGCACCCAGGAGCTGGGCGTCGAGATGGGCCAGGCGCTGGCGCTCGCCGACGCGTCCGTGGTCCTGGACATCTACCCGGCCCGCGAGGACCCGATCCCCGGCATCACCAGCGCACTCATCATCGACGCGGCCCGCACGGCAGGCGCGGACGTCACCCCCGAGCACGCCAAGGACGCCGTCCCCGAGGTGATCGCGGGAATGGCACGGCCCGGCGATCTCGTTCTCACCATGGGAGCGGGCGATGTGACGGACCTCGGCCCGAAGATCCTGGACCGCCTGTCGGCCGTGTCGAACTGAACCGGACCGAGCCGCACTGATCGCACCGACCGCACCGACCGCACCGACCGCACCGATCGAACTGAGGGGACGCGCAACCATGTTGTACGACGTCGAAAAGCCGGACGAGCAGTGGCGCGAGGAGCTGAGCCCCGCGGAGTACGCGGTCCTGCGCCAGGCCGGCACGGAGCCCGCGTTCACCGGTGAGTACACCGACACCAAGACCAAGGGCGTCTACTCCTGCCGTGCCTGCGGCGCGGAGCTGTTCACCTCCGAGACCAAGTTCGCGTCCCACTGCGGCTGGCCGTCCTTCTACGACCCGAAGCAGTCGGACGCCGTCGAACTGATCGAGGACCGCTCCCACGGCATGGTCCGCACGGAGGTCCGCTGCTCCCGCTGCGGCTCCCACCTGGGGCACGTCTTCGAGGGCGAGGGTTATCCGACGCCCACCGATCAGCGGTACTGCATCAACTCGATCTCGTTGCGGCTCGACGCGGACGGGGAGTAGTTCCCCCCGTCCCTCCCCGTCCCTCCCCGTCGGCTCCGGTCGTACGACAAGGGCGGTGGGCACGACCTTCCGATCGTGCCCACCGCCGTTGTTCCAGCACGTTGTTCCAGCCGTATCAGGACCTACTTCCCGTCCTTGCCCGGCTCCCCGCGCTTGTTGCTGAGGCGTACGGTGACGCCCTCGTCGGCGTTGTCCGCGGGGACCTCGTGCGGGCCGCTCACCCGGTCGTCGGGCAGGACGTAGCCCTCGGGGACGTCCGTCTCCTGCAGGTAGTACTCGCCCGGCGGCAGCTCGTCGAAGTCGCAGCGGCCGCGTGAGTCCGTGGTGCAGCCGTTGCCGATCCGGGTGTCCCGGCGGGCGCCCGAACTCTGCAGCCCCGCCTGCCCGTTGCTCTCCCGCCACAGCTGGAACACGGCACCACCCAACGGCTCACCGTCGCTTTCGTCGGTCTTGACGACGTACAGCGCACCTTCCGGGTCGGGCACCTCCTCCGGGGTGTTGGTGGCGGTTACGGTGACGCCTTGGGTGGCGTTGGTCTCGGTGAGTTCGAGGGGGCCGAAGACGGCGGGGTCGGGGAGTTCGTAGCCTTCGGGGGCTTGGGTTTCGCGCCAGTAGTAGGTGCCGGTGGGGACGGTGCGGCGGCAGGTGCCAGTGGTGTTGGTGGTGCAGGTGTTGCCGATTTGGGTGTCGGGGTTGTTGCCGGTGGTCTGGAGGCCTTCGGTGTCGTTGGTCTCCTGCCAGAGTTCGAATTCGGCGCCGGGGAGGGGGTTTCCGGTCTCCTCGTCGGTCTTGACGACCTCGACCCCGCCCATCTCCAACGGGCTGCGGCAGTCCGGCAGGTCGCCCTCGAACGGATAGTTGTGGAACTCCTGGCCGCTGCCCCCACCCGTGCCGGAGGTGTGGGTGAGCGAACCCGTGGTGAAGAAGCGGCCGTTCATCCCGATCACGCTGACCGTCGACGTGGACGCCTGGTTGCCGATCAGGAAGCTGCCCTGCAGCTGGCCGGAGCCCGCGACGTTCACGGTGGTCGCGTCCGGGAAGTTCCACAGCAGTCGGTTGCGCAGCTGGTTGAGCGGGTGGTCGTCGTCGAGGCTGCCGCCGTACGTGCTGAGGGTGCGGCTGTCGCCGAGGACGTTGACCAGGACCGTCGCGCCCTCGGGGATGCCCTCGAAGACGATGTCCTGGTCCCCTCCGGAGGCGGACGTCATGTCGAAGTCGACGTTGAACACCTGAAGCGAGGACGTGCCGTCGCCGGTGAAGCGGGTCTCGTAGCTGCTGTTGACGGCCGTTCCGGTGGCTGTACGGGCGCTCGTGCCGCCCTCCGGGTGCGCGTAGCACTGGCTGGCCTCGGTGAGATCGTCACGCAGCCCGATGTACGGGGTCGCCGCGGCGTCGTCCTGCTCCAGTTCCGAGTCGATGGTGCCGCTCGTGGAGCCCGCGTACCGGGTCACGCCACCCTCGGCGAGCAGGCGTTCGCCGTCGGCCACGCTGACGTCGCCGCCCGTCGTCAGCCAGTCGGCACCCACGGGCGGGGCCACGCGTGAGCCGACGCCCGCCTCGCCGACGTTGTAGACGCTGCTGCCCCCCGGCGCCTTGTCCTGGTCGAAGTCGCCGAGCGTGACGACCCGGCCCTCGGCCTCCGCCGCGCTGCCGCGCACCAGGAAGTCGTCGCCGACGTAGATGTTGATGGCGTTGTCGCGGTACTCGATGGCGTCGTTGTTGACCGGCGGGTACGTGTCCGGACACTCGCCCGGCACGCATGGCCCGAGCCCGCTGGGCAGCGGGGCCGCGAGGGCGGACGCGCGCTGCGCGGTGGGCTTGGCGGACCTGCCGTCCTGGGCGGACCTGCCGTCCTGGGCGGACTTGGCGTGCGCCGCCGTCGCCGTCAGCGGCGCGCATGCCAGAGCGAGGGCGCCACACGTGGCGGCCGTGGACCGGGCGGACAGTCGCAGTCGGGATCTGCCCGGCAGCGCTTCCTTGGGGCGTGAAAGTGACCACATACCGCAAAGGGGATATCTCGGGCGGGTGGATCCTCAGGTTATCGGCCAGGCGGCGCGCCACCGCCACCGGAAGCGGTGAGAGCCGAGGGACCGGATGGCGGGGCGGAGCCGGGGGACCGGATGCGGGCGGAGTCGGGGGACCGGATGCGGGCGGAGTCGGGGGACCGGATGCGGGCGGAGTCGGGGGACCGGATGCGGGCGGAGTCGGGGACCTGAAGCGGGGCCGGAGTCGGGGACCGGATACGTTGCGGAGCCGGGGACGGATGGGGGGAGCCTGACCCGTAGGCGCGGGACCTTCTCCGCCGCGCAGCGCGTCAGCGCTTCACAGCCACCCCGCCGAACATCGCCACCTCCTCCACCGTCTCGTCGGCGACGTCCGGGTGCCAGCGGTTGCAGGACACGACGCCGGGGCCGATCAGCTCCAAACCGTCGAAGAACTCCGCCACTTGGGCAGGAGTGCGCTGCGTCAGCTTCGGGGTGCCGTGCTCGTTCCAGAACGCGACGGCCGCGTCCACGTCCGGCATGGCGGGGCTGGTGATGGTGTGCGAGAGCACGAGGTGGCTGCCGCTGGGCAGGGCGTCCATGATGCGTCGTACGACACCACGGGCCTCCTCCTCGTCCTCGATGAATATGACGACCCCGAGCAGCACCAGCGCGACCGGCCGGCTCAGGTCCAGGGTCCTGGCCGCGTGCTCCAGGATCGTGTCCACGTCGCGCAGGTCGGCGTCGAGATACGCGGTCCTGCCCTCCGGAGTGCTGGTCAGCAGCGCACGCGCGTGCGCGAGCACCAGCGGATCGTTGTCGACGTACACGACACGGCTCTCCGGCGCGAGCGCCTGCGCCACCTCGTGCGTGTTGTCGGCGGTGGGCAGCCCCGTACCCACGTCCAGGAACTGGCGGATGCCGACCTTGTCCACCAGGTGCCGCACCGCCGCGCCGAGGAAGCGGCGGTCCGCGCGCGCGTACTCCCCGATGCCCGGGTGCAGTTGCCGGATCTGGTCGCCGGCCGCGCGGTCGACGTCGTAGTTGTCCTTGCCGCCGAGCCAGTAGTTCCAGATTCGGGCCGTGTGCGGCTGGGCGGTGTTGATCCGGGCGCGCAGCTCGTCGGGGGCCGTCTCGGGGGCCGTCTCGGGGGTGGGTCGCTCAGACATGGGTCCTCCTGGTGGCGCTGCTCACGGATCTTCAACAGGCAATGTATGCCGTCGAGTTAAGGGCCGTGTGAGGTGGTCGGGGGCGGACGTGGGGGTGGCCCGGTGTTGTGCCTGCGTACGGCCGGATCCGCCTTCGCTCTGCTGTGGGCAGATCTGCTCAGGGCAGAGAACTCTGTCCTCGTGGTCGCCGGGGGCCGACATTGGGAGTGACCCGCTGACGTGCTGCGACGAAGACGAAGCGGCGAGCGACAAGCGACGAAGTAACGGCGTAACGAAGTGAGGAGGACCCGATGACTACGACTTCGCTCACCACCCCCTGGGGCCGGGACGCGAGCCCACGGGCCGAGGAAGGGGACACGGTGCCCACGCGGTTCGACGACCATCTGGCCGCCCAACTCCTCGGCCAGCGCATCATCGTGCTCGGCACACAGGTCGACGAGGTGTCCGCTAACCGGGTGTGCGCGCAAATGCTGCTGCTGTCGGCCGAGGACCCGCGTACCGACATCAGCCTCTACATCAACAGCCCCGGCGGCTCCGTGCACGCCGGCCTCGCCATCTACGACACGATGCAGCTGATCCCGAACGACGTCTCTACGCTGGCCATGGGTTTCGCCGCCAGCATGGGCCAGTTCCTGCTCGCGGTCGGCACCCCGGGGAAGCGGTACGCCCTGCCCAACGCGCGGATCATGATGCACCAGCCGTCCGCCGGCATCGGGGGTGCCGTCGCCGACATCGAGATCCAGGCGGAGAACCTGGAGTTCCTGAAGGGTTCCATCGAGCGCATCACGGCCGAGCACACCGGACAGTCCGAGGAGACCATCGCGCGCGACGGCGACCGCGACCGCTGGTTCACCGCCGAACAGGCCAAGGACTACGGCATGGTCGACCACGTGGTCACCTCGATGGTCGACGTCCGGCCCGCAGCGGCCAGGCAGCGGAGGGGATTCTGAGCATGGGTACGTACACGATCCCGAACGTCGTCGAGCGCACCCCGCAGGGCGAGCGGTCCTACGACGTCTTCAGCAGACTGCTCTCCGAGCGCATCATCTTCCTCGGCACGGAGATCGACGACGGCGTCGCCAACGTCGTCATCGCGCAACTCCTGCACTTGGAGGCGTCCAACCCGGGCCAGGAGATCGCCATCTACATCAACTCCCCGGGCGGATCGTTCACTTCACTCATGGCCATCTACGACACGATGACCTTCGTCGGCGCTCCCATCTCCACGTTCTGTGTGGGCCAGGCCGCGTCCACGGCCGCCGTGCTCCTTGCCGGGGGCGACAAGGGCAGGCGCTTCGTCCTGGACCACTCCCGCGTACTGCTCGGCCAGCCCGCGAGCGGTGGACAGCGCGGGACGGTCGCCGACCTGCGCGTCCAGGCCAAGGAGATGATCCGGATCCGCGCCCAGATCGAGGAGGTGCTCGCCCAGCACACCGGGCACGCGGTGGCGACCCTGCGCCAGGACATGGACCGCGACAAAGTCTTCACGGCCCAGGAGGCAGTGGCGTACGGCCTCGCGGACGAGGTCCTGACACGTCGGACGGAGGGGGCGCGGGGACTGGGTTAGGGCGTACGGGGACGGGCCTGGCTGGTGCGTACGGGAGCGAGCCTGGCCAGGGCGTACGGGGGCCGGGCCAGGGCCCGGCCCCCGTACGCCGACCTCGGCTCAGGCCGCCAGCCGCATCCGGTTCCGGTGAATGCTCGCCGTCGGGCCCGTGATGCGCGCACCGGAACGTCCACCGGCCCCGCTGACCGGGCCCGCGCCGGCGAGCCGGATGATCTCCGCGTGCCCTCGGGAGAGCAGATCGGTCAGGCTCAGGCCCAAGGCGCGTGCGGCAGCGGCCAGCACCTCGGACGAGGCCTCCTTACGGCCCCGCTCCAACTCCGAGAGATACGGGACCGAGATCCGGGCGGCGTCCGCCACGTCCTTCAACGTCCGCTCCTGAACGAGCCGTTCATGCCGCAGCACATCACCCACGATGTCCCGCCACAGGGGCTCCTTGGTGGGGGCCTTGGGCGTGGGAGCCGTGGGAGCTGTGGGAGCTACGGGGGACGTTTGGGTTGCGGGCGTTGCGGGCGTTGCGGGCGTTGCGGGCGTTGCGGGCACGGCCGGGGCCTCGGGCGTCGAGAGGGCGGGGCGCAGCGGTATCACCTGGGCGTCACGGGTCTCGCCCGACTTGTGGGAGTCATGGGCCCTGTGGCCCGCACGCGGACCCCGGACGACCGGGACTACGGACCGGCCCTGGCCCGTGCAGGTGACGCGGCCGTCTCGCGCCTCGAGTGCTTTCGTCGGCTCTTCGCTGCTCACCGTTTCAGGGTAGGAGCGGAGGACCGGCTGAGGGGCAGGTTCCGTTCTGCCAACAGCGAAGCTGTGAGGTCGGGGCATGAGAAAGAGGCGGGGGCACGAGAGAGACGAGGGGGCGTGGCCGCACACGGATCGTGAGGTGGTCTTACGCCGACTTCTCGCTCGGACCGGACTCGTCCCGTGGCACGAGCGTCGGGTTGACGTTGTCGAGCACGGTGTCGCGCGTCACGACGACCCGCACCACATCGTCCCGGCTCGGCACCTCGTACATCACGTTCAGCAGCACCTCTTCGAGGATCGTGCGGGCCGCGCGGGCGCCCGTGCGGCGCAGCAGTGCCTGCTCGGCGATCGCCTCGACAGCCTCGTCCGTGAACTCCAGCTCCACGCCGTCCATTTCGAAGAGTTTCTGGTACTGCTTCAGCAGAGCGTTGCGCGGCTCGGTGAGGATGCGGACCAGGGCAGGCCCGTCCAGCGGATCGACCGCCGCCATCATCGGCAGCCGCCCCACGATCTCCGGGATCAGGCCGAACTTCAGCAGATCCTGCGGCAGCGCACCCGCGAACGGCCGCTCCTCGACAGCCCCTTGCGTCGGCCCCAGCGAACCGGTGAAGCCGATGCCCTTGCCGCCCGCCCGCTGCTCGATGATCCGCTCCAGACCGGCGAACGCGCCGCCCACGATGAACAGCACCTGCGACGTGTCGAACTGGATGAACTCCTGCTGCGGATGCTTCCGCCCGCCCTGCGGCGGCACCGAGGCCACCGTGCCCTCGAGGATCTTCAGGAGCGCCTGCTGCACTCCCTCGCCCGACACGTCCCGCATGATCGAAGGGTTCTCGCTCTTGCGCGCCACCTTGTCGATCTCGTCGATGTAGATGATGCCGTGCTGCGCCCGCTCCACATCGTGGTCCGCCGCCTGCAACAGCTTCAGCAGGATGTTCTCGACGTCCTCGCCGACATAGCCCGCCTCGGTCAGCGCCGTCGCGTCACCGATCGCGAACGGCACCTCCAGCATGCGCGCCAGAGTCTGCACCAGATACGTCTTGCCGCAGCCAGTCGGCCCCATCAACAGGATGTTGGACTTGCCGAGTTCAACCGGCTCCGGAAGCACAGACGATGACGACGAGCCCTGCCCCCCGCCCGCCGAACCGGCCTGCGCGCCGCCCTGACGTACCCGCTTGTAGTGGTTGTAGACCGCCACCGACAGCGTCTTCTTGGCTTCCTCCTGCCCGATCACGTACTGCTCGAGGAACGTGAAGATCTCGCGTGGCGTGGGCAGTTCACGCGGCACGCCCTCGGCTGCCTCCTCGGCCTCCTCGGCGATCAGCTCGTTGCACAGCCCCACGCACTCGTCGCAGATGCAGATGCCGCTCGGGCCCGCGATGAGCTTCCTGACCTGCTTCTGACTCTTGCCGCAGAACGTGCACTTCAGCAGGTTTTCGCTGTCGCCGATGCGTGCCACTCGTACCTCAAATGCCGGGATCAGATGACGTCACCATGTGAAACGAAGGTATCCTGCGCCGTGACGGACGGCAATCCATACAGGGCATCAGCGAGTGAGGGCAATGGGTCGGCTCAGCAGGGCGCAATTGCAGCAACTCAATCGCGCCAAGGTCCTTGCGGCGGCCCGGGAGGAGTTCACCGCTCGCGGCTATCCCGGCGCGAAGGTCGACAGCATTGCCGAACGCGCGGGCCTCACTCGCGGCGCCGTCTACTCCAACTTCCCCGGAAAGAGGGCCCTTTACTTTGCGGTCCTCGCGGAGCTGGCCGAGTCCGCACCCGAAACGTCCACCAGCCTCGCGGTCGACTGCACGCCCCGCAGCGCCCTCGCCCTCTTCGCCCGCACGTGGACGGCCCGCCTGCCGCTCGCCGGTGACCGTGCGTCGTACGACGGCGCTTCGTACGACGGCGCTTCGTCCGGCGATGACCTCCTCGACGGGGGGCTCGCGCGGCTGGACACCCACCTCATGTCCGAAGTGCTCGCCGACGAGCGAACCCGCCGACCGTACGGCCAACTCCTGAAGTTGGACGCCCTTCTGCTCGGTCTCGCCCTCGAACAGCTGCTGCCCGTCCGCGCACCCTCCGATCACGAAGGCCCGGCCGAGGGCCCCCGCATGGTGCGCGTGGCGGAATCCGTACTGACCTCGCTCCACGGAGCACGCCAACTGGCCGATGCCGCACCCGGGTTCATCGAACCCTTCACCGTGATCCACGCCTGCGAACGGTTCGCCGACGCCACCCCGCACGACACCTGGGCCCCGCCACATCTCCCTTACGTGCCCCGAGCACGACCCGTGGACGATCCATGGCCCTGCGCCTCGGCCTTCGACGTCTCCCCGACAGGCTCGCGGGCGGGCTCGCGGGCGGGTGCGGACCCGGCCGCGAACCCTGCGTTCGTGGATGCGGTGCGCGGAACCCCTGCCCGCCTCGGCGCCGACGGCGTACTCGCTGTGCTCGGCCTGCACCGCCTGGAAGCCGTGGAGGAGGCGGTACGGTCGGCGCCGCCCGGTGCCACGGTGACCGTGGCACTCGTCTCCGGCTGCCCGGACGAACTTATTCCGCTCGCACGCCTCACAATCGCCGACGTCGTGAGCTGTTTGCGTGCCTCCTTCCCCGTCGCATCCTGGCCGCGACTCCAGGTGGTGTACGACGCCTCGGGCTCCCTCGCCTCCGCAGCAGGTCTTCCCGCGGTGAGCGATGGCACAGAGGCCGCCGTACGGATCGCCGGCGGCCGCATCGTCGCCCGCGCCGACGGCCGAGGCGCCTGCCACGCGGCGGCGACGGCAGGTCTGGCCCGTCCCGTCCCGGCCTCCGGCTGACCCGGCCCACTGGGGGCGCCGGGTCCGTCCGGGCCAGGAGGCCGAAGGTCGCGTCCTGGTACTTGATGGGCGCTGTGGGAGCCAGCGGCTGTGTCCACCCGGGCTGCTTGCGCGGGTGGGGTCCTGCCAGGGCCAGACCTCGCACTGTTTCCGTAGCCGTAGCCGTAGCCGTAGCCGTAGCCGTAGCCGTAGCCGTAGCTGCAGTTGCATCCGCAGCCAAAAGCCCGACCAGGCAGCCATCTGCACGGCAACGATTCCTGGCGGGCCAGGCCTTTCTCGTCGCCGCTTTCGATCGGCCGGAGCAGCAGCGATACGGTGACCTTGATCGCCGAGACCCGATGCCCCTGTCGTACGCACTACGGAACTCGGCTGCCGTACGCGCAGGTTGGAGGCCGCCGTGTCCAGGAACAACATGTCCGAGTCCGCTGCCCCCAAGGCCGAGAGGGTCGAGCGGGCCTTCCCCGCGCCGAACGGCGTCACCGGCGTCGGCGTCATCGTTGTCGACGATCAGGAGCGCATCCTCCTCGGGCTCGGCCACGACGACCGTTGGGAGCTTCCCGGAGGGAAGGTCGACGCGGGGGAGAGCTTCGAGCAGAGCGCGGCCCGCGAACTCGCCGAGGAGACCGCCTTGTCGGTGTCTCCCGAAGACGTCCAGGTCGTTGCCGTGGTTGTCGACGGCAAGCAGGGCGTCACCAGACTGTCCGCCGCGGCGGTCGTGTCGGCGCCCGCGGGAGCCGTCGCCGAGGTGACCGAACCGGACAAGATCGTGCGGTGGGCGTGGACGGCCCTCGACGCCCTCCCCGCCGATCTCTTCGAGCCGTCCGTCGGCGTGCTCGCCGCCTGGCGCCAGGATCTCGACGTACCGGCGCAGGACGCTCACCGCTATCGCATGGCCTGAGATCGCGGCGGAGGAGGTGCGGCCGGTTCGGGAGCGGTGGCGGCGGCAGGTTCGCGTCACCTTTCCGTGTCGAGGCCCTCGTCTGCCTCCCCGTGAGTAGCTTGAGGCCTCATGGACCGCGAGAAGATCACGCTGACCGGCGCTCAGGAGACCATGCTGGCCACCCTTTACGGGCGCGCCCTGGACAGCCGTTCGCCACGCTCCGTCCTGCACGACGACGAGGCGGCCCGCGCCGTGCGCCGCATCGACTACGACTTCCGCAAGACCGGCGTCAAAGGCGCCTCCGCTGTGGGCGTCGCCCTCAGAGCCCGCCAACTCGACGACTGGACCCGGGAGTTCCTCGCCGACCAGCCCTCGGCCACTGTGCTCCACCTGGCCTGCGGCCTGGACACGCGCGTGCACCGGATCGCGCCCCCGCCGAGCGTGCGGTGGATCGATGTGGACTTTCCCGAAGTGATCGAACTGCGCGGCCGGTTGCTCAGCGAACCCGACGGCGTGGACTACCGCGTGATCGGTTCCTCCGTCACCGAGGAAGGCTGGCTCGAACAAGTCCCCGCGGACCGCCCCACCGTGGCGGTCTTCGAGGGCCTCTCCATGTACCTGCGCGAGGGCGAAGCCCGCCGTCTCATCCAGGGGGTCACCGCCCGCTTCCCCAGCGGCCGCCTGCTCTTCGACGTGTACGGCTCGGCCGGCATCCGGCTGCAGAAATGGGTGCCCGCCGTGCGCAACGCCGGCGCGACGCTCCACTGGGGAGTCGACGATCCCCAAGCTCTGGAGTCCTGGGCCCCAGGGCTCACCCTGCTCGACTCGGTGCGGAGCGTCGAGGTGCCAGGGCTTGACCATCTGCCCCCATCGGGCCGTCTCGGCATGCGGCTGCTCGCCCGTATCCCGGTGATGCGCGACGTCGGCCGCATGCTGCGGTACGGGTTCTGAACTCTGGAAGGCTGCAGAACCCAGGCGGCGAAGCAGCGAGCGGAGTAAGAGCCTCAGGCGGTCAAGGAGCCGGTCAGGGAACCGGGAGGGGGGCCCGGAGAGAGACGGAGCGGACCCTCGGGGAGGAAAGGCGGACCCTCGGAGGGGAAAGGCGGACCCTCGGGGAGCGAAGCGGCATGCGGCATTCCGTGGCGGCCCGCCTGAGGCGCCACTTAGCGTAGGTGCGTGATCGAGTCCTGGAATCCGGCAGAAACCGGAGTGCTGAGCCTGCCGTCGGGCCGCCTGGTGCGCGGGCGCGCCCTGCGGAAGCCGTCGCCTGAGGGGCCCCTGCCCACGTACTCCGTGCTGCTGCTCGGCAAGCAGCCGACCGCGACGGAATGGGAGTCCCGCTGGCTGCGCTGGCCCGACTTCCGGCTGCCCAGCGATCGGGCCGAGGCCGCCGCCGTGCTCCGTAACGTCTGGGAGCGCGCCGCGTCCGAGCGGGTCGAGGTCGCTTGTGGCGGCGGTCGCGGCCGCACCGGCACAGCGCTGGCCTGTCTCGCCGTCCTGGACGGCGTACCGCCCACGGAAGCGGTGGACTTCGTGCGCCGCCACTATGACCGGCATGCCGTGGAGACGCCCTGGCAGCGTCGGTACGTACGCACCTTCAGAGGGTGACTGCTTGCTGTTGTGGCTGTAAGGCATGGGCATGAATGCTCGCCTTCGCTGAGTCTGGCCGCAGAGCGGCGTGATGGAGAACCGGACGGTCTGAACGGTTGGCCGTGCCGATGTCGACACGCAGGGATTCAGCCGGGATGCGCGGTGCGCGCAACTGATGGGTCGCTCGTAAGCGGTCGGACGCGGGGAGAGAAGCGAAGAGGGGGCGGGGGAGGGGAGAAGCGGCGGGAGCTCGGTGGCACTTACGTGCCTTGTGCTGCTCCCGCTCCGGCTCTCCCGTCGTCCCGCCTCCGCCGGCCCGTGGATTGACGGGCTCGGCCAGTGCAGCGGAGCGGGCTCTCTGCCTTTGCGCGGCCGACAAGTCGAGGGGTGTCGGGCCCTCGATCTGCCATGTCGAAGAAGGTAACAGCCGCCACTGACAACGGACTTGGCAGCGGCCTGACCAGGCATTTCGGCAAGCGGTGCGGAGCTGGCGTCCGGGATCGCGGGTAAACGCCCGTCTCTGCACGAAATGAGTCACTCTTTCGTGAATCGTTCCGTGGTCGGCCACAGGGTAGAGCATCACGCGGAGGCGAGCCATGGAAGAGACAGTGTTGCGTCCCAAGCCGATGCCCGGCCATGCCGGCGAGACCGCGGCCGGGTGTCGGCCCCGACCCGTCCGGCGGCGCGGCAGACGGCTGTTGACCGCTCTGCTCGGCGTTCTCGTCGCCGTGATGCTCGTGCTTGCCGGCGTCGGCCTGGGCACCGTCGGGGCGACGGTCATCGGTATGAGCCGTCTTGCCGACCTGAAGCAGCAGGCTTCAGGAGGTCAACTGGCTGTTTCGCCAGGAGAGTTGGGCAATGCTGGTCGGAAGGGGGCTTCGCGCGACTCCGGCCCGCCGTCGAGCCAGAAGCCGCAAGGCGGCCAGGAGGGGGCGGTAGGAGGGAAGGCGGCTGTGAACGCGGACGCCTCAAGCGACATGGCACGCGCCACGCTCGGTGTGGAGGTCGTCGACCTGCCGACAGGCTCCGGCGCGCGAATCGTCGGCGTGCATGTTCCCGGGCCTGCCCACGCTGCAGGCCTGGTGCGCGGCGATGTGATCCTCGCGGTCGGCGACGGGCGGACAGCGTCCGCGGCCGCACTGGCCGCGGCCGTGGCGAAGGCGCGTCCCGGAGTCGCCCTCACGTTGAGCGTGCGAAACCGCGCCGGTGAGCGCCGGTCGCTCGTCGTCACGCCCGGCGTGGCGACGTAGCCCGACCTGGGTTGTTCACGTGGCCTGCACACTCCGGAAGTGCGTGATCAGGCGCCCTTCGTCGTCGAGTACGTGGAACGCGAGCCCCGGGTCGGCCGCTCGGTCCGCCACCTCGGCGCTTTCCCAGGGCAGTTGCAGCGTCCACGTCACACCGGGTCCGACGACGAGAGGGCGACCCGCGAAGACCGTGGCCGCGGGAGAGTGGGCATGGCCGGTGATGAGCGCCTTGACCTGAGGCCGGCGGTCCAACAGGGCGGTGAGGTCCTGGGGTTGGCGCAAGGGGTTGGCGTCCGGCAGCGGGTGGTGCAGCGCCACCGGCGGATGGTGGAAGGCGAGCAGGGCGGGCATGTCGGCGCCCAGGTCGTCGAGCGTCGCCTCGATCCAGGCGTACGTCTCCGCGTCGAGAACGCCGTCGTCGCGGCCGGGGATGCTGGAGTCACACATCAGGACAGCCGTGCCACCGATGCGGTGGACGGTGTTCACGGGTGCGTCGGGGCGCGCTGTGTGGGTGTCGCCCAACAGGGCCTTGCGGTAGGGCGCGCGCACATCGTGGTTGCCGGGGCACATGAGCACGGGGAACGGCGCCTTCAGGATGCGTGCCGCCTCCTCGTACTCGTCCTCCGTGCCGTGGTCGGCGATGTCTCCGGTCACGAGGAGGGCGTCCACGCGCGTGTGCAGGCCGCGCAGCCGTTTCATGACCAGCTCGGCGCGTTCGGTCGCGCGTGCGGTGCCGTCCAGGTGCAGGTCGCTGATCTGTGCCAGTACGAGCACGGTGTGATGCCCTCCCCCCTGACAAGGACCGACGGTCACTTCGTGGCGTCGCGGCCGCTGTGCTTAATGGTTGATGCTCATCTAAAAATTAGTTGCGCTGGGGGAAAACCCCTGCTCCGGCGGTGTCCCGGCCCTGAGCATGGGGCCATGCTCGGCACGCTCATCGGGGGGGCGAAGCGCACGGTGTCCTGTCGCGTGCTGGTGAAATCCGGCACTACGCGCGCGTAAGTGGGCCGCCCCACGCATGAGTAGTGCCGGATTTCGACGATGGTGCATCGGCCCGCTCGCGCCCCCACCGCGACGCGGGCGATGATGCCTGCGGGGAGAGTCCCGGAACGCCCAGGAGGCAGCCATGACGTCCGCGCCCGCGCCGTTCACCGCCGACGACTACAAGGTCCGCATGGAGCGAGCCGCCCAGTCCGCGGCAGACGCCGGGCTGGCAGGCCTCCTCGTCGCCCCGGGGCCCGACCTGGTGTGGCTCACCGGCTACCAGCCCACGGCCACCACGGAACGGCTCACCCTGCTCGTGCTGGCTGCCGGCCAGGATCCGATCCTCGTCGTCCCCACCTTGGAGGCGCCGGACGCCGAGCGCGCCCCCGGAGCGCCCGCCGTCACCCTGCGGGACTGGACGGACGGCAAGGATCCGTACGCCGTCACCGCCCCGCTCCTCGACTTCGACGGCCGGTTCGGCATCAGCGACAACGCTTGGGCCATGCACCTGCTCGCTCTCCAGCAGGCACTGCCCGGCACGTCCTACGCATCCCTCACCGAGGCCCTGCCCATGCTGCGCGCGGTCAAGGACGCTCATGAACTGGAACGGCTCGCTGCTGCGGGTGCTGCGGCGGACGCCACCTATGAGGAGATCCTCAAGGTGCGGTTCTCCGGTCGCAGGGAGCTCGATGTGGCGGCCGATCTCGCCGACCTGCTGCGGCAGTTCGGGCACTCCCAGGTCGACTTCACTGTGGTCGGTTCGGGCCCCAACGGTGCCAATCCGCACCATGAGGCGGGCGAGCGGACGATCGAGAACGGCGACATGGTGGTGCTGGATTTCGGCGGCCTCAAGCACGGCTACGGCTCGGACACCTCGCGCACTGTCCACGTCGGCGAACCGAGCGCGGAAGAACAGGAAGTGCACGATCTCGTACGCGAGGCGCAGAACGCGGGGTGCGCTGCCGTGCAGCCGGGAGTCGCCTGCCAGGAGATCGACCGGGTCGCGCGCGCCGTCATCGATGAGGCCGGCTACGGCGAGTACTTCATCCACCGCACTGGGCACGGCATCGGCGTCACCACCCACGAACCGCCCTACATGATCGAGGGCGAGGAGCAGCCTCTGGTACCCGGCATGTGCTTCTCCGTGGAGCCCGGTGTATACCTGCCGGGCCGGTTCGGCGTACGCATCGAGGACATCGTGACCGTCACCGACGAGGGTGGTCAGCGTCTCAACAACACGGTGCGCGAGCTGATGATCGTCGAGTAGCGCGCCCGGCCTCGACCGCCTGAGCACCCTGCCCGGCGCAGACCCCACGGTCTGAGAGGAACCCGCCCCAGGCCCGGGGAGCCGCCACGCCAGGCGCCCCTCCCGTGGCCCGAGGCGGCCGTTCTCACTGCAGCGGGCCGAGGACCACGCACGACTCCGCGGGCAGGTGCAGGACACCGTCCGCGGCCGGAGCCTCGATCGGGTCCCAGGATGCGAGCACACAGGCCTTGCCGCCCAACAGAGGGATCGCGGCGGGCTCCTTGCCGAGGTTGACGGCGATCCGCAGGTCTCCGCGCCGGAACACCAGCCACCGCGCGGTCTCGTCGTACGCGACCCGCACGGAGGCCAGGTCCGGGTCGCGCAGGTCGGGCTGGCCGCGTCGCAGCGCGATCAGGGAGCGATACCAGGCCAGCACGCGCGCGTGGTGCTCGTTCTGAGGCTCGTCCCAGTTCAGACAGGAGCGGTTTCTGGTCTCCGGATCCAGCGGGTCCGGGATCTCCCGCGCGTCCCACCCCTGTGCCGCGAACTCCCGCTTGTGGGCCCGGTGTACGGCGGCGACGCTCTCAGGGTCCGGGTGGTCCGTGAAGAACTGCCAGGGCGTTCCGGCAGCCCACTCCTCACCCATGAACACCATCGGCGTGCAGGGCGATGTGAGCGTGAGTGCCGCCGCGCAGGCCAGCAGACCCGGTGCGAGGGAGGCCGAAAGCCGGTCTCCTTGTGCACGCCTTCCCACCTGGGCGTGGCTCTGCGCGTACCCCACGAAGCGGTGCGCGGGGGTACGTTCCCGGTCCACAGGGCGGCCGTGGCTGCGGCCCCGCGCGGTCGAGTAGCCACCGTCGTGGAAGAACGCGGACGTCAGGGTCTTGCCGAGCGCCTTGAGGGGAGACGGTGCGAAGTCGGCGTAGGGGCCCTGTTCCTCTCCGGTCAGCGCCGTGTGCAGGGCGTGGTGGAAGTCCTCGTTCCATTGGGCGTGCACGCCGAGCCCGCCCTCCTGGCGCGGCGTGGTCAGACGCGGATCACGCTGATCGGAGTCCGCGACGAGGAACAGCGGCCGCCCCAACTCGGCCGCGAGAACGTCCACTTCCCCGGAGAGCTCCTCCAGGAAGTGGCACGCGCGCGTGTCGCACAGCGCGTCCACGGAATCGAGGCGGAGCCCATCGATCCGGAAGTCCCGCAGCCAGGAGAGGGCGCTGCCGATGAGATACGAGCGCACCTCGTCGGAGCCCTGGGCGTCCAGGTTGACGGCGGAGGCACTCGGTCCGGATCCGCCCACGAAGTACGGTCCGTAAGAGGCGAGTTGGGTATGGGACGGATCCAGTCGGTGGTGCACCACGTCGAGCACCACTCCGAGCCCCAGCTCGTGCGCGGTGTTGACAAAGCGCTTCAGCGCGTCGGGCCCGCCGTAGGGCTCGTGCACAGCCCACGGGGAGCCGCCCTCGTACCCCCAGCCGTGCCGCCCCGGAAGCGGGCACAGCGGCATCAGCTGGACGTGAGTGGCCCCCAACTCGGCCAGATGGCCCAGGCGTTGCGCAGCGGCGTCCAGAGTGCCCTCGCGGGTGAAGGTGCCGACATGCAGCTCGTAGAGCACTGAGGTGCCCGTGAGCGGCTTTCCCGGCCACGGTGTGCGCCAGGTGTACGCCTCGTGGTCCACGACCGCGCTCAGCCCGTTCGGGCCGTCCGGCTGGCGCAACGAACGCGGATCGGGAAGAAGCAGCGCTCCGGCGGATCCGGAGCCTGAGCCGGGGGCGGCATCGGATCCGGCGCCGGATGAGGCGTCGCCGTCACCGTCATCATCGCCGTCCCCGTCCCCGTCCCCGTCCCCGTCTCCGCCTCCGTCTCCGTCGAGGAGGAACCCGTACCGCGCGCCGTGTTCCGCCTCTGCCTCGGTCACCCACCAGTCGCGCCGTTCCGGATCACGCTCCAACGCGTGCGTGCTGCCTTCCAGTTGGAGCGTGACCCGGTCCTGCGCCTGTGGTGCCCACACCTCGAACTGCACGGACGGCCCCCCGTCTGTGTTGCCGGCCCACGTGTCCGGCCGGACGCTGTCAGTGACCTCGCCCGTCCATGGTGCTGCACCAGAGATCATTTCGCCGGTGAATCCAGCACAATCCAGCACATCGATGTGGCCGAAAAGGTGCGGGATCACTGAGGCTTACCGCAGCATCGATGCGGCTCCAGGCAAGCCGCTTCAGACCAGGTCGATGCGCTTCTGCGTCACCGGATAGCCCGCCTTCGCGAAATTCGCCGCCATAGGGAAGTTGCCCACGTCCGTCGCCGCGACGACGCGGTCGGCGCCGCGCTCGCTGAGGAAGTGCGTCGACTCGGCCAACAGGTCGTACGCGTACCCGTGACCGCGCTGCTCCGGCACTACACCGATGAACCCGGCGGCGAACCCCGACGGGATCCGGCACGGCAGATGCAGCCCCACCAGCTCGCCCTGCTCCGTGAAGGCCAGCTGTGGCCAGGCCTCGGGGCACCAGTGGATGTACTCCAGCTCCTCCCGCGCTGCCTGCTCCACGCCGCCCGCCTCCTTGGCGCGCAACGCGTGGGCGTCGAGGGTGTCGGCGTGGATCCTGCGCAGGGCGTCGAGAAGGATCGCGTCGTCGTGCTCCTCGCGGAACCGCAGTCGGCCGGGGCGGACCGGAAGCCCGCAGTCCGGGGTCCACGCGTACCGGAGTCGTTCCACGAGAGCCCGCTTGCCCGCCGCCTCGGCCGCCGAGATCCGCGCCTGAGCCGCTGCTGTGGCCGCTGGGCGCTCTCGCCAGTCCGAGGGCAGGATCAGCTCGTAGTCGACGTCGAAGGGCGCTTCACGCAGCAGTGTGACGGCCGCGTCGTGCTCGCCGTGGGCGAAGTCGAACCAGTTGAGGTTGAGCGGTGTCGTGTCCTGCGGTGAGCCCCACCAGGCGGCCCTCGCCACGACTTTGCCGTCGCGCAGCGCCACCCAGGTCCACTCGGGCAGATAGTCGCCGCCCGCGGCTCGTGTGCGGTACTCGACGCCCGTGACGGCGCGGCCCACGAGACCGGGGTCGGACAGGGAGTTGAACAGATGCGCGTCTTCTTCGGTGAGCGCGCGGATGACCAGATCGGTCATGGAGAGTCCTCCGGAAGCGAAACGGAACGCTCCCGTTCAGACCAGGGACGCCGCACGGACGGGGCGGGAGCGCGGTGGCAAGGTGGTGCACTTCATGGCTCTCGCCTCCTTTCCGCTGTTCGCAAGCAGTGGCGTCGCTGCGACCCTATGACCATCGCGCGCCTCCGTCCAGCGGTTTTCGGTCGCCGCAGTGCCCGACCCGGTCGCGGTCCCGGTCCGTCAACCGGCTTACGGATCAGGTTAGTGCTGGTCAGCGAGGGGCGAAGTTCCGGGTTTTCTGGACACTCCGGCGGCCCTGTCCGACAATCGCGGACGTGACGCCCTCCTTCGAGTTCCCCACGTATCCCGCGCGGCTCTCGGACGCCGAACGCGACAAGGCGTTGCGCGCGCTACAGGAGGGCGTGGTCCAGGGGCGGCTCTCGCACGACACGTACGTACGCCGCATGGAGCTCGTACTCGTCGCGCAACGGGCCGACCAACTGACCGCGCTGACCGCCGATCTGCCTGCTGCGCAAGGCCGTTGGAGTGCGCTCGTGACCGGCGCGGTCAGTGCCGCCTCGGCGTTCACCGTGCGGGTGCGACGGGCGTGGCAGGCGGAGCGGCTGCCCAAGCTGCTGCTTCCCGAGCCGGGTCCCTATCCGCTGCGTATCGGCCGCGACCCGTCCAGCGGTCTGCGGCTCAGTCACGACACCGTCTCGCGCGTGCACGCCGAGCTGCGCGTGCAGGGCGGCCACTGGGTGTTGCGCGACCTGGGCTCGACCAACGGCACGACTGTCAACGGCCGCCGCGTGGTCGCTGCCGCGGTCGTGCGGGACGGCGACCACGTGAGCTTCGGATCGATGAGCTTTCGGCTTGCTGTGCAGTGAGTGGTGACACTGGCACGGCTGTATGTGTGCGGGTGCCGGAGCTCGCTTCCGCACGCGCGCGTGCGGATCTTTTCGTCAGCCGCGGGCAGGCCGCGGCCCGCCCAGAGTGCTAATTCACCTTCACGCGCGCGTGCCGGGCCGCTGCGACGACTGTGCGGGACTGGTGCTCCACCTGATGCTCCAGCGGCACCCAGCGCGCCTTGAAGTGGCTCTCGAAGGAGCTGCTCCACTGGGCGACCAACCCCTCCAGGCGGGCCGCCGCCGGATCTCCCGCCTCGTCGAGCACCCGCAGCAGCATCGCCGCGGCCCGCAGCGGCAGTCGGCGGCCGAAGGCGTCGATGCTGGACACGTACGTCATCGTCGCGCCCTTCGGCGGTGGCCGCAGCCAGTCCTCCGCGAGGCCGGGCACGAGCCCCAGCGCCCAGCGAGAGGCCCGCAGCAGCGGTCCGCACCCCTCGGGCAGCGACCGCTCCTCGGCCTCTCCGAGCCCCGTCTCCCGCAGCATGCCCTCCACTCGCAGGGCCTGTGCTCGCAGCCTTCCGGAGACCCGCTGCAGGGCCTCGCGCGGCGCGGGGTGACGTGCCGGATCGTCGACCAGATCGCTCGCCCACATCGGGACTTCGACGATGGCCGTACTGCCGCCGTACCGGTGCACGTGGTGCCAGGTCGACCGTGTCACGTCCTCGGGGAGGCTCGGGAACAGTGCGTCCGTGCCCGGATCCGGCATGACGTGCACACCCGGGCCGGCTATCGGCCAGCTCGCGGCGTCGGACGTGCTGGTCTCTATCGGGATGTGCAGCTGGGCGGCGGACTTGGCGAAAGGCTCTGCGAGGCCCGGTATGTCCTGCGTCAACTGCACCCAGCTGCCGCCCAGATCGGTGCCGTGAAGGGACACTTGGAGGTAGGGCCGCAGCTCGTCTATGACGTTCAGGAGAGCGCGGCTTTCGGGTGGCCACGCGTCGGGGGGCAGCACCGATGGCGCCCACTCCGGCTGTTCGGGGCCGGCGGGGCGGAAGAACTGCCGGTGGTAGTCGAACAGCGAGCGGGGCGCGGACGCGCGGTGCAGGGCCGCGCCGTCCGGGTCGGCGCTGAGCAGGAAATGCCAGCTGGTCCTGGACCGGAGCTGCTCCTCCTGCGCCACGCGTCGAGCCAGATGGAGGGCTGTGGGGCCGCCCACGGGCTCGTTGGCGTGGGCACCCGCGACGACCAGGACGCGCTGCTCCGACCGCCCCACGGACAGCAGGTGCAGCGGGCGCCCCGCGCGCGAGGTGCCGATCCGCCGCAACTCGCAGAGGTCGGGGCTTTCAGCCACCAAGGCCCGTGCGGACAGGACGAGTTCCGTCACACTGGGATAGTGCTGCTCCGTCAGGTGACTCACCCCCGTTGGTCCTCCCGGCGTGCGCATCCGCAGTACCCCACGCCCTGAAGCCCCTGTCAAGGCGCCGGCGCCACTGTGCGTATACGGATGGAAGCGCTCCGCTATACGGACGGAGGATGCTTCACGTTGTTATGGCCTCAACATCCGTTTTTGGCATGCCATTTGAGTGACGGAGCGGAGCCTTCCCGCCCGCACCGCCGGAGAGCGCCTGAGGGTTCGGCTCCCGGCCCCCCTCGGCTCCACGGACGCGGTCTGTGGCGACGAGAAGCCCCGCTCGTCCACCGTGAGCCCGGCATCCGAGAAAGAGCTCACCTACAAGTGCGGGTTCTCAGCAGCGCACTGTCGTCGCCATGGGCAGTGCACTGTCGTCGCCGTGAGCAGTGCACGGTCGTCATGCGAACCTACGTACCGGCCTGCTCCGCTTTCGTGTCATCACCGCATGCGTGCCGCGCCGAAGAGGGCGATAGCTTCGAACGATGCCGCAGGGGACACGGGAGCAGAGCGCAAGCAGGGATTCCGCTCCCGGGATGTTGCAGACGTACCGGGAGGTGATCGGGCTCTCCGGTGCGCTGCTTCCGCTGATCTCCTTCCTGGGGCGACTGCCCACGGCGATCATCCAGATGGGCAGCGTCCTGATGGTCACCAGGACCAGCGGCTCCCTCGCCATCGGCGGCATGGTGGCTTGCGCTCTGGCTCTCGGGCAGGTGGCGATGGGGCCGTTCGTCGGCCGCCTCGCGGACCGTCACGGGCAGCGTCGCGTGGTGCTGGTCCTCGCGTTGGTGAACGCGATGGCCATCAGCACCTTCACGGCGAGCGCCCTGCTGGGTGCGGCCACGCCGCTGCTGGTTGTCCTCGGGGCGCTGGCAGGCGCGTCGGTGCCCGGTATCGGCCCGCTTGCGCGGGCACGCGTAGTGGCGCTCGCCCGACGTGGCCGGGCCGACGACCGGCTCGCCGACGCGGTGATGTCCCTGGAGAGCACCATGGACGAGGTGTCCTTCGTGCTCGGGCCCGCCGCGGTGGGCCTCGCAGCGGTCGTCGGACACCCGGCGTACGCGATGCTCCTGGCGGCGCTCCTCGTGGCCGTCTGCGGAACCGGGTTCGCGCTGCACCCGACCGCGCTCACCCTGGTGCCGACGCCGGCGGAAGGCCGGCACAAGGGGCGACAAGAACAGCCACGCGCGCGTGCGGCGGAGGAACACGCACGCGCGCGTGGTGCAGCACGGCGCATGCCACGCCAGGTGTACGTGGTGCGGGTCGGACTCGTACTCCTGGGTGTGCTGCTCGGCGGTTGCGGCGCCGGAATCACGGCCCTCACAGAGGAGTTGGGCCGACCGGACCAGGCGGGTCTCGTATACGCGGCGATGGGCGTCATGAGTGCCATCGTCGGTCTATCCATGGCGGCGCTCCCCGGGCGCATCTGCCTGCTGCTGCGCTGGCGCGTCGCGACGGCGGCTGCCGCGCTGCTCTCGCTCCCTCTGGTGTGGACGGATTCACTGGCCGGTCTGTATCTAGTAGTGACGGTTTTCGGCGCCATCTTCGCGCCCAACCTGATCAGCGGATTCGGCCTCACCGAGAGGGCAGTTCCGCGTGAACGGCTGGCGGAGGGTATGACGTTCGCCTCGAGCGCGTTCGTCGGCGGCCAGGCGGTCACACTCGCTGTCGCCGGGCGCCTCGCGGAGTCGTACGGCCCCGCGGCCGCCTTCGCCGTCGGTAGTGCGGCCGCGGCGCTGGCCTTCGTCGTAGCCCTCGCGGCCCGTCCTGGAGGCGGGGGCGAGCAGGACCGGGACGCTACGTCCGGGTGGCGCGAGGCGCCCACCACTGTGGTGAGTTCGGCCGGATCCCTCGAAACGCCGCGCCCCTGAGGGAAGTTGTTCCCGCGCGAGGGCGGGCTGTCAGTCAGAACACCCGAGCACGTGGGTCAACATGAGGTTCCACCGCATCCCCTCGGGCGAGGACAGGAACCGATACCAGTGCATCGGCAAGGGTTCCCACCGGCCCCACGTGATCTGACCGCTATGAATCCGCTCACTCCACTGGAGTCGGCGAGCCGGAACGGCCTTGTGGGACAAGGAGGTTGAGAAAAGAGCCTGAGCATCCGGCTGCACCGTCGACCGCTCCCGGAGTACCCTTCCTTGATCGTTGAACCGGGTCTCGACCAAGACTCCGGACCATGATCCCGAACGGGGTCCCAGGGGGGAGCGGAAGGCGGTGCGTGGGTGAGCTCGGGCGGTCTTGAGCTGCCCCCTGGCGACGAGGGTCGCGAGGGAGGCACCGGCGACGCCCCGCCCTCTGCGGTCTCCCTGGCGCGTCCGATGGACACGGCCGCGCAGATAGGGCCGGAACTGGACTGGGGCGCCGACGCCTGGCACGAGGTGCGCACGCGCGCCCAGCGGGCCGGCCGTGCCTACATCTGGCTGAACCTCGTCGAACAGCGGCTGCGCGCCGTCGTCTCGGCGGTCGTCCGGCCCGTGTACGAGCCCGTCCACGGCGACGACTGGGTGGTGGCCGCGGCAGGGCCCGCGGGCCAGGAGTGGGTGCAGCGCGCCGTCGCCGTACGCGAAGTCAGCCGCCGCAAGGGCTACTTGCTCGACCCGGCGGACGACAACGTCCTCAGCTTTCTGACGCTGCCCCAGCTCCGTGAGCTGATGGTTCAGCACTGGCCCTGCTTCGAGCCGTACTTCGACGACCGCCGGGACGTCGAACTCGCCCTGGACGAGCTGGAAGTCGCGCGGAACGTCGTCTCCCGGAACCGCGCCCTCTCGGAGGCGGTCCTCGCGCAGGCGGAGCGGGCTTCCGCCCGGCTCCTGGAGATGCTCGGCGCCGACACGGAGGTGCCCTCCGCGCGGAGGCTGCCCGTCGACGCGGTCGAGGACATAGTCGGCGACCGGTACGCGGACGTGGTGGGCGTGCATCCGGACCGGGTGCGGCTGCTGCGCCAGTTCCCGGCCGAGGACATCTTCGGCGGGGCGCGGCGCCTCGACGCGATCGGCATAGGCCTGAACCTCCTGGCCCAGAACTTCTCCGGCCGCCGCCTGGTACGGCTCGCGGAGACCGGCAGCCGCGTAAGGCTGCTCTTCCTCAACCCGGCGAGCAGTGCGGTCAAGCGCCGGGAACGTGAACTCGGCATCAAGCGGGGCGAGTTGAGCCGCACGGTCGAGATGAACATCCTGCACATGCGGCGTGTGCGCTCCCGCCTCCGCGACCCGGGCGCCTTCCAGATTCACGTCTTCGACGAAACCCCGCGCTTCACCGCGTACATGGTCGATGGGGACGGATCGGACGGAGTGGCCGTCGTCCAGTCCTACCTGCGGCGCACCCGCGGCATGGAAGCCCCCGTGCTCGTGCTGCGCGGCGGCGGTCGCGTGGTCAAGGCGGGCGGAGGCGGCGAGCACGGGTTGTTCGAGACGTACCGCGAGGAGTTCGAGTCGGTGTGGGCGGATTCGCGTCCCGTGTCGTGACTGTCCGGCGGCGCGCTCATGTCCTGGTCGGCGTCTTCGCCCACCTCGTCATCGGGCGGACTCGGATCCCGCGTCGAGGGCCGGGGCGGGGAGCACTTCTTTGTCCCCGCGAGCGGACCGTCGGAGGGGCGCGACGGATGCGACGCAGGTCAGAGGCCGAATCGGAACGCGCCAGTCGGATTGTCAGTGGCGCATGCGATCGTGAAACGCACATGGGGGAGAGCACCACGAAGGAGGGCCACGGATGGGCTGGCACCAGGATCTGCTGATCGGCTTCGACCTGGAGACCACGGGCACGGACCCGCGCGAGGCGCGGATCGTCACGGGCGCGCTGATCGAGGTCAAGGGCGGGGAGTCGATGGGACGTCGCGAGTGGCTGGCCGACCCGGGAGTGCCGATACCGCAGGAGGCCGTGGACGTGCACGGCATCAGCAACGAGCGCGCCCGAGCGGAGGGCCGCCCGGCGGACCAGGTGGCCGACGAACTCGCCCGCGCCCTGACCGGTTACTGGCAGTCGGGCGTCCCGGTGGTGGCGTACAACGCCGCGTTCGACCTGACCCTGCTCTCCGCGGAACTGCACCGGTACGGACTGCCGTCCATGCGTGACCGGCTCGGCGGCATCGAACCGGCGCCGGTCATCGACCCGTACACCATCGACCGCTCCGTCGATCGATACCGCAAGGGGAAGCGGAACCTGGAGGCCGTCTGCTCGGTGTACGGAGTCCGACTCGACTCCGCGCACGACGCCACCGCGGACGCCCTCGCCGCCGCCCGCCTCGCCTCGGCGATAGCGGTCAGGCATTCCAAGGTCGGCGGCCTCGGCCCCGCCGAACTCCACAACCGGCAGGTCGAGTGGTACGCGGAATGGGCAGCCGACTTCCAGAAGTTCCTGCGCAGCAAGGGAGATGAGACCGCGGTGATCGACGGGCACTGGCCACTGCGGAACATATCGGCCTGAACCTCGCCTGAATCCCAGGCTGAACGTCTCAGAGCCGAACGTCTCTGAGCTGAACGCCTCAGCCTGATGTCTCGGGCCTGAACAGGCCCGCGAGCGGGGGAAGTCCGTCGGCACCTCGCTCCACTCGGGACAGACAGACGCCGCCCGAACTCAGAACGGGTACCAGCGCACCTCAGGGTCCCCGTCCCGCAACGACGCGACGCGCCTGCGGAATTCGGCGAGGGCCTTGGGGTTGGCGGGCGCGTGCTGTGACACCCACGCGCAGCTCGCCGTCTCCCGCGCACCGCGCAACACCGCGCACCCGTCCCACTCCCGTACGTCCCAGCCGTACGTCGAGACGAACGCGTCGTAGGCCTCGGGCGCAAGGCCGTACCGGTCGCGGGACAGGGCCATGACCACCAGGTCGTGCTCGCGGAGGTCCGCGGAGAACGTCTCCAGGTCCACCAAGACCGGCCCGCCAGGGCCGACATGGACGTTGCGGGGGAGGGCGTCGCCGTGGATCGGGCCCGGCGGCAGATGAGGGGTGAGCGCGGCGGCCGCGGCGGCGAAGCCGTCCCTGCGCTCACGCAGATAGTCGGCGTCGGCTGGAGAGATCGCGTCACCCGCGAGACGCAGCCAGCGCTCGATGCCGCCGAGCAGTTCGCGGCGCGGCAGTGCGACCGGAGGGGAGGGAAGAGCATGCACCAGGCGGAGCAGCCCGGCCAGATCAGCAGGTTCGGCAGGCCGCAGCGCGGGACCGAGGCGATGCCACAAGGTCACCGGATGGCCGTCCACGAGCCGAGGTTCGGGCTCCGCGGCCCGCACCGCGGGCACCTCGCACTCCTCGAGCCAGCGTGCGACGCCCAGTTCGCGCCGGGCGCGATCGAAGAGTTCGGGCGCCGCCCGGCCGACCTTCACGACCAGGTCGCCGGTGCCGAACACCGCGTTCTCACCCAGGGCGAGGAGCTCCGCGTCCCCCGCCACCCCGGCTTCGGCCAGCACGTCCCGCGCTCGTGCCTCGTCCATGACTTGCCTCCCGCAGCGCGCTGCGCACGGAGTGCGGCGGCACACGCGAAACGGAGTCGCGCATACCGCCACCGAGCTCGCCGAGCACATCGCCGATCACTGTGTACGCCGCCCAGTCTCGCAGCTGCCGCGGGCGCGTTCGCACAGGCCACAAGGCATGCGCGCATGCTTGACGTACTCACGCACCATCAGCACGATGACGGTGGCCGCCTGGGACAGGTCACGGCGCGAAGCGCTTCCAAGGAAGGGCGGTGGCGGGAGACGGGCAGGCCATCCTCAGATCAACCGCCTGAAGGAGCCGATTCCGTGACATTGGCGACCGCGACGAAGCGGTCAGCGAAGCAGCAGCGCGCACGCAGAACGGGGGACCACGCTGCTTGGTTCCTGGTGCTGCCCGCGCTGATCCCCATTCTGGTCCTGAGCGTCGGCCCGCTGCTGTACGGCATCGCGCTGTCGTTCACCGACGCCCAGTCCGGCCGGACGGCGGCCACCCAGTGGGTGGGCGGCCTCAACTTCCAGGACCTGTTGCAGGACACGCTGTTCTGGGACTCGTTCCGGATCGGCCTGCTCTGGGCGGTCGGTGTCACCGTGCCGCAGTTCTTCCTGGCGCTCGGCCTGGCCCTGCTGCTCAACCAGAACCTCCGCTTCCGCTGGCTGGCGCGGGCGCTCGCGATCATCCCGTGGGCGATGCCCGAGGTCGTCGTCGGCATCATGTGGCGGCTTGTCTACCACCCGGACGCGGGCGTGCTCAACGAGACGCTCGCCAACCTGGGCCTCGGCGAGGGCCGGGACTGGCTGACGGGCACGGCGACCGCGCTGTTCGCCGTGATCGTCGTCGGCGTGTGGGCCGGCATGCCGCAGACTACGGTCGCGCTGCTCGCCGGACTGCAGAACACCCCGCGGGAGTTGCACGAGGCCGCCGCCATGGACGGAGCGGGCGCCTGGCGCCGCTTCCGCACCGTCACCTGGCCCGCGATCAAACCGGTCGCTCTGTCCATCACGGCCCTCAACTTCATCTGGAACTTCAACTCCTTCGCCCTCGTGTACGTGCTCACGCAGGGCGGCCCCGGCGGCCGTACCCGACTGCCGATGCTGTTCGCCTACGAAGAGGCCTTTCGCTACGGCCAGTTCGGCTACGCGGCGGCGATGGGCTGTGTGATGGTCGCGGTGATCTCGGTGATCCTCGCGTTCTATCTCGTGGGCCGCCTGAAGGGAGGCGACGAGTCGTGATGCGTACCTCCAAGCCGGCCCGCGCCGCGCAGTACGTGGCGCTCGCCGCGTATCTCGTCTTCCTGGCCTTCCCGTTCGCCTGGCTGATCTCCACGGCGTTCAAGCCCGCGAAGGAGCTCGGCAGTCTCGATCCCACGTGGATCCCGCACAACCCCACGCTGCAGAACTTCACGCAGGCCTTCGACGAACAGCCGCTGCTGCAGGCGATGACGAACTCGCTGCTCGTGGCCGTGAGCGCGGCCCTGGTCGCCGTCGTCATCGCGACGCCGATGGCGTACGTGATGGCGCGGCACCGCAACCGGCTCGCCAGGGCGGCCACGGGCTGGGTGGTGATCAGCCAGGCGTTCCCGTTCGTCCTGATCATCATTCCGCTGTTCCTGATCCTGAAGAACCTCCACCTGATCAACTCGCTGATCGGCCTGATCATGGTGTACGTGGTCTGGGCGCTGCCGTTCGCGCTGTGGATGCTCGTCGGCTATGTCCGCGCCGTACCGCCCGAGTTGGAGGAGGCCGCGGCCGTGGACGGGGCGGGCAAGCTGCGCACGCTGGTCTCGGTGACCGCGCCGCTGCTCACGCCCGGCATCGTGGCGACCGCGATGTTCGCCTTCATCACCGCATGGAACGAGTTCTTCTTCGCGCTCGTCCTGCTCAAGACCCCGGAGAAGCAGACGTTGCCGGTCATCCTGAACCGCTTCATCGGCACCGAGGGCGTCGCCGACCTGGGACCGCTCGCCGCTGCTGCGTTCCTCGCGACCATCCCGTCGCTCGTGATCTTCGCGCTCATCCAGAAGCGCATCACCGGCGGCATGCTGGCCGGGGCGGTGAAGCACTGATGGCGCCCCGCCCGCGCGTGCGACTCCGTGCCCGACTCGTCGCCGCCGCGGCGACGGCACTCGGGATGCTGCTCACCGGCTGCTCCGGCGAGCCCGAGGAGGACAGCGGCACGATCACGCTGCAGTTCCAGTCCCTTGCGTGGCAGAAGGAGTCGGTCGACGCCAACAAGGAACTGGTGAAGGAGTGGAACGCCGCCCATCCGGATGTCCAGGTCAAGTATGTCCAGGGCAGTTGGGACAGCGTGCACGACCAGCTGCTCACGTCCTTCGAGGGCGGCGAGGCGCCCGACATCATCCATGACGCCTCGGACGACCTCGCGGATTTCGCGTACGGGGGCTATCTCGCGGATCTGGGGGAGTTGCTGCCGGAGCGCCTGAAGTCCGATATTCCGCAGCGCAGTTGGGAGACGGCGACCTTCGGGGACGGGATCTACGGCGTTCCGTTCCTCCAGGAGCCGCGCGTCCTGATCGCCAACGCGAAGTGGCTGAAGAAGTCCGGGGTGCGCATCCCCACGCCGGACAAGCCCTGGACCTGGCAGGAGTTCCGGAAGGTCACCGACGAACTGAGCGGGGACGCCGATGACGGGAAGTACGGGGTGGCCTGGCCGCTCAAGGAGCCGGTCTCGGCCACGCTGAACCTCTCCTTGTCGACAGGCGGCAAGGTCTTCCACCGGGGCGCCGACGGGAAGGTGGAGGTCCGCTTCGACGCCGCCGACCAAGTGGTGCCGAAGACCGTGCACGACCAGGTCAACTCCGATAGAAGCGCGTCGAGTTCGACCCTGGGCATGGGCGGCTCGGACACGCTGCCGGGCTTCTTCGGCGGCAAGTACGCGATGGTGCCGCTCGGGTTCTCGTACCGGCAGCAGATCGTCCAGCAGGCGCCCGACGGCTTCGACTGGCAGGTGCTGCCCGCGCCGGCGGGGGCTGACGGGCTGACTCAGGGGGTGAGTCCGCAGACCCTGTCGATCGCGGAGGACAGCCCGCACAAGAAGGAGGCGATGGCGTTCATCGACTTCCTGCTGCAGCCCGAGAACATGGTGCGGCTCGCTGAGGGCGACTGGATGCTGCCGACCGGCACCGAGGCCCTGAAGGATCCCGCTCTGCATACGGAGAAGAACGACTGGGAGACGGGCACAGAGCTCGCCGAGCATCTGCGGTCGGCGCCGGCGCAGTCGGTGCGGGGCTACCCGGAATGGAAGGACAAGGTGGCGACGCCTGCGCTGCAGGAGTACTACAGCGGGGCGATCGGAATGGGTGAGCTGAGGAGACGGCTGGTCGAGGACGGGAATCTGGTGCTGGCCCGGTATCAGAGATAGGGGAGTCGCTCAGTCGCGTTACCTGTCGCAGCCGCCGTGCGTGCTGCGGCAGGCAGAGCGACTGAGCGGCGCGAGACGCTCCGTCTTAAAAAGCTTGCACGAGACGTATCGTCTCGCGTACTGTCCTCGTCATGACCACTCCCCAGCGTGCCCATATCGCCATGTTCTCCATCGCCGCCCACGGACACGTCAACCCAAGCCTCGAAGTGATCCGCGAGCTCGTCGCCCGAGGGCACCGGGTCACGTACGCGATCCCGCACGCCTTCGAGGAGAAGGTGGCCGAGACCGGCGCGGAACCCGTCCTCTACGCCACGACCCTGCCCTCTCCGGACGACGACCCGGAGGCCTGGGGCACCACACTGATCGACAACATCGAGCCGTTCTTCAAGGACGCGGTCAACGCCCTGCCGCAGCTTGCCAAGGCCTACGAGGGTGACGAGCCCGACCTCGTCCTTTACGACATTACGTCCTACCCGGCGCGGATCCTCGCCCGCCGCTGGGGCGTCCCGGAGATCTCCCTCTCGCCGAACCTGGTGGCGTGGGAGGGGTACCACGAGGAGGTGGGGGAGCCGCTCTACCGGGACCTGAAGACGACCGAGCGCGGACAGGCGTACTTCGCGAACTTCGAGGCCTGGCTGCAGGAGAACGGCATCACCCAGGGCCACGACGCCTTCGCGGGTCGCCCGCCACGTTCCCTCGTACTGATCCCCAAGGCGCTGCAGCCGAACGCCGACCGGGTCGACGAGAGCGTGTACACCTTCGTCGGCGCGTGCCAAGGTGACCGGTCCGCGCAGGGTGAGTGGCAGCGTCCGGTCGAGGCCGAGAAGGTCGTACTGGTCTCGCTCGGTTCGTCGTTCACCAAGCAGCCGGCGTTCTACCGGGAGTGCGTCGAGGCGTTCGGTGACCTGCCGGGCTGGCATCTGGTGCTGCAGATCGGTCAGCACGTCGACGAGAGCGAGCTCGGCGAGATCCCGGCCAACGTCGAAGTGCACCGCTGGGTGCCGCAGCTGGCGATCCTGAAGAAGGCCGACGCGTTCGTCACTCACGCCGGAGCAGGCGGCAGCCAGGAAGGGCTGGCCACCGCGACGCCGATGGTGGCCGTGCCGCAGGCCGTCGACCAGCCAGGCAACGCCGAGATGCTGCAGGGGCTCGGCGTGGCCCGGCACATCCCGACCGAGGAGGCGACGGCGGACGTACTCCGTCGAGCGGTGCTCGAACTCGTCGAGGACCCCGAGGTGGCGCGCCGACTGCAGGTCATCCAGGAGCAGATGGCGACCGAGGGCGGGACCCGGCGGGCCGCCGACCTGATCGAGGCCGCGCTGCCTCAGCGGTAGCCGGTTGCGCTCGGGAGGGCCAGAGGCCTGGAGTGGTAACGCTCAGGTAACAGGCCTCTGGTCCACCAAGGGCATTGACTCGTCTGAAATCTACGACCCTTACCCCCGGGTAAAGGTTGTACGCATCGCTTCTTGTGCCTTGGGCGACGACCTTCTTAGCGTGAAGTGAATTCCACTCGAACGCCGGGAAGTTGACATGCGCCGAGACATACCGCCTCTCTCCGAGGTACGCCGCATCACCGAGAAGAAGCGCGACGCCTGGTGGACGGTGCTCCTTGTCGACCCGGTCGCGACGCCGCTGGTGCGGCAGACCGCGATGCGCACCCGGATCACCCCGAACCAGATCACCTGGGGCGCGTTCCTTCTCGGCCTCGTGTCCGCCGCGTGCTTCGCCATGGCCGACTGGCGCTGGATGATCGCGGGCGCCGTCGTCTACCATCTGAGCTTCATCCTCGACTGCATGGACGGCAAGGTCGCGCGCCTGACCGGTACCGGTTCGGTCTTCGGCGCCTGGCTCGACTTCGTCTTCGACCGCATCAGAGTCATGGTCTGCTCGATCGCCCTGATGGCGGGCCAGTATTCGCGGACCGGCGAGACCATCTACATCTGGCTCTCGCTCGTGATCATCGGTCTCGACACGCTTCGGTACATCAACTCCCTCGAGATCTTCAAGATCCGCCATTCCATGCGCAAGCAGATCAAGTCACGCATGCGCGAGGCCCGGCGGGCCGAGAACCAGGCGGAACTGGCCTTCATGGAAGACCTGTTGCGCGAAAACCCCGCGGCGGACATCGAGCAGGACCTGCAGGCGGCGCGCGGCGGTCTCGCGCAGCGCGCTGTGGGCGTGGGCGCTGACGGAGCGGAGAGGGCTGACGGAGCGGAGAGGGCTGACGGAGCCGAAGGGGCTGACGGAGTCGAAAGGGCTGACGGTGTCGCCGGGGCCGACGAGGCCGAGGGGGCATCGGCGGAGCCCTCCGCCGCATCCGCCACCGCGGCCAAGGCTCAAGTGGTCGACCTGCACCAGGAGTTCCGCCACCGCTTTCCGTGGTACCTGCGCTGCCGTTCGTATCTCCTGAGCAAGCGCATCCGTACACACCTGGTGAGTGGGATCGAGTTCCAGATGGGCGTCTTCATGATCGGCCCGCTCTTCGACGTGGTGATTCCGGCGACGATCATCTCCGGCGCGCTGCTGCTCGTCTTCGAACTCGCCATCATCTACAAGCTGTTGCTCTCCACTCGTGACTTCACGCGTACGATCGACAGCTTTGAGCAGCGAAAGCTCGCGGCCGCCGCCTGAGGTTTCCGATTCTGTGCGGTGATCTGACCTGATGGCTCCGGCTCTGTCCTGATTTTCAACTGACCTTTGCAGCCACTTGTTTCGGCCGGTCGGGAGGGTCTCAGGGATTTCCCTGAGGGGCGCTCTGCGTTATGCGCAGAGCGCCCTATTTGTTATTACGGAACCTTGTTGAACAAGTCACAGCTGTATGTAGGTATTGATCTGCGCGCGTCAATCCGCCAGGGTTTCGTCCCAACCCCCGGAGATCTTCCGGATCTACGGGCGTTGAGGCAGTAACGCTTACCCCCCACAACCCCCCACACCACGAGGAGACCCCTCTTCATGGCAACTCACAAGCGTGCTCGTTCCCTCAAGCTCACCGCGGCGATAGCCACCGCTGCAACCGCAGTGGGTGTCACCGTCTTCGCTACCTCCTTCGCCGGTGCCGCGCCGGTGGCCGAGGGTAAGATCTACGGTGCGAACGCCAAGGGCGCCGTGTCCGGCAGCTACATCGTCATGCTCGACGACAAGGCGAAGAAGAGCAGCAAGAAGGACCTCGCCAAGGAGTACGGCGGCACCCTCAAGCGCAACTACGACTCGGCCGTCAACGGCTTCTCCGCCTCCGGCCTTTCGGAGACCGAGGCCAAGCGGCTGGCCGCCGACCCGTCCGTGTCGAAGGTCGTGCAGAACAAGAAGTTCACGATCAACGCCACTCAGGACAATCCGCCGTCGTGGGGCCTGGACCGCATCGACCAGACCGACACCGAGGGCGACAAGAAGTACACGTACCCCGACGCCGCGGGTGAGGGCGTCACCGCGTACGTCATCGACACCGGTGTCCGCATCAGCCACAAGGACTTCGAGGGTCGCGCCGAGCACGGCTTCGACGCTGTCGACAACGACGACAGCGCCGACGACGGCAACGGTCACGGCACGCACGTCGCCGGCACCATCGCGGGCGCCTCCCACGGTGTCGCCAAGAAGGCCAAGATCGTCGCCGTCCGCGTTCTGGACGACAACGGCTCCGGCACCACCGAGGGCGTCGTCGCCGGTATCGACTGGGTCACCGAGAACCACAAGGGCCCGTCCGTCGCCAACATGAGCCTCGGCGGCGGCGCCGACGAGGCCCTCGACGAGGCCGTCCGCAAGTCCATCGCGGCCGGCGTCACCTACGGTGTCGCCGCGGGGAACGAGTCCTCGGACGCGGGTCAGGGCTCCCCGGCACGCGTGAAGGAGGCCATCACCGTCGCCTCCTCCACCAACACCGATGAGCAGTCGGACTTCTCCAACTTCGGTGAGGTCGTGGACATCTACGCTCCGGGCTCGGACATCACGTCCGCCTGGAACACCGGTGACGACGCCACCAACACCATCTCCGGTACGTCGATGGCGACCCCGCACGTCGTCGGTGCCGCCGCCGTCTACCTCGGCGGTCACCAGGACGCCACGCCGGAGCAGGTCGCCACGGCCCTGTCCGAGGGTGCCACCCCGGACAAGATCACCAACCCGAGCGAGGGCACGCCGAACAAGCTGCTCAAGGTCGTCGAGTAACACCTCCTCGATGTGCTGACAGCCCCTCGGCCGGCCGTACTTGTGGTGCCGGTCTGGCCGAGGGAGCCGAGGCGAATTCCGGCGCCCGGCTCGGGGATGACCTCCCGGACCGGCGTCGCGACCGAACCTCACAGTGCGGTGAAGTCTCCCGGGGCCTGCTTCCCCGGCCTCCGGGAGACTTCTCAGGACCGGCGGCCGTCGTGCCAACCCCCACGGGGCACGACGGCCGCCTTTCTGCGCGTGGTGCGCGACTCGTGGGCGTGCCTGTCTAGGGTGTGGCCATGACGATGTACGCGGCGCTGCTTCGTGGGATCAATGTGGGCGGCCACAAGAAGGTCCCGATGGCCGAACTCCGTTCTCTCCTCTCGGACATGGGCTTCGGGAGCGTCCGCACCCATCTGCAGAGCGGGAACGCCGTCTTCGACAGCGGCCACGGGGACGAGGACTCTCTCGCCACCGAGATCTCCACGGCGCTCGCGGAACACTTCGGATTCGCCGTCGACGTCCTGGTCCGCGACAGTGACTACTTGCAGGCCGTCATCGACGCCTGCCCTTTTCCCGCGGACAAGCTCGAACCGAAGCAGCTGCACGTCACCTACCTCTCCAAGCAGGTACGACCCGAACATCTTGCCTCCGTGGACCCCCTGGAGTTCGCGCCGGAGGACTACAAGCTCGGCGACCGGGCGCTGTACCTCTATGCGCCGGAGGGCCTCGGCCGCTCCAGGCTCGCCGTCGCGCTCGCACGGCCCGCGCTGCTGAAGGGCGTCATCGCCACCAGCCGGAACTGGAACACCGTCCTCAAACTCGCGGAGCTCACCCATGACTGAGACCTCGCCCGCCGTGGAGGCCGCGATCGAGGGTGAACTGCGCCTGCTCGCTCCCGAAGTGCGCCGCTCGCCCGAGCTGCTCGGCGCGCTTCTCCATCCCGAGTTCTCGGAGATCGGCGCATCCGGACGATGCTGGGACCGGGCAGGGATCACCGCCGCGCTCTCCGCGCAGGCCGAACCGGGGCACCGACCCATCACCACCTCCCGGATGCGTGGCGTCCAGCTTGCGGACGACCTGGTCCATCTGACCTTCGACACTGACGACAACGGGCGTACGGCGCACCGGAGTTCCCTGTGGCGGCTCACTCGAAAGGGTTGGCTCCTCTGGTTCCACCAGGCCACGCCGTTCGCCGGCAGTTCGGAGTAATTCGGGCTGACTCGCCCTGACTCCCATCGCGGTCGCACTCGGCGGCGCCCTGCCCTGCAGGGCATCTCCACCGCCCCGTGGGTGCGCACGTGCCGGAACCCTTCGGGACGTAGGAGAGGCGATGGATGGATCTCGACCGCCTCTGACCAGCTGAGCGTCCGAGTCGCTGGGTGCTTGTGTCTCCGGGGGTCCGTGCTGGCGTCGGCGGTGGGGTCCGCGGTGTCGTCGGCGGTGTCGTCGGCGGGCTGCCGAAGTCGCTTCAGCAGCCCGCCGACGAGTTATCCACAGGAATGGATGCTTCCGGATAGAGATCGTCGTTTCGGTCTAGCGTGGGCGATGCCCGGACGGGAGAGGCCGACGCACGGCCGTCCCGGCCATCGACGCGCGACATTCACGAAGCACGAAATTCCTTACGGGGGTGAGGAGATGCACGGGGGATTGCCGTTCATCGGCATCAGCACACTCGTCTACGGCCTGGTCGGGTTGGTCGCCTTGACGATCAGCGTCGTCCGGATGCGGATGGGAGAAGGGGAGGGGCCCGAAGCCCGGACGCGGACGGAACCGCCTTCCGGGGCAGCAGCACATACGCGCCCGCGCACGCCGAGCTGGGCGGAGCCCCGGGCCCGGTCCAGGTCTCGACGGAGGAGGTCGGCCTCCAGGGCGCGGCCCTACTCGACGCACCCTCGGCCCAGGCGCGACGACGCTGCCAACGCTCTGGCGGCCACGGGGGGAGAAACACGATGAGGACGCCGCCGACAAGCCAGACAACACCAACCGAACAGCCAGGCGTGACACTCTCCGGCCTGCCTCTGGGCGTCACCGTCGTAGTGCCCGCGCACAACGAGGAAGCCGGCCTGCCCGCAACCCTCGAATCGCTGGCCGCGCAGACCGTGCCACCGGAGCAGGTCATCGTGGTGGACGACGCCTCGGACGACCGCACAGGAGAGGTCGCCGCGGCGTACGGAGCGAGGGTCCTGCGACCACCCCAGAACCAGGGCAGCAAGGCCAAGGCACAGAACTACGCCCTGCCTTACTGCACAACGGAGTTGATCCTCGCCGTCGACGCGGACACGGTCCTCGCGCCCGACTACATCGAGCGCACCATCGGCGTCTTCGACGACCCCGACGTGGCGATCGCGGCCGGCAACGTCCAGACGCGGTTCACCCGCACCATCTGGGAGCGCGGCAGGTCCGTCGAGTATCTCTTCGGCTTCCACTGGCACCGGCCGATCCAGCACGCGGCGGGCAGCCCCATGGTGTGCTCCGGCTGCTGCTCGGTGTTCCGCTGGAGCGACCTGAGGGTCGCGGGCGGGTTCCCGGAACGCACCATCGTCGAGGACATGGACTTCACCTGGTCCCGGCAGATCGAGGGGCGCCGCGCGGTCTATGTGAGCGACGCCGTCGCCTGGGCCGCGGACCCTCAGACGCTCACGTATCTGCGCAAGCAGGTCTGGCGGTGGATGGCGGGTTTCTGTCAGAACGTCCGGCTGCACCTGCCGCGGCTGATGAAGGCGAAGCCGATGCTGGCGCTGTGGGTGCTGCTGGCTCTGGCCGAGATCATCACGGCTCCGCTGTGGCTGGCCACGCCGTTCCTGGTGGCCGCGTCGGATACGCAGTCGTTCGCCGAGGCCTTCGCCTGGTGGTTGGGCGCCGAGACGCTGCTCACGCTGCCACCGCTGGTCTACGCGGCGCGCAGACGACGGCTGTCACTGCTCGGGGTCCTGCGGAACGTGCCGTGTGTGTATGCGACGAAGGCGGTGAATCTGGTGTACGCGTGGAAGGCCCTCGTCGTCGAACTGATCCTGGTGCCCTTGAAGTTGGCGAAGGGACTCACGGTCTACGAGAAGGGGCGGCCCGCGCTGGCGGCGCCTGTCTGAGCCGCTCGCCGTCCAGGCCGCTCGCCGTCCGAGCCGACCGTCCGAGCCGACCGTCCGATCCGACCGTCCGATCCGACCCCGGCCGAGTGGAGGTCGCCCGCCCGAGTCCCCTCAGGCGGACATCGCCACCGCCACCGTGGAAGCCGACGCCGCCGTGTCGTACCGGGTCAGGAGCAGGCGCGCCAGCTCCGGTGCGGGGCCGAGGACATCGGCGAGGACATCCGCGCCGGCCTCGCGGGCGCCGCGGGCGATCCGGTCGGGCAGGAAGCCGGGCGCGATGACATACGGCGCGACCGCCACCCGGCGGACGCCCTCGGCACGGAGCTCGCGGACGGCGTCCTCGGTGCGGGGCAGAGATGCGGAGGCGAACGCAGGCCGCACGGCACACCAACCGGTGCGCCGCCACTCCCGCGCGATTTCTGCGATCACTGCGATCGCCTCCGGGTCCGTGGAGCCCGCCGAGGCCAGGACGACCCCGGTCGAGCTCTTGTCGCCGGGCTCCAGGCCCGCCTCGTACAGCCGCTGCTCCGACGCGTCGAGGAGCAGCGGGGAGGGGCCGAGTACGTCGGCCTGGCGTATCCGCAGCTGCGGCAGGCGGGTGGTCGCCTCGTGCAGGACGGCGGGGATGTCCGCCTTGGCGTGGAAGGCGCGGGTGAGCAGCAGCGGCAGGGCCACGACGTCATGTACTCCGTCGGCGGCGAGGCCTTCGAGGACCCCCGTCACCGAGGGGGCGTTGAAGTCCAGGAACCCGGTCTCCACCCGGAGATCCGGGCGCAGCGACCGGACGCGGCGCACGAGGGCGTGCACGGTCGCGGCGTGGCGCGGGTCCCGGCTGCCGTGCGCGATGACGAGCAGGACGGGCGCGGACCGGGCCTGTCCCGGGCGGACGGTGTGCGGCGGAAGGCTCAGGTGGCGCATGACGGTTCAGCTCCTGCCGAGGAGACCGCGGCTGCGCAGCACGCGGCGCTCCAGGGGACTGAAGACGAGCAGATCGATGGCGATGCCCACGATGAGGATGAGGAAGATGGCGAGGAACACCATGGACATGCTGCTGTTGGTGCGGCCGTTGTCGAGCAACTGGCCGAGGCCGATGCCGAGTTCGGGCGAGGACGCGATGATCTCCGCGGCCATGAGGGAGCGCCAGGAGAAGGCCCAGCCCTGCTTCAGGCCGGCCAGGTATCCGGGCAGCGCCGCCGGCATCACGATGTGCCAGGTGCCGCGGGCCCCGGTGGCGCCCAGGGTGCGGCCTGCCCGCAGGAACAGCGGCGGCACCTGGTCGACGCCGGCGACCAGCCCGTTGGCGATGGACGGGACGGCGCCGAGCAGGATCACCGCGTACATCATCGAGTCGTTCAGACCGAGCCAGAGCACCGCAGGCGGCACCCACGCCACCGACGGCAGGGACTGCAGGCCGGACAGGATCGGCCCGATCGCGGCGCGCACGAACCGTACGCGGGCGACGAGCAGGCCGAGCGGCGTACCGATGACGAGGGCGAGCAGGAAGCCGGAGACACCGCGCCAGAGGCTGGTCCAGATGTAGTCGAACAGCGTGCCCTGCAGCCAGGCCTGCCGGACCTCGAACCAGACGGCCGAGGGAGACGGCAGCTTGTAGGGGTCGATGATCTGCGCCCAGGTCAGGGCCTGCCAGATCACCAGAACCAGAGCGATCGCGAAGACGGGGGGAAGAACCTTCTTGCGGATGGTCTCGCCGCGCGGGGTTCGCTGGTCCACCGAGGTCTCCAGGGCGTCGAGCCCGGCCTCGAGGCCCGCGAGACCCGTCAGGCCCGCGGCGTCGTCCTGGTCCTTGGGCGCGGAGGTCCCGGTGGAGGTCTCAGTGCTGGCCATGGCGGCGGATCTCCCCACGGAGTTGTTCGGTGATCTCGAGGGACAGCTCCGCGACGGCGGAGTCCTCGATGCGGCGCGGCTGGGGAATGTCCACGGTCCACTCGCGGGCGATCCGCCCGGGGCGGGACGACAGCAGCACCACGCGCTGGGCGAGGCGGACGGCCTCGCGCACGTTGTGGGTCACGAAGAGTACGGAGAGGCCGGTCTCATGCCACAGCTGGGTCAGTTCGTCGTGCAGGACGTCACGGGTGATCGCGTCGAGTGCCGCGAACGGCTCGTCCATCAGGAGCAGTTGGCTGTCCTGGGCGAGCGCGCGAGCGAGGGCCACGCGCTGGCGCATGCCGCCGGACAGCTCGTGCACGCGCTTGCCGTAGGCGCCGCCGAGGCGGACCAGGCCGAGCAGACGCTCCGCCTCGTCGCGCCGCTCGCTCTTGGGCACGCCCCGCAGCCGCAGGGCGAGTTCGATGTTCTTGCCCGCGGTGAGCCAGGGGAACAGCGCGTGCTCCTGGAACATCAGGGCGGGGCGTCCGGACGTCTCGATGGACCCGGCGGTCGGGGCGTCGAGGCCCGCGACGAGGTTGAGCAGGGTGGACTTGCCGCAGCCCGAGGCCCCCAGGAGCGTGACGAACTCGCCCGGGGCGACATCGAGGCTGATGTCGTCGAGCACGAGCTGCTGCGCGCCGGGCCGGCCGAAGGACTTGGACACGTGCTGGATGCGTGCGGCGTGCGACACCGCCGTGCGGTCCTCGGCCTTGGTGAGGGTGCTGGTGGCCATGATCGTCACCTCCTGGGAACGGTCGGGTTGCGGTGGCTAGTCGGTGCCGAGGCCGGAGTCGTAGACGCCGGGCTGGCTCTCGTGCCGCAGCACCTGGTTGAGGAGCTTCAGGTCGTAGATGCCGCCCAGGTCGGGCTTCTTCAGCAGGCCGGCCTTGACCGCGTGCTGGGCCTGCGTGTCGAGGGTGGCCGCCAGTGGGTCGTCGGTGAACTCGATGGACTTCCAGGCGGGGTCGATGACCTTCGCGGGCAGCGCCTTGCCGGAGTCCCGCGCGAGGCGGTCGTTGGCCGCGGCCTTGGCGGCGTCCGAGTTCTTCGCGATCCACGCGTTGGTCTTGACGGTGCCGCGCAGGAAGGCCTCGACGACCTTCGGGTGCTCCTTGAGGAAGCTCTGGGACACGACGATGTTGGTGATCACGAACTGCTCGTCAGGCCACAGGTCCTTCTCGTCGAACAGTACCTTCGCGCCCTCGTCGACCAGCTTGGACGCGGTCGGCTCGGGCACCCAGGCGCCGTCGAAGGAGCCCGACCTGTACGCGTCCGGCATGATCTTGTTGTCGGTGCGGACGACGGACACGTCGCCCTTGCCGCTCTGCGCGTCGACCTTCCAGCCCTGCTCGGAGACCCAGTTCAGGAAGGCGACGTCCTGGGTGTTGCCCAGCTGGGGCGTGGCGATCGTCTTGCCCTTGACGTCGTCCTTGGACTGGATCTTGTCGGGGTTCACGACCAGCTTCACGCCGCCGGAAGCGGCCCCGGAGATGATGCGCAGCCCCTTGCCCGCCGACTTGGTGTAGCCGTTGATCGCCGGCGACGGGCCGATGAAGCCGATGTCGATCGACTTGGAGACCAGCGCCTCGATCTGCGCGGGCCCGGCGTTGAAGGTGGACGGCGTGATCTGCGTGCCGCCCAACTCCTTCTGCAGGATGCCCTTCTCCAGGCCGACGAGGGCCGTGCCGTGGGTGAGGTTCGGGAAGTAGCCGACCTTCACCTCGGAGAGGTCGTCGATCGGCTTGCCCTTGGCGACGTTCTGCGTGTCGTCCTTGGCCTGGGAGCCGTAGCCGCAGGAGGTGGCGGCGAAGGCCAGGAGCGGCAGGACGAGGGCCGCGGTGAGCGTACGCCGCAGCGTGCGGGAGCCCGGGGAATGGGCCTCGCGCGGGCGGTGACCTCGGTGCTCGGCCGGCGTGGCGGCGTCGGTCGGGCGGGTGGCAGGCACGGGAGGTGGTCCTCTCGTCGGCCCGGCCCTCACGTCCCCCGAGGAGAGGTGGGGGCGGAGTCCGGGAATTCGGCAGGTCTTCGTCGATGTGACGGGGCGTGTGACGGGGCGTGTGACGGGGAGTGCGACGGGACGTGTGGCGGGACATGCTGCGGGGCGCGCATGCGGTGCGCGTACGTCATCGCGCACATCGCGCACATCGCGCGACTCCGCCCGAGCCCGCGCCGAGGGCGCCGCTGCCGATGCGGCCGCCCTCCTTCGCGAACGTCGCGAACACATCGGTACGCATCAGAAGTCCCAGCCCTCGTCGTCCGCTTCGACGCTGGGCACCGTCTTCGAGGCGAACGAGTCACCCGCCATACCGGCGGCGAGTGTGGTGCCGTCGGCCGGGTCGATCAGCAGGAACGAGCCGGTGCGGCGGGAGTCCTCGTAGGAGTCGAGGGCGAGCGGCTCGGCGGTGCGCACGCGGACCTGGCCGATGTCGTTGGCGATGAGCTCGCCCGGCTCCGGGTGCTGGGACAGGTCGTCGAGGGTCAGCCGCGAGGGGATCTCCTTGACGATGGCCTTGACCGTGCGGGTGGTGTGCTTGAGCAGCACCCGCTGGCCGACCGCGAGGGGGGTGTCGGCCACGTGGCAGACGGTCGCCTCGATGTCCTGGCTGGTGGCCGGGGCGTCCCCGGACGGCACGAGCAGGTCGCCGCGGGAGATGTCGATGTCGTCCTCGAGGATCAGCGTCACCGACTGCGGCGTCCAGGCCACGTCGACGCTGGTGCCGAGCAGGTCGATCCCGGTGATCTTCGAGCTGCGGCCCGAGGGCAGGACGGTGACGGACTCGCCGACGCGGAACGTGCCGGCGGCGATCTGGCCGGCGTAGCCGCGGTAGTCGGGGTGGTCGGCGGTCTGCGGCCGGATCACGTACTGGACGGGGAACCGCGCATGGCAGGTCGCCAGGTCGTGGCTGACCGGAACGGTCTCCAGGTGTTCGAGGACCGTCGGGCCGCCGTACCAGTCCATGTTCGCGGACGGCTCCACCACGTTGTCACCGGCGAGCGCGGAGATCGGGACGGCGGTGATCTCCGGGACGCCCAACTCGGAGGCGTAGGTGGTGAATTCCTCGGCGATCTCGGCGAAGACGGGCTCGGCGTAGTCGACGAGGTCCATCTTGTTGACCGCGAGCACCACGTGCGGCACCCGAAGGAGCGCGGCCAGGGCGGCGTGCCGGCGGGTCTGCTCGACGACACCGTTGCGGGCGTCGACGAGGATCACGGTCAGCTCGGCGGTGGAGGCGCCGGTGACCATGTTCCGCGTGTACTGCACGTGCCCGGGGGTGTCGGCGAGGATGAACCGGCGCCGCGGCGTGGCGAAGTAGCGGTAGGCGACGTCGATCGTGATGCCCTGCTCCCGCTCGGCGCGCAGGCCGTCGGTGAGCAGCGCAAGGTCGGGCTCGGCGGCACCGCGGTTGCGGGAGGCCAGCTCGACGGCCTCCAGCTGGTCGGTGAGGACCGACTTGGAGTCGTGAAGGAGGCGTCCGACGAGGGTGGACTTGCCGTCGTCGACGGAACCGGCCGTCGCGAAGCGCAGCAGGGTCGTCGCCGACAGATCGGCCAGTCCGGCCAACTGTGCCGCGTCGGCCGTGTCGGCGGGGCCGGCGTTTTCGGCGTGCGTGCTCATTTAGAAGTACCCCTCGCGCTTGCGGTCTTCCATCGCGGCCTCGGACATCTTGTCGTCGGCGCGGGTGGCGCCCCGCTCGGTGAGCCGGGACGCGGCGATCTCGGTGATCACGGCCTGCAGGGTGTCGGCGTCGGAGTCGACGGCGCCGGTGCAGGACATGTCGCCGACCGTGCGGTAGCGCACCTGGCGCTTCTCGACCGGCTCGTCCTCGCGCGGCCCGCCCCACTCGCCGGCGGTCAGCCACATCCCCGACCGGGAGAACACCTCACGCTCGTGCGCGAAGTAGATCTGCGGCAGCTCGATGTCCTCGCGGGCGATGTACTGCCACACGTCCAGCTCGGTCCAGTTGGACAGCGGGAAGACGCGGACGTGCTCGCCGGGGGCGTGCCGGCCGTTGTAGAGCTGCCACAGCTCGGGGCGCTGGCGGCGCGGGTCCCACTGCGAGAACTCGTCGCGCAGGGAGAACACCCGCTCCTTCGCGCGGGCCTTCTCCTCGTCGCGGCGGCCGCCGCCGAACACCGCGTCGAAGCGGTGCTGCTGGATGGCCTCGGTCAGCGGCACGGTCTGCAGCGGGTTGCGGGTGCCGTCGGGGCGCTCGCGCAGCTTGCCCGCGTCGATGTACTCCTGCACGGAGGCGACGTGCAGCCGAAGGCCGTGCTCGGCCACCACACGGTCGCGGTAGTCGAGGACCTCGGGGAAGTTGTGCCCGGTGTCCACGTGCAGCAGCGAGAAGGGGATCGCCGCGGGGGCGAACGCCTTCAGGGCCAGGTGCAGCATGACGATGGAGTCCTTGCCGCCGGAGAAAAGGATCACCGGCCGCTCGAACTCACCCGCCACCTCACGGAAGATGTGCACGGCCTCGGACTCCAGGGCGTCCAAGTGGCTGAGCGCGTAAGGGCTGTCGGTCTCCTCCGACAGCAAGGGCGCGGTGGTCGTCATGCCAGACCCCTTTCCGTGAGCAGCGCATGCAGCGCCGCCGCTGACTCCTGCACGGTCTGCTGGTGCGACTCGATCCGCAGATCCGGCGAATCGGGCTCTTCGTACGGGTCGTCGACACCCGTCAGGCCGGTCATCTCACCGGCTGCCTGCTTGGCGTACAGCCCCTTCACGTCCCGCTCCGAGCACACCTCGACAGGCGTGGCGACATGCACCTCGACATACGCGGTGCCCTCGCCCTGGTGGCGCTTGCGCACCGCCTCGCGGCTGTCGGAGTACGGGGCGATGACCGGCACGAGGGCCTTCACACCGTTGGCGGCGAGCAGTTCGGCGACGAAGCCGATGCGCTGCACATTGGTGTGCCGGTCCTCGCGGCTGAAGCCGAGACCCGCGGAGAGGAACTCGCGGATCTCGTCGCCGTCGAGCACCTCGACGGCGTGGCCTTCACTGCGCAGACGGCCCGCCAACTCGTGGGCGATGGTGGTCTTTCCGGCGCTCGGCAGACCGGTGAGCCAGATGGTGGCCCCGGTCGTGGCGGGCGCGGCGGTGGCAGCGGAGGCTGCGCCGGCGGTCACGTGTGTCTCCTGGTTGTCGGTCATCCGTGCAGCCCGCATTCCGTCTTGTTGCGGCCGGCCCAGCGGCCGGAGCGGGCGTCCTCGCCCTCCGCCACCCGGCGGGTGCAGGGCGCGCAGCCGATGGACGGATAGCCGTCCATGAGCAGCGGGTTGGTGAGTACGCCGTGTTCGGCCACGTAGGCGTCCACGTCGTCCTGGGTCCAGCGGGCGATCGGCGCGATCTTGACCTTCCGGCGCTTCTCGTCCCAGCCGACGACCGGCGTGTTCGCGCGGGTCGGCGATTCGTCCCGGCGAAGCCCGGTGGCCCAGGCGTCGTACGCGGCCAGGCCCTCTTCGAGGGGCTTGACCTTGCGCAGCGCGCAGCACAGGTCGGGGTCGCGGTCGTGCAGCTTCGGCCCGTACTCCGCGTCCTGTTCGGCGACGGTCTGGCGGGGCGTCAGGGTGATCAGGTTGACGTCGAGGACCGCGTCCACGGCGTCGGCGGTGCCGATGGTCTCGGGGAAGTGGTAGCCGGTGTCGAGGAACACCACGTCCACGCCGGGCATGGCGCGCGAGGCCAGGTGGGCGACGACCGCGTCCTCCATCGACGAGGTCACGCAGAAACGCTTGCCGAAGGTGTGCGCGGCCCACCCGAGGATCTCCAGGGGGGAGGCCTCCTCCAGTTCACGACCGGCCCGCTCGGCGAGCTCCTTGAGTTCGTCGGCGGTACGTCCCTGAGCCTGAGCAGTCGTCATATCTCGTCCCCTCCACCGTCGTTGTGCGTGAGACCACCGTCGTTGTGCGTGAGACCCCGGGTGAGCAACCCGAGGAACTTCAGTTGGAAGGCCCGGTTGCAGGCCGCGCACTCCCACGCGCCGTGGCCGGACTCGTGGGGGCGCAGATCCTCGTCACCGCAGTACGGGCAGTAGAACGGCGCGGCGCGCTCGCTCACGGTGCCTCCTTGTTCGCTTCTCCGCCCACGCGGCGCAGAGGTGCGGGCTTCGTCGCCGTGTGCGGGCTGGCGGCCGCGTGCGCGTCGCTCACTTGAGAGCCTCCTCGGGGGCGCGCGCCGTCCAAGTGGCGAACCGCTCGCCCTCCTCGCGCTCCGACTGGAAGCGCTTGACGACGCGCTCGATGTAGTCGGGCAGCTCGTCGGCGGTCACCTTCAGGCCGCGGACCTTGCGGCCGAACCCGGCCTCAAGGCCGAGCGCGCCGCCGAGGTGCACCTGGTAGCCCTCGACCTGCTCGCCCTGGTCGTTGAGCATGAGCTGGCCCTTGAGGCCGATGTCGGCGACCTGGATACGGGCGCAGGCGTTGGGGCAGCCGTTGATGTTGATGGTGATCGGCTCGTCGAAGTCCGGCACGCGGCGCTCCAGTTCGTCGATGAGCGAGGCGCCACGGGCCTTGGTCTCGACGATGGCGAGCTTGCAGAACTCGATGCCGGTGCAGGCCATGGTGCCGCGCCGGAACGCCGACGGGCGCACGGTCAGATCGAGCGCTTCGAGCGCCTCGGTCAACGGCTCGACCTGCACCTCGTCCACGTCGAGCACGATCATCTTCTGCTCGACGGTGGTGCGCAGGCGGCCCGAGCCGTGGGCCTCGGCGATCTCCGCGATCTTGGTGAGCGTCGCGCCGTCGACCCGGCCGACGCGCGGCGCGAAGCCGACGTAGAACTTGCCGTCCTGCTGGCGGTGCACGCCGACGTGGTCGCGCCACTTGGCCACGGGCTGGGCGGGCGCGGGGCCGTCGACCAGCTCGCGCTTCAGGTACTCGTCCTCCAAGACCTGGCGGAACTTCTCCGTGCCCCAGTCGGCGAGCAGGAACTTCAGGCGGGCGCGGGTGCGCAGGCGGCGGTAGCCGTAGTCACGGAAGATCGAGATGACGCCCTCGAAGACCTCCGGGACCTCGTCGAGCGGCACCCAGGCGTCGAGGCGCTGGCCGATCTTCGGGTTGGTGGAGAGTCCGCCACCCACCCAGAGGTCGAACCCGGGCCCGTGCTCGGGGTGTTCGACGCCGACGAAGGCGACGTCGTTGATCTCGTGCGCCACGTCCAGGAGCGGCGAGCCGGAGATCGCGGACTTGAACTTGCGCGGCAGGTTGGAGAAGGCCGGGTTGCCGATGACGCGGCGGTGGATCTCCTCCATGGCGGACGTGCCGTCGATGATCTCGTCCTCGGCGATCCCGGCGACGGGCGAGCCGATGATGACGCGCGGGGTGTCACCGCAGGCCTCGGTGGTGGACAGGCCGACCTCTTCTAGGCGCCGCCAGATCTCCGGCACGTCCTCGATGCGGATCCAGTGGTACTGGACGTTCTGCCGGTCGGTGATGTCGGCGGTGCCGCGGGCGAACTCCTCGGAGATCTCGCCGATCACCCGCAGCTGCTGGGTGGTGAGGCGGCCGCCGTCGATGCGCACGCGCAGCATGAAGTACTTGTCGTCCAGCTCCTCCGGCTCCAGGACCGCGGTCTTGCCGCCGTCGATCCCGGGCTTGCGCTGGGTGTAGAGGCCCCACCAGCGCATCCGGCCGCGCAGGTCCTGGGGGTCGATCGAGTCGAAACCACGCTTGGAGTAGATCGTCTCAATGCGTGTCCGCACATTGAGACCGTCGTCGTCCTTCTTGAACTGCTCGTTGCCGTTGAGCGGGGTGAAGTGCCCCACGGCCCACTGGCCCTCACCACGGTGACGGCTCGCCTTGCGTCGGGGCGCTGCTGAGACGGGCTTCTCAGGGGTTGCGGCCATGGTTGCTACGTCCTTCGGGACTACGGGAAAGCGGCTCTGACCAGCGCATACGGGCATGAGGGCGGTGCATTTCGACAGCTGCGCGCGCCCTTGCGCGTAAGGGGTGGTGTCAGATCAGGAAAAGGGAATGCGGCGTTGTGCTGAGAGGTCAGCGCGCCAGACAGATCGCGCTGGACATGCGGCCGAGGTCGACGTGGCGCCGACTCACCAAGGCAATTCCAGCTCGAGACATGACGGAAGCGTTGCATGGGCCTTTAGACTCAGTCCAGCTCTGTCCGTAGTTTGGACGAGATCGTCTCACATTACGAACGCTGTGGCCTGGGTCACTCGGCGACCTGCACGAGTGGTCGGGGACGGGGATCAGGCGCCCGGCCACGGACCCGGTGCCTCGACGGCCGGTTCCTCTTCGACCTTCGTGTCGAAGAGCCGGAAGCCGCGCCGCTGATAGTTGGCCATCGCGTGCTCGCCGTCCTCGCTGCAGGTGTGCAGCCAGACCCGCTTCGTCGCCGGAAGCTCCGGCCAGCGCTCGGCGAGGTCCCAGGCGCGGGCGGTCGCGTACGAGAGCAGATGGCCGCCGATGCGGCGGCCGCGGAAGGCCGGGACGAGACCGAAGTAGACGATCTCCACGGACCCCTCGTCCTGGGCCTGCAACTCCACGTACCCGGCGGGCGTCCCCTTGTCGTACGCGACCCAGGTCTCGGTGCCGGAGCGGTCGAGCTGCTCGCGCCACTGCGCGTAGCTGAGGGAGAGCCGGTCGGTCCAGCGGATGTCGCCGCCGACCGCGGTGTAGAGGAAGCGGCTGAACTCCGGCGACGGCACCTCGGCGCGCACGATGCGCAGGTCGCCCTCCGGCGCGGCGGCCGGGACGAGGTCGTCGGGGGAGGTCTGTTCCAGGGACCAGGTGGTCACGGTGATGGTGCTCATGGGCTCAGGGAACCATGGGCGCGCCTGCCTGCCAACGGCCGACCTGTGTCGAGGACTGGTCCTCCGTCTCGTACAGCGAGACGATCGCGGTCCGGCTAATTCGGTTGCCCGCCACTCCCCTATATCGCTGTACTCGCTGTACTCGCTGTACTCGCAGTACCGGCCGCCCAGGTGCCCGGCCCCGATCCGAGGAGAGCAGCAATGCGCGGAACGTTCATGTCCCACCCGAAGGGAATGCCCATCGACCCGAAGGACATGACGTTCCGTGCACGAAGCACAAGCACAAGCAGAAGCAGAAGCAGAAGCACAAGCATCAGCGCAGGCCCCATCACACCGCACCCTGAATCTCGGAATCCTCGCGCATGTTGACGCCGGAAAGACGAGCCTGACCGAAAGGCTCCTGCATTCCGCCGGGGTGATCGACGAGATCGGCAGCGTGGACGACGGAAACACGCAGACCGATTCCCTCGCCCTCGAACGCCGGCGCGGCATCACGATCAAATCGGCCGTCGTCTCGTTCGCACTGGACGACGCCACCACCGTCAACCTCATCGACACCCCCGGCCACCCTGATTTCATCGCCGAGGTGGAGCGGGTGCTCAGCGTGCTCGACGGGGCCGTGCTCGTGGTCTCCGCCGTCGAGGGCGTACAGGCGCAGACGCACATTCTGATGCGTACGCTGCGCCGCCTCCGTATCCCCGTCCTGATCTTCGTGAACAAGGTCGACCGGGCCGGAGCCCGGCCCGAGCGGGTGCTGCGCGAGATCGCCGCGAAGCTCACCCCCGCCGCCGTCCCCACCGGCAGGGTCACGGCGCCCGGCACGCGCACCGCGACCGTCCACCCGTACGAGCCCACCGCCCCTGAATTCACCACGCGCCTCACCGAGACGCTCGCCGAGCACGACGACGAGATCCTCGCCGCGTACGTGGACGACAGGACGCCGCTGCCGCCCGCCCGGCTGCGCGACGCGCTCCGCGCGCAGATCGCGCGGGCCCAGGCGCACCCGGTGTACTTCGGCTCGGCGATCAACGGCGCGGGAGTGCGGGCGCTCGTCGACGGCGTGCGCGAGCTGCTGCCCGCCGCCACGGGGAGCGCGGACGAGCAGGTCTCCGGCACCGTCTTCAAGGTCGAACGCGGCCCGGCAGGCGAGCAGATCGGGTACGTACGGCTCTTCTCCGGGACCGTACGCGTCCGTGACGTGGTCACCTTCGGCAGCGCGGGCCGCACCGCCGAGGGCAAGGTCACCGGCATCGCGGTGTTCGACCGCGGCACGGCCGGGCGGGCCGACGCCGTGACCGCGGGCCGGATCGGCAAGCTCTGGGGCCTTGGCGACCTCCGCATCGGCGACGCCGTCGGCACACCGCCCCAGGGCACGGCGGAGCAGCACTTCGCGCCGCCCACCCTGGAGACCGTCGTCGTCCCCGCGACTCCCGCCGACCGAGGCCCCCTCCACCTCGCCCTCACCCGACTCGCCGAACAGGACCCGCTGATCGACCTGCGCCAGGACGACGTACGGGGCGAGGTGGCGGTGTCGCTGTACGGAGAGGTCCAGAAGGAAGTCGTCCAGGCCACGCTGGCCGAGCAGTTCGGGGTGGAGGTCACCTTCCGGGAGACGACGACGATCTGCGTCGAACGCCCCACCGGAACGGGCCACGCGTACGAAAAGGACCTCGAACCGCTTCTCGGAACGGTCGGTCTGCGCGTCGAACCCGCGCCAGTCGGTTCAGGAAACACCTTCCGCCTGGAAGTCGAACTCGGTTCCATGCCGTACGCGTTCTTCAAAGCGGTGGCGGAAACAGTCGAGGAAACCCTGAAAGAAGGGCTCTACGGCTGGCAGGTCACCGACTGCACCGTCACCATGACGCATTCCGGATACTGGCCGCGGCAGAGCCATTCCCATGCCGTGTTCGACAAGAGCATGTCGAGCACGGCCCGCGATTTCCGCCACCTCACACCGCTGGTCCTGATGAGCGCGCTGCAAGCGGCGGGCACCCGCGTCCACGAGCCGATGCACCGCTTCCGCATCGAGGCCCCGGACGGGCCACGGTCCGGTGTCGCCCCGCTCCTGACAGCCCTCGCCCGCCTCGGCGCCGTACCCCGCGACCAGCGGCAGGACGGTACGGAATGGACCGTCGAAGGTGAGGTGCCGGCCGCCCACGTCCACGCCCTGGAACAGCGACTGCCCGGGCTGACCAGCGGAGAGGGCGTCCTGGAGACCTCCTTCTCGCACTACGCCCCGACCCGCACGGCCCCACCCCCGGCCCGCCCGCGCACCGACCTCGACCCGCTCGACCGGAAGGAGTATCTGCTGCGGGTTGCGCGGCGGGTGCGCTAACCGAGAGCCCTCGCACCCCCACGCCCCCGCAGCACCGCCGGAGCCACCGAGTGGGGGAGGAGGTCGGACGGTGAGTCGGGGAGGAGCAGCGTGAGGGCCGTGGATTCCCGGAAGCGGTACGGGCGGTGGTCGATGAGCCCGGACAAGTAGCGCCGTACGCGGGAGAGTTCGGCCCGGACCGTGACCGTGCGGGCCGGGTCGCCGAAGAGGTCGGTCGCCAGGTCGGCGGCGGTGCGGCCGGAGGGGTGGTGGGAGGCGAGGACGTAGAGGAGTTCCGCGTGCCGGGGGGAGAGGTCGTGGGTCCAGGTGCCCGCGCCGCCGGTCACGGTGAGGCTGCTGCGGTGGGCGTGGGTGAGGTCGAGGGTGACCGTCGTGGCGTGGGGCGGGTCGGAGGCGTCGCTCGCGGCCGGGTCGAGGCGGAGCAGCCAGCCGCCGCCCGGCAATTCCTCGGCCGTGCACGCGCCGATCGAGGCCAGCCAAGTGCGGTTCGTCGTACGGGACTTGGATGTGAGGGACTTCGGCAGCGGGATCCGGTCGACGTGCGGCATGCCCGTGACCGCGGCCGTCCAGCCGTTCTCGTCGACGACCAGGGCGCGGCCCGCCATCCGCGACAGCAGCGGCACGGCCACTGACCGCATCCGCTCCAGGGACCGCAGATGCCGGTTGCGCAGCTCCGCCTCCGCGAGCCGTGTCACCGAGTGGACCAGGGCGAGCGTCGCCGGATGCATCGTGTCGACCGGGCCGCTCACGTCCACCACGCCGATCAACCGGCCGTCGCGCGGGTCCGTCACCGGGGATCCCGCGCACGTCCAGGAGTGATGCGTACGGACGAAATGCTCGGCGGAGAAGACCTGCACCGGTCCGCGGACGACCAGCGGGGTGCCGACGCCGTTCGTGCCGACCGTGGACTCCCGCCAGTCCGCGCCCAGTTCGAACCCGTGGCCGTCCGCCTTGCGCAGCACCGAGGTGTGGCCCTCGCGCCACAGCACCCGGCCGTCGGCGTCGGCCACCACCATGATGTGCTGCGCGGCGTCCGCGAACGAGACGAGGCCCTCGCGGAGCACCGGCAGGACCTCCCGCAGCGGGGACGTACGCCGGCGCTCCTCTATGTCCTCCAGGGCGAGCAGCCCGGCCCGGAAATCGTGGTCCGGATCCACACCGCCGCGCAGCATCCGGTCCCACGACGCCTCGATCACGGGCCGTGGCTCGACCGGCGGTTCCTGCCCCGCGAGGGCGGCGTCGCGCACGCCCTTGAGCAGCCGGGCGGCGCGGCCCGCGTCCACCGCCGCGAGCCGGACCAGGTCGATCGTCGTGTTCGTCACCGGTGCCTCCCCGAAACCCCAGTGAAGTAGGTGCACCCCAGGGTGCACCCCATCGTCCCGCCGGAGCCGACGGAAAGCTCGCCGTTGGCGCGAGTCGATGCAACGGTCTGCAACCCTCGCCAACAAGCGAGCAGTTGACCGAAACTCTTCCCAACGCCGCTTCCGCGGCGTTCGTGCTCCTCTTTACGGGGCCCGAGGGCAGGGGTGGTGCCGTGTCGGCGCGGCATCACTCCTGTTCCTCTCTTACGTCGTCCCGCGGGTCTTACGTCGTCCCGCGGGCCGGGCTTGTCCCGGACGGGCTGAAATCTGGCGCCGCCCGGTCCACGATCGACCTCAGACCCAGCGTGTGCGGCAACGTTCCGAAAGCCGACCCCCAATCCCCGCCCAACCGCGAAGCGCAGAACGCGTCCGCGACGTCCGGTGGGGCGAAGCGGACCAGGAGGGAGCCCTGGAGGACCAGGGCCAGGCGTTCCACGACGCGGCGGGCGCGGGCCTCGATGCCGTGCAGGTCGGCGAGTTCGGTGAGCAGGCCCTTGATCGCGCCGTCGAGGCGGTGGTCCGCGCCGCGGGAGCGGCCGACCTCGCGCAGGAACGCGTCGAGCGCGAGCGGTTCGCGCTGCAGGGCGCGCAGCACGTCGAGGGCCTGGACGTTGCCCGCGCCCTCCCAGATCGAGTTGAGCGGCGACTCGCGCAGCAGGCGCGGCATGCCGGACTCCTCCACGTACCCGTTGCCGCCCAGGCACTCCGAGGCCTCGACGGCGACCGGCGTGCACCGCTTCGTCACCCAGTACTTCGCGGCCGGAAGCGCGAGCCGCAGGAAAGCCCGCTCCTGGTCGCCCCCGTCGTCGTACGCCGCCGCGAGCCGCAGCGCGAGCGTCGTCGCCGCCTCCGACTCCAGGGCCAGGTCCGCGAGGACGTTCCGCATCAGCGGCTTGTCGATCAGCGGGCCGCCGAACGCACTGCGGTACGTGGTGTGGTGCACCGCCTGCGCGACGGCCTGCCGCATGAGTGCGGCCGAGCCGAGCACGCAGTCCAGGCGGGTCGCCGCGACCATCTCGATGATGGTCCGCACCCCGCGCCCCTCCTCGCCGACCCGGCGCGCCCACGTCCCGTCGAACTCGACCTCCGCTGACGCGTTCGAGCGGTTGCCGAGCTTGTCCTTGAGCCGCTGGATCGCGAACGCGTTGCGGCTGCCGTCGTCCAGGACGCGCGGCACGAGGAAGCAGGTCAGGCCGTCCGGGGCCTGCGCGAGGACCAGGAAGCCGTCCGACATCGGCGCGGAGCAGAACCACTTGTGGCCGCGCAACGCATACGCGTCCGGCTCCGACAAGGGCTCCGCCGACGTCGTGTTGGCCCGTACGTCGCTGCCGCCCTGCTTCTCCGTCATGCCCATCCCGAGGAGCACCCCGGTCTTCTGCGCGGCGGGCCTGAGCCCCGGCTCGTACACCGTGGACGTCAGCTTCGGCTCCCACGCGGCCGCCAGCGCAGGCTCGGCGCGCAGCGCGGGTACCGCCGCGTGCGTCATCGACACCGGGCAGCCGTGTCCCGCCTCCGCCTGCGTCCACACCAGGAACCCCGCGGCCCGGCGCACGTGCCCGCCCGGCCGGGTCCACGCCGACGTGAGGCCCGCGGACACGGCCCGTTCGAGGAGCAGGTGCCAGGCGGGGTGGAAGTCGACCTCGTCGATCCGACGGCCGTAGCGGTCGTGCGTACGCAGCTTCGGCGGGTGCTCGTTGGCGCGGGCACCCCACTCCTGGACCTCGGCCGATCCGGCGGCGGCGCCGAGCGCGCCGAGCTCCGCGCGTGCGCCGTCGAGCAGTTCCGGGTCGAGGTGGCGCGCGACCGCCTCGGTGAGGGCGCGGTCGGAGGTGAAGACGTCGTATCCCACCAGGGGCGGGGCCTGGTTGGTCACGGTGTGGGTGCTTGGTGCCATGCGGATACGGTAAGGAGGTGCACCAGGCAAACGAAACACCTGAGCAGGGCTCAGGACGGCTCCACCGCGCTCGGGTCCTCTACCGGAACATGTCGAAGCGCAAGACCGCCTGGCTGCTGCTGAAGGACACCGTCGACTCCTGCGTCGAGTACCGCATCCTCGGCCTCGCCGGCGAAGCCGCGTTCTTCACCCTCCTCTCCGTACCGCCGCTGCTGCTCAGCCTCATCGGACTTCTCGGGTACGTCGACACCTGGACCGGCGCCGACACCATCCAGTCGCTGCGGGAGAACATCCTGGAGGCCTCCCGGACCGTTCTCTCCGACGAGGGCGTGAAGGAGATCGCGCAGCCGATCCTCGACGACGTGATGAAGGGCGGCAGACCCGACGTCATCTCCATCGGCTTCGTCATCTCGCTCTGGTCGGGCTCCCGTGCGGTGACGGTCTTCATCGACACGATCACCGTGATGTACGGGCTCGACGGGGTGCGCGGCATCGTCAAGACCCGGCTGCTCGCGTTCCTGCTGTTCCTCGTGGCGCTGCTGATCGGCTCGGTGGCGCTGCCGCTGATGGTCGCGGGGCCGGACGCCGTGATCGGCCTGTTCTCGTGGTCCGAGACCCTGGTGCGGTTCCTGTACTGGCCCGTGGTGATCGTGCTGAGCATCGTCTTCCTGACGACGCTGTACCACGTGTCCGTGCCCGTGCGGTCGCCCTGGGTGGAGGACGTGCCCGGTGCGCTGGTGGCGCTCGGGATGTGGGTGCTCGGCAGCTTCCTGCTGCGGATCTACCTCACCACCACCATCGAGGGGCCGAGCGGACGCCCCACGATCTACGGTTCGTTGGCCGCGCCCATCGCCGTGCTGCTGTGGATCGGCGTCGGCGCGTTCGCGGTGCTCGTGGGGGCCGCGGTGAACGCCGCGATCGACCGGGTGTGGCCGTCCGTCGCCACGGCGGCCGCGCGCGCCGCGAACGAGCGGGTACGGGAGCAGCGTGCCGCCGAGGTCGTCGCGCGGGCCAAGGCGGCGCGGGCGGCGCAGGAGGACCCGGACAACCCCGAGATGCCCTCGGAGTTCCCCGAGCGCTGGGCCCAGTTCCTCCCCCCGGAGGACGTCACGGGCCGCCTGCGCACCCACCACCACCGCAAGAACGGCGAGGCGGGCCCCCCGGAGGACCGCCCGCCGCGCGACTGATCCCGCGCGCCGCCGTTCCGTCCCCCACCCCGCGGATGACGGAGCTGCTCAGTCCGCGTCCGTGACGGTGCCGTCCGGCAGCGGTGCGAACAGGTCCACGCTCTGGCCGTCCGGGTCGAGGACGGTCGCGTACCGCTGGCCCCAGAACGCGTCGAAGGGCGCCAGCGCACCTTCGTATCCGGCGGTGACCAGCTCCTCGTACGTCGTGTCGACCGCGGCCGGGTCCGCGCACAGGAACGCGAGGCTCGCGCGGCCGGACGAGGCCGGGGGCTGCCAGTCGGGGGTGAAGGAGCGGACCGTGGCCTCGCTGTCGAGCGCGAAGCGGAGCCCTCCGGGGAGGGGTGCCTCCACGTGGGGGAGTTGCTCGGCGCCGTCGGGGAACGCGAGGCCGAGCCGCCGGTAGAAGGCGAGGGAGGCGGCCATGTCGGAGACTACGAGGCCGATGAGGTCGAAGCGGGGCGTAGGTGTGGTCATACGGGGAGGCTAGGGGAGGGCGGCGGCGCACGTCTTGAAGGTTCCGGACACCCGCCCTTCGGGCGATGTGTGTCAGCCCCGCGCCACCGGCACCACCACCGGTGACCCGTCCCCCGGTGCCCGCAGGATGTCCGCGTCGATGCCGTACAACTCCTTGACCAGGGCCGCGTCGACGACCTCGCGGGAGGGGCCGTGGGCGAGCACCTCGCCCGCGTTCATCGCGACGATCGTGTCGGCGTAGCGCGCCGCGCTCGCCAGGTCGTGCAGGACCATCACCACCGTGCGGCCCGCGGCGGCGACCTCGCGGACCAGTTCCAGGACCTCGACGGCGTGGCCGAGGTCGAGGGCGCTGGTCGGCTCGTCGAGCAGCACGATCGGCGTCTGCTGTGCGAGGACCATCGCGAGCCAGCAACGCTGTCGTTGACCGCCGGACAGCTGGTCGAGGCGGCGCTCGGCGAGCTCGGTGGCGCCGGTGGCGTCGAGGGCCTCGCGTACCGCCTGCTCGTCCTCGCGGGACCACTGGCGGAACAGGCCCTGGTGCGGATGGCGCCCGTACCGGACCAGGCCCGCGACCGTCACCGCCTCCGGGGCCTGCGGCGACTGCGGCAGGAGCGCGATGCGGTGGGCGGCGGCGCGTTGCCGGAGCTGCCAGACGTCGGCGTCCCCGGCGCGCACGCTGCCCGAACTCGGCTTGTGCAGGCGGGCCATGGCGCGCAGCAGCGTCGACTTGCCGCAGCCGTTGGGGCCGACGATCGCCACGACCTGCCCCGCTGGCACCGACAGATCGACGCCGCGTACGGCGGTGTGGCCCGGGTAGCCCGCGGTGAGGGCCTCTACGGCGAGATGCATGGGAGTCAGGCCTTTCCGGAAGCGGGGCGAGAGGTACCGAACAGCACCCACAGCAGGAACGGTCCGCCGAGGACGCTGGTGATGACGCCGACGGGGATCTCCACGGGCGCGACGACCCGGCCGAGCGCGTCGGCCGCTCCGATCAGCGCCGCGCCGACGAGCGCGGAGCCGATCACGGGCACGCGGGTGGGCCCGCCGAGCCGTCCCGCGATCACGGGTGCGGCGAGTGCCACGAAGGCGATCGGGCCGCCGATGCCCACGGCGACGCCCGCGAGCGCCACCGCGAGGGCGAGCGTGGCGGCCCGTACGACGGTGAGGTTGACGCCGAGGGTGCTCGCCATGTCGTCGTCGAAGCGGAGGAGTTGGAGGCGGCTGCCCGCGACGAGGGCGAGCGGTACGAGGACGATGAGGACGGCGAGCAGGGGGGTGCCGACGGTCCAGTCGCGGCCGCTGAGGCTGCCGACCGTCCACAGGAAGACGCCGCCCGCGGTGTTGTCGTTCTCGCGGGACATGACCAGGTCGGTGACGGCGCCGATGACGGTGGAGACGCCGATGCCGACGACGAGCAGCCGGTAGCCGCGGCCGCCCGCGCCGCCCGCGCACAGGACGACGAGCACGGCGGCGCCGACCGCGCCGAGCGGGCCGAGCCACCAGTCGCCGATCATGCCGGTGCTGGAGCCGACGACGGAGGCGACGACGGCCGCGGTGGCGCCCTCGTTGACGCCGATGACGTCGGGGGTGGCGAGCCGGTTGCCCGCGAGGGTCTGGGTGAGGCAGCCGGAGATCCCGAGGGCCGCGCCGACCATCAGGCCGACCGCGATCCGCGGCAGCCGGAAGTCCTGCACGAGCATCACGGTGGCCCGATCGCCCGTGCCCATCAGGCCCTTGAGGGTGTCGCCGAAGCTCATGCCCGTGGACGAGGCGAACGCGCCGAGCGCCGTGATCAGGGCGATCAGCACGCCGAGCCCGACCGCGGCGAGCGCGCTGCGGTACGGGAACAGCCAGGAGAGGGTGCCCGCGCGGACGACGGTGGAGTCGGGCGGCGTGATGCCCCTGCCTGAGCCGGGTGCGAGGGACGTCGGGGACGACGGGGACGTCGGGGACGTCGGGGACGCGGCCGTACTCATGCCGAAGCTCCCGCCGTGGACATCCGGTCGGTGCGTGCGATCCAGATGAGCAGCGGGCCGCCGATGAAGGCGAGGAGCACGCTGACCGGGGTCTCCCAGGGGCGGATCACGACGCGGGCGAGCAGGTCGGCGACGATCAGGACGCCCGCCGCGACCAGTGCGGAGAGCAGCAGTTGGGACCCGATCCGGGGACCGCTGACCGTGCGGGCCGCGTACGGGGCGAGCAGCCCGAGGAAGGCGACGGGACCGGCGAGCGCGACCGCCGAACCGGCGAGCAGCGTCACCGCCCCGGCGACCACGACCCGGATACGGCCCGGGTGGTGGCCGAGGGAGCGGGCGCTGTCGTCGCCGAGGGCGAGCGCGCCGAGCGGCCTGGCACAGCCGAACGCGACGAGCAGGCCGACGGCGATCAGCGGCAGCAGCGGATACGTGTCGGAGGTCTCGATGCCCGCGAGCGAACCAATGGTCCAGTAGCGGTAGGTGTCGAAGGTCGACTGGGTGCTGAGCAGCACGTACGAGGTCAGTCCGTGGAAGGTCGCGCCGAGCGCGGAGCCGGCGAGGACGAGCCGCAGCGGGGATCCCGCGGCGCGTCCGGAGGCGGCGAGCAGCAGGACGACGGCGCTCGCGGCCATGCCGCCGACGAGGGCCCAGACCAGCATCGCGTAGGGGGAGTCGACCCCGAAGTACGTGAGACCGATCACCACGCCGAGCGCGGCGCCGGAGTTGACGCCGAGAAGTCCGGTCTCGGCGAGCGGGTTGCGCGTGACGGCCTGGAGGAGACAGCCCGCGGCGCCGAGACAGACGCCGACGAGGACGGCGGCGACGGTGCGCGGCAGGCGTACGTCCATGACGGCCAGGCGTACTTGGGCGTCCGCGCGGGCCGAGGGGTCGCCGAGGAGGAAGTCCCAGGCGCGTCCGACGGTGCTGGAGCCGGTGCCGATCAGGAGCGAGAGCAGGGCCAGGAGGAGCAGGAGTACCGCAAGTGCGGCCGCCGCCAGGAGGGTTGGGCGATGTATCCGTTTCGGCCTGGTTATCGGCGGTTCGGTCTGGGCCCCGGACACCCCGCCCACTTGCGTGATCGACATAAAGTTAGCCTAACCTAAGTGACGCAACGGGTTGCTGCCCGGGGTGAATGCCCCGCCATGCCCAGCTGTGCACCGCCATGCCCAGATTTGCCTACCCGAAGTGCCGTCCGGCACGGGAACCTGAACCTTCGGAGACGTACGCCATGTCCACTCACACCACTCCTCGCGCCCGGCTGACCGCGGTGGCCGCCGTCACCATCGCCTCCGCGCTCACGCTCACCGCCTGTGGATCGGACAAGGCCGACACCACCGCCAACACCGGTGGCGGCGACGCCAAAAAGGTGTCGGTCACCGACGCCACCGGCAAGAAGGTCCAGGTCCCGGCCGAACCGAAGAACGTCGTCGCGCTCAGCGAGATGGACCTCGACTCCTCGCTCGCCCTCGGCGTGCGGCCGGTCGGACTCACCGCGGGCCGCGGCCAGAAGGGTGCCCCCGAGTACCTGGCCGGCGAGGCCAAGGGCATCCCCGTCGTCGGCGCCGTCACCGGACCCGACATCGAGAAGGTGCTGCAGGCCAAGCCGGACGTCATCCTCGCCGGACAGCTCGCCGACCAGCAGGTGCTCAAGCAGCTGTCCGAGATAGCCCCGACCGTCGTCACCGTCGACAGGACGAAGAGCTGGAAGAAGGCCCTCTCCCTCACCGGCCAGGTGCTCGGCAAGGAGAACGAGGCCAAGGACTTCCTCGCCGACTACGACAAGAAGACCGCCGAGCTGAAGAAGAACCTCGGCGACAACGCCGGCGCCACCGTGTCCGTGGCCCGCTACTCCGCCAAGGGCACCGCCGTCATGCAGCAGGGCGTGTTCATCTCCGACGTCCTGAAGGACCTCGGCTTCAAGCGGCCCGGCATCCAGAACGACAAGGGCCAGGGCCACTCCACGCCGCTCAGCGACGAGGACCTGAAGCAGATCGACGCCGACTGGCTGTTCATCGGCACCCTCGCCTCCACCGGCAAGGACGCCGACCTCTTCGGCGAGCTCAAGGACAAGGCCGCGTACAAGCAGCTCGATGCCGTACGCGACCGGCACGTCACCGAGATCGACGGCTCCAAGTGGACCAGCCTCGGCGGCGCCAACGCGGCCGTCTCCGTGCTCGACGACATCGAGAAGGCGATGGCCAAGTGACCCCTTCCGCACCCGAACTCGCAGGCCGCACCGCGCTCGTGACCGGTGCGGGACAGGGCATCGGCGAAGCTGTGGCCCGCGCGCTCGCCGCGTGCGGCGCCCAGGTCGTGGCCGTCGACCGTGAGGCCGCCGGCGTCAAGGAACTCGCCGACGACTACCCCGGCGGCCAGGTCGTCGCCCGGGAACTCGACGTCACCCTCGGCCCCGCGGTCGACGAGCTCGTCGACGAGGTGGAACGTGTCATCGGCCCGCTCGACATTCTCGTCAACGTGGCCGGGGTGATGCGCCCCGCGCCCGTCGTCGAACTCACCGACGCCGACTGGGCGGAGACCTTCGCGGTCAACGCCACCGGCGTCTTCCACACCTCGCGCGCCGCCGCCCGCCACATGAGCGGGCGCCGAGGCGGCTGCATCGTCACCGTGGGTTCCAACGCCGCCGGAGTGCCGCGCAGTTCGATGGCCGCGTACGCCGCGTCGAAGGCCGCCGCGACCATGTTCACCAAATGCCTCGGGCTCGAACTCGCCCGCAGCCAGGTGCGGTGCAACGTGGTGTCGCCCGGGTCCACGGATACGGCCATGCAGCGGCAGCTGTGGAGCGAGGACGCGGAGGCGTCCGAGCGGCGCGTCATCGACGGCGACCCGGAGGCGTACCGCGTCGGCATCCCCCTCGGGCGGATCGCCGCGCCCGCGGATGTCGCCGAGGCGGTGGTGTTCCTGGTGTCGGATCGGGCTCGGCACATCACGATGCATGACCTGTACGTGGACGGTGGGGCGACGCTTCGGGCTTGAACCGGTCTTACGTCAGCCGTTCGGTTCGGGTTGACCCGGTTGCCGTCGATCGGCCTGCGGCCTCGTCCTCAAACGCCGGACGGGCTGGATTTTCCTCACGCCCCCTCAGGAGACTTACTCGTGACATCCACCCAGGACGTCGCCCCCGCCGAGCCGACGGTCGGCGCCGCGACCGCGTTGCTCGATGCCTATCGGACCGGTGACACCCGGTTCTTCGCCTCGCCGACGCGTACCCTCCTCGCCCACGGCACCCGCGCCCAAGTCCCGCACGACGCACGGCCGTTGACCGAGCGGGTCGCCGCGACGCTGCGGGAGCAGCGGGCCGCCGGGGACCCCGCGCCCGTCGTCGTCGGGGCCATCGCCTTCGACCACGAGGAGCCGGCCGACCTCGCCGTGCCCGAGGCCGTCCGCTGGGGGCCCGCGCTGCACCAGGACCCGCTGATCGGCGTGCCCGCCGAGGCGCCCGCCGACGCCGAGTGGGACGTGCGCCAGGTGCCGGCGCCCGAGGAGTACGCCGACTCCGTCGCCCGTGCCGTGAAGCGCATGCGGGCCGGGGAGTTCAGCAAGGTCGTCCTCGCCCGCACCCTCGAACTCAGCTCGCCGCGGCCGTTGGACATACCCGCGCTGCTGCAGCGCCTGGCCCGCCGCGACCCGTCCGGGTACACCTTCGCGGTGCCGTCCGGGCCCGGCCGTACGCTGCTCGGCGCGAGCCCCGAACTGCTCGTGTCCCGGCGCGGCGGACAGCTCGTCGCCAACCCGCTCGCCGGGTCCACGCCGCGCAGCACCGACCTCGCCGAGGACGTGCGCCGCGCCGCCGCGCTCCTGCAGTCGCCGAAGGACCTGCACGAGCACGCCGTGGTCGTGGACGCGGTGCGCGCCGCCCTCGCCCCGTACTGCGACGACCTCGACGTGCCCGAGCGCCCGACCCTCGTCCGTACGGCCGCGATGTGGCACCTGTCCACCACCGTCACCGGCACCCTGCGCGAACCGGCCGTGTCCGCCCTGGAGTTGGCGTGCGCCCTGCACCCCACACCGGCCGTGTGCGGTACGCCCACGCCGCTCGCCCGTGACGTCATCGGCCAGCTCGAACCCTTCGACCGGGGGATGTTCACCGGCATGGTCGGCTGGGGCGACGCCGAGGGCGACGGCGAGTGGGTCGTCACCATCCGCTGCGCCGAGGCCGAGCAGGACCGGCTGCGCCTCTACGCGGGCGCCGGGGTCGTCGCCGACTCCTCGCCCGAGGCCGAGACCGCCGAGACCGGCGCCAAGTTCCGTACCTTCCTGAACGCCGTGGGAGCCGAGCTGTGACCATCCCCGTCAGTATCGATGCCCCGACCTGGCCCGAGGAGTTCGCCGAGCGGTACCGCGCACTCGGCTACTGGCGCGGCGAGACCTTCGGCTCCATGCTCCACGAGCGCGCCGCCGCCCACCCCGACCGCATCGCGATCGTCGACGGCGAGCGCCGCTGGACCTACGGCGAACTCGACCGCCGCGCCGACCGGCTCGCGAACGGCTTCGCCGCGCGCGGCATCGCCAAGGGCGACCGGGTGGTCGTCCAACTCCCCAACGTGGCCGAGTTCTTCGAGGTCGTCTTCGCGCTGTTCCGGATCGGCGCCCTGCCGGTCTTCGCGCTGCCCGCGCACCGCGAGACGGAGATCCGGTACTTCTGCGAGTTCACCGAGGCCGTCGCGTACATCGTCCCGGACGTCGCCGCGGGCTTCGACCACCGTGCGCTCGCCACCAAGGTGCAGGCCCAAGTGCCCACGCTGCGCGAGGTGTTCGTGGTCGGCGACCCCGGCGCGGACCCGGCGCACACCCCGCTCACCGACGTGGCCCGCGACGACTTCGTGCCGTACGACGAGCCGGAACCCTCCGACCTCGCGTTCCTCCAGCTGTCCGGCGGCTCCACCGGCGTGCCGAAGCTGATCCCGCGCACCCACGACGACTACATGTACTCGCTGTGGGGTTCCAACGAGATCTGCGCCGTCGACGAGGAGTCGGTCTTCCTCGTCGTGCTGCCCGCCGCGCACAACTTCCCGCTCTCCTCGCCCGGTTCGCTCGGCGTGCTCTACGCGGGCGGGCGCGTCGTCCTGTGCCCGCAGCCCGACCCGGAGACCGCGTTCCCGATCATCGAGCGGGAGCGCGTCACGATCACCGGACTCGTGCCGCCGCTCGCCCTGGTGTGGACCGACGCCGGGCCGACCGCCCGGTACGACCTGTCCAGCCTCGACGTCCTCCTGGTCGGCGGCGCCAAGTTCAGCGAGGAGGCCGCCCGCCGGGTGCGTCCTGCCCTGAACTGCACGCTCCAGCAGGTCTTCGGCATGGCCGAGGGGCTCGTCAACTACACGCGCCTGGACGACCCGGTGGAGACCATCGTCACCACCCAGGGCCGCCCGATCTCCGGGCACGACGAGGTCCGCGTCGTGGACGACGAGGACCAGGATCTGGACGTCGGCGAGACCGGGCACCTGCTGACCCGCGGCCCGTACACGATCCGCGGCTACTGGCGTGCGCCCGAGCACAACAAGCGGTCCTTCACCGAGGACGGCTTCTACCGCACCGGCGACGTCGTACGGATGACGCCCACCGGGCACCTCGTCGTCGAGGGCCGCGCCAAGGACCAGATCAACCGCGGCGGCGAGAAGGTCGCCCCGGAAGAGGTCGAGAACGTCGTCCTCGCCCACCCGGCCGTCCACGACGTCTCCGTCGTCGCCGTACCCGACGCGTACCTCGGCGAGCGGACCTGCGCGTACGTCATCCTGCGCGCCGACGCCGAACCGCTGAAGCCCGTGGCGATCAAGAAGTTCGTACGGGAGCGCGGACTCGCCGCCTTCAAGGTCCCCGACCGGGTCGAGTTCGTCCACGCGTTCCCGCAGACCGGCATCGGCAAGGTCTCGAAGAAGGACCTTCGCAGCACCGCCGCCGCCGACCAGTAACACCGAAAGGCCCCGCAGACCATGGCACTCCCCGCCATCTCCCCGTACCCCATGCCCACCGCGGACGAACTGCCCGCGAACCGGGTGGAGTGGACCGTCGACCCGTCCCGTGCCGTGCTGCTCGTGCACGACCTGCAGAACTACTTCCTGCGCGCGTTCAAGCAGGAGCAGTCGCCGGTCACCGAACTGCTCGGCAACGTCGGGCAGTTGGCGAGTCAGGCCCGTGCGCTCGGCGTGCCGGTCGTCTACTCCGCGCAGCCCGGCGGCCAGAGCCCGGCCGAGCGCGGGCTCCAGCAGGACTTCTGGGGACCGGGGCTGCCCGACGACGCCTCCGCGAAGGCCATCGCCCCGGCCGTCGCACCCGAGGACGGCGACACCGTCCTCACCAAGTGGAAGTACAGCGCGTTCGTACGGACCGACCTCGCGGAGACGATGCGCGCGCAGGGCCGCGACCAGCTGGTCATCGTCGGTGTCTACGCCCACATCGGCGTGCTGATGTCCGCGTGCGACGCCTGGATGCGGGACATCCAGGCCTTCCTCGTCGCCGACGCCGTCGCCGACTTCTCCCGCGCCGACCACGAGATGGCGCTGCGCTGGGCGGCCGCCAAGTGCGCCGTCGTCACCACGACCGGAAACACCTTCCAGGGGGCCTGAGCAGCATGGCAACGAGCACACTGACCATCGGGCTGATACGCGCGGACGTCGCCGACGCGCTCGGCGAGGACGTCGAGGACATCCCCGTCGACGAGAACCTCGTCGACTACGGCCTCGACTCGGTCCGCATCATGGCCCTCCTGGAGCGCTGGCGCCGCGACCACGGCGTCGAGGCGACCTTCGTGGACCTCGCCGAACAGCCCGCCGTCGAGGCCTGGGCGCCGCTGCTCGGAGTCACGGCATGACCGCCGTACTGGAACCCGCCACCGAGCCCCCCGCCGAGCAGGCCGTGCGACTCCCGCTCACCGCCGCCCAGTCGGGCATGTGGTTCGCGCAGGCCCTCGATCCCGAGAGCCCCGCGCAGAACACCGCGGAGTGCATCGAGATCCACGGCCCCGTCGACCCGCGGCTTTTCGCGCAGGCCCTGCACCGCGTCGCCGGCGAGGCGGACGCGCTCAGGGTCCGCCTGGTCGAGACCGCCGACGGGCCCCGTCAGCTGCCGCTCGCCCTCGGCCCCGTGCACGGCGGCACCGTGGACGAGAACGCGGTGCGCTTCCCGTTCAAGGCGCACGACCTGCGCGGCCTCGACGACCCGGACGGCACCGCCCGCGCCCGGATGGGCGCCGACCTCGCGGTGCCCTTCGACCTCGCGGCGGGGCCGCTGTTCCAGCACGCCCTGTACCGGGTCGCCGACGAGCGCTGGCTCTGGTTCCAGCGCGTCCACCACGCCGTGATGGACGGCTTCGGCTACTCGCTGCTCGCCCGCCGCACCGCCGAGGCGTACACCGCCCTCGCCGCCGGCGAAGAGCCGGGCCCGAGCCCCTTCGGCCGGCTCACCGACCTCGTCGCCGAGGACACCGCGTACCGCACCTCCGAGGCGTACGAGACCGACCGGGCGCACTGGAACGCCGCGTTCGCCGACCGCCCCGAGGCCGTGAACCTCGCCGGGCGCACCGCGCTGCCCTCCCGCACCTTCCACCGCCGCACCGCGCACATCGGCACCGAACTCTCCGCCCAGGTCAAGGAGTTGGCCGCCGGGGTGCGCGCCACCTGGCCGGAGGTGCTGATCGCCGCTCAGGCCCTGTACCTGTCCCGCGCCACGCACTCCGAGGAGGTCGTCCTCGGCCTGCCGATGATGGGCCGCATGGGCTCCGCCGCCCTGCGCATCCCCGGCATGGTCATGAACGTCCTGCCGCTGCGCCTCACCGTCGCCCCGCAGGCCACCTTCGCCGAGCTGACCCGGCAGGTCGTCCTCGGCATCCGCGCCGCCCGCAAGCACCAGCGCTACCGGTACGAGGAGATCCGCCGCGACCTCGGCCTCCTCGGCGAGGGCCGCGCCCTGGTCGGGCCGCTCGTCAACGTCATGCCGTTCGACTACGGCCTGACCTTCGCCGGCGCCCCGACCGAGGCCCACAACCTGTCCGCGGGCCCGGTGGACGACCTCACCGTCAACATCTACGACCGCGCCGACGGCGGCGGTCTGCGCATCGACTACGACGGCAACCCCGCCCTGTACGAGGAGAGCGAACTCGGCGTCCACCAGCGCCGCTTCCTGGAACTCCTGGCTCGTATCGCCGCCACCGACCCGCACGCCGCGCTCGCCGGACACGGCATCTGCACGAGCACCGAACGCGCCCTGGTCCTGGACGAGTTCAACGCCACCGCGCGGGACGTGCCCCCGACCACCCTCATCGGTCCCATCGAGGCCCAGGCCGCGCGCACCCCGGACGCGCCCGCCCTGGTCTTCGGCGACACCACCCTCACGTACGCCGAGCTGAACGCCCGCGCCAACCGGCTCGCGTGGCACCTCGCCTCGCTCGGTGTGCGTCCCGGCGCGCTCGCCGCCGTCGCCGTGCCGCGCTCCCTCGACCTGGTCGTGACGCTGCTCGCGGTGGTCAAGGCGGGCGGCGCCTATCTGCCGCTCGACCCGGACTACCCGGCGGACCGGCTCGCGTACATGGTCGAGGACGCGCGGCCCGCCGTCGTCGTCGCGGACACCGCCGCGCGCGTGCCCGCGGGCGTCGGCGTACCGGCCGTGGTCCTCGACGAGCTCGACACCAGCGGGCAGTTGGGCATCAACCCGCCCCGCCCGCTGACCCCGCAGCATCCCGCGTACGTCATCTACACCTCCGGCTCCACCGGCCGCCCCAAGGGTGTCGTCGTGCCCCACGGGGCGATCGACAACCGGCTGCGCTGGATGCAGGCCGAGTACCCGCTCGGGCCCGGCGACCGCGTGCTGCAGAAGACGCCGTCCGGCTTCGACGTGTCCGTGTGGGAGTTCTTCTGGGCCCTGCGCGTCGGCGCCACGATCGTGATGGCCGAGCCCGGCGGCCACAAGGACCCCGCCTACCTCGCCCGCACCATCCGCGAACAGGCCGTCACCACCTGCCACTTCGTGCCGTCCATGCTCCAGGTCTTCCTCGCCGAGCCGGGCGCCGCCGAGTGCACGGGCCTGCGCCGCGTGTTCTGCAGCGGCGAGGCTCTGCCCCGCGAGACCGTCCAGGAGTTCGGCCGCACGCTGCCCGAGGTGGAGCTGCACAACCTGTACGGCCCCACCGAGGCGGCCGTCGACGTCACGTACTACCCGTGCGACACCCGGCCGGGGGTTGCCGGGCCCGTGCCGATCGGCAAGCCCGTCTGGAACACCCGCCTGTACGTCCTGGACGCCGCCCTCCAGCCGTGCCCGCCCGGCGTGCCCGGCGAACTCCACCTCGCGGGCGCGCAGTTGGCCACCGAGTACCTCGGCCGGCCCGCGCTCACCGCGTCCCGCTTCGTCGCCGACCCGTACGGACCGGCCGGCAGCCGCATGTACCGCACCGGCGACCTGGCGCGCTGGACCGAGCACGGTGAGATCGAGTACCTCGGCCGCACCGACCACCAGGTCAAGCTGCGCGGACTGCGCATCGAACTCGGCGAGATCGAGACCGAGTTGGCGGCCTGCGAGGGCGTCACCGGAGCCTGTGTCCTGGTCCGCGAGGACCGGCCCGGCGACCAGCGCCTCGTCGGCTACGTGACCGCTCCGGCAGGCATCGACACCGAGGCCGTACGCGACCGCCTCGCCAGGACGCTGCCCGACTACATGGTCCCCGGCGCCGTCGTCGTCCTCGACGATTTCCCGCTCAGCCCCAACGGCAAGCTGGACCGCAAGGCCCTGCCCGCCCCCGCGCAGGCGGCCACCGGCACCGGGCGCGCGCCCCGCGACCCGCGCGAGGAGACCCTCACCCGGCTCTTCGCCGAGGTCCTCGGCCTTGACCGACTGAGCGTGGATGACGGCTTCTTCGACCTCGGCGGCACCTCGCTGCTCGCCGCCCGCCTGGTCCGCCGCATCCGCGACACCCTCGGCATCGAACTCGCCATCGGCGCGCTGTTCCAGGCCCCGACCCCGGCCGCCCTCGCCGCGCAGCTGGACAGCGGGCTCGGCAACGACGAGGTCCTCAGGACGCTCCTGCCGCTGCGCACCACGGGCCACCGCACCCCTCTGTTCGTCTTCCACCCGGCGGGCGGCATCAGCTGGTGCTACGCGGGGCTCCTCTCCCGCCTCGACCCGGACCAGCCGGTGTACGGGCTGCAGGCCCGCGGACTGCTCGGACTCGAAGCTGGGGCCGAACTCCCCGCGTCCATGGAGGAGATGGCCGCCGACTACGTCATCCGGCTGCGCTCCGTACAGCCGCACGGCCCGTACCGGCTGCTCGGCTGGTCCGTCGGCGGCGTCCTCGCGCACACGGTCGCCGTGCTGCTGCGGGAGGCGGGCGAGGAGGTCGAGCTGCTCTCGCTGCTCGACGCCTACCCCTCCGACCAGTGGCAGGACCAGGCCGTCCCCGCCGAGGCCGACGCGCTCACCGCGCTCCTGCGCATGGCCGGCTACGAGCGTACGGACGAGCTCACCCGGGACGACGTCCTCGCCACCCTGCACCGCGAGGGCAGTGCCCTGGCCGGGCTCAGCGACACCACGCTCGGTGCCGTGGTCGAGATCGTGATCAACAACGCCCACCTGATGCGCGCCCACCGGCACCGGCGCTTCGACGGCGACGTACTGTTCTTCACGGCCGCCGCGCCCCGCCCCGAGGACTGGCTGACCCCGGACGCGTGGCGGCCGTACGTCGGTGGCACCCTGTCCGAGCACACTGTCGACTGCCTGCACCCGCAACTCACCCAGGCGCCCCACCTGGACCAGATCGCGGACGTTCTCAGCCGCCGCCTGAAGGAGCTCGACCGATGACCGCCGCCCCCGGATCCGCCCCCGGACCCGCCCCCGGATCCGCCCCCGGATCCGCCCCCGGATCCGCCTCCGGACCCGCACCCGGGCCTTTCGACCAGCCTGCGGGGGAGCAGGCCCAGGCGCCCACGCACCTGGTGCTGCGCAACACCCGCGCCGAGCACTCGTTGTGGCCCGCCCACACCCCGGCCCCGGAGGGCTGGCGGGTGGTGCACGGCCCCGCCCCGTACGAGGAGTGCGCGGGACACGTCGAGGGCGCGACGGGCGTGGCGGTCGCGGCGGTCGCGGCGGGCGCGGTTTGAGCGGGCCCGCAGCGGTGGGGGCCCGGCGGCTGAACGTGCCGCCGGGCCTCCACCGCGCGTCCACGGACGTGGAGTTGTGGCTCACGGGCGAGGACGCGGGCGAGCCCTCCCCGGACGACCTGGCGCTGCTCGACGCCGACGAACAGGCCCGCGCCGCCGGCCTGCGCCGCCCCGCCGACCGGCGCCTCTACGTCACGGCGCACGCCCTGTTGCGCCGCCTGCTCGGCGCCCGCCTCGACCGCGACCCGGCCGGGCTGAGCTTCGTCCGCGCACCCTGCGCGGGCTGCGGCGCACCGCACGGCCGCCCGGCCCTGCCGGGCACGCCGGTCCACTTCTCGCTGTCGCACTCGGGGGAGTACGCCCTGATCGGCCTCGCGGACCGGCCGGTCGGCGTCGACCTCGAAGCCCTCGCGGACGACGCCGTCATCGACGACCTGTCCGCGTCCCTGCACCCACGCGAGCACACGGAACTGTCCGCCCTGCCCCCCGGCCCGTCCCGCACGGCGGCGTTCGCCCGCTGCTGGACGCGGAAGGAGGCCTGCCTGAAGGGCACAGGCGAGGGCCTCACGGAGGAGGGCCTCCGGGACACCCTCGTCGGCACGGGCCCGACCCCGCACCCGCTGCCCGGCTGGGCGCTCGCCGACGTTCACCTGCCGGAGGGGTACGCGGGGGCGTGCGCGGTGCGGCTCACGGCCTGACCCGCGCGGTCACTCCGCCCGGCCGACCGCCCGGCCGAGCAGCCCCACGATTCCGTCGGCCAGCTCCGTACGCCAGCACAGCCAGTCGTGCCCGCCGTTGAACTCCCGGTACACCGCGTCCTCGTACCCCCGCTCGCGCAGCGCGTCCCGCAGGCGGCGGCTGCCCGGGACGAGGACCCACTCCTGCTCGCCCGCCGACAGCCAGAAGCGGACCGGAAGGCGCGGCGACTCCCGGACCAGGTTCGTCACCAGCTCCGACTCCGCCTCGCCCGTGGGCCACCAGAACGACCCCGACTGCGCAAGCGCGTTGCCGAAGCGGTGCGGGGCGCGCAGCGCCGCGTACGCCGCCGTCAGGCCGCCGAGGCTCTGGCCCGCGAGGACCGTGCGCGCCGGGTCCGTGGTGAGCGGCAGCAGCTCCGCCGCCCAGGGCAGCAGCTCGTCCGCGAGGAACCCCACGAAGCGGTCGTCGCAGCCCAGTTCGGCCCAGCGTGTGTCCGCGTCGAGCGCCTCGGGGAGCAGCGCCGCGACCGGCGGGATGCGGCCGTCCGCGATCAGGTTGTCGAGCAGCGTGGCCAGGCCGAGCGCGGGCTGCCAGGACTCGCCGTCGAACAGGACCAGGACCGGAAGGCCTTCCTCCGGTGCGGTGTGGCCCGGCGGCTCGTAGACCCACACCCGGCGCTCGTTGCCGAGCCGCTCGCCGCGCACCGTGTGCACGCTCACCGCGCCGCACGGCACGTCCGCCCGCACCCGCCAGTCGTCCCCGCGCGGCGCCTGCGGCAGCTCCACGTACGAGATCGGGCCCGCACCCCAACGCCGTTGCAGAGAACGGGAGTTGAGCGGATCGACGCGGTGCCGGCCGCGCAGCCACCGCCAGTGCTCGGGGGCGCCGGGCTCGGCCGGTCCCTCGCCCTCGTCCACGCACAGGCTGTACGTGGCCCGCCAGTCGTCCCGCATCCGCAGCGACCAGTGCCACACGTCCGTGCCCGGCACCCGCTCCATCCGGTTGACCGCGGGGTCGGACGGGTCCGCGACCTTGTTGGGCAGCGCGAGCACGGTCCGGGTCGCGGGGGAGCCGCGCCACAGGAACGTCACGACCGAGTGGCCGTCCGCGTCCGGGTCGGGCTCCACGAGGGGGGTGCCCTCGGCCGCGGCGGCCCGCCAGAACTCCGCCTCGTCGACCTCGCCCGCCGCGAGCGCCGCGATCCGCGCGCTCACGGCCCGCTCCACCGGGTGCGGCCGCGGGACGCGCGGCGGCCGACTGGGCTTGACGGACTCGGGCATGGCTCGGCCTCCGGGCGACACAGGACAAGGGAAAGTAAGGCTCACCTTACCTGTTCTTGACCTTGTCTGTCCGGTGCCCCTGTGCCGCCCGTACGCTCCACGCCCACGCCCACGCCCGTGCCGCCCCGCCCGCGCGCAGGCGTGCGCGTACGCTCCGACCATGGATGCGACGGTGCCGTCATGACGCACACAGCCGCGGCCGTGCTCGCCGCCACCACCGCCGAACTCAGCCCGGACCCCGCCCGCAACGCCTTCGTCGCCGAGGTCGAACAGGGCACGGCCCGGCAGATCGCGATCAGCACGCTCACCCTGGAGCAGCGCCACGTCATCCCCAGCGACCGGCGTGCCTTCGCCCACCTCGCCGAACGCGCCGCCGCCCTCGGTGCCCCCGCGAGCGCGGCGTTCTTCGCCACCCTCGCCGAGGGCGAGCGGACCGCCGCCGACCACCTGGCCCCGCTCGCCGCGGCCTGCGGGCTCGACGCCGCCGCGATCGACGCGTACGAACCGCTCCCCGGCTGCCAGGCCTATCCCTCCTACGTGGCCCGGCTCGCCCTCACCGGCCACCCGGCCGAGGTCGTCCTCGCGCTGAGCGCCAACTTCGCCGCCTGGGGCGACAGTTGCGCCCGCATCGGCCACGGCCTGCGCGGGCACTACGGATACGACGACGACTCCTGCGCCTTCTTCGACTTCTTCGCCGCACCGGCGCCCGCCCTCGCGGAGCAGGCGGAGGCGGCGGTGCAGGAGGGGCTCGACGGGGTGGACGGCCTGGACGTGAGCGCCGCGTGCCGCTCCGGTCGTCTGCTGCAGAGCTACGAACGGCTCTTCTGGGACACGCTGGCGGGCCTGGCGTAGTCGGCAGGTTCTCTTCCCCACCCCGCCCCTTCCCGACTGTGTCCGATATGCGGCTGGCGCCGCGTGGCCGCGGAGCTTCGGGGCTCCGCCCCGGACCCGCTCCTCAATCTCCCCCAGCTACCGCTGGGAGGTGCCCCCGGAGGGGCTCAAAATTGAGCCCCTCCGGCGATTGAGGAGGCCCGTCCGGCAGGCCACGCGGCGCCAGCCGCATATCGGACGCTGCGGGAAGGGGCGGGGTGGGGAAGAATCCGCCGTCCGGCATTCGACGACGGACCCGCAGGCCGGCGTGGCGCACCCAGCCGACGGTGCGGGCCCCATGACCGTCCTAGGCGCCGTCTTCCGCCCCAGTGCCCACCCGAACAACTCCGCTTCGTCGCCCGCGCAGCGGAGCAGGACTGGATGGGCCAGACCGGCAGCCGCGTCGAGTCCCCGCTCACCCTGCTGCGCGAACACCTGGACGCGCTGCGGGCGCTGCTCCGCGGCGAGCGGCTCAGCACCGAGGGCCGGTACGTACGCCTGGACGACGTCGCCCTCGACTGGCCGCCGCCCGTACCGCCCGCGATCCTCGCCGGGGGCCGCGGCCCGCGCACGCTGCGTCTGTGCGGGGAGGCGGCCGACGGCACGTCCTCGACGCCGGCACCTCCCTCGACGGGATCCGCCGGGCCCGCGCCCTCGTCGACGAAGGCCGCGCCGCGGTCGGCCGCACCGGACCGCATCCGCTGACGGTCTACCTCCTCACCGCCACCGGGCCGGACGCCACCCGGCGGCTCGCCGCCGAACTCGCCGCGTGCGGCCAGGCCCCCGGCAGCGGCATCGGCGTCGCCGGTGACGCCAAGGCCGTGGCGGAGGGCGTGGCCCGCGTCGTGGCGGCGGGCGCGGACCGGGTGGTGCTCCAGCCCACGGCCGAGGAGCCGGACCCCGAGGGCTTCGTGCGGTTCACGGCCCAGGAGGTCCGGCCCCTCGTCCCGCGCTGACGGAGGCGGGGGTTCAGCGGCGCGGCTCGCCCCGGTACGGCCCGAAGGACCACTTGTTGCCCTCCGGATCGGTGATCGCGAACTCCCGGTTGCCGTACGGCTGATCCTTGATCTCCATCAGGATCCGCACCCCGGAGCCGGGTGCCGTGAGACGTTCGTAGAGCGCGTCGACGTGGTCGGTGACGACGTACGCGCCCAGGGTGCCCGGCTCCAGCGTCCAGCCGTCCTTCTCCTCGGGGTCGTAGCTGCCGAGCATGATGCCGCCGCCTTCCGGCCAGTCGAGCTGGGCGTGGGCGACCTTCCCGGCGTCCTCGTAGACGGCGGTGCGCTCGAAGCCGACGGTGTCGACGAGGAAGTCGATCAGGGCGGGGGCGTCGTGCGCCAGGAGTGTGGGCCACACGGTGGGCGCGGGCCGCGCGGCGGTGTCGGTGGTGCTCTGTTCCGCGGTGTTCTGTGTGGTGTTCATGGCTCCAACCCTTCACCGTTCATATGGCCCCCGGCTTGGATATTCCGGCACTCCTCGACCAGCCAGGCCGTCGGGCTCGCGCCCGTGTAGCGGCGGAAGTCGCGCACCAGGTGCGAGTGGTCGTAATAGCCGCAGTCCGCCGCCACCCGCGCCAGGTCGAGCGCCGTGCCCCGCACCACCGCGCGGACCACGGCCGCCTTCGCGTGCTCGAACCGCATCAGGCCCGCCGCCTGCTTCGGCGTCACCCCGGTCTCCGCGCGGAACAGCGTGGTCAGGCGGCGCGGGCTGAGCGCCACATGCCCCGCGAGCCCGTCGAGCGTGCCCGCCCCCCGGTGCCGGGCCAGCCACGCCCAGGCCTCCGCGACCTCCGGACGTACCCGCGCCGAGCGCCCGGCCGCCGCCGCGCGCGCCCGCAGATACCCGGAGAGCGTCGCGAACCGGTCCGCCCAGTCGCCCTCCTCCACGAGCCGCTGCCGCACCGCCTCGGCCCGCGCGCCCAGCACATCCGCCCCCGAGGCCACCAGCTCACCGGTCAGCTCTGCGGCGGGCACACCGAACAGCGCGCGGGCCGCGAGCGGATGCACCGCGAGCTGGATGCCCGCCTGCCGCTCGGGCTGCACCACGTACGCCGGGCCCTGCTGGAGCGCGCCCAGGACGATGTCGGTCCGGCTGGCGTCGGGGCCGCTCGCCTGCTGCGGGGTGAGTCCGCTCGTCACCGGCCCGTCGAAGGAGAAGATCAAGGTCAGATACGGGGACGGCAGCCCGATGTGCAGTCCCGGCCGCTGCGCCGACGTGCGGTACCCGACCGCCGAGACGATCCCCTCGACCCTCGGCGCGGCCCGCACGAACTCCAGGGACTCGCCGTCCGCGGTCCCCTGCTCCCGTACGGCCGCCTTGCGGGACGCCATGCCTCAAGTATGGGACGCGGGAGCCGGGCCTGTCCCGGGGTGCCAGCTTGGCCTGCCAGCTTGGCCTGTCACGGCCTGCCAGCCTGGCCTGTCCCGGGGTGCCAGCCTGGCCTGTCCCGGCCTGCCGGCGAACCGGCCGCCTACCGGCGAGGTGCCCGAAAGACCCGGTCTGCGGGTGTTCACCCATCCCCTGTAGGCTGCACCGGCGCGTCCGCTGCGGCCGGCGCGCGGAGTACATCGGATGTGGCGACGGACGGAGGTGGTGCTGCGATGCGCGGCGAACCCCCCAGTCACCCACCGCGAGGCACCCACCCCCTCCAGAACCCGGCCCCCGGCCTGCGCTGAGCGCGCCTTACGGCTGTCGGGCGGGGCGGTGAGTGCGGTGCCCGGCGCTTCGGCGCCCACCCCGATCAGCCCCGAACTCCCTTGTCCTGCACGGGACTTGAACTTCTCTGAGGATCTGGCATGCCGCACACCTCGCTGCCCGAAGAGCCGCGCTCCGAGCGCACCGAGCCCGACGAGCGCTCCCTTCAGGACCTCGTGCAGAGCCAGCAACTGCACGCCGCCCTGGAGTGGCTGGAGACCAACCCGCCGCACGTCATCGCCGACGAGCTGGCCCGGATGGACGCGACCGCCGCCGGTATGGCCTTCCGGCTGCTCGACAAGGACCGCGCCCTGACGGTCTTCGAGGAGCTGGAGCCGGTCGACCAGCAGCAGATCCTCCAGGGCCTGCGCGACCAGACCTTCCTGGAACTCGTCGAGGCCATGGACCCCGACGACCGCGCCCGGATGCTCCGCGAGGCCCCCGCCAAGGTCGCCAAGCGGGTCCTCGCCGGGCTCAGCTCGCACCAGCGCCGGATGACGGCCGCGCTCCTCGGCTACCCGGAGGGCTCCGTCGGCCGCTACATGACGCCCGAGGTGGTCGCTCTCGGCCAGGACCTCACCGTCGGCCAAGCCCTCGGCGTCGTCCTCGCCGAGGGCAACGAGGCGGAGACCGTCTACACGCTGCCCGTCGTCGACCACACGCGCCGCCTCACCGGCATCGTCGAGCTGCGCGAACTCGTCCTCAACCCGCCCGAGACCCTCGTCTCCGACCTCGTCGTCACGGAGCCCGCGTACGCGTACGCCACCGACTCGGCCGAGCAGGCCGCCCGTCTGATGCGCGAGACCAACGACCTGAACCTGCCGGTCGTCGACAGCGAACAGCGCCTCGTCGGCCTGCTCACCATCGACGACGCGGTCGAGGTCATCGAGGCCGCCGACACCGAGGACGTCGCCCGCCAGTCCGGCTCCGCGCCCTGGGCCGGGCACTACATGGCCGCGTCCGTCTGGCAGTTGGCCCGCTACCGCGCGCTGTGGCTGAGCCTGCTCCTGATCGCCGCGACCCTCACCGTCACCGTCACGCAGGCCTTCGAGGCCACTCTCGAACAGAAGGCCTCGCTCGCGGTGTTCATCCCGATGCTGATCGGCGCGGGCGGCAACGCGGGCGCCCAGGCCGCCACCTCGTGTGTACGTGCGCTGGCGGTCGGCGAGGTCCGCGGCTCCGACCTGCTGAAGGTGATCTGGCGCGAGTGCCGGGTCGGCCTGGTCCTCGGCGCTCTGCTCGCGATCCTCGGCATGGTCGTCGGCACGCTCTTCGTGGGGGCGGACGTCGCGGTGGTCGTCGGCATCACGCTGATCCTGATCTGCGGCTGGGCGGCCACGATCGGCGGCACGATGCCGCTGCTCGCGAAGCGGTTGAGGATCGACCCGGCGGTGGTGTCGGCCCCCATGGTGACGACGCTGGTCGACGCGACGGGGTTGATCATCTACTTCCTGACGGCGAAGGCGGTGCTGGGCGTCTGAGGTTGGTATTCCCCCTCCCCGCCCCTTCCCGCAGCGTCCGATATGCGGCTGGCGCCGCGTGGCCTCGCCGGACGGGGCCTCCTCAATCTCCCCCAGCTACCGCTGGGAGGTGCCCCCGGAGGGGCTCAAATTGAGCCCCTCCGGCGATTGAGGAGCCTCGACTCACCCCTCGGGGGTGGTGGGGGCGCCGTCGGTGGAGTCGGGCGCCGGGGTCAGGCTGCGTGGCGGGGTGGCGGGGGAAGCGCCGACCTGGTCCCTGATCTGGTCCATGACCTCCTCGGGCAGCAGGTCCTGCGGCACGGCGTGCGGCGGCTCGGACAGGGCTGCCGACTGGTCCGCCTGCTGGGTGCTGCGCTCCAGGAACCGGAGCAGCTCGACGGGGAACGGCAGGACGAGCGTGGAGTTCTTCTCGGCCGCGACGGCCACCACGGTCTGCAACAGCCTCAGTTGCAGGGCGGCCGGTTCGCTCGCCATCTGGTGGGCGGCCTCGGCGAGCTTCTTCGAGGCCTGCAGCTCGGCGTCGGCGTTGATCACGCGGGCCCGGCGCTCGCGGTTCGCCTCGGCCTGGCGGGCCATCGACCGCTTCATGGTCTCCGGCAGGGACACGTCCTTGATCTCGACGCGGTCGATCTGCACGCCCCAGCCCACGGCCGGGCTGTCGATCATCAGCTCCAGGCCCTGGTTGAGCTTCTCGCGGTTGGACAGCAGGTCGTCCAGGTCGCTCTTGCCGATGATGGACCGCAGCGAGGTCTGCGCCATCTGCGAGACCGCGAAGCGGTAGTCCTCGACGTTGATGATGGCCTTGTCGGCCTCGACGACCTTGAAGTACACGACGGCGTCCACGCAGACCGTGACGTTGTCGCGGGTGATGCCCTCCTGGGCCGGTACGGGCATCGTGACGATCTGCATGTTGACCTTGCGGAGGTGGTCCACGACCGGGACGATCAGCGTGAACCCGGGCTGGCGCACCTCGCGGCGCAGCCGTCCCAGGCGCAGGACCACACCTCGCTCGTACTGCTTCACGACCCGTGCCGCCGCCATGACGTAGAGCACCCCGGCGGATCCGACCGCCCCGGCAGCGAGGATCAGTTCCTGAACCATGGCGACCCCCTCGGGTCCGAGCCGCTGGTATTTACCACGTTATGGGCGTTATGCCCAATGGTCGAGGGGCTCGCACCTAATCGTCGGTGTGTCTCGGCGCGTACCTGTGCAGCGGCCGGACGGGCTTACGGAACCATGACGGCAGGGCGCGGCCCTGCCGCCGGACCGGGCGGGCCGCATAGCGTGCGGGCATGCGTGTACTGGTCACCGGCGGAGCCGGGTTCATCGGATCCCATGTCGTCGAGGCGCTCACCGCGCGCGGCCACGAGACCGTCGTCCTCGACCTCCGCGTCGACCCCGGCGCGGACGTACGGGACGGGGCGGCCGTGGCCCGCTCCCTCGCCGGGGTCGACGCGGTCTGCCACCAGGCGGCCATGGTCGGCCTCGGCACGGGCTTCGCCGACGCCCCCGACTACGCCTCGCACAACGACGTCGGCACCGCCGTCCTGCTCGCCGCGATGGCCGGCGCGGGCGTACGCCGCCTCGTCCTCGCGGGCTCGATGGTCGTGTACGGGGAGGGGCGCTACGACTGCGCACGGCACGGGCGGGTGCGCCCGGGACCGCGAGCCGTCGAGGACCTGGACGCCGGCCGCTTCGAGCCGAGGTGCCCGGAGTGCGGGGCGTGGCTGACGCCCGGCACGGTCGACGAGGACGCACCGGTCGACCCGCGCAATGTGTACGCCGCGACCAAGGTCGCCCAGGAGCACCTGGCGGCGGCGTGGGCGCGGGACACCGGCGGCTCCGTGGTCTCGCTGCGCTACCACAACGTCTACGGACCCCGGATGCCCCGGGACACCCCGTACGCGGGAGTGGCCTCGTTCTTCCGCTCGGCGCTCGCGTGCGGCGAGGCGCCGACGGTGTACGAGGACGGGGCGCAGCGACGGGACTTCGTGCACGTACGGGATGTGGCGGCGGCGAACGCGGTGGCCCTGGAGGCGGACGCGGCGGGCGGTGCGCTCACCGCGTACAACACCGGCAGCGGCGAGCCGCGCACGGTCGGCGAGCTGGCCACGGAACTGGCCACGGCCCACGGTGGCCCGGCGCCGCGCGTCACGGGCGAGTACCGCCTCGGCGACGTCCGCCACATCACCGCGGACTCGTCCCGCCTGCGGTCCGCGCTCGGCTGGCACCCGGAGGTCGGCTTCGCGGAGGGGGTACGGGAGTTCGCGAGTCGGGGGGCGTAGTCCGGGCCCCGGGCCCCCGCTTCGATGCCGTCGTCCGGCTGCCCCGCCGTCGTGGCTGGTCGCGCCCACGCGGCGGAGCCGCACAACGTCACAGCCCCGCGCCCCTTTCGGGCCCCGGAAGCTGTCCGCCAGGACTTTCGGGAAGGGCCGGGAGGGGAGAAGACACGCCCAAACTCAGGGCTCCGGAGTCGGCAGTGTCACCTCGAAGCGGCAGCCGCCGGTGATGTTGTGGACGGCGGCGCGGCCGCGGTGGGCCTCGACGATGCCGCGGACGATCGCGAGGCCGAGGCCCGCGCCCGCCGGTGGTGTCCGGGCGTCGGAGCCGCGCCAGCCCGTGTCGAAGACGCGGGGGAGGTCCTGCTCGGGGATGCCGCCGCAGCCGTCGGACACCGAGAGCACCGCTCCGTCCGCCCGGCGTTCGACGGCCACCTCGACCGTGCCGTCGGCCGGGGTGCGACGGATCGCGTTGACCAGGAGGTTGCCCAGGACGCGGCTCATCTCCTTGCCGTCGACCTCCACGGGCACCGCCTCGACGCGTTCGCCGACGAGCCGTACGCCCAGCTCACTGGCGAGCGGGGCCGCGCCCGCCAGTGCGTCGCCGACCAGGTCGTACAGGGAGAGCCGGGAGCGCGTGAGGGTCAGGGCGCCCGCGTGGATGCGGGAGAGCTCGAAGAGGTCGCCGACCATGTCGTTGAGGCGTTCCACATCGGTGCGCATCTGCTTGAAGTAGCGCTCCGGGTCCGCGGCGACCCCGTCTTCCAGGGCCTCCGCCATCGCGCGAAGCCCGGCCAGCGGGGTGCGCAGATCGTGCGAGATCCAGGCGACGAGCTCGCGCCGGGACGCCTCCAGGGCCCGCTCGCGGTCGCGGGACTCGGCGAGCCGGGCGCTGGTGGCCGCCAACTCGCGGCTGAGTACGGCGAGTTCATCGGGTGCGGCGCCCGGCGGCGCCGCGTACTCGCCGCCGTCGCCGAAGGAGCGGGCGGCGAGTTGGAGGGCGCGGCTGCGGGCGACGACCCAGCGGCCGAGCAGCAGCGCCGTCGCGAGCGACACGACGGCCGCCATCGCGACGACCGTAGTGACGACGGTCAGGTCGTGCGGCGACAGGAACATCGCCCACGCCACGGCCAGCGTCCCGGCGAGCATCGCGGTCACGGCGACGACGGCCACCACGGCGACGGACACGGTCAGCGAGCGGTGCCGGAGCAGCCGTAGCGCCGCCGCCCCGAGCAGCCCGGCGGCGCCCGCGCCGAGCAGGGCGAACAGGGCGATGAGCAGGATGTCGCGCATCGCTCACGCCCCTTCCGCGAGGGCGGGCCCGCCGGGCAGCGAGGTGTCGGGGCTCCCTGGCGGCTCGAAGCGGTAGCCCACGCCCCACACGGTCCGGATGAGCCGGGGCTCGGCCGGGTCCTGCTCGACCTTGCCGCGCAGCCTGCGCACGTGCACCGTCACGGTCGACAGGTCCCCGAAGTCCCAGCCCCACACCTCGTGCATCAGCTCCTCGCGGCTGTGGGCGCGCCCAGGGTGCCGCAGGAAGTACGCGAGCAGGTCGAACTCCCGCAGCGTGAGGGCGAGTTCGGCGCCGTCCCTGGTGGCCCGGCGCGCGGCCGGGTCGACGGTGAGACCGGCCGCGCTCAACGGGCGGGTGCCCTCGGCGGGCCGGGCCCGGCGCAGCACGGACGCGACCCGCAGGACCAGCTCGCGCGGGCTGAACGGCTTGGTGACGTAGTCGTCGGCGCCCACCTCCAGGCCGAGGATCCGGTCGTCCTCGTCGCCGCGCGCCGTGAGCATGACGACCGGGACAGGCCCGTGCGCGCGCAGCCGGCGGCACACCTCCAGGCCGTCCATGCCGGGCAGCATCAGGTCGAGCACCACCAGGTCGGGCCGGTGCGCGGCGGCCCGCGCGAGGGCGGCGGGCCCGTCGGCGGCGCGGTCCACGGCGTACCCGGCGCGGTCCAGGTACCCGGCGACGACCTCGGCGACCGTCGGGTCGTCGTCCACCACAAGGACCAGGGGGCGGTCACCTGTGGCTGGGTCCGGGGTCGGTTCGTACGGCTGCTGCTCCATGCCCACAGCCTCGCACCGCGCGCGGGCGGGTGGGGCACGCGGGGGTGGGGCGGGGGCGGACGTCCGCGTTCCGTAAGGAGCGGCTGTCCGTTTTGTCGGATACTGCTTCGTAGGGTGACATCCGTGACGACCTCATCCCCGCACCCCGACGCCGACGACGACGCCGACGCCGACGACGTAGACGTAGACGTGGTCCTGCCGTGTCTGAACGAGGCCGAGGCCCTGCCCTGGGTGCTCGCCCGCATCCCGGACGGCTGGCGCGCCCTCGTCGTGGACAACGGCTCCACCGACGGTTCCGCGGAGATCGCCCGCGCGCACGGCGCGACCGTGGTCCGTGAGGAGCGCCGCGGCTTCGGCGCCGCCTGCCACGCGGGCCTGACCGCCGCCACCGCCGACATCGTGTGCTTCTGCGACTGCGACGCCTCCCTCGACCCGTCGCTGCTCGTGCCGTTCGTACGCGAAGTGCGCGCGGGCCGGGCCGACCTGGTGCTCGGGCGCAGACGGCCGCGGGGCCGCAGCGCCTGGCCGCTGCACGCCCGCCTCGGCAACCTCGCCCTCGCCCGCATGCTGCACCGCCGCACCGGCCTCCGCCTGCACGACCTCGGCCCGCTGCGCGCCGCCCGCCGCACGCCGCTGCTCGGCCTCGGCCTCACCGACCGGCGCAGCGGCTACCCGCTGCAGATGGTCGTCCGCGCCGCCGACGCGGACTGGCGCGTCACGGAGCACGACGTCCCGTACCTGCCGCGCACCGGCCGCTCCAAGGTCACGGGCACCTGGCGGGGGACCTGGCAGGCGGTACGGGACATGCGCGAGGTCCTGGCCGAACCGCCCCATCGAGGCGCCCACCCGAACGGAGCCCGACGGTGACCCCTCCCCTCACCCTGCTCGTCATCGCCAAGGAGCCGCTGCCCGGGCGGGTCAAGACGCGGCTCACCCCGCCGTTCACGCCCGCGCAGGCAGCGCGGCTCGCCGAGGCCGCGCTCGTCGACACCCTGCGCGCCGTCGCGGCGACCCCGGCCCGCCGCCGTGTACTCGTCCTCGACGGGCGGCCGGGCCCTTGGCTGCCGCCCGGCTTCGACGTCGTACCGCAGTGCGCGGGCGGGCTCGACGCACGCCTGGCCGCCGCCTTCGCCGCCTGCGCCGGGCCCGCCCTGCTCATCGGCATGGACACCCCGCAGGTCACCCCCGAGCTGCTCACCGTCGAACTCGCCGACGGCGAGGCGGTGTTCGGGCCCGCCGAGGACGGGGGTTTCTGGGCGCTGGGGATGGCCGAGCCCGACCCCGCGCTCGTACGGGGTGTGCCCATGTCGGCGCCGGACACCGGGGCCGTCCAGCGCGACCGGCTCGTCGAGGCGGGGCTGCGGGTGCGGGACCTGCCCGAGCTGCGGGACGTGGACACGGCCGCCGACGCCACCGCCGTCGCCGCGAGCGCCCCGCACGGCCGCTTCGCCGCCGAACTGTCCCGGCTGCACACCGACCGGGCTCGGGCCGACCGGCGCGGGGCGGTGTCCGGCCGATGAGCACCGTGCCGGGGCGGCGGTCCGGCCGCACGGCGGGGCGGAGCCGGGGCGCCGACCCGTACGAGAAGGGGCGCGAGGACTCCTCCCCGGGGGCGCGGTCCGACCGTACGCCGCACCGGAGTTGGGGCGCCGACCCGTACGCCGACCCGTACGCCGACGCGCTGCGGCTCGGATCCGGTCCGCTGTTCCTGCGGCGCCACGACGGATGGCTGCTGCCCCTCGACGTGGAGCGCTGGTGCGCCGCCGCCGACTCCGCCGATCTGCGGCTGCTCGAACGGTGCGAGGGGGCGGTGCTCGACGTGGGCTGCGGGCCCGGCCGGCTCGTCGCGGAACTCGCCGCCCGTGGCCGGCGCGCGCTCGGCATCGACGTCAGCGAGGCCGCCGTCACCCGCACCGTCGAACTCGGCGGGCAGGCCCTGGTCCGCTCCGTCTTCGACCCGCTGCCCGCCGAGGGGCGCTGGGGCACGGCACTCCTCGTCGACGGCAACCTCGGCATCGGCGGCGACGTGCCCGCCCTGCTCGACCGCATGGCCGAACTCCTCGCCCCGCGCGGCCTGTTGATGGTCGAGACGGACCCGGCGGACGTGGACGAGATCGTCGACGTCCACCTCGTGCACGCCGCCGACCCCCGCATCACCAGCGCCACCTTCCCCTGGGCCAGGCTCGGCACGCCCGGCCTGCTGCACCGCGCCCACGCCCTCGGCTGGCGGGCCGACGATCACTGGGAGGCCGACGGCCGCACCTTCGTCGCCCTGCGCAACCGGGGCCGCGACCGGGACCGCGACCGCGACCGGGACCACGACCGCACGAGCAGGAGCAGCGCCGAACCGGCGAACAGCACCGCCGTGACAAGCAGCCAGCGGGCCAGGAAGCCGTCGGCCGACAACCCGGTCGCCCCCGCGTAACGCTCCGACACGCGCCCGCTGATCAGCGGGAACCAGACGAGCAGCAGCAGCCCGGACAGCAGCGCGGGCACCCGCACGTACGCCAGCCACTCCCGCCGTCCGCAGGCGCCGAGCAGCCGCGCGAGCGCCCGGTCCGCCATCCCGTACAGCGGCACCAGCACCAGGTCGTGCAGCAGCGCCGAGCCGACGAACCAGAGCGCCACCTGCACCGTCTCGCCCGCGAGCAGCCGCACGCCCGCGTACCCGGCGAGCGCGAACGAGGCCGCGAGCAGCAGGAGTTGGAAAGGGCTGCCGGTCAGCTCGCGCAACGACCGGCGCCCAGGCATCCGGAAGGGCATCACAGTTCTCCGAACTCGAGCCGGGTGACCCACTTGGTGTTCAGTACGCCGGGCGCCGCGGGCACGATGATCCGGGCCGGGCGGCCGTGGTCGGCGCTCAGCGGTTCGCCGTTGACGTCCAGGGCGAGCAGCGAGCGCGCGTCCGCCACCTGGTTGGCGCGCAGGGCCGCACTCCGGAACGCGCCGCGCCGCTGCAGCGACCGTACGAACACGTCCGGCGGGTCGTCGTACCCGACGAGCGCGGCCAGATCCCGCAGCCGTACGCCCCGCCACCACTGGTCGGCGGTCGACCAGCCCTCCACGCAGGCGATGGGCAGAGCCGCGCTGTGCAGCGGCATCCGGCGCAGGTCGGTGAGGCTGAGCCGGACGGTGCCGGAGCGTCCGGTGACGACGAGCCGCCACGCCTCGGAGTCCGTCTCGCGCGGGTCGATCCCCACGTACGCGGCCGTCTTGTTGATCTGGAAGCCGTTCGGGCCCTCGCCGGGTTCGGGGCCGCCGTGCGGGGAGAGTACGGCGGTCTCGCGCAGCGGCCCGTCGAAGCTGCGCCCCACCGACGTACCGAACAGCAGGGCCGAGCCGCCCCCGACCATCCACAGCGCGCCCCGGCGGGAGACGGTGGGCGGGGCGGGATCGGGGGAGACCAGCTCGTCCTCCTCGGCCTCGTCATCCTCAACCTCGCCCTCCTCGCCCCCGTCCCTCCGCCCGGCCCGCATCTTGCGTACGTTCCGCACCGCCGCGGGCGCCTTCAGTACGACATGGGCGAGGAACGCGGCGAAGAAGACCCAGGCCCCGTAGAGGTGCAGCGGGTAGAAGGAGCCCGGGAAGGCGTAGTCCAGCTGGACGTTGAGGATGCCCGTGACGAACTCGAAGAGCGCGCCGCCCACCAGAAGCAGCAGCGAGAGCCGCTCCAGGCCGTGCGCGAGGGAGCGGACGGGCGGCAGCGCGAAGAGCCGCGGCACCACCGACCACAGCTTGGCGAGCAGCACCGGCACGAGCGCGAGCCCGAGGGTGACGTGCACGCCCTGCGTGAGCCGGTACAGCCAGTGCGGGTCGGTCGGCCACGAGAACAGGAAGAAGCCCAACAGCCCCTTGTCCGGCGTCTTGTCGTTCACCGGGTCGAGGTCGGGGTTGTACGCGGCGTACGAGAGCAGCCCCGTCACGAACAGCACGGTCATCCCGGCGAGCAGCACCAGACCGAGCACGGAGGTGAACCGGGCGCCGCGCACCGGGCTGCGCCAGAACGCGGGGGAGGAGGGGAACCTGGGCATGTGCCGACGGTAGGCCGGAAGTCCGCGCCCACCGGCGAAACAACGATGACGAAACGCTGACGTCGCGACCGGTGACCGCCCGATGGGCCGCCGCCCGGCCTAGCGTTCCCCCCGTGCACCGCGAACCCCGCCCCGAAGACCATCGGCTCGGCACCCGCCGGGATCTTTACGCCGCCGCCGCCGCGATCCTGCTCGTGGCGGCCGCCATCGTGATCGGCCACCACATCGAGCAGCGAGACGGCACGCTGCGGGTGAGCTGGCCGCCGCTGTACGCCAACTGGCTGCCGCACGTCGGCCCGGGCACACCGGCCGCGCTCGCCGTGGCGGTGCTCCTTGTCGCGTACGGGCCGCCACTGGCCGCCCGGCTCCCGTGGCGCGGGCTGCTCGCCGCCTCCTACGCGGCCGCGTCCGCGTGGACCTGGTCGCTCGCCCTGATCGACGGCTGGCACTGGGGCATCGCGCGCCGCCTCACCACGAAGTACGAATACCTCCAGGTCATCGACCGCTTCCAGAACATCCCGGAAACCCTCAGGGAGTTCAGCGGCTTCATCCTGCTCGACTCCCCGGACCACTGGCCCGCGCACATCGCCGGGCACCCGCCCGCAGCGACGGTCACCTTCGTGCTGCTCGACCGGATCGGCCTCGGCGGGGGCGCCTGGGCCGGGGTCTGGTGCCTGGTCGTCGGCGCCACGACCTGTCTGGCGGTCCTGGTCACCGTACGGGCCCTCGCCTCGGAGCAACTGGCGCGCCGCGCGGCCCCGTTCCTCGTCCTCGCCCCCGCGGCGGTCTGGGCCGGCACGTCCGCCGACGGCTACTTCGCGGCCGTCGCCGCCTGGTCCGTGGCCCTCCTCGCGCTCGCCGTGACGGCCCGCCGCCCCTGGCCACGCCGCACGGCGGCCTGCGGCTCGGGCCTGCTCTTCGGCCTGACCTGCTACCTGTCGTACGGCCTGACGCTGTGCGCGGTGATCGGCCTGGCGGTGCTGCTGCTGGGACGCGGCCGGGAGTGGCTACGGGTGCTGCCGTACGTGCTGCTCGGCTTTGTCGTCGTGCCCGCGGTGTTCACGGCGTACGGGTTCAACTGGTGGGAGGCGTACCACCTGCTGGTGGAGCGCTACTACCAGGGGGCCGCGGGGGTGCGGCCCTACGCGTACTGGGTGTGGGCCAACCTCGCGTGCACGGTCCTCGTCGTCGGCCTCGCGACGGTGGCGGGGCTGCGGCGGGCGGGCGGTGTGCTGTGGGGGCGGTCCTTCCGCACGCCCCAGGCGCGCCTTGCCCTGCTCGTCGCCGGTGCGCTGCTCGCTCTTCTCATCGCCGACCTGTCCGGGATGAGCAAGGCGGAGACGGAGCGGATCTGGCTGCCGTTCGCGATGTGGCTGCTGGCTGCCGGGGCGTTTCTGCCGAGGGCCCGGCCTTGGCTGGTGGCGCAGGGCGTGCTGGCCTTGACGGTCAACCATCTGCTGCTGACGGGGTGGTGAGGGGGCGGAGCCCCGGCTCGCGTCTCAGTGGGAGCTGAGCTGTCCCGCGAGGCGGTCGTGCATATCGGCGCTCGGCTTGTTCAGGCCGATGATGGTGACCTTCTTGCCGCGTTCCGCGTACTTGTTCTCGATGGCGTCGAGGGCGGCCACGGACGAGGCGTCCCAGATGTGCGCCTCGGTGAGGTCGATGACCACGTCGTCCGGATCGTCCTTGTAGTGGAACTGATGGACGAGGTCGTTGGACGAGGCGAAGAACAGCGCGCCCGTGACCGCGTACACGACCTGCCGTCCGTCGGGGTCGACGACGGCGGAGACCTGTGCGAGGTGCGCGACCCGCTTCGCGAAGATGACCATCGCGGTGATCGAGCCGACCACCACACCGACGGCGAGATTATGGGTCGCCACCACACAGGCCACGGTGACCACCATGACCGTGGTCTCGCCGACCGGCATCCGCTTCAGGGTCTTCGGCCGCACCGAGTGCCAGTCGAAGGTGCCGACGGAGACCAGGACCATCACGGCGACCAGCGCGGCCATCGGGATGTCGGAGACGACGGGCCCGAACGCGATGCACAGCACCATGAGCAGCGAACCGGCCAGGAAGGTGGACAGCCGGGTGCGGGCCCCGGAGGTCTTCACGTTGATCATCGTCTGGCCGATCATGGCGCAGCCGCCCATGCCGCCGAAGAAGCCGGTGACGATATTGGCGATGCCCTGGCCGATGGACTCACGGGTCTTGTTGGAGCGCGTGTCCGTGATGTCGTCGACCAGCTTGGCCGTCATCAGGGACTCCATCAGGCCGACGAGCGCGAAGGCGAAGGCGTACGGCGCGAGGGTGGCCAGCGTGTCCAGGGTGAACGGGACGTCCGGGATGCCGGGCACGGGCAGCGAGGACGGCAGCTCGCCCTTGTCGCCGACGGTCGGCACGGCGATCCCGGCGCCCACGGTGATCACGGTGAGGATCACGATCGACACCAGCGGTGCCGGCACGGCCTTCGTGATCCGCGGGAACAGCACCATCAGGACCAGGCCGCCGATGATCAGCGGGTACACGGGCCACGGCACGTTCCGCATCTCCGGTACCTGGGCCATGAAGATCAGGATCGCGAGCGAGTTCACGAAGCCGACCATCACGCTGCGCGGCACGAACCGCATCAGCCTGGCGACCCCGAGGGCACCGAGGACGACCTGGAACAGACCGCCGAGGATCACCGCTGCGACCAGGTAGCCGAAGCCGTACTGATGGTTGAGCGGCGCGATGACCAGGGCGATGGCACCGGTCGCCGCCGAGATCATCGCCTTGCGGCCGCCGACGACCGAGATGACCACGGCCATCGTGAACGACGCGAACAGACCGACGCTCGGGTCGACCCCCGCGATGATCGAGAACGAGATCGCCTCGGGAATCAGCGCGAGCGCGACGACGAGCCCGGCGAGCACCTCGGTACGGAGCACCTTCGGCGAGGCCAGCCAGTCGGGCCGGGACAGGCGCGGCTTCGGGGCAGGGGGCAGCGGTGTGGACATGCAACCGTTTCTCGGGGGGGGAATCGAACAGATTCTACCCTCGGCGAGGTGGCCGAGCGGACCGGTCCGGCGGGACGCGTAGGGCGGCCAGGTGCGGGGGCGCGTGCCGCCATCCGAGTGCCGGAGTCCGACCTGCGGCCCGGGGTTCCGGGGAGCAGCGAGGGTGATTCATACGTTTTACGGATGATTCCATCCTTTGCGCGTGCCGTCCTCGCCGGGGCCCTGGCCTCGGTGCTCGGCGCCCAACTCCTCGCCCAGGCCCCCGCATCCGCCGCCGGCCGCCGCCAGGAACCCACGCCGCCGCGTCCGGCGGCGGCCGCCCCGCCCTCCTGGCTGTACCGCAGCGGCATCCAGGTCCGGACGTGGCCCTCCGCCCCGGCCCTGCCCGACAACGTCTCCGCGCTCTCCTGGCTCGTGGCCGACGCGGACAGCGGCGACGTCCTCGCCGCGAAGAACGCCCACGAGCCGCTGCCGCCCGCCAGCACCATCAAGACGCTGTTCGCCCTCACCGCCCTGCCCCAGGTGCCCGGCACCACCCAGCACACGGTCACCGACTCCGAGCTCGAAGGGATCGGCGAGGGCAGCAGCCTCGTCGGCGTGGACGCCGGCCGCACCTACAGCGCCGACGACCTGTGGCGCGGCGTCTTCCTCAGCTCGGGCAACGACGCCGTGCACGTGCTCGCCGAGATGAACGGCGGCTGGCGGGCCACCGCCCGCCGGATGCAGGCCAAGGCCCGCTCGCTCGGCGCCCGGGACACCCACGTCGTCTCGCCGGACGGCTACGACGCACCCGGCCAGGTCTCCTCCGCGTTCGACCTCGCCGTGTTCGGGCGGGCCGGACTCGCGCACCCGGAGTTCCGCCGCTACTGCTCGACCGCCGTGGCGAAGTTCCCCGAGGGCGAGTGGTCGTACGACATCAAGAACACCAACCGCCTGCTCACCGGCGCCGACGGGGTGGCCCCGTACCCCGGGATCATCGGCGTCAAGAACGGCTACACCAGCGAGGCCGGGCACACCCTGATCGCCGCCGCGGAGCGCGGCGACCGCACCCTGATCGTCTCGGTCATGAACCCGCAGCGGGGCGGCGGTCTCGCGGTCTACGAGGAGGCGCGGGCGCTGCTCGACTGGGGCTTCGCCGCCGACGGACGCGTACGTCCCGTGGGTTCCCTCCAGCCGCCCGCCGCCAAGGCCGCGGCGGGCGCGGTCGCCCCGGCCACCGCGGCCGCCGAGGACGAAGAGGAGGGCTGGGCCTCCCTGGGCGGAGCGACCACGGGCGTCGCCCTGGCCGTCCTCGCCGGGTGGGCGGCCTTCGTCGTACGGCGGCGGCGCGTGCTGCGGGAGGGCCTGCTGCGCGGGGACTGCTAGGGCCCGTCTCCCCGATCTTCGCGGGGCCGCGACTCCCCCAGCCTTCGGCCGGGGGGACCCCCACTCGCCGCACGCCCGAATCACCCAAGTACGTCCAGTACGAGGGCGATCCGGGCGCACTCCCCCAGCCTTCGGCCGGGAGGTGCCCCCAGAGCAGGGGGACCCCCATGACGCCGCGGCCTGATCCGCGAAGATCGGGAAGACGGGCCCTGGCCGGGTGACCTACGCCGGGCGTGTGGCGTACGCCGTGAGCAGGGCCAGTGGGGTCGCCGCCGCCCATGCCTGCGGGGAGCAGGAGTGCGGGTACGGCACCGGCGCCCGGTGCAGGGCGCGGTCGTAGCCGGCCATCACCTCGGGCAGGCGGTAGCCGTGGTGCGCGGCGGCCTCGGTGAGGGCGTCGGCGAGCGTACGGGCCTCGTCGAGGAGGCCGTACCGGACGAGCCCGAGCACGATGACCGCGTTGTCGTGCGGCCAGATGCTGCCCCGGTGGTAGGAGAGCGGGTGGTAGGGGGCCTGGTCCGCGGCGAGCGTGCGGACGCCCCAGCCGGAGAAGAAGTCGTGCTCCATCAGGCGCCGTCCGGTGCGCTCGCCCTCCGCCCGGCCGAGGATCCCGGACCACAGGAGGTGGCCCGCGTCCGAGGCGAGGGTCGTGAGGCGGCGTCCCGCACCGTCGAGCGCGAGCGCGGGAAAGCCCGTCTCCTCGACCCAGAACGCCTCGTGGAAGCGGGACTTGAGGTCGCCGGCCGCCCGGTCGAGACGGTCGGCGTACGCCGCGTCCCGCCAGGCGGTGCGGGCGAGCAGGGCGGTACGGCGCAGCGCGTCGTACGCGTACCCCTGGGCCTCGGCCACCGCGACGGCGCCCTCGGCCTGCGTCCCGTCGGGGAAGCAGATCGCGCCCTCCGAGTCCTTCCAGTTCTGGTTGGCCAGGCCCCGCTCGTCGGCGTGGTAGACGAGCCAGCCGTGTGCGTCCAGGCCGCCGTGGCTGAACAGCCAGTCGACGGCGGCCCGGGCGTGGGACTCCAGGCGGTGGGCGAGGGTGAGGTCGCCGGTGCGTTCGGCGTGGGCGTGCAGCAGGACCAGGAACAGGGGCGTGCCGTCGACCGAGCCGTAGTAGCTCCCGTACGGCACCTGCCCGAAGTGGGCGAGTTCACCGTGGCGGATCTCGTGCACGATCTTGCCGGGCTCGGCGACGCGGTCGGGCCGGTGGGCCCCGGCCTGCGCGGCGGCCAGCGCGCGCAGCGTGGCGGCGGCGAGCGCGGGCCGCTGGTCGAGCGAGAACAGCGAGGTCAGCAGCGAGTCCCGGCCGAACAGGGTGAGGAACCAGGGGACCCCGGCGGCCGGCACGCGCACCGCCTCCCCGTCGGGCCCGGTCCCCGGCACCCGCAGCGACGCGAGGTCCGCCAGCCCCTGCTCGCAGGCCTTCCGGAGTTCGCCCGGGACCCCTTGGGCCACCACGCCGCCGGACGTGAACTCGCCCTTGTCAGCCGCGAGTTGTGCCGCCGCGTGCGCGGGGTCGCGGGGCGCGGGCGGCAGGGCGGGCGCGCCGTGCGGGAGTGCCGTGACCTGGAGCAGCAGCTCGCCGGTGCCGTGCGCGGGCAGCGGCAGGTCCCAGGTGAGGAGGGCCCCGTCGGTGGTGTCGGTGGTGTCCGGCGCGGGCTCGGCGGTCACGGTGGTACGCGAGGTCCAGGCGGCGCGGCGGTACGTGAACTCCACGCCGTCGCCCCGGAGTTCGACCTCGCGCGTCGCGCCGTCCTTGTCGTACGTCCTGCGGTCGGAGCGCAGCTCGAACTGGTCGGCGAAGTCGGCGTCCGCGCGCAGGGTGAGCCGGGCGGTGACCGGCTCGGCGCGGTTGCTGACGACCCGGACCCGCTCGGTCAACCGGCCGCAGGTGACGGCCTGTTCACGGAAGACCGTGTACGCGGGCGGCTCGTCCCGGGTGCCCTGCGGGGTGAGGACGCAGGCCTCGCCCGGCACCGAGGTGCCCGCCGAGAGGACGCCGGGCGCAGCCCCGTCGGCCTCCAGGAGCCAGCGGCTCAGGTGCCGGGCGTCGCGCCGGAACAGCCCGTCGGGGGAGGCGCCGCGGGTACCGGTGATGTCGCCGCTGTCGGCGAGGGCGGCGAACGTGCCGTCGTGGACGAGGAGTCGGCCCTTCATCGCGGCTCCTCCCCGGCGGCTAGGGGGTGTCTCTCCGATCTTTGCGGATCAGGCCGCGGCGTCGAGGGGGTACCTCCCTGCTCGAGCGGAGCCGAGAGCTTGGGGGAGGGTGCATCGGCGTGCGCCCGGATCGCCCTCGTACTGGACGTACTTGGGCGATGCGGGCGTGCGGCGAGGTGCCGTGCCAGGCGTCGCGGACCCGCAAAGGTCGGGGAGACACTCCCTAGCAGGTCGAGGGTGAGCGCCGCCGTCCAGCCGAAGCGGCGGGCGCCGCGCGGCTCGCCGGTCAGCGGGTCGACGTACTCGGCGTAGCCGGACCCGGCGGCGGAGCGCAGGAACGCGGACCGCAGGGCGTCGGCCCGTTCCGGTACGCCCTGGAGCCGCAGGCCGCGCTCGATCAGCCAGTTGATGTTGAACCAGGCCGGGCCCCGCCAGTACCGGGAGGGGTCGAAGGCGTGGCCCCGGAGGTCGTAGCTGGGGGCGAGTCCGGTGCGGTCGCCGAGGGCGAAGTGCGGGCCGGTGAGCGTGCGGAGGAGGGCGTCCACCACCGGTCCCGGCAGGCCGGGCACGATCAGCGGGACGAGGCCCGCGACGCTGGTCTCGGGGATGAGCCCGTCGCCGCCCGCGTGCAGGTCGCGGCAGCGGAACACGCCCGCCTCCGCGTCCCAGAGGCGGTCGAGCAGGGCCCGCGTCAGCCGCTCCGCGCGGGCCAGGTGCCCGGCGGGAGCGGCGCCCACCTCGGCCGCGATCTCGGCGAGCGCGTACTCGGAGGCGATGAACAGGGCGTTGAAGTTCGGGTCCTCGACGGCGAACCCGTGCGGGGCGGCCGCGTCGTCGTACCCGGCGTCCCGGTACTCGGCGGCGAGCCGTACGTACCGGCCGTAGTCCAGGTCCGTCGGGCGGTCGGTCGCCGCGCCGTGGTCGAGGTCGGCGCGGCGGAAGGTGCCGGGCTCGGCCGGCTCGATCCGGGCCAGCGGGCCGTCCCAGCAGGGACTGTTGTCCATGCCGGGCTCCCACGGGTGGACGACCGCCGCGAGCCCGCCGCGGCCCAGGTCGCGGCGGCGGGCCAGATAGTCGTGCCAGCGCGCGAGGCGCGGGTAGAGGCGTGTCAGGAAGCCGCGCCTGCGGGAGATTTCGGGGTCCGCCTCGTGTACGAGGAGCGCGGCGAGCGCGTGCACCGGAGGCTGCACGATGCCCGAGGTCTCCACGGTGGCGGGCGCCCCGCGGCCCGCCCCGGCGGCGGAGCTGCGCCAGAAGTCGGGGCTCGGGAAGTAGGCGCCGAGCGGCACCGACGGGTTGAAGACGATGTGCGGCACCCGGCCGTCGCCCCACTGGGCTCCGAGCAGCGACTCCAGCTCGCGCTGGGCGCGGCGCGGCGACAGGTGCCGCCAGCCGATGGCGAGGAACGCCGAGTCCCAGCTCCACTGGTGCGGATACAGCGAGCGGGACGGCACCGTGGACGTGCCGGTCCAGTTGCCGATGAGGACTTCGGCGGCCCCCCGCCACGCGCCGTCGCGGGTGGTGGCGGGCGCCTGCAGCAGCTCGGTCATGCTCCGGACCTGCGCAGGAAGCCGGGGACGGAGCGGACCGCGGTGGCCGGGTCGCCGGTCAGACGGCACTCGGCGGCGAGGTAGCCGTCGTAGCCGATGGTGTGCAGGGCGCCGAGCCAGGCCGGCCAGTCCAGGTGGCCCGCGCCGGGCTGGAAGCGGTTGGAGTCGGAGACCTGGGCGTGCCCGATGTAGGGGGCGTACTCGATGATCGCGGCGGCGGGGTCGGCCTCCTCGATGTTCATGTGGTAGCTGTCGATGCCGATCCGGACCGAGTCGAGGCCCACCTCCTTGATCAACTCGGCTGCCTGCGCAAGGCGGTTGACCATGTGGTCCTCGTACCGGTTGAGGGGTTCGAGGTAGAGCGTGACGCCCTCGCGCAGGGCGTGCTCGCCCATCTCGGCGAGGCCCGACAGCAGGATCTCCCGCTCCTCGGCCTCGCCGCGCGGCGGCTCGAAGGGCGGCAGGCGGCGCGAGAACATCCCGTACGAGGCGGGCGTCTGGGCGCCCCGGCCGCCGAGTTCGGCGATCACGCTGAGCTGCGACTTCAGCTGCTCGATGGCGTCGCGGCGCAGCTCGGCGTCGAACGCGCCGAAGAAGTGGAGCATCTCGACGCAGACGGTCGGCATGACGACCCCGTCGGCGAGGGCCTGCCTCAGTTCGGGCAGCCGGTCGCGGAAGTGGAAGTCGCCCTTGGCGCGCAGCTCGATCGCGTCGTAGCCGGCGCTCTGCGCGAACTCCCACTTCTCCTGGAGGGAGTTGCCCGGCAGGAGCTGTTCCTGTGCGGCGGTCTTCAGCATGGTGGCGGTGCCTCTCAGAATTCCAGGACGACCTGGAGCGCGTCGGCGGGACGCTCGTCCAGGAGTACGTACGCGTCGGCGGCGTCGTCGACCGGCACGACATGGCTGACCAGGGACTCGACGTCGACCTGGCCCTCGGCGACCAGGCGCAGGAAGGTCTGCTGCAGCCGGTCCACGGTCCAGCGGCCCTGCAGCGCGGCGGGGACGCCGCCGATCTGGGAGCAGACCAGCTGGACGCGGTTGTGGTGGAACTCGTCGCCCAGGCGCAGGCCGTCGCCGTCGCCCTGGTAGAAGCCGGAGGCCACCACGCGCCCGCCGACGGCGACGGAGCGGATCGCCTCGTGCAGCGCCGGGTGGACGCCGCTGATCTCGATGGCGACGTCGGCGCCCGCGCCGCCGGTGGCCTCGCGGATGCGCTCGGCGACCGCGTCAGTGCGGGCGTTGAGGGTGCTGTGGGCGCCGTACCGCTTCGCGGTCTCCAGGCGGCCGTCGATCGCGTCGACGGCGGTGACCCGGCCGCCGCTGAGCTGGGCGAGACGCGTGGCGATGAGGCCGATGACGCCCTGGCCGAAGACGGCGACGTCCTCGCCGAGGTTCAGCTCGGCGGACAGGATCGCGTTGTAGGCGATCGCGCCGACCCGCGCGAAGGCGCCCGCCAGCGGTTCGAGCCCGGCGGGCAGGGTGTGCCCGACCATCCGCTCGGCGGGCACGACGCCCTCGCCGCGGTGGCCCCAGATGCCCCACACCAGGTCGCCGACGACGGGCATGCCGGGCGTGCCGACCAGCTCGGGCGAGACCTCGGTCACCTCGCCGACCTCGGAGTAGCCCCAGCCGGCGACCGGGTACTCCATACCGGCCGCGCCGTCCCGGAACAGCCGCGCCTCGGGGTCCCAGGTCCGCGTCAGATACGGGTTGGTGCCCCGGTAGGCGGTCAGTTCGGTGCCGGCCGAGATGCCCGAGTAGCGGGTGCGAACGCGCAGGTGGCCGGTCGGCAGGGCGGCACTCTCGTGCTGCGCCACCTCGACCTGACGGGGGCCGGTGAATTGGACAACTCGGTGCACAACAGACTCCGAACGGTGTGGGCTGCAGGTGCGACTCACTGGTTGCGTCGAAACTATCCCTACTTATGTCTTGTCGACAAGCAAAAGTAGTGCTGAGATGCATTCTCGTAAGACGTAAGTTCCCAAGGCTTCCCCAAGACAAGGCGACGAGGCATGCGCTTCAGGTCAAAGGCGATCGCGGCTGGGCTCGCGGCCGCGACGGGCGTCACGGCCCTCTCCGGCTGCGCCGCAAGCAGTAGCGGACCGGCCGCACCGGACAACGAGATCACCGTCTGGTCCCAGGAGAATCTGACGCCGCGCATCGCCGCGACCGAGAAGGTCATCGCGCGCTTCGAGAAGAAGACCGGCGTCAAGGTCAACCTCGTCGGCGTCGACGAGGGCCAGATGCCCCAACTCATCATGTCGGCGGCCGCCTCCGGCAAGCTGCCCGACGTGATCGGCGCCGCGCCGATGGGCCAGACCTGGCAGATGTACAGCAACGGCCTGCTCAACACCGAGATCCCGCGCGAGATCGTCGACAAGCTCGGCCGGACCACGTTCGAGAAGAACGCGCTCGACCTGACCTCCGACGGCCGGAACCAGCTCGGCGTCCCCTCCGACGCCTGGCTGCAGCTGCTCGTCTACCGCAAGGACCTCCTCGCGAAGGCCGGCCTGGACAGCCCCGACACGTACGAGAAGCTGACGAAGGCCGCCGCGAAGCTCGACCGGCCGGGGCACGACGGCATCTCCGCCGCCACCGACCCGAGCGACGTCTTCACCCAGCAGAGCTTCGAGAGCGTCGCGCTCGCCAACGACTGCCAACTCGTCGACGGCAAGGGCGACGTCGACCTCGACTCGGCCGACTGCCGGACCGCCTTCGAGACGTACCGCACCCTCGCCGGAGACCACGGCGCCCCCGGAACCCAGACCGTGGACTCCACCCGCGCCACCTACTTCTCGGGCAAGTCCTCGATGGTCATCTGGTCCTCGTTCGTCCTCGACGAGCTGGCCGCCCTGCGCAAGGACGCGCTCCCCAGCTGCCCCGAGTGCGAGAAGGACCCCGCGTTCCTCGCCCGCAACAGCGGGATCGTCACCGCCCTCAAGGGCCCGGGCGCGGCGAAGCCCGCGCAGTTCGGAGAGATCACCTCCTGGGTGACGACCCGGACCGCCGAGACCGACGCCTCCCGGAAGTTCATCGAGTTCATGATGAGCGAGGGCTACGAGGACTGGTTCGGCATGGCACCCGAGGGCAAGATCCCCGTCCGCTCCGGCACCGCCGAACAGCCCCGGAAGTACCTGGACGCCTGGCGCTCCAGCGACATGGGCGTGTCGACCCGCAAGCCCATGAACGAGGTGTTCCCCGACGCGCTCCTCGACCAACTCGCCGACGGCGTCGGCAACATGAAGCGCTGGGGCGTCGACCAGGGGGAGGGCGCCCTCGTCGGAGCCACCAACGGCGAACTGCCCGTCCCCAAGGCCATCGGCGCCATGACCGCGGGCCAGATCACCTCCCGAGAGGCCGCCGCCGAGGCCCAGGACGAGGTAGAGGCACTCAAGACGTCCCTGGACTAGCCGCCCCGCCGTCCCCTCCGTACTTCCCTCCCCGAGGTAACCCCATGTCAGCAACCCAGAGCGGTACGACGACGCACCGCCCCACCCCGCCGGAGCCGGGCGCCCCCGACCCGGCGCCCGAGTCCGGGCAGTCCGGGCAGTCCGGGCAGTCCGGAAGGTCCGGGCGGTCCGGAAGGTCCGGGCGCAAGGCCCCGCTCACCGCGAGCCGCCGCGAGAACCGCGCCGGACTCGCCTTCGTCACCCCGACCTTCCTGGTGGTCCTGGTCGTCGTCGTCCTGCCGATCCTGTGGACGGTCGTCCTCGCCTTCCAGGACGCCAAGCTCGTAGACATCCAGGACATGGGCCTGTTCGGCAACTGGACCCTCGGCAACTTCCAGGACGTCCTCGGCTCCGCCGGCTTCTGGTCCAGCCTCGGCACGACCCTCACGTACACCATCGGCTCCACCGCCGGATCCGTGCTGCTCGGCCTCGTCGCCGCGCTCGCGCTGCGCAAGCCGTTCCGCGGGCGCGGGCTGCTCCGCGGCTCGATGCTGCTGCCCTACGTCGCGCCGGTCGTCGCCGTCGCGTTCGTGTGGGAGGTCGCGCTCAGCCCGCAGTTCGGCATCGTCAACGAGTGGGGCCGCACCCTCTTCGGCTGGGACGAGCCCATCGCGTTCCTCTCGACCCGCAGTTACGAAGTCGGCCTGTTCGGCGTGCACTTCGACGTTCCGCTCGCCCTGCTCACCGTCATCGCCTTCGAGGTGTGGCGCTACTTCCCCTTCGCCTTCCTCTTCATCCTGGCCCGCCTCCAGGCCGTCCCCGACACCCTCGAAGAGGCCGCGAAGGTCGACGGCGCCTCGCCCACCCAGCGCTTCCGCCACATCATGCTGCCGCAACTGCTGCCGGTCCTCGCGCTGCTCAGCGTCCTGCGCTTCATCATGACGTTCAACAAGTTCGACGACGTGTACCTGCTCACCGGCGGCGGCTCCGGCACCGACGTCGCGGCCGTACGCGTCTACGACTTCCTCACCGCCCGCTACGACGTGGGCGCCGCCTCCGCCCAGGCCCTCGTGCTCGCCGTCGTCCTGATGGTGCTGCTCGGCCTCTACTTCAAGTTCTTCGGCAAGAAGGTGCAGGAGGAAGCCTGATGTCGCGTCCCGCCATGACCCGTACACAGATCGAGGAACGCTTCTTCGGCGTCGCCCGCTGGATCGTCATCGCCTTCCTCGCGGCGATCACGATCGTGCCCTTCTACTACATGCTGCTGCTGTCGCTGAAATCCATCGACGCCCTGCTCCTGGACCCCGGCTCGCTGTGGGTCTCGGCCAAGGACTTCACGCTCGACACCTACCGCGACGTCATGAAGTCCACCGACGACGGCGGCCAGGGCTTCATGAAGCTGCTCGTCAACTCGGCCCTCGTCTCCCTCGGCACGGTCGCCCTCACCCTGCTCGCCGCCGTGCCCGGCGCGTACGCCATCAGCCGCCTGAAGTTCTTCGGCGGACGCCAGGTCAGCGCGCTCTTCCTCGCCGTCTACATGTTCCCGGCGACACTGCTCGCGGTCCCGCTGTTCGTGATGTTCGCCAAGCTGGGCCTCTCCTCCAGCCTGGCCGGACTCGCCATCGTGTACGTCGCGCAGACCGTGCCGGTCTCCATCTACATGCTGAAGAACTACCTCGTGACCGTCCCGTACTCGATCGAGGAGGCCGCCGCGCTCGACGGCTGCTCGCGGCTGCAGACCGTACGCAAGGTGATCCTGCCCCTGGCCACACCGTCCCTGATGGCGACCGGCCTGTACGTCTTCATGATCGCCTGGAACGAGTTCCTGTTCGCGCTGCTCTTCCTCGCCGCAGACCCCGACAAGTGGACGGTGTCGCTCGGCCTCGCCCAACTCGCCAACGGCATCGAGGTGTCCAAGACCGTTCTCATGGCCGGTTCGGTGGTCCTCACCATCCCCGTGGTACTTCTCTTCTTCGCCGCCGAACGCCTGCTCACCGAGGGGCTGACCAGCGGCGCGGACAAGAGCTGAACCGCACCACCCAGGGCCCGCACGACACCGGACCCGCACGGAAACAGGGGGAGTTCCCATGTCGACGAACCAGGCGAGCGCCGGGCACCTGCTGCAGCTCATCCGCTCCGGCACGGCCACCACGCGAGGCGAACTCCAGCGCGCCACCGGCCTGTCCAGGTCCACGGTGGGCGCCCGGCTCGACCAGCTCTTCGGCGCGGGCTGGCTGCGCGACACCGTGGGCGCCTCCACCGGTGGACGCCCCTCGGCCCGGATCGAGTTCGACCCGGAGCACCGCGCGGTGATCGCCGTCGACCTGGAGACCCGGCACGCGCGGGCCGCAGTGCTCGACCTCGCGGGCACGGTGCTCGCCGAGCACAGCGGCCCCGTCCTGGTCGCCGACGGACCCGACTCGGTACTCGACACGCTCGCCCGCTGGTTCCCCGACCTGCTCGACGCGGCCGGGGTCGCCCCCGAGAAGGTCCTCGGCATCGGCCTTTCGGTGCCCGGCCCCGTCGACTGGGAGGCCGGCCGGGTGGTCCAGCCGCCGATCATGCCGGGCTGGGACGCGTACCCGCTGCGCGAACGCCTCCAGGAGGCCTACGCCACCCATGTCGGCCCCTCGGCGGAGCCCGGCCCCGTGCCCGTACTCGTCGACAACGACGCCAACTTGATGGCGTACGCCGAACAGCGCGCCGCCCACCCCGACTGCTCCGCCTTCGTCCTGATCAAGGCGTCCACCGGCATCGGCGCGGGCGTCGTCGTGGACGGCGAGGTCTACCGCGGCATCGACGGCGGCGCCGGCGACATCGGCCACATCCGGCTGCACGACGCACCCGACGCCCTGTGCATGTGCGGCTCGTACGGCTGCCTGGCCGCCGTCGCCAGCGGGCGGGCGCTCGCCGCCGAGCTGAGCGCACTCGGCGTCGAGACCACCTCGGGGTCGGACGTCCGCGCCCATCTGACGGCGGGCCAACCCGACGCCGTACGCCTGGCGCGCGAGGCGGGCCGACGCGTCGGCGAGGTCCTCGTCACCGTCGTGACCCTGCTCAACCCCGGCGTGCTCATGCTCGCCGGCGACCTGGCGGGCACCCCGTTCATGACCGGCGTACGCGAACTGCTCTACCTGCGCGCGATGCCCCGCACCACCGCCAACCTCCAGGTCGTCACGGCGCACCTCGGCGAGAGCGCGGCGCTCGTGGGCGCCGCGGCCATGGTCGTCGAGTACCTGTACGCCCCCGACCCCGCCGACGCCCGCCTGGCCGCCCTGGCCTCGTGAACCGTCCGGCTCCCTCCCGGAGAACTCCTGTGAGCCCTTGCGACACCTCGTACGACAACCCCGTACGCGTCGGACTCGTCGGCGCCGGGCCCTGGGCGCGCGCCATGCACGCGCGCACCCTCGCCGCCGGGCCCGAGACCCGGCTGACGGCCGTGTGGGCGCGGCGCCAGGAGGCGGCGGCGGAGGTCGCCGCCGACCACGGCGCGGCAGCGGCCGCCACCTTCGACGAACTCCTCGACCGCTGCGAGGCGGTGGCGTTCGCCGTACCGCCCGCCGTGCAGGCCGAGCTCGCGGTGCGCGCGGCGAAGGCGGGCAAGGCGCTGCTCCTGGAGAAGCCGCTCGGCCCGGACCTGGCCTCCGCCCGCCGCGTCACCGAGGCGATCGAGGACGCGGGCGTGGTCAGCCAGCTCGTCCTCACCAAGCGCTACCACCCCGCGACCCGTGAATTCCTCGCCCGCGCCGCCCGGTTGGAGGTCACCGGGGCCCGCTCCTGCTACCTCCACGGCGCGTTCCTCGGCGGCGACTTCGCGACGGCCTGGCGTCTGGAGCATGGCGCGCTCCTCGACCTCGGCCCGCACCTGCTCGACCTCCTCGACGCCGCCGTCGGCCCGATCGTTTCGGTGCGCGGCACCGGCGACCCGCGCCGCTGGATCGAGCTGACCTGCGAACACGAGAACGGGGCCGTCAGCCAGGCCTCCCTGTCCGGCACGGTCCGCCTCCCCAAGGCCCGTACCCGCATCGAACTCCTCGGCCCCGAAGAGGAGTTGGTCTACGACACGGGCTCACTCGACCACGAGGAGTGCTGGCCGGTTCTGCGCGCCGAGTTCGCGGCGGCCGTGCGCGCGGGGGCGAGCGGCCCGATCGACGCGCGGCGCGGGCTGCGCCTGCAAGAGCTGCTCGACCAGGCGGTGGCGGGAGGCTGAGCTGGTCTGCTTGCCGCGCCCCGGAACGCCCGGGGCCAGGGCGGAGCCCAGCTCGGTCAGGTCGCCCCGGGTCAGGGCACCCGCCTCCAGGGCGTGGACGATCTCGCCGGACTCCTCCAGGATCGCGCCGAGTTCGTCGATGACGACGGTGCTCCCGGCGATCGGCCGGTCCCTCTCCTGCCCGAGCCCCGCCCGGATGATTTCCCTCGCCCTCGCGGCGGAAAAACCGTTGGCGCGGGGGCAAGGGGGGTTTCTATCCTTGGGGTTGTTCCGAGGGGCCGCCTCCAGGTGGCCCCCACCGGCTGTGTGGACCAGGAGGTGTGACTGATGGCTGTCGTTGCGGCGGGTGCTGCCCGCGTTCAGGAGTTCATCAATGCCGCCCCCGTGGTCACCGGCTGAACCACCCACTGACACCGCACCGTTCGTGCGCAGCCGGGGCCACCCTGTGAAGGGTTCCCCTTGACTCTCTCTTCAGCTCGTTCCGCCCTGTCGCACCCGCTCTCCCCGTACGGCTGGGACGCCGCCCGGGAGGACGAGTTCGTCCCGTACGCCGAGCGGGGTCTCGTGCCCGGTCGGGTCGTGCGGGTCGATCGCGGCCAGTGCGATGTCGTCACCGCGGCCGGGACCGTGCGTGCCGACACCGAGTTCGTCGTGCCGCGCGACCCCGCCAAGGTCGTGTGCACCGGCGACTGGGCCGCCGTCGACCCGGACGGCGGCGACCCGGGGTACGTCCGTGCGCTCCTGGAGCGGCGCACCGCGTTCCTGCGCAACACCTCGTCCAAGCGGTCCGAGGGCCAGATCCTCGCCGCCAACGTCGACCACGCCGTGATCGCGGTCTCCCTGGCCGTCGAGCTGGACCTGGGCCGGATCGAACGGTTCCTCGCGCTCGCCTGGGAGTCCGGGGCCCAGCCGGTCGTCGTGCTCACCAAGGCCGACCTGGTGCCGGACCCCGTCACGCGCGGGCATCTCGTCGCCGACGTCGAGTCCGCCTCGCCCGGCGTGCAGGTGCTGCCCGTCAGCGCCACCGAGGGCGACGGCACCGAAGTGCTCGCGGCCGTCGTCGCGGGCGGCACCAGCGTGCTGCTCGGCCAGTCCGGCGCCGGGAAGTCCACGCTGGCCAACGCCCTGCTCGGGGCGGACGTGATGACGGTGCAGGCCGCCCGTGACGTCGACGGGAAGGGCCGGCACACCACGACCACGCGGAATCTGCTCGTCCTGCCCGGCGGGGGCGTGCTGATCGACACCCCCGGGCTGCGCGGCGTGGGCCTGTGGGACGCCGAGTCGGGCGTCGGGCAGGTCTTCGCGGAGATCGAGGAACTGGCCGCCGACTGCCGGTTCCAGGACTGCGCGCACGAGGCGGAGCCGGGCTGCGCGGTGCTCGCGGCGCTCGACGACGGCACGCTGTCGGACCGGCGGCTGCACAGCTACCGCAAGCTGCTGCGCGAGAACCGGCGGATCGTCGCCAAGACGGACGCCCGGATGCGCGGCGAGATCCGCCGCGAGTGGCGCGTCAAGCAGGCGCAGGGCCGTGCCGCGATGGAGGCCAAGCGCGGCCGCAGGCACTGACGGCGCGGAAGGCTTTCCGGTACGGGCGCGAAACCCGTACCGGAAGGACTTTCGGGTACGGGCACGAACCCGTACCGGAAGGACTTCGAGTACGGGGCGCGAAACCTGTACCGGAAGGACTTCGAGTACGGGGCGCGAAACCCGTACCCGAAGGGGCCGGTGCCTGGCCGGGCACCGGGGAGAGGGCCCGTCGGCCGGCTGTGGCGGCCTGGCCGGCGGGCCCGTTTCACTTCTCCTGGAACGCGTTACCGGGCGGCTACTGGACGAAGCGGTAGCTGTGCCAGGCGTCGGCCTCCGGCGCGATGTCGCCGGTGCGCTTGCTGCCGAGGTACTTGGACTCGCCGGTGCAGTCCGTGCCCACGTACACGGTCATGTCCGTCATCGTGTGGTTCTCGACCTTGCCCGCGCCGCCCTTCATCACGTGGCAGCCCTTGATGCTCGGGTTGGTCTCGGAGACGCCCTCGGCCTCCTCGCCGTGGCCGCCCGCAGCGGCAGCCTCCTCGCCGTGACCGCCGGCGCCGCCCTCGGCCTCCTCGCCGTGGCCCTCCTGCGCGGCCTCCTCGCCGTGACCGGCCTGCTCGTCCTTCGCGGCCTCGCCGTGGCCACCCTCACCGGCTTCGCCGTGGCCCTCGGCCGGAGCGGCGGCGACGGGCGTGTACGTCACGACGCCGACCGCGGCCTGGTCCTCGAAACCGCAGGCGGTGGCGGAGAGGGCGAGGAGCGCGGTGCCCGCGCAGAGGGCGGCGAGACGGCGCCGCTGGGGGCGGACGGAAGCAGACATGGCAGGTCCTGTTCTGGCAACGACTGACAACGGCTGGCAAGGCTGGTACTCACCGGCAAGGTCCGGTACTCAGCGGCACTCAGTGTCGCCCACCGGCCTCGCCCGCACGCGCGCGGGGTCGGTGGGCAGGGACCACGGGCGACGGCGCCCCGGTGAGTCTGCGCCACTTTGCCCGGTCACTTTGCCCGCTCTTTACGTCAAAAGCAAAGTCGGATCAACGCACCGACACCCCCGAACCAACGCACCCGTACCCCGAACGTCGTGTCCGAATACCGCCAGCCGCCGTGTGAGGCCGAGGCGCACACTGGACCCGTGATCGATGAAGAGACCGGATACGAGGCGGTGCGCAGCCGCGATGCCCGCTTCGACGGGGAGTTCTTCTTCGCCGTCGAGACCACCGGCATCTACTGCCGGCCCAGCTGCCCCGCCGTCACCCCGAAGCGGAAGAACGTCCACTTCTACCCGACGGCCGCAGCCGCCCAGGGCCAGGGCTACCGCGCCTGCCGCCGCTGCCGCCCCGACGCGGTCCCCGGCTCCGCCGAGTGGAACGTACGGGCCGACGTCGTGGGCCGCGCCATGCGCATGATCGGCGACGGCGTCGTGGACCGCGAAGGCGTTCCCGGCCTCGCCCTGCGGCTCGGCTACAGCGCGCGGCAGGTGCAGCGCCAGCTCACCGCCGAGGTGGGCGCGGGCCCGGTCGCGCTCGCCCGCGCGCAGCGCGCGCACACCGCGCGGCTGCTGCTGCAGACGACGCGGCTGCCCGTCACCGACATCGCGTTCGCGGCGGGCTTCGCGAGCGTGCGGCAGTTCAACGAGACGATCCGGCAGATCTACGCCCGCACCCCCACCGCCCTGCGCGCCGAGGCGGCCACGAAGCTGCCGCCCGCCCCGGCGGCCCCGGCGGACGTACCGCCCGCCGATGGCCCCGGCCACCTCGCCGGTGTGCCGTTGCGCCTCGCGTACCGCGAGCCGTACCACCGCCCGGCGATCTTCGAGCGGCTCGCGGCCGAAGTGGTCGCCGGCATCGAGGAGTTGACCGGCCCGCCGGGCGCCCGCACCTACCGGCGTACGCTGCGGCTCCCGCACGGCCAGGGCATCGTCGCCGTCGACGAGGCGGCGGCCGGGCCCTGGTTCGACGCCCGGCTGCACCTCACCGACCTGCGCGACCTGACCACCGCCGTGCAGCGCCTGCGCCGCCTGTTCGACCTCGACGCCGACCCGCAGGCCGTCGACGAACGCCTCGGCGCCGAACCCGAGCTCGCCGCGCTCGTCGCCGCCCGCCCCGGCCTTCGCTCGCCGGGCGCCGCCGACGCGGAGGAGTGCGCCGTCCGCGCGGTCGTCGGGAGTGCGGAGGCCGCGCGGCTTGTCGCCGAGCACGGTCGGCCGCTCGATGTGCCTTGTGGGGCGCTCACCCATGTCTTCCCCGAGCCGAAGGTGCTCGCGGCACACCTGCCGCTGGCGGCCGCGCTTGAGGACGGTTCCGTACGCCTCGACACCGGCGCCGACCGCGACGACGCCGAGCAGGCGCTGCGCGCGGTGCCCGGGGTGGACGCGGCCACGGCGGCCTACATCCGGATGCGCGCCCTCGGCGACCCCGACGTGGCCGTGCCGGGCCGCCCGGCCCGCGACGCCTGGCGCCCGTGGCGCTCGTACGCCCTCCAACACCTGTGGGCCGACGGAGAGTCGCAGCCGGTCCCCGACCGCACACCCATCCCGACTCCTGCTTCCGCTTCCACTTCAGCCTCCGCTTCCGCCTTCACCTCCGACCTGGAGCAGCCGTGACGACCACGTACTACACCACCTTCGACAGCCCGCTCGGCGAGCTGCTTCTCACCGGGGACGGCTCGGGCGCGCTCAGCTCGCTCTCCGTCCCCGGCCAGAAGGGCGGCCGCACGGTCCAGGCGGACTGGCGCCGCGACCCCGCCGCGTTCACCGAGGCGACAGAGCAGCTGCGGGCCTACTTCGCCGGGGAGTTGAAGGAGTTCCACCTGACGTTCCGCACCGAGGGCACGGAGTTCAGGGAGCGCGTGTGGGCGGCCCTGGAGGCGGTCCCGTACGGCGCCACGACCAGCTACGGCGCACTCGCGGCCACGATCGGAGCCTCCCGCGCCGCGGTTCGGGCGGTCGGCGGAGCCATCGGGGCCAACCCCCTCCTGATCGTCCGCCCCTGCCACCGCGTCATCGGCGCGGACGGGTCGCTCACGGGGTACGCGGGCGGCCTGGAGCGGAAGCGGCAGCTGCTCGGCCTTGAGGGCGTGCTCTGATCCGTGCCGGACGTACGGAGCGGGGACCCGTGCCGGACGTACGGAGCGGGAACCCGTGCCGGACGTACGGAGCGGGAGCCGGGTCCTCCGACGGGCGGGGGACTTGGACCTCAGCCCCAGATCAGCACCCCCACCCACGCCCCCACGCTCAGCAGGCACGCGAAGAGTTCCACCAGGACGCTCGTGCCGATGGCCCGCATCGCCGCACGGGTCGACGACCAGGCCGCGCCGTGGCTGCCGAGGCGGAGGCGTTCCGTGAGGTAGACGCCGCCGATGAAGCCCGGCACCGAGCCGATCACCGGGACGACGACGAACCCCACCAGCGCGCCGAGGCCCGCGCACACCACCATGCGGCGGGTGATGCCCACGCCCTGGATGCGGCGCTGGGGCAGCCGCCAGCGGATCGCTTGCTGCAGGAGCAGCAGGGCCGTCGCCCCGACGAGCAGGCCCCAAGCCACCCCCGACTGGTCGAGCAGCGCCCACCACGCCACCCCGCCCCACACCAGGAGCGATCCGGGCACGCCCGGGATCAGCACGCCGCAGAGGCCGAGCAGCAGCACCGCCCCGACCAGCAGCAGCTCCCACACGCCCATCTGCCCAGCGTGCAGGACTACCGGGCGCTCCGCCCCCGGACCCCCGCTCGTACGCATGCCACCCCAGCTGCAGCCGCGTCGTCACGCCCGCCAATCCCATGAGGCCCTTCACGCGGCGCTGGACCGTGCGCAGGCCGAGGTCGAGCTGCTTGGCGACGCTGGCGTCGGTCAGGCCGGCCAGGAGCAGGGAGAGGATCTCCAGGTCCGTGCCGTCGGGTTCGCCCGGGCCGGTCTCCGTGACCGTGCCGCCCTCGCCCAGGCGCAGCGGCAGCGCCTGCTCCCACACCGCCTCGAAGAGGCCGGTCAGCGATTCGAGGAGCCCGCTCGCGTGCACGACAAGCGCGGCCGGTTCGGACGGGCGGCCGGCCGTACGGGACGTCAGCGGCACCATCGCGAGCTGACCGTCGGCCACCACCAGCTTCGTGGGGACCCGGTCGACGATCCGGACCTGCTCGTCCCGGCCGAGCGCCGCCGACATCTCCAGCAGTCCGTTCGGCAGCGAGAGCACGTCCCGCTCCACCACCACGCGGTACCGCACGCCGCGCTCCGCCGCCTGCTCCTCGGCATCGTTGTCAGTCCCGGCCACGACGGCCGGGCGACCGGTGACCAGGGCGCACACCTCGCGGCTCGCGCCCAGCTGGAGTTGCAGGAAGCGCTGGGCGACGGCGCCCGCGCCGGTCACCACCTCGACCAGGTCGTGCGCGCTGGGCTCGGTGGCCTGTGCGCGGTACTCCTCCGCGAGGAGGACCGCCGCCAGCTCCGCCTGCTCCAGCTCGTGCCGCTGCTGCGTGAGGAGCGCCCCGAGCGCCACCCCGGGCGGGGCCGCCACCCAGCGGCCGGCCCGCGCCGAGGACTGCGCCGCGAGCCCCTGCTGTTCGAGCCGGCGCACCGCCCGCTCCGTGTCGCTCTCCCCGAGCCCGATCCTGGCGGCGAGGTCGGCCACCTCGGCGGCACCGAGCGACACCAGCGCGCGGTACGCCGACTCCTGCACGTCGTCCAGACCTATGGCACCCAACATGGGCCGCTGCCCCTCCCCACTGCCGTAACTGCCGTAACTGCCGTAACTGCCGTAACTGCCGTAACTGCCGTACGACGACCGGTCGTACGACGATCGGCCGCTCGGTCACCCCTGAGCCGGGCCCCGCGAAAGGGTTCCGGCGCTGCTCGGCGGCGCGCCCCCCCCCGCGTGGCGGAAACCGGCCACGGCGCAAACCCGCCGCCCAACATCATCCCCGTACCCCCCACCTCTCTGCCAAGGTGTCGCCACCGGTTGCCGGAGCCGGGGGCGGCTCCAAGGAGCGCAGGCCAGGGGGGTGTCCGGCAGAAACCGGCGGCGTGTGTGGCCCGCCCGCCGCGATCCGGGCGCATCCGTGCCCCCGGGTCTCACCGTGCGGCGGCGCGCGGCCACCACGACCGACCGGCCCGCCGGGCGTCCTTCCCGTGGGGGGTGGGGCCGCCCGGCGGGTCTCTTTCGTACGCATGTGCCCCATGGCGTACGGGAGTTGACCCGGACCGTCGGATCGGTGCCCGCCGCGGCGGTATTTCCGTCAAGCGCCGTTTTCGGGGCGCCCGTCCTGTGGACAATAAGGGCATGAGCCAGCAGGGGGACAGGCAGAGAGGCAACTCCGGCCAGGGCGACGACTGGTGGGGTCAGCTGTACGACGAGGCCACCGAGGACACCGGTCCCGCCCCGGCCCCGGACACCCTGGACGACCGCTTCGCCTCCGCCACGGACACGCTCGGCGGCGGTAGGGAGCGGCTGACCTCGCACCCGTCCGACGGGACCGGCACGGCACGTCCCGCACCCGCATCCGCATCCGCATCCGCACCCGCATCCGCACCCGCATCCGCACCCGCACCCGGCGCGGCGGGCGCCCTCGCGCCAAGGCCGCCCGCCGCCGACGCCGTGCCGTACGCGCCGCTGCGCGCCCCGTGGGAACCCCCGGCGGACCCCGCGGCGGGCCCGGCGCCCGCGCCCGTGCCGACCACGTTCGGCCCGGCCCGCCGCGACACCGAACCGTCTCCCGAACCTCCGGCGATCCCGGGCCCGGGCCTGGAAGACCACCCGGACCCGGACACACCCGCCGCCCCTCCCGCCATCGGCGTCCCCGCCGCCCGTACCGCGCCCGATGCCGCCGTACGGCCGGGAGTCGCGTACGTCGGGGACGGGCCGCCGACGTACGAGGCCGACCCCACCGCGCTGCCGCCCGCCGACCCCGACGCCCTCGCCGGGCTCGTCGCGGACACCGTGCTCGACGGCGCCCGGTACGGCACGTGCACGCTGCGCGCCGCGTCCGTACGCGGCGACTCCGCCCGCTACCGCGGCGAGCCGCGCCGCGACGCCCTGCTCACGGCCCGCTTCGGCAGCGGCGACGGCGGGCTCGTCCTCGTCGCCCTCGCCACCGGCGCCCGTACCGCGCCCGCCGCGCACCTCGCCGCCGCCGACGCCTGCCAGTGGATCGGCCGCGCCGTGGGCCGCAGCCACGCCCGGCTCGCCGACGACATCCGCGCGGGCCGCCGCGGCGACCTCAAGTCCGGGCTGCACCGGCTCACCGCCCGCAGCCTCGGCAAGCTCCGCGCGGCCGCCGCCGAACAGGGCCTTGAGCCCGAGGAGTACAGCGCGACGACGCTGCGCTGTCTGCTCGTACCGGCCGATCCCGAGTGCCGCACGCGGGTGTACTTCGGCGTTGGCGGAGGCGGCCTCTTCCGGCTCAGGGACGGGTCCTGGACGGACATCGAGCCGCAGGTCACGGAGGTGGTCGGGGAAGCGGTGGTCGGCTTCGGCTCGCTGCGGTCCGCGCCCGAGGAGTCCGCGGAGGGGGACCGGCTCACCATGGACCTCGGCATCGCGACACCGCCGAGCCCGTACCAGCGGGCGGTACGTCCGGCGCCCGAGCCCTTCCGCTTCCGGGCCTCCGTGGCCCGCCCCGGAGACCGGCTGCTGCTGTGCAGCGGGGGCCTCGCGGAACCCCTGCGCGGGGAGCCCGCCCTCGCCGCGCACCTCCTCCACCACTGGTCCGCCCCCGAGCCGCCCGGGCTCACGGAGTTCCTCGCGGACGTACAGGTCCGGGCAAAGGGGTACGCGGACGACCGCACGGCCTGCGGGTTGTGGGAGGCCTGAACTGTCCTCAATCGCCGGAGGGGCTCAAAATTGAGCCCAGACCGGCAAAAATCAGCCCCTCCGGCGCTTGAGGAGCGGGGTCCGGGGCGGAGCCCCGAAGCTGCCGCAGGCTATCGGGAAGGGGCGGGGAGGGGACTACAACAGGCGCGCCCCCGCCCACCGTGAGTGGATGAACGCACCAGCCACGCAGAAAGGTGCACCCATGCCCAAGCAGAACGTCGCCGAGCAGTTCGTCGACATCCTCGTCCGCGCGGGCGTGCGGCGCCTGTACGGAGTCGTCGGGGACAGCCTCAACCCGGTCGTCGACGCCATCCGCCGCACCGGCGACATCGACTGGGTCCAGGTGCGGCACGAGGAGACCGCCGCCTTCGCCGCGGGCGCGGAAGCCCAGATCACCGGCAAGCTCGCCGCCTGCGCGGGCTCCTGCGGCCCCGGCAACCTGCACCTCATCAACGGCCTGTACGACGCGCACCGCTCCATGGCCCCGGTCCTCGCCCTCGCCTCGCAGATCCCGTCGAGCGAGATCGGCCTCAGCTTCTTCCAGGAGACCCACCCCGACCGGCTGTTCCGCGAGTGCAGCCACTACAGCGAGCTGATCTCCAGCCCGAAGCAGATGCCCCGGCTGCTGCAGACCGCGATCCAGCACGCCGTCGGCCAGGGCGGCGTCAGCGTCGTGGCGCTCCCGGGCGACGTGGCGTCCGAGCCCGCCCCGGAGAAGGCCCCCGAGCAGGCCCTCGTCACCGAGCGGCCCAGCGTGCGCCCTGGTGATTCGGAGATCGACAAGCTGGTCGACCTGATCGACGAGGCCGACCGCATCACCCTCTTCTGCGGCAGCGGTACCGCCGGCGCGCACCAGGAGGTCATGGAGTTCGCCGAGGCCGTCAAGTCCCCGGTGGGGCACGCGCTGCGCGGCAAGGAGTGGATCCAGTACGACAACCCGTACGACGTCGGCATGAGCGGACTGCTCGGCTACGGTGCCGCGTACGAGGCCACCCACGAGTGCGATCTGCTGATCCTGCTCGGCACGGACTTCCCGTACAACGCGTTCCTGCCCGACGACGTGAAGATCGTCCAGGTCGATGTGCGCCCCCAGCACCTCGGCCGGCGCTCGAAGCTGGACCTCGCGGTGTGGGGCGACGTACGCGAGACGCTGCGCTGTCTGACACCCCGGGTGAGGCCGAAGTCGGACCGGCGGTTCCTCGACAAGATGCTGAAGAAGCACGCCGAGGCGCTGGAGGGGGTCGTCAAGGCGTACACCCGCAAGGTCGAGAAGCACGTCCCGATCCACCCCGAGTACGTGGCGTCCGTCCTGGACGAACTGGCCGACGACGACGCGGTGTTCACCGTCGACACCGGCATGTGCAATGTGTGGGCGGCCCGCTATCTCTCGCCCAACGGGAAGCGCCGCGTCATCGGCTCGTTCTCGCACGGCTCGATGGCGAACGCGCTGCCGCAGGCCATCGGCGCCCAGTTCGTGGACCGCGGCCGGCAGGTCGTGTCGATGTCCGGCGACGGCGGCTTCTCGATGCTGATGGGCGACTTCCTCACCCTCGTCCAGCACGACCTGCCGGTGAAGGTCGTGCTGTTCAACAACTCCTCGCTCGGCATGGTCGAGTTGGAGATGCTGGTGGCCGGACTCCCCTCGTACGGCACCGGGAACAACAACCCGGACTTCGCGGCCGTGGCGCGGGCCTGCGGGGCGTACGGCGTACGGGTGGAGAAGCCCAAGCAGCTCGCGGGCGCGCTGAAGGACGCCTTCAGGCACAAGGGTCCGGCGCTGGTGGATGTGGTGACCGATCCCAACGCGCTGTCGATCCCGCCGAAGATCAGCGCCGAGATGGTGACGGGGTTCGCCCTCTCGGCGAGCAAGATCGTGCTCGACGGCGGAGTGGGGCGGATGCTGCAGATGGCACGGTCCAACCTGCGCAACGTACCGCGTCTTTAGGCCCCCGCCACAGTGCGGGGAATCGACAGGCGTGCCGCTTTCCGGGCGGGGGCATGCATCACCGTGTACGTGTTCGACGTGAGATGTCCATGAAGGGGAAGAGCCGACAGCCTACGGGCGGGGGTCATGACAAGCCACGCACAAGAAAGCACGGTCGGGCCAGGGAGCAGCGCCACGGCGGTGGGGGATCCGGCGCGGCTGCACCGCAGACTGGGGCGCGCGGACCTGCGGGAGGTGTCCGAAGTCCGGCGCGCGCTGCGGGAGTTGCTGCTGCACTGGGGCAAGCCGGAGCGCACGGACGTGGCCGAGCTGCTCACCAGCGAGATCGTCACCAACGCACTGGTGCACACCGACGACGACGCGGTCCTGACCGCCACGGTGCGCGCGCACCGGCTGCGGGTCGAGGTCAGGGACTTCGTCAGGAACAGGCCGACACCGCGGGTACCGCACGCCGACGACGGTACGGGCGGCAGAGGCCTGCTCCTCGTCCAGTCACTGGCCGACTCCTGGGGCGTGCGCACCCAGGACGGCGGAAAGGCGGTGTGGTTCGAGCTGGACGGAGGGCTCGCCTGAACCCTCCGCCCACGCAAGGATGAGACCCGCGCGCACACTCAACCGAACTGCTGCTCCAGGTCCTTGAGCTTCTGCTCAAGGGAGTCGAGGCGCGGCAGCGTCTGCGCGTCGTCCTCCACGGTGAGGTCGGCGGGCTCCGCGGCCGCGCCCGCCTCAGCCCCGTTCACCGCCTGCATCGAGGGTCTGGATCGTACGGGCAGCTGTTCCGCCGCTATGGCAGGGTCCGGGCCGCCCGCCTGCCCGCTCTGCGTGCTCTGGCCGACCCGCTCGCCCGAGCCCGCCGCCACCGCGGGCGGCTGGCTCTGCGCGGGGAGCACGGCCTGCGGGGTCTGGCCGGTGAGCGCGGCGGCCTGGGGCTGCGGCTCGCGGGTGTCGAGCCGGCCGATCTTGCCCGTCAGGGTCCGCTGGCCCCGGCTGACCGCCTTGAGGTGGGCCCGCTCCAGCTTCTCCTGCTCGCGCCGGTGCTGCCGGTTCTCCGTCTTCTGCTTGCGCTCGTCCCGCACTTCCTCGACCGCCTCGTCCAGGCTGCGTACGCCCTCAAGGAGCATCAGCGACCACGCGCCGAAGGTCTCGCGCGGCGCACGCAGCCAGCGCACCACCCGGATCTGCGGCAACGGCCTTGGTACGAGGCCCTGTTCGCGCAGGGCGGCCCGGCGGGTCTGCTTCAGGGCACGGTCGAAGAGGACCGCCGCGCTGAGCGACATGCCGGCGAAGAACTGCGGGGCGCCGTCGTGACCGAGGCCGCGCGGGGCGTGCACCCAGTTGAACCAGGCCGCGGCGCCCGCGAACGTCCACACGAGCAGGCGCGAGCCGAGCGCCGCGTCCCCGTGGCTGGCCTCGCGCACCGCGAGCACCGAGCAGAACATCGCGGCACCGTCCAGGCCGAACGGCACCAGGTACTCCCAGCCCCCGGAGAGGCTGAGGTTCTGCCGTCCGAAGCCCACGAGCCCGTGGAACGACAGGGCCGCGGCCACCGCCGCACAGCAGAAGAGGAGTACGTACGAGGCCGTTCCGTACACGGCCTCCTTGCGCCGACGGCGCTCTTCGCTGCGTTCCCAGGAGTCCTCGGCGGCCGCCTTCTCCCCGGCCCGCTTCCCGCGTGCGACCACCGCCAACGCCGCGAGCAGGCCCAGGAGCAGCACGCCGCCGGGAAGCAGCCAGTCCAGCGATATGTCGGTCATTCTCATCTGGGGTCCCTTGCGTCGCATCAGCGCGTTTCGGCGCCATATTGGCTCAACCGGAAAGTCGCCCAAGCGCTTTCGGGGCAAGAGGGGGAAATGAGGCCGCGGCACGGCGCGGATGGGGGACACGTCCTCGAACTGGCCGTCGAGCGTGCCGAGTTGAGTTCGAAGAGTCAGGTGTGCCGGGGCGGGTGCGAAGGGTGTCGCCGGAGGGTGCGGCGCCGTCGTCCAGCCGGACCGCCCGACCGCCAGGCGCGCCTTGATCGACTCGCGGCGCCGCGGGCCCAGTACTACCGTCGATGGGGTGAGCGCTCCCGTTCACCGCTGACGTCGAGCTGCAAACAACCCCTGAGCTGCAAGCAATCCCTGAGCTGCAAGCAATCCCCGAGCAGCAAGCAATCCCCGAGCAGCAAGCAATCCGATGGCGGACTCCGACTCCACACCCGTGCGGACGGCTGCCGAATCCCCGGAGCGGGGCCGCGGCGGTGGTGTCGCACTCCTCGTCATCGCCTCGTGTCAGCTGATGGTGGTCCTCGACATCACCATCGTGAACATCGCCCTCCCGCACATTCAGACCTCGCTGGACTTCTCCACCGAGAACCTGTCCTGGGTGGTCAGCGCCTACACCCTGACCTTCGGCGGTCTGCTGCTCCTCGGCGGGCGGCTCGGCGACATTCTGGGCCGCCGGAGAGTCTTCACCACCGGCATCCTGATCTTCGTCCTCGCCTCGCTGCTCGGCGGCCTCTCGCAGGAGTCCTGGCAACTGCTCGCGGCGCGCTCGCTGCAGGGCGTCGGCGGTGCCATCGCCTCCCCGACCGCGCTCGCCCTGATCACCACGACGTTCCGCGAAGGCCCTGAGCGGAACCGGGCGTTCGGCGTCTTCGCCGCCGTCTCGGCGGGTGGCAGCGCGATCGGTCTGCTCGCGGGCGGAATGCTCGTGGAGTGGCTCGACTGGCGCTGGGTCCTCTTCGTCAACGTGCCCATCGGCCTGCTGATCGCGCTGGGGACGCCCCGCCACATCCGGGAGTCCGAACGGCACCCGGGCCACTTCGACCTCCTCGGCGCGCTCACCTCCACCGCGGGCATGGTGTCGCTCGTCTACGGCTTCATCCGCGCCGCCTCGGACGGCTGGCGCGACGGGGTGACCCTCGCGGCCTTCGGCGTGGCTGTCGCACTCCTCGCCGTGTTCCTCGCGATCGAACGTCGGTCGAAGCAGCCGATCACGCCCCTGTGGATGTTCCGCGACCGCAACCGCGCGGGCACGTACGGGATGATGCTGAGCCTGGCCGCGGCGATGTTCGGGATGTTCTTCTTCCTGACCCTCTTCGTGCAGAACGTGCTGCACTTCAGCCCGCTACGGGCCGGTCTCGCCTTCCTGCCGGTGAGCGCGATCATCGCGATGGGCGCGGGACTCGCCTCCCAGTTGCTGCCCAGATGGGGGCCGAAGCCCTTCATGGTCGCGGGCGCGACCCTGGCGGCGGTGGGGTTCGGCTGGCTCACGCTGACCGACGTCGACAGCACCTACGCGGGGAGCCTGCTCGGCCCCATGCTGGTCTTCGGCTTCGGCATGGGGATGCAGTTCGTGTCGCTGACGCTGATGGCGGTGTCGGGTGTGGCACCGCAGGAGGCGGGAGCCGCCTCCGGAGTCCTCAACGCCACCCAGCAGGTGGGCGGTTCGCTCGGCCTGTCCATCCTGGTCACGGTCTTCGGTACGGCCAGCCGCAACGAGGCCGCAGATCAGATCCCCCGGTTCATGGCGGAGGCGAGCCCGGCCCAGCGGCTCGCGTTCGAGAGGACCGGGGACCTCCCGGCGCCCTGGGGCGACCGCGTCCTCGCGGCGGGTGTCTCCAGCGCGTTCATCGTCGCCGCCGTCCTCGCGGTCCTCGCCGCCCTGATCGCCCTCCTGGTCATCCAGGTACGAGCCGGCGACCTGGAACGCCTCCAGGGCAACGGTGGCACGCCGTTCGGTTCGTCGGGGAAGTGAGAGCACACGCGGCCCCGGCGATCACCGGTGATGCCGCCGCGGGTCCGCTCGGTCAGCCGGCCGCCGCCGCGGTCAGACGCTCCACGCGCTGCGCGTCGCAGGTGCGCGGGCAGGTGACGCAGGTGTCCTCGGGGCGCAGCGTGTAGAAGAGGCAGCAGCTGGCCCGGTCCCTGGTGGGCAGCGCCTCGCCGTTCGGACCCGTCAGCTCACGGAACGCGGCCGCTCCGACGTACGGCTTCGTGGTGCCCGGAAGGAGCTGCTCCAGCTCCGTCATGGCGCGGTGCTCCTCGCCGAGGAGGTGCGCCACGTACCAGAGGCCCTCGACGATCTCGTCGGTCGCCATGCCCCACAGGGCGCGCGGGCCGCGCCGCATCCGCGGCCGGAAGCCGTCGAGTACCGGACCGAGGTGCTCGGCGACCGCCGCCCGGACCTCTCCGCGCAGCGCCTCCTCGTCGGGCACGACCCGGGCGCCCGGAGAGCCGGCGGCCGGGTCGTCCGGCAGGCAGGCGAAGTCCGTGACGCGCACGGCCATCCGGCCGAGCGAGCGCTGGAAGGTGACATTCGCCACGGGGAACCGCGGCACCCGGCGCAGCAGGAACCACGGCACGGTGATCAACAGGCAGGCCGGCCACGCGTACCGGTGCAGGCCGAAGCTGGCGATGACGTCCGGGCGGGCCTGCTGCTTGTAGTCCCGCAGGATCTGGGCGTTGTCCCACGCGAGGAACGCGTCGAGGTCCGCCCCGCCCTCCGCGAGCCGGGCCGCGGCCACCCAGCCGCCGTCCTGCGGGGCCTGCTCGTCCGCCTGGAGCTCCTGGAACCGCAGCCCCGGAAAGACCTCCGTCAGGCGGGCGTACGCTTCCGCGACGGGCGAGGGGCCCGGTCGTACGGCGCCTGGGGCCAGGGCGGGCAGGAGCATGCGGGACCACCGATTTCTAGCGATCGTTTGCAGGTAAGCCTTACCTTACCCGACCGATCCGAGGTTTGAACTGCGGCCCCACCCGCATAGGCTCCCGCGAGGTGTTGCATGGCCACACCTTTGCGCGCCGACCCGGCGCCCGACCCGTACACCGCACCGAGGAGGACCCGAGTGGAGCAGGCCGGACCGCGGTCCACCGGTCGATCCCCGGTGCCGCACGGGCGCGTACCGGAGCAGGCGCGCGGAGAGGACACCCGGACGGGGGCCGCGCGGCAGGTGCGGCGGCACTCGGTGCGCGGGCAGGTGCTCGACGCGCTGCGCGCGGCGCTCGTGAGCGGTGAGCTGGCGCCCGGCGAGGTGTACTCGGCGCCGGTCCTCGGCGAGCGGTTCGGCGTCTCGGCGACCCCGGTGCGCGAGGCGATGCAGCGGCTCGCCCACGAGGGCGCCGTCGAGGTCGTCCCCAACCGGGGCTTCCGGGTCGCCGAGCGCAGCCCGCGCGAACTGGCCGAACTCGCCGAGATACGGGCCCTGTTGGAGGTTCCGGTGATGCTGCGGCTTGCCCGCAGCGAGCCCGCGGAGCGGTGGTCCGAGCTGCGTCCGCTCGCCGAGGAGACCTCGGTGGCCGCGGCGCGCGGCGACCTCGCGGCCTACGTCGACGCCGACCGCGCCTTCCACCGCGCGATCCTCTCGCTCGACGGCAACCAGCAGCTCCTCCTGATCGCCGACGACCTGCACCGCCGCTCGCAGTGGCCGCTGGTCTCCGGCCCCGTGCACCACCGCCGCGCCGACCTGGTGGCCGACGCGGCGGAGCACACCGCGCTCCTCGACGCCCTGGTGGCCCAGGACCTCGCGGTGGTGGGGGAGTTGGTGCGGGAGCACTTCACCCAGGCGCGGTGAGCCCGACCGCCGTGACTCCCTCAGCCTCCGGCCGGGAGGCGCACCCGGGCACGCTCCGGCAGCGTCAGGCCGGGGGGCCTCGCTCGCCGCACGTCCGATCGGGGACACCGGCCTAGTGGGCGGAGAACCCGCCGTCCACGAACAGTGTCTGACCGTGCACGTAGCGGGCCGCCTCGCTCGCCAGGAACACCGCCGCCCCCGCGCAGTCCTCTGCTTCGCCGTTGCGTCCGGCCAGGGTGCGCGCGGCCAACTCCTCGGCCCGGCCCGGCACTTCGAACGCGGGCTCGCTCAGTGGCGTACGGACGAATCCCGGCGCGATGGCGTTCACGCTCACCCCGTGTGACGCCCAGGCCTCCGCCTGAGAGCGGGTCAGGGCGCAGATCGCGGCCTTGGAGACGCCGTACGCGCCGCTGTTGCCGAAGGCGCGGATCGACTGCTGCGAGGCGAGGTGGACGATACGGCCCCAGCCGCGCTCGGCCATCTTCGGCCCGAAGCGCTGCCCGAGCAGGAACGGGGCGTCGAGGTTGACCGCCATGGTGACGTCCCAGTCCCGCTCGCTCAGCTCGTCGAGCGGGGGCCGCAGGTTGACACCGGCCGAGGTGACGAGGATGTCGGGCTCGCCGTACGCCTCGGCCGCGCGGTCGGCGGCGGCGTGCAGCGCGTCCCGGTCGCCGAGGTTGGCGCTCACCCAACTGGCTTGCAGCCCCAGGGAGTTGATCTCATCGGCGGCTTCCTTCAGCTGCTCTTCCCGACGGGCCATCAGGACGACCCGGGCTCCGGCTCCGGCGAGCGCGTGGGCGATGGCCCGCCCGATACCGGAGCTGCCGCCGGTGACGAGGGCCGTCCGTCCGCCGAGGCCGAAGTGCTGTTCGAGGTAGTTCATGGGGGAGAGTCTGCCCTGCTCGGAGCCTCCCCTGTGCGGCCGCTCACCCCTTGGTCGGCCGCCCTCAGGCCGCCGGTGCGGGTGGGGTCAACCGGGCGGCGAGCCAGGTCGGTACGTTGCCGAGCAGCCGGTAGAGCCGGGCGGCCTCGGCGCGCAGACGGGTGGCCTCGGGCTCCGTCTCGGCCTCGGCGAGCGACGTGAGCGCGGGGGCCGTGCCGACGAGGAAGCCGAGTTCTTCGCGGATCCGGAGCGACTCCGCGAAGCCGTGCCGGGCCTCGGCCAACTCGCCGTCGCGCAGGGCGAGTCCGGCGAGGTGGCGCCAGGTGGAGGAGAGCAGCAGCTGGTCGTCGTTTGCGGTGGCGCCGGCGTGGGCGCGGCGGTAGGCGGCGCGGGCGGCCTGGGGGGAGTCGGCGAGGTGTTCGGCGATCAGGCCGCGCCGGTAGTCGAGCAGGGGGCGGGCCGGGGCGCCCGGTGCGATCAGGGCGGCGGCGCGGCTGAGGGCGACACGGGCCTCGTCGGAACGGTCGCGGACGCCCAGGACCGTTGCGGCGTAGGCGAGTTGACCGCGCTCGCAGGCCGCGGCGCCGCGTTCGTCGTCCGTACCGGCGAGGGCTTCCGCGGCGCGCAGGGCGTCCTCGGCGTCGCTCCAGCCCTGTTCGGTGAAGAGGCAGCGCTCCACGAGGAGTGCGGTGCGCTGGAGTGCGGCGGCTGGGCCGGGGTCGGGTTCGAGCAGGGCCGCCGCGTCGGTCCAGCAGCCTCGGGAGCGCAGGCGCCACACCGCGTTCTGCACTGCGGAGGCCCGGGCGCCGGGGGCGGGGCCGCCGGGTGCGGGTGTGGACACGGAACCAGAACCAGACATGGCGGTGTCCGCCACATTCCCCTCCCCGGAGCGCGTCATTGAGCTGTGGCGTGCATCTCAGCATGGATTGCCGCGGGGCGCCAAGGGGGTAGGTGAAGGAATTCACAAACGGACGGCTTCCGTATCACGGAAAGTCTCTTCCGTCTCGCGGTTCTGGCGGCCCGCTCCGGGGATGTTTCCCCTCCCCGCCCCTTCCCGAAAGACTGCCGTCGGCACGGGGGCCAGCCCCCGGACCCCCGCTCCTCAAACGCCGGAGGGGCTGGTTTTTTAGGGGCGCGGGGCTGTGACATTTGCGGCTCCGCCGCGTGGGCGCGACCAGCCACGACGGCGCGGCAGCCGGACGACGGCAAATCCAGCCCCTCCGGCGCTTGAGGAGCGGGGGTCCGGGGGCGGAGCCCCCAGGGGGCAGCCCCTCCCGGCCTCAGCTCATCCGCAGAGCCAAGAAGAAGTCCAACTTGTCCTCAAGCCGCGAAAGATCACGCCCCGTCAACTGCTCGATGCGCCCCACCCGGTAGCGCAGCGTGTTCACGTGCAGGTGGAGGCGGGTCGCGCAGCGGGTCCAGGAGCCGTCGCTGTCGAGGAACGCCTCCAGGGTGGGGATGAGCTCCGCACGGTGGCGGCGGTCGTAGTCCCGGAGAGGATCGAGCAGGCGGGCCGTGAACGCGCGCCGCACGTCGTCCGGCACGAACGGCAGGAGCAGGACGTGGGACGCCAGCTCCTGGTGGCCGGCCGCGCAGACGCGCCCGGGGCGGGCAGCGGCGACCCGGCGGGCGTGCCGGGCCTCCTCCAGGGCGCCGCGCAGGCCCTCCGCCGAGTGCACGGATGCGCTGACGCCGAGGGTGAGCCGGCCGTCGCCGTCGAGGCCGCCGGACAGCGGGTCGCGGACCGTCTCCAGGAGGGAATCGGCAAGCAGCCCCGGCTCCGCGCCGTCATGGTCCGCGGCGACCGCGGGCAGCGGTACGAGGGCGATCGCCTCGTCGCCCGTGTGCGCGACGGCGATCCGGTCGGAGGGCTCGGGCCCGGCCGCGTTCGGGTCGACCAGGATCTCCTCCAGGAGCGACTGGGCGACCGGGCCGCCCTCGATGTCCCCGCCCTCCCACTCGACCCGGGCCACCACGACCTGCCAGTGCGGGGCCGCGCCCAGGCCGGGCAGCAGCACGGGCGCCGCGACCCGCAGGCGGGCGGCGATCTCGGCGGGCGCCGCGCCCGTCTGGACCAGCTCCAGGACCTCCTGGGCGAGGCGGCGGCGTACCGTACGGGCCGCGTCGCGGCGGTCGCGCTCGACGGCGATCAGCTGGGTGACGCCCTGAAGCAGGTCGAGCCGCTCCTCCGGCCAGTCGCCCGCGTCGGCCTCGACGGCGAGGAACCAGTCCGACAGGACCGTCTCGCGTACGTCCCGCGCCGCCGCCGTCCCCGTGCCGCGGCCGCTGCTGCGGATGGGGAACAGCGAGTACGTCGTGCCGCCCCCGCCGATGGCCACGCGGTGCGGGCCCCTGCGGCCCGTACGGGAGGCGGCGAGGTGCTCGGCGGCCAGGGCGGCGCAGACCGGCGCGGGCAGCGCGGAGCCCGCGCCGCCGGAACCGGCGATGGGCCGGCCGGTGGGGGAGAGCACCCAGGCCCGCAGGTCCAGGTCGGAGCCGAGCAGGTCGAGGACCACGTCCGGGCCGCCGCCCGCCGGTCCTGAGGTCATCAGGCGGCGGTGCCGGTCCACGACCGCGGCCAGGTCGCCCGCCCGCTCGCCGGAGACCTGCCGGACCACGTGCTCGGTGATCGTGGCGAAGGCGACGCGCTCGTTGACCGCGAAGAGGGGGAGCCGGTGCTGCGTGCACGCGGCGACCAAGTCCTCGGGCACGGCGCCGAATTCGGCCTCGCCCGCGGCGAGCGCGGCCACGCCCGCCGAGGCGAGGATGCGCACGAAGGGCTCCGAGTCGGCGGGCTCCTTGCGCCAGGCCATACCCGTGAGGACCAGCTCGCCGCCGGAGAGGTACCGGCTCGGGTCCCGCAGGTCGGTGGTCATGACGCCGCGGACCGTCCGGTCCAGCTCGTCCTCGCCGCCGAGCAGCCGCAGCCCCAGCGCGTCGGTCTCCAGCAATGCGCGCAGCCGCATCTGTTCGCCGCCGATCCTGTCTCGAACTTGTCGTTGATCTTCGGACGGGTGTCAGCTGGAAAGAGTGAGATCTCCGAGCCCCGTCTTTCATACGAATCTACAAGATGGGCTGGGTCACCAGCCAACTCCTTCATGGTTTCGGTGACTGACACCCGGAGGTCGTAGAGCGGTGTACTAACGCTATTCCGCGTTAACAGAACATGAACGAGTCAGCCCGGCACCAGGGGCGATGGGCCCGAAGCCCGCGCCGAACGGCCCAGCTCCAAGGACTCGTACCGAACCTCAGAGGACCCGTACCGCACCACCCGCCACGATCCGAACCAGCCACCACGAGCCGCACCACCCGCCAGAGCCGCACCGCCCGCCACGAGGAAGAGAGGCGATCATGGACTTCCTTCGCCCCGCCACTTGGGAGGAGGCGCTCGCCGTCAAGGCCGAGCACCCCACGGCTGTGCCGATCGCGGGCGGCACCGATGTCATGGTCGAGATCAACTTCGACCACCGTCGTCCCGAGTACCTCGTGGACCTGAACCGCATCAGCGAGCTCCAGGACTGGCACGTGGGCGAGAAGACCGTCCAGCTCGGCGCCTCCGTCCCGTACAGCAGGATCATGGAGGAGCTCCGCGCCGAGCTGCCCGGTCTCGCGCTGGCCTCGCACACGGTGGCCTCGCCGCAGATCCGCAACCGCGGCGGCGTCGGCGGCAACCTCGGCACCGCCTCGCCCGCCGGTGACGCGCACCCCGCGCTGCTCGCCGCCGACTGCGAGGTCGAGGTCGAGTCGCAGGCGCGCGGCAGCCGGCTGATCCCGATCGACGCGTTCTTCACCGGCGTGAAGCGCAACGCCCTGGAGGCCGACGAGCTGATCAAGTCGGTGCACATCAAGAAGGCCGAAGGCCCGCAGCAGTTCTCCAAGGTGGGTACGCGGAACGCCATGGTCATCGCCGTGTGCGCCTTCGGTATCGCCCTGCACCCCGAGACCCGCACCGTACGCACGGGCATCGGATCCGCCGCCCCGACCCCCATCCGGGCGAAGGCGGCCGAGGAGTTCCTGAACGCCGCGCTGGAAGAGGGCGGCTTCTGGGACAACGGAAAGATCATCACTCCCTCGATCGCGAAGCGGTTCGCCGAGCTCTGCTCCGGCGCCGCCAACCCGATCGACGACGTCCGCGGCACCGCGAGCTATCGCCGGCACGCCGTGGGCGTCATGGCCCGCCGCACCCTCGGCTGGACCTGGGAGTCGTACCGCGGCAAGAGCCGCGGCACGGAAGGAGTTGCGTGACCATGCGCGTCCACTTCACGGTCAACGGCCGTCCGCAGGAAGCCGACGACGTCTGGGAGGGCGAGTCCCTGCTCTACGTCCTGCGCGAGCGCATGGGCCTGCCCGGCTCGAAGAACGCCTGCGAGCAGGGCGAGTGCGGTTCCTGCACGGTCCGCCTCGACGGTGTGCCGGTGTGCGCCTGCCTGGTCGCCGCAGGTCAGGCCGAGGGCCGCGACGTCGTCACCGTCGAGGGCCTCGCCGACTTCGCCAAGCAGCGTGCCGAGCACGGCAGTTGCGCCACCGGGGCCTCCGGGGGCTCCGGGGTCTCCGGTGCCTGCGGTTCCGGCCAGGGCACGTCCGGCACGTCCGGCACCTCCCTCCAGGACGCACAGCACTGGCGGGCCGAAGGCACCGACTCGCAGACCGGCGAGGGCACCGGCCTCGCGCCCATCCAGCAGGCCTTCATCGACGCCGGAGCCGTCCAGTGCGGCTTCTGCACCCCCGGTCTGCTCGTCGCGGCCGACGAGCTCCTGGAGCGCAACGACTCGCCGTCCGACGCGGACATCCGCGAGGCGCTCTCCGGAAACCTCTGCCGCTGCACCGGCTACGAGACGATCCTCGACGCGGTCCGCCTCGCCGCCGCCCGACAGGGAGAGGTGGTCTGATCATGGCTCGAATCATGGCTCGAACCACCGCACAGTCCCCCGCGGGCGCCCCCACCGACGTCACCCAGGGCTCCCGGACCAAGGGCGGCGTCGGCGAGTCCACGCTGCGCCCCGACGGAACCCTCAAGGTCACCGGCGAGTTCGCGTACTCCTCGGACATGTGGCACGAGGACATGCTGTGGGGCCAGATCCTGCGGTCCACCGTCGCGCACGCCGAGATCGTGTCGATCGACACCGCCGAAGCCCTGACCGTGCCGGGCGTCCACGCCGTCCTCACCCACGAGGACCTGCCCGCCGCGAGGAACTACGGCATGGAGTTCCAGGACACCCCCGTCCTCGCCTACGGCAAGGTCCGCCACCACGGTGAGCCGGTCGCCCTCGTGGCCGCCGACCACCCGGAGACCGCGCGCCGCGCCGCCGCGAAGATCAAGGTCGAGTACCGGGAGCTGCCCCTCATCACCGACGAGGCCTCGGCGACCGCCCCCGACGCCGTACTCGTCCACGAGCACCGCGCCGACCACCACGCCGCGCACGTCCCGCACCCCAACATCGTCCACCGCCAGCCGATCATCCGCGGCAACGCGACCGAGGCCGCCCAGAGGGCCGACGTGATCGTCAAGGGCGAGTACACCTTCGGCATGCAGGACCAGGCCTTCCTCGGCCCGGAGTCCGGCCTCGCCGTACCCGCCGAGGACGGCGGCGTCGACCTCTACGTCGCCACCCAGTGGCTGCACTCCGACCTCCAGCAGATCGCCCCCTGCCTCGGCCTGCCCGAGGAGAAGGTGCGGATGACGATGGCGGGCGTCGGCGGCGCGTTCGGCGGCCGCGAGGACATCTCGATGCAGATCCTCGCCTCCGTGCTCGCCCTGCGCACGGGCAAGCCGGTGAAGATGGTCTACAACCGGTACGAGTCCTTCTTCGGGCACGTCCACCGGCACCCCGCGAAGCTGTCCTACGAGCACGGCGCCACCCGCGACGGCAAGCTCACGCACATGAAGTGCAAGATCGTCCTCGACGGCGGCGCCTACATGTCGTCCACGCCCTCGGTCGTCGGCAACGCCTCGTCCCTCTCGGTCGGCCCGTACGTCGTGGACGACGTCGAGATCGAGGCGATCGGCCTCTACTCCAACAACCCGCCCTGCGGCGCCATGCGCGGCTTCGGCGCCGTCCAGGCGTGCTTCGCGTACGAGGCCCAAATGGACAAGCTGGCCGCCGAGTTGGACATGGACCCGGTGGAGTTCCGGCAGAAGAACGCGATGGAGCAGGGCACGCTCATGCCGACCGGGCAGCGGGTCGACTCGCCCGCTCCGGTCGCCGAACTCCTGCGCCGCGTCAAGGCCAGGCCGCTGCCGCCGGAGCGCGAGTGGGAGAGCTCCGAGGGCGTCGACGTCCGCGCGCTGCCCGGCGGCCTCTCCAACACCACGCACGGCGAAGGCGTCGTACGCGGCATCGGATACGCCGTCGGCATCAAGAACGTCGGCTTCTCCGAGGGCTTCGACGACTACTCGACCGCCAGGATCCGCATGGAGGTCATCAACGGAGAGCCCGTCGCCACGGTCCACACGGCCGCGGCGGAGGTCGGCCAGGGCGGCGTCACCATCCACGCGCAGATCGCCCGCACCGAGCTCGGCGTCCAGCAGGTCACCATCGCCCCCGCCGACACCCAGGTGGGCTCGGCCGGTTCGACCTCGGCTGGCCGCCAGACGTACATGACCGGCGGCGCCATCAAGAACTCCTGCGGGATCGTCCGCGAGAAGGTCCTGGAGATCGGCCGGCGCAAGTTCGGCTCGTACCACCCCGCGTGGGCCAGTGCCGAACTCCTCCTGGAGGGCGGCAAGATCGTCACCGACGGCGGCGAAGTGCTCGCCACCCTCGCGGAAGTCCTGGAGAACGAGGCCGTGGAGGTCGAGCAGGAATGGCGGCACCGACCCACCCAGCCCTTCGACCTCGTCACCGGGCAGGGCGACGGCCATGTCCAGTACTCCTTCGCCGCACACCGCGCGGTGGTGGAGGTCGACACCGAGCTCGGCCTGGTCAAGGTCATCGAACTGGCCTGTGCCCAGGACGTCGGCAAGGCCGTCAACCCGCTCTCCGTGATCGGCCAGATCCAGGGTGGCACCACCCAGGGCCTGGGCGTCGCGGTGATGGAGGAGATCATCGTCGACCCGAAGACCGCGAAGGTGAAGAACCCCTCCTTCACGGACTATCTGCTCCCCACGATCCTCGACACGCCGACCATCCCGGTCGACTACCTGGAACTTGCGGACCCGAACGCTCCGTACGGAGTCCGCGGTATCGGTGAGGCCCCGACCCTGTCGTCAACTCCGGCCGTCCTCGCGGCGATCCGGAACGCGACGGGTCTGGAGCTCAACAGGACGCCCGTGCGTCCCGAGCACCTCACCGGAACGTGACCCCGAGGGGGGCGCCGTGGTTCTTCCGAAGCCGCGGCGGTCCCCCCGAGGCCACTGCAACACCCAGCACCACCCAGCAAGTCCCCAGTACCAACCCAGCAATACCCCAGTACCAACCCAGCAAGTCCCCAGTACCAACCCAGCAAGTACCAAGCAGCACCAGGCAGTTCAGTTCCGGGGAGTCCGGCTCCCCCCTGTCTCCCCGGAACTCGACCGTTCGTCTCGGGCCGTCCCCCGGGTCGTGCAGCCAAGCAACATCCCAAATTCCGCAGCACAGCGTGCGGATGTCCCTGTGAACCTTGGGAGAAGGCCCCATGACCCAATCGTCAGTGGAGCCCAAGACCGTCGCGGACGACGCGGGCAACGGCTCGCGTGTTCCGGCCGGCAGGTCTTGGCTCGACCGGTACTTCCACATAACCGACCGAGGATCGACGATCCCGCGCGAAGTGCGCGGCGGCATCACCACCTTCATGGCGATGGCCTACATCCTCCTGCTCAACCCGCTGCTGCTCGGCGGTGAGGACGCGCTCGGCAACAAGATGAGCCAGCCGGCGCTGATCACCGCGACCGCTCTGGCAGCCGCGGTCACCACTCTGGCGATGGGTTTCATCGGCAAGGTCCCGCTGGCGCTGGCCGCGGGTCTGAGCGTCTCGGGCGTCCTGTCCACCCAGGTCGCCCCCGACATGACCTGGCCGCAGGCCATGGGCATGTGTGTGATCTACGGCGTCGTGATCATGCTTCTGGTCGCCACGGGCGTACGAGAAGTCATCATGAACGCGATTCCGCTGCCCCTGAAGCACGGAATCACCATGGGCATCGGCCTCTTCATCGCGATGATCGGCTTCGTGAACGCCGGCTTCGTGGGCAAGGGCGCGCCCGTCACCCTCGGCGTCGAGGGGCACCTGAGCGGCTGGCCGGTCGCCCTGTTCGCCTTCACGCTGATCCTGATCTTCATGCTGCAGGCCCGGAAGGTGCCCGGAGCGATCCTCCTCGGCATCGTCGTCGGCACCGTGATCTCGGTCCTCGCCACCTCCACCGGCCTGATCTCGGAGAAGGAGTGGGGCGACAAGGCCCCGACCCTGCACGGCAGCGTCGTCTCCATGCCCGACTTCAGCCTCTTCGGCTCCATCGAGTTCGGCGGCTGGGAGAAGCTCGGCGCCACCACCGTCGGCATGATCGTCTTCACCCTGGTGCTCGCCGGCTTCTTCGACGCGATGGCCACCATCATCGCCGTCGGCCAGGAGGCCAAGCTCGCCGACGAACGCGGCAAGATGCCCGGCCTCAACAAGGCCCTGTTCATCGACGGCGCCGGCGGCGCGGTCGGCGGCGTGGCCGGTGCCTCCGGTCAGACCGTGTTCATCGAGTCGGCGTCCGGCGTCGGCGAAGGCGCCCGTACGGGCCTCTCCGCCACCATCACCGGACTGTTCTTCGCCGCCTGCCTGTTCTTCACGCCGCTCACCCAGCTCGTGCCGAACCAGGTCGCCTCGGCGGCGCTCGTCGTCATCGGCGCGATGATGCTGCAGAACGCCCGCCACGTGGACTGGACCGACTGGTCCGTCGCGGCCCCGGTGTTCCTGACGGTCGTGCTGATGCCGTTCACCTACACCATCACCGCCGGTGTCGGCTGCGGCGTCATCGCCTACTGCGCGATCAAGCTCGCGCAGGGCAAGTGGAGGGACCCGAGCATCTTCATGTGGATCCTCTCGGCCGTGTTCATCTTCTATTTCGCCACTGGATCAGGGCACTAGGCCGTCTCCCCGGATCAGGCCAGGGGCCTGGTCCGGGGCTGCGGAACGCGGCAAGCTCTGCCGCGCCCGCCCACGTATCGTTTTTGTTGGAGGCCGACATGCTGGACATCGCCGAAGAACTCAACCGGTGGGTCGAGCAGGGACGCGACTTCGCGATCGCCACCGTCGTGGCGGTCAGCGGCAGCGGTCCCCGTCAGCCAGGTGCCGCACTCGCCGTGGACAGCGACGGCACCGCCATCGGATCGGTATCGGGCGGGTGCGTCGAGGGCGCCGTGTACGAGCTGTGCCAACAGGCGCTCCAGGACGGCCGCAGTGTCGTCGAGCGCTTCGGCTACAGCGACGAGGACGCCTTCGCCGTGGGCCTGACCTGCGGCGGAATCATCGACATCCTCGTCACCCCCATACCCGCGGACGCTCCGGGACGGGGAGTGTTCGCGGCCGCGCTGGCCGCCGCCGCCTCTGGTGAGGCGGCGGCGGTCGCGCGGGTCATCGACGCCCCGTCCGAACTCCTCGGCAACGCCCTGCTCGTCCACCCCGACGGACGCTACGAGGGCACCCTCGGCGGCCGGCCCGAGCTCGACCGCACCGCGGCCGCCGAAGCCGCGGCCCTCCTCGACGCGGGCCGCACCGGCACCGTCGTGATCGGAGAGGACGGCTCGCGCTGCGCCGCCCTGGACGACGAGACCCCCACCGTGACCCTGCTCGTCGAGTCCTCCGTCCCCGCACCCCGGATGATCGTCTTCGGCGCCATCGACTTCGCCGCCGCGCTCGTCCGCATCGGCAAGTTCCTCGGCTACCACGTCACCGTCTGCGACGCCCGCCCCGTCTTCGCCACCCGAGGCCGCTTCCCCGAGGCCGACGACCTGGTCGTGGACTGGCCGCACCAGTACCTGGAGCGCGAGCACGAGGCCGGTGGGCTCGACGCCCGCACCGTCCTCTGCGTCCTCACCCACGACACCAAGTTCGACGTCCCCCTGCTGCGGCTCGCCCTGCGCCTGCCCGTCGCGTACGTCGGCGCGATGGGCTCCCGCCGTACGCACGAGGACCGCAACCGCCGCCTGCGCGAAGTCGGCGTCACCGACCTTGAGTTGGCCCGCCTGCGCTCCCCGATCGGCCTCGACCTCGGAGCCCGTACGCCCGAGGAGACCGCCCTGTCCATCGCCTCGGAGATCGTGGCGAACCGGCGCGGCGGCCGAGGCGTCTCCCTGACCGGCGCGCACACCCCGATCCACCACGACGGCCGGCAGCAGCCGCCGACGGGACGGATCGGGTCGGTGGCCTGAGCGCCCCCCCAAGTCGGGCCTACGCCGGGGCCGAGCCAGGCCTACGCCGGGGCCGCCACCCCCAGCCACAGCGTGACCGCCGAGAGCGCCACGAGAGCGACCGGCGCCCAGATCGTGCTGTAGACCCGGGCCCGTACGTGGGTCAGCGTGGCCAGGATGAAGAACAGCACCAGGCCCGCGCCCGCGGCGACGCCGAGCCACCGCCAGCCCGCGAGGCCGAGCAGCAGCCCCACCGTCGCGGCGACCTTCGGCACGCCGAGCGGCGCGACCCAGGAGACGGGCACATCCACGGCCTCCGAGGTCGCGAGCACGGCAGGCGCCCGAACGAGGTCGAGCACGCCGATCGCTCCGACGACGAGGGCGGTGACGAGGGTGACGACGACGTACGCGGCAAACATGGCGTGGTCCTTCCAGCTCCGGCGGCCTCGGTAGCTATGTATCTCGGGTATCGAGGCCCGCGGCGATGCGTTCACCTCGACCCTCGCCCCACCCCCACCTGGCCGTCCAATACCTGCATCCATAACCTGATGGCATGGATGTGGACTCCCGGCTCCTGCGCTCCTTCGTCGCCGTCGCGGAGGAGGGGAACCTGACCCGTGCCGCCGAGCGCCTCTTCCTCTCTCAGCCCGCCCTGACCAAGCAGATCAAGCAGCTGGAGCAGCTCCTCGGCGTACGGCTCTTCACCCGCTCCCGTAGCGGCATGGCCCTCACCGGACCCGGCCGCGCCCTCGCCGAGCGCGCCCCCGGCGCCCTCGCCGCCGTCGACACCGCCGTACGCGAGACCCGCAGCGCGGGCCGGGCGGAGGCACGGGTGCTGCGCGTCGGGTTCCTCGCCAGCGCCGCCAACGAGGCAACGCAGGACATCGTCGCGGACTTCGGTCGCCGCCGCCCCGGACTGCGCGTCGAGCTGCGCCAGGCCGCCTGGTCCGACCCGACCGCCGGGCTCGCGGACGGCGAGGTGGACGCGGCGCTGCTCCGGCTGCCGTTCCCCGGGCAGGACACGTACCGCGTGGAGGTGCTTTTCACGGAGGCGCGGGTGGCCGTCCTGCCCTCGGGACACGTGCTGGCCGGGCGCGAGCGCCTCGACTTCCCCGAGCTGTGGGACGAGCCGTTCATCGCCGCCCCGCTCACGACCGGCCCCTTCCGGGACTACTGGCTGGCCGCCGAGGCCCGCCCCGCCGACCGGCCCGCGAAGATCGGCGCCGTCACCGACCAGCCCGACGAGTGGCTGAGCGCCATCGCCAACGGCTACGGCATCGCGCTCGCCCCCGCTTCGGCGGCCCGCTTCTACGCTCGGCCGGGTGTGACCTACGTCCCGGTCGACGGCGTCGCCCCCACCTCCGTGGGCGTCGCCTGGGCACCCGCCGACGACGAGAACCCGGTGGTCAGGGACTTCGTCCGCAGCTGCCTGCACGCGGTGGCCGGGCCGCGGGGAGAGCGCACCTCGGGACCTTAGGCCCTCCCACCGGGCGCGTTCCGGCTGCAAGCTGGAGGGATGAGTACGAGCGCTCCGGTCCTGGCCGCGGTCGACGGCTCCGAACCCAGCCTCAAGGCCCTCACCTGGGCCATCGAGGCGGCTCTCGGACATGGCACGGAGGTGGTCGCCGCGCACGTCCGCACGGGCCGCGGCTCCGCGTCGACGGACAGCCCCGATCCCGTACGCGCCAAGGTCGAGGAGATCCTCGCCGAGTACGGGGACCAGGCGCCGCCCGTGCGGTACGTCGCCGTCGACGGGCACCCCGCCCCCGAGCTCTGCGAGCTGGCCCGCAAGGCCGGCCTCCTCGTCCTCGGCTCCCGCGGCCTCGGCGGCTTCGCGGCGCTGCTCCTCGGCTCGACCGGCCGCAAGTGCGCCGCGCAGGCCCCGTGCCCGGTGGTGGTCGTCCCGCACGAGTCCCGTACGGCCGAAGCCTTCGGCCAGACCGGCCCGCCCGGCCGGGTCGTCCTCGGCCTGGACCCGGAGGAGACGGCCGACGAGGTCATCGAGTTCGCGTTCGCCGGGGCGGCACGGCGGGGCGTGGAGCTCCAGGTCGTCTCCACGTACCGGGTACCGCTGCGGGCCCTGACGACGATGGGCGACCTGGTCCCCGGCGACGTGGCGGACGCGCGCAGTGTGGGCCTGGCCCTGACGGCGGGCCAGCGCGAACGCCTCACCGCGTTCGCGGAGCGCTACCCGAAGGTCGCCGTCGACCCGGTGGTCGCCCCCGCCGACCCCGCGGGCCGCCTGGTCACAGCTTCCCGCACGGCTGACCTCCTGGTGGTCGGCCGCCACCACCGCCGCCTCAGCACGGACTCCCTGATCATGGGCTCGGTCGCCAACGCGGTGCTGTTGCATGCGCATTGTGCGGTGGCTGTGGTGCCGGGGCGGATCCAGCCGGGCTGAGTCGGGCTAATGGACGTGACGTCGTCTCAGTTGTTGATCCGCCTGGCCGGATATGTCGGTGCATCGGCGCGGTCGCCGCAGCCCGACTCTGCTTCCGGCGACTTCGTGACCGGTGCTCGGGTCGGCCCCTCGCCGATCACGAGGAAGAGCACGGCACCCATCAGCAGTGCCGTGCCGGTGGCGACGAGCGCGTTCAGCCGCTCACCGAAGACGGTGATGCCGATGACCGCCGCGGTAAGGGGCTCGACCAGCGCGACCACAGAGGCCGTTGACGCCCGGACGACGCTGAGTCCGGCGAAGAACAGCGTGTACGCCAGCGCCGTCGGAATGGCACCCAGGTAGCCGATCAACGTCACTGTCCACACGGCCTGTTCCATGTCGGGCAGGAGACCTTCCCACAAGGCCAGCGGCAGCAAGCAGACCATGCCCACTGCGAAGCCCGTCACCGTCGACTCGAACGCGCCGCCGGAATTCTTGCGGCCGGACGCGCGCCCCAGCAGCGTCACGCCCGCGTATCCGGAGGCGGAGAGCAGCGCGTAGCAGATCCCAAGGAGAGGGGACGGCCCGGTGCTTCCATCAGCGCCGATCGTCAACAGCACCAGGCCCACGACACCGCTCGTCACGGCGGCTGTCCCGGCCGCGCCGGCACGTTCGCCGAGCAGAAGGCGTGCCCCCACGGTGACCAGCACCGGACCCGAGCCGAGGGTCACCACGGTGGCTACCGTCAGGCCGGCCTGCTGGACTGCGGCGAAGTAGGCGGTCTGATACACCGCCAGACCGAAGCCGGTGATCAGGGGCCTGCGCTTGTTCGCCAAGAAGATCGCGCGCAGTGAGACGGCTGTCTGGGGGCGACGGGCCCGCCGGACCAGGTGAGCCGTCAGAAGCAGTCCGAGTCCCGTCAGAAACCGCCAGAAGGAAACGGAGACAGGGCCGATGTTCGCGACGCCGTACAACTCGGCCGCGACAGCACCGCCGGTGCCCCACGCGGTGGCCGCGATCGCGACATAGAGGACACCCTGCCGATAAGACAGGGGGAATTCCATGATCTCGCTGTCAGTGCGCGGCGTACGTGAGGAACGCCGACCAGGCTTCGGGGGTGGTGGTGAGGTGGGGGAGGGCGGGGTTCTTGGAGTCGCGGATGTGGATCAAGTGCCCGGTGGTGCTGGGGGATTGGGCGAGTTCGAGGCATTCGCCGCCGCCACCGTCGCTGTATGTGGACTTGTGCCAGTCGTGGGCTACTTCGAGGCAGTCGCCGCCGCCTCCGCCGCTGTAACTCGACTTGAACCAGGCGAGGTTGTCGGTGGAGTTCATCGCCGCTCCAACTTCTTCTCGATCAGCTCCAGTGAATTTCGTGGCGTGAGTGCCACCGCACGCATGATCCCATAGCGCTCGCAGAGGACTCGGACCTCGGCAGGGTTGCTGATCAGTCGAGGGTGCTCCTGCGCTTCCGTGTAACCGACCTGATGGTGATGCCCCTTGGGGACGAGCAGGTTGAACGAACCCTGAAGGTTGGGATGTTCATCCACGCTCGTGGGCATTACCTGCAGTTCGACGTTGCGCATGGTGCCTACTGCCAGAAGGCGTCGCAATTGGCTCCGGTGCACCTCCTGTCCGCCGAGGGGCCGGTCCAGCACGGCTTCCTCCAGTACGTAACTGACAACAGGCGCAGGCTCCCGCGTGAAGACCTTCTGGCGGTCGATGCGGTCCGCTATGCGCCCTTCGATCGTCTGCGCGTCCAGGAGGGGCCGATGCGCGCGGAACACCGCCTCCGCATGCTCAGCCGTCTGCAGCAGCCCATGCAGTGCCGAACTGCAGTAGTGGTGCAACTCGACCGCCTCGGACTCCAGCTTCGCGTGCCCCCGATACCACTCCGGATGCCGCGTCCGCGCCCGTGACAGCGCCTTCTTCACGTCAGGGATCACCGCCGTCAGCACCCCGCGCGCGTCGAGCGCAACCTCCGCCAGTTCCAGGAACCGCGGTTGCGGGATACGTACGTTCCGTTCGATCGCCGACACCAGGTCCAGGCTCACGTGCGTCGCCGTAGCCAACTCGCGCTGGCCCATCCCTCGCGCCTCGCGCAACACCTTGATCTGCTTGCCGAGCGCAGCGAAAAGATGCGCCGTGCCGTCCGCTTCCACCGGCCGCTCGGGCCTGTCTTCGTGCATACCCGTACCACCCCGTACACCCAGCGGAGCGGACCCGTACGGCTACGCTCCGTCGTCGACCTGTCACTGGTCAGCGTAGGAGCAAACGGCCACGCTCGGGGACATGGAACCCCAAATCCGCCTCCTTTCCGTCCAGTTCGAGCAGAGGTTCAGCGCGACCCCTCGTGGTGCGCGGCTCGCGCGCAGGCTCGCTGCCTGCCAGCTCGAAGAGTGGGGTTTCCCACACGGCGGTGAGACCTCCGACGCGGTGGCGTCGATCGTGGCCGAGCTGGCCGCCAACGCCGTCACGCACGGCCGCGTACCTGGACGGGACTTCGCGCTCACCCTGGCGCGGCGCGGTGAACTCCTGCGTATCGAGGTGGCGGACGCCCGTGGGGAGCGTCGTCCGGAGGTGGCGAGCGCGGAGGGTCACGGGCTGCGGATCGTGGCCGCGCTGGCGGATTCCTGGGGCGTAGGGGAGCGGGAGATCGGGAAGATCGTTTGGGCTGAAGTGTCAGGAATGAAGGGGTGGAAGGAGGAATGAGGGCGGTGGGCAGACGGCGCGAAGGTCTGCATAATCGGTGGCTGCTTCATGGAAGGTGTGTGGACGAACGGTGAGTGGACAGAGCTGCCCCGGATGCGGAACCGCGTTTCAGGCGGACTTCAGGCCCGCCTGCGACTGTGCCCTGAGGGCGCGCGAGGAGGCGACGGCCGAACCCAGCGCTACGGAGCCGCCGGTGGCCGAACCGAGCACCGCGGAGCCGCCGACGACCGACCCCGTCTTCGGGCACGTCGCCCCGCCCGACGCCGCCGACACCCAGCCGACCCAGGAAGTCCTCCAGCTCTTCGACCGCCCGAGCGCACTGCCGCCACGCGGACCCGTACCGGCCGAACTCCCGGCTGAAGTGGACGTCGAGCCAACGGAGTTGAGCCGTTCCGACGGTTCCGGAGCGGCGGGCAAGGGCTGGCGGTACGGGCTGCTCGCCGGGGCCGCCGCCGTCGTCGCCGTGACCGTCGGCGTGGCGGGCGGGTTCTTCTCCGGCGGGGGCGAACCGGGTGCCGAGGCGGGCCCGGCGCAGACCGCTCAGGTCACCGATCCGGCCACGTCGGCCTCGCCGACGCCCACGGAGCGCAAGAGCGAGCGCGCGAGCCGCAGCTCGCAGCGGCCGACGACGCCCGCGACGCCCCGGAGCACCACGAGCGACCGCCCGTCCTCCGCAGCCGCCTCCGCCGCCGGAACCCTCCGCAGGGGCGACAGCGGCGAGCAGGTCACGGAGCTGCAACTCCGGCTCCGGCAGATGCAGTTGCTCGTCGCGCCCGCCAACGGAACGTACGGCCCGGCCACCGAGTCGGCCGTGACCCGCTTCCAGCAGGCTCGCGACATCGACGAGGAGAGCGGGGTATACGGCCCGCTGACCCGGGCGGCCGTGGAGGCGGAGACCTCGGATCCGGAGTGACGGACCGGCAGGGCCGGTTCCGGTAACCGATCGGAATCGGCCACGCGATCACCCCTGTCACAACCACCACGCGCGACTCTAAGATGCAGCAACTCGCCCGCCACCCGCGGCGCGAGCCGCACCGCGTACCACGCTGCTCGGTTGTCCGGCTGCTGCCGCCTTGGAGGCCCCGTGTCCGTGTCACTCCGCCCCGCCATACCCGTGACCGCAGTGGGCGCCGCAGTAGCGCTGCTGCTCACGGGCTGCACCAGCACCAAGTCGAACGGCAACGCCGGCGGCAAGGACGGCGGGGTGCAGCTCGTCTCCGAGGGCGTCCTCAAGACCTGTACGCACCTGCCGTACCCGCCGTTCCAGTCGAAGAAGGGCGGCGAGGTCGTCGGCTTCGACGTGGACCTCGTGGACCTCGTCGCCGAGGAACTCGACGTGAAGCAGGAGATCGTCAACACGCCCTTCGAAGGCATCGAAACCGGCCAGGACTTCAACACCAACAAGTGCGACCTGGCCGCCGCCGGCATGACCATCACGCCCGCACGCGACAAGGTCATGGACTTCTCGGTCCCCTACTTCGACGCCACGCAGGCCCTGATCACCCGAAAAGGAAAGCCGTACAAGGAATTCGCCGACCTCAAGGGGCAGAAGTTCGGGTACCAGAAGGCCACCACCGGTGGTGAGTACGCGAAGAAGGAGGCGCCGAAGGGTGTGGAGCTCGTCGAGTTCGAGGACGTCGGGCTGCTGCTCGCCGCCGTGAAGTCCGGGCAGGTCGCCGCGGGCATCAACGACAACGGCGTGCTCTACGACTACGTCAAGCAGAACCCGGACACCGAGGTCACCGCCGAGTTCGACACCGGCGAGCAGTACGGCCTCGGCTTCCGCACCGGCAACGACGCACTGCGCGAGAAGGCCGACGCGGTCATCAAGGCGGCCAAGAAGGACGGCCGCTACGACAAGATCTACAAGAAGTGGTTCGGCACGGCCCCCAAGAGCAAGTGATGGCGCCCCTCTCCCGCAGACAGCGGGCCCGCGCCTTCCGGGGCGCCCAGTACGCGCTGCTCGGCGTCGCACTCCTCGCCGTCGTCCTGCTCGCCGACTGGGAGCGGCTGCGGCAGGCGTTCTTCGACGTCGAGGTGGCGAAGGCGCAGTTCCCCGACATCCTGGTGACCGCCCTTGTCAACACCGTCCTCTACACGCTGCTCGGCTTCGGCTTCGGGCTCGTGCTCGGGCTGATCCTCGCGCTGATGCGGCTGTCGTCGGTGCCGCCGTACCGCTGGCTCGCCGTCACGTACATCGAGTTCTTCCGCGGTGTGCCCGCGCTGCTCGTGTTCATCGCGCTCGGCTTCGGTGTGCCGCTGGCCTTCGAGGTCGCGCTCGACAAGTACGTGACGGTGATGCTGGCGCTCGGACTCGTCGGCGCCGCGTACATGGCCGAGACGATCCGGGCGGGCATCCGGGCGGTGCCCAAGGGGCAGATGGAGGCGGCCCGTTCGCTCGGGATGTCGCACGGCCGCGCCATGGTCTCCGTGATCATCCCGCAGGCGTTCCGGATCGTGCTGCCGCCGCTGACGAACGAGCTGATCCTGCTGACGAAGGACTCGTCCCTCGTCTACCTCCTCGGACTCTCCCTCGGACAGTACGAGCTCGCCAACTTCGGCCGGGACGCCCTCAACGAGCACAAGAGCCTCACGCCGATCCTCATCGCCGGTCTGCTCTACCTCATGATCACGCTGCCGCTCGGCCATCTGGTGCGGCGCCTCGAATCCCGTACGGCGAAGGCGAGTTGAGGACACCGTGAATGCCACCACGACCGGTACAGGTACCGGTACCCAGATCGAGATCCGGGGCCTGCACAAGGCGTTCGGGGACCTGGAGGTGTTGCGCGGCATCGACATCACGGTGGCGCGCGGCGAGGTCGTCTGCGTCATCGGCCCGTCCGGCTCGGGCAAGTCCACGCTCCTGCGCTGCGTCAACCTCCTGGAGGAGCCCACGTCGGGGACGGTCTCCGTCGCCGGTACGGAAGTCACCGATCCGGACGTGGACATCGACCGGGTCCGGCGCCGCATCGGGATGGTCTTCCAGTCCTTCAACCTGTTCCCGCACCTCACGGTCCTGGAGAACCTGACGCTCGCCCAGCGGCGCGTACTGCGGCGCGGCAAGGCGGAGGCGGGGCGGGTGGCCCGCGCCAACCTGGAGCGGGTCGGGCTCGCCGACAAGGCGTCCGCGTACCCGGCGCAGCTCTCCGGCGGGCAGCAGCAGCGCGTCGCCATCGCGCGGGCCCTGTCCATGGACCCGGAGCTGATGCTCTTCGACGAACCGACGTCCGCGCTCGACCCGGAGCTGGTCGGGGACGTGCTCGCGGTGATGCGGTCCCTCGCGCAGGAGGGCATGACGATGCTGGTCGTCACGCACGAGATGAGCTTCGCCCGGGAGGTCGCCGACCGGGTGGTGTTCATGGACGGCGGCGTGATCGTGGAGGAGGGGCCTGCGGCGCGGGTGGTGGGTGATCCGCAGCATGAGCGGACGCGTACGTTCCTGGCCCGCGTCCTCGATCCGGCGGCGGCGCCCGCCCCGGCGCCGGGCGATGTCGCGGCGGCGCCCGCCCCGGCACCGGGCGATGTCGGCAAGGACGGCTAGGCGGTCCGCCCTGTGCCGTCGTACGGGCTGACGATTCAGCCCCTCCGGTGAGGGGCGGGTCATGGGGACACAACCTGTCCGCAAGCACGGCTAACGTGCGCCCATGACGCCGACGCCGACGCCGCCCACGCTCGACACCCGCTCCCTCAACCGGGCCACCCTCGCCCGCCAGATGCTCCTGGAGCGGGCGCAGCTGCCCTCCGAAGTGGCCGTCGCGCACCTGCTCGGCCTCCAGGCGCAGAACGTGAAACCGCCGTACTACGCGCTCGCCGCCCGGCTCAAGGGCTTCGACCCCGACGAACTGTCCACCCTCATGGCGGAACGTGCCGCCGTCCGCACCGTCACGATGCGCTCCACCATCCACACCCACACCGCCGAGGACGCCCTGACCCTGCGCACCCTCGCCCAGCCCGCCCGCGACCGCGAGCTGCACATGTTCCGCAAGGGCCTCGTCGGCGTGGACCTCGACCAACTCGCCGTACAGGCACGGGAATTGGTCGAGCAGGAGCCGCGCACCCTCAAGCAGTTGCGTGAGGCGCTCGTCGTGACCTGGCCGGACGCCGACCCGCAGTCGCTCGGCATCGCCGCGCGCAACACCCTCGCCCTCGTCCAGGTCACACCGCGCGGACTGTGGCGGCGGAGCGGGCAGGTCGCCCTCACCACCGTCGAGAACTGGCTCGGCCGCGCCACGGGGCCCGCGCCCGCACCCGACGAGGTCGTTCTGCGCTACCTCCGCGCCTTCGGGCCCGCCTCCGTCAAGGACATGCAGACCTGGGCCGGCGTCACCCGCCTGCGCCCCGTCTTCGAGCGGCTGCGGCCCCGACTGGTCGAGTTCCGGGACGAGCACGGCGTCGAGCTCTTCGACCTGCCCGACGCGCCGCGTCCCGACCCGGACACCCCGGCCCCGGTGCGGCTGCTGCCCGAGTACGACAACCTGCTTCTCTCGCACGCCGACCGCAGCCGGGGCGTGCCGCCCGCCTACAAGGGCCGCACCTGGCTGGGCAACCGGAGCTACAGCGTCTTCCTCGCCGACGGGTTCCTCGCGGGCGCCTGGCGCCTCGACGAACCGGTCGACGGTCCCGCCGTGATCACCGTCGAGCCGTTCGGCACGCTCACGAAGCCGCAGCGCCAGGAGGTCGAGGCGGAGGCGGAGCGGCTGCTCTCCGGGCCGATGGGGACGGGGGGGAGGGCCGTACGAGGTGCGGTACGGGGAGGTCGTCGGCGCCTGAGTCGCCCGTACGACAGGTCAGTCCGCGCGGCCCGTCGCCGCCACCGTCACGCCGAGACCGATCATCGCGAAGCCGCCCGCGCCGAGCCCCCAGGCCTCCTCAATCTCCCCCAGCTACCGCTGGGAGGTGCCCCCAGAGGGGCTGAAAAATCAGCCCCTCCGGCGTTTGAGGAGCGGGGGTCCGGGGGCGGAGCCCCCGAAGCTCCGCAGGATTTCGGGAAGGGGCGGGGAGGGGAGCTGGTCGGGGTCCGCTACGGCAGAATCCCCGCCCTGCGTGCCGCCACCACTGCTTCCAGCCGGGTGTGCGCGCCCAACTTCCGCATGGCGGAGCGGAGACAGCCCTTCACCGTCTCCGGGCGCAGCCCGCACCTCCACCGCTGCCCCGGCGTCAGCCCTCACGCGTGCCTCCCTCGTCCGACCTCTCCCGACCTCTCCCGACCCCTTCCGACCCCTTCCGACCTCTTCCGACCCGGAAACGATCGGGCCGGGTTCGCCGACACCCCCGTCCGGGGATGGCAGGATCCGGTCACCACTTCCACGATGTCAGTGACCACCGGACGACAGGAGACAGGCATGCGGACACCGATGACCGTCGCGGACTTCCTCGACCGGGCCGAGTTGGGGTTCGCCTCAAGGCCCGGTGTGATCGACGAACCCGCCCAACCCGCCCCTGCCGTACCGGAGTTGACGTACGGCGGGCTCGGTGAGCGGGTGCGGGCCTGGCAGGCCGGACTTGACGCGCTCGGCGTCGGCGAGGGCGAGCGCGTGGCGGTCGTCAGCCACAACTCCACGCGCCTGCTTGAGCTCCTGTTCGCGGTGCCGATGAGCGGCCGGATCTGTGTGCCGGTGAACTTCCGCCTGAAGCCGGAGGAGATCGAGTACGTGGTGCGGCAGAGCGGCGCGTCCGTGCTGCTCGTCGACCCCGAGCTGGACGAGGCGCTCGCCGGGGTCAAGGCGCGGCACCGCTTCGTGCTCGGCGAGCAGACCGACACGGAGCTGATGCGCTTCGGCGTCGAGCCGCGTCCCTGGTCCCACCCCGACGAGGACGCCACCGCCACCATCAACTACACCTCCGGCACGACCGCCCGCCCCAAGGGCGTCCAGCTCACCCACCGCAACATCTGGGTCAACGGCCTCACCTTCGGCCTGCACACCCGCTCCTGGGAGCAGGACGTCTACCTGCACACCCTGCCGATGTTCCACTGCAACGGCTGGGGCATGCCGTACGTGATGGCCGGGCTCGGCGTGAAGCAGGTCGTGCTGCGCAAGGTGGACGGCGCGGAGATCCTGCGCCGCGTCGAGGAGCACGGCGTCACGCTGATGTGCGGGGCGCCCGCCGTGTGGAACATGGTCCTGGACGCGGCCGCGAGCTGGCGGGGCGAGATCCCGGGCCGGGACAAGGTGCGCATCGTGTGCGCGGGCGCGCCGCCGCCGAGCAAGATGATCCAGCGCGTGGGCGACGAGCTGGGCTGGGAGTTCACCCAGATCTACGGCCTGACGGAGACGTCCCCGGTGCTCACCTTCAACCGGGCCCGCCCCGCCGACGCGGACCTGCCCGCCGAGGAGCGCGCCCGCAAGCTCTCCCGGGCCGGACTGCCCGCGCTCGGCGTCAAGTTGAAGGTCTCGGACGCCGGTGAGGTCCTGGCCCGCTCCAATGTCGTACTCGACGGGTACTGGGAGAAGCCCGAGGAGACCGAGGCGGCCCTGGAGGGCGGCTGGTTCCACACCGGCGACGGCGGCACCCTCGACGCGGCCGACGGCCACCTCACGATCTCCGACCGGAAGAAGGACGTGATCATCACCGGCGGCGAGAACGTCTCCTCGATCGAGGTCGAGGACGCCATCTTCAGCCACCCCGCGGTGGCCGAGGTCGCCGTGATCGGCGTCCCGCACGAGAAGTGGGGCGAGACCATCAAGGCCCTGGTGGTCCTCGCCGAGGGCACGACGGCCGAGGAGGCCGACATCATCGCCCACTGCAAGGCCCGCATGGCGGGCTACAAGGCCCCCACGAGCGTCGAGTTCCGCGAGGAGATCCCCCGCACGGCCACCGGCAAGATCCAGAAGTTCAAGCTGCGCGAGCCGTACTGGGAGGGGATGGGGCGCAAGGTCAACTGAGCCCGCACGCACGCACGCACGCCCGCCCGCACGCTCGCACGCGAGGGAGGCCGGTCGCACCCGCCCGCGACCGGCCTCCCTACACTCCGCCCCATGAACGCCTCCACCCCCACCGAAGCCGTCATCCACGACCTGGCCCCCACCGGCGTCCTGCGCGTCGCCGTCAACCTCGGCAACCCCGTACTCGCCCAGGGCACGCCGGAGGCACCGGCCGGAGTGACGGTCGACATCGCACGGGAGGCCGGCGCCCGGCTCGGCGTCCCGGTCTCCTTCACGTGCTTCGACGCGGCCCGCAAGTCGTACGAGGAGATGGCCGCGGGCCGGGCCGACCTGTGCTTCCTGGCGGTCGAGCCGGCCCGCGAGGCCGACGTCGCGTTCACCGCGCCGTACGTCGTGATCGAGGGCGTCTACGCGGTGCCCGCCGACTCGCCGCTCACCACCGTCGAGGACGTCGACCGGGAGGGCGTGCGCATCGGCGTGAAGCGGGGCTCGGCGTACGACCTGTATCTGTCGCGCACGCTGCGCCGTGCTTCCGTCGTACGCGGCGAGGAGGGCGTGGACGTGTTCGTCGCCGAAGGCCTTGAGGTGGGGGCGGGCATCCGGCAGCCGATGACGGAGTACGTGGCGGGGCACCCCGAACTCCGGCTGATCGAGGGGCGGTTCATGCAGATTCGGCAGGCGGTGGGTACGGCGCGCAGTCGTGCTCCTGAGACGGTCGCGTTTCTGCGGGAGCTGGTGGAGGAGTTGAAGGGTTCGGGGTTTGTGGGGGCGGCGTTGGAGCGGTCGGGTCGGCCGGGGGACCTGGTCGCCCCGGCGGCCCCCTGATTTCTCCCCTCCCCGCCCCTTCCCGAAAGCTTGCAGCAGCTTCGGGGCTCCGCCCCGGGCCCCGCTTCACGGCCGTCTTTCGGCTGCGGCGCCGTCGTGGCTGGTCGCGCAGTTCCCCGCGCCCCTAAAAGATGCGCAGTTCCCCGCGCCCCTATCAATCAGCCCCTCCGGCGTTTGAGGAGCGGGGTCCGGGGCGGAGCCCCGTGGCCGTCCGCAGGACTTTCGGGAAGGGGCGGGGAGGGGAAGAGAAAGCCCTCAGCCCCCGATCGCCGCATGCAACCGCTCCGCCGCCCCCCTCCCGAACTCCGGATCGTTGAGGTGCGTATCCACCTCGGTCACCTCCACCGCGCTGCCGCGCACCCCCTCCCGCAAGGCCCCGAACAGCGCCTCGTCCAGGGTGGGTTCGTGGAACGGGCCGCCGGGGCCGCCCAGGGTGGAGAGGCCCCGCAACGGCAGGTGCAGGATGGTGGGCCCCGTGGCCGCGCGGAGTTTCGCGGCGACCCGGCGGCCGAGCTCGGCGGCCTCCTCGACCGTCGTGCGGACGACGCTGATGGACGGGTTGTGCACCCGCGGCCCCCGGTCGCGGAACCGCTCGGGCACCGTGTCCATCGGCCCGAACTTGATCATGTCGAGGGCGCCGGGCGCGACCACCTGCGGAAGCCCGGCGCGCCCGGCGGCGGTCAGCCGGTCGGGGCCCGCGGTGAGGATCCCGCCGAGCGCGTCGTCGGCGATCTCGCAGAGCGTCAGGTCGAGCACCCCGGCGAACAGGCCGCGCCCCGCCAGCTCCTCCAGGGACCGGCCGCCCGTGCCGGAGGCGTGGAACACCAGGACCTCGTAGCCGAGTTCGGTGAGCCGGGCGCGCGCCGCGTCCACGCCGGGCGTCGTCACCCCCGCCATGGAGGCGGCGACGAGAGGCCGGTCACCGGCGGTGAACTCCACGGACCGCTCGGCCCGCACGGCCGCCGCGTACCCCTGCGCCATTCCGGCGGCCGCGTCGGCCGCGTTGGCGAGGACGGGCCGGGACACGCGGTTCACGCCCGCGATGTCGACGATGCTGTAGAGCATGGCGATGTCGGTGCTGCCGACGTACGGAGACACGTCCCCGGCCGCCATCGACGACACCATCAACTTCGGTACGCCGAGGGGCAGTTCACGCATCGCCCGGGTCGCGATCGACGTGCCGCCGCTGCCGCCCACGGCGAGGACGGCGTGCAGCTGCCCGGCCTCGTGCAGTTCGGTCACCACCCGGGCGGCGCCGCGCGCCATCACGGTCACGGCCGCGCCCCGGTCGCCGTCCCGCGCTAGCCGCGCGACATCGCTCCCGGCGGCCCGCGCCACCACGTCCCGCGGCACATCGGGCTCCACCCGCGGCGGGCCGAGGATCCCGGCGTCCACGAGCAGCGTCCCGACCCCGCGCTCCCGCAGCCGGTCCCGGACCCATCCGTACTCCTCGCCCTTGGTGTCCAACGTCCCGACCAGCACAACTATGGGTATCGGCATGAAGATCAGTGTTCGCCGGGCGGGGGCACGGGGCAAGACCGCGACGGGACCCGAACGGGATCTAGCCGTACGCACGGAGCGCGGGGCATCCTGACGCCATGCTGCCAACCCAGCCCCTCTCGTACGTACACGGCCTCGGCGACACCCCGCTGATCGGCGACACCATCGGACGCAACCTCGACCGGGCCATCGCCCGGTTCCCGGACCGCGAGGCGCTCGTCGACGTGCCGTCCGGGCGGCGCTGGACGTACGCGGAGTTCGGCGCGGCCGTCGAGGAGGTCGCCCTCGGACTGCTCGGCCGGGGGGTGGCCAAGGGGGACCGGGTCGGCATCTGGGCGGTGAACTGCCCGGAGTGGGTGCTGATCCAGTACGCCACCGCCCGGATCGGCGCGATCATGGTGAACATCAACCCGGCCTATCGCGCCCACGAGTTGGAGTACGTCCTGGGCCAGGCGGGCATCGGCGTGCTCGTCGCCTCCCTCGGCCACAGGACGAGTGACTACCGCGCCCTGGTCGAGGAGGTCCGCCCGCGCTGCCCCGGCCTGCGCGGCACGTACTACATCGGGGACGAGGACAGCTGGGCCGCGCTGCTCGCTGCCCCCGCCGGACGTGACCAACTGGCGGCGCGCGAAGCCGAGTTGAGCTGTGACGACCCGGTCAACATCCAGTACACCTCGGGCACCACCGGCTTCCCCAAGGGCGCCACCCTCTCGCACCACAACATCCTCAACAACGGCCACCGCGTGGGGGAGTTGATCGGCTACAGCGAGCAGGACCGGATCTGTCTGCCCGTGCCCTTCTACCACTGCTTCGGCATGGTCATGGGCAACCTCGCGGCCACCGCGCACGGCGCCTGCGTCGTCATCCCCGCCCCGTCCTTCGAACCGGCCGCGACGTTGCACGCGGTGCAGCAGGAGCGGTGCACGTCCCTGTACGGCGTGCCGACGATGTTCATCGCGGAGCTGGGCCTGCCCGACTTCGCCTCGTACGACCTGAGCTCGCTGCGCACCGGGATCATGGCGGGGTCGCCCTGCCCCGTGGAGGTCATGAAGCGGGTCGTCGCCGAGATGCACATGGAGCAGGTGTCGATCTGCTACGGCATGACGGAGACGTCCCCGGTGTCGCTGCAGACGCGGATGTCGGACGACCTGGAGCGGCGCACCGGCACGGTCGGCAGCGTGCACCCGCACCTGGAGGTCAAGGTGGTCGACCCGGCCACGGGGGTCACGGTGCCGCGCGGGGAGCCGGGCGAGCTGTGCACGCGCGGCTACAGCGTGATGCTCGGCTACTGGGACGAGCCGGAGAAGACCGCCGAGGCCATCGACTCCGGCCGCTGGATGCACACCGGGGACCAGGCGGTGATGCGGGAGGACGGGTACGTCCAGATCGTCGGCCGCATCAAGGACATGATCATCCGGGGCGGGGAGAACATCTACCCGCGCGAGATCGAGGAGTTCCTGTACGGGCACCCGCTGATCGCCGACGTCCAGGTGGTGGGCGTTCCGCATGAGAAGTACGGGGAGGAGGTCCTGGCCTGCGTGATCCTGCGGGACGAGTCGGCCGGGCTGAGCCTGGACGAGCTGCGCTCGTACTGCCGTGACCGGCTGGCCCACTACAAGATCCCGACGCGGCTCCAGATCGTGGAGGCCTTTCCGATGACGGTGTCGGGGAAGGTGCGGAAGGTGGAGCTCCGGGAACGGTTCGCGTAGCGGGCCACCCCCAGGGGGCTCCGCCCCCGGCCCCCCGCTCCTCAATCGCCGGAGGGGCTGATTCGGCCGTCGTTCGGCTGCCCCCGCCGCCGGGGCTGGTCGCGCAGTTCCCCGCGCCCCTCAAAAACCTAGTCTCCGCCCCCGGTGGTCACCAGCTCGTCCGCAGGACTGTTCACCGGCTGCGGCGTGCCCGTGAAGTCGAGGACGAAGAGCGGGACGGCGAGTGTGTCCGCGCGGAAGCGGGCCTCCTCGGTGTACCCGGCGAGCGAGAAGTGCACGGGCACCACCGACTCGGCGAGCGCCGACAGCCACAGCGTCTCCACGTCCCGCACCGTGGTCCGCCGCGTCGACGGCTCGACCCGCGCGACCAGGCCCGGCGCGTGCAGGCCGACGGCGGCGCCGTTGTGCGGCTCGACGTGGCGCACGTCCCGGTAGCCGAGCCACTTCAGGTACAGCGCGGCGGCGGTCACCGCGTCCCGGGCCGTCCGGATGGTCACCGGGTGGAAGGCGGGCCGGGGCGCGGGCGCCGTGGGCGGCAGCGGTATGTGCAGCGGCGGGGCCGCCTGCGGTGCGCCCTCGCAGGGGCCGGCGGCGACCGAGCGCACGATGACGCGCAGGATCGTCCCGCAGGGGCAGCCGAGCTCCGGGTGCGGCCACTGGTCCTGGCGTCCGCAGGACAGGCAGCGGACGCTGACCCATTCGTCCGCCCAGGTGCGATGCGTGATGGGTACGGGCGCGGCGCCCCGCACCAGGGGCGCGCGGACCGGCGCCCCGCAGGCGCACGGGAAGACCGGCGCCGCGTACACATGCTCGCGCCGGCAGGCCGGGCATCGCACCGGCACGCTCTCAGCCATCAGCGCCGCCCCTCGCCATGGTCGCCCCCTTCGCTGTGACGCCCCGTGTGCCCCGTGTGCCGTGCCGCGCCCCCATCGTCCACCAACAACGCCCTTCTGGGGAGGGAGTTGGCCAGGTTGGCGGGAGTACGGGCCGAAGCGGGGCGTATGCGGGGTCCTGAGAGGCCCGCGCCGCGATTTGGCCCTTGACGACCTCGACCACCTGCTTCTACATTGCTTCCGTATAGCAGAACATTACTTCCGCATAGTGAAAACCACCGGGAACGGCCAGGTGGTGGCGGTGGAAGTGCCCGACAGGTCGACGCAGGAGTACTCGATGCCTCGAATGACAGCCGCCGCGGCGGCAGTGGAGATCCTCAAGCGCGAGGGCGTTACGAACGCGTTCGGTGTGCCGGGCGCCGCGATCAACCCCTTCTACAAGGCCCTCAAGACGGTCGGCGGTGTCGACCACACGCTGGCCCGCCACGTCGAGGGCGCCACGCACATGGCCGAGGGCTACACCCGCACCAACCCCGGCAACATCGGTGTCGCCATCGGTACGTCCGGCCCCGCCGGCACCGACATGATCACCGGCCTGTACTCCGCGATCGGCGACTCCATCCCGATCCTGTGCATCACCGGCCAGGCCCCGAGCCACCTCCTCGCCAAGGAGGACTTCCAGGCCGTCGACATCGCGTCGATCGCCAAGCCCGTCGCCAAGATGGCCGTCACGGTCCTGGAGGCCGCGCAGGTCCCCGGCGTCTTCCAGCAGGCCTTCCACCTGATGCGCTCCGGCCGTCCGGGCCCGGTCCTGATCGACCTGCCCATCGACGTCCAGATGGCCGAGATCGACTTCGACCCGGAGACGTACGAGCCGCTGCCCGTCTACAAGCCGGCCGCGACCCGCGCCCAGATCGAGAAGGCGATCCAGTTCCTGCTCGCCTCCGAGCGCCCGCTGATCGTCGCCGGCGGCGGCATCATCAACGCCGACGCGAGCGACCTGCTCGTCGAGTTCGCCGAGCTCACCAACACCCCGGTCGTGCCGACCCTGATGGGCTGGGGCACCATCCCCGACGACCACGACCTGAACGCGGGCATGGTCGGCCAGCAGACCGGCCACCGCTACGGCAACGCCACGTTCCTGGAGTCGGACTTCGTCCTCGGCATCGGCAACCGCTGGGCCAACCGCCACACCGGCTACAAGCTGGACGTGTACCGCGAGGGCCGCAAGTTCGTCCACGTCGACATCGAGCCCACCCAGATCGGCAAGATCTTCCCGCCGGACTACGGCATCACGTCCGACGCCAAGCCGGCCCTGGAGCTGTTCGTCGAGGTCGCGCGCGAGCTGAAGGCGGCCGGCAAGCTGCCCGACCGCTCCGAGTGGGTCGCCTCGCACCTGGAGCGCAAGTCCACGCTGCAGCGCCGTACGCACTTCGACAACATCCCGATGAAGCCGCAGCGCGTCTACGAGGAGATGAACAAGGCGTTCGGGCCCGAGACGCGCTACGTGACGACCATCGGTCTGTCGCAGATCGCGGGCGCCCAGATGCTGCACGTCTACAAGCCGCGCCACTGGATCAACTGCGGCCAGGCCGGCCCGCTCGGCTGGACCATCCCGGCAGCGCTCGGTGTCGCCAAGGCCGACCCGGAGACCCCGGTCGTCGCGCTCTCCGGTGACTACGACTTCCAGTTCATGATCGAGGAGCTGGCGGTCGGCGCGCAGCACCGCATCCCGTACGTCCACGTCCTGGTGAACAACGCCTACCTCGGCCTGATCCGCCAGGCCCAGATCGGTCTGGACATCAACTTCCAGGTCAACCTGGAGTTTGAGAACCAGAACAGCCCCGAGCTGGGTGTGTACGGCGTCGACCACGTCAAGGTCGCCGAGGGCCTCGGCTGCAAGGCGATCCGCGTCACGGACCCGAACGAGCTCGGGGACGCCCTGGAGCAGGCGAAGAAGCTCGCCGCGGAGCACCGCGTCCCGGTCGTCGTCGAGGCGATCCTGGAGCGCATCACGAACATCGCGATGAGCAAGACCGCCGACATCAGCGACGTCACGGAGTTCGAAGAGGTCGCGACGGAGGACTGGCACGCGCCGACCGCCATCAAGTCCCTCAAGCCCGCGAAGGCTTGATGGCTTGTCAAAGGCCGTAGTCCCGGCCTGACTTGAAGGGGCGGTCCACCCGTGGGGGGTGGACCGCCCCTTCGGCGTGCCCGGCGTGCCCGGCGTGCCCGGCGGGGGGGGGGGGGGGGGGGGCGCGGGGGGCGCGCGCGGGGGGGGGGGGGGGGGGGGGCCCCCCGCCCCGGGGGGGGGGGGGGGGGGGCGGGGGCGGGGGGGGGGG
>NZ_JASCIS010000100.1 GCF_029968015.1 Streptomyces luteolus
CTCCAGAAGAAATCATGATCGCGTGACGCGCTCGTAGGAGGATCCTGGCGGTTGACGACCACTTCTCCCATTCCCCGCGTACGGCGCCAAGGCGCTCCTCGTCCGCGGCCAGATGTAGCAAGCGGTATGAGAATTGATGCGGTGACGTGACCCGATTCTCTCTGAGTAGTCGCCAAGGAGGAATGGTGTCGGGCGGAAGAGTTGGTCTTGCACGCCGGATGGATCTACGACCATCTGTTCTGGAAGCAGGACCGTTCCTGCACGAGGCGTCCACGACGCTGGCCGCCGTCGCTGCGGCGGCACCGGATCTGGATGGGCACGATGGTGACCTCGCCGAACTTCCGGCACCCGGTCACCCCGGCCAAGGCTGCCTTCACGCTCCATGACATTTCCGCCGACCGCTTCACCTCGGCGTCGGCGGCCACGGCGAGCCGATGTCTCACGGCCTGCCCCCGCCCACCAGCGCCCGGCGCACCGCGCGCTTCAATGACTGGGTCAAGCTGACCGACCTGCTGCTGCCGCAGGACACCACCAGCCACCAGGGCGAAAACTTCTCGGCACAGGACGTGGCCATCTGCGCCGAAAACACCCAGCCACCCGCCCACGCCTGGCCGTTGCCGCCACCAGGAAGCTCAGCATGGCCGTGGCCACCCGTTTGCCTGCCGCACCTCCGCTCGCACAGCTCTGGCCAATGGTTCACTCAGGACATCTACCAGGACCCAAGCGTCTACGCCGGCACTACCCACGCCGAGATCAGACGCCAGACCTCATGGCTCGACGAGGTTTGCGACGCCCTTCACCGTGAGGCTCTCACTCGCCGCCGGAGCCGTACCACTGAAGGCGACCGGGGCAATGCCCGTCACAGAACCACTCAGCCGGGCCAGCACCCTGTCCCGGTCGGCATGCGGCACCAGCTCGACAACATTGCGGACCTGACCGCCAGTTGAGCCGAGGTCGATGCGGGCATTGGTGGCAGTGGTGGGCTTGGGCGGGGCACCCGCGGGGATGTCGTGTCCGGCCTGAGGGTCGGCAGCGAAGCAGCTGGCGGCGGTAAGGATCCACTGCGGGTCGACGAGAGCACCGGAGCATGCGCGTTCGTCGTTGCCGGTGGACAGGCGGGCGGTGAAGGCGAAGTCACCGTCGTTGGCGGGGTCGACGACAACAGCCTGGGCGGAGGTGCCGGCGAGGACGCCGGAGACGACGGCCGCCGCAAGTGCGGCGCTTGTCAACGCTATGCGCGGACGTGGGTTGGACACGTGGATGTTCCTGGTTCTGGAGTGTGCCATCTCAGCCTGCGATGGCTGGGTGAGGTGTGAAGAGGGCCAGGCCAGCCTGAAGGCTCGGGCAGCGAAGCCTGAAGTGGAGGCGTGGCGGTCGGTTAGCCCTGGAGGCGGATTTCGACGAGGGCGGAGCGCACGCCGGTGTCACCGGATTCGCCGACCGCCTTGAGGTCGTTGGCCGGGGCGTTGACGACTTCCTGGTCACCTCCGTCGGTGGGGGTGAGGGTTGCCTTGACGGGCGATTCGCCGGTCCAGATGTTGAAGGTGTCGGGCAGTTCCATCGTCAGGTAGCCGCCTTGGCGTTGGCATGGAAGCAGAAGCCGCCCTTGTGGGACTCGATGAACATGTTCTCCGGGTCCGCGGTCACTCACTGACATCGGTGAGCGACGTGAGGGTGATGTGCCCGTCACCGCGCTTGAGCGTGATCCCTCGCTCCGCGAGGAGCTTGTTCGCGCCGGGGTAGTTGAAGTCCTCGATCGCCACCGGCATCTCGGCAGCCGCACGCGGAGCGGCCGGAGCCGCCGCCTGGGGCGCTGCCAGCGCGGTCGTGCCGAGCCCGGCCACGAGCGCCGCTGCCGCACTGCCCATCAGCAGCTTCCGGGCAGGGGTTATCGCCATGGATACCTCTCAGAAGAAGTCAAACATGTGAGGGGCTACGCGACACAAGCCGACCAGGCTGCCGACCGCGCCGAAACCAGCGCCGCACAAGCCAAGACCTCCGCAACCACCGCACGCAACGCAGCCAACCGCGCCACTCAAGACGCCATCAGCGCCGAAGAATCCGCCGCCCCAGCAGAATTCTCCGCGAGCTACGCCCGCATCTCCGCCATCGAGGCCAGAGACTCAGCAGAGGATGCGCGACATTCCGCTCTAGATACAGGAAAGAGCGCGGATGAAGCCGAGAAGGCCGCAGAAGCTGCCTGGAAGGACGTGCTCGAGAAGCTCCGGGCCATGGGGACTTAGCACTTGGGCTTACTGTCGCGCTCCTTCTTTCGCTTTTCCGCAGCCTTGCGCGCAGCTTCCGCGAGTTCGGCTTCGGACAACCTCCCGCCCTGCGCATACGCCACGGCGAGAGGCGACTCCGACCTCGTCTTCCCAAGGTTGACGAGCAGATGGCGAAACTGATCGTCGACTTCGCCATCGGCGCCATCAAGAAATGCATCACAGACCCCACGATCAGCGACTGTGTGTGGGCAGCAGCAGGGATGATCCCCATCGGCAAGGGGGCAAAGCCCACCAAGGAGGGCGTCGCAGCCGTCCAGGACATCGTCCACGCCACTAAGCAACGGGTAAGCCGTTCGGTGTCGAGGATGCGCCAGGCATCTACATCGTCTCTCCTGAAGAGATCACGTCGATCGCTACCAGCATCCGCAGCCAGCTCGGCAATCCGAACATTGTGCGCGAGGTGCCAGGAAAGGGGACTGTGGAGACATGGGTGATCGACGACGGGAAGATCAACTATCGCGCCTTCAGTAGCTCTGGCGGAATCAGCGACTACACCATCGACTTCGCTAAGGACGCGCAAACACAGCTCGGCCTCATGAGTTATCGCGCAAAATAGGAGCGCACAGATAACAAGCGAAGCGATCTACAGGGAAGAGTTGGACTACCTGTAGACTACGCCAAGCAAAGCCCCGTCTATTTCGATATCGTTCGGGATGCCGAAGAGAAGATCGTGGGCCCGTCGGCAGGAGAAGTTGACATCCAAGAAGCCACCCTGCGGTTCATCTCTGACTTGTTGGACCGAGAAGTTCAAGTCGGCGACAAGAGCAGCAAGGAAGGCGAGAGATTCCTTGCGTGGGGCACGTCTAAGGATGTGACCTTAGCGCGAATCACGGACGAGATGCGGCGCAGGGATAATCCCATGGACTTCTTCTATATCTACTGGTTCGCCAGCCCTCGGCAACGGTAGGGAAACGAGCCGGGGTGAGCTAACCATCGATCAAGGTGGTAGCTCACCCCGCACTGTCCCGGTTTGCGGTGACGAATCTCCGATTTCCGCTACAGGTGGAAAGTCTGCGTGCGAGCCACCGGCAGTTTCATAACTCTCCGGCGGGATCCTTCTT
>NZ_JASCIS010000101.1 GCF_029968015.1 Streptomyces luteolus
CTTCCCCTGGAGGTGCCTCGCCCGGGGCGCCGTGCTGTTCAGGGTGTGCGGGCCGCCGTCGCATCCGCGTCGGAAAGTCCCGTACGGGCCGCGGCGGCGCGTTCGTCGGCGGACGCGAGCCAGAAGTACACCGGCGGCAGGCCGAGTTCGAGGACCGTCAGCGGGATCTGGAACCAGTGCGGCATGCCGTGCACCGCGAGGGACAGGACCCGCCCGATGCCGCCGAGGAGGAACACGGCGGTCAGCGCGCGCACCAGGTTCGCCGGGATCGGGGACCGCCGGGCGACCCAGAGCCAGCTGAGCCCGAACCCGAAGAAGATCGCGTTGTAGAACCGCTCCCGGCTGTCCACCGTGGCCCCCGCCGACTCCGCGCCCGGCACGGACGCGACGCCGAGGACCACGTGGTAGATGCCGATGGCCATGCAGGCGTAAGCCATCGCCAGGCAGAGCCACTTGAGCCAACGGGCCTTCGTCATGACGGCCTACCTACCTCTCGGTGTGGGCGACACGCATTGGTGGACACGTGTCCAACAAGCATCAGTGAAGGGTGTTGGTAGACATGTGTCAAGTAAGCTGTGTGCGTGACACCGAACCGGCGCCAGCGCCTCACCCCCGCCGACCGGCGTGCCCAACTCCTCGCCATCGGCGCCGAGTTGTTCGCCGAGCAGCCCTACGACGAGGTCCGGATGGACCAGGTCGCCGCCCGCGCCGGTGTCTCCCGGGCCCTGCTCTACCGCTACTTCCCGAACAAACGGGACCTGTTCACGGCCGTCTACCGGCAGGCCACGGACCGCCTGATCGACACCGTCCGGCTCGACCCCGCGGCCGGCCTGGAACAGCAGCTGCGGGACGGACTCGACGCGCACTTCGACTACTTCACCGCCAACCGGCACGCGGTCCTCGCCGCCAACCGGATCCTCGCGGGCGACGAGACCATCCAGGCGATGATGGCCGACGAGCTGGACGTGATGTGCGAGCGGCTGCTCGACGGCGGCACCCTCGGCGACGCGCCCCGCGAGGCCGTCGGCGCCGTCGTCATGAGCTGGCTGGTCTTCGTCCGGGTGCTCTGCGTCGAATGGCTCGGACAGGAGCAACCCGCCTTCAGCCAGGAGGAGTTGCGGGAGATCTGCATCGGCTCCCTGCTCGGCTCGCTGCGTCCTCTCGTCGACCCTCCGCAGGGCTGACGCACCCGGGTACCTGCCCCGGACTCACTCCCGTACGAACACCCCGATCCCGTTCGGCACCGCCCGCTCCATCCCGCCGCTCGGATGGTTGCGTACGGTCACCGTCGGCGCGCCCGGGTCGCGGGACGCGAGAGTCGAGGAACCGCCGCCGTCCAGGCTGAACGCGTCCCGAGCGCCCAACTCCCGCATCAGCGCGGCCACTTCGGCGATCGTCAGGCCCGTACGGAAGTCCGGCGCGCCGTCCAAGGCGAGCAGATACAGCCGGCGCCCGTCGTCCGAGGCCCCCACGGCCGAGCGCACGGCCGACGTCAGCGTGTCGAGCCCCGCCAGCGGCCGCCCGTCACGCAGCACGGGATAGCCGCCCACAGCGAAGTGGAACGGGCTCGGCGAGTCCGCCGCGACCAGCCGGTGCTGTACCTGGACGCGCTCGCCCACGGCCAGCTTCCGCAGCTGCTGCGCCCCCGACTCGCGGCCGACCAGGACCGTCTCGTGCGCGCCGATGGGCCCGGCGCCCGGCGTGTCGGCGGCGGCGGCGACACGCCCGGCACGGACCGTCACCTCGTACGTGTCCGTACTGCACGGCGCTGCCCGGTCCGTGTCCGTACCGCAGACCGAGCGGAGCCGGGACATCGAGCCCCAGTCCGCGGTGAACGCGCCGACCGAACCGACCGGCAGGGCGTACTGGTTGAGCCCGCCGAGCGGCAGCCGGGCCTGCTCGGTGTGGACCGTGCCCTGCAGGTCGAGGCGGCCGATGCGGGCACGCCGGTCCAGGCCGACGCCGAACACGTCCGGGGTGTGCGTACCCGGCGGCAGGGCGGGCCCGAAGCGCTGGCCGTCCGGCACCGCCGCCTTCAGCTGCCGCCCGTCCGCCACGGCAGGACCGACGGGGGCGCCGGTCGCCTCTACGCCCGGGTGCTGGGCCTCGCTGATGTTGAAGAAGTCCCCGTTCACCGCGGCCACCGCGCCCGCCCTGTCGGCCATCGCGGAGACCGTGCGGCGGGCCGCGACCGCACCGGGGTGCAGCAGGTCGAGCCGGACGCGCGGGTCGCGCAGGTCCACCGTGACCAGATGCGCGCGGGCCGGGCCGTAGGAGGCCGGAACGGTGAAGGAGCGGTACTCGACGCCGGAGGCGACCCGTACGACCGGGGCGTCGCCCCCTCCTCCGGATGCCGCCGCCCCGGCGGGCGCGGCCCCGGCGAGGCCCGCGCCGACCAGGGCAGCACAGGTGAGGGCGGTGACCACGGCTCTGCGCCGCGCCCCGCCGAGAGAGCTTCTGATCCGTCGTGACCGTCCGACCCACGCCGTGCGCAGCACCGCAGACCCCCTGATGCCTCCGGGGCCGCCCCGACACGCCGTGAGCAGCCCGCCCTTGACCGTCATCAAGCCGCAACAGCCCTCAACTGTCCCAGTCGACAGGGGAGTTCACCAGAGTGCGGCACGGGAGGAGAGGCTAGGCGCTCACCGGGCCTGCAAGATCAAAACGACACGGTTCTACGTTCCGACGACACGGGAACGGATCAGGAAACGCACCCCTTCGGGCGCCTCGAGGGAGAAGCGGCTGCCCCGGCCCGGCACCACGTCCACCACGAGCCGGGTATGGCTCCACATAGCGCGTACTGGCTCTTCGACACTCAGAACCCGACGGGCTCCGCCACCCCGTCCACACGCAACGACGCAAGCCGCACGTCGGAGTCGCCGGTGCGGAACCTGGGTCCGCCTCCCCGATCCATGCGGGTCCGCGACTCCCCCAGCCTCCGGCCGGGAGGTGCCCCCAGGCACGCTCCCCCAGCCTCCGGCCGGGGGGGTGCCTCTATGTCTTTCGTCAAGCGAGGCGTGGGGTGCGGGGTTCGTAGAAGGTGCCGTCGCGGAGCATCGCGAAGAGCACGTTGATGCGTTGTCGGGCGAGGCGGAGGAGGGCTTGGGTGTGGGTCTTTCCGCGGGCTCGGCATCGGTCGTAGTAGGTGCGGGAGGCGGGGTCGTGCAGGGCTGCGAACGCGGACAGGAACATCGCGCGTTTGAGCTGGCGGTTGCCGCCTCTGGGCGCGTGTTCGCCATGGATCGAGGTCCCGGACGACTTCGTGGTCGGGGCA
>NZ_JASCIS010000102.1 GCF_029968015.1 Streptomyces luteolus
CAACCCACCCAACCCACCACGGCGGCCGTGCCGCTCACCTTCTCCGCTCGCGGCGAGCAGCCGGTGCGTGAACTCGCCGCTTCCATACGAGACTTTCTTACGCAGAATCCCGAGATCGACCCGGCCGACGCGGCTCGCGCGCTCCTGGTCTCCCGTACCGTCTTCGAGCACCGGGCCGTCCTGCTGGCCGCGGACCGGGACGGTCTCGTGGACGCCCTCGACGCGCTGGCCGCCGACCGCCCGGACCCTCGCGTGGTGAGTGGCGCCGTGCCTGCCGCGGGAGCCGTCGACGGTGCCGTCTTCGTGTTCCCCGGGCAGGGCTCACAGTGGGTCGGCATGGCCCTGGAGCTCCTGGAGACCTCCGAGGTGTTCCGGGAGCGGATGCACGAATGCGCCGCCGCGCTGGCGGAGTTCGCCGACTGGTCACTCCTCGACGTGCTGCACGGCACGCCGGGAGCGCCCGGCTTCGACCGGGTCGACGTGGTGCAGCCGGTGCTGTTCGCCGTGATGGTGTCCCTGGCCGCGCTCTGGCAGTCGCTCGGGGTGCGCCCTGCCGCCGTGGTCGGCCACTCCCAGGGCGAGATCGCCGCGGCCTGTGTCGCGGGCGCACTGTCGCTGCGGGACGCCGCGCGCGTCGTGGCCCTGCGCAGCCTGGCCATCGCCGGGCTGGCCGGCAGCGGCGGCATGGTCTCTGTGCCGCTGCCCGCCGGGCGGACGCAGGAGCTCATCGGACGGTGGGGCGACCGGCTCGCCGTGGCTGCGGTCAACGGCCCCGGTTCCTCGGTGGTCTCCGGCGACCCGGAGGCCCTGGACGAGCTGCTCGCGGCCTGTGCGGACCAGGATGTCCGGGCCCGCCGCATCCCGGTCGACTACGCCTCCCACTCGGCTCACGTCGAGACGCTCGAAGAGCAGCTGCGCGAACTGCTCGCGCCGGTCGCGCCGCGCGAGGGTGCCGTGCCTTTCTACTCCGCCGTCACCGGCGGTCGGCTGGACCACCTGGAGCTCGACGGGGCCTACTGGTACCGCAACCTGCGCCAGCCGGTGCGCTTCGACACCGTCACGCGGGCCCTGCTCGACGAAGGCCACCGTGTCTTCGTCGAGAGCAGTGCTCATCCCGTGCTGACCACGGCGCTGCAGGACTCCTTCGCCGCCGCGGAAGCCGACAACGCGCTCGCCGTCGGCTCGCTCCGCCGCGACGAGGGCGGCATGGGCCGGTTCCTCTCCTCGGCCGCGACCGGGTACGTACACGGCCTGCCGGTGGACTGGTCCGCGGTGCTCGGCGGTGCCGGTACGGCCGCGGCCCGGACCGTCGCCCTACCCACGTACCCCTTCCAGCACCGCTCGTACTGGCTGGAGGCGGAGGCCAAGGTCGGCGACATGAGCGACGCCGGGCTGCGCGCCGCCGGTCACCCGCTCCTCGGCGCGGCCGTCGAACTGGGCGACGGACAGGGCCTGTTGTTCACCGGACGGCTCTCGCTGCGCACGCACCCGTGGCTCGCGGACCACACCGTGGACGGCACGGTCCTGCTGCCCGGCACCGCCTTCGTCGACCTGGCCCTGCACGCGGGCCAGGAGACCGGCTGCGAGCACGTCGAAGACCTGACCGTGCTCGTGCCCCTCCTCCTCACCGAGCACACGCCGTTGCAGCTGCAGCTGGTGGTGGGGGCGCTGGATTCCGACGGCAAGCGCGCGCTCACCGTGCACTCCAAGCCGGACACCCGCGACGACGCGCAGGCCGACGAGCCGTGGACCCGGCACGCCACCGGCGTACTCGCGGAAGGGGTACGCGCGGAAGCGGCGGCCGGACCCGCGGGCGGGGAGGCGTGGGAGGCTGCGGGTACGTGGCCGCCCGCCGGAGCGGCCCCTGCGGACCTCGACCGCGCCTACGAGCGGCTCGCCGCGCGCGGCTACGAGTACGGTCCGGCTTTCCAGGGCCTGCGCACGGCGTGGCAGCTCGGCGACGAGGTGTACGCCGAAGTGGCGCTCGACGCGGAAGCAGGCACATCGGCGGAGGGCTTCGGCCTGCACCCGGCGCTGCTGGACTCCGCCCTGCACCCGGCGGTGCTCGGGCTACTCGGCCAGTCCGACGAGGGTCTGCTGCCGTTCTCCTGGACCGGAGTGTCCCTGCACGCCGAGGGGGCCGGTTCCTTGCGCGTACGGCTGCGGACGGCGGGCCGGAACACGGTCTCGGTGTCGGTCGCGGACGCCCTGGGCGCCCCGGTCGCCACGGTCGACGCGCTGGCCCTGCGCCCCGTCGACAAGGAGGCGCTGCGCGCCGCCGGGAGCCAAGGCCGGCAGCCGCTCTTGGTGGTGGAGTGGCGGGCGATGTCTGCGCTGACGTCGCGGGAGCAGGCCTCGCCCGGCGAGGTGGGGGCTGAGGCCCGGGTCTTCCGGGTACCGGGCGGCAGCACGGTGCGCGAGGTCACCGGCCAGGTCCTGGCAGCCGTGCAGGACCACCTCACGGACACCGCCACCACCGGACCCCTGCTCGTCCTCACCCGCGGCGCGGTATCCACCGGCCATGACGACGAGGTCACCGACCCGACAGCCGCGGCCGCCTGGGGCA
>NZ_JASCIS010000103.1 GCF_029968015.1 Streptomyces luteolus
CTCCATCGGCGAACTCACCGCCGCCCACGCCGCCGGAATACTCACCCTCGACGACGCCACCACCCTCGTCGCCGCCCGCGGCCGGCTCATGCAAGCCGCCCGCGCGGGCGGCGCCATGGCCGCCGTCGAAGCCACCTACGACGAAATCGCCCCTACCCTCAACGGACTTGAGGACAGCGTGTCCGTGGCGGCCGTCAACGCGCCGCGCTCCGTGGTGCTCTCCGGCGACGAGGACGTGGTCCTTCGCCTCGCCGCCGAATGGCGCGACCAGGGCCGCCGCACCCACCGCCTCCCGGTCAGCCACGCCTTCCACTCTCCGCACATGGACACCGTGCTCGACGAGTTCCGCGCAACCGCCGCCCGGGTGGAGTTCCACCCGCCGCGCATCCCGATCGTGTCTACCGTCACCGGCACCACCGCCGGCACGGCCGAACTGACCTCACCGGACTACTGGACCCGGCAGATCCGCGAAGCCGTCCGTTTCGCCGACGCCGCCCGTGAACTCGCCCGCCAGGGCGCCACCGGCTTTGTCGAGATCGGCCCGGACGCCGCACTTACCCCGGCGGCCGCCGCCACGCTCGACGGCGCCGAAGAGACGTGGACGGTCCCGACGCTGCGGCGGGCCGAGCCGGAACCGGCCGCCGCGCTTGCCGCACTCGCCGAAGCGCACGTGCGGGGCCTTCCGGTCGACTGGGATGCCGTGTTCGGGCCCGGCCCGCACCGGAACGTCGAACTGCCGACGTATGCCTTCGAAGGGCGCCGCTACTGGCTGGAGCCGTCGCGCGCCATGAGCGACCTCGCCCGTCTCGGCCTGGACGGCGCCGAGGCACACCCGTTCCTCGGCGCGGCCGTCGAACTGGGCGACGGACAGGGCCTGTTGTTCACCGGACGGCTCTCGCTGCGCACGCACCCGTGGCTCGCGGACCACGCCGTGGACGGCACGGTCCTGCTGCCCGGCACCGCCTTCGTCGACCTGGCCCTGCACGCGGGCCACCGCACCGGCTGCCCCGACCTGGACGACCTCACCCTCTCCGCACCCCTGTCGCTGCCCGAGCACGGCGCGGTACGGGTACAGGTGGCGGTCGGCGCACCGGACGAGGACGGCCGCAGGAGCGTGACGGTCCGTTCGCGCCCGCACACCGACACCACGGAGGCCACCGACGCCACGGACGCCGCCGCCTACGGGCTGGGGAACCCCGCTCCGTGGACCCAGCACGCGGGCGGCACGCTCGCGCCTGCCGCGCCGCTCGCCCCGGCCCCGCTGCCCGATGCGCTCACGTCCTGGCCGCCCTCCGACGTCGAACGGATCGAACTCGCCGATGCATACGCCCGGTTGGCGGAGCTCGGCTACCAGTACGGGCCCGCTTTCCAAGGCCTGCGCTCCCTCTTCCGTACCGCCGACGGCGAGTTCCTCGCAGAGGTACGGCTGCCGCAGGACGGAGAGAGCGAAGGAGCCCAGGAGCACCCGGCCAACGGAGAGGCCGGGCAGTCCGACGGCAACGCGGTCGACGCAGCGGCCGGCTTCGGCCTGCACCCGGCGCTGCTCGACTCCGCCCTGCACGCCCTGGTACTCGCGCTCGGCACGGACGAGGCCACCGCGCCCCGCGTACCGTTCTCCTTCTCCGAGGTACGACTGCACGCGGTCGGTGCCGCCAGCCTGCGGGTACGCATCTCGCCGACCGGCGAGCACACGGCTGCCCTCTCCCTCGTGGACGGCGTCGGAGGTCCGGTGGCGGACATCGACGAACTGACCCTCCGCCCCCTCGCCGGCCAGTCGACGGCCAACCCCGACCACTCGCTTCTGGTGGTGGAGTGGCGGGCGATGTCTGCGCTGACGTCGCGGGAGCAGGCCTTGCCCGGCGAGGTGGGGGCTGAGGCCCGGGTCTTCCGGGTACCGGGCGGCAGCACGGTGCGCGAGGTCACGGGCCAGGTCCTGGCAGCCGTGCAGGACCACCTCACGGACACCGCCACCACCGGACCCCTGCTCGTCCTCACCCGCGGCGCGGTATCCACCGGCCATGACGACAAGGTCACCGACCCGACAGCCGCGGCCGCCTGGGGCC
>NZ_JASCIS010000104.1 GCF_029968015.1 Streptomyces luteolus
GCTCTACCTTTCAGATCACGGGTTGTCCCCAGCCATTCGTAGGGTTGTGGCACCCAGGGGGGTGGGGTGTGGCTCTCAGGCTGGCTGCCGTTCGTGGCTCCGGAGGCTTGGCCGCCCCGCCCCCCACGACGACTCGGCCGCCGATTGGGAAGTGCGAACTGGTCGCTGTGTAGAGCAATGCCGGCGAGGTCGTCTGTGGTACGCAAGGCAACGACGACCTCGGGAGCACGATGAACCGGATATGGGCCGGGATCGACTGCGGCAAGACCCACCACCACTGCGTCACGATGGACGCTGACGGCAAGACCCTGCTGTCGCGCCGGGTGGCCAACGACGAGCCAGAGCTTCTCCAGCTCCTCGGCGACGTCCTCGACATCGCCGACGGCCGCGAGGTGACGTGGGCGATGGACATGACCGGCGGCGAACCCGGCCTGCTGATTGCCACCCTGATCAATCACGCCCAGGAACTGCTGTATATCCCGGGCCGCATGGTCAACCGTGCGTCCGACGCCTACCGGGGCGAGGGCAAGACCGACGCCCGCGACGCCAGGATCATCGCTGACCAGGCACGCATGCGCCGTGATCTGCAGCCCATCCGTCCCGGCGACGAGGCCACGATCGAACTGCGCCTGCTGACCAGCCACCGCGTCGACCTGGTCGCCGACCGCACCCGAACCATCAACCGGCTGCGCTCCGTGCTGACCAGCATGTTCCCTGCCCTGGAGCGGGCCCTGGAACTCACCAACGCCGGACCGCTTGTTCTCCTGACCGGCTACCAGACCCCGGCCGCCCTGCGCCGGATCGGCGCCAGCCGGCTGACGACGTGGCTGCGCAACCGCAAGGTCCGCGGGGCCGAGAACCTGGCCAAGGCGGCCGTGGAGGCCGCCGAGCGGCAGCACACCGCTGTTGCCGGCGAGAAGGTCATCGCGAAGATGGCGCACACCCTCGCCAAGGAGGTGATGGCCCTCAACGAGAAGATCGCCGAGATCGACAAGCTCATCGAGGGCCGGTTTCGCGAGCACGAGCTCGCCGAAGTGATCCTCAGCATGCCGGGCATGGGCCCCAAGCTCGGTGCCGAGTTCCTCGTTGCCGTCGGCGGCAGCCTGGACGGCTTCCCCACCGCGGACCGTCTCGCGGCCTTCGGGGGCGTGGCTCCCGCCCCGCACGATTCCGGCAAGACCAGCGGCAACCTGCGGCGCCCACAGCGCTACCACCGGCGTCTGCAACGGGTCTTCTACACCTCCGCGCTGGTCAGCGCTTGGAGCGATCCCAACTCCAAGCGGTTCTACGACCGCAAGAGAGCCGAAGGGAAAAGCCACGTCCAAGCCGTCCTCGCGCTCGCACGCCGACGCGTCAACGTCCTGTGGGCACTCATCCGCGACCGACGGTGCTACCAAGTCCTGCCTCCCGCAACGGCATGCTGAAGCGCTCGGCCTGTCCAGCCGCAGGCCATCGCGTACTTCTCCCGCATGGCTGCAGGGTGTGAAGATCGAGAGACCCACATCTGACCCCGGAGGACGTAGATGAGTGTGCTGACCAGGCCCGCGCGGGCGGCGGAAGCCGAGATCCTCAGTGACTTGGCACTGCGGTCCAAGGCGCATTGGGGCTATGACCCCAAGTTCCTGGACGCGTGCAAAGACGAGCTCACCGTTGGCGCGGATGAGGTCGTACGCCGGCGCGCCACAGTGGCTGACAGAGACGGTCACATCCTGGGCTTCACGACTCTTGAGGGAGAGCCACCTACAGGCGTTTTGGGCATGATGTTCGTAGATCCGCAGGCCATCGGCCAGGGAATCGGACGCGTGCTGTTCGAGCACACCATCGCTGCCGGACGAGAGCTGGGGTTCACCCGGCTCACGATCGACGCGGACCCGAATGCCGAGCCTTTCTATCGTGCGATGGGTGCAGTACGCATAGGAAACGTCCCCTCTGGTTCCATTGCCGGCAGGGTGCTGCCGCAGATGGTTGTCACCATCCAGCGCTGAACCAGCGTCGCTTGACAACGTCATTGGGAA
>NZ_JASCIS010000105.1 GCF_029968015.1 Streptomyces luteolus
CGGACTGCCTTGGTGACACGCCGGGTGGTCATGTGCATGCCACTGGACGCCAAGTAGCAGTTTCCGTAGGCGAGTTGACCGAATGCGTACAGGCCGGGAGTGGTTTCGCCTGTGGGGGCGATGAGTTGGCTGGTGGTGGGGTGGGTACGCAGGCCGCCAGGGGGCCGGGGGTGGCGAGGCGGTGTCGTAGCAGCGTGTCGACCAGGTCGGTGGCCTGCTGGAGTGAGGGCGCCGTGTGCGGGCGGGCGGTGTTGACGAGGTGGCCGGCGCGCAGGGGCCGGGGCGTCGGCTCCGGTGTGCAGCAGGAATCCGCCGGTGGCGGGGCAGGAGCGGCTGGATGTCACGGGAGAGTTGACCGACGGCCTCAGGCATGGTCGCGAGGTCGGGAGTGTGGCTTTGGGTGCGCAGCGCACGGTTGCATGGCACGCGAAGGGTCACGGCATCGACGTGCAGAGGGTTCCCGTCGGCGCCTGGTGACCCTTGCGTCGCGATACAGCCGTGCAGGCCCCGTTCGCTGAGCAGGGTGGGAGTGGCGTCCGAGCTGGAGCCGGCGTCCAGGTGGACGGTGATGTCGTCGGGCAGCGGTCCCAGGTCGTCAAGGCGGTCCAGGGTCGGTGCGAGCAGCGGGGAGTCGTGGCGGTTGGCTCCGGCCAGGACTCGCTGGGTGGAATGCCGTAACCGTCCGTCATGCCGGAGCGTTTCAGGCCCAGTTCGCCGCGGTCGGCCGGGGAGCGCCCGGCGGCCTCGCCGCCGCCCGGGGGCTTGGGTGATCGACCCGTCGACGGCGATCTGGCCGAGGACGAGGCCGACGATCCGGTCGTAGAAGTCCAGCGCGATCTGCTGGAGCCCGGCGAAGACACCGAGCTGGATCCACTCGTCGCGGCGGTTGCGGATCGGGGTGGCCGAACAGGTCGTGTCGGCGCCGAGGCGGACTGGCCCCAGCCTCCAGGCTGCACGCCAATACCGAGCCGCGAAGAGCACCTCACCATCCCGCGCGAACACGTCGAGCAACTCGACGACGGCCAGGAGGTGAAACTCGGCACCTGGATCGGCAACGTGAACGTGAGAGCGCAGGGCTTGCGGAGCTCACTGCCGCGTGGAGCAGCGTGGAGCAGCGTGGAGCGGCGTGGAGCAGCGTGGAGCAGCGTGGAGCGGCGTGGAGCGGGGCTGTGTCTGTGGTTGGTGCGCTATGTCGCGGTGGGGCCGGGGTGGGGCCGGCATCGTCGGCGGTGGGGCGGGGCGCCGGTGTCCGAGGAGGTTTGGGGCCGGGCGGGTGCTTGTGTCCGCCGCCGCCTGTACAGGGAGCATCGGGAGGGCTGGGGCGCCATGGGAGGAGCGGCGGTCCGTACTGCAGTGGCTGTTCGGCAGTGTGTGGAGGGGGCGGGCCGGGGTGGGGCTTGTTCACCGGGGTGGGGCAGAGCCGGGGGCTGTGGGGTCCGGGGGGTCGTGTGGGGTCTCTGGTCCGTGGGCTGGAAGGCCCGTCGGACAGAATTTGTTCATGGGTGACTGTTATGCCGGTTTAGTGTTGTGGGGGTAGGGCTCGGGCGGCATCAGAGCCGGGGGTGCGCGGGCACGGGGGACGTGATGGATGCGGCCAGCCGCAGGAAGGCGACCGCGGGCCGGGCAGGTCCCCTGAACGGGGCCCGGATCGCGGGCTACCAGGTGGAGCGTGAGCTCCCCGCAACCACCGCGCCCCCCTCGGCACCCGCCCCCACCCCCGCACTGGCCCCCCGCGAACTCGAAACCCTCCGCTACATCACCTCGGAATGCACCCACCTGCAGACAGCCCGCCACACGCCCCCCCCCCACACACCATCGACACCCACCTACGCCGCATCCGCACCAAACACCACACCCACACCACCGCCGAACTCACCCGACACACCATCACCCCCGGACCCCGACAACCACGAAGCCGGCAAACAGCCC
>NZ_JASCIS010000106.1 GCF_029968015.1 Streptomyces luteolus
GCGGCCGGTATCGCCGTACCCAAGGTCCAGCTGTCCGCCGCCCTGCATGCCGAACACCCCCAACACCCGGAAGTCCGTGAGGCGTTGTCCGCCTTCGACGAGCCCCGGTTCCTGCACCAGACCCGCACCCGTACCGCCGGAGCGCTGCACGGCACCGACGACCTCGGCCCCGCCCTCTGCGGCGACTCACTGCCCGACACCGCCCCCTGGCGCGCCCACTTCCACGTGCCGCTGCACGCGGCACCGGCGCCTCCGCTCACCTCCACCCTGTCCGTGCTGCGCGAGACGCTCGCCCGACTGGTCGGCGGCGCCCATCCGCGCACCCGCCACCTGGAGGTCGAGACGTACACCTGGCAGGCCCTGCCCGCCGCGCTGCGGCCCCGCGCGCGCAGTCAGCTCGCCGACGGCATCGCCGCCGAACTCACCCTCGCCCGCGATCTCCTGGTCGACCTCGGCCTCAAGGAACTGCCATGACGCACCCGCCGGCCCCGACAGCCGCTCCCACCCCTCTGCTCGTGATGGACGTCGTCGGCCTCACCCCCCGTCTCCTCGCCCACATGCCGCGCCTCAAGGCCCTCGCCCAGGACGGTTCGAGCGCCGAACTCGGCACCGTCCTCCCGGCGGTGACCTGCGCCGCCCAGTCCACGTTCCTGACCGGAGCCCCACCCGCCGAGCACGGCATCGTCGGCAACGGCTGGTACTTCCGCGAGCTCGGCGACGTACTCCTGTGGCGCCAGCACAACGGACTGGTCTGCGGCGACAAGCTGTGGGACGCCGCACGGCGCACCCACCCCGGCTATACGGTCGCCAATATCTGCTGGTGGTACGCCATGGGCGCGGACACCGACATCACCGTCACCCCCCGTCCCGTCTACTACGCCGACGGCCGCAAGGAACCCGACTGCTACACCCGCCCCCCGGCCCTGCACGACGAACTCACCGAGAAACTCGGCACGTTCCCCCTCTTCCACTTCTGGGGACCGGGAGCCGACATCGTCTCCTCGCAGTGGATCGTCGACGCGACCCGCCACATCATCGACACCCGCACCCCCGACCTGGCGCTGTGCTACCTCCCCCACCTCGACTACGACCTGCAGCGCTACGGTCCCGACGATCCGCGCTCCCACAAGGCCGCCTCCGACCTGGACCAGAGTCTGGCCCCCCTCCTCGACGACGCCGCCCGCGAGGGCCGCACCGTCGTCGCGCTCTCCGAGTACGGCATCACCAAGGTCAGCCGCACCGTCGACATCAACCGCGCCCTGCGCCGCGCCGGACTCCTCGAGGTCCACACCCAGGACGGCATGGAGTACCTCGACCCGATGGCGTCCCGCGCCTTCGCCGTGGCCGACCACCAGATCGCCCATGTGTACGTCCGCCGCCCGGAAGATCTCGACGCCGCTCGTGAGGCACTCCAAGGCCTGGCGGGAATCGATCAACTCCTGGACGACGAAGGCAAGAAGGAGCACGGCCTGGACCATCCGCGCGCCGGCGAACTCGTCGCCGTCGCGGAGCCGGACGCCTGGTTCACGTACTACTACTGGCTCGACGACGCACGGGCACCCGACTTCGCACAGCTCGTGGAGATCCACCGCAAGCCGGGATACGACCCCCTCGAGCTGTTCATGGATCCCCTCGACCCGTATGTGAAGGTCAAAGCCGCGAAGGCGCTCGCCCGCAAGAAACTCGGGATGCGCTACCGCATGGCGGTCGTGCCGCTGGACGCCTCACCTATTCGCGGCAGCCATGGGCGCCTTCCTGACGACCCGAACGACGGACCGCTCATCCTCTGCTCCACCCCCCGCGCTGTCACCGGCCCGACCCGGGCCACCGACGTGAAGTCCCTGCTGCTTCAGCTCGCCGG
>NZ_JASCIS010000107.1 GCF_029968015.1 Streptomyces luteolus
CTTCCGTTCTAGTGGTCGTCGCAACACCCCAGCTCAAGGGGTGCGATGGACTTCAAGATCCGGGAGAACCGGACAGTGGCTCGGGGCCGCAGGCCACTCTCTGATGAGCGAGCTGCATACTTCCGGCTCGTGAAGCAGGGGTACAGCAACAACGAGGCATGCCGGATCGTCGGGATCAACCCGAAGACCGGCAGACGCTGGCGCAACGGACGCAACGCGTCGGGGCGCACAGCGGCGGCGCCACCGGTCAAGCCGGTGGCGCCGGCCTCTGCTGCCGGGCGGTACCTGCGCGAAGAGGAACGCATACATATCGCGGACCGGCTGCGGGAGAAGGCTTCCCTGCGCACGATCGCGGCCGAGCTGCAACGCAGCCCGTCCACCATCAGCCGGGAGATACGCCGCAACGGCGTGCCGCTACGCGGCGACGCGAGGCGCTGGGCCTACCGGCCACACGCCGCACAGTCCCGTGCTGACGCCCGACGCCCCAGACCGAAACCAGGGAAGATCGGCCAGAATCCCGAACTGCGGGACTTCGTCCAGGACCACCTCGGTCGCCGTTGGAGTCCCGAACAGATCTGCCAGGCTCTGCAGGCCCGCTTCCCTGACCGGCCGGAGATGCACGTGGTCCACGAGACGATCTACCAGGCCCTCTACGTCCAGGGCCGCGGAGAACTCCGCCGCGAACTGGCCAAGGCGCTACGGACCGGCAGAGCGATGCGACGACCCCACCGCCAGTCCTCCAAGCGCCAGCCCCGCATGGCGCGGGACATGGTGATGATCAGCGACCGGCCGGCCGAAGTGAGTGACCGGGCCGTCCCCGGTCACTGGGAGGGCGACCTCATCATCGGCAAGGCACACAAGTCCGCGATCGGCACGCTCGTCGAACGCTCCAGCCGATTCGTCACCCTCGTCCATCTGCCCCAAGGTCGCCAGCCCGCCCAGATGCGCGACGCACTCGTCCGAACCGTCTCGACCCTGCCCGCCCAGCTCAGGCGCTCCCTCACCTGGGACCAGGGCTCGGAGATGCACCTCCACCGGGAGTTCAGCACCGCCACGGACATGCCCGTCTTCTTCTGCGACCCGGGCAGTCCCTGGCAGCGCGGCTCGAACGAGAACACCAATGGCCTGCTGCGGCAGTACTTCCCCAAGGGCACCGACCTTGCTCGCTACAGCCGCGAGGAACTGGACGCCGTGGCCGCCGAGCTGAACAGTCGGCCACGCAAAACGCTCGGCTGGGAAACCCCAGCCGAGCGTCTCGCTAAGCTCCTGGCGACAGCCAGTTGATCAGTGTGTTGCTACGACCCCTGGAATTCGCC
>NZ_JASCIS010000108.1 GCF_029968015.1 Streptomyces luteolus
TGAGCTTGTTCCGCTTTGACGGACACTCTCGTTGTGGTGGTCAGGCCGCGAGTGCGGTCTCGTAGTCGGCGGGACTGCGGTAGCCGAGGCTGCTGTGCAGTCGGTGCAAGTTGTACCAGCTCTCGATGAAGACGAAGATCGCAGTGCGGGCGGCCGCCCGGCTGGGCCAGACGGCGGCGTCGAGCAACTCGCGTTTGATGGTGGCGAAGAACGACTCGGCGAGGGCGTTGTCCCAGCACTGACCAGTGCGGCCAACCGACAGTCGGATGCCCAACTCGGCTGCCAGGGCGGCGTATTGCTGGCTGGTGTACTGACAGCCTCGGTCCGAGTGGAAGATCACCGGGCGGGTGGGACGACGTTGTCGGCAGGCGGATCGCAGGGCGTCGGCGACCAGCTCGGTCCGCAGGTGTTCGGCGGTCGCCCAGCCGACCACCCGGCGCGAGGCGATGTCGATGACGGTGGCCAGATAGAGCCAGCCTTCCTCGGTGGGGACGTAGGTGATGTCGCCGCACCAACGGGTATCGAGGGCGGCCGCATCGGGGGCGAAGTCGCGGACGACCAGGTCGGGCCTGGCGGCGGCCCGCGGGTCAGACACCGTGGTCACCTGCCGTCGCCTGCGATGACGGCCCGCAAGTCCGGCCGCCCGCATCAGCCGGGCAACCCGGCGCCGGCCGCACTCAGCGCCCTCCTGCTTGAGCACGGCATGGACACGTGGGGCTCCGTAGGTTCCGCGCGAACGCTCGTGGACGGCCGTGATCTTCTCGGTCAGCTCGGCGTCCCGGACCGCGCGGAGACCAGGCTTGCCGTTGCGGCGGGCGTAGAAGGCGGTGCGGGAGACCTTGAGCAGTTCACACGCGCGCTTGACGTTGTGACCGCCTTGCTTCTCCGCCTCGATGAACGGGTGCACCGTCACCGGGTCTCCTTCGCGAAGAAAGCCGTGGCCCGCTTGAGGATGTCGACGTCCTCGCGCAGTCGGCGGTTCTCCCGCCGCAAAGCCGCCAACTCCTCGCGTTCGCTGCTGGTCAAGCCGTCCTTCTCGCCCGCGTCGACCTCGGCCTGGCTGACCCACAGCCGCACCGCGGTCTCGGTCAGATCGAAGTCCTTGGCGACCTGGCCGACCGAGCGGTCACCGCGTCGACACAGCTCGACGATCTCGGCCTTGAACTCCGGAGTGAACGAACGGCGAGGCCGAGGCTTCTTCTTCCCCATGCTCTCCATGATGGACATCCTTCCGGGGCAGAACCCCTGTTCTCGGATGTCCGTCAAAGCGGATCAAGCCCA
>NZ_JASCIS010000109.1 GCF_029968015.1 Streptomyces luteolus
CCGCGGGCGGTGGCCGCGTCCTGCTCGGTGAACGGGGTGCGCCAGGCCAGCGGAAGGGTGGAGATGCTGCCTTCCCTGACGTCGTCGGGCAGCAGCACGGTGAGCAGCCGGGCCAGGTCGGTGGTGTGGGTGAGCCGTTCGGCGTCGGTCCAATCCGGCTTGTAGACGCGGTACTTGACCTCCTGGGCACCGAATCCCTCGTAGGGAAAGCCGTTGAGGGTGACCACTTCGAGGCCACGCCGGTCCAGGTCGGCGCGCAGCTCGCGCAGGGCGGCCGGGTCCGAGATCAGGGCACGGGCGGCGTCGCGGGCCAGCCACAGGCCGATGCCGAGGCGGTCGCGGCCGAGTCTGCGGCGGACGGGCTCGCAGTAGTCGCGAAGCTGGGCGCGGACACCGTCGAGGCTCTCGGCCGGGTGGACGTTGGTGCAGTAGGCGAGGTGCACGATGGAGCCGTCGGGATGCCGGAAACGCATGGGTCACTCCCCTCCGCGCAGGATGGAGTTCCCCTCGTGTGTGGCCCCGGTGTCCGTGCCGCGCGGGTCCAGGGCGAGGCGGCCGCTGAGGCCGTAGAAGGCGACCGGGTTCTGCCAGAGCACCTGGTCGACGTCCTCCTCGGAGAAGTCCGCCGCGAGCATGGCCTCGGCCACCTCGCGGGTCTTCAGCGGGTCGCTCCTGCCCCAGTCGGCAGCCGAGTTGACCAGGACCTTCTCAGGGCCGTAGGTCCGCAGCAACGCCACCATGCGGTCCTCGTCCATCTTGGTGTCGGGATAGACGGAGAACCCGAGCCAGCAGCCCGCGTCCTTGGCCTCCTTGACGGTGGTCTCGTTGAGATGGTCGAGGAGGACGCGCTGCGGTTCGAGCGCGGACTCGGCGACGACGTCCAGGGTGCGGCGCAGGCCGGCCAGCTTGTCACGGTGCGGAGTGTGCACGAGCGCGGGCAGCTCATGATCGGCGGCCAGCTCCAACTGAGCTGCCAGGGCCCGGTCCTCGGCCGGCGTCATCGAGTCGTAGCCGATCTCACCGACGGCCACCACTCCGTCCTTGACGAGATAGCGGGGCAGCTGGTCGAGGACGGGCATACAACGCGGGTCGTTGGCCTCCTTCGGGTTGAGAGCGATCGTGCAGTGGTGCGCGATGCCGTACTGCGCCGCGCGGAACGGCTCCCAGCCGAGCAGGGCATCGAAGTAGTCCAGAAAGGACGCCACCGAGGTACGCGGCTGACCGAGCCAGAA
>NZ_JASCIS010000011.1 GCF_029968015.1 Streptomyces luteolus
CGGAGGGGCTCATTTTTGAGCCCCTCCGGCGATTGAGGAGGCCCGTCCGGCAGGACTTTCGGGAAGGGGCGGGTAGGGGAAAAGAACGCCCCAGCCTACGAACCCGCACCCGGCAACGCGTCCCGCAATAGCTCCGCCAGGTGCCGAGGCCGGCGCTCGGACAACTGCAAGATCTGCGTACGGCAACTGAACCCGTCCGCCAAGACCACCGTCTCGTCCGGCGCCGACCGCAGCGCGGGCAGCAGCGCCTGCTCTCCGACCTGCACCGACACGTCGTAGTGCCCGCGCTCGAAGCCGAAGTTGCCCGCCAGGCCGCAGCAGCCGGAGTCGAGGCGGCCGCTGTCGACGCCGACGCGGGCGAGGACCCGGTCGTCGGCGGCGCTGCCGAGCGTGGCGTGCTGGTGGCAGTGGGTCTGGGTGAGGGCCGTGGCGTCCAGGCGGGCGAACCGGGCGTCGGGGGCGCGCCGGTCCAGGAGCTCGGCGAACGTCAGGGTCTGCTCGGCGGCGCGCCGGGCCCGTTCGTCCCCGGCGAGGAGTTCCGTACCGTCGCTGCGGAACAGGGATGTGCAGCTGGGCTCCAGGCCGACCAGCGGGATCCCGCGCCGCAGATACGGGTCGACGGCGTCGAGTGTGCGGCTCAACCTGGCGCGGGCGGCGTCGAGTTGGCCGGTGGTCAGCCAGGTGAGGCCGCAGCAGAGCCGGTCGGGAGGCAGGAGCACCTCGAAGCCCGCGCTCTCCAGGACCTCCACCGCGGCCCGCCCGACCTCGGGCGTGAAGAACTCCGTGAACGTGTCCGGCCAGAGCAGGACCTGCTGCCGCTCCCCCTCCGAGGACCGCGCGGGACGGGACTCGAACCAGCGGCGGAACCGCTGTGTCGCGAACGGCGGCACCGCGCGCTGCGGGGCGATCCCGCCCACCCGTTTGAGCAGGGCCGCCGCGGCCCGGTTCTGCGTCACCGCGTTCGCGAGGCGCGGCGCCTTCCCGGCCAGCCGGGCCCACAGCGGGAGCCTGCCCAGGGAGTAGTGCGTGACGGGGCGCAGCCTGCCGCGGTAGTGGTGGTGCAGGAACTCCGCCTTGTATGTGGCCATGTCGACGCCGACCGGGCAGTCGCTCTTGCAGCCCTTGCAGGACAGGCACAGGTCGAGGGATTCCCGTGCCTCCTTGGAGCGCCAGCCGGCCGTGACCACGTCGCCCTGCACCATCTCGTACAGGACGCGGGCGCGGCCGCGGGTGGAGTCCTTCTCGTCGCGCGTCGCGCGGTAGCTCGGGCACATCACGCCGCCGGACGACGTGCGGCACTTGGCGATGCCGACGCAGCGGCGCAGCGCGCGGCTCAGGTCGCCGTCGTCCTCGGCGAGGGCGAGTGTCGTGGTGAGCGGCAGCTGCGGCCGGTGCCCGGGGCGGATGCGGAGGCGTTCGTCGGCGGGGCGCGGGTGGACGAGGATGCCGGGGTTGAGGCGGTTCTCCGGGTCCCACACGTCCTTGAAGTCGGAGAACGCGGCCATCGCCTCGGGGCTGTAGACCAGCGGCAGGAACTCGGCGCGGGCCTGCCCGTCCCCGTGCTCCCCGGACAGGGTGCCGCCGTGCGAGGCGACGAGCCGGGCCGCGTCCGTCATGAACTGCCGGAACGTGCGCAGCCCTTCGGGCGTCGAGTGGTCGAAGTCGATCCTGATGTGCACGCAGCCCTCGCCGAAGTGCCCGTACGGCGTGCCCTGCAGTCCGTGCCGGGCGAGCAGGGCCTCCAGGTCCCGCAGGTAGTCGCCGAGGTGCTCGACGGGGACGGCGGAGTCCTCCCAGCCGGGCCAGGCCTCCGAGCCGTCCGGGGCGCGGGTGGCGAGGCCCGAGCTGTCCTCCCGGATCCGCCAGAGCGCGGCCTGCTCGGCGGGGTCGGCGACGAGGCGGACGGCGATCGCGCCGGTGTCGCGGCGCAGGGCGGCCGCCAACTCCTCGTCCCCCAGAGGGCCTTGGGCTTCGTCCGCGTACCCGAACTCGCAGAGCAGCCAGCCCCGGCCCTCCGGCAGGAGCTTCTCCGGTTCGGCGTCGGGGACGGTGCGGCGCAGGGCCGCCACCTGGTCGCCGCCGAGCCCCTCGCAGGCGATCGGGTGGTGCTCCAGGACGTGCCGGGCCGCGTCGCCCGCCGCGGGCAGGTCGGCGAAGCCGAGGGCGACGAGGGTGCGGCGGGCGGGCAGCGGGACGAGCCGGACGGTGGCGGCGAGGACGACCGCGCAGGTGCCCTCCGTACCGACGAGCACGGCGGCCGGGTCGAAGCCGCGCTCGGGCAGCAGGTGTTCCAGGCTGTAGCCGGACACCTGGCGGCGGAAGCGCCCGAACTCGGTGCGGAGCAGGGCCAGATGGGCGTCCCGCAGGTCCCGCAGGCGGGCGTGGATCTCGCCGCGCCGGCCGCCCGCCTCGATGACCCGCAGCAGCTCGTCCTCGCTTAGCTTGCGCAGGGCCATGCGGTGTCCGTCGTACGTCACCACGTCGAGCTCGACGACGTTGTCCGCCGTGCGGCCCCAGGCCACGGAGTGGGTGCCGCAGGCGTTGTTGCCGATCATGCCGCCGACGGTGCAGCGGGCGTGCGTCGACGGGTCGGGCCCGAACCGCAGGCCGTACGGGCGGAGCACCTTCTGCAGGTCGTCGAGGACCACGCCGGGCTCCACGCGCGCGGTGCGGGCCTCGGGGTCGACGTCGAGCACGGCGCCGAGGTGGCGCGAGGTGTCGACGACGACGCCGTCCCCGACCGCCTGACCGGCGATCGAGGTGCCCGCGCCGCGCAGCGTGACGGCCATGCCGTACCGGTGGCAGACCGCGAGCGTGTCGACCAGCTCGTCGGTGGAGCCGGGCAGCACCACGGCGGCCGGGACCTGCCGGTAGGTGGAGGCGTCCTGGGCGTACTCGGCGCGGCGGCGGGCCCCGAAGGCGACCTCGCCGCTCACGACGGCGGCCCGCAGGTCCCGTTCCAGCCGTGCCAGGGTGCGCCGTGCGGGGCTGTCGGTGCGCGGCTCGGCAGAGAGGGACATGCGGGCTCAACTCCTCGGTGTACGGGGCGGATTGGCGGCGGAGTGGGTCAGTGCGGCCTCACCCGCCCAGGGCCGCGTCCACGGACTGGGTCCACAGCCGCAGGCCCTCCGCGACCTCGCCCTCGTTCACGACGAGCGGCGGGATCATGCGGACCACCTGGCCCTGGGTGCCGCAGGTGAGCAGCAGCAGGCCGCGCTCGCCAGCGGCGGCTTGCACCTTCGCGGCGGTGGCGCCGTCCGGCTCGCCCTCGGCGTCGGTGAACTCGGTGCCCGCCATCAGGCCGAGCCCGCGCACGTCGCCGATCCCGGCGCGGCCCTCGCCCGCCGCATGCCGCGCGGCGACCTCGCGCAGGCCCGAGAAGAGCTGCGCGCCGCGCGTGGCGGCGTTCTCGACGAGCTTCTCGTCCTGGATGACGTCGAGCGTGGCGATGGCGGCGGCGCACGCGACCGCGTTCCCGCCGTACGTACCGCCCTGCGAGCCCGGCCAGGCCTTCGCCATCAGCGCTTCCGGGGCGGCGATCGCCGACAGCGGGAAGCCGCTGGCCAGGCCCTTCGCGGTGACGACGATGTCGGGCCTGCCGCCGAAGTGGTCGTGGCCCCAGAACTTGCCGGTACGGCCGAAGCCGGTCTGCACCTCGTCCAGGATCAGCAGGATGCCGTGCCGGTCGGCGCGCTCCCTGAGCCCCTGGAGGAAGGCGGTGTTGGCCGGTACGTACCCGCCCTCGCCGAGGACCGGTTCGACGATGAACGCGGCGGTGTCGGCGGGGGCCGTGACCGTGGCGAGCAGCTGGTCCAGCTCGCGCAGCGCGAAGCGGGTCGCGGTCTCCTCGTCCCAGCCGTAGTGGAAGGCGTTCGGGAACGGGGCGAGGGCCACGCCGGGCATCAGCGGGCCGTACCCGGAGCGGAACTTGGTGGCCGAGGTCGTCATCGACGCGGCGGCCATCGTGCGCCCGTGGAAGCCGCCCTGGAAGGCGACGATGTTGGGCCGGCCGGTGGCCTGCTTGGCCAGGCGCATGGCCGCCTCGACGGCCTCGGAGCCGGAGTTGACGTAGAAGAGCGAGTCGATCCCGGCGGGCAGGACCTCCCCGAGGCGCTCGGTCAGGGTCAGCAGCGGCTGGTGCATGACCGTCGTGTACTGGCCGTGCACCAGCTTGCCGACCTGGTCCTGCGCGGCGGCGACCACGCGCGGGTGGCAGTGCCCGGTGCTGGTGACGCCGATTCCGGCGGTGAAGTCCAGGTGGGCGCGCCCGGATTCGTCGTAGAGGTGGACACCCTCGCCGCGTACGGCCAGGACCTGCGTTGCCTGCTTCAGGACGGGGGACAGTGCACTCATGGGACGTCTCCTCGGACGCGTACGGCACGGCTCTCGGTCACCCGAGGGACTCCCGGGACGTGCGCGGGAGCCTCTCGGGGCGTTCTCAGGACTGTCGATTCATCGTAGGATTGTCAACAACCTGCACGCATGCAAGCATGCCATTTCAGACGCTGTCCATAGGCGAGTTGAGCGGGAGTACGCGTGAGCACTTGGACGGAACACGAGCGGGCCGTCGTCGACGCCGTGCCGGACGGACTCTTCATCGGCGGGGCCTGGCGCCCGGCCGCCTCCGGGGCCCGGTTCCCGGTGGAGGACCCGGCGCTCGCCCGCGAGCTGCGCACCGTCGCGGACGCGGACGCGCAGGACGCCCGCGCGGCGGCCGAGGCGGCGGGCGCGGCGCAGGAGGCCTGGGCGGCGACGGCTCCGCGCGAGCGCGGCGAGATCCTGCGCAGGGCCTACGAACTGCTGCTTGAGCGCAGGGACGACCTCGCGCTCCTGATGACCCTGGAGATGGGCAAGCCGCTGGCCGAGGCCAAGGGCGAGGTGGGGTACGCGGCGGAGTTCTTCCGCTGGTTCGCCGAGGAGGCCGTCCGGATCGACGGCGGGTACCAGACCTCGCCCGACGGCAAGGACCGCTTCGTCGTGATGCGCCGACCGGTGGGCCCGGTGCTGCTGATCACGCCGTGGAACTTCCCGCTCGCGATGGGTACGCGCAAGATCGGCCCGGCCGTCGCCGCGGGCTGCACGATGATCGTCAAGCCCGCCGAGCAGACCCCGCTGTCGCTGCTCGCGCTCGCCGGGATCCTGCGCGAGGCGGGCCTGCCGGACGGTGTGCTGAACGTCCTGACGACCAGCCGCCCGGGTGAGGTCGTCGAGCCACTGCTTCGCGGCGGGATCGTCCGGAAGCTGTCGTTCACGGGGTCGACGGCCGTCGGGCGGCTGCTCCTTGAGCAGTCGGCCGAGCAGGTCCTGCGGGTCTCCCTGGAGCTCGGCGGGAACGCCCCGTTCCTGGTCTTCGAGGACGCCGACCTGGACCGCGCGGTGGAGGGCGCCCTCGCCGCGAAGATGCGCAACATGGGCGAGGCCTGCACGGCCGCCAACCGCCTGTACGTCCACGAGAGCGTCGCCGGGGCCTTCGCCGAGTGCCTCGCCGCCCGCATGGGCGCCCTCACCGTGGGCCGAGGCACCGAACCGGGCGTCGACGTCGGCCCGCTGATCGACGCGGACGGCCGCGGCAAGGTCGACGAGCTGGTCGAGGACGCCGTCGGGCGCGGCGCGAAGACCCTGGTCGGCGGCGAACACGCCCCGGGCGACGGGTACTTCTACCGGCCGACGGTCCTGACCGGCGTCCCCGCCGACGCGGCGATGCTGCACCAGGAGGTCTTCGGCCCCGTGGCCCCGATCCTCACGTTCACCGACGAGGACGAGGTGGTCGCCGCCGCCAACGACACCCCGTACGGCCTGGTCAGCTATGTCTTCACGCAGAGCCTGGAGCGGGCGTTCCGGCTCGGCGAGCGCCTGGACACCGGCATGGTCGGGCTCAACAAGGGCGTGGTGTCCAACCCGGCGGCGCCGTTCGGCGGGGTCAAGCAGTCGGGCCTCGGCCGCGAGGGCGGCACCGTCGGTATCGACGAGTTCCTGGAGACCCGCTATCTCGCCATGCCGCTGAGCTGAGCCTGTCCTACGCGTACGCCCCCGCCCGTACCCACCGCATCGGAGAGTCAAGCCCATGGCCCGCCACATCGAGGTCTCGCTGCCCAAGCGCGGCGTCACCTGCACCGCCCTGCTCCTCGACGACAAGGCCCCGATCACCTGCCAGGCCGTGTGGAACGCGCTGCCGCTCGGCGGCGACGTCTACCACGCGAAGTACGCCCGCAACGAGATCTACACCCTGGTCCCCCCGTTCGCCCCGCAGGAGCCCCCGCTGGAGAACCCGACGATCACCCCGATCCCGGGCGACCTCTGCTACTTCACGTTCACGGACACGCAGTTGAACACCTCGTCGTACGGGTACGAGGCGGCGGCCGAGCAGCAGGGCGGGCAGGCCGCGCACGCCGAGCGCAGCACGGTCGTCGACCTCGCGCTGTTCTACGAGCGCAACAACCTCCTGATCAACGGCGACCAGGGCTGGGTGCCCGGCATCGTCTGGGGCACGATCGTCGACGGCCTCGACGCGATGGCGGAGGCCTGCCAGGACCTGTGGCGGGCGGGCGCGCTCGGCGAGTCGCTGCAGTTCCGCAGGGCCTGAGCACAGGTGAAGGGGCGGGCCGGACGGCCCGCCCCTTCACCTGTGATGTCTCACTGTGTCATCACTTCTCGGAGGGGACACGCCCCGGGGGGTCAGCCCACCGGGTCCGTGCTCACCACGCCCTCCCGCAGCAGCTCCCGCTGCAGCAGATGCGCGGCCCGGAGCACCAACGCGTCCCCGTGCCGCGCCGCCACCAACTGCGCGCCCACCGGCAGCCCTTCGTCCGTCGTCCCGCACGGCACGCTCGCCGCCGGCTGCTGGGTCAGGTTGAACGGGTACGAGAACGGCGTCCACCCGGTCCACCGCGCCAGCCCGCTGCCCTCGGGGACCTCCACACCCGCCGCGAACGCCGTGCGCGGAACGGCCGGCGTGAGCAGCAGGTCGTACGTCTCGTGGAAGGCGCCCATCAGGACGCCGAGCGCCATCCGGGTGTCCACCGCGCCCAGGTAGTCGAGCGCGCTCTTCTCCGCGCCCTCCGCGACGATCTCCTGGAGGCCCGGGTCGAGCCGGGCGCGCTGCTCGGGCCCGAGGTGCTCCACGACCCTCGCCGCGCCGGTGAACCACAGCGTGTGGTACGCCTCCACCGGGTCCTCGAACTCCGGTGCCGCCTCCAGGACTTCGGCCCCGAGACCGGCGAGCAGCTTCGCCACCCGCGCCACCCGCGCGGCGATCTGCGGGTCGACCTCGGCGTCCGCGAGCGTCGGCGCGTAGGCGATGCGCAGGCCCGCGAGGGAGTCGGCCTCAAGAGCCGCGCGGAAGCTCCCCTCGGGCAGGGCGAGCCCGGACCAGTCGCGGCTGTCCGCCCCGCACACCACGTCCATCAGGAGCGCCGCGTCCGCGACGGTCCGCGTCATCGGGCCCGCGTGCGCGAGCGTCCCGAACGGGCTCGCCGGGAACATCGGGATCCGCCCGTACGTCGGCTTCATGCCGAAGACGCCGCAGAATGCCGCCGGGATGCGCACCGAGCCACCGCCGTCCGTGCCCACCGACAGCGGACCCATCCCAGCCGCGACCGCCGCGGCGCTGCCGCCCGAGGAACCGCCCGAAGTCCGGCTCGGGTCCCAGGGGTTGCGCGTCACGCCGGTCAGCGGGTTGTCGGTCACGCCCTTCCAGCCGAACTCCGGCGTCGTCGTCTTCCCCACGAACACCGCGCCCTGCTCCCGCAGGCGTGCCACACACGGCGCGTCCGCCTGCCAGGCCTGCTCGGCGGCGATGCTGAGCGAACCGCGCAGCGTCGGCCAGCCCCGGGTCAGGAACAGGTCCTTGATGGACGTGGGCACGCCGTCGACCAGTCCCTGCGGCTGTCCGCGCCGCCACCGCTCGGCGCTCTGCTCGGCCTGCGCGAGCGCCGCGTCCCGGTCGACCAGGCAGTACGCGTTGACCCGCGGGTCCACCTCCGCGATCCGGTCGAGCACGGCCTCCGTCGCGGTCACCGGGGACAGCTCGCCGGAGGCGTACCGGTCGAGCAGCTCGGTCGCGGTGAGCGCCGCCGGTCCGGTCACCGAACCGGCGGGCACGTGGGCTTCTTCCTGCACGTTCGTCATCGGGACACTCCATCGGCAGGGGCGGCGTACGGGATGTAACCGAGCTTCTTGTCGACGACGTTGCGCAGCGGGCGGCCCGCGCGCCAGCGGCCGAAGTTGTCGACGAACACCGCGGCCAGATCGTCCAGCCACGTCGTGGTGTCCGCCGCCATGTGGGGCGAGACCAGGAGTCCCGGCGCGTCCCACAGGGGGCTGTCGGCGGGCAGCGGCTCCTCGCGGAACACGTCGAGCGCGGCGCCGCCCAACTGCCCGGCGCGCAACGCCTCCAGGAGGTCCGCCTCGACCACGAGCGGGCCGCGCCCCACGTTCAGGAAGCGGGCCCCGCGCTTCATCAGGCCGAATGCGCGGGCGTCGAACATGTCCCTGGTCTGCTCGGTCAGCGGCGCCGCGCTCACCACCCAGTCGGCCTCCGGGAGCAGCGCGTCGAGCTCGGCGAATCCGTGCACGCGGCCCACCTCCGGGTCGTCCGCGCGGGCCGTCCGGCCGACCAGGGCGACCCGCAGGCCGAGCGCGCCGAGCGTGCGTGCCGTGGCCCGGCCGATGGGCCCGCCGCCGACGACCACGGCGCGCGTGCCGCCGACCCGCTCGGTGACGCGGTGCTGCCAGACGTGGTCCCGCTGGCGGGCGTACGTACCCGCGAAGTCCTTGGCGAGGGCGAGGATCTGGCCCGCGACGTACTCCGCGATGGGCTGCTCGAAGACGCCGCGCGCGTTGGTGAGGACGGTGTCCGAGTCGACCAGGGCGGGGAACATCAGCCGGTCCACGCCCGCGCTCGCCGTGTGCACCCAGCGCGGTCCGCCCGCGCGCGGCCAGGCGGCGGGCAGCGCGTCGGTGGCGAACTCCCAGACGAGCAGGGCGTCCGCGGCGGGCAGTTCGGCGGCGAGCCGGTCCTCGGTGACGAGGCGCAGCTCGGCCCGGCCGTCGAGCGGTTCGAGGCCGGGCGGCGGTTCACCCGAGAGGACCAGGACGCGCGGAGTGGTGCTGTCGGTCATACGGCAGGCCGCCCTTCGATCGCGGTACGAACGGCCCCAGTGCGGCCCTGGCGCCGCGTCAGGGGCCGTTGGAGCGTCTTCCCGGGGCCGCGCGCCAGGGCCGGACCAGGGCGCCAGGGCACCCGATACGACGCCCTCAGCAGGGATTGACACGCTAGGCAGCAGATCTTTAGATTGTCAACAATCTACCGTGCCGGTGGCCGCACGAACAGCCGCGCCGGGCCCGGAGACCGCCACGGCCGCGCAGCCCGCGGGTCACCCCCACGTCCCCCGCTGCGACTTCCCCGGCACGGGTGCACACGACAACACCACTCATGTCCACCAGGGCGCACGGCCGACCGTGCCCGTGCGCGTGCAGCGTCGAAGGGGAACCGCGTTGGACATCACCACCCTGGGCGGTCCACTGCCCCAGTGCGGCGTCGGCGTCGTCGCACCGTTCGACTTCGCTCCAGGCCCTGTCCTCAAACCCCCGCCTGCCCCGCAACGCCTGGCACCCACTCTCGCCGCACCGGGCGAAGACCCAAGTAGCTCCGCTACGAGGGCCTGCGCCCGGCACACCGAGAGCACGCACCAGACGCCGCAGGGCCGCCCTTCGGGCGACGACGGGGGTTTGAGGACAGGGCCTGACCGCGAGCTGTGGCGCTGGGTCCCGGACGAGGTCTCCCTGCACATCACCCGTACCCCGTTCGTCCCCGTCGAGGTCAGCCTCGACATGGCCCGGCTCATCAGTGAGCACGAGACACTGCGCGCTGCGGTCTCGGCCCTGCAGGAGGTCGAGCCGCGCACCCTCGCGTACGCCTGCACCTCGGGCAGCTTCGTCGCCGGGCTCGCCGGCGAACAGGCCATGTGCGCCCAGATGAGCAGCGCGTCCGGCGGGCTCCCGGCGGTCACCACGTCCGGGGCGCTCCTGGAGGCGCTCGCCGACCTGCGGGTGCGCAGGCTCGCCGTGATCACCCCGTACACCCGCTCGGTGACGGACTCGCTCGCCGACTTCCTGCACCAGGTCGGCATCGAGGTCACCGGCCGCGAGTATCTGGGCCTGACCCGGAAGATCTGGGCGGTGCCCTACCGCGACGTGGTCGACATGGCCCGCAACGTCACGCTCGGCGGCGCCGAGGCGCTCTTCATCAGCTGCACCAACCTGCCCACCTACGACGTGATCCCGCAGCTGGAGGCCGAGCTGCGGATGCCGGTGCTCTCCGCGAACCAGGTCACGATGTGGGCGGCGCTGCGCCGCATCGGCGTCCGGCCCGTCGGCGACTACCAGGCCCTGATCGACCCGCAGGCGCGCGTCGCGGCCCTTCCGCGCCCATCCGCCGGACCCGGCGCGGCCGCCCCCGCAGCGCCCGCCGAGCCGGCGTCGGACGCGCCCTCCGACCTGCCGTACGACGTGCCGTACGACCTGCCGTACGACCTGCCGTACGACGTGCCGTACGACCTGCCCTGATCCGCCCGGTCCCGATTTCGGCCGGCCGCGGATTGTCGAATGTCTACAACTTTTCGTCGTCTCGTCGACAGCGGGCTAAACTTCCCGCGCGAAAGGAAATCGAACCCATGCCTGACCGGACCACCTGCGTCGGATTTCTGTACCCGGGCTTCTCCGCCGAGGACGACTACCCCCGCCTCGAAGCGCTGCTCGGCGACGGCACCCGACTCCCCCTGGTGCACACGGACATGGGCGAGGACGCGCACCGCGTGGACGCCCTCCTGGAGATGGGCTCCACCCACCGCCTCGCCGACGGCCTCACCGAGCTCTCCCGGCACAGCCCCGACGTCGTCGTCTGGGCCTGCACCAGCGCCAGTTTCATCTACGGCCCCGAGGGCGCGCTCCGCCAGGTCGAGGAACTCGCCGAGGCGGCGGGACTGCCCGTGAGCCGCGCCTCCTCGACGTCCTTCGCCTTCGCCCACGCCGTCCAGGCGCTCGGCGTGCGCAGGCTCGCGATCGCGGCGACCTACCCGGACGACGTCGCCGGCTACTTCGTCCGCTTCCTCGAAGCCGCCGGGGCCGAAGTCGTCCAGGTCTCCGGGCGCGGCATCATCACGGCCGCCGAGGTCGGCACGCTCACCCGCGACCAGGTCCTGGACCTCGCCCTGTCCAACGACCACCCGGACGCGGAGGCGGTCCTCCTGCCGGACACCGCCCTGCACACCGTCGCCTACCTCGACGACCTCGAACAGGCCCTCGGCAAGCCGGTCCTGACCGCGAACCAGGTCTCCGCCTGGGAGGGCCTGCGCCTGGCGGGCGACGCGAAGCCGCGCACGGGCCTCGGCGCCCTGTTCGGGCTCTCGCACCATCCCCGTATCACCACCGGCGTGGCCTGAGCCCGGCCGCGCCCCGACCAAGGACAACCCGAATATGGCGGAAGTGAAGAGTCTGCGCCCCGTGAAGCGGGAGCCCGCGGCCATCGCGATCGCGTCCCAGCTCACCCAGGCCATCATGGACGGCAGCCTGCCGCCCGGACACCAGCTCGGCGAGGCCGACCTTGCGGCCCAACTCGGCGTCAGCCGGGGGCCGTTGCGGGAGGCGATGCAGCGTCTCGTGCAGCAGGGCATCGCGGTGAGCGAGCCGCACCGCGGCGTCTTCGTCACGAAGCTCGACGAGGAAGACGTACGCGACATCTACTTCACCCGTTCCGCCATGGAAGCCGCGGCCTGCCGTCTCGTCCTGCGGCAGGACCCGCAGCGCACCGCCGACCGCCTCGCCAAGGCCCACCGGGCGATGGCGACGGCGGCGCGGCGCGGAAACATGACCGGGCTGAGCGCCGCCGACATGGAGTGGCACCAGACCCTGGTCGCCGAGTCCGGCAGCCGCCGGCTCGCCCGGATCGCGGAGACCCTCTTCGTCGAGACCCGTATGTGCCTCTCGGCCCTCACCCACCGCCACCCCGACCCGCAGGCCATGGTCGAGGAGCACGCCGCCCTGATCGAGGCGCTCCGCGCGGCGGACGAGCCGCGTCTGCTGACGCTGCTTGAGGCGCATATGCGGGATGGGGTGGAGCGGTTGACGGGCCGGGAGGGCTCCCCGGAATAGATACGGTCGGGCTATGAAGGCACTGCCCGGCTGGATGCTTCCGCCACGCCCGGAAGGCTGGCTCGCCGAGGACCTGGACGACCTCCCCGAAGCGCCCCGCCACACCGAACTCATCGACGGCGCCCTCGTGTTCAGGCTTCCTCCGCAACGGTCCCGGCACAGCAGCCTGGTCACCGCGCTCACCGTCGCCCTCATGGAACAGGCACCGGACGGCGTCGAGGTCGCACGAGAGATGACGATCCGCCTCGACGCCAAGACCCGCCTGGAGCCGGACCTCCTTCTGACCACCGCGCCCTACCAGGCCGACCGCACCTGGTTCGCCCCCGAAGAGGTCCAGCTGGTCATCGAGGTCGTCTCCCCCGAATCCGCCCACCGCGACCGCACCGTCAAACTCCGCAAGTACGCGGAGGCCGGCATCCCGCACTACTGGTGCATCGAGGACGAGGACGGAGCGCCCGTCGTCCACGTCTACGAACTCGACGGGCCGACGCGCGCCTACGCCCCGGCAGGGATCTTCCGCGGCACCCTCACCCGCCCGGTGCCCTTCGCCATCGCCCTTGACCTGGACGCACTCACGCCTGGTCGCGCCGCCTGATCCGGGACTGCCCCAGGAGAGTCAGCTCCGCGTTGCGGCGGTCGGTGGCCCGGCGAGGGCAGGCTCGGGCGGGAGCGCGGGGCGGTGCCTGCGTCGCCGTACCGCCTCCACGGCCGCCGTGGCCGCGATGTTGGCGAGCAACGCGGGCAGGCCCGGGTCGACCGTGCCGGCGTCCACGCCCCCGAACGTCAGCCACGTCAGGACCGCGACGCCGGTGAGCACCCCGCTGAGCGCGGCGGCGGCGCTGAGCCGGACGCGGCGGGCGAGGCCCATCACGATCGCCGGGGCGAGCTGGGTGAGTCCGCCGTACGTCAGCAGCAGCAGGTTGGACAGCAGGTCGGGGCGGGCGAGGCCGAGGAGCAGGGCGAGTCCCGCGGCGGCGATCGCGACGGCGTGCGTGACCCGGAGCTGGGCCCGGTCGCCCCGGACGCCGAGGACGTTGCGGGAGACCAGGCTGGAGATGCCGACGATGATCGCGGCGGAGGGCACCATCGCGGCGGAGGCCGCGGCGACGGCGACGAGTCCGACGAGCCACCCCGGCAGGGTCTGTCCGGCGAGGGTCAGGGCGACGGCGTTGCCCGGCGAGTCGGGGGCGAGGCCGAGGACACCGGCGAAGCCGACGATCACCGGGATCATCAGGGCGAGTTGGTACAGCGGCAGCCAGATGGCGTTCTTGCGCAGCGCCCGGCCGCTGCCGGCGGCGAGGACCGGCGGCCACAGATGCGCCATGGTGCCGAGGCCGCCGCCGATACCGGAGATCACCACGGCGCTGATGAACCAGGCGGTGTCGTACCCCTCCTGGTCGAAGCCGAGCAGGGCCGGACGCTCCTCGCGGATCGTGGTGAAGAGGCCGCCGAGGCCGCCGTCGAGGGAGGCCAGGACGCCGACCGCGAGCACGATCAGGCCGATCACCATCAGGAAGTCCTTGAGGTAGGCGACCCGGGCGATGCCGCGGATGCCGGACCACAGGACGAAGCCGACGGTGAGGACGGTGGCGAGGACCATGGAGAGCCGTCCGCCCGCCGCGCTCCCGGTGGCCAGTTCGACGATCAGCCCGAGTCCGGTGATCTGGAGCTGGAGGTACGGGAGCAGGAAGACGGCTCCGACGACGGCGACGACCTTGCCGAGCAGCGGGCTGCGGAAGCGGTCGGTGAAGAAGTCGGCTTGGGTCAAGTAGCCGCCCTGGACGCCGAGTTCACGCATCCGGGGCATCGTGAAGTACTGCAGGATCAGGTTGATGGAGAGGTAGCAGAGGGCGAAGCACGCGGCGACGCCGCCGCCGAAGGCGATTCCGGCGAGGCCGAGGAAGCTGAACGTGGTGAACGCCTCGCCGGCCTGGAGGAACCAGGTGGTGAAGGCGCCGAACCCGCGCTTGGCGACGGTCCATTCGCCGATCCCGTCCTGCTTGCGGCGGCGTCCGCCGATACCGACGGCGGCCAGGCCGACGATCCCGAGGAGGGTGACGACGGTGGTGGGGTCGAGGCTCATCGGCCGGCCTCCTCGGCGTGCGGTGCGGCGAGGTCGTCGGCGTGATCCATCCGGGCCAGCCGTTCGGTGAGGGCGAGGCAGACGGTGGTGCCGGCGGTCCAGGACAGGCACCAGACGAGGACGGACGGCAGCCCGAACCACAGGTGCGGGCCGTTGACGAACGGCAGGAACGGCGTACTGAGGAACCCGAGCACGGGCAGCACGGCCCAGAGCAGGTGCGGTCTTCTCAACGAGACTCCCGGGGAGGGGCGGGGACGAGCCGGAGAGGGTGGTACGAGAGAGGCGTTGCACGGGGGTGGCCTTGTACGGGTGGGGGTGCGGATGGGCCGCCGGTGCGGACGGGCCCCCGGCGGGGGTGCGGATGGGCCGCCGGTGCGGATGGGCCGCCGGTGCTACGCGGCGGAGTCCAGGTCCGGGCGGCGGCGGCCGTAACCGGTCGCGGTCTCGTACACCGCGCCGATCTCCAGGACCGCTCGCTCGGCACGGGGGCGGCCGACGATCTGCAGGCCGACGGGGAGGCCGCCGGGCGTGAATCCGGCGGGGACGGCGAGCGCGGGGGCGCCGAGCACGGAGAGGAAGTACGCGGAGCGCATCCAGTCGAGGTAGGTGTGCTGGGGGACGCCGTCGATCGTCTGCGGGTACTCGGCGTCGACGTCGAACGGGGTCACCTGGCTGACGGGGGCGAGCAGCACGTCGTAGCGCTCGAAGAAGGCGGTGGCGGCGAGGTGGATGCGGGTGTGTTCCGCGTGGGCGCGGGCGATGTCGGCGCCGGTGAGGTCGCGGCCGGCCTCGATGTTCCGGACGAGGCTGGGCTTGAACGCGTCGGGGTGCTGGTCCAGGAGCGGGCCGAGGCCGAGGTGGAACTCCTGGGCGCGCAGGGTGCGGAAGACCTCCTCGGCGCCGTCGAGGTCGGGGCAGTCCTCCTCGACGTGGGCGCCGAGCTCCTCGAAGACGGTGCGCTGGGCGGCGAACACGTCCCGGACGTCCCGGTCGACGGGGACGCGGCCGCCGAGGTCGGGGGCCCAGGCGACGCGCAGTCTGGTGAGGTCGGCGCGGGTCAACGGGGCGCGGAACGCGGCCGGTTCGGGGCTGTCCAGGGAGAGCGGGGAGCGTGCGTCGGGACCGGCCATCACCGAGAGGAGCAGGGCGACGTCGGCGACGGAGCGGCCCATCGGCCCGGCGACGGCGAGGGTCTCCCAGAGGTTGGCGGCGGGCAGGGCGGGGACGCGTCCCGGGGTGGGGCGCAGGCCGACGACGTTGCAGAAGGAGGCGGGGTTGCGGAGCGAGCCGCCCATGTCGGAGCCGTCGGCGAGCGGCTGGAGCCCGGCGGCCAGGGCCGCGGCGGCGCCTCCGCTGCTGCCGCCGGCGGAGCGGCCGGTGTCGTAGGGGTTGCGGGTAGCACCGAAGACGGTGTTGAAGGTGTGCGAACCAGCGGCGAACTCGGGGACGTTGGTCTTGCCGATGCGGATCGCTCCGGCCGACTGGATGCGGCTGACGAGGAGTTCGTCCTCGTCGGGGACGTGGTCGGCGAAGAGCGGGGAGCCGTGGGTGGTGCGCATCCCGCGGGTGAGGTGGGTGTCCTTGAAGGCGATGGGCAGCCCGTGCAGGGGGCCGGTGGCATCGCCCCGTACGAGCTGTTCGTCGGCTCTGGCGGCGGCGGCGAGCGCGCCGTCCGCGTCGACCGTCACCAGGGCGTTGAGGCGGGGGTTGAGGCGTTCGATGCGCTCCAGGTGGGCGGTCACGACCTCGCGGGCGGACAGCTCCCGACGCCGGATGCGAGCGGCGAGTTCGGTGGCGTCGAGCAGGCAGGGGTGATCGGTCATCGTGGTGTCCCGAGGGCAGGGTGGGCGGCGCGCGGACGGGCGCGGTCGCCAAGACGTGTGCGGTCCCACACTGCGACCCCCTGACGAGAACCGTCAATAGATGGGTCTGTATGAACTTTTCAGACGATCGGAGTTCTACAGAGAACGTTTCAGTCGCGAGGCAGCAGCGCCGTCGGGGTTCCGCTGCGCTTGAACGCCTCCACGACCAGGTGTGACTGCACGGACTCGACGCGGCTCACCCAGGGGCGCCGGGTCAGGAAGTCGTGGAGCGCTTCCTTGTCGGGCTGCGTGACGTCGACGAGGAGTTGGTGCTCGCCCATGACGACGGCGGCGTACCGCACCAGTGAGTCCTCGACGAGCATGCGGCCGACCGTCTCGACCTCGTCCGGCCGCGTGCGGATCCACAGCATCGCCTCGACCGGCAGACCGAGCAGAGCGGGTTCGACCGCAGCCCGGATGGAGACCGCGCCCGAGGCGATCAGCGACTCGACCCGGCGGCGGGCCGTGGCGACCGACACCCCGGCGAGGGCGGCGAGTTCGTCGTGCGTGCGGCGGCCGTCCTCGGCGAGGGCGAGCAGGATCGCCTCCTCGTCGGGGGCCCACGGGCCGGGCGCGGCGCCGACCCCGTCGGCGAACGGGTCGATCCCGCCGAGCTCCTCGACCTCGTCCGCGTCGAGGATGTCCGGACGCCACTCGTGCACGGTCCTGAAGTACCGCAGGACCGGGGTGATCTGCTGGCCCGCGAGGCCCGGGAGCGCGGGCACCTCTTCGTACATCAGCCGCGCGAGGCGGCGCGGCGGGCACTGGATCTCGGCGACGCAGTCGACGGATCCGGCCAGGACGTACGAGAAGACGGTGTCCTCGCGGCGGGCGGCGGCGACGGCGGTGTCCCGCACCCGCCCCGGCAGGCAGCCGAGCCGTGCGATCACCGTCTCCCCGCGCACCACGAGCCCGGTGACGGCGACCGCCCCACTGTCGAGGAGCCGCGCCCCGCGCCGGGCCACCTTCCGCTCGGGCTCGCCGAGGGCGGCGGCGATCCGGCGCCACGAGGCACGGCCGTCGATCTGGAGGGCGGCGACGATCCGGCGGTCGAGCGGGTCGAGGGGTCCGGGGGGCCAGGGGGCGGTGGAGGTCACGCGTCGACCTTAACGAGCGCCTTGACGAGGCCGGGGCGTCCAGAGTCCGGGCATATCTGAAAGGGCACATCTGAAAAACAGATCCCCTACCCCGAAAAGATCTGTTGGACAGGCTTTCCGGCTCGGGCCAAGGATGTTCATGCGGTAGCGCGCAACGCGACACCTCGATGAACTACCGCCCGAGTGGAGGCTGAAAGTGCCGAGTGAAGAGACCGAAGTCGTCGTCGTCGGGGCCGGACAGGCCGGCGTGGCGATGAGTGAGCACCTGGGGGCGCACGGCATACCGCACGTGGTCCTGGAGCGGCATCGCATCGCCGAGCGCTGGCGCTCGGAGCGCTGGGACTCGCTGGTCGCCAACGGGCCCGCGTGGCACGACCGGTTCCCGGGCCTGGAGTTCCAGGACGTCCACCCCGACGCCTTCGCCTCGAAGGAGCAGGTCGCGGACTACTTCGTGGCGTACGCCGAGAAGATCGGCGCCCCCGTCCGGTGCGGGGTCGAGGTGAACTCGGTGCGCAGGCACGAGGGGCGGCCCGGCTTCCGGGTCGAGACCTCCGAGGGCTCCATCGACACACGTTTCGTCGTGGCCGCGACCGGACCGTTCCAGCGGCCCGTGATCCCGCCGGTCGTCCCGGACGGCGCCGTGCCCGTGCAGATCCACTCCAGCCAGTACCGCAATCCGCGGCAACTGCCCGCAGGTGCCGTGGTCGTGGTCGGGGCCGGCTCGTCCGGGGTGCAGATCGCCGACGAGCTGCGGCGGTCCGGGCGCCGGGTGTTCCTCTCCGTGGGGCCGCACGACCGGCCGCCGCGGCAGTACCGCGGCCGGGACTTCTGCTGGTGGCTCGGCGTGCTCGGGCTCTGGGACCTGGACACGCCCCCGCAGGGCGCCGCGCACGTGACGATCGCGGTCAGCGGTGCCCGGGGCGGCCACACCGTGGACTTCCGCGCCCTCGCCGCCGACGGCATCGAACTCGTCGGCATGACCGCCGCGTACGAGGACGGCGTCCTGACCTTCGCGCCCGACCTGGCCGAGAACATCGCGCTCGGCGACGAGAAGTACCTGGACCTGCTGCGCGCCGCCGACGCCTACGTGGAGCGCAACGGGCTCGACCTGCCCGAGGAGCCCGAGGCGCACGTCCTCGGCGCCGACCCGGCGTGCGTGACCGAGCCGCGGCTCGAACTCGGCCTGGCCGAGGCGGGCGTGACCTCGATCGTCTGGGCGACCGGCTTCGCCGCCGACTACGGCTGGCTGGACGTCGACGCCTTCGACGCGAACGGCCGGCCCGACCAGCGGCGCGGGGTGTCCGCCGAGTCCGGCGTCTACTTCCTGGGCCTGCCCTGGCTGTCCCGGCGGGGGTCGAGCTTCATCTGGGGCGCCTGGCACGACGCCAAGTACATCGCCGACCACATCACGACCCAGCGCGGCTACCTCGCGTACGGCGCGGACGAGAACTGAGGAGCAGCGGAACATGACCTCCACGAACCAGCGGAACACGACCTCCACAAACCAGCGGAACACGACCCCCACGAACCAGCCCATCGTCGCCGGCGGGCACACCCGGGTCCGCCCGTTCAACACCCGTGACACGTACCCCGAGCAGAGCCTCGACAACGACCTCTGCCAGGCCGTCGTCGCCGGCGACACGGTGTACGTACGCGGCCAGATCGGCCAGGACCTCGACACCAGCGAGTCCGTCGGCGTCGGCGACGCCGAGGCGCAGGCCGAGCGGGCCATGGCGAACATCAAGATGCTGCTCGAAGAGTCCGGCAGCCGGATGGAACACCTGGTCAAGCTGACGATCTATCTGATCGACCCGCGCTACCGCGAGGCCGTCTACCGCACGGTCGGCCGCTGGACCAAGGGCGTCCACCCGATCTCCACCGGCCTGGTCGTCTCCGCGCTCGCCCGCCCGGAGTGGCTGTGCGAGATCGACGCGATCGCGGTGATCCCGAAGGACGCACAGGAGGCCCGGCGATGACGTTCTCCCTGGTGGTACGGGACGGCGAGCGGTTCGGCATCGCGGCGAGCTCGTCGAGCCCCGCCGTCGCCGCCCGCGTGGTGCATCTGCGGCCCGGCATCGGCGCGGCGACCTCGCAGAACGTCACCGATCCGACGCTCGGCCCCGCCCTGCTCGACCGGCTCACCGAACACGGCGACCCCGAGCGGGCGCTCACAGAGGTCACGGCTGCCGCGCGCAACGAAAAGACCATCGCGTACCGGCAGTTGACGGTCCTCGGGCGGTCCGGTCCCGGCTTCGCGTACAGCGGTACGCAGACGCTCGGCACCCACGCCTCGGCCACGGCGGACGGTGCGGTGGCGGCGGGCAACATGCTGTCCGGCGAGCACATTCCCCGCGTACTCCTCGACGCGTACGCCGCCGCCACGGGCGAGATGGAGGAGCGTCTGGTCGCCGCCATGAAGGCGGCGCTCGCGGCGGGCGGCGAGGAAGGGCCGGTGTACTCGGCGGGCCTCGCGGTCGTCGCCGACGTCGGCTGGCGCGTGACCGACCTGCGCGTGGACTGGGCGGAGGACCCGCTCGACCGGCTCGGCGAGCTCGTCGACGTCTGGCTCCCGCAGCGCGACGACTACGTGCGGCGCGGACTCGACCCGGCGTCGGCTCCCTCGTACGGCGTTCCGGGTGATCGGTGATGGGCGCGGTGACGGGCGCGGTGACGGGCGCCGAGCAGATGAAGCAGGGTGCCCGGGAGGCCGTGGAGCGGCAGGCGGACCGACTCGTCGCGCTCTCCGAGCGGTTGCACGCCGACCCGGAGACCGCGTGGGAGGAGCACCGGGCGGCCGCGGCCGTGCCCGAGCTCCTCGACCGCGCCGGGTTCGACGTGACCTCGGCGTATCTGGGCCTGGACACGGCGTTCCACGCCCGGTTCGGCAGCGGGCCCGTGCGGATCGCGCTGTGCGCGGAGTACGACGCGCTGCCCGGCCTCGGCCACGCCTGCGGGCACAACCTGATCGCGGCGAGCTCGGTCGGCGCGGCGCTCGGCCTGGCCGCGGTCGCCGACCAGGCCGGGCTGACCGTGGAGGTGTACGGCACGCCCGCCGAGGAGGGCGGCGGCGGCAAGATCGAGATGCTCGACCGGGGCGCGTTCGCCGGGGTCGACCTGGCGATGATGGTGCACCCGGCGCCGGTCGACGTGGCCGAGGCCCGCCCGTTCGCGGTCAGCCACTCGAAGGTCTCGTACACCGGGAAGTCCGCGCACGCCGCCGCGTACCCGGAGGCGGGGATCAACGCGGCCGACGCGTTCACCGTCGCCCAGGTCGCCATCGGCCTGCTGCGGCAGCAGCTCCCGGCCTCGGCGCGGGTGCACGGCGTGGTGACGCACGCCGGGGACGCCCCGAACGCCATCCCGGAGCGGGCCGACGGCCGCTGGTACGTACGGGCCGAAACCCTCGCGGAACTGGCCGAGTTGGAGCCGCGCGTGATGCGGGCCTTCGAGGCGGGCGCGCTCGCGACCGGCTGCGACCTGGAGATCGAACCGGAGAGCAAGCCGTACGCGGAGTTCCGCGCGGACCAGTCGGCGCTCGCGCACTACCGGGCCAACGCCCTCGCCCTGGGGCGGGAGTTCGCGCCGCCCGGACAGGCCGCCCGGATGAACCGCGCCTCCACCGACATGGGCAACGTCTCGCAGGTGGTCCCGGCCATCCACCCGTACATCGGCATCGGCTCCCTGCCCGCCACCAACCACCAGCGGGAGTTCGCGGCCCACTGCGTCGGCCCCGCCGCCGAACGGGCCCTGCTCGACGGGGCGATGGCCCTGGCCTGGACGGGCGTGGACAGGGGGGCGGCTTCGTGACCCCCCGGTTCCGTACCGAGTACGACATGCTCGGCGCCGTCGACGTCCCGGCGGACGCCTACCACGGGGCGCACACCGCGCGGGCCGTCGCCAACTTCCCGCTCACCGGGGAGACCCTGGCCGACCGCCCGCACCTGGTCCGCGCCCTCGCCGTCGTCAAGAGCGCCGCCGCGCGGGCCAACGCCGAGGTCGGCGCCCTGGACCCCGCGCTCGCCGACGCCATCACCGACGTGTGCGCCGAACTTCAGCAGGGCGCCCTGCACGAGCAGTTCGTCGTCGACCTGATCCAGGGCGGCGCGGGCACCTCGACCAACATGAACGCAAACGAGGTGATCGCCAACCGCGCCCTGGAACGCCTCGGGCACCCCCGCGCCGCGTACGACGTCCTCCACCCCCTCGACCACGTCAACCTCGGCCAGTCCACCAACGACGTCTACCCGACCGCCGTGAAGCTGGCCCTGGACGCGCACATCGGCGAACTGCTCGCCGCCCTGGCCGAGTTGGGCGAGGCGTTCGCGGCCAAGGCGGCCGAGTTCTCCGACGTACTGAAGATGGGGCGCACCCAGCTGCAGGACGCCGTGCCGATGACGCTCGGCCAGGAGTTCGGGGCGTTCGCCGCCACCCTCGCCGAGGACCGGGACCGGCTCGCCGAGGCCCGGGTGCTGCTGCACGAGCTCAACCTCGGCGGCACGGCGATCGGCACGGGCCTGAACGCCCGCCCCGGCTATCGGGAACGGGCGATCGAGCACCTGCGTCGCCTCACCGGCATCCCGACGCTCGTCTCCGCGCCCGACCTGGTCGAGGCGACGCAGGACGTCGGGGTGTTCGTCCAGCTGTCCGGGGTGCTCAAGCGGATCGCCGTGAAACTGTCCAAGATCTGCAACGACCTGCGGCTGCTCTCCTCGGGGCCGCAGGCCGGGTTCGGCGAGATCGCGCTTCCCGCGCGGCAGGCCGGATCGTCGATCATGCCCGGCAAGGTCAACCCGGTGATCCCGGAGGCGGTCAACCAGATCGCGTTCGAGGTGATCGGCTACGACGTGACGGTCACCCTCGCCGCCGAGGGCGGGCAGCTCCAGCTCAACGCCTTCGAACCGGTCATCCACCGTGCCCTGAGCGCGGGCCTCGACCACCTCACCGCGGGCGTCGGCGTCCTCACCGAACACTGCGTGCGCGGCATCACCGCCGACCGGGACCGGCTCGCGGCGACCGTCGCCGCGTCCACCGGCCTGGTCACGGCGCTCAGCCCCGCACTCGGCCACGAGACCGCCTGCGCCCTGGCGTTGGAGGCCCACCACACCGGCAGACCCGCGCTCGACCTGATCCGGGAGCGGGCCCTGCTGACCGAGGCGGAACTCACCGCACTCACCAGTCCCGCCGCGCTGACCGGCCTGCCCGCGCTCTGAGGGCACGGCACACACCGGCGGCACCCGCCCATCAGCTCCGCTTCTCCACCCATCCACAAGGAGGCGTGCAATGCCTACCTCTCACACCGGCGCCACGACGACCGAGCCCGAGTCCCGGGCCGGGGTCGAGGCGGCCACGGACGTGGTCACCCTGCGCAGGAGCGTCGCCGCGGGTGCCGTCGGCGTCTTCGTCCACTGGTTCGACTGGGCCGCGTACGCGTATCTCGCCGGCACCGTCGCGACCGTGTTCTTCCCCGCCGACGACAGCACGACCGGACTGCTCGCGGTGTTCGGCGTGTTCGCCGTCTCCTTCGGCATCCGGCCCATCGGCGCCCTGGTCTTCGGCCCGCTCGGCGACAGGATCGGCCGCAAGCGCACGCTGTCCCTGGTCATCTTCACGATGTCCGGAGCGACCCTGGCTATCGGCCTGCTGCCCGGGTACGACTCCATAGGCATCGCCGCCCCGGTCCTCCTGATCGTCCTGCGCCTGATCCAGGGGTTCGCGGCGGGCGGCGAGTTCGGCAGCGCGGCCAGCTTCCTCGCGGAGAGCGCGCCGCGCCGGCGCCGCGGCTTCGGCGTGGGCTGGCTGGAGGTCGGCTCGCTGCTCGGCTTCCTCGCCGGTTCGTTCGTGTTCCTGCTGCTCTCCACCGGGCTCGACGAGGCCCAGCTGACCGCCTGGGGCTGGCGCATCCCGTTCCTGATCGCGGCCCCGCTCGGCGTCATCGGCTTCATCATCCGCAACAAGATCGAGGACACCCCCGAGTACCGGGCCCTCGAAGAGAACGACACCGTCCCGCGCTCCCCCGCCCGCGAACTGCTCCGCTCCCACAAGCGCCAACTCCTCCAGGCGGCGGGCCTGATGGCGGCCATGCACGTCCCGTTCTACGCGGTCCTCACCTACCTGGTGACGTACGCGACCGACCACCTGGGCCACTCGGCGGACAGCGCGGCCCTCCTCTCCACGGTCATCTCGCTGCTCGGCCTCGCCCTCGTGCCACTGTTCGGCGCGCTCTCCGACAAGGTGGGCCGCAAGCCGGTGTTCGTCGGCGCGACGACGGCACTCCTGGTCGTGGCCACACCGGCGTTCTGGCTGATGCGTACGGGCAGCACCGGGACGTGGATCGCGGGGCTCGCGCTCGGCGTGATCCTGGCGGCGATCCTCGGCACGTACGCGGTGTGGTCGGCGGAGATCTTCCCGACGCGGACGCGGCAGAGCGGACTCTCCATCGCGTACAACATGACGGCCGCGCTGTTCGCCGGGACGGTGCCGTACCTGATGACGGTGCTGATCTCCGCGACGGGCAGCACGCTCGTGCCCGGCCCCTACCTGATGGTGTTCGCGCTCGGCGGTCTGATCGCGGCGCTGTCCCTGAAGGAGACCGCCGGTTCGCCGCTGCTGCACGCGGAGGACGTCGCGGCGGATGCTGCGCCCGCCAACCAGGTCTAGCGGATCCGGAGGCCGCATAGGCTCGGGCCCGGACACGGTTCACCGGGCACGAAGGTCTCGTATGACGTCACCGCTGGGGTTCACCCTCGTACAGCTCCGCTACTTCCTGGTCGCCGCCGAGCGCGGTTCTGTCACGGAGGCGTCGGTGGAGCTGCACATCGCGCAGTCCGCGGTGTCCGCGGCCATCCACAACCTGGAGCGCGACCTGCAGGTGCAGCTGTTCATCCGCCGCCGGGGCCGGGGCCTGACCCTGACCCCCGCCGGGGAGCGGCTGCGCCAGCAGGGCCGCGACCTGCTGGCGCGCGCCCGCGAGGTGGAGCGGGAGGCGCGGGGCGACGGCGAGACGGTCTCGGGCCCGGTCTCGGTGGGCTGCTTCGTGACGCTGTCCCCCTATTACCTGCCGGCGCTGTTCAGCGAGTGCACCCGGCGCTTCCCCGACGTCGAGATCGACGTGCTGGAGGCGGAGACCGACCAGCTCGTGCACGCCCTGGCGACGGGCCGCATCGACTTCGCCGTGACGTACGACCTGGGCCTGTCGACCGAACCGGAGGTACGCAGCGAGACGATCGCCCGCGCCCCGGCGTACGTCATCGTCGCGGCGGACCATCCGCTGGCGGGGCGGGACAGTGTGGAGCTGTCCGAACTGTCGACGGAGCCGCTGGTCCTCCTCGACCTCCCGCACAGCCGCGACTACTTCCGCTCCCTGGTCGCGGCGACGGGCACGGCACCGGATGTCCGCTACCGCACCCAGTCGTACGAAACGGTCCGCTCGCTCGTCGCGCGGGGTCTCGGGTACTCGGTCCTGAACCAGCGTCCGGCTACGAGTCAGACGTACGGGGGCGGGGAGGTGGTGGAGCTTGAACTCCGGGGGGCGGGGCCTGCGTTGGAGGTCAGGCTGGCCGTCCTGGCCGGGGTGGCGCACAGTGCGCGGGCGCGAGCGGTGATGGACGTACTGCGAGATGTGGCGCCCCGGCCCACGTGAGTTTCCCCTCCCCGCCCCTTCCCGTAAGCCTGCGGCGCTGTCGTTTCGTCTGCTGCGCCGTCGTGGCTGGTCGCGCAGTTCCCCGCGCCCCTATCGGGGCAAATTCAGCCCCTCCGGCGTTTGAGGAGCGGGGGTCCGGGGGCGGAGCCCCCGTGCCGACGGCAGTCTTTCGGGAAGGGGCGGGGAGGGGAGAAGTTCCTACAGCGACGCGCACCCCGTCACCGCCCGTGCATGCGCCAGCACCAGCTCCCGCGCCCGCTCCGGCCGCACCGCCGCGTTCCGGCTCACGATGTGCAACCCGTACCCGTCCTCAAGGGCGACCAGCCCATGCGCCAGATCCTGCGCCGACGCGGCCAGCGTGAACACCCCCGTCGCCGCGCCGACCTCGAGGGCCGTCGAGTAGAGCCCCACCTCCCGCGCGAACAGCGACGTCATCAGCTCGGCGTGGCCGGGGCTGCGGCCCGCACGGCGGTGCAGTTGGTAGAGGAGTCCGTGCAGGGAGTCCTCCGGGCTCGCGGGCAGCCCGCTGTCCACGAGCGCGCGCAGCCGCACCGCCGGATCCGCCGCCGCCTCGTCGTACGCCCGCTGCCGGGACTCCACGAAGCCCTCCACCGCGCCGCGGTGCACCTCCAGGACGAGGTCGTCCAGCTCCGGGTAGTAGTACAGGACCGAGCCCTGTGAGACGCCCGCCGCATCCGCGATGTCCTTGATGCGCAGGCCCTCAAGCCCGCGCTCCGTGATCGCCTGCCCCGCCGCGGAGACGAGGGCCTGCCTGCGCGCCGTCTGATTGCGCGGTCTGCCGACTTTGCTCATGGCGGCCAATTCTCTGTCACCCGAACCATCTCCCGCAAGAAGATCTTGCCCAGAGCATTGACGATCCCGTCACCCATTGTTTGAATTTCGACTCAAAGAATTGCTCGGGCCGCCCCCGGCGCGCGCCGCCCAGGCACCTTCCCCTCGGCCCGCCCCCGGCCCCTCTCCGCAATCGCCCTCCCCGCAATCTCCCTCTCCGCAATCGCCCTCCCCGCAATCGAAGGCCACAGCATGACGACGTACTCGCACTGGCGGCAGCGCGCCGCCGAGCTCGTCCCCCGCACCCGCCTCTTCATCGACGGCACCTGGTCCGACCCCACCGGTGACGACCCGTGGCTGCCCACCGTGAATCCGGCCACCGGCAAGACCACCGCCCACGTCGCGATCGGCTCGGCCGCCGACGTGGACCGGGCCGTGGCCGCCGCCCGCGCCGCCTTCGAGGACGGCCGCTGGTCGCGCACCGCCCCCGCCGAACGCAAGCGCGTCCTGCTCGAACTGGCCCGCCTCATCGAGGCGCACGGCGAGGAGCTCGCCCTCTGCGACACCCTCGACATGGGCAAGCCGATCGCCGAGTCGTACGGCACCGACGTACCCGGCGCCGCCGGCGTCTTCGCCTGGTACGCCGAGGCCCTCGACAAGCTGTACGACGAGGTCGCCCCGGCCCCGCCCGGCAACCTCGCCCTGGTGCGCCGCGCCCCGCTCGGCGTCGTCGGCGCGGTCGTGCCGTGGAACTTCCCCCTGGACATCGCGACCTGGAAGCTGGCGCCCGCGCTCGCGGCCGGCAACAGCGTCGTCCTGAAGCCCGCCGAGCAGTCACCGCAGTCGGCGCTGCTGCTCGCCGAACTCGCCACCCGGGCCGGTCTCCCCGACGGCGTCCTGAACGTCGTCCCCGGCCCCGGCGAGATCACCGGGCGCGCCCTCGGACTGCACCCGGACGTCGACTGCCTGGCGTTCACCGGCTCCACCGCCGTCGCCAAGCGCTTCCTCGGCTACGCGGCCGAGTCCAACATGAAGCAGGTCTGGCCCGAGGCCGGCGGCAAGAGCCCCAACCTGGTGTTCGCCGACGCCGACCTGGAGGCCGCCGCCGAGCGCGCCGCCTGGGGCTTCGCCTACAACGCCGGGCAGGTGTGCTCCTCCAACACCCGGCTGCTCGTGGACGCCTCGATCGCCGAGGAGTTCGCCGCCCGCGTCGCCGAGCACGCCCGCTCCTGGCTTCCCGGCGACCCGCTCGACCCGGCCACCCGCCTCGGCCCGCTGGTCGACGAGGCCCAGGCGCGGCGCGTCCTCGCGGCGGTCACGTCCTCCGGCGGCACGGCCCTGTGCGGCGGTACGCGGCCCGACCGCGAGGGCGCGTACGTCGACCCGGCCGTCGTGACCGGCCTCGCGCCCGACACCCCGCTGGTCCGCGAGGAGCTCTTCGGTCCCGTACTCGCCGTCCTGCCGTTCCGCGACGAGGCGGAGGCGGTCCGGCTCGCGAACGACTCCGCGTACGGCCTCGCCGCCTCCGTGTGGACCCGGGACCTGGGCCGGGCGCACCGCGTCGCCGACGCGCTCCGGGCGGGCACCGTCTCCGTCAACACCGTCGACGCGCTCAGCCCGTTCACGCCCTTCGGCGGCTTCAAGCAGTCCGGCCACGGCCGCGACCTCTCGCTGCACTCCTTCGACAAGTACACGGGCCTCAAGACCACGTGGATCGCGTACGAGGCCTGACCCGCTCGCTCCGTACGACCAGTTCGCTCACGAAAGGCACCAGAACATGACCCTCGACGCCGCCGACCTCGCCCGACTCGACCGGGCCCACATCATCCACCCCTATCTGCCGGGCACCGCCACCGAGCGCGTCGTAATGACCGACGGCGCGGGCTGCCGGCTGACCGACACCGAGGGGCGCGGCTACCTCGACGCCACCGGCGGACTGTGGCTCGCCCAGGTCGGCCACGGCCGCACGGACCTCGCCGACGTCGCCCACGAGCAGATGAAGAAGCTGGAGTACTTCACCAGCTTCTGGGACTTCTCCAATGACCGCGCGATCGAACTGGCCGCCCGGCTCGCGGAGTTGGCGCCGGACCCGCTGAACCACGTGTACTACACCTCCGGCGGTTCGGAGGGCGTCGAGGCCGCGATCAAGATGGCCCGCTACTACCACCACCGCCGCGGCGAGAGCAGCCGCACCTGGATCCTGGCGCGCAGCAAGGCGTACCACGGCGTCGGCTACGGCGGCAGCTCCGCCGCCGGATTCCCGCTCTACCAGGAGGGGTTCGCCCCGATGGTGCCGCACGTCTCGCACCTGACCCCGCCGTGGCCGTACCGCACCGAGCTGTACGACGGCCAGGCCACGACTCCCGAAGAGGTCACCGACTTCCTGATCCGCGAACTGGAGGAGCGCATCGCGGAGATCGGCCCGGAGCACATCGCCGCGATGGTCGGCGAGCCGATCATGGGCGTCGGCGGCATGCTCGTACCGCCCGCCGACTACTGGCCGCGCGTGCGCGAAGTCCTCGACCGGCACGGCATCCTGCTGATCTTCGACGAGGTCGTCACCGCGTACGGGCGCGTGGGCGAGTGGTTCGCCGCCCAGTACTTCGACACCACGCCCGACATCATCGTCACCGCCAAGGGCATCACCTCCGGGTACGTCCCGCTGGGCGCCCTGCTCGTCGGGGACCACGTCGCCGAGGCGCTGCTGCGTGAGCACGGCTTCCCGATGGGCTACACGTACAACGGCCACCCGGTCGCCACCGCCGTCGCGCTCGCCAACCTCGACATCATCGAGAAGGAGGGCCTGCTCGCCCGCGCGACCACCATCGGCTCGTTCCTGCACGCCGAACTCCAGTCCCAGCTGGGCGACTTGGAGGTCGTGGGCGAGGTCCGCTCGGTCGGCATGATGCTCGCCGTGGAGCTCGTCGCCGACCGCGCCACCCGCGAGCCGCTGCCCCTCGACCCCGAGCGGATGCCGCATGACGTGATCCGCCGCGAGACCGGCGTCATCGTCCGCGACTCGGCGCACAGCCTGGTCCTCTCCCCGCCGCTGATCATGACGGAGGCGGAGGCGAAGGAGGCGGCGTCGGCGCTGCGCGGCGTCCTGGAGCGCACGGAGCCGAACGGCCGGATCCGCCAGGCCTGACCACACCCCCCGGGGAGGCCCGTTCCCCCGCCGGGCCTCCCCTCCCCCTCCCCCGTACCGCCGCAGACACGCACGCACCCGCACGCAGTCCCCGCAGTCCCCCGACTCCCGCCCTAGGAACTGCCCGTGTCCACCAAGCTCTCGCCCCCCGACCTGCCGGCGCCCGAGGCCACCCCGGGCCTGCGGCGCAGCCTCAAGCGCTTCGACATCACCGCCATGGCCATCGCCGCGGTGATCTCCTTCGACACCGTCGGGCAGATCGCCACCGGCGGCGGTGAGGCCGCCACCTGGACGGCGGCCATCGCCCTGTTCTTCCTCGTCCCGTACGCCCTGCTCTTCGCCGAGACCGGCGCCGCGTTCCCGCAGGAGGGCGGCCCGTACATGTGGGTCAAGCTCGCCCTCGGCCGGCCCGCCGCCGCGCTCACCACTCTCTTCTACTGGGTCACCAACCCGATCTGGCTGGGCGGTTCCCTTGTCTTCCTGGCCGCCGAGACCTGGGACGGCTTCGTTTTCCCCCTGGGCTCGGGCACGGCCGCCGACTACGCCTTCAAGCTCGTCTTCGTCTGGGCCGCCATCCTCACCGCGGTCGTCTCCCTCAGCCGCGGCAAGTGGATCACCACGGCCGGCGCGATCGTGAAGGTCCTCTCCCTCGCCCTGTTCACCTGTACCGCCGTGGCCTACGGCGCCCAGCACGGCTTCCAGGGCCTCACCGACGCCGACTTCACCCCGACGACGGCCGGCTTCCTCGCCCTCGTACCGATCCTGCTCTTCGCGTACGTCGGCTTCGAGGCGCCGAACGCCGCCGGCGAGGAGATGCACGACCCGCAGCGCGACGTGCCCGCCGCCCTCGGCCGCTCCGCGACCGTCGCGGCCTGCTGCTACCTGCTGCCGGTCCTCGCGCTCCTCGCCGTCGTCCCGGCGGGCAAGGTCACCGGCGTCGGCGGCTTCATGGAGGGCGCCCGGCTGGTCTTCGGCGTGTACGGGGGAGCGGCCGGGCCGCTGCTCACCCTCACCGCGGTGATGTTCGTCTTCGCGCTCCTCACCCAGGGCAGCGCCTGGATGATCGTCAGCGACCGGATGCAGGCCATGGCCGCGGCCGACGGCGGCTTCTTCTCCCGCGCGCTCGGAACCTTCCACCCGAAGCTGGGCACGCCCGTGCGCACGAACCTGCTCTCCGGCGCCGTGGCCACGCTGTTCATGTTCGCGGCGATGCAGCTCGCGGACGGCGATACGGCGGCCGTCTTCACCGTGGTCCTGACGGTGGCGGTGACCACCCTGCTGCTCTCGTACCTGGTCGTCGTCCCGGCCCTGGTCGTCCTGCGCCTGCGCCGCCGGGAGGTACCGCGCCCGTACCGAGTCCCGTTCGGCGACCGCGGGTTCGTGACCTGCGCGGTGGTCGTGTACGCGTGGATCGTGGTCGGCTCCTGGTCGGCCCTGTTCCCCGGCGTCCTGGAGGGCCTCTTCGGCATCGACTACGTCTTCACCGACGTGTGGGGCGTCTCCCGCCTCGCCTTCGAGACGTTCACTCTGGGTACGGTCGCGCTGCTTCTGCTTATCGGGGCGGCGGGGCTTGGGGTGGCACGGCGGGAGAACAGGCGCGAGTGAACTCGGCCCACGCGGCGGGACCGAAGGACAACGCGGCACGGTGCGTGTCCTTCGAGTCCCGGACGTGCACGGCTGTGGGGCAGGTGGCGACTTCGACGCACTGGCCGCCCTCACCGCTGCTGTACGTCGACTTGTGCCAGGCCATGGCGACCTCGACGCATTCGCCGCCATCGCCTGCGCTGTAGCTGCTCTTGAACCAGACCAGCGCGCCGGTTTCCGCCTTCATGCCTCTCTCAGCAACCTCTCGATCAGGCACAGCGACTCCTCGGGAGTGATCGCCTGTGCACGGAGAACTCCGTACGTGGCCTCCAACTCTCGCACTCGGCAACGCTCCGTGTAGAGACGGCTGTCGCTCTGGACCTCCGCATAGGCGATCCTCCGCCCATCACCCGTTTCCATCAAGGTGAAGGGCCCAGCCAGTCCAGCGTGCTCGCCTCGATCCAGCGGCATGATCTGGACCTCAACATTGCGCTTCTGAGCAACCAACATGATCTGCTCCAACTGCCCCCGCCAGGCGTCGTGTCCCCCTATCTTCCGGTGGAGCACGCCTTCTTCGATCACGAAGCTCACATGCGGGACCGGTCGACGGCTGAAGATCGCCTGTCGCGCCAAGCGCGCCGCAACCCGGTCTCCGATGCCCCCTTCGTCCAGCAAAGGACGCCACAACCGGCAAACAGCCAGGGCATGTTCTTCCGTCTGCAACAGCCCAGGGACCCCTTGCGTCGCATACACATGCAACTCGACCGCCTTCGCCTCCAACCGCGCCGCATCGCGGAAGAACGCCGGATACTGCGCCCGCTCCACCTCCTCCGTCATCTCCACGAGAACCCCGTGCGCCCCCACCGCCTCATCCGCCTGGGAGATGAACCGCGCCGGAGGAATCCGCCGACCCTGCTCGAACGAGGCGATCGTCGCCGCCGAGTAACCGGTCAGCGAGCCCAACTGCGCGCGGTCCATGCCCTTCCATTCCCGGAACCGCTTCAACTGCCGCCCGAACGCGAGCAGTACGCCACTGCCTGCCTCGTCCACGCTCATGCCGTTCCCCTCTGCCGCCTCCCCGGACCAACTTCCCACCCAGGGCCGGGTCACGCCGCACCCCGCGTACAACGCGCCCCCCTCCACGTACAACACCCCGCAGTCAGGCCGTAGCCCCTGGGCACGCGCCACGACCCCGACCACGCTGGCCGCCATGAGCAGCAGCACCTCCCACACATTCGCGATGCGCTTCACCTCCACGCCCCGCGGAGCCCGCCTCGCCCGGCGCCTCGTCTCGCACCGTCTGGACGCCTGGGGGCACCCGTACGACTCACACGTCAACGAGACCCTGACCCTCATCGCCGCCGAGCTGACCGCCAACGCGGTCCGCCACGGACACGTCCCCGGCCGCGACTTCCACGTACGCCTCACCACCGACGGCCACACCCACCGCATCGAGGTCTCCGACACCCGCACGGAGAAGCACCCACCGAGCAAGGCGCCCGCCCCCGCGAACCCGGAGAGCGACGGCGGCCGCGGCCTGCTCCTCATCTCCGCCCTCGCCGACGACTGGGGCTGCGAGCCGAGGACGGGGGCTCCGGGGAAGACGGTGTGGGCGGTGGTCGACGGCAGCCATGACCGACGCACCGACTGCGGCTCGCGTCACGCCCTCAACTGGTGTGCCACGTAAGACATGTGCTGGCTGTGCCCTGCCGTGATCCACTCGGCAGCACCTCCCGTCCCCACCCTCCCGGCGCCCCGCGCACACCCGTCGAGCCAGGAGTCACCGTCGCTGAAGCCCGCGCCGCGGTACTCCTCCGTCTCGATCAGCCGCCGCGCGAGCGCCCTGACATCCGCCGCGCGTTCCTCCCCCGCTGTCGGCGCCTTGGCCAGCAGGAACGTCCGATCCGTCGTGTACCGCAAAAGCCCCCACGGTCGGCCGCCTCCGCCGTCCATGGGCAGATCGGCGGCACGCGCGTGCTGAGCCCCGTAGTCGCCGTACGTGAGGAGCGGCAACGGCGCCTCCCTGGCCTCCCCGTCATGCAGGACCATGTGCGGGATGTCCCAGTCGAAGCGGTGCGGTTCGGCCAGCGCGCCCACGGCGAGATCCGGCACCTCGCGCGGGACGGAGCCCGCGAGGACCACCACGGTGCGCCAGCCGTGCAGGGCGCCGAGGAGGTCCAGCGCATGCAAGGCCCACTTGTCGGCCCGGTGGTGCTCCTCCGTCACGGAGCCGAGGTCGAGCAGGAGATCGAGGGGGACCGGGTCCGCCCGCAAGCGGTCGAGGATCCTCAGCAGGGCTTCGGCCCGACGTTCGTCAGGCAGGTCCGGCAGGAACACGCGGATCCCGAGCCCGTTCCCGCTGACGCGGGCCACCCGCGCCGTCACGTCCTGCTGCCACTCGGGCCGCTCGACGCCCGTCACGGGCCGCACGGGGCTGTGCAGCAGGTGGTTCCACAACTCACCGGTGACCGGCCCCTCTTCATCCTCCACATGGAACGCGTCCACCCAGGCCTGAAACGACCCCTGCGCTTTCAGGATCTCGACCGTACGACCACGCACATGCGCGGCGAGGGCAACCCGGTCCCGGTCGTACAGGACGTCCGGCCGGTGACCGAGGAGCCGTTCCGGGCCGGTGCGCGGCGGAACGGTCCAGAGGGGTGCGGTGACCGCCCGGACCCACGGCTTCAGCTTGGCGTACGCCGCGAGCGCGCTGCTCCGAGCCGGCAGCGCGGGCACGTAGAGAGGTAAGCAACCGGCCATAGCGAACAGCCCCCGTCTTCCCCGCGAGAACGTCCTGATCGCAGAGTCACCCGGGACAGCGGACGGCGAAAGAGGGCGTCCCTGGTCAAGGGCGCGTATCTCGCCACGTGACGGGTGTGGGGTGTGCAAGCCGACCGGCCCGGTGCCCCCGAACACCCCAGGACGATCCCGGCACGGTAGGGATGAGCCGGGGTCAGGGCGGTCAGGGCGTTGCCGGATCGGGGACCGCCGAGTCCTGACCGTGGGCGGCAGAGTCTTGGCATGACGCGTCACCGGTCTGTCCTGTGGTGGCAAGACCTGGTGGTGCGCGGGGCGGCAGGCTGGTGGCGGTGCCGCGCGGACGGTGCGGCGCGCTCGTCACCGAGGACACGTATGAACCACACCGAAGACGCCTCCGCACCGCGCGGCTGCTGCACGCCCTCTCGGCAGCCCTCCGCTCAACTGGGCGTAGCGACGGGCCTGTTGTCGGTGGCGGCGCCGTGCGGGACGGCAGTCGCCGACGGGGTCGCTGAGTCCGTCCGGCTGCCCGGCGGGGAGTTCCTCATGGGCACCGACAGCGCGGAGGGGTTCGCCGTTGACGGGGAAGGGCCGTCGCGCGCGGTGCGGCTGAGTCCGTTCCGCATCGCGCCGTACGCGGTCACCAACGCCGAGTTCGGCGCGTTCGCCGAGGCGACCGGTCACGTCACCGACGCGGAGCGCTTCGGATGGTCGTACGTCTTCGCCTCGTTCCTGCCGGCCGCGCTGCGCCGGATCTCCGAACGGGTGCCGGGCACCCCCTGGTGGTGCGGCGTCACGGGTGCGAGCTGGCGGGCGCCCGAAGGGCCGGGGAGCGATGTCGCCGAGCGGGGGCGGCATCCCGTGGTCCATGTGTCGTGGCGGGACGCGCAGGCGTACTGCGCGTGGGTGGGCGGGCGGCTGCCGACCGAGGCGGAGTGGGAGTACGCCGCGCGCGGCGGCCTAGAACAGCGCCGCTACCCCTGGGGCGACGAGCTCACCCCCGGCGGCGAGCACCGCTGCAACATCTGGCAGGGCCACTTCCCCACGAAGAACACCCTGGACGACGGTCACCGGGGAACCGCTCCGGTGGACACGTACGCGCCGAACGGCTTCGGCCTGTACAACACCGCCGGGAACGTGTGGGAGTGGTGTGCCGACTGGTGGACCACCGATCACGGCCGTCCCGGCATGGTGAAGACCGACCCGACCGGCCCGACCGGCACGACCGACCCGACCGGCCCGGCGGAGGGCGCCGCGAAGGTCATCCGGGGCGGCTCTTACCTGTGCCACGACTCGTACTGCAACCGCTACCGGGTCGCAGCCCGCACCTCCAACACCCCTGACAGCACCACGGGGCACATGGGCTTCCGGTGCGTTTTCGACGCATGATCCCCGTTCTTGTCATTCGGCGACAAGAACTTGACGTCGGGTGACATGGCCCCGCAGGGGGACGGCGGCGATGGTGTGGCGCACTCACCTCGCCCAGGGCCCAGGAGGCCCCGCCGAAGAACGGTCCACGACATGATCAGATCGTTGGGTTCCCCCGGTGTCGAAGACGACGGCACGCAGCCTCGACCGCTGTCCGCCCGCCGGATGGCCGGCTGGGGCAGCGGCGCCTTCGCGTCGAACGCCTTCAACACGCTGCCGGGCCTGCTGCTGCTCATCTACATGACGGACGCGCTGGGGGTCCCGGCCGCGCTCGCCGGGGTCGTCGTCGCCGTACCCAAACTGTTCGACATCGCGGCCAGCGCCTGGCTCGGTGCGGTCAGCGACCGGGAGGCGGCGCGTACCGGTCGGCGCTCACACCTGATGCGCGCCGGCGCGCTGGTGATGCCCTTCGCGTTCGTCGCCACCTTCAGTTCGCCGGTGCGGGGTGACGCCGCCGCCCTGTGGGTGTTCGCGGCGTTCCTCACGGCGTCGGCCGCCTACCTCTGCTTCCAGGTGCCGTTCCTCGCCCTGCCGGCCGAGATGACCGAGTCGACGGAGCAGCGGACCCGGCTGATGACCTGGCGGACGTTCTTCTTCACCCTCGGCATGCTGGCGGGCGGAGTGGCCGGCCCACTGCTCACGCAGGAGGGGACCCCTGCGGCGTACCGGACCATGTCCGTGATCATCGGTGCGGTGCTGCTCGTGGTGCTCCTGATCCCGGTCGTGGCCACCCGCACCGTGCGCTCGCGTCCCTCCGCTCAGGCGCTGTCACTGCGTGAGGCGGTCCGTACCGCCCGGGGCAACCGGCCGTTCGTGCTGCTGTCGACGCTGCTGTTCCTCTACTTCGTCTTCACCACGATGATCCTGACGGGTCTGCCGTACGTGGCCACGTACTTCCTCGGCGGAAGGAAGGGGCAGGCGACGGTCTTCCTGGTGTTCGCCCTCAGCTCCACGCTCGCCGTGCATGTCGTCGGCACCTTCGCCCGCCGGTTCGGCACGGTCCCCTTGCTCCTTGCCGGGCTGGCGCTGTGGGCGGTCGGCGGCGTCACCCTGTACTTCGCCGTGGGCATCGGCGTCGGGGCCACAGCCGCCGCGGGCGTCCTCACCTCGCTGGGCCAGGCGTCGAGCCTGGTCGCCATGTACGCGCTGCTGACCGACTGCATCGGCATCCAGGCCGAGCGCACCGGCCACGACAGCGCCGGTGTGCTGTCCGGGGTGTGGACGGCGGTCGACACGGCCGGGCACGCGCTCGGGCCGCTCTGCTACACCCTCGTCCTGTCGCTCACCGGCTATGTGTCCTCGACCCTTGACGCCCCGGTCACCCAGTCGGCGACGGCACTTGAGGCTCTGCGGCTGGGCTTCTCGGCCCTGCCCGGCCTGCTCATGCTGACCCTGATCCCGCTGGTGCTGCGCTACCGCCGCGCCGTCTCCGATCAGGCCACCGGCCCCGCTGTCGTCAGCCCGGCCGACGCCTGATCCGCACCCCCTCCTCGCGCCAGCCTCACCCCCGCGCATCCGCACATCCACGTACCCGCGCACCCGCACACCCGCGACCCGCACACCTGCACATCTGCACGTCCACGCATCCGTACGTCCACACATCCGCGCATCCGCGTACCCGCACATCCGCACCATCCCGAAAGGACCATCCCCGTGGTGAATCCGGCCTACCGCGCCACCCTCCCCATCCAGCAGCCGAAGCGGCTCAAGGCGACACCGATGGACGTCCGCGACGCCGAGCAGCCCGCGCCGATCGAGCGCATCCGCCCGCCCGAGGGCGCCCCCAACGTGCTGATGATCCTGGTCGACGACATGGGGTTCGGCGCCTCGTCCTCGTACGGCGGCCCGTGCTCCATGCCGACCGCCGAGCGGCTCGCGGAGGGCGGCCTGCGCCTGAGCCGCTTCCACACCACGGCGATCTGCTCGCCCACCCGCGCCTCGCTCCTGACCGGCCGCAACCACCACACCGTCGGTGCCGCCGGCATCACCGAACTGGCCACCAGCCACGACGGATACACCTCCTCACGGCCCGACTCGTGCGCCCCGATCCCGGAGATCCTGCGCCGCAACGGCTACAACACCTTCGCCTTCGGCAAGTGGCACCAGACGCCCACCTGGGAGACCTCGCGCTCCGGCCCGTACGACCGCTGGCCGACGGGTGAGGGATTCGAGCGGTTCTACGGGTTCATGGGCGCCGAGACCGACCAGTGGTACCCGAACCTGTACGAGGGCACCACCCCGGTCCCGACGCCGACCGAGCCCGGCTACCACCTCAGCGAGGACCTCGCGGACCGGGCCATCGCCGACATCCGCGAGCAGCAGGCGGTCACCCCGGACCAGCCGTTCTTCGGCTATCTGGCGTTCGGCGCCTGCCACTCCCCGTTCCACGCGCCGAAGGAGTACGTGGACGCGTACCGCGGGCGGTTCGACCACGGCTGGGACGAGCAGCGCGAGCGGACCCTGGCCAAGCAGCGGGAACTCGGCCTCGCGCCCGAGGACGCCGGACTCAGCGCCCGCCCCGACGAGATAGGCGCCTGGGCCGACCAGTCCGAGGACGCCCGGCGCCTCTACGCGCGGATGATGGAGGCGTACGCCGGAATGGCGACGCACACCGACGCGCAGGTCGGCCGGGTCGTCGACGCCCTGGAGGAGATGGGCCTGCTCGACGACACGCTGATCCTCTACATCATGGGCGACAACGGCGCGAGCGCCGAGGCCGGTCCTGACGGCTGCGTCAACGAGTACGCGGCGTACAACATCGTCCCGGCGACGGTGGAGTCGATGCTGGAGCGCGTCGACGAGCTCGGCGGGCCCACGCTCTACAACCACTACCCGGTGGGCTGGGCGCACGCGATGAACACGCCGTTCCAGTGGACCAAGCAGATGGCCTCGCACTGGGGCGGCACCCGGGTCGGCACGATCGTGCACTGGCCGGCCGGCATCGACGCGCCGTCCGGCGGCGGGATCCGCGAGCAGTTCACGCACGTCAACGATGTCGCGCCCACCCTCCTCGACCTGGCGGGCATCCCCGAGCCGACGTCGGTCAACGGTGTGGCCCAAAAGCCCATGGAGGGCGTCTCGTTCGCGTACGCCCTGAACGACGCCGACGCCGCCGAGCGGCACACCACCCAGTACTTCGAGATCTTCGGCAACCGCGGGCTCTACCACGAGGGCTGGTCCGCCTGCACCAAGCACGCGGTGCCGTGGGAGTTCAACGGCGAGCAGCCGCCGTTCTCCGAGGACACGTGGGAGCTGTACGCGCCCGGCGACTACGCCCAGGCGAACGATCTGGCGGCCGCGGAGCCGGACAAGCTGGAGCGGCTCAAGGAGCTGTTCCTGATCGAGGGCGCCAAGTACAACGTCTTCCCGCTCGACGACCGCAAGGCGGTGCGGACGGACAGCGAGGCGGTGGGCCGCCCGACGACCGGCAGCACAGACTCGGTCAGTCTCTACCCGGGCATGCGGGCCCTGCACGAGTCGGTCCTGCCCTCCACACGCAACCGCTCCTGGTCGCTCACGGCGGATGTCGAGGTGGTGGAGGAACCGGCTCGCGGTGTCGTCGCCGCCCAGGGCAGCCGGTTCGCCGGCTGGGCGCTGTACCTGCGCGACGGTGTCCCGGTCTTCCACTACAACTGGGTCGACGTCGAGCGCTACGAGATCGCGGCGCCCGAGCAACTCCCGCCCGGCACCCACCAGTTGACGTACCGCTTCACGTACGACGGCGGGGGCGTGGGCAAGGGCGGCCACGGCGAGCTGTTCGTCGACGGCAAGCCGGCCGGGTCGACGCGGATCGCGCACACGGTGCCGTTCATCTACCACATGACGGACGGCCTGGACGTCGGCGAGGACAACGGCAATCCGGTCACCGACGACTACGGGACCGTACGCGGCGTCTTCACCGGCGGCCGGATCCACAAGGTCGTCCTGGCGTCCGGCGACGACGCGCACAGGGACCTGATGGGCGAGGCGAAGGCGAAGGCGTCGCTGCAGTGACGCGCTGAGAGACGGCGAAGTCCCCGGGTGCCGCGCACCCGGGGACTTCGCCGTCTCTGGATTCATGCCTCCTTGGAGGCGGCGTAGCGGGCGGCGCCGCCCGTCAGGTAGTTGACGTCCAGGCCCTGCGCGGCGGCGAGCTGCTGGGTCAGGCCCTGGATGGTGACCGCGTCGAGCACCGAGTGGAACTGGCCCTCGTCGGTGAAGTTGATGTTGGCGCCGTAGACGACGTAGAGGACGACGGTCTCCTCGGTGTTGCTCTCCGGCACGAACAGCTTGTGGACCGAGGCACCCGGCTCGTACAGGTACGAACCCTCGGTCTGCGGCTGGTCCGGGTACTCGCGGTACGCCCACGAACCCTTCAGCGTGTACGCGTGCACAGCACCCGTGTGCAGGTGGACCGGGAGCTCGGCGCCGGGGGCGAAGTGGGCGAGGACGACCCAGACGCCGACCTCGGGGTCGAGGAAGAGGGGCTGGTAGTGGATGCCCGGGCCCATCGAGTCCTTGATGACCGGGATGTCCTTGACGTTCAGGGTCAGCAACTCGCCCTGCGGGAGCGACATCACGGGAAGCTTGGCGGCGGAAGACTGGTCGGCCATCTGCTGTCTCCTTGTTGATCGGTGGGAAGGTGTCGGGAAGGCGCAACTGGAATTGATGGGGCGTCAGAGGCCGGGAACGATCAGGACCTTGGCGTCCTTCTCGGGGTCGGCGAGACCGCGGCAGGCGTCCGCGACCCCGTCGAGACCGACCCGGCCGGTGATGAGCGGCTCCGCGCGCAGCTCACCCGCCGCGAGGTGCCCGAGGGTCTGGGCGAACTCCTCGACGGTGTAGTAGAGGGAGAAGACCAGGTCGATCTCCTTGAGCACGCCGAAGGTGGGCAGGAACGTGTCCTCGGCCATGCACAGACCGGCGACGACCACGCGCGAGCAGGCCGGGGCTCCGGCCAGGACCTGCTGGATGACGCCGGGCACACCGACGCACTCGAAGACGACCGACGGGCGGTAGGGCAGCTCGGGGAAGAGCGCGGTCTGGCGCCCGTAGCGGGCCGGGTCGTCGACGGCCGCGACCTCGCGCCAGGAGTCGTACGGGGACGTCTCTCGCGGGTCGACGACGATGTCGGCGCCCAACTCGGCGGCCAGCGCGCGCCGGGCGGGCGAGAAGTCGGCGGCGATGACCGGGCCGGCGCCGCGCATCTTCAGGACGGCGATCACGGCGAGGCCGATCGGGCCGCATCCGATCACGACCGGCACGTCGTCGGAGCCGAGCGCACCGCGGTTGACGGCGTGCAGCGCGACAGCCAACGGCTCGGTCAGCGAGGCGACTTCGCTCGACAGGTGGTCGGGCACCGGCATGAGCAGCACCTCGGAGAGCACCATGTACTCGGCGAAGCCGCCCGGCGCGTCCACCCCGCCGAAGCCCAGGTTCACCGGCACCGGCCGGGCGAGCATGGGCGGCGACACGACACGGGTACCGGGGGCGAACGTGCCCCGCGTGTCGGGGCCGCCCCGGACGACCTCGGCGCAGTACTCGTGGCCGAGCACGACCGGCTGGTCCGGGTCGAACAGGTCGGCACCGGTCACCGCCTTCACACCGGCGGCGAGCGCGTGGCTGTGCGTCACGCAGTGCAGGTCCGAGCCGCAGATGCCGTTGGCCAGGGTCTTGACCAGGACCTCGCCGGGGCCGGGCTCGGGCAGCGGCACGTCGGTGAGCTCAAGGGATCCGTTGCGCAGGACCACCGCTTGCATCGTCATAGGGGTTCCTCACGGGACAAGACGGGGAAGGGGACGGGGCTACAGAGGGACGGGCGTACGGGGGTGGTGCTCAACCGGCGCTGTATCCGCCGTCGACCGGGATGGTCACGCCGGTGATCAGCCGGGCGGCCGGGGAGGCCAGGAACACGGCGGTTCCGGCGAGGTCCTCCGGCTCGCCGAGCTGCCCGCCGGGGATGCGGCTGGTGATCGCCTCCGCCGCACCGGGAAGGTCGGCGAGCGGCGCGGTCAGCGCGGTGCGGATCCAGCCCGGTGCGATGCCGTTGACGCGGATGCCGTCGGCCGCCCAGGCGAGGGCGAGGGTCTTGGTGAGCTGGACGATGCCCGCCTTCGCGGCGCCGTAGGCGGGCACCAGCGGGGAGCCGAAGTAGCTGTACATCGAGCCGACGTTGAGGACGCTGCCGCGGGACGCCGCGAGCAGCGGGCGCAGCGCGGTCGCCATCGAGAACGAGCCGGTGAGGTGGATGCCGACGATCTCCTCGAAGGTGGCGAGCTCGTACTCCGTCATGGGGGCGGCGCGGCCCGCGCACTGCACAAGGACGTCGAGCCGGTCCAGGTCCTCGGCGAGAGCGCGTACGGCGTCGGCGTCCCGCACGTCGAGTACGCGGTCGTCGATGCCCTTGCGGGGCTCGACCGGGACCGGCGAGAGGTCGGTGGCGATCACGTGCGCGCCGGCGTCGACGAAGGCCGCGGCGATCGCGCCGCCGATGCCTCCGCGGCCACCGGTGACAAGGACGTGCTTGCCTGATACGTCGAAGTCGACGGGCATCCGAGGGCTCATCCGAGGGCTCCCTTGCTCCGCATTCGGAATGGTGAACGGCCCCCAGCTTGCGACTGAACGCCCATCAAGTCTTGACGTAGGACGACAAGAATTTGACACTTGGCGACATGAGTTCGCTGATCCGCTCCAGTTGCCTCACCGGGTTTCCCGCGCTGGTGTCCTCGCTCGGCGGGCAGTCCGCACCGCTGCTGCGGCAGGCCGGAATCCGGCCCGAGGCGATCGAGGACCCGGACGAGTACATCCCGTACCGCGCGCTCGTGACCGCCCTCGACCTCGCGGCCGGGCGGCTCGACTGCCCCGACTTCGGACTGCGGCTCTCCAAGCACCAGGGCCTGGACATCCTCGGCCCGGTCGGGGTCATCGGGCGGCACGCGACGTCGGTGGGCGACGCGATCGACGGCATCGGCCGGTTCCTGTACCAGTACAGCCCGGCGATCGAGTCCGCCGTCGAGCGGGCGGGCGCGGTGGCCGACTACCACTTCCGCATCCGCCCGCGGGTGCAACGCACGCTGGTCGACGTGGCCCAGATCGGCGAACTGTCCCTGGGCGCCTCCCTGCAGATCTTCCGCATGCTGATCGGGCCCGAGTTCGTCCCGCTCCGCGTCGCGCTCCCGCACCGGCCCGCTGCGCCCATGACCACGTACGAGACCTACTTCGGCTGCCAAGTGTCGGCCGAGCAGGACCACTTGGGCTTCCACTTCGCGGCCGATGTGCTCGACCGCCCGGTCGAAGGCAGCGACCCGGCGGTCCGCAGGCTGGTCCTGGAGTATCTGAGCGGCGTGGTCGGCGGTGCCGTGGGCAGCGGACTGCCCGCCGAGGTGCGCAGCACGGTCAAGCGCGCGCTGCCCACCCGGCGGTTCGGCCTGGAGGACGTGGCGGAGAGCTTCGGCCTCCATCCCCGCACCCTGCAAAGGCAGTTGGCCGCGCACGGGACCACGTACCAGGAGATCGTCGACGAGGTGCGGCACGAACTCGCCGACCGCTATCTGCGCACGACGGCCATGCCGCTCGCCCAGCTCGCCGACGTCCTCGGCTACAGCGAGCAGAGCAGCTTCAGCCGCTCGTGCCGCCGCTGGTTCGGCTGCTCACCGCAGGCGCACCGGGCGGCCACGGCTCAGGGGCCGCTCAGTCCTTGAGCACCGCGGGCGGCGCCCATGTGCCGTCCAGTACGGCCTCGTCCGGCCAGTAGGCGCGCAGGAAGAGGGAGAACTCGCCCTCGGGGGCGGGCAGCCAGTTCGCCGCGCGGTGCGGGTCGGCGGGGCGGGCGGCGGCGACCGTGACGGTCAGGGAGCCGTCCGGATCCACGTGCAGATCCTGGTTCTTGGTGCCCAGGGAGTAGCGGCCGAGTTCGTTCGGGTGGAAGAAGTGGTGGGCGTCGTAGAGGGTCAGCGACCAGAAGCCGCGGACCGGCGGCAGCGCGCCGGGCTCGAAGGTCACGGTGTACGAGTCGCCGCCCCGCAGCCGCGACCCGTCCGCGGCCACGTCCAGGTAGTAGTACGCGGTCTCCTCCACGGGGTTGACGAAGATGTTGGACTTGGCGACGGCGGTGCGGGTCAGGTAGTCGGTGCCGAAGCGGGCGCCGTTGCGCTGGGTCGTCCAGCCGTGCGCGGCCGGCAGTCCTACGTGCCTGAAGTGGGCCAGATCCGCGACGAGTTCGGCGTCGGCGGTGCGTGCGGCCTCGCGCAGGGCGCGGGCCGCCGCGGGGTCGGCTTCGGCCGCCGTCAGCAGCGACCGGAAGAGGGCGTACAGCGACTCCTCGCCTGGCAGCGGCGGCACCTCGTCCATGACCGCGCCGAGCTGGTCGAAGAACGTGTCCGGGTCCACCTGGATCTGCTCGCCCCGGCCGGCGGTCGACTGGTCCGAGGCGACGGGACCGACGGTCGGCAGGGCCGTCCAGTCCACCTCGCGCACGGACCCGTCGTACTCGGCGAGCGGGTACACGCTGATCCGCCGCACGTCGGGCAGCAGCGCGGCGCGGTCCTCGGCGGTGTCGTCCATGAACATCCGGGGCACCACGACACCGGTCCGGGTGTCGTGGCGGAAGACTTCCTCGATGCCGGGCGGCACCTCGCCGTCCCAGTCGTGCGGCGCGAGCAGGTAGTGGCCGGGCTTGCTGCCGTACGGGGAGCCGAGCCTGCCGAACGACTCCGTGCGCTGGTCGACGAGCTGGATCACCCAGAACCGGTCGCCCAGATCCGGGACTTGGACGACACAGGGGCCTGATTCGGCGTCCAGCATGCCGAAGCCGTAGACGACATCCTGGTTGGCGCATGCGACGGTGCGCTGCTGCGCCTGGACGTAGTCGTGCAGCATGCCGATCGTCCCGGGCGGACCGGCGGGGACCACCCCGCCGAGCAGCGCGGGGGCGGACAGCTGGGACATGGCCCGCAGCCGGTTGTGCAGGTTGACCAGCGGCCATCCCCACAGATAGGCGACGCGGCCGACCGCCGTGAGGTAGGCGTCGCTCATCAGGGTGCCGGGCAGCGGCCCCGGAACGGCGGCCGGGGCGAGGGCGCGGGCGTGCGGGTGGCGGTCGGCCTCGGAAGAGCGTGCGGGGCGCCCTGGCCCCTCGCTCGGCACGGCGTGAGAACGGGACATTCTGACTCCCTGCGGCAGGACTGGGACAGCGGATGCTCACCCTCGCGCCTGCCGCGCGGCCGTGTCTTGACCGTGCGCGACGAATCCTTGTCACTTGGCGACGTCCCGGCACCGAGGCGGAGGCGGAGGCGGAACCGATGCCCCTGACGCTCCCGCCTTCCCACCTCTGCCCCCTGGCACGGGTGCCGGGGGGAATCCCGTAGACCGAATCCGACGCGAGCCCGACCAAGGCCGGCACCATCCCGACACGGGAAAGACAAAGGGCCCGGCTCCGAAGAGCCGGACCCTCTATGACCTGCACATTCGCAAGATCAGCGACGTGGTGACGTCAGCCGCTACACGTTGAAGCGGAACTCCACCACATCCCCGTCCTGCATCACATACTCCTTGCCCTCCATCCGCGCCTTCCCCTTCGCGCGGGCCTCGGCGACCGAGCCCATGTCCACCAGGTCGTGGAAGGAGATGACTTCGGCCTTGATGAAGCCCTTCTGGAAGTCCGTGTGGATGACGCCGGCCGCCTCGGGGGCCGTGGCGCCCTTCTTGATGGTCCAGGCGCGGGATTCCTTGGGGCCGGCCGTCAGGTAGGTCTGGAGGCCGAGGGTGTCGAAGCCGACGCGGGCGAGGGTCGCCAGGCCCGGTTCCTCGGCGCCGACGGACTGGAGGAGTTCGAGGGCGTCCTCCTCGTCGAGCTCCGCGAGGTCCGCCTCCAGCTTGGCGTTGAGGAAGATCGCCTCGGCCGGGGCGACCAGGGCGCGCTGCTCCTCCTTGAACGCGTCGTCGGTCAGCTCGTCCTCGTCGACGTTGAAGACGTACAGGAAGGGCTTCGTGGTGAGGAGGTGCAGGTCGTGCAGGAGCTCCTCGTTGTCGCCGCCGTTGACGATGCCGGCCGAGAAGAGGGTCCTGCCCTCCTCCAGGATGGCCTTGGCCTCCTCGACGGCCTTGACCTTCGGGGCGATGTCCTTCTTGATGCGCGACTCCTTCTGGAGGCGCGGCAGGACCTTCTCGATGGTCTGGAGGTCGGCGAGGATCAGCTCGGTGTTGATCGTCTCGATGTCGCTCTTCGGCGAGACCTTGCCGTCGACGTGGACGACGTTCTCGTCGTGGAAGGCACGGATGACCTGGCAGATGGCGTCGGACTCGCGGATGTTCGCGAGGAACTTGTTGCCGAGGCCCTCGCCCTCGCTCGCGCCGCGCACGATGCCCGCGATGTCGACGAAGTCGACCGTCGCCGGGAGGATCTTCTGCGAAGCGAAGATCTCCGCCAGCTTGTCGAGGCGGGTGTCGGGGACGCCCACGACACCGACGTTGGGCTCGATGGTGGCGAACGGGTAGTTGGCCGCCAGCACGTCGTTCTTGGTCAGGGCGTTGAACAGGGTCGACTTGCCGACATTGGGCAGGCCGACGATTCCGATCGTGAGCGACACGTTGCGACTTCCCGTACGTGAGGTCTGGTGGAGGACCCGATGGCTGCCGGGCCGATCCACCAGTCTACGGCGCGCCGCGAGTCCGGCCGCCGCCCGCCCGCGAGCCCGTGGCCGGTACGCGTCGAACGCCGGGCCAAGGTGCGCCAAAACGCGTGTCCAAGGGCGGTTTTCCGGGCGGAGCCGACCTAGGTTGGAGCGGTGGAGCAACACAGGACGCGACCGCCCAGGGACAGAGCGCGACGAACCGCACCCCTCCCGCCGCAGGCCGGCGGGCCGCCCTCCCGCCCCCGGCCCGGGAACGGCCGGACCGGCGGACGCGGGAACGGGAACGGGAACGGGAAGGTGAACGGGAGCGGCACCGTGTACCGGGCCGCCGCCCGGCCTCGTCTTCCCGGCGGCGGTTCGCCGGTCGTCCGCGGGGTTCGTGCCGTGGTGCGGGCCGTGCGGAGGTTCGTGGCCGCGGTGCGCGCTCTGCCCAACCCGCGCCTGACCGGGCTCGGCAGCGGACTGTTCTGCACCGTGGTGATGCTGCTGACCGGCTTCCTCGACCGCCTGCTGTTCGGCGGCTCCGGTCTCGCGTACGGGCTGCTGTTCCTGCCCGTCAGCGCGCTGACCGCGGTGTGGGTGCGGCCGGCGGACCTGGTGACCGCGCCGGTCGCGGTGCCGATCGCGTTCGCCGTCGGGATGCTGCCGATCTCGGGTGGCACGGATGGCTTCGGCGGCCAGGTGATCGGCCTGTTCACCTCGCTCGCCGTGCACGCCGGGTGGTTGTACGGCGGCACGCTGATCGCCGGAGTGATCGCTTCCGTACGCAAGATCCGGCTCATGGCGCGGAAGCGGGCGCTGCGCGCGCAGGCGAGTGCGGGTGCAGGTGCAGGTGCAGGTGCACGTCAGGCGTCCCAGCGGCGGAGGATGCCCGCCCAGCATTCCTGAGGCTTTCAGGAAGCCTGCGTCGCCTTCGGGGCTCCGCCCCGGACCCCTCCCCCAAGCTCTCGGCTTCGCTCGAGCAGGGGGGACCCCCATCTCAATCTCCCCCAACCTTCGGCCGGGAGGTGCCCCCAGAGGGGCTGGTTGCAGCCGCCATCGCCGCGCCCACGATGCCCGCGTTGTTCTGCAGCTCCGCGGGGACGATCTCCGCTCTGACGCCCTCGATCAGGGGCAGGAACTTCTGCGCCTTGCGGCTGACTCCGCCGCCGATGACGATCAGCTCCGGCGAGAGCAGCATCTCCACGTGCGCCAGGTACTTCTGGAGTCGGCGGGCCCAGTGCTCCCAGCTCAGCTGTTCGTCGTCGCGGGCCTTGGTGGAGGCGCGCTTCTCCGCGTCGTGACCGTGCAGCTCCAGGTGGCCCAGCTCGGTGTTGGGGACGAGGACGCCGTCGGTGAAGAGGGCGCTGCCGATGCCCGTGCCGAGGGTGAGCATCAGGACCGTGCCCTTGCGGCCGCGGCCCGCGCCGAAGTGCATCTCGGCGACCCCGGCGGCGTCCGCGTCGTTGAGCACCGTGACCGGGCCGCAGCCCGTGCGCTCGCCGAGCAGGGCGCGGGCGTCGACGTCGATCCAGCCCTTGTCCACGTTGGCCGCCGTGCGGATCGTGCTGCCGCCGGTGACTACGCCGGGGAACGTGACCCCGATCGGGCCCGACCAGCCGAAGTGGCCGATGACCTGCTTGACGCCGTCCGCCACCGCGTCGGGCGTCGCCGGGTGCGGGGTCAGGACCTTGTGGCGCGGCTCGCTGAGCTCGCCCCGGTCCAGGTCGACCGGGGCGCCCTTGATGCCGGATCCGCCGATGTCCACGCCGAAGATCTGCATGGACACCACGTTACGACGCGGCACTGACAGTCACGAGGTGAAAGCCGACGACGGGCGGTCACGCAGACCTCGGCCGCCCCCGGTCAGGACTCCGTCGTACGCCCCGTGCGCTCCTCGATCAGGGCGGTGGCCTCGGCGCGCAGGTCGCGGCGGAGCTCCTTCGGCAGGGAGAACGTGAGGGACTCCTCGGCGGTCTTCACGATCTCGACGTCGCCGTACCCCTTCTCCGACAGCCAGGCCAGGACCTCCTCGACCAGGACGTCCGGGACCGAGGCGCCCGAGGAGACGCCGGCCGTGCCGACGCCCTCCAGCCAGGTCTCGTCGATCTCGCTCGCGAAGTCGACCAGGTACGCGGCGGGGCAGCCGGCCTGCTTGGCGACGTCGACCATGCGCTGGGAGTTGGAGGAGTTCTTGGAGCCGACCACGATGACCAGGTCGGACTGCTGGGCCAGTTCCTTGATGGCGGTCTGGCGGTTCTGCGTGGCGTAGCAGATGTCGTCCGAGGGCGGGGAGATCAGGTTCGGGAACTTCTCCTTGAGGGCGTCCACCGTCTCCATCGTCTCGTCGACGGAGAGCGTGGTCTGGGACAGCCAGACGACCTTGGAGTCGTCCCGCACCTCTACGTTGGCGACGTCCTCGGGGCCGTCGACGAGCGTGATGTGGTCGGGGGCCTCGCCGGAGGTGCCGATGACCTCCTCGTGGCCCTCGTGGCCGATGAGGAGGATGTCGTAGTCCTCGTTGGCGAAGCGGACCGCTTCCTTGTGGACCTTGGTGACCAGGGGGCAGGTGGCGTCGATGGTGGCGAGCCTGCCCTCGCGGGCCTCGTCGTGCACGGAGGGGGCGACGCCGTGGGCGGAGAACATCACGATGTTGCCCGGCGGGACCTCGGTCGCCTGGTCGACGAAGATCGCGCCCTTCTTCTCCAGGGTCCGCACCACGTATTTGTTGTGCACGATCTCGTGCCGGACATAGACGGGGGCCCCGTACTGCTCCAGGGCCTTCTCGACGGCGATCACGGCGCGGTCCACGCCCGCGCAGTAGCCGCGGGGGGCGGCAAGCAGGACGCGGCGGGCTTGGGTCTGTGCAGTCATGCCCCCCATCGTAAGGGCGCCCCCAGCGCGTCAAAGATCCACACCTTGGGGAGACTGGAGCGGGCGGTCCGCAGAGGGCGGGCGTGGCCAGGGAGGCGCACGATGTCGGGTGACGGCGACAGCACCACAACGGGGGGCGGCGAGCCCGTCACGGGCGACACCCATGTGGGTCTGCGGCGCAGCCTCGGCTTCAAGGATCTGGTGGTCTACGGGCTGCTTTTCATCGCCCCCATGGCGCCGGTCGGCGTGTTCGGCACCCTGGACGCCAAGTCGCACGGCGCGGTCGCGCTCGTCTACCTCGTCGCCACGGTCGCGATGGCGTTCACCGCGTACAGCTACGCCCAGATGGTGCAGGTCGTCCCCCAGGCGGGTTCGGTCTTCGCCTACGCGCGCGTGGCGCTGGGTCAGGGGCCCGGTTTCATCGCGGGCTGGATGGCGATGCTGGACTATCTGCTGATCCCGGCGGTGGCCTATCTGTTCTCCGGGATCGCGATGCACGAGCTGGTCCCGTCGGTCTCGCAGTGGGTGTGGACGGCGATCGCGGTGGTGGTCACCACGGCGCTCAACCTGTGGGGTGTACGGGCCGCCGCGCGGGTCGGTTTCGCCGTCCTGGCGATGGAGATCGTGGTGCTGCTCGTCTTCGTCGTGGCGGCGCTCGTCGTGCTCGTGCAGGACGGGGCGCGGCGCGGGTGGCTGACGCCGCTGACCGGTGACGGCACGTTCGCGGTGAGCGCGATCCTCGGGGCGGTGTCGATCGCCGTGCTGTCGTACCTGGGCTTCGACGCGATCGCCACGTTCGCGGAAGAGGTCACAGGGGGTTCGGCGAAGGTCGCACGCGCGGTGCTGTTCTGCCTGGCCCTTGCGGGCTTCCTGTTCGTGGCGCAGACGTATCTGGTGGCGCTGCTCGAACCGGTGTCGTCGGCGCAGCTCGCGGCGGAACCGGGCAAGCAGGGCGCCGCGTTCTACGACGCCGTGGACGCGTCGGTCGGTACCTGGCTGCACGATCTGGTGGCGGTGAGCAAGGCGATCGGTGCCGCGTTCGCGGCGCTCGCCGGGCAGGCCGCGGCCGGCCGCCTCGTCTTCGCGATGGCCCGCGACCGGCGGCTGCCGAAGGTGCTCTCCCGTACGGACTCGGGCGTTCCGCGGGTGGCGATCGGGGTGGCCGCGGTGATCACGCTGGTGGCCGCGGTGTGGGCGGCGCGGCGGGACGACGGCATGGACCACCTGGTGTCGGTGGTCGACATCGGCGCTCTGGTGGCGTTCACCATGCTGCACGCGTCCGTGGTGTCGTGGTTCGCGGTGCGCCGGCAGGGCGGTGCGGTCAGCTGGTGGCGGCACGGGCTCATTCCGGTGCTCGGGGCGGTGATCACGATCGCGGTGATCGTGGAGGCCTCGTGGACGGCGCAGGTCGTCGGGGCGGTGTGGTTCGTGGGGGGGCTTGTGGTGCTGTTCGCTCAGCGCGGGCGGCGGGTTCTTACGTAGTCGGGTTCTGTGCTGTCGGCTCGGGTGCCGTTGATCGCCCTGCGGGCTCGTCCTCAAGCGCCGGACCGGCTGATTTTGATCCCCTCCCCGCCCCTTCCCCAAAGACTGCCGTCGGCTGCGGGGGCTCCGCCCCCGGACCCCCGCTCCTCAAACGCCGGAGGGGCTGATTTTGCTGGGGCGGCGTTGTCAGTGGGGGCGGCTACTCTCCCCTCATGGCTCTCAACACCTCCCCCGAAGCCCCCCTGCCCGTGGGCGAGGTCTCGCGGCTCATCGGCGGGTGGATCGACCGGCTCGGCGCGGTGTGGGTCGAGGGGCAGATCACCCAGCTGAACCGCCGCCCCGGCGCCGGGGTGGTGTTTCTGACGCTACGCGACCCGTCGTACGACATCTCGGTGAGCGTGACCTGCTACCGCCAGGTGTTCGACGCGGTGGCGGACGTCGTGTCCGAGGGCGCGCGCGTGGTGGTCCTCGCGAAACCGGAGTGGTACGCGCCGCGGGGGCAGCTGTCGCTGCGGGCGGCCGAGATCAAGCCCGTCGGTGTGGGTGAACTGCTCGCGCGCCTAGAGCAGTTGAAGAAGGCGCTGGCGAGCGAGGGGCTCTTCGCGGCCGAGCGGAAGAAGCCGCTGCCGTTCCTGCCGCAGCTGATCGGGCTCGTCTGCGGGCGTGCCTCGGCGGCCGAGTGGGACGTCCTGGAGAACGCCCGGCACCGCTGGCCCGCCGTCCGCTTCGAGGTGCGCAACGTCCCGGTGCAGGGCGTGCACGCCGTGCCGCAGGTCGTGCAGGCGGTCAAGGAGCTGGACGAGCACGAGGGTGTGGACGTGATCGTCGTCGCGCGCGGCGGCGGCAGCGTGGAGGACCTGCTTCCGTTCTCCGACGAGCAGTTGGTCCGCGCGGTGGCCTCGTGCCGTACGCCGGTGGTGTCGGCGATCGGGCACGAGCCGGACTCGCCGCTGCTCGACCTGGTCGCGGACCTGCGCGCCTCGACGCCGACGGACGCGGCGAAGAAGGTCGTCCCTGACGTGGGCGAGGAGTACGACCGGGTGCGGCTGCTGCGGGAGCGGGCCCGGCGCGCGGTGGGCATACACCTGGACCGCGAGGAGCGCGGGCTCGACGTCGCGATGTCGCGGCCCTCGATGGCGCATCCGCACCGGATGACCGCCGAGCGGGAGGAGCAGGTCACGGCCCTGCTCGACCGCGGCCGCCGTACCCTCGGCCACCTCCTGGACCGCGCCGACTCGGAGCTGACGCACACGCACGCGCGCGTGGTGGCCCTCTCCCCGGCGGCCACCCTCCAGCGGGGGTACGCGGTGCTGCAGCGCCAGGACGGCCACGTGGTCCGCGACCCGGGCGAGGTCGAGGCGGGCGACGCGCTGCGGGCCCGGGTCTCGGGCGGGGAGTTCAGGGTCGCGGTGACCGAGGCGCCGGAGGCGGACTCCGGCGACTCCGGCGACTCCGGCGACTCCGGCGGGCAGCGTTAGTCCTCCCGCGACCGGGCAGCGTTGGTCCTGCCGCAACATCGTCTTCGTATCGGAAATCTAGGGTGGAGCACATGAGCAGTACGGGTACCGAGACCGCGACCGAGAGCGCGCTCGGCTACGAGCAGGCGCGGGACGAACTGATCGACGTGGTGCGGCGCCTGGAGGCGGGCGGCACGTCGCTCGAGGAGTCGCTCGCCCTGTGGGAGCGGGGCGAGGAGCTGGCGAAGGTGTGCCGGCGCTGGCTCGACGGCGCGCGGGCCCGGCTCGACGCGGCGCTCGCGGAGCGGGAGGACGGGGAGGACGGGGACGCAGGGGCCGAGCGGGACGACTAGCCGCCCCCGCCCCACCGCGGCCCGCCCCACCCCGCCCCGGCCTGTCGTGTTTGTGAACCCGATCACATAGACCCATTTTTGTTGAAACTTAAACCTGTGTGCGGGTAAGGTGATCACCGCAAGCGTTACGACGATCGTCTTCTCGAGAAGGTTGACCGCATGTCCCTCGCCCTCGACGCCGCCGCCCAGGACCTCCTCTTCCGCGAGGCCCGCACCGCCAACACTTTCACCGAAGAGCCGGTGAGCGACGAGCAGGTCCAGGCCATCTACGACCTGGTCAAGTACGGCCCCACCGCCTTCAACCAGTCGCCGCTGCGCGTGACCCTGGTCCGCACCCCGGAGGCCCGGAAGCGCCTGGTCAAGCACATGGCCGAGGGCAACCGCCCGAAGACCGCCACCGCCCCGCTGGTCGCGATCCTCTCCGTGGACAACGAGTTCCACGACGAGCTGCCGAAGCTGCTCCCGCACGCCCCCGCCGTGAAGGACGCCTTCTTCGCCGAGCGCCCGGTGCGCGAGCAGGCCGCCGCCATGAACGGCGCGCTGCAGGCCGGTTACTTCATCGTCGGCGTGCGCGCCGCGGGCCTGGCCGCGGGACCGATGACCGGCTTCGACTTCGACGGCGTGCAGAAGGAGTTCCTGGACGACGACCACACCCCGCTGATGGTCGTGAACATCGGCAAGCCCGGCGAGGACGCCTGGTTCCCGCGCTCCCCGCGCCTCGACTACGACGAGGTCGTCACCTCCGTCTGACCTCCGTCTGGCCTCCGTCTGGCCTCCGTCCGAGCCGCACACGAAGCCGCACACGAAGGGGCCCCGGCGATTCCCGCCGGGGCCCCTTCAGGTCTGCGTCACTTCAGCGCGCCCGCCATCTCCGCGAGGGTCTCGAAGGAGGCCGAGCCGGTGACCACCGTCGTCGCGCCCTTCTCCGTACGCACAAGGGCGTCGTACGTCTCGCCCTCGTAGCGCGTCCACGTGGAGCCGTCGATGCGCTCGCTGCGGGCCGTCTCCGCGGCGCCGCGGGTGACCTGGTCGACGAAGACCGGGGCCTTCTCGGTGGACTGCTCGACCGCGACGTACTTGCCGTCCGGGGCGTGGAAGCCCAGGTGCCAGTGGTCCCGCTCGTCGCCCTTGAAGCGGACCGAGGTCGCCTTCCAGTCCTTGCCCAGGCCCTCGGGTGCGAGGACCGGGTACGCGGCCGCGCGCTTGGCCGTCGCCAGCTCGACGTCGTAGCTCACCGTCTTGACGGGGCTCTGGGACTCGTCGTGCGGGATGAAGATGTAGATGACCGCCACGACTGCGCCGATCACCGCGAGGGACAGCAGCATGTCCCGAATCGTCTTGGTGCCTCTCGTACCTGCCACGCCCCCCATCGTCGCAGGTGCCCCCTCTGCTCATGCGTGGGGGCCACTGCTCAATTTGTCGGCCTCCGGATAGAGTGCGAAGCACACCCTCCTCGGCCGCCCACCCGACGCCCGCCACCGCCGCTCGGCACTTCGGGCGCGGCCTGCTGGTCGTATCAGAAAGGTGCGCTCCGATGACCGAGCATCACTTGCCGTCCGCTCTGGAGGTCTCGCCCGAGGCCCCCGACCGCAACCTCGCCCTGGAACTGGTCCGGGTCACCGAGGCCGCCGCCATGGCCGCCGGGCGGTGGGTCGGCCGCGGCGACAAGATCGGTGCCGACGGCGCCGCCGTGCGCGCCATGCGCACGCTCGTCTCGACCGTCTCGATGAACGGCATCGTCGTCATCGGCGAGGGCGAGAAGGACGAGGCCCCGATGCTGTTCAACGGCGAGCGGATCGGCGACGGCACCGGCGCCGAGGTGGACATCGCCGTCGACCCGATCGACGGCACCACCCTGAACGCCAAGGGCATGCCGAACGCGATCGCCGTGCTTGCCGCAGCCGACCGGGGCGCGATGTTCGACCCGTCCGCCGTGTTCTACATGGACAAGCTGGTCACGGGCCCGGAGGCCGCGGACTACGTGGACATCAACGCCCCGGTGTCGGTGAACATCCGCCGGGTCGCCAAGGCCAAGCGCTCGGCGCCCGAGGACGTCACGGTGGTCATCCTGGACCGGCCGCGGCACGAGGGCATCGTCAAGGAGATCCGCGAGACGGGCGCCCGGATCAAGTTCATCTCGGACGGCGACGTGGCCGGTTCGATCATGGCGGTCCGCGAGGGCACCGGCGTGGACCTGCTGATGGGCGTCGGCGGTACGCCCGAGGGCATCATCTCGGCCTGCGCCATCAAGTGCCTGGGCGGCACCATCCAGGGCAAGCTCTGGCCCAAGGACGAGGCGGAGAAGCAGCGCGCCCTGGACGCCGGGCACGACCTGGACCGGGTGCTCTACACCGGCGACCTGGTCTCCGGCGACAACGTCTTCTTCGTCGCCACCGGCATCACCGACGGCGAACTCCTGCGCGGGGTGCGCTACCGCGCCGAGACCGCGACCACGCAGTCCCTGGTGATGCGCTCGAAGTCCGGCACGATCCGGCAGATCGACTCCACGCACCGCCTGGAGAAGCTGCGCGCGTACAGCGCGATCGACTTCGACCGCGCGAAGTAGGCCGCCAGACCTCGCTGATACGACGCGAACGGGGTGCCCCTGTGCGGAGGGGCACCCCGTTCGCGTACGCATATGCCGTCAGCCGGCGGCCGCTATCGCCTCGGCCGGAGTGGCCGCCTGAGCCGCCTGAGCCGCCTTCTTCAGCTCCATGTCGCGGCGCCTGCGGCGGGCGAGGACCACGCGGCGCTCGGCGGCGGTGAGCCCGCCCCACACTCCGTACGGCTCGGGCTGGAGCAGGGCGTGCTCGCGGCACTCGACCATCACCGGGCAGCGGGCACAGACCCGCTTCGCGGCCTCTTCGCGGGCCAGGCGGGCGGCCGTCGGCTCCTTGGAGGGGGCGAAGAAGAGGCCGGCCTCGTCCCGGCGGCAGACCGCGTCCGAGTGCCAGGGCACGTCCTGGTCCCGTGCCGGGGCTCCCTCCTGCCCCTGACTTCGCTGTGCCGGAACGGCGGCGACCTGCAGGGACTGATGCGGCGTTTGCAGCACGGTCTACTCCTGACGGACGGCTTCGCGAGCGAGAAGAAGGCGACGAACCGTCCCTACCCGCTGTACGCGGCCCTATGCACTGCGTTCCCATACGGGCGGCCGCGTCAACTTCCCGGCTGGTCACGGAGGTTGACGCCCCGCGCCAGGCGTCAGAGGTGCTTGCGCAGGTGCTTGGCCGTGGACCGGCCGACGTACTTGTGCAGGTCGGCGATGAGCTTGCCGCGCCTGGGCTTGGCCTCGATGCTGCCGAAGACGGCGTAGCCGCCGACGAAGACCACCGGGGCCTGCGCGTCCTCCGCCTCCTGGGTGTCCACCTCGAAGTTGCCGCAGACGCCGCTGCCGGTGCCGCGGAGCGTGACGTTCTCCGGGACCCGGACCTCGACGCTCCCGAAGACCGACCAGGCCTTGATGACGATCTGCGGGTACTCGAAGATCGCCTCGGTCAGGTCGATCTCCACGCTCCCGAACACCGCGTACGCATGCGTCCTGCGGCCCACGCGCCAGCGGCCCTTGCGGGTGGCGCCGCTGAAGACCGCGACCAGGTTCTCGTCCGGCTCGGCGGGGATCGTGCCGGGCAGGGGCGCGTCGGTGTGCGGCGCGGGCGCGGGGCGCGACTGATGCGCCCCGGGCAAGTCCCTTACGTACGGCTCCAGTTCGGCGAGGGTCTTCGCGCGGTACACCCCGTCGATACGGTCGGCGTGCTCCTCCGCGGTGAGCCGGCCCTCGGCCATCGCCTCGCGCAGGATGTCCGCCGTGCGATCACGGTCGGCGTCGGACGCGCGCAGGTCGGCCGGCTCCGCGGCGGGGGCGGTCTGCTGGGGGCGCTTTTCGAGGTCCACCCCACCAGCGTACCCAAACGCGATAGATCGCGACTACCCCACGCGTACAACTGCCGTTCCGCACTGAGCCTTACCTCACAAGTCCACTGTCAGTGGCGCGTCCTACCCTTGAGGGCGCTGGCCAACGGAGGCCCGCCGCTGTCTGCCGAGTGAGGAAAAGGCCGAGATGCCGGAATTCGCGTACACCGATCTGCTCCCCCAGGGCGAGGACACCACCCCGTACCGCCTGGTCACCGCGGACGGTGTCTCCACCGCCGAGGGGCCGGACGGCCGTACGTTCCTGAAGGTCGAGCCCGAGGCGCTGCGCAAGCTCGCCGAGGAGGCCATCCACGACATCCAGCACTATCTGCGCCCGACGCACCTCGCGCAGCTGCGCCGCATCGTCGACGACCCGGAGGCGTCGGGCAACGACAAGTTCGTGGCGCTCGACCTGCTGAAGAACGCGAACATCGCCGCGGCCGGTGTGCTGCCGATGTGCCAGGACACCGGCACCGCGATCGTCATGGGCAAGCGCGGCCAGAACGTCCTGACGGAGGGCGAGGACGAGAAGTCGCTCTCCAAGGGCATCTACGACGCGTACCAGAACCTGAACCTGCGCTACTCGCAGATGGCTCCGCTGAACATGTGGGAGGAGAAGAACACCGGCTCCAACCTCCCGGCGCAGATCGAGCTGTACGCGACGGACGGCGGCGCCTACAAGTTCCTCTTCATGGCGAAGGGCGGCGGCAGCGCCAACAAGAGCTTCCTCTACCAGGAGACGAAGGCCGTCCTGAACGAGGCCTCCATGATGAAGTTCCTGGAGGAGAAGATCCGTTCGCTCGGTACGGCAGCGTGCCCGCCGTACCACCTGGCGATCGTCGTCGGCGGCACCTCTGCCGAGTACGCACTGAAGACCGCCAAGTACGCCTCCGCCCACTACCTCGACGAGATCCCGTCCGAGGGTTCGGAGCTCGGCCACGGCTTCCGGGACAAGGAGCTGGAGGAGAAGGTCTTCGAGCTGACCCAGAAGATCGGCATCGGCGCGCAGTTCGGCGGCAAGTACTTCTGCCACGACGTGCGCGTGGTGCGGCTGCCGCGGCACGGCGCCTCCTGCCCGGTCGCCATCGCGGTGTCCTGCTCGGCGGACCGCCAGGCCGTCGCGAAGATCACCGCCGAGGGCGTCTTCCTGGAGCAGCTGGAGACGGACCCGGCGCGGTTCCTGCCGGAGACCACGGACGAGCACCTGTCCGAGGACTCCGAGTCCGACGTGGTGAAGATCGACCTCAACCAGCCGATGGACGCCATCCTCACCGAGCTGACCAAGTACCCCGTGAAGACCCGTCTTTCGCTGACCGGCCCGCTCGTCGTCGCCCGTGACATCGCACACGCGAAGATCAAGGAGCGCCTGGACGCGGGCGAGGAGATGCCGCAGTACCTGAAGGACCACCCCGTGTACTACGCGGGCCCGGCGAAGACACCCGAGGGTTACGCATCGGGTTCGTTCGGCCCGACGACGGCCGGGCGCATGGACAGTTACGTGGAGCAGTTCCAGGCGGCCGGCGGCTCGAAGGTCATGCTGGCCAAGGGCAACCGGTCCAAGCAGGTCACGGACGCGTGCGACGCGCACGGTGGTTTCTACCTCGGCTCGATCGGCGGCCCGGCGGCCCGCCTCGCGCAGGACTGCATCAAGAAGGTCGAGGTCGTCGAGTACGAGGAGCTCGGCATGGAGGCCGTCTGGAAGATCGAGGTCGAGGACTTCCCGGCGTTCATCGTCGTGGACGACAAGGGCAACGACTTCTTCCAGAACCCGGCCCCCGAGCCGACGTTCACGTCCATTCCGGTGCGCGGCCCGGGTCTCGCCTAGCCGGATGTCGTACGGGCCGTACGGGTCGTGCCGCTCGTACGGCCCGTACGGCCCGTACGGCTGTCGAGAAACCGCTCCCCCGCGCTCGGCGCGGCCAGGGCGAGGTCGCGGTGGACGCGACGCGGCATCATGCGCGCCATCGCGGGGTGCACCGGCCTGACGACGCTCCAGTAGAGCCGGGCGCGCGGCGAGTCGGGGGCGACGGCCGTGCACAGCGTGACGTGGCGCTCGTCGACGAGGATCGACGCACGGGCCGAGAGGCCCCGCCGTGTCCACCCGCATCAGCAGCTCCCCGCCCTCGCGCGCGATGACCGGGAAGGCGTCGCGCAGCACCCCGGTCCACGCCGCCGGATCGCGCGGCAGCCCCGGCTGGAGCTCCATGCGGTACGCGTCCTGGTAGGCCGGGCGGTCCAGGGCCGTGCGGATCAGGCGGGCGTGCTCCGGGACCGCGACCGCCTCCGGCCTGGCCCACATCACCCTGCGGAGCAGCCGTACGCGCGCGCGGTGGCGCACCGGGTGCGGGAGCGAACCGGTCGCGACCAGCTCGATGTTGTCGAAGAGCTCCTCGATCATCGTGTCGTGCACGGGCCGAATCGCGGCGGTCCAGGCAAGCCGCCTGAGGCCCGGGAACTCCATCTCCAGGGATCCACCGGCGGGCGCCGTACGGACCGGAGTCGGCCCGTACGGCGCCCGTTCTCGCAGCTACGCGCTGAACCTCTGCTGCCCCGAGCCGTCGCATGCCCGCAGGCGCAGCGGGTCCTGCGCGCCCGCGAGCGTGAGGCACAGGCCGTTCGCCGAGGCCGGCCGGATCGTCGAACCCTCGCGTACGAAGCGCTGGTTGGCGCCGCCGTGGCAGTTCCACAGGACCACGTCCGTGCCCGCCGTCACCGACTTGGCGTCCAGGCAGCGGTCCTGGGTGAGCTCGGTGTGCACGGTGCCGCGCGCCGCGTCGAACCACCAGTTCTGGTTGCGGCCGTCGTGGCAGTCCCAGCCCAGGACGCGGGTGCCGTTGGCGCTTTGGGCGCCGTCGACGTCCAGGCAGGCTCCGCTCGCCTGGTTCTTCAGTGGCTTGAAGACGTCGTCCCAGGCGTACGGGACGAGGGCCGGCTTTCCCGAGGAGTTCACGTCGGCACAACTCGCCTCACGGGCAGGGGAGTTGTAGAGCTGCGTGAGGCAGGAGGCGAAGGCCGCGTGGCCTGCCCTGTTGGGGTGGAAGGACTGGCGCAGCGAGTTCTCGTCCGGCAGTCCGGGCTTGGAGAGGTCGATGTAGAGGCCGCGCGCCCAGGTGCTCTCCATACATACCTCGTGGCCGTGGAAGAGCCGCGAGTTGTCGAGGTAGGTGGCGCCGGTGTTCGCGGCGGCCTCGCGGACACCGCGCTCGAAGGCGGGCACGGCGGCGTTGCGGCCCCACACGGTGTCGGAGTCGTACCCCATGCCGCCGCAGGCCAGCTTGCCGGGGAAGTCGGGGTTGTCGCGGAAGTCCGGGCCGATGGGGCTCGGGTAGCCCATGACGACCAGCTTGTACGCGCCGTCCGCGTACCCGGCGTCGCGCATCACGGTCCGCAGGTCGCGCACGGTCTGCTCGACCTTGGGCACGAGCCCGTCGACGCGGGACTGCCAGCCGGGGGCGTACTTGGGCTCGCAGGGGCCCTGGCTGAGCAGGAAGCGGGTGACGCAGTCGGTCATGACGGGGCCGAACTGCAGGTCGTCGTTGGCGCCCGCGACCAGGACCACCATCTTGATCCTCGTGTTGCGGGCCTTCACGGCGAGGCTGTCGCTCTGCACCAGCTCGTCGGCGTACTGCTTGCTGCCGCCGATGCGGATGTTGGCGGTGGAGGCGCCCGAGCAGGAGACGTTGTAGGTGACGTCGGCGGCGATGCCGGTGCGGTGGATCGCGGCGTCCGGCGAGCGGTGGCACCAGTTGTCGGGACCGTTGGTGCCGGGCTCGTACGTGCCCACGCCCTCGCCGGAGATCTCGCTGTCACCGAGCGAGATCAGGGCCGACTTGCGCTCGGCCAGGGGGCGTTGCGCGGGGTCGCCGTAGAGCTGCGCAGCCTCGGCCGCGCGGACCTTCTCCAGCTCCGGCGGCAGGGGCGAGACACCCCCTGAGGGCGTGGCGGCGGACGGCGTGGCCTGTGCGGCGGGAGCATGGAGCCCGACCAGGGCCGCCGCTGCCGCCGCTAGGACGGCCACGGCGTTCCGCCGGCCGGTGTGCCTGGGTCTTGCGCGCTGCGTCTGGTGCATGCTGCCTCCCCGGGTTCGCTGTCACCCCGGTATTTACTCGGCGGTAGGGCCGAGGGGAATAGCCCGAACAAGACAAGTGCTCAACTTTCAGAGCGACTTCGGAGGCGTACGGACATGACGAACGACCGCACAGACGAGACCGCGTACCGCGTCGAGCACGACTCCATGGGCGAGGTGCGCGTCCCCGCCCACGCCAAGTGGCGGGCCCAGACCCAGCGCGCCGTGGAGAACTTCCCCGTCTCCGGCCAGCGCCTGGAGCGCGCCCACATCGAGGCCCTGGCCCGGATCAAGGGCGCGGCGGCCAAGGTCAACGCCGAACTCGGCGTGCTCGACGCGGACCGTGCGCGGGCGGTCCAGGAGGCGGCCGCCGAGGTCGCCGAGGGGCGCTGGGACGAGCACTTCCCGGTGGACGTGTTCCAGACCGGCTCCGGCACCTCGTCCAACATGAACACCAACGAGGTCCTGGCCACCCTCGCCACCGAACGCCTGGGCCAGGACGTCCACCCCAACGACCATGTGAACGCCTCCCAGTCGTCCAACGACGTCTTCCCCTCCTCCATCCACATCGCCGCGACCGCCGCCGTCACGCGGGACCTGATCCCCGCCCTCGACCACCTCGCCGAGTCCCTGGAGCGCAAGTCAGCCGAGTTCGCGGAGGTCGTCAAGTCGGGCCGGACGCACCTGATGGACGCGACTCCGGTCACCCTGGGCCAGGAGTTCGGCGGATACGCGGCGCAGGTGCGGTACGGCGTGGAGCGGCTGCGGTCCACGCTGCCGCGCCTGGCCGAACTCCCGCTGGGCGGGACGGCCGTGGGCACCGGCATCAACACCCCGCCCGGCTTCTCGGCGGCGGTGATCGCCGAGGTCGCCCGCGCCACCGGCCTGCCGCTCACGGAGGCCCGCGACCACTTCGAGGCGCAGGGCGCGCGGGACAGCCTGGTGGAGGCCAGCGGTCAACTCCGGGTCATCGCCGTGGGGTTGACGAAGATCGCCAACGATCTGCGCTGGATGGCCTCGGGCCCGCGCACCGGCCTCGCCGAGATCAACCTGCCCGATCTGCAGCCCGGTTCGTCGATCATGCCCGGCAAGGTCAACCCGGTGATCCCGGAGGCCGTCCTGATGGTCGCGGCGCAGGTCGTGGGCAACGACGCGACGGTCGCCACGGCGGGCGCGGCCGGCAACTTCGAGCTGAACGTGATGCTGCCGGTACTCGCCAAGAACGTACTGGAATCGATCCGGCTCCTTGCCAACGCCTCCCGCCTGCTCGCCGACCGCACGGTCGACGGCATCACCGCCAACGCCGAACGCGCCCGTGAGTACGCGGAGTCGTCGCCGTCGGTGGTCACGCCGCTGAACAAGTACATCGGGTACGAGGAGGCGGCGAAGGTCGCCAAGCGGTCTCTTGCGGAGCGGCGGACCATTCGTGAGGTTGTCCTCGATGCGGGGTATGTCGACCGAGGGGACCTCACGCTGGAGCAACTGGACGAGGCGCTCGACGTACTGCGGATGACCAGGCCGTAGCGGAATGCGCCCGCCTTGCCCTGCTGATCACCCCTACCGATGATTCGCGGGAGTGCTACCGGATTCAGCCGGTAGAACCGGACCAGGACCTGCCCTGCGCGATCGCCTGGTTGACCGGGCGGGTAGTGCCCGCGCTGTAGGCGACGTGTGCATCCCTGCGCACATCCGGCATTCTTCCCACCAAGATGTACATGAACGAAGTACATTAGGTGATCGAAGCGGGCAAATGACAGACACGGGGCGGGGAGTTGAGGCAGCAGCGCGGCCATAAGGCCAAGGTGTACTTCGCCCTCTCCCAGGATCAGGCCGCGCGGGACCAGGGGCACGCGGCCCGCGCGCTGTGGAACCTCATTCACGACTGGTGGACGATGCTCCCCCGGGACAAGCGGACTCTCGGCGCGGCCGACGAGGCGATTCGCCAGGGCCGCAAGGATCTTCCCTGGCTCAGCGTGCTTCCCGCGCAGGCCGCGCAGCAGGTCCTCAAGACGTACTTCCGGGCCTGGGTGAACTGCTGGGAAGCCCGGGCCGAGGCGCCGAACTTCAAGGGCCGCTGCCGCTCCCGTATGGCCATCGACATCCCGCAGGGCCGAGATCTCCAGATCGTTCGCCTCAACCGGCGTTGGGGCCGGATGCGGGTACCGAAAATCGGCCTGGTCCTGTTCCGCTGGACCAAGGATCTCCCGGTCGGCAAGCGCTCCGACAAGGCCAACAAGGTCACCGGCGCCCGCCTGGTGATGGAAGCCGACGGCTGGTACGTCGTCTTCCGCGTCCAGACCGAGGTGCCCGAACCCGAGCCGCACACCGGCCCGAGTGTCGGTATCGATCGGGGCGTCGCCAAGGCCCTCGCCCTCTCGGACGGCAGCTTCCGCGAGCACGACCCGTGGCTCACGCCGGGTGAGGCCGAACAGCTGCGGCGCCTGGAGAAGACCAAGGAACGCCGCCGCCGCGCAGCCAAGAAGAACGAGCCGACCTCGAACCGACTCAAGCGCACGTACGACCAGATCGCCCAGCTCCGCGCAACAGCCAAGCGCCGGGCAGTCGACTGGCAGCACAAGACCACCACCGAGATCGCCGCGACCTTCTCGCGGATCGGGGTGGAAGACCTGACCATCAAGAACATGCTCAAGTCCGCCAAGGGAACCGTGGAATCCCCCGGCATCAACGTCCGACAGAAAGCCGGACTCAACCGCGCCATCGCCGGGGAAGCATGGGGCCGCACGGTGTCGATGCTGGAGTACAAGGCCGCGCAGCGCGGCGGCATCGTCGTCAAGGTTCCCGCCGCGAACACCTCACGCCGCTGCTCCGTCTGCGGGTTCATCATCCCCGGCAACAGGCAGACGCAGGCCCGCTTCGTCTGCCAGGCCGACGGCTGCGGATACGAGGAGAACGCGGACACCAACGCCTCACGCAACGTAGATCACGCCGCCGGATCAGCGGTGTCAGGATGTGGAGACCTCGGGGTTACCCGGTCTGTGAAGCGTCAACCAACCACCAGACCGCACGCGGCCTGAGATGGGATTCCCCCTGCTTCAGCAGGGGGAGGAGATCAATAACATCAGTTCATGACAGACAAGACGACGACCAGCCGATGGGCCCCGGGCACCCCCGTCCTGTGGCGGTACCGGGACAACGCGAGCCCCCGCTTCCACATCTGCCGTCCCGTCACCGTCGTGCAGGACACCGATGAACTGCTCGCCGTCTGGCTCGCGCCGGGCACCGAGTGCGTCAAACCCGTGCTCCGGGACGGCACTCCGGTCCACGAGGAGCCGCTGGCCACCCGGTACACGAGCCCGCGCACCGTGCGCCGCGACCGCTGGTTCGGCACCGGGGTGCTCAAGCTGGCCCGGCCCCGCGAGCCCTGGTCCGTCTGGCTGTTCTGGGAGCCGGGCTGGGAGTTCCGCAGCTGGTACGTCAACCTTGAGGAGCCGCGCACCCGTTGGACGGGCGGGGTCGACTCGCAGGATCACTTTTTGGACATCTCCGTGAGCCCGGACCGCAGTTGGCGCTGGCACGACGAGGACGAGTTCGCGCAGGCCCAGCGCGACGGCCTGATGAGCGCCCGACAGGCGCGTGCGGTGCGCTCCGCGGGCCGTGCGGCGGTCGAGTCGATCGAGGCGTGGGGGGCGCCGTTCGACTCCGGCTGGGAGGAATGGCGTCCCGATCCGGAGTGGAATGTGCCGTTCCTGCCGGTGGACTGGGATCGTACGCCCGCGCATGTGTCCCCATGAGACCCTTGCTGCGCCCCCATGGTCCAAACGTAGGATCGTCGTCCACAAGGGCGCGTAGTACGGCGCGGAACGAGGGCAACTGACCAGGCCTTCGAACTTTCTGACCGTACGTCATCGAGGGGCGGCAGTGACGTGAGCGAAGGGTACGAGGGGTACGGCGGCGGCGCCGCACCGGACCGTACCGGGCAGGCCGAGGCCTTCGACGCCATCGGCGCGCGGTACGACGAGGCCTTCCCGCACAAGGAAGGTCAGCTCGCCGCCGGTGAGTGGCTCGCCAAGACCCTGCCGCCCGGGTCCCGGGTCCTCGACGTGGGCTGCGGCACCGGCGTCCCCACGGCGCGGCAGCTCGTGGACGCCGGGCACACCGTCGTCGGCGTGGACCTGTCGGCGACGATGCTGGGCCTCGCCCGCCGGAACGTGCCCGAGGGCGAGTTCCACCAGCGGGACATCGCCGGGCTGCGGGCCGAAGGGCCGGGCGGACTCGGCACGTTCGACGGCATCACCTGCTTCTTCACGCTGCTGATGCTGCCGCGCGCGGAGATCCCGCACGCGCTCGCGAGGCTGCGCTCGCTACTTCGCCCCGGTGGCCTGCTCTCGCTGTCGATGGTCGAGGCCGACCTCGACGACACGGCGATCCCGTTCCTCGGCCGGACGATCCGGGTATCGGGATTCCGGCGGGACGCCCTGCGCGAGGTCGTGGGCGCCGCAGGCCTGGACATCGCCGGTGAGGACGCGTACGCGTACGAACCGGCCGGACCCGACGCCCACCCCGAACACCAGCTGTTCCTCAACTGCCGACGCGCGTGAGGCACTTCGCAGGCACCAACTCATCGCGCGCGCCGCGCGCAGCCCCGGACGGACGGATTCAGAACGCGTGACGGAGCACCCCACCTCCCAGGAGGGCAGGCAGCCGCGAGCTGCCCGGCCGAACCCCGCGGACCCTCGCGGGGCGCTGCTGCGTTCCCCGGACTCCGCCGAAGGACCGGACAGCCCGGGCCGCGGTGACGGCACGGAGGCCCCCGGCACCCGGCCCGCCGAGCATTCGGGCGCGGCCGCACCCCGGACCGCCGCCGCCTTACCGTCCCAGAACCGGACCGGCGGCGACGACGACGGCGAGCACCGCAAGACCGGCCCCGCCGACACCCCCGAACCGGACGCGCACCGCCCGCGCCCCGGGCCGCTGCCCGTGCCCCCGGCCCGGATGGGCTCTGCGGGCGGCGAGAGCGGCCGCTCCGGCCCCTCCGTGCACCCCGCGCCCTCCGCGCACCCCGGCGCCTCCGCCGCCGTACCCTCCGACGGCCGGGCGGACGGACTGCCGCCCGCCCCTCCCGTACCGCCCGCGCCCCCGTCCGGCGACGGCGACGCGGCCCGGCACGGCGGGGACCGGCTGCGGTTCGTGGGCGCCGCGACCCGGCGGATCGCGCGCGGCATAGACCTCGACGAGATCGTGATGGGCCTGTGCCGGGCCACCGTGCCCACGTTCTCCGACGCGATCCTCGTCTACCTCCGCGACCCGCTCCCGGTCGGCGACGAGCGGCCCGTCGGCCCCGTCGTGCTGCGCCTGCGCCGCACCGACCGCATACCCGACGAGATGGACGACACCGTCTCCGAGAGCGGCAGCCTGCTCGCCCCGCTGCCGGTGCCGCCCGACGCGACGCCGAGCCTGCAGCTGCGCTGGAGCCGGGGCGAGCCCAACGCCGCCGAGCTGTGCGAGGTGCGGACCGGCGGCGCGCTCGCCGAAGTGCTGCGCGGCGTCCGTCCGGTGTTCGGCGACACCCCGGCCGCGCGCGCCGCGCTGCCCGAACTCCTCGGCGACGAACACACGCTGCCCGAGGGCCGGCGCGCGGTCCTCGCCCCGCTGCGGGGCCGGCGGCGGGTGATCGGCGCGGCCGTGTTCCTGCGCCGCCCCGAGCGCGCCGCGTTCGAGCAGGACGACCTGCTCGTGGCCGCGCAGCTCGCCACGCACACCGCGCTCGGCATCGACAAGGCCGTGCTCTACGGCCGCGAGGCGTACATCGCGGACGAGCTGCAGCGCACGATGCTGCCCGAGACGCTGCCGCAGCCCACCGGCGTGCGGCTCGCCAGCCGGTACCTCCCGGCCGCCGAGACCGCCCGCGTCGGCGGCGACTGGTACGACGCGATCCCACTGCCCGGCAGCCGCGTCGCCCTGGTCGTCGGGGACGTCATGGGCCACTCCATGACCTCGGCCGCGATCATGGGCCAGCTGCGCACCACCGCGCAGACCCTCGCCGGGCTCGACCTGCCGCCACAGGAGGTCCTGCACCACCTCGACGAACAGGCCCAGCGCCTGGGCACGGACCGCATGGCGACCTGCCTGTACGCGGTCTACGACCCGGTCGCGCACCGCATCACCATCGCCAACGCCGGCCACCCGCCGCCCGTACTGCTGCACCTCGGCGGGCGGGCCGAGGTCCTGCGCGTACCGGCGGGGGCGCCGATCGGCGTCGGCGGGGTCGACTTCGAGGCCGTCGAGCTGGACGCACCGGCCGGGGCGACGCTGCTGCTCTACACCGACGGCCTGGTCGAGTCCCGTCTGCGGGACGTGTGGACCGGCATCGAGCAGCTGCGGGAACGGCTCGCCGCCACCGCCGAGTTGACCGGACCCGACCACGCCCCGCCGCTCGAAGCGCTCTGCGACGAGGTGCTCGACATGCTCGGACCGGGCGACCGGGACGACGACATCGCGCTGCTCGCCGCCCGCTTCGACGGCATCGCGCCCAGCGACGTCGCGTACTGGCAGCTCGACCCGGAGGACTCCGCGCCCGGCCGGGCCCGGCGGCTCGCGCGGCGCGCCCTGGCCGCGTGGGACCTGGAGGACCTCACGGAGCCGGTGGAGCTCCTGGTCAGCGAGGTCGTGACGAACGCGGTGCGGTACGCGTCCCGGCCGATCACGCTGCGGCTCCTTCGGACGGACGTCCTGCGCTGCGAGGTCGGGGACGACGTTCCGCAGCTGCCCCGGCTGCGGCAGGCGCGGGCCACGGACGAGGGCGGGCGCGGCCTGTACCTGGTCAACCGGCTCGCCCGGCGCTGGGGCGCGACGCGGCTCTCCACCGGCAAGGTGGTGTGGTTCGAGCTGAACCGGGGTTGAGGGGCCCTCCGGGCGGTGTTCCGGGGCGGATGCGGGGTACTCGGGCGGCAGGTCCACCCGGGGGCCCACACCAGGGCTTTCCGGGCAAGCCGGACAAATGTTGCCGACAGTCGGTCGGCGGCGTTGACTGGCATCCCCGAAACCTCAGATCCGACCTCAGATCCAACCTCAGATCCGACCTCAGATCCGACCTCTGATCCGACCTCTGATCCACGGGAGGACGCTCGTGACCGAGGCACCGCAGAAGGCCCCGTACACCACCTCGAACACCGGGATCCCGGTGGAGAGCGACGAGCACTCGCTCACCGTCGGGCCCGATGGACCGATCCTGCTCCAGGACCACTACCTCATCGAGAAGATGGCCCAGTTCAACCGGGAGCGGGTCCCCGAGCGGGTGGTCCACGCCAAGGGTTCGGGGGCGTACGGCTTCTTCGAAGTCACCAACGACGTCAGCCAGTTCACCAAGGCCGACCTCTTCCAGCCGGGCCGCCGCACCGACATGCTGGCCCGCTTCTCCACGGTCGCCGGTGAGCAGGGCTCCCCCGACACCTGGCGCGACCCGCGCGGTTTCGCCCTCAAGTTCTATACGGACCACGGCAATTACGACCTGGTCGGCAACAACACCCCGGTGTTCTTCGTCCGGGACACGATCAAGTTCCAGGACTTCATCCGCTCCCAGAAGCGCCGCCCCGACAACGGGCTGCGCGACCACGACATGCAGTGGGACTTCTGGACCCTGTCGCCCGAGTCCGCGCACCAGGTCACCTGGCTGATGGGCGACCGCGGCATCCCGAAGTCGTACCGCCACATGAACGGGTACAGCTCGCACACCTACATGTGGATCAACGGCGGCGGCGAGCGGTTCTGGGTGAAGTACCACTTCAAGACCGACCAGGGCATCGACTTCCTCACCCAGTCCGAGGCCGACGAACTGGCCGGCTCGGACCCCGACCTCCACCGCCGCGACCTGTTCGACGCGATCGCGGGCGGCAACGCCCCGAGCTGGACGCTGAAGGTCCAGATCATGCCGTTCGAGGACGCGGCGGACTACCGCTTCAACCCCTTCGACCTGACGAAGGTGTGGCCGCACGGCGACTACCCGCTGATCGAGGTCGGCCGCATGACCCTCGACCAGAACCCGGAGGACTACTTCATCCACATCGAGCAGGCCGCGTTCGAGCCGTCCAACATGGTCCCGGGCGTCGGCCCCTCCCCGGACAAGATGCTCCTCGGCCGGCTCTTCTCGTACCCCGACACCCACCGCTACCGCATCGGCCCCAACTACGCCCAGCTGCCGCCCAACCGGCCGCGCTCGCCGGTCAACTCGTACGCGAAGGACGGACCGATGCGGTACGCGCCGTCCGAGGCGGCGCGGCCGTACGCCCCGAACTCGTACGGCGGTCCCGAAGCCGAGTTCACCGGGCGGTTCGGTGACCCGGCGGGCTGGGAGACGGCGGGCGAGATGGTGCGCGAGGCGACCAAGCGGCACGCCGAGGACGACGACTGGGGCCAGCCCGGCACGATGGTCCGCCAGGTCCTGGACGACGCGGCCCGCGAGCGGTTGGTGTCGAACGTGTCCGGCCATCTCCTGGACGGGGTGTCCCGGCCGGTGCTGGACCGGGCCGTCCAGTACTGGCGCAACATCGACAAGGGGGTCGGGGACCGGATCGCGGCGAAGGTCAACGGGGGCTGAGCTCCGGGGCTCCGCCCCGGACCCCGCTCCTCAAGCGCCGGAGGGGCTGAAAAATCAGCCCCTCCGGAAAAGCTAGTCCCGGCCCGGCTTGTCCGGTTTGCCGTTGCCGTTTCCGCCACCCGGGTCCGTCGGGATGCCCCAGGAGCCGGAGGGGTCCGGGCTCGTGGGCAGGTCCGTCGGGCCGTCCGTCGGCGGCTCGGTCGTCGGCCCGTCCGTCGGCGGCTCCGTGGTCGGCGGCTCGGTCGTCGGGTCCTCCGAAGTCGGCGGCGCCGTCGGCGTGTCCGAAGGATCGGTCGACGGGGCCTCGCTCGTCGGCTCCGCCGGAGGCGAAACGCCCGCGCCCATGTCCGTGTCGAGGTCGAACCGCGCGTCCGAGCCGCCGTTCAGAGCGCCCAGGGTGTACGCGGCCCAGATCCGGGACGGGAAGCCGCTGCCGTGGATCTTGCCGTCGCCACCGGCACCGGCGAGCGAGACGTGGTCGTTGGTCTTCGCGGGCGACTTGTCCGGCCGCTTCAGGTCGCCGCCGCCCTCGGGCGCCTCACCGAACATGCCCACCACGGTGACCATCTCGGGGGTGTAGCCCGCGAACCACGCCGACACGTTGTTGTCCGACGTACCGGTCTTGCCCGCGGCCTCGTACTTGCCCGCGTACCGACCCGAACCGACCACCGAGCCGGTGCCGTCGTTGACCACGCCCTGCAGGACGGAGGTCACGGAGTCGGCGGTGGTGCGCTGGACCACCTGTTCGCCGAGCGTCTCCGGCTCGATCGTCTCGCGGTCCTTGTGCGTGGCCGACTTGAGGATGGACGGGGTGACCTTCTTGCCGTGGTTGTCGAGCGTCGCGTAGACGCCCGCCATGTCCATCGGGCTCGCGCCCATCGAGCCGAGCGTCATCGCCGGTTCCGTGGTGATCTTCTGCATGCCCAGGTCGGAGGCGGTCCGCGCGACCCGGTCCATGCCGACGTCGGCGCCCATCTGCGCGAACACCGAGTTCACCGACTTGTCCATGGCCCGCTGGACGGTGACGTCGCCGTAGTCCTTCTTGCCCTCGTTCGGCGGGGCGTACGGCTTCTCCCCGCCCTCGACGGGACGGCCGCTGGTGCCGTCGTAGACCGTGCTCGCGCTGATCGGGGTGCCGTCCTGCGTCTGGGCGTCGTTCTCCAGGGCCGCGGCGAGGATCACCGGCTTGAAGGTCGAGCCGGGCTGGTAGTCACGGCGGGTGGCGTTGGACTGGTAGTGCTTGAGGTAGTCCTCGCCGCCGTAGAGGGCGATGACCTCGCCGGTCTTCGGGTCCACGGAGACCGCGCCGGCCTGCACGGCGGCGTCGACCTTCCGCTTGTCCGTGTCCAGCTTGTCGTTGAGCTCCTTGTCGACCGCCTTGAGCAGGGCCTTCTGCTTCTTCGGGTCGATGTTCAGGGTGACGGTCCAGCCGCCCGCCTTGACCTTGGCGACGGCGTCCTCGCGGGTGTCGCCGCGGCGCATCAGCTCGTCCACGATCTGCTCGTCGGCCGCGTCCACCAGGTACCCGGCCTGCCCCGCCTTGCCCGCCTCCGGCTTGGGCTTTCCGGGCTTGTCGAAGGTCATGCCGGACCGCTTGCCCTGGTCCAGCCAGCCCTCCTCGACCATGTTGTCGAGTACGTAGTTCCAGCGCTGCTTGACGAGCTTCTTACTGGCCGGCGACGCGGCCGCCCAGTCGTACTGGCTGGGGGCCTGCAGCAGCGCCGCGAGATAGGCGCCCTGCTCGACGGAGAGCTCCTCGGCGTCGACGCCGTAGTAGGCCTGGGCGGCGGCCTGGATGCCGTACGCGCCGCGGCCGTAGTAGCTGGTGTTGATGTAGCCCGCGAGGATCTCGTCCTTGGACTTCTTCTGGTCGACCTTGAGGGAGATCACCAGCTCCTTGAGCTTGCGGGTGACCGTCTGGTCCTGGTTCAGGTAGTAGTTCTTGACGTACTGCTGGGTGATCGTCGAGCCGCCCTGCTTGCCCTTGCCGGTGAGGGTGTTGACGACGCCGCGGGCGGTGCCCTTGAGGTCGACGCCCTGGTCCTTGTAGAAGGACTTGTTCTCGGCGGCCACGAAGGTCTTCTGCACCGGCTTCGGCACCCGGTCGAGACCGACGATCTCGCGGTTCACCTCTCCGGTGCGGGTGATGACGCTGCCGTCCGCGTACTTGTAGACGTTGCTCTGCTGCTCGGCCTGGGCGTTGGCCTCCGGGACCGGCACCAGCAGGTACAGCGCGATGAAGCCGCCCATCGCGAGCAGGCAGAGCCCGAAGAGGGTGCCGAGGACGCGCTTGACGGTGAAGAAGCGGCGTATGCCGCCCTTGCCCTTGGCGGCCCGGCGGGCGCCACGGGGGCGTATGCCGTCGGACTGCGACCGCGCCGCCGCCCGGCGTGCCCCGCCGCGCTGCCGCGCTCGTCTCGCTTCCGCTCGCCCCATTGCTCCGTCGCTCCAGTCAGTTCGGCTCCCCCGGGTCAGCTCATGAAGCTAACACCGGCCATGCGGACAAAGGACTGCCGATCCGGCCTTTTCCGGACGTGACAATCAGCACCTGTCCCATGGGAACCGACTCATCGGGCGCACGAAGGGTTGCCCACGCAGTGTGTGGAGGGTTGGCAACGGGCGGGTTGGCAGGAGCGGACGGCGGGGATTAAAGTGCTAGCACTTTGCTTTACCATTGAGAGCACACAGAATCGGGGACCTCCATGACCAGTCACGACCACACCCCAACCCAGGACCGCACCCCCGCCGCCGACGCCCCCGAGATGCCCGAGCCGGGTGTCCGGGAGTTCGCCGCGCACTCCATCGGCGGCGGGCTCGCCCTCCTCCTCGGCCTGCTCGGCCTGGCCGCCGGCACCGCCCTGGTGGTGTTCGGCACGATGGCCGGCTCGGCGGGCGCGAAGGCGGTCATGATCGTCGCGGGTGTACTGATCGGCATCGCCGCGTTCCTCGCGATGTGCGGGCTGAACATGGTGGCGCCGGGCGAGGCCCGCGTCGTCCAGCTCTTCGGCCGGTACCGCGGCACGATCCGTACGGACGGCCTGCGCTGGGTCAACCCGCTGACGTCCCGGATGAAGATCTCCACCCGGGTCCGCAACCACGAGACCGCCGTCCTCAAGGTCAACGACGCGTACGGCAACCCGATCGAGCTGGCCGCGGTCGTCGTATGGAAGGTCGAGGACACCGCGCAGGCCTCGTTCGAGGTGGACGACTTCCTGGAGTTCGTCTCGACGCAGACCGAGGCGGCCGTCCGGCACATCGCGATCGAGTACCCCTACGACGCGCACGACGAGGGGGGCCTGTCGCTGCGCGGCAACGCCGAGGAGATCACCGAGAAGCTGGCGGTCGAGCTGCACGCGCGCGTGGAGGCGGCCGGTGTGCAGATCATCGAGTCCCGCTTCACGCACCTCGCGTACGCGCCGGAGATCGCCTCGGCGATGCTGCAGCGCCAGCAGGCCGGTGCGGTGGTCGCGGCGCGGCGGCAGATCGTGGACGGCGCGGTCGGCATGGTCGAGGCGGCGCTCAACCGGCTCACCGAGCAGGACATCGTGGAACTCGACTCGGAGCGCAAGGCGGCCATGGTGTCCAACCTGATGGTGGTGCTCTGCGGTGACCGCGCGGCGCAGCCGGTCCTCAACACGGGGTCGCTGTACCAGTGACTCCGCCCGAAGCCGGGGATCCCACCCCGAAGCGGAAGCCGCAGCAGCAGCGGAAGCAGGTGCTGTTGCGGCTCGATCCGTCGGTGCACGACGCGTTGGCCCGGTGGGCGGCCGACGAACTCCGCTCGACCAACGCTCAGGTCGAGTACCTGCTCCGCAGGGCGTTGTCGGAAGCGGGCCGCCTCCCGGGCGAAGCCCGGCCCATCCCTAAACGTGGGCGCCCACCGAAGTCGCCCCCGTAGGGGTGCGGGGAACTGCGCGAGCAACCCACGAAAAGCCGCAGCCACGTCTGCTCATGAACCATGCAGATGCGACTGCGGCTTTCGTCGTGGCTGGTCGCGCAGTTCCCCGCGCCCCTTTGGGGCGACCACCCGATCCGGAGCTATACACCGCAGGTATACACGCCATGTATAGTCCGACGCATGTCGATCCCACACACCCTCCTGGGCCTCCTCGAATCCGGCCCGCGCCACGGCTATGACCTGAAAAAAACCTTCGACGAAAGGTTCGGGCACGACAAGCCGCTGCACTACGGGCAGGTCTACTCGACCATGTCGCGGCTGCTGAAGAACGGCCTCGTCGAGGTCGACGGCGTGGAGGCGGGCGGCGGGCCCGAGCGGAAGCGGTACGCCATCACCGAGGCCGGGATCACCGACGTGCGGACGTGGCTCGCGACGCCGGAGAAACCCGAGCCGTACCTCACCTCGACGCTCTACACGAAGGTCGTCCTCGCCCTGCTCACCGGCAGGGACGCCGCCGACCTGCTCGACACGCAGCGGGCCGAGCACCTGCGGATGATGCGCATCCTCACCGACCGCAAGCGCACCGGTGACCTCGCCGACCAGCTGATCTGCGACCACGCCCTGTTCCACCTGGAGGCCGACCTGCGCTGGCTCGAACTGGCCGCCGCCCGGCTGGACAAGCTCGGAAAGGCGGTCGGCGCATGAGCCCGGCCACCGAGCCCACCGCCCGCCCCGCGCCCGCCGGCTCCCTGCTCGTCGCGGACGACCTGCACAAGGCGTACGGGGCCACCGACGCCCTGGCCGGGGCGAACTTCTCCATCCACGCGGGCGAGGTCGTCGCCGTCATGGGCCCCTCCGGCTCCGGCAAGTCGACGCTCCTGCACTGCCTCGCCGGGATCGTCCCGCCCGACTCCGGCACCCTCACGTACAACGGCCGCGACCTGGGCGCGATGAGCGACGGTGAGCGGAGTGCGCTGCGCCGGTCCGAGTTCGGGTTCGTGTTCCAGTTCGGCCAGCTCGTACCGGAGTTGACCTGCCTGGAGAACGTCGCCCTGCCGCTGCGGCTGAGCGGGGCGCGGCGCAAGGAGGCCGAGCGGACCGCGCTCGGCTGGATGGAGCGCCTGGAGGTCCACGACGTGGCGGGGCAGCGGCCCGGCGAGGTCTCCGGCGGCCAGGGCCAGCGCGTCGCCGTCGCCCGCTCGCTGGTGACCGGCCCGCGCGTGCTGTTCGCCGACGAGCCGACCGGCGCCCTCGACTCCCTCAACGGCGAGCGCGTCATGGAGCTGCTCACCGAGGCGGCCCGCGCCACCAACGCGGCCGTCGTCCTCGTCACCCACGAGGCCCGGGTGGCCGCCTACTCCGACCGCGAGATCGTCGTACGTGACGGCCGCTCCCGCGACATGGAGCGCGCCGTATGAGCCGACTGACCGTCTGGGGGCGGGACTTGGGGTTCGGCCTGCGGTTCGCCGTGACCGGTGGCCGGGAGGGCTGGACGCGGACCGTGCTCACCGCGGTCGGCGTGGGGCTCGGCGTCGCGCTGCTGCTGATCACCACGGCGGTCCCCAGCGCGCTCGCCGCCCGCTCGGAGCGCGGCGACGCCCGTACGGACGTACTGTTCCGCCTGGACATGATGCCGAAGGGCGACGACACGGTCCTCGTCGGAGCGGTCGACACCACCTTCCGTACGCACGACATCCGCGGCCGCGTCTACCAGCCCGAGGGCCCGGACGCGCCGCTGCCGCCCGGGGTCTCCGCGTACCCGAAGCCCGGCGAGGTGCTCGTCTCGCCCTCGCTGCGCGAGCTCCTCGACTCCCCCGACGGCGCGCTGCTTCGCGAGCGGCTCGACGCGAAGGTCGTCGGCACCCTCGGCGACGACGCACTGCTCGGCCCCACCGAACTCGTCTTCCACAAGGGCGCGTCGCACCTCGATCCGCAGAACGACCAGGTCGAACGGATCGACGCCTTCGGCACGGACCAGCCGCCCGAGCAGATGGACCCGGTCCTGCTGCTGCTCACGCTGATCGTGTTCGTCGTGCTGCTCATGCCCGTCGCCGTGTTCATCGCGGCGGCCGTCCGCTTCGGCGGCGAGCGCCGCGACCGCAGACTCGCCGCGCTCCGCCTGATCGGTGCGGACGGCCGTATGGTCCGCCGGATCGCGGCCGGCGAGGCACTCGCCGGCGCGCTGCTCGGACTGCTCGCCGGCACGGTGTTCTTCCTGCTCGGACGGCAGTCGGCCCGCCTTCTGGAACTGAGCCGGGTGAGCGTCTTCCCGCACGACCTCTCCCCGGCCCCGGCGCTCGTCGTGCTCGTACTGCTCGCGGTCCCGGCGGCCGCCGTCGGTGTCACGCTGCTCGCGCTGCGCGGCGTCGTGATCGAACCGCTCGGCGTCGTACGTACGGCGAAACCCACCCGCCGCAGGCTCTGGTGGCGGCTGCTGCTGCCGCTCGCCGGGCTCGCCCTGCTCACACCGATGATCGGTCAGGGCCGTGACCAGGGCGACTTCAACCAGACCATGGTCACGAGCGGTGTGGTGCTGCTGCTCCTCGGCGTCACCGCCCTGCTGCCCTGGCTGGTGGAGTTCACCGTGAGCCGGCTCGGCGGCGGCAGCGTCTCCTGGCAACTGGCCGTCCGGCGACTGCAGTTGAGCAGCGGTACGGCGGCCCGTACGGTCAGCGGCATCGCGGTGGCCGTCGCCGGGGCCATCGCGCTGCAGATGCTCTTCGCGGGCGTCGAGAGCGACTACACCCGCAGCACCGGCGAGGACCCGGAACGGGCCCGGATGAGCCTCGTCGTACCGCCGTCCCCTCGGGGCATGGCACAGACCGACGAGGCCTACCGCGCACTCCGCGCGACCCGCGGCGTCACCCACGTCACCCCGCCGCTCGGCACGGTCGGCGCGGGCGACCGCAGAAAGGACAGCGAGGAGACCACCTCCGTCACCGTGGGCAGCTGCACGGCCCTGCGCGAGGTGGCGAAGCTCCCGTCCTGCCGTGAGGGCGACGTGTTCGCGGTGACCGGCGCGGAGTACGACACGTCCACGGCGAAGCTCGCGAAGCCCGGCCGCGCCGTCTACCTCGACCCGTCGTACGCGGAGGTCCACGGCAAGGCACTGCCCTGGAAGGTCCCCGCCGACCTGAAGCGGGCCGCCGTACGCAAGGACCCCACCGGCATGGAGTCGGGCGGCTTCCTCTTCACCACGAAGGCGTTCCCGGCGAAGGAGTTGGGCTCCGAGCTGAGCAGCGACCTGTACCTGCGGATCGACCCGGCGGTCCCGGACGCGCCGGAGTACGTACGCAACGCCTCCGCGAGGATCGACCCGCTGGTGGAGGTCCGCACCCTGACGGCGACGGAGCGCACCGGGCGCTTCGCGTCCATCCGCACCGGCCTGTTCGTCGGCGCGACCTGCGTGCTGCTGCTGATCGGCGCGAGCCTGCTCGTCTCCCAGCTGGAGCAGCTGCGGGAACGCCGCAAACTCCTCTCGTCCCTGGTCGCCTTCGGTACGCGCCGCCGCACGCTCACCCTGTCCGTGCTGTGGCAGGCGGCCGTGCCCATCACGCTCGGCCTGGCCCTGGCGGGCGCGGTGGGCCTGGGGCTCGGCTCGGTGCTCCTGAAGATGGTCGGCTCGCCGGTGGACGTCGCGTGGGTGCCGGTCGCGTCGATGACCGGGGTCGGCGCGGGGGTGGTGCTCCTGGTGACTTCCCTCAGCTTGCCGGCGCTGGTGCGGTTGATGCGGGCGGAGGGTTTGCGTACCGAATGAGGGTGCCCCGATAGGGGGCCCTCCAGGGGCGCGGGGAACTGCGCGACCGGCCACGACGGCGCTGCACGCGGCAACGGCGAGAAGTGGGCAGACGCGTCTGCCGGGTGCGCGGCAACGGCGAGAAGTGGGCAGACGCGTCTGCCGGGTGCGCGACATCGGCCAGTGCACCACCGTCGTGGCCGAGCGCGCAGTTCCCCGCGCCCCTAGAGGGGCACCGCCCGCACCGGCAACGACCCCAGCACCGTACGGAGTTCGGCCGCCAACTCCTCGTACTCCGCTCCCCGCGCCGCCCCCGTCCGCATAGCGAGAGCGACCCTGCGGGTGGGCGCGGGCTCGGCGAAGTAGCCGGTGAGCAACTGGCTGGAGCGGCTGGTCTCCACGTTGACCGCGGTACGCGGGAGCAGCGTCACGCCGAGCCCGCCCGCGACCAGCTGTACGAGGGTGGAGAGCCCGGCCGCGGTCGTCGTCACCGGGGCGTCCCCGCGGCCCGCCTCCCGGCAGATGTCGAGGGCCTGGTCGCGCAGGCAGTGGCCCTCGTCGAGGAGCAGCAGGTTCAGCTCGCGCAGCGCCTCGCGCGGAATGCCCTCGCGGCCGCCGAGCCAGTGGTCGAGCGGGGTGATCAGGACGAAGTCCTCGTCGAACAGCGGGAGTTCGGTCACCCCGGGCACGCCGAGCGGCACGGCGAGCAGCAGCAGGTCGAGGCGTCCGCCGAGCAGTCCGTCGACGAGGGACGCGGTCTGCTCCTCGTGCACCTGGAGGTCGAGCTCCGGGTACCGCTCGTGCACCAGGCGCAGCACGCTCGGCAGCAGATACGGTGCCACGGTCGGGATCGCGCCGAGCCGCAGCGCCCCGGTGAACGGCGCGCGCACCGCCTCGGCCTCCTCCATCAGCGCCCCGACCGCCTCCAGCACGTCCTTGGCGCGCGCGGCGAGCCGCTCCCCCGCGGGCGAGAGCAGGACTTTGCGCGTGGTGCGCTCCAGGAGCTGCACGCCGAGGGCCTCCTCCAGGGCGGAGACGGCCCCGGACAGCGCGGGCTGGCTCATTCCGATCGCCGCCGCGGCGTCCCGGAAGTGCAGATGTTCGGCGACGGCATCGAACGCCCGCAGCTGCGCCAGGCTGGGCTGCTTGGCCCCCCGCGCGGCAGTCCCCTTACTCACGTTACTCACGGCCACTGATAACCACCTCCGATCAACATGACCAAGTCTAGCTATTTCTGCGATCAATGCAGGCTGTGCCAGGATCGACGGAACGTCCAACCCTCAGGAAAACCCTAAAAAAGGGTTTTCCACACCTCGCAAGGAGAGCGCGTGCTCACTGTCGGTGACAAGTTCCCCACGTACGACCTGACCGCCTGCGTGTCGCTGGAGAGCGGCAAGGAGTTCGAGCAGATCAACCACAAGTCCTACGAGGGCAAGTGGCGCGTGGTGTTCTTCGGGAAGAACACCACTGGCTAACCCTCATTGCGTAGACTCCCCACAAGATTCACGATGACGGCTGTGAACTGCGAGGACGCCGGGTTGGACGTGCGGCCGAGCGGTCCGGGGAGGGGAACCACGTGATACCTGTCGGCTCGTACGGTCGACTGTCGGAGGACAAAGCCTTAAGGGCCAGGGCCACCGGCCGCGAGGAAGGCGAGCAGGTCGCCGACCAGTTCAAGAAGAACAACAAGTGTGCTGCGGACCTGGGTTGGACCGTCGTCCGCGAGTACAACGACAACAACATCCCGGCTTCTGATCCTCTGGTCGTCCGGCCAGAGTTCGAGCAGATGCTGAAGGACCTGGAGAGCGGCGTCATACGAGGCATCGTGTTCACGCACGCGGACCGCCTCGCCCGCCTGGAGTTTGACGCCGCACGCATCAACCGGCTTTACCTGATCAACCCGAAGCTCGTGGGACGGGCCGTAGAGGGCGGCACGGATCTGTCGACCATCGAGGGTCGCAGCATGTTCATGGTGCAGGCCACCATGGGCGGCGTGGAGGTAGCAAACACCAAGCGCCGGGTGAGCGGAACGAACCGGGCCAACGCGGAACGGGGGCGCATGCACGGGGCGCCACGCGCCTTCGGCTGGAGTGAGGACCGCAAGACACTCCACGCCACAGAGGCCCAGGACCTGCGGGACGCCATTGTGGCCGTCCCTGGGGGCAAGACAGTGGGGCGTGTACGCAAGGAGTGGATTGACCTCGGGTACTCCGCGAAGCCGACCAAGCGCCGCAAGGAAGGTAACGCCAGCAATTACAGCCTGTCTCACAGCACAGTAGAGGCCCGGCTCGTGAACCCCCGAAACTGCGGTTACGTGACATACCTGCCGCAGGTCGACAGGCGGGGTTCCAAGAAGCCTTGGATGCCCGACCACATCGTTTACGACGCCGACGGCAAACCGGTCATGGGCGATTGGGAAACCGTCTGCACACCCGAGGAGTGGGCGGCTTGCGTCGAGACCGTCGAGGAGCGGAAGTCAGCACGAGCCACCGGCGACAAGCCGACGCACGACACCTCCGAGAAGTACCTCCTGGCTGGCATCGCGCGGTGCGGGATCTGTTCCTTCCCCCTGACGGCCAACTGGTACCAGAAGGGCACGAGTTCATACGACCGCTACGGCTACCGCTATGCCTGTCTCAGCAACCTTGGCGGCTGCGGCGGCATCACTCGCGTCGGCCCGCTGGTCGAAGAACACGTCGTTGAGCTCTTCTTCGCGGAGTTGAAGAAGAGCCTCGGCATGGTGCATATGGAGCGAGAGGTCGATGAGACCAAGAATGACGTCCGCCTTGCCGAGATCTCCCAGGAGATCGAAGAGGTGAATGGGCGTCGTAGGGCCAAGCGCCTCTCCATGTCGACCGCTCTCGACGTGATCGAGGAACTGGAGGAAGAGCGCGCCAAGCTAGCCCGCGAGCGGACCAGGCTGCTGGCGTCCAAGGTGAAGCCCCAGAACGCATCGGAGGACGTCCTCAAGGACTGGAAGGGTTACACCATCCCTGAGAAGAAGCATCGACTCAGGCAGAGCATCCGAGCAGTGCTCATCCATCCGGCAGGACGCGGCAAGCGGTTCGATCCAGAGTTGATCGAAGTCGTTTGGGCCGACTAGCACGAAAGCCCCCTCCCGTTCGGGATGCCACGATCGGCACGGGGTGGTCCGGAGGTATCGGCGTGGCTGAAGACCGTCTTGACTCGGGCAACTCCACAGAGTGAGGGTCGTGCAACAAGCCGCAACACGCTCGACAGGGGAGAGTCAGCCATGTCTTTACTGTTCTTCGGCAAGGACCCCAACACCGATGGGGACGAGTGCCCGACCGTCTGGGTGGACGACAAGAGCGCCGACCTCGTCTTGCAGGGCTGGAAGGCCGACGCGCAGACCGAGGCGGATTGCCTCGAGGTCGGTCACATCCCTGAGTCGGAGGCGGTCATCAGGATTCCGGCACGGATGGTGCCGCTGCTTCGGGAGGCGTGTGATGCCGCAGAGCGTGCCCAGCTTCGTTGAGCTGCTGCGGGGCTGTGAGAAGTCGGCCGTCCATTTGGAGATGCGCGACAGCTACAGCGTCGCCAACGAGCGTGCACAGTTCGATGCTTGGAGGGCGGGCAGCGACGCCAGCCGTACAGACCCGCAGCTCCGCCAGGCATGGCTGGACATCGTGCAGGAGACCACGGGGCGTGGGGTAGAGATGCGACGGGCGAGGATCGTCTCCGAGCCAGTGAGCGAGTACATCCAGTACGAACACGCGGGAACGCAGCTCAACATCGATGCCGGCGAACAGGTGCGCTGGCTCCCGCGCCGTCAGGCCTCGGATATCGCCCTGCCTGGCAATGACTTCTGGATCTACGACGGGCAGCTCGTCAAGTTCAATCACTTCACGGGGAGCGGCTCCTCGGCGGGTCAGGAAATGACCCACGACCCTGCAGTTGCGCGGCTGTGCCTCACCGCCTTCGAGGCCGTGTGGGAACGTGCCGTCCCGCACGCACAGTTCGCGATCTGACAGGCGGACCTGTTCGGTCAGCTTATGCAGTCCTCGCCCTTCTCCAGTGTCCAGGCGGCCCGAGAGTCCCTCGGTGCCCGCCTTCGCGATCTGCGTCTGGACGCCGGACTGACCATGCAGCAGCTCGCTGATCGCTGTGCATGGAGCAAGTCGAAAGTCTCGCGGATCGAAGCGGCAAGAACGGCTCCGTCGGATGCGGACATCCGGCATTGGTGCCGAGCCAGCGAGGTCGAGGACCAGGCCGCCGACTTGATCGCCGCATCGCGCAGTGCCGACTCGATGTACGTCGAGTGGCGACGTATGGAGCGCACCGGCATGAGGCGCTTGCAGGAGTCGGCGGTGCCGTTGTACGAGCGCACCAAGCTCTTCCGTGTCTATGCGAGCCGAGTCGTACCCGGACTGCTCCAGACCGAGGGATACGCCGGTGCCCTGTTGGCCCAGATCGCAGAGTTCAGGAACGTACCCGACGACTCCTCGCAGGCCGCAGCAGTCCGGGTCGACCGCTCACATGTCATCCGCAGCGGACAGTGTCAGGTCAGTCTGCTGATTGAAGAGGACGTCCTCTTCTACCAGTTCGGGGACGTATCCACCATGGCCGGACAGCTCGGCTATCTGCTCACGGCCCTCTCATACCCAGCCGTGGCCATTGGGGTCATCCCGCGTACCGCTCCGCGGACCATGTGGGGCCAGGAGACTTTCACGATGTTCGATGACACGCGCGTGCACGTCGAGCTGCTGAACGCCAAGGTCACCATCACCACTCCCGGAGAAGTGGACATGTACCGCCGGGCCTTCGGCAAGCTAGGAGAAATGGCGGTGTACGGCCAACCCGCACGGGCTCTGATCACCCATGCCATTGACAGCCTGGGCTAACCCGCCTGCAACAGACTGCAACATCGTGGCGACCCAACTCCCCTGTTCCATAGCCTCGTTGGCATGGCAGAAAAGAGCAGACCGGATGACTGTGAAGTGTGCCAGCACCTGACCCGCAAGATGGCCAAGGCGGTCTTGAAATCCAACTTGAGTCGCCAGACCGATATCCGAGTCCTACGTCGCCGGCACGAGCCTGATTGCCCCGACCAGGTCAGGGAAAACGCATGAATCAGGCGAGTTCTGAACATGACCTAGTCATCGGTAGCCTCGTCCACGACATGGAGCGAGACCGAACCGGCTTGCTGATGGATAAACAGTGGGGGCGACTCTTCCTGCGGCCACCAGAGGGCGGACAGGAATGGGAAGTGGAGCCCTCCAAAGTGGTCCCAGCCGATGACTTCGCCCGTCTGAGAGTGCGGGTTCGCGAACTGAACGCGCAGTCCAGATGGGCCACTTGACTCGTTTCCCGAACCGTTCAAGGGCTCCCTGACTCCGGCGGGAGCCCTTGAACTGCCGCTGGCCGCACGAACTTCTGAACTCTCGGCTCGTCGGCTCGTACGTTCCTCGGAGACCGCCTCAGAGGTCTTTGAGGAGCCGCGTCAATTCTGACGGCGGAAGCTTCGGGTACAGCAGCTTCAAGTAGCGCACCGTCGCCATGTCACCCCTCGCACGCCGCACTTCGCGCAGTTCCTCAAGGTTCACCTCAGCCCGGAAGTTCTCGTACGTACGGAACGTCAAGAGGAACCAGTCACTCTGCCGCTTACGGTGGTTCCAGACCTCGCCTGCCAAGATCACGACACATGAGGCGATGAAGACCACATAGCCAACCGCGGCGTGCCCGGCGATCGAAACGGATATCCCGGCATAGCAACCGAGGGCCCCGCCGAGCAGGGTCAGGACACGCAATGGATGCACGGGCGGGCGGTGTCGCTTGCTCATTGATTCCTCGTCGAGTTGGTCTCTGCCCGTGCTTCGGGGATTGCACCTCAGAGTTCGTTGATCAGCGCCTGCGCAAGTTCGGGAGCGAGATGCGGGTACTGCTTCTTCAGCCGACGTGCCACTGCGAAGTTCCCGCGTCTGTACTTCAGCTCCCGCAAGGCCGCGAAATCGACCGAAGCGCGGAGGTTTTCGTACGTCCCCCAGGTGTTGGCCAGCCACTCGCGCTGGCGCCGGCGCATCGCATACGCCTCGGCCACCCCTACGAGGACGAGACCGAGGATGAACAGCGTCGACCCCAACACCACTGAGTCAACTGGCGGTCCAGTGAAAAAGAAGGCGAGACCAGCGGCGGCGAGCCCCGAAGCCAACATTCCGAGTCGTGCTGGGTACACTCTGTTGCCTTCCGCAGGAGCTGCATGAAGAGGTTACTCAGACTCCTCCTTCAAATCCAGCAAGAATAGCTGAATCTGGAATGGCGTCCGCTGGCTCGCAATGTGTAAATCTGTTAGCAGAACTGGCTTGCTGCACTGCGATCTCTGCCAATGCTTGCCTTCCCTCACCGCCATCCGGAACTGAGGTGCCTCGGGCCACGACATTCACGGAAAGGCTCACATTGCGTCGCTTCTCGTCTTTATTTTGACATCGGGCATAGATACTGAACGAGTCGGCCCCGGCAAGCGCCAGAGTTCCTATGTCACTCACCTTCTTGGTGGCGCCTTCCAGTCGCCGATCCGTCTCCCAGCTACCCACCGAATCATCTGTAATTGAGCTAACAATTTCCAGCGATGCTCCGGCGTCCATCATCCTGGTTGAGCACTCATAACGCCAATCCCCCTTGGCGAATTCTCCTTCGACTCCAGAAGTCGAGACTAGCGTCGTCCCGTCTGGCATTAGGTTGTCGAACTGCTTGGCCTGGTTCTCATTCACCTCTGACCCGTAACAGAGAATTCGAGGAGCGGGTTGCACCACGTCCTTGTTGAGAGTCCGTTCACCGTAGAAGCCGCCAGCAACTCCTACCGTAAGGGCAACTGCCCCAACCGGTATCCAGTTCTTCTTCAATGTTCTACCTCAAACCTTTAGCCCGGAGCCTGAGCTTGCTTGTCTCTCGCATGCCTGTCGACGAGGTGCCCAGCATGGTCGAAACCGCTCCTGGCAGTCTCGCCGATACTGGAGCTCGCATCAGCAGAATGCTGGCTGCCGTTCGCTTCATTAACTCGGCTGTATGCTTCCTTCAGCTGATCTTCTGTGGATTGCTGCAGGCCCGCCTGATCTCGTCCTGTTTGAAGCATGGTGTCGGTTGATCCTTCTCCCTCGTTGCTTTTGACAATCTGGTTGATTAGGTCTCCGGTGACTGTGCTGGCAGCACCAGCAGCTGCGGCACCTGCAACCGGGGAAGCAACGAATGAAACACCGATACCAATGCTGCCGCTCACAACTCCGTTAGCTATGCCGCCAATCCGCTCATTCCCTTCGTTTTCTTCCTTGACTCTGTCGAATTCATCTTTCAGTTCGGCCTCTTGCCGGCCATGGCCGATCAGTCCGTCAACTGTCCCGGCAGAGTATGCAATCTCTTCCATCGCGCGACCCGTGGACACACTTGTAGAATCTGGATTCTGCATGTGGTAGTCCATAAGGTTTGAAGAGTACGCGGTCTGCCCGATGTTGACGGCATCAAACGCATCAGGATCCTCGCCGAGCGTTGCAAGGAATCTGCTTGCATCTTGCTCGCTCGCCGCTATTTCTGCGGCGTTAGTAACAGGAAGGGCTGCGTTACCTTCGAGGGGGAATACTTCGTCCACATTATCCTTATTGACAGTCAGCGCCCTGTTAAAGTCAGGCATATACTCCGAAGACATACGCCCGAGGCTGTCCCCCATTCCAGGGCGGACCTCCCCCTCCTCGCCCACGTTGTGGATTACACGCTGCATTACTTCTACCTGGGCGTCAGAGTGCGGCATGACCGGCTTGGGCTCCTCGTCATACGGATGCCCAGTGGTAGCGGCTTCGAGAGCGTGCCCGAGCTCGTTGTAACCAGATATCTTCTCGCTGCCATCGGGTCCATCGGGCACCCACTTGCGATCGTCCATCAGGTATTCATAGTTCTCCTGATCGGAGAAAAAGGTTGTTGCGGCTGATTCCTTGCGGATCTCCGGCGGTTCAATGAGGTTTCCGTCGTTGTCCATCTCGAGCTCCGGTCTACTGTTCCCCAAGGCCTCCATGTAGCCAGTCATGGGGTCTGTGCCACGGTCGTTGGGATCACCAATGTTGAGCGTGGGTCCGGACCCCGCAGGGTGGTCCCACATTCTGTCGGGATCCATCCCTGCACCTTTCTCCATCTTGACAAGTTCCTTCCCGTAGTCCTCCAGGAAGGCGTTGTCCCACTCGCCGTAGCGCATGAGGTTGCTCGCGACTTGGAATCCGTAACTGCCTGAGGGCCCGCCCTTCGGCTGCTGCACCGCATCGGGGCCAAGGTCAACGAGGTCACGCTTCCACTTCTGCATGTCGCCGCCGTCAGTGCGGGTGGCGGTGCCCAGTGTTGTGCCCAGGTTCTCCTGCATCTGCTTGAGGATCTTCTGCCGGTCCTTTGGCAGTTTTTCACCGATCCCCAATTGCGGATTTCCTACATTATTCCAGAACTGTACGGTGCCCCTCGGGCCGAGGTCGGTAGCGAACTTTGCTGCAAAGTCAGGGTCGTTACGGTTCACCTTCAGCAGGTTGTTCAGCTGGTTCAATTCTGTCTTGGACAGGTCCTCACCCTTGGCTGCCTTCTTGGCGATATCGCTTGCCTTGGCGGCTTCTGCTGCGTCCCCGGATGCGTAGCCCTTGCGGTTAAATCCGTGGTTGTCGCTGCCGTTTGGATCATGGCGTAGCGCCATGTCGGCGGCCACGTCCGCGGCTGTAGCCTGCATCAAGACCTGCTTGAGGCGATCAGCGTAGCTGTCGAGTTGCTTCTGGCGCTCTTCTTTCCAGGTGAGATCCTTACCCGCGGTGGGCGTCTCCCAACGCGGGTGCACATCGGTTATGCCGCCCTTGTCGTCAAACTTGTAGTGGTCCTTGCGTGCGTCGTCAGCGAGTTCTCGGAGTGCCTTCTGCCATCTCTTGAACTCGTCGTGAGTGTCCTCGAGGAGCTTGGCGATGCGTCGGGCTTCCACGGCCGCGGCCTCGTACTCCTGCTTTGCCTTACGCATGAAGGCGAAGCCCTTGCGAGCCGCCTCTCCCTCCCAGTGGTCTTCGAGGCGCTTGATCACCGCGGAATTGAACTGGTCGAGAAGTCCCTCGTATTTAGCTGGCAATCTCTGCCACGCCTCTGCTGCCGTAGAGAGCTTCGACAGGTCCGCTTCCCGTAGGTACGCGTATGACACCATTTACTTGCTTCCCCCTAGCTAGTAGTCACCCAAAATCGGGGTGCATACGCTGATACTGGTTGTTCTCTTCTATCTCGCGCTTCGTGTAGGAGTTGCGCGTCTCGTGGAGCTTCTCGCTGATGTCGCGGAGCAGGTTCTTCAGGTTGATCACCTGATCTCCCCAGCGCACGTCCATGGCAAGGAGCCCTCCAGACGTTTCCCAACTGCCGTCGCCCTCTGTCGTGCCAAGGCTGTTCTTGTTGAGATAGCTGCTGGCGTCCAAGGTCTTTTCGTCAGCATCGTTGTCGACCTGGTCGGTGGAGCCCCGGAGCCCCACCAGCGCATCAGCAGCCTGATTCATGGCCTGTGTGTCGGCCTTAGTGTGACCAGCCGAGCCGCTGCCCCCGCTGCTGGTGGACAGTCCATTCAAGTTCGTGCCCGCAGCTGATCTGTGCCCCGGCTCATCGAAGTCGTTCCGCCAGCTCATGAACCCCCCGTACGTAACGCACTCTTCAACAAAATTCGCACTTGGAACAGCAGCCAAGTTTGCATGGCACCAGAATTTCTGAGCGCATCAGTTGGGCCACGTTGGAGATGCCGGCCCTTGCGCCTGGTGCGCATCGGCGCCGGCGAATCGGCGGCGTGCACGACTCCGCACGATAGCGAAGACAACGCCACCGATTATCGCCAAGGCCACGAGAGTGCCGACGGCAAGGGGGATTGCGACTGATGTGGAACCCTGGGTCTGGGGCTGGCTGTTGTCGTTGCCATCGCCCTGGGGCGTGCCTGCACCCTGGCCCTCAGGACCCGATGGGGCCTGAGGCAATGGACCTTCAACCGGACCCTTCGGGATGTCAGCGGCAAGTGCCCTCCACGGGCGGATGATTCCGTAGCCGTACTTGCTGTCCCGCTTATCGATCTCATGGTGGGCGAATGTGGCTGATTTGATAAGGCGGTTGACGACTTGCCCTGCCGAGAGATCCGGATACTTCGAGCGGATCAGTGCGGCCGTTGCTGATACGAAAGCTGCGGAGTCCGACGTTCCCGTGCCTTGGCGATATCCGCTCTCTGCATTCGGGTCAGCAGAAACGATATCTACGCCGGGAGCGACCAGTGTCACTTCTTTGCCCTGGTTGGACCGATCCCATATATCCAAGTTGGCGTCGACTGCTCCAACCGCAACTACTCCCGGCACATTCGCCGGGGACCCCACGGCCGCCCCTTCATTCCCCGTCGCTGCTACCAGCACGACGTCACGCTGCTGCGCATAGTGGATCGCTTCGACAATCTCCGGTTCCGGAGACCCTGAGTTGCCCCCCGACAGGTTGATTACCTCAGCCCCCGCATCGACCGCGTAACGGATTGAAGAAGCGAGTTGCAGATTGGACTGCTGCCCGTTGACTTGAACCGAAAACTTGACGGGGAGAATTTTGGAATCCGGCGCCAGCCCCAACACACCGGAGGCTTTTCCCGGGCCGTGGCCGTGTCCGGCGATGAGGCTGGCCATCGCAGTCCCGTGGCTTTCGGTGTCGTCGTGAGCCCCGGCCCCCTGCCCGCTGAAATCTCGTCCCTTCAGTACCTGGCCGGTGAGATCGGGGTGAGACGAGTCCACTCCGGAGTCAATGACGGCTACGGTGACTCCGTTACCGCGCGACTCCTTCCACACCTTTTCAAAGTCGATGGTGTCAACTACCCACTGCTTGTCGCGGATGTAGTCTGCTGACGCGGTAGGTGCCGTGGTGAGGAGTAGTGCTCCCGTCAATGTCGCAACGCCAGCCACGGAGCTGATGCGCCTGGCACTCAAAGTCTTGCTCCCCACTTCATTACGGATTCGTGCTCTCAGTTGTTCGCGTACGTGCGTAGGCCGTTGACGGAGCTACTCGATGTTCTTCGGCATGTTTTGTTTGCGGTCCTTGTCGGAGACCCAGGTGTCCTCGTCCTCGACCAGATAGTCAGGTCGCTGACCGCGTTCTTCGTCATCGTCGGTGCGCCGGTTCTTCCGCCCGTTCGAACCAGGCAGCCCGGCCTCTGCACGGCGTTCTGCCATCTGGCCACGCCATCCGCCACGACTTCCGTGGAGGCCGGTCCCGGTTCCTGTTCCCTTTTCCGGCATGCCCTTGGCCGCGCCCACGACGCCGCCACGAGTCTTCGCCAGGCTCCCACGGCCCGAGCCTCCTGCGGCGCCGCGGCCTCCAGCTCCAGCACCGACGCCACCGCCCATGCCTCCGATGCCGACCGCTCCGCGTCCCGCGCCAGCCGCGCCACGTCCTGCTCCGGCACCTCCACGACCCGCAGCAGAACCACCAGGCCCACCGGGGATGCCCACGCCACGAGGACCACTGGCGCCCCCACGAGGGCCTCCGACTCCTCCACGGCCACCTCCAAGTCCAGGAGCCCGAGGAGTCGCGATGGGGCCACCCGGCGTTCCACCGGGCCCCGTGCTACCGCCACCACCCAAGCCATTGGGTCCGTTCAACCCAGGAGTCTGCCCTCGCCCCTTGAGGCCCGGGCTGACACTGTCCGTCTGAGTCTTGGATCCCGGTAGCTGTGCCCCGCCCGTAATTCCCTTGTTCCGGGGACCTGTTGGCGCAGGCCCGACGTCGGCAGAATTCCCTGCACTCCACGGCCGCTGGCCAGCACCAGAGGCGCCTGGGCCCGTCGACGCCCCGACATAGCCAGGAACCGGCGGGATGACGACGTTGTTGCCAGGAGCCGGGATCTCAGATCCGTCATCCCACCGCTTTGAGGGAGGCGTGATGTTCGATCGGATCGTGCTGTAGTTCACCGCCAGGCGCTCCATGACGGCCACGGCGTGAAGCTGTCGCTCCTTCATGATCGACAGGTTCGTCTCGTTGGCCCTGGCCGCGGCCTCCGCGTCGACTCCGTCCGCCATGTCCTTGCGCATCTGACCGTCGCCATCGCGGTCGTCGCCGAGCTTGTCCTTCGCCCGCTCAGAGAGGGACGGCACCTCGATACCGCGCATCTCCTCTTGCGCGGTACGCAGGCAGTCGCTGGCCGATTCGATGTTCATGGCCGTCAGGTTCGCGAAGGCCGCACCGTTGCGGATGTTCCGCACGATGACCTCGGCTCGCTTCCTGAAGCCTTCTGCCGCCTCACCGCGCCAGTGCTCGAGCGAATCATCGACCGCCTTCTGTAGAAGCCCGGCGACGCTCTCCTTGCTGGACGTCCTGTCGACCTCGCCTCTGGCGCCGTCTCCGTCACCTCCCGACAGGAGTTGATGAACGTGCCGCCAGCGCCCCGCCACGTTGTTCAGCTCCCCGGGCCTGGCGCCAAGGATCATCTGACGTAGGCCGTTGACCGAATAGTCCTGGAAGTAGGTCAGGCCTTCGCCGTCCCGGTCGAAGCGGGCCCTGCACTCCAGGGGAGCCTGCTGCGCGACCCTGTCAGGCTGCTGTGTGTCCTTGTCATTGCCGGCCACGTGTATCCGTCCCCTCCGTCGGCGGCGTGGTCAAGAGTCAGTCGTTGAGCTTCGGCCTGCCCGGATCGCCCGAGCCGCCCCCCATGCCCTTCGCGATGTCGTACTCCTGGTCGCTGTAACCGTCCCTCATCTTCGCTGTCTTGGTGCCGTAATCATCGATCAAGGCATCCAGAGACTCGACGACGGCCTCCAGATACAGCTTCATATCGCTGTGAGCTACATGCAGTTGGCGTGCTTGCAGGAAGTCTGCGTTACCGAGGGCGCCCGGAGGGATCTCCGTCTCGTACCTCGAAGTCGTGCGTGCGCCTTCCATGTCCAGCAGCAAGTGCTGGAGCTTCGAGATGACTTCGTTGATGCCGCTCACATCAACGCGCAGGTCTTCCACGATTCCCCGTTTCCCTCGTCATGTCCTGAATTGGCCGCTCGGCGGCTTGCAAGAAGAGCCAGCGCAGGAACGTTTCAGCAGTACGTTCTTCCGAACTTGATTCGGGTGGCAGTGGCACACCCGCGTGCCAGGCGACTCAACAGCGCCATCGAACCTTGGTTGGCACGCGCACCCCTCGAACGATGCCTCATATCCGAATTGCCAGCTTCGCCTCGGACGCACCGATTAAGAAGTTGAGCTAGTCAGGGAGAGGTAAAGCAAGCTCGACACGTGCGCCCTGCCTGGCCCTTGCGAGCCAACAGTGACGCCAGCGCGCTGCACCTCTCGGCTTCACGTGTGCCTGCATCAGGTCCCCCCATCGCGCGCATTTTGCCTGACGCATAGGCGAGTGACCAGGGTGGCCTGTGCTGCGTACGCCGTCTTGGCCGAGATTGATCGTCATGCCAAGAAGGGGCGTCGAAAAATTGTGAACCCCTCCACACATAGTGGCCCCAAACCTTGCGCTGAATCATCCGAAGTGAAGTCCAGTCACTCGGCGTGGCGGGGTTCCCATCTCGTCGCGCACCTCTCAAAGGGTGGCCCAGGGGCGCCTTAGCGAGGATGTGCGCGCGCATCAAGCCCTGCCACGCACGCTGGCTTGAAACGATCGCCAGTGCGGCGATCGGGGCGCTCACCCTCGCTCCCGCGTCCAGGACCACCCCGGGGCGACCTTACTGATCTCTCCCGGCACACAGACGCCTCCCGCGACTGATAGCCATTCTCGATCAGATGTGTTCGATCTTCCTATTTCTACGATCAATCAACCTTGTGACACGGTTGGCGTCGTCCAACCCCTCACGTAAGCCCCCAAAAGGGATTTACGCCGCGCATTGGAGAGCAAGTGCTCACTGTTGGTGACCAGTTCCCGCCGTTCGACCTGACGGCCTGCGTCTCGCTGGAGAAGGGCAAGGAGTTTGCCCAGATCGACCACAAGACGTATGAGGGGTGGAAAGTAGTGTTCTTCTGGCCGAAGGACTTCACCTTCGTCTGCCCCACCGAGATCGCCGCCTTCGGCAAGCTGAACGAGGAGTTCGCCGACCGCGACACCCAGATCCTCGGTGTCTCCGGCGACTCGGAGTTCGTGCACCACGCCTGGCGCAAGGACCACGACGACCTGCGTGACCTGCCCTTCCCGATGCTGGCCGACTCGAAGCACGAGCTGATGCGCGACTGCGGCGTCGAGGGCGAGGACGGCTTCGCGCAGCGTGCCGTCTTCATCGTCGACCAGAACAACGAGATCCAATTCTCGATGGTGACCGCCGGTTCCGTGGGCCGTAACCCGAAGGAGGTCCTGCGGGTCCTCGACGCCCTGCAGACCGACGAGCTCTGCCCCTGCAACTGGTCGAAGGGCGAGGACACCCTCGACCCGGTCGCCCTCCTGTCGGGCGAGTGATCCTGAGATGGCACTCGACGAGCTGAAGTCCGCGGTCCCGGACTACGCCAAGGACCTGAAGCTGAACCTCGGTTCGGTCATCGGCAACTCCGACCTGCCGCAGCAGCAGCTGTGGGGCACGGTGCTCGCCTGCGCGATCGCCTCGCGTTCGCCGCGCGTGCTGCGGGAGCTGGAGCCGGAGGCGAAGGCGAACCTGTCGCCGGAGGCGTTCACCGCGGCCAAGTCCGCGGCCGCCGTCATGGCGATGAACAACGTCTTCTACCGCACGCGCCACCTGCTCTCCGACCCGGAGTACGGCACGATGCGCGCCGGCCTGCGGATGAACGTCATCGGCAACCCCGGTGTCGACAAGGTCGACTTCGAGCTGTGGTCGCTGGCCGTCTCGGCGATCAACGGCTGCGGGATGTGCCTGGACTCGCATGAGCAGGTGCTCCGCAAGGCGGGGGTGGACCGCGAGACGATCCAGGAAGCGGTCAAGATCGCGGCCGTCCTCCAGGCGGTCGGCGCGACGCTGGACGCGGAAGCGGTTCTGGCCTAGTCCGTTCCACGCCTCGGCCCCGCCCGGTACGTACCGGGCGGGGCCGACGTGTTTTTCTCCCCTCCCCTTCCCGAATCTCCTCAATCGCCGGAGGGGCTCAAACTGAGCCCCTCCGGCGATTGAGGAGGCCCGTCCGGCAGGACTTTCGGGAAGGGGCGGGGAGGGGATCAATCCGCCGGAGGCGGGTCCGGGGAGGCGAGTTCGGTTGCCGTCGCCCCGTGCGGGCGGGGCGTCATCCTCAGCGCCTGGTCCTGCGAGTACGCCCGCAAGTACCCCACCACCGTGTTCGCCACGGCGACGAGCGGGACCGCGACCACCGCTCCCCCGATCCCGCCGACCATCCCCCCGGCCGCCACGGACAGCACGACCGCGAGCGGATGCACCCGTACCGCACGGCCGAGGATGAACGGCTGCAGCACATGGCCCTCGATCTGCTGCACGGCGAGCACCACGATCAACGCCATGAGCGCCGTGAACACGCCCTGCGTCACCAGCGCGACGACCACCGCGAGCGCACCCGAGATCACCGCGCCCACGAGCGGGATGAACGCGAACAGGAAGATGAACACGGCGAGCGGCACGGCCATCGGGACGTCGAGGAAGTAGATGCCGATGCCGATGAAGATCGCGTCGATGAGGGCGACGATCACCGTGCCGCGGACGTACGCGGTGAGGGTGCGCCACGCCTTGGGACCGGCCCCGGCGACTCCCGGACGGGCCTGCGCCGGGACGGCCTTGAGGGTCCAGTTCCAGATGCGCTTGCCGTCGTAGAGCAGGAACAGCGTGCAGAACATCGCGAGCAGGATGCCGGTGAGGAACTCCACGATCACCGTGACGCCTTCGAGTCCGGCGGTGGTGATCTCCTCCGTGTTGGTGCCGACGGCGTCGCGCAGGTTCTTCGCGATGTCCTTGATCTGGTCCTCGGTGACGTGGAAGGGGCTCTCCAGGAGCCACTTCTGGAGTTCGTCGATGCCCTCCTGGACGCGTTCGGCGAGGGTGTCGATGTTCTCCATGACCTGCCAGACCACGAACCAGCCGACCAGGCCCATGATGACGAAGCCGGTGATGAACGTGACGGCGGTGGCGAGTCCGCGCGGCATGCCGAGGGAGCGCAGCCGTCCGACGGCGGGATGCAGCAGTGCGGTGATGAGGAGCGCGGCCAGGAAGGCCATGACGACGAGCTGGATCGAGGTGATGGCGCGCGCCAACACCCAGACAGCGGCGGCGAGTACGAGCAGCCGCCACCCCGCCTCGGCCGCGACCCGCAGCCCCCAGGGCACGGCGGCCACGGGTTCGAGCCGGGCGGCGACCGCGGGCGCGTAGGCGGGCGGCGCGGGCACCTGGTCGGGCGCGGTCTCGGGCCCGGTCTCGGGCGGGTAGTCCGGCGGCGCGGGCACCTCGTTGCGGTGCGGTTCGTCCTCCGCGGCGGCGCGGCGCTCCTCCAACCGCTCTCCCATACGGGTCAGTCGGCCCCCGAGCCGGCCCAGCCACCCTGGCACTCTCGTCATCAGCTTCCCTTGTCCCCCGGTTTTTTCCTCTGCGACGGTACACGCGTGGAGCCCTCCACCGTAGGACGGTGAAGGGCTCCACGAAGTTGAGCGCCAGGCGTAACGCCGTTGTCTCAGTACCAGTTGTTGGCCTGCCAGAAGTCCCAGGCACCGCAGGGGCTGCCGTACCGGTCGTTCATGTAGCCCAGGCCCCACTTGATCTGGGTGGCCGGGTTGGTCTGCCAGTCGGAACCGGCGGAGGCCATCTTGGAGCCGGGCAGCGCCTGCACGAGACCGTAGGCACCGGACGACGGGTTGGAGGCCCGGTAGTTCCAGCTGGACTCGTGGTCCACGATGTTGCTGAAGCACTGGAACTGGTCCGCGGGGATCATCTGACGGGCGATCGCCTGCGTCTCCGCGATGGTGTACGAGCTCTGCTTCGCGATGTCGGAGATGTCCGCGCGCGCTTCGGAGCGGCTGGCCTTGAGCTCCGCCTCGCGCTTCGCGGCGGCCTTCTCGTCGGCGAGCTTCTTCTCCGCGGCTTCCTTCTTGGCTACCGCGTCCTCGGCGGCCTTCTTGCGCGCCGACTCCTCCGCGGACTTCTGCGCGGCGGCATCGGCGGCGACAGCCTGTGCGTCGGCCTGCTGAGCCAGAGATGCGGTCTGCACCTCGGCCTGCTGGCCCGCGGGGATGTCGGCGAGCAGCGTCCCTTCGCCCGACGCTGCCGTCGCCTCCATGTCGTTGGAGGGCTGGGTGCTGCCCGAGGCAACGCCCACGACGGCGCCGACAGTGGTGACCGCCGTGGCCGAAGCCACCGCGAATCCCCGGACCGAGATCCGGCTCACATGCATTCCTTCCAGCATCGCCCGGTCGGTGACCTTTCGGGCGCAATCGTGCCCCTGGCGCTGGCCACCCACGGATACATGGTCACGGGCGGCACGGACCCCAGGGGCAACTCCCTGACGGAAGTGGCCTCCTGTGAAGCGGGTGGCATGCGGCGGTCTCTATGAAGTTCTGGGGTTCCACACCGCTGGGGGTGCGCAAGTGCCGCATGCGGGGCCTGACAGGACCACGACTCTGCCGGAACGGGATGCCGCGAGGCAATTCCGCGTTGCGTGTGAAAGCTCACACCCCGTTTGCCCCAGGAGTTTTGAGGAAATGCGCGTACGCCGAGACGCCGCCCGGCTAAGCTCTTCGGCTTCGCCGGACGGCGCCAACTCCCGCACAGACAGGCGGAGGTACTGCTATTCGGGCATCGCACACATGGTGCCCATGACCCGTCAGATGTGACCGTCCTCCAGCATTTCGGTCACGAGTGCCGCGATCTGCGAGCGCTCGGAGCGGTTCAGGGTCACGTGCGCGAAGAGCGGATGGCCCTTCAGCTTCTCGACCACGGCGACGACTCCGTCGTACCGCCCCACCCTGAGGTTGTCGCGCTGGGCGACATCGTGGGTGAGGACGACCCGGGAGTTCGCCCCAATACGGGACAGAACGGTCAACAGGACGTTCCGCTCCAGGGATTGCGCCTCGTCCACGATGACGAAGGCGTCGTGGAGCGAGCGGCCGCGGATGTGGGTGAGCGGCAGGACCTCCAGCATGCCGCGCGCCGTGACCTCCTCGATGACCTCGCGGCTCGTGACCGCCGAGAGCGTGTCGAAGACCGCCTGCGCCCACGGGCCCATCTTCTCGGCCTCACTGCCGGGCAGATAGCCGAGCTCCTGACCGCCCACCGCGTACAGCGGCCGGAAGACCATCACCTTCTGGTGCTGCCTGCGTTCGAGCACCGCGTCCAGTCCCGCGCAGAGCGCGAGCGCCGACTTTCCGGTGCCGGCCCGGCCGCCCATCGAGACGATGCCGATGTCCGGGTCGAGCAGCATGTCGAGGGCGATGCGCTGTTCGGCGCTGCGGCCCTTGATGCCGAAGGCCTCGCGATCGCCGCGCACCAGACGGACGTTGCCCTCGGGCGTGACCCGGCCTAGCGCCTTGCCCTTCTCCGAGCGCAGCGTGAGCCCCGTGTGCACGGGCAGGTCCACCGCCTCCGGTACGTACAGGGTGTCCTGCTCGAAGAGGAGGTCCACCTGCTCACCGGACAGGGCGAGTTCCGACATTCCGGTCCAGCCGGAGTCCGTGATGGCGAGTTCCGCGCGGTACTCCTCGGCGAGGAGCCCGACGGAGGACGCCTTGATCCGCAGCGGCAGGTCCTTGGAGACGACGGTGACGTCGTACCCCTCCGCCTGCAGGTTGCGGGCGACCGCGAGGATGCGGGAGTCGTTGTCCCCCATTCGATAGCCGGCCGGAAGCACTCCGGGATCCGAGTGGTTGAGCTCGACCCGCAGCGTCCCGCCGAGGTCGCCGATCGGGATGGGGGCGTCGAGCCGCCCGTACCTGATCCGGCAGTCGTCCAGCATGCGCAGGGCCTGCCGGGCGAAGTAACCGAGTTCGGGATGGTGCCGCTTGGCCTCTAGTTCCGTGACCACCACGATCGGAAGCACTACTTCGTGTTCGTCGAAGCGGTTCATGGCGTTCGGGTCAGCCAGCAGCACGCTGGTGTCGAGAACGTAGGTGCGCCTGTCGGGAGTGCGGCGCTTTGTGCTGGTCACCACGGAAGGACGTACCCCCTCGGATGAGGTAGGGGAGCGACGGCGTCGCGGGGAGATGGACCGGGCTCGGGCCCCTGCGCGCGGGCCGAGCGCCGGCCCTCCACGAGTCCGTACGACGTACGGTCCTTGAGGTGCAAAGGGCCTCCCGGGCGGGCGGCCCCGTGCCACCCGCTGAGATGCGACTCCCCTGGCCGGAGAGTCACTTGACATGGGTATGCCCTCGAACGAGGCAAGGCATGCGGCTGCGTCCGACGACGCGTGGATGAACGTCCGGTGACCTGCGGTCTCGACGGGGTGTCAGGAGCCGTAACGCCGGTGCCGTGCGGCGTAGTCGCGCAGCGCGCGCAGGAAGTCGACCTTGCGGAAGGCGGGCCAGAAGACTTCGCAGAAGTAGTACTCGGAGTGCGCCGTCTGCCAGAGCATGAAGCCGGACAGGCGCTGCTCGCCGCTGGTGCGGATGACGAGGTCCGGGTCGGGCTGGTCGCTGGTGTAGAGGTGGCGGCCGATCATGTCGGTGTCGACGACCTCGGCGAGGGCCTCCATCGAGGTGCCCCTCTCCGCGTGGTCGAGGAGCATCGAGCGGACCGCGTCGGCGATCTCCTGGCGGCCGCCGTAGCCCACCGCCACGTTGACCGTTATGCCGTCGACATGCGCCGTGGACTCCTCGGCCTCCTTGATCGCGCCCCGCAGCTGGGTGGGCAGGATGTCCGGGGTGCCGACGTGGTGCACGCGCCAGCGGCCGTCCGAGGCGAGGGTGCGGACGACGCTCTCGATGATGCCGAGGAGGGGGCCGAGTTCGTCCGCGGGGCGGTCGAAGTTGTCGGTGGAGAGCAGCCAGAGCGTGACGACTTCCACATCGGTCTCGGAGCACCAGCCGAGGAACTCGGAGATCTTCTCGGCCCCGGCCTGGTGGCCGTGCACGGTCGTACTGCCCGAGGCCTTCGCCCAGCGCCGGTTGCCGTCCATGATGACGCCGATGTGCTTCGGCACCGCGGAGTGGTCGAGGCGCCCTTCCACCCGGCGTGCGTAAAGCCCGTACACCAGGTCGCGCAGGTTCACTCTCTTCAGCCCCTCCGTGCAGATGGCAGATGCGGCCCCCGAAGGCGCCACCTTACCGCCGGTGGCGGCGGTCTTTCGTCCAAGGGTGCGTCCGGCCTGGAGGTAGCTTCGTAGCCATGAACGACAACCGTGTGTACCGCGCCGCCGGTGACCGTTACGACGCGATGGAGTACCGGCGCACCGGCCGCTCCGGCCTGAAGCTGCCCGCGATCTCGCTCGGCCTGTGGCACAACTTCGGCGACGACAAGAGCCTCGACAACCAGCGCGCGATCCTGCGCCGCGCCTTCGATCTCGGCGTGACGCACTTCGACCTGGCGAACAACTACGGCCCGCCGCCCGGCTCGGCCGAGCTGAACTTCGGCAAGCTCCTGGAGCAGGACTTCGCGCCTTACCGGGACGAGCTGGTCCTGTCCACGAAGGCCGGCTATCTGATGCACCCGGGCCCGTACGGCGAGTGGGGCTCGCGCAAGTACCTGATGTCGTCCCTGGACGCCTCGCTGAAGCGGATGGGCGTGGACTACGTCGACATCTTCTACTCGCACCGCTTCGACCCGAACACCCCGCTGGAGGAGACCATGGGCGCCCTGGCGTCCGCGGTGCAGCAGGGCAAGGCGCTGTACGTGGGCGTCTCGTCGTACACCAGTGAGCAGACGCGGGAGGCCGTGCGGATTCTTGACGACATGGGCGTGCGGCCGCTGATCCACCAGCCGTCGTACTCGATGATCAACCGCTGGACCGAGGACGACTCACTGCTCGACGTCCTGGAGGAGGCGGGCATGGGCTGTATCTCGTTCGTGCCGCTCGCGCAGGGGCTGCTCACCGGGAAGTACCTGAAGGGCATCCCGGAGGGGTCGCGGGCCACGCAGGGCAAGTCGCTCGACCCGGACCTGCTGAGCGACGAGGTGCTGCGCCGGCTGAACGGCCTGAACGACATCGCGGCCCGGCGCGGCCAGTCGCTCGCGCAGCTGGCGCTGAACTGGGTGCTGCGGGACGAGCGGATGACGTCGGCGCTGATCGGCGCGTCCAGCGTGAAGCAGCTGGAGGAGAACGTCGCGGCGCTCAGCGGTGCGAAGCTCACCGACGAGGAGCTGGCCGAGATCGACAAGTTCGCGGTGTCCACGCCGGGGACGAACATCTGGGCCGGGCGGCAGTAGCGCCGGAGCCGGGGCAGAAAAACGGGCCGGTCCATGGGGGGGGAGATGGACCGGCCCGAGGGGGGGTTTCCACCATAACCCTTCGTGAGGGGCATGGCGTGCAGCGGCGCGGCGGGCTATCCGGCGAGCGCGCCGCAGAGGAGCCCGGTGGCGGCTCCGGCGAGCATGCAGGGCCCGAGCGGCATCGCCGTCCTGCGGCCCGCTTGCCCGCGCAGCACAAGGGAGAGCGCGTATCCGCCGCCGTATCCGATGCCCGCGACGAAGCCGAGGACGAGCACGCCCCAGCCGTACCACCCAAGGGTTACCCCCAGGACGACCGCCAGCTTGACGTCGCCGAAGCCCATGCCGGTGGGGTGGGCGAGGAAGAGCAGGAGGTACGTGCCGCCGAGGGCGAGGCCGCCGAGGAGCGAACCGGTCCAGGAGCCGGCCGCGCCGTCGAGGGCCGCGGCGGCGCCGAGCAGGACGAGGGCGGCGGCGGCGAGCGGCAGGGTGAGGACGTCGGGCAGCCGGTGCACGGCGTGGTCGACGGCGGCGAGCAGGACGCCGAAGGGGACGAGGACCAGCCAGACGGCGAGTTCGGGGCGCGGCCCGGAGGCCGCGGCGAGCGCGGCGCACAGGACTGCGGTGAGCGTGGCGAGCAGCGGGGTGCTGGGTCCGTACCAACGGGGCGCGGGCGGCGGGCAGTTGGCGCAGCGGGCGGTGCCGAGCCAGCCGTTCGCGGGGCCGGTGAGGGGGTGGCCCTGGGGGCAGTCGGCGCGCCAGGGCTCGTCGTAGGTGACCGCGAGGCGGTGGGCGGCGCGCGGCAGGAGCACTCCGGCGAGCGCGCCGTAGACGGCGGCGAGGGTGGCGAGCAGCGCGGGCACGAGGTGACTTTAGGGGCGCCGTGTGTCACGGCGGTAGGTGCCGTGTGTCACGGCGGTAGGTGCCGTGTGTCACGGCGGCGGGGAGGTGTACGACCCCGGAGAGAGGCTTGCGGCACCGCCCGGCCCCCTCCACCGTGCGGTGCCGCACCGCGTGGCTTTGCCGACGCGAATTAGCCTTGGTCTGAACTTACGTGATGCCTACAGGGTGATCGACCGGTTCAGATAACAATGCGGAATCAACGGGTGGGATTTGTCCGAGTTGCCCCTTGATGTGACAGCCCTCTTGCGTGGGGTCGTGGGTGTTGTTCCGTTTTGAACTACCGCTGCCCGGTGCGGAATCACGTGTCTCCGGCGGACGCACCCGTACCGATGAAGCCCTGCTCGGACAGGAACGCCAGGGCCGCCTCGTCGGGCGTGTGGCCCTCCAGGTCGACCATGCCGTTCAGCTCGATCATCCGCTCCTCCGTCAGGGCATCTCCCAACTTCTCTGCCAGCGCCTTGAGTTGCGGATGCTCGGCCGCCGTCCTGTCGCGTACGGTCACGGCCGCCAGCTCGGTGGTGAAGTGGGCCCGGTCGTCCTCCAGGACCTCCAGGTCGAGCGAGGTGATGCGGGCGTCGCTCGTGAACACCTCGGCGAAGCGGCAGGGGCTGGCCTTGGCGACGTTGACGTAGTTCAGGGCCAGGGCGTTCTGATACGTCTGCTCGGGCGGGAAGCGGGCGCCGTAGGTCTTCTGGAAGGAGCGCAGTTCACGGTCGAGGAACTCCGACGCCCCGCACAGCGTGGCCTGCTCCGGATGGTTCCGGGTGAACTCCGCCAGGTCCGACAGGGTGTGCACCTCGCCCGCCGCTCCGCTCGCGTCCTTGGCGCGGGCCAGCGCGTACTGGTTGCCGAAGCGCGCCGGTGCCAGCCAGGTGACGCCGTTCTTCGCGTGGTCCTCGCGGGCCGTGGCGCGGAACTGCTCCTGCGCCCCGCGGATCGGCCTGTCGTGCTGGAGGAACTGGGTCCAGCCGGTGCCGGAGTACTCCCAGTAGATGTCGACCTGGCCCTGCTTCAGGGCCTGGCGCACCACGTTGGTGCCGTTCAGGCCGGTCTGGTCCGAGGTCCTGGCACCCGCGGCGCGCAGCGCGTACAGGAGGATCTTGCCGAGGATCTGCTGCTCGGTGAACTCCTTGGAGCCGACGGTGAGCCGGGCGCCCTTCAGGTCGAAGTCCCGGGCCAGAGAGCCCTGTTCGAGCTGGTGCGCCGAGGGGCCCGCGGTGGCGCCGGGGCCGCAGGCCGTCGTGAGGGTCGCGAGGACGAGGGCCATCACGGCCAGGGCGCGCCCTGGGACGCGTGGGGTGCTTCGGGGCACGGCGGTGTGCCTCCCTCCGGTAGGGGCGTGCGGGCTCAGAGCCCGCGGGGGCGCAGGGTGTCCTCGGCGATCCCGGCGAGCCAGTCGACGAGCAGCGCGAGCACGGCGACCAGCACGGACCCGGTGACGAGGACCAGGTTGCGGCCGGAGTTGATGCCGTTGGAGATCACATCGCCCAAACCTCCGGCGCCGATGAACGTCGCGAGCGCGACCGTGCCGACCGTGATGACCAGGGCGGTACGGATCCCGGCCAGCATCACCGGCACGGCCAGCGGCAGTTCGATGCGCCACAGCACGGTCGAGCGCTTCATGCCCATGCCGAGCGCCGACTCGATGACGGCCGGGTCGACCTGCTGCAACCCGGCGATGGTGTTCCGCAGCACCGGAAGGACGCCGTACGCGACGAAGGCGATCAGCGCGATCTGGTGCACGCCCAGGCTCACGAACACCACGGCGAGCAGCACGATCAGGCCGATCGACGGCACGGCCTGCGCGATGTTGGCCACCGCGAGGATCGGGCCCGAAAGGCCGCGCGCCCAGCTCCGGGTGAGGAGCACGCCGAGCGGCACGGCGATCGCGAGGATCAGGGCCGTGACGGCGGCCATCAGCTCCAGGTGGGTGACCGTACGGCTGATCAGATACGCCGAGTTGAGGCTGCGCTGCTCGATCAGGTCGTGCGGCTGCCCCGCCACGTACCAGAGCAGCAGGGCCAGGGCGGTGCCGAGGCAGAGCGGGGTGATCGCGTACGCGGCGCCGCGCGGCAGGCGCGAGGTCGCGGCGGTGGCGGTGGCGGTGGCGGTGGCGGTGGCGGTGGCCGACATTCTCAGGCCTCCTGGAGCCGGGCGTGGGCGGTACGGGTCTGCTCGCTGTTGATGAGCTCCCGCACCGTGTCCATCTCCAGGACGCCCCGGTAGCGGCCCTCGTCGTCGACCGCGACGACCGTCGACGTGTCCGCGGACAGCATCAGGTCGAGCGCGTCGAACAGGGTGCTGTGCGGGCCGAGGGTGGAGAACACCGGGAAGTGCGACGGGGGTTCGGTGTCGGCTTCCGCGGTGGGCAGCCAGCCGGCCGGGCGCCGGTCGGCGTCGAGCACCAGGCAGTACTCCCGGTCCTGCGCACGCGCGACGGCGAGGCGCCGCTCCGGGTCGGCGTCCGCGTCGACCGTGGGCCACTCGGGCACGTCGAGGGTGCCGAGCCGGGTCAGGGAGAGGCGGCGGACGGACGCGCCCGAGCCGATGAACGCGGCGACGAACTCGTCGGCGGGCTCGGCGAGGATGCGTTCCGGGGTGTCGTACTGGCGCACCTTGCCGTTCTCGCCGAAGACCGCGATCAGGTCGCCCATCTTGCAGGCCTCGTCGATGTCGTGGGTGACGAACACGATGGTCTTGCGGACCGTGCGCTGGATGCGCAGGAACTCGTCCTGCAGCGCCTCCCGGTTCTGCGGGTCGATCGCCCCGAACGGCTCGTCCATCAGCATCACCTGCGGGTCGCCGCCCAACGCCCGGGCCACGCCCACGCGTTGCTGCTGGCCGCCGGAGAGCTGCTTCGGGTAGCGGTCGCGGTACGTCGCCGGGTCCAGGCCCACCATGGTGAGGAGTTCGTCCACCCGCTCCGTCACCCGCTGCCGGGACCAGCCGAGCAGCCGGGGCACGGTGGCGATGTTGTCGGCGACGGTGCGGTGCGGGAAGAGCCCGGAGGACTGGATGGCGTACCCGATGCGGCGGCGCAGTTCGTGCACCGGCAGTTCGGTGACGTCCTGCCCGTCGAGGTGGATACGGCCCGAGGTCGGCTCGATGAGGCGGTTGATCAGCTTCATCGTCGTCGTCTTGCCGCAGCCGGACGGCCCGACGAACGCGACGATGCGGCCCTCGGGTATGTCGAGGGACAACTCCTCGACCGCCGCCTGCTCCTGGCCCGGATAGCGCTTGACCAGGCGGTCGAGGCGGATCATGGGGTGCTCGGCCGGTTTCGTACGGGCGTGCTCGGCCGCTTCCGTGCCGAGGCCCGCTTGCGTGCCGGGGGTGGCGTCCGTCATGTCAGGCACCCAGTCCCTTCGCAGTGGTGAGCCGGTTCAGTCCGGCGAAGAGCAGATCGAAGACGACGGCGAGCAGCACGATGCCGAGGCAGCCTTCCACGGTGAGGTACGCGGCGTACGGCGTACCGGCGCTGGCCAGGCCGTCGAGGATGAGGTTGCCGAGTCCCGGCCCGTTCACGGCCGCGGCGATCGCGGCGATGCCCAGGAGCAGCTGGGTCGCCACCCGCAGGCCGGTGAGCAGCACCGGCCAGGCGAGCGGGAGTTCGACGGTGGCGAGGACCCGTAGCCGCGTCATGCCCATCGCCCTGGCCGACTCCACGACCGCCGGGTCGAGTCCGCGCAGGCCGACCACCGCGTTGCGGAGCACCGGCAGCAGCGCGTACATCGTCAGGGCCACGACCGAGGGTCCGGTGCCGAGCCCCAGCGGGGTGATGAGCAGCCCGAACAGCGCGTACGACGGGATCGTGAGCAGCAGTCCGGCGAAGCCGAGGACCGCGGTGCGCGGGGCGCCGGTGCGGTAGGTGGCCACCGCGACCGGCACCCCGATGAGCACCGCCAGACCGAGTCCCTGGAGCACCAGGACGGCGTGCGCCAGCGTGGCGTCGGCGACGTCCGTCCAGTTGGACGCGAAGTAGTCGAGGAAGGTCATGACGGGCCGACGGGATCAGTGCGCGTCGGCGGCGGTCACGGGCTGCGGCTGCTGTTCCTGCGCGAACGCCGAGCCGAAGAACGCGTCGAGGTCCTCCACCACCGACTTGAACGTCGGGTCGTCGTCGAACATCCACTCCGTGTGGCCGCGCCCTTCGAGGAACTTGAGCTCCTTGGGCTCCTTGGCGGCCGCGTACAGTGCCTCGGCCTCCTCGGGCTTGTGCAGCCCGTTCTCGGCGCCGTGGATGATCAGCAGCGGGCGCGGCGAGATCCGGTCGGCGACCGCCTCGGCGGAGAAGCGGAGCAGCAGGTCGGCGGATTCCAGGGAGACGCCGGAGCCGAAGCCGGGCGCCTTGTACAGCTCCTCGCCGACGTATCCGTCCGTACGGCCGTCCAGGTCGAGGCGGATGATGTCCCAGGGGCTGGTGATCTCCGAGCGGCCGTGCTCGGCGCGGTGGCCGCGGTCGGCGGCGACCCGCTCGACGAGACTGTTCCAGGACTCCTCGTCGTGCATGTTGCGGGTCGAACGGCGGCCGTCCGAGATGCAGTTGAGGGACGCGACGGCGCGCACGCGCGGGTCGTCGGCGGCCTCGGCGACGACCACTCCGCCGCCCATGCCCCAGCCGATCAGGCCGATCCGCTCGGCGTCCAGCTGCTCGGCGGCGGCGGCCCGGTCCACGGCGGCGCGCAGGTCGTCGGCCCACTCCTGCGGGGCGAGCCGGCCGCGCTCCCCCTCGGAGAGGCCGAAGCCGCGGTAGTCGAAGGCGAGGACGGCGTAGCCCCGCTGGGTGAGGGCGCGGGCGAACCGCTCGGGGTGGATGACCTTCAGGCCCTGGTAGCCGGAGGACGGGATGAGCACGGGGTAGGGGGCCGCTGCGCCGTTGTCGTCGGGCAAGTGGAGGTCGGCGTCGAGGCGGATGCCTTCGCTGAAGAAGGGGAAGGGGCGCGTGATCACGGGGGCTCCTAAGTGAGCTGGAGATGAGCTGGACGGTGGGCGGAACGTGGGCAGGGGTGGGTAGGGCGGTGGCGTACGAAGGGTTGGAGGGGCGGTCTGTTCAGGTCACGTACGGACGAGCGAGGGCGCCGCGCAGGCGGTGGGAGGCCTGGGCGGGGCGGCGGAGCCGATGCCCGCCATGGCGCGGGAGAGCTGCTCGGCGGCGGCCTGGGTGAGCCGGCCCGCGCGGTCGAGGTCCCGGCTCATGCGGTGGGCGGGCGCCGAGACGTTCACCGCCGCGACGACCCGGCCCCGGAAGTCGCGCACCGGGGCGGCGGCCGCGACGAGTCCGGCCTCGAACTCCTCGTCCACCAGGGCGTATCCGGCCTTCCTCGACTGGTCGACGCGGGCGATCAGGTCGTCGGCGTCACGGGGTGCCCGCGACGCTCCCGGTGCGTCCGCGCCGTACGAGCCGGGTCCGAAGGACAGCTCCGCGCACAGCAGCCGGATCTCGTCGGGCGAGTGGTCGAAGAGCAGGGCGCGGCCGGACGAGGTGGAGTGCAGGGGGGTGACCCGGCCCACCCAGCCGGTCGCCTGGATGGCGCGCATGGGGCTCTCGGAGAGGACGGTCAGGACGCCGTCGCCGCAGAGCACGGTCACGTGGACGCGCTCCTTGAGCACGGAGACGAGCCGCTTCAGGACGGCCGGTCCCTCGGCGAGGAGCCGGGGCCGTCCCGCGTTGGCGGCGAGGGTGAACATCCGCCAGCCGAGCCGGTAGACGAGGGAGTGCGGGTCGCGCTCCACCAGCCCGGTCTGCTCCATCGACTTGAGGGCCCGGGACACCTGGCTCTTCTCCTTGCCCACCCGGCGGGCGATCTCGACGACCCCGAGACCGCCCTGCTCGGCCGCCTCGTCGGACCCGAGCACCGTCAGGATGGCGACGGTGCGGTGGAGCCCGGACGATCCCTCAACTGTCATGGCTGGATCATGTCTGTGCCGCTTCATCGAGAACAACCCTTGTTGTCGTGTGAGCAACTTCATTCCGCGGCTGCCGTGGACCCGCATCAGGGCGTCACCAGTGCCTCGGGGATCTCTCCCGCGCAGGCGGTCAGGGCGCCGCGGTCGAGGCCCTCGGCGGCCAGCGTGTCGATCAGCAGTTGCAGCGCCTCCGGCGGCGGGGGCGAGTCCGGCTGGCCCGCGTCGGAGGACAGCGCGACGCGGTCGAGTCCGACGGTGCGCGCGAAGTGGGCGAGGCGGGCGGGCGTCATCCCGGGCTGGTGCAGGAGCTGGTAGGTGGTGATCTCGGCGACGGCACCCTGCGCCGTCAGCGCGGCGGCGAGCTCCGCGTCCATGCCGGGCACGGTGTACGAGGGGTGGGTGAGGAGGATCCGGCCGACCCCGGCGGCCCGCGCCTCGGCCACCAGCCACCGGCACTCCTCGGCCGACAGGTGCCCGGTGGCGAGGACCGCGTCGGCCTCGGCGACCATGCGGCACACGGCGCGCGCGGCCTCGCCGGTGGCCGGGTCGACGGGCGGTACGGCGTAGGTGTGCGGGGAGAGCCCGGTGCGCAGTCCGCAGAGCCGGGGCAGTCCGGCGGTCCGCTGGGTGTGGGCGTCCGCGGTCGGCATCCACACGACGCGCGCCCCGGCGTCGAGGGCGGCGGCCACGGCGGCCGGGTTGACGCCCCCGGCGTGCTGGTTGAGGGCGATGCCGCCGTAGACCTTCAGGGGTGCGGCGCGGGCGGCGGCAGCCGCCCGGCCGACGGTCGACTCGTAGTGGGCCTTGAGCACGCAGCCGGTGAACCCGGCTGCGGCGTACGCGGCGACCACGTCGTGGTCGTCGGCGAGGCGGGGGGTGACATCGGGTGCGGCGTGCACATGAAGGTCGAACACGCCGCAAGCCTGCGCCGCCGCCGACGCTCAGGACAACGGCAGTTGCTGCGACGACAACCGCCAGTGGGCGGGGCTCAGTCCACGCCCTCGCTCATCAGCCGCCGCACCTCGCGCGAGACGAGGCCGAAGCGCGGCTCCTCGATCAGCGGCATCTCCCGGCGGCGGCGGCGGACGGCGGAGATGTCGAGGTCGACCACGGTCAGCGACTCCCGGTCGCGCGGCGCCTCGGCGACGACCTCGCCCCACGGGTCGAGCACCCGCGAGCCGCCCCAGAACGTGGCCTTGCCCTCCTCGCCCACCCGGTTCACGAAGACCACCCAGCACTGCTGCAGGCGGGCGATGTTGAGCAGCAGGCTCTGCCAGTACTCCGCGGTGTCGATGGCGCCGGGCGCGAGCCCCACCCCGCTGTTCGTCGGCACGAACAGCACTTCCGCGCCGTCCTGCGCGGCGAGCCAGGGCAGTACGGGCTGCCAGGCGTCGTTGCAGATCAGGGTGGCCGCGCGGGCGTGCGGGGTGTCGAAGGCGCGCAGCGCGTGGCCGGGGCTGAAGTGCTTGCGCTCCTCCCAGTCGAGGTAGTTGGGCAGGTACAGCTTGCGGTGCGTGTGCAGCGGCGTACCGCCCGAGAGGTACACCGCCGAGTTGTAGCGCCGTAGCCTGCCGTCCTCGTGCAGGCCGACCAGGACGTCCGGCCCGTACCGGGACAGCTCCGCGAGCCGCGGGTCGTCGTGCGGCAGGGAGATGTCGCCGGGTACGGAGCCGAGGGCGTACCCGTGCAGGCTCAACTCGGGGAAGACCACCAGGTCCGCCTGCTGCTCGGCGGCCTCCTGGGCCATCCGCGCGGCGGTCTTCAGATTGGCGTCCAGGTCGCCAAGGACGCAGTCCGTCTGCGCCAGTGCGATGCGCACGGCACCCACCTCGTTCTCTTCGTCGACTTGTCGGGGGATTCGCCCTTCTACGCGAGGACGGCCGACGTCGACAATCCCGGTTGCTGTGACGACAACGAGCCGGTCTACCAGGCCTTTTCGCGCAGCAGCCGCAGCCCGTTCAGCGCGACGAGCACCGTCGAGCCCTCGTGGCCCGCCACCCCCAGGGGCAGCGGCAGATGGCCGACCAGGTCCCAGACGGTGAGGATCGCGATGCACACCCCGGCGATCACCAGGTTCTGGGTGACCAGGCGGCGGGCGCGGCGGGACAGGCGCACCGCCCTTGGCACGGCGGCGAGTTCATCGCGTACGACCACGGCGTCCGCCGTTTCCAGGGCGAGGTCGGAGCCCGCGCGGCCCATGGCGACGCCGGTGTGGGCGGCGGCGAGGGCGGGGGCGTCGTTGACCCCGTCGCCGACGACGAGCACCCTCCTGCCCGCCTCGGTCAACTCCCGTACGGCTGCGGCCTTTTCGTGCGGCAGCAGGCCCGCGCGGACGTCCGCGATGCCGACCGCCGACGCCATGCCCGCCGCGGCCGCAGGGCCGTCGCCGGTGAGCAGGACCGGGGGCGTGCCGGTGAGCTCGGCCAGGTCGGCCACGGCCGCGGCGGCGTCGGGACGCGGCCGGTCGGCGAGGGCGAGGCGGCCGACCGGGGCGCCGTCGACCAGGACGAGGACGGTGGTGTTGCCGTCGTCGGGTTGCGCGCGGGCCGGGAGCAGTCGGGCGGGGGCGCCCACCTCGACCCTGCGGCCCGCGACGGTGGCGGTCACGCCGCGGCCCGGCGTCGAGGTGAAGTCGTACGCCTCCGGGAGCCGCAGGTCGCGCTCACGGGCGGCGTCGGTGACGGCGCGGGCGATGGGGTGTTCGCTGCGGTGCTCGACGGCCGCGGCGAGGGTGAGCAACTCCCGCTCGCCGAAGCCGGGTTCGGGGCTTTCGGGGCTTTCGGGGCTGACGGCGATGACGCGCGGGGTGCCTTCGGTGAGGGTGCCGGTCTTGTCGTACGCGACCGTGTCGATCTCGCCGAGGCGCTCCATCGCGACGGCGGACTTGACGAGGACGCCGTGCCGGCCCGCGTTGGCGATCGCGGAGAGCAGCGGCGGCATCGTGGCCAGGACCACCGCGCACGGCGAGGCCACGATCATGAAGGTCATCGCGCGCAGGAGCGCGCCGGTGAGGTCGGCGCCGAAGGCGAGGGGCACCCCGAAGACGGCGAGCGTGGCGACGACGACGGCCACGGCGTACCGCTGCTCCACCTTCTCGATGAACAGCTGCGTCGGCGCCTTCGTACGGGACGCCTCCGCGACGAGCGTGACGATCCGGGCGAGCACGGTGTCGGACGGGTCGCGCCGCACCCGCACCCGCAGGGCGCCGGCCGGGCCGTTGACCGTACCGGCGAACACCTCGTCCCCCGGCCCCTTCGGCACGGGCAGCGGCTCCCCGGTGATGGTGGCCTGGTCGACCTCGCCCGTACCGTCGACGACCTCGCCGTCCGCGCCGATCCGCTCGCCGGGGCGGACCAGGATCTCGTCGCCGACGCGGAGGCGGCTCGTGGGCACGGTCTCCTCCGTCTCGTCCATCTCCTCCGTCTCCTCCGTCTCTCCGGTGACACGGGTGGCGGTCTCGGGTGCGAGATCGAGGAGTCCGCGCACGGAGTCCTCGGTACGGGCGGTGGCCAGGGCCTCCAGGGCGCCGGACGTGGCGAAGATGACGATGAGCAGGGCGCCGTCCATGACCTGCCCGATCGCGGCGGCGCCGAGGGCCGCGACGATCATCAGGAGGTCCACGTCGAGGGTGCGCTGGCGCAGCGCGCGCAGCCCTTCGAGCGCGGGCTCCCAGCCGCCCGCGGCATAGGCGACGGCGTACAGCGGCGCCCACCACCAGGCGCCCAGACCCGCGAGGTGCGGCGGAAGGGCCAGCAGGAACGCGACCAGGGCGGCCCCGGCCCAGCGCACCTCGGGCAGGGCGAGCAGGCGGGTGCGGCGGGTGGGGGTGACCGGGTGGGCGGCGGATACGGCCGGTACGTCGACCGTCGATTCCCGTACGGACGCGGGCATGGCGAAGGAGCCCCTCAGCTTGGCGGCGAGCAGGATGCTCCCACCATACCCGCATACATGAACAGCTCTTCATTCATTCCAGGGTGCTGGACTGCCGCTCGCTACGATGTGCGTATGGGCCACGGAGTCGACAAGGAGCGCACCGGCACGCGCGCACGTCTGGACACCGTCGGCGCGGCCGATGTCGCCGCGACCCTCCAGGCCCTGGCCACCCCTTCCCGGCTGCGGATCCTGGCGCGGCTGCAGGAAGGTCCATGCGCGGTGAGCGAGTTGGCCGAGGCGGCGGACCTGGAGCAGTCGGCGTGCTCGCACCAGTTGCGGCTGCTGCGCAACCTGGGCCTGGTCACGGGCGAACGCCGCGGCCGCTCGATCGTGTACGCGCTGTACGACCACCACGTCGCGGAACTGCTTGAACAGGCCCTGTTCCATGTCGAACACCTCCGACTGGGGTTGCGGGACGCGACGTAGTCCGGGCCGCGCGATCCTTCCCCTCCCCGCCCCTTCCCGAAAGCCCTGCGGACAGCCACGGGGGCCAGCCCCCGGACCCCCGCTCCTCAAACGCCGGAGGGGCTGAGTTTTTAGGGGCGCGGGGAACTGCGCGACCAGCCACGACGGCGGGACAGCCGAATGACAGCGCTGCAGGCTTTCGGGAAGGGGCGGGTAGGGGACCATCAACCGGAGGTCACACACATGCACGCACACCCCACCACCCACAACCGCCTCATCATCCTCACGGGCGGCCCCGGCTCCGGGAAGACGACGCTGATCGACGCCCTGGAGCGGTCCGGCCTGTCCCGCACCGAAGAGGCCGGGCGGGCCGTGATCCGTGAGCAACTGGCCATCGGCGGAACGGCGTTGCCCTGGGCCGACCAGGAGGCGTTCGCCACGCTGATGCTGGAGCGGGAGCTGCGCTCGTACCGCGAAGGCCGGGCCGCGCCCGGCGACGGACCCGTGCTCTGCGACCGCGGGCTCCCCGACCTCGTCGGCTACCTCCGCCTCGAAGGCCTCCCCCTGCCCGAGCCCGTGCACACGGCCGCCCGCGAACTCCGCTACCACCCCGACGTGTTCATCGCCCCGCCCTGGCCCGAGATCTACGGCCGCGACACCGAGCGCAAGCAGTCGTACGAGGAGGCGGTGCGGACGTACGAGGTGATGGCGGAGGTGTATCCGGAGTACGGGTACGAGCTGGTGCCGCTGCCGCTCGGGACCGTGGACGAGCGTGTGGGGTTCGTGCGGGCTCGCCTTCGAGAGCGCTCCGGCGTCTCGCGTCCGTAGCGGTTCGGGACCGACGAGCGGACGGAACTCCGGCGAGGCTCCGCGCGCCGCAACCTCCCCGCCTCAGGGCGTCAGGCTCTCCAGGTCGATGTCCATCACGAAAGGCACCGTCGTCTTGAGCCTGCCTCGGTGGATGCCCGTCGGGACGTAGGAGTGCGTGACCCGGTCGAGCTCGTAGACGTGCACGGCCGACTCGCCGTCCTCGTCCTCCACGCGCCAGAAGTGCGGGATCCCGGCCTGGGCGTACTTGAACGGCTTGATGTTGCGGTCTCGGTCGACGGACTCCTCCGAAACGACCTCCACCACGAGTGCGACCTCCTCCGGGAGGTAGCTCGTCCGGTCCGGTTCGTAGGGCACGGTGGCGACCAGGACGTCGGGCTCCGGTCGGCTCTTCTTGTCCAGGCGGACGGTCATTTCCAGCGCCGCATCGAAGCCCTCGGGGGCGGCCTGGCGCAGGGCGAAGCTCAGGCTGGTGACGAGGCGCGAGTGCCAGGACCGCTGCGGGACCAACCTGAAGATCAGCGCTCCATCGATGAGTTCGGTGTGACGGGGCGCCTGGGGGAGGTGGTCGAGGTCATCGGCCTCCCATCCGCTTCGGCGGGGCGGATACATCCAGTCGGGCAGCTCGGCGGTCACGGTCTCCTCCTCCGTCCTACTGTGCGGTTCACTTCCGCTTGCGGGCCTCGATCAGGAAGCGCGTGCTGTGGGCCCGGAAGTGGCCGTCGTGCTCGATCCGGTCGTGCAGGGCGCGGAGTTGCGGGCGGTACGCGTCGACCGTGAAGCCCGGGACCATCCAGATCACCTTGCGCAGGAAGTGCACGACGGCCCCGATGTCGTAGAAGTCCATCCGCAGCCGCTCCAGGCGCAGATCGACGATCTCCAGGCCCGCCGCCTCGGCCTCGGCCCGCTCCAGGTCGGGGTGGCGGGCTCCGCGCACGTCGTCCGGCTGGCGGCCGAGGAAGTACTCGACGAGCTCGAAGCAGCTGGCCGGGCCGACGTGCTGGGCGAAGTACGTGCCGCCGGGCGCGAGCACGCGGGCGATCTCCGTGAAGTACGCCTTCACCGGGTGCCGGCTCACCACCAGGTCGAACGCCCCGTCCGCGAACGGCAGCGGCGGCTCCTCCGGGTCGGCCACGACGACGGTGCCCAGCGGGTGCAGGAGCGCGGTGGCCTTGGCCACGTTCGGCGGCCAGGCCTCGGTCGCGACGCACAGCGGGGGGCGGCCCGGCACTCCGGCGAGCACCTCTCCCCCGCCGGTCTGGATGTCGAGCGCGGCCCGCGCACCCGCCATCCGCTCGCCCATCAGCCGCTGATACCCCCACGACGGCCGCTGCTCGGTGGCCCGTCCCTCGAACCAGGAGAAGTCCCACCCTTCGGTGGGGGCGGCCTCGGCTTCGGCCACGAGGGATTCGAAGGTGCGCGGTTCCGGTGGTGCAGGTGACATGGGGCGATCGTGCCACCCGGAGCCCGCCGCACGCGCGGGAATTGCGGGCGGTCAGGCCGTGAGGCCCTGCAGGATCCCCGTGAGCGCGCCGCCGCCCAGGACGCAGACGAACGCCAGGGCCATCAGCTTCCGGCTGCGCGTACGGTGCGCCCGTACCGCCGCGAGGATCGCGAGACCGCCGACGGCCACCGGCGCCAGTCCGGCGAGCCGCGCCCCGGTCGAACCGCCCGGCGAAAAGAGCATCGCAATTCCGGCAAACGCCAGCAATCCCCCGATGCCGCCCGCAAGCATCGCCATTCGATTCCAAATGCGATCCCAAACTTGTGCCCGCGAGTTGTCGCCCATATCGTTCATCAACATGCTCGGCAGGCTACGTGATTTCACGTGATCACCAAAGGCCGGGGAATTGCATTCAAGATCAAGAATGCACGCGGCAATCACGCGCGGGGCACTAATCACTTGCAAGAAGGGCGAGCGGGGGCGACGTGACGGATTTCAAGGTCGAGCCGGACGACATCGGCAGCTACTCGGCCCAGATCGGCCGTGCCGCGGACGACATGCAGGCCGCGAAGAAGTACGTCGACTCCCACACCGAGGTCGGCTGGTACGACAACGGCCTGATCAGCAACCTCGCCAACTCCCACGACAGCCTGGTCACCCAGCTGGGCGAGGCGCTCACCAAGACCGAGTCGATCCTGCGCGCCTGCCGGACCGAACTCACCGCGGTCTCCCGGTACTACGACGAGACCGACCGGGGAAACGCGGCCGACCTCGACGCCAAGTATCCAGAAAGCAAGCGGTAGTTCGAGGCGCCGCCCCGCACTGCACCATCATTTCCCAGGAGTTCGACTCGCATGTCCGGATTCAGCGACGTCTCAGAACCTTCGAGCCATCTGACCGCCCCGAACGAGAACCCCGAAGAGTTCTCCCAAGGCGTTCTGGTCGATATCTTCAATGATCTCGGCGACCTGATGAGCCCCACGTGGTACGTCACCGAGGCCATCAACCTCGTCTTCGGATTCAACCCGCTCGAAGAGGTCATCGACTGGTACAGCGGCGACTGGGAGACCTTCCTCAGGTGCGGCGAGGTGTGGACGAACGTCGGCAAGGCCTGCGACGCGGTCAGCGCCAACGTGAAGTCCGGCAACACCGCGCTCGACGGCACCTGGAACGGCAACGCCGCCGACGCCGCGTACGTCTACTTCGAGGAGCTCGCGAAGAAGCTCGCCGAGCAGAAGGCCACCCTGGACCAGCTCCAGGACGCCTACCAGCACATGGCGCACTCCGCGTACCTCAGCGCGGAGGGTGTGAAGGGCATCCTGTCCGGGATCATCGACGGGCTGCTTATCGTCGGCCTGGAGATCGCGGCCGGTACGGCCCTGTCCTGGACGGGCGTCGGCGCCGTCGTCGGCTACGGCCTCGCCGCCCTGGAGATCGCCAACATCCTGCGCCAGTGGAGCACCGCCACCGAGGCCATCACACAGGCCCAGCAGCTCGCCCAGCTCACCGCGAGCGCGGTCGAGAACCTCGCCAACGACCTCGGCAACTCCTTCAAGAACTTCCCCGCGCCCGGTTCGGCGTACGACCACCCGAACAAGGCGATCGCTTGAACTCGCCCACGAGCGCGACCAGTTGGAGCTGAACACCATGGCCGAAGACCGCCAGGACCGCCAGGACCGCCAGATCGGCGACGCCGACCTCACCTCGATGACCGGCGGCGACGAGGCCCGCGCCCGCGCCCTGCGCAAGACGCTGCAACGCCTCGCCGACAGCGACAAGGCCGGCCCCGCCCTCCAGGAGATGGCCCGCGAGGTCCTCTCCGGCCGGGTCGGACTGCGCGAGGCGATGCGCGTGGGCGCGTACGCCGACGCGCTCGGCGAGAAGCTCGCCGAGGGCCGCCGCGCGTACGAGGCGATCCCCCGCGAGGAACGCGAACGCCAGATGGAAGCGGCCCGCGACTACCTCGCCAAGCAGCGCGCGGAGATCGACCGCGAACGCTCGGAGGCGGCGCTGCGGCGGGGGCAGAAGCACAACCGCTGACGGCCGTCGCAGCCGTGCCGGGGTGCCGGGGCCCGCTCGGCGCCCGAACGGCGGCCGTGGCGCCTCGCCCTCAGCCGAGGACCAGCGACTCGTCCCCGAAGTCGGCGACGATCTTGAGGCGTCCGCCGAGGGCGGCCACGTAGGCGGCGAGGGTCTCGACCTCGGTCCGAGTGACCGCCCCCTTCTCGATCTGCGAGACCCGCCCCTGGGTAACACCGAGCACCTCGGCCAGGGCGGCCTGGGTCATGTGCTGCCGCTTGCGGACTTCGGCCAGCCGGTGAGCGCGCACCTCGGCGAGCATGTCCGCCGCCTGCTTCTCGACGCTCACCTGCTCGTCCGGAGTGAAGCCGAGCTCGCCCCTGAGTTCGCTCCAGTCCGCCGATTCAGCCTTCTTCGGCTTGAGAGTGCTCACGATTCCTCCTCCAGATACGCCTGATAGGCAGCTTCGGCTTCCTTGATGGCCGTCCGGTACCAGCCGCTCCAATTCCCGGATTTGTCACCTCCGACGAGTACCACGGCGTTGCGTGCGGGATCGAAGGCGAAGAGCAGGCGCACCTCCGTGCTGCCCTTGGAGCCCGGACGTAACTCCTTCAGATTGGGGAGGTTCGATCCAGCAACCCGATCGACCAGCGGACGCCCCAGGGCCGGACCCTCGACCTGGAGCACGTCGAGCGCGGCGGCGATCTGGACGAGAGTCTCGCGGTCGCTCTTGCGGAGTTCATGGATCCAAGCGAGGGCTGGCTCCACGACGATGATCCTGAAGCTCATGCAGTCTCCACTCTCGAATATTACCTCTACACAATATCAGGCTGCCCTAATATTTCTACCGCGTCGCCCACGTCGACCTCCCGCACTCGGCCCACAGCAGCTTCCCCGCCCCGCCGCCCATGCCGTCCCCGAGTTCGTACGCGCCCCACCGCTCGGCACATGCCCCGACGAGGAAGAGGCCCCTGCCGGTCTCGTCCGTGTCGGGGACGGCGAGCGGTACGCGCTGGTCGCGGAAGGGGGCGGGGATCTCGGGGTTGGTGTCCCATACGCTGACCCGCAGCCGGCCGGGGGCCATCTCGCGCAGGCGGAGGGTGTACGTGCCGAGGGAGTGCAGGTAGGCGTTGGTGACCAGCTCACTGGTCAACAGCTCGGCGCTGTCGGCTAGTTCGGCCAGGCCGTGGGAGTCGAGGACGGCACGGAGGGTCGTACGGGCTACGCCTGGGGCGCGGGGATCCCGTGGGAGTTGGAGGGTGTAGGCCCAGGGTGGGGTTACGTTGGTCATCGGAAGTCTCCGATCACGTAGGGGAGTTGAGTGAGTCTGCTCGGTGGCTTTGCCGTGGCGTCCACGGTGCACTTCCAGAGAGCTCCAACGTAGCGGGTCGGGATATATTCTTCACCCGAGTGGGAGAAATCTCTAAGGCAATCACCCGTGTGAGTTACAAGGAGAGGCCATGCCATTGCGGAGCAACCCCACGGGGCGCCACCTCCGATTCGGCACCGAGCTACGCAAGTTGCGGGAACGCGCCGGATTGACATCTACTGCAGCGGCTCAGCTCCTCGGCATCAAGCAAGCCCAGGTCAGCAACATGGAGACTGGGCGCCTGGGCGTCAGCGCCGACCGCGTACGCCGGTTGGCCTGCCACTACGACTGCCAAGACAGCGAACTCATCGAGGCGCTGGCGAACATGACGGGTGACCGCAAGCGTGGGTGGTGGGAGGAGTACCGCGAGATCCTGCCCTCATCACTCTTGGATCTGGCCGAGGTTGAGCATCACGCGCAGCGGCTGCGCACAGGCATCACCGTCCACATTCCCGGACTTCTCCAGATCACGGACCACGCCCGCGAGATCTTCCGCCTGGACGTACCCGCGCTGCCGCCGCCTGAGATCGAGCATCGCATCTCGTTCCGAGTGAAGCGGCAGGCGGTACTCTTCCGGGACCCGCCAACCCCATACCAGGCGATCATCCACGAGGCCGCTCTGCGCATGCAGTTCGGCGGCCCGAAGGTTGCCCGCGCGCAACTCCAGCACATCCTCGAAATGAGCGAGCACCCGCACATCACGGTCCAGGTGATTTCCTTCGCCACGGGTACATTCCCGGGCGCGGGCCAGTCGATCTACTACTCGCACGGACCCGTTCCGCAGCTCGACACCGTGCACCTCGACCAGTTCCACGGCCCCGCCTTCGTCGACGCAGAGGCCCAGCTCGGCAAGTACCGCGTACTCCTCGACCGCATGGAAACCTCGGCCCTCAAGCCCGACGAGTCACGAGACTTCATCCACCAGATCGCCCGAGACCTGTGAAGGGATTCGAAATGCCCAAGCCCACCTGGCAGAGGTCGTCGTACTGCGCCTCTGGCGACTCTTGCGTCCACGTGGCCCATGGTCCACAGAAGTCTTCGTATTGCGGCGAGGGCGACTCATGCATACACGTAGATGCAACACCCGACAGAACCGTGCTGCTGACCGAAAGCAGCGACCCCACGGGCGCCATCCTCACCACCACCCCCGAAGCCTTCGCCGCGCTCCTCACCCACCTCAAGGGCGTCGGCGAAAGCCCCGGCATCGGCATCGCTCACGGCCCCGCCGACGAGATACGGCTGCACACTCCGGACACCGTCGTCACGACCACCCGGGAAAAGTGGCACACCTTCACCCTCGGCGTACGGGCCGGTGAATTCGACCACTTCGCCGCCTAACTGCCGTCCCCGCGCGGGAACGACACCTCGACCCGGCGGTTCTTCTTGCGGCCCTCTTCCGAGGAGTTGGACGCGATCGGGTAGTCCTCGCTGTAGCCGCGCACCTCGAAGGTGATCTCCGGGCCCAGGTCCTTGGCGAGCTGGTCGTGCACGGCGTCCGCGCGCTCCTTGGAGAGCTTCTTGCCGTGCGCGTACGAACCCAGGTCATCCGTGAAGCCGAAGACGCGGACCTTGGTCGAGTCCTGCCCCTTGATCTCCTCGGCGATCGCCCGGATCCGCGCGTCCGCCTCGGGGTTGAGCTTCGCGCTGTCCTTCGGGAACAGCACCTCCGCCTGCAGCGCGAACTTCACCTCGGAGTTCGTGTCCTCGCGGCGCTCGGTGCCGCCCATGTCCTCGACGACGGACTTGATGTCCAGCACCTTGGCCGGCGCGAGCTCCGCCCCATCGGCGAGCTTCAGCCCCGGCGCGGCGGGGTCCACCTCCGGCGGCGGCTCACTGGTCACGGAGCCCGGCGGGACGCTGGGGTCTTCGTCGGCGTACGCGGGGCTGGTCAGGGCTACGACGGCCAGCGCGGCCAGGGTCGCGAGGGTGCGGCGGTGGGAGGGCATGGGCGGTCACTCGCCCTCGGTGATCTGGATGTCGGCGGGGGGCATGTCCCCCACCTGGAAGGCGACGTTGGCCGACGTGTCCGGCGGTGCCGGGAACTGGGCGTAGAAGGTCTTCTCCTCGCCGGCCTTGAAGCCTCCCTGGAACTGCGTGCACAGACAACGACCCTCTGTGTCGCGGAGGATGAGGTACCGCTTCTTGCCGGTCTTGTCGACAATGGCGGCGCCTGCCATGGAGGCCGCGTTGCCGACGAGTTCCTTCTCTTCTCCGCGCCAGCCCGTGGGCACCCAGGTGCCGCCGCTGCCGTTCTTGACCGTGCCGTTCACGGTAAGGAATCCGCCCTCGTCGCGGACCGCCGAGTTGACGACGAGGGTGATGCCGTCCTCTCCGGTGACCTCGGCAAGCACCGCGTCTTCTGCGGGCTCTTGAGGCCTGTCGTCCCCGCCCTCGTCCTTCCCCTTGGAGGACGTCGTGGACTCGGAGGTCGTCTGCTTCCTGCCGCCGTCCTCGTCTCCGCCGCATCCGGCCACCGTGAGGACCAGGCCGGTCGCCAGCATCGCCGCGGTCAGAGCCCTTCGGGCCTTCATTGAGACTCCTTCGTAGACATCAGTCGGCCAAGTGGACAGCGAACAGGTCCTTGGCTTTCGGAAGATCGACATCCCCGGGGTCCTTGGGATCAATCTCCCAGGAACCACTGCCTTCGCAGGTGAACTTCACGTCCTTCGCCGGGTCGATATCCACCTCGACGTTGCACCGGGGTTCGATCACCGCTGTGGCCTGGGCCTTGGCCCGGGTGTTCTCGGTACCGGGGACAAGGGATTCCCCGACGGCGTAGTTGGTTTCCACGCGGGCTTCGAAGGACGGCTTCCCGTCGACTTCACCGGTGGCGAGGCCGGTGAGGGAAGCGTCGTTGGCGGCGGCCAGATCGACCGCCGCATCGTGTCCGTCGCCCAGGAAGCCGTTCCCGTCGAGCCACTCTTCCCAGTTTCCCGATTCGAGGTCGTCGAGGAAGCCGTCCGTCAGTTCGTCGCGCACGTCCTGGGCTGCCGCCAGAGCTGCGGCGTCTGCGGCGGACTGGGCTCCATTGCGCGCCACCGCCCCTTTCGCGAGCACGAAGAAGAGGAACGCGACGAAGAGCAACACCCCGACGAGCCAGATGTAGAGCGGGATGGTCGAGCCACGGTCGTCGCCGCTACGGGCGAGTGTCAGCCACCGGTGATTTCGTTGACCGCGTCCTGAATCGCCGTCGAGATCGTCTCGTCCAACCCCAACCCCATAACCGCAGTAACAACCGCCGCGATCAGAATCAACAGCCCCGCATACTCGACGAACCCCGCCCCCGCGTCGGATGTCCTGCCGCGCATCCGCGCGATGACCGCGCTCTTCCAAGTGCGGATCCTCGACATGGCTTTCCCCTCCGGCCCCTCGGGCCCACTTCGCCCGTACAGGAGAAACGTACGCCGAAAACCGGCGATTTCCAGAGGGGCCCTTGGGCCAACTCCGGATACGGGTGTGTGCCGTTGGCTTCATCGCGGCCCCCTCCCCCGGATCCGCCTCGCAGAGACGACGCTCGGCAAGACTGTCGCACAACACGTTGCAACCGCGAAGTGCGTCCACCGAGTTGATGCCAATTCGAGACAGCGCGGGCATCGCTCAGCCTCCCAGGATCGTGCCGAAGTCGGTGTCCGAGCCGAGGAACATTCCGCAGACGATCAGGATCAGCGTCGCGGGGACCATGAAGATCAGGGTGACCAACGTGGTCTTGGGTACGGTTTTGGCCGCGCGGCGGCGGGCGTTCTGGGCGTCGGTGCGGCGCATGTCGGCCGCGATCTGGATCAGCGTCTCGGCGATCGGGGCGCCCAGTTCCTCGCCCTGCTGGAGGGCCGTGACGAACTGGCTGACCTGTTCGCTGGTGTTGCGTCTGCGCAGTTCCTCGAAGGCCTGGCGGCGGGAGACGCCCATGTCCATCTGGCGGAGGGTGATGGAGAGTTCGTCCGCCCAGGGGCCCTCGTAGCGCTCCGCGACGCGTTCCAGGGCCTGGCGGAAGCCGAGACCGGCCGAGACGACGACGGCGAGTACGTCGAGAAAGTCCGGAAGTATGCGTTCGATCTGGTCCTTGCGGTCGCGGACCGCCTGCCAGATCAGCGCGTCCGCCGCGAACAGGCCGAAGGCGAGCGCGCAGAAGCCGAGGAGCGGCACCCCGTTCACGAAGAGCGAGAACGCGCAGACCGCGCCGAAGATCCCGTAGACGGCGCGGCGGGCCGCGTACCGGTCGACCGTCAGGCCGCTCGGGTTGCCCGCCTGGTCGATCTTGCGGCGCTTGCTGTCGACCCGCTTGGGGCCCATGAGGCGGAGCACGGCGGGCGCGAACCGCATGCCCAGGCGGTCCACCGCCGAGTCCGCGACCGAGACCCGGGACGAGCCGACCTCCAGGGCGAGCGCCAGGTCGTCGGGGAGTTTCGTCTCCGAGCGGTACATGCGTACGCCGACGAAGGCGCCCAGGACGGAGAGGGCGAACAGGCCGGCCAACAGAAGTGCCCACACGTCTACTCAGCCCTCACACTTCGATCTTGCCGAGGCGGCGGATGACGACGAACCCGGCCGCGTACAGGCCGAGGGCGAGGAGGATGAGGATCTGGCCCAGCGGCGATCCGGTGACCTTGGCGAGGGCGCCGTCGTTCATCGCGTTCAGCATCAGCATGGCGCCGATGCCGAGGCACGGGATGGTGAACGCGGTGGCGTTGACCTCGGAGAGCATCGTGCGGACCTCGCGCCGGGTCTCCTTGCGCTCCTCCAGGGTCTGGGTGAGGTTGCGCAGGCTGTCGACGATGGTGCCGCCCGCCTTGTTGGAGAGGATCAGGGTGGTTACGAGGACGCTGAGTTCGCGGGAGGGGAGCCGCTCCGCGAGTTCGCCGAGCGCGTCGTCGATGGAGCGGCCCACCGACAGCTGGTTGGAGACGACCGTCAGCTCCTCGCCCGCCGGGGCCTCCAGCTCCTCCGCGGCCATGGCGAGCGAGGTGCGCAGGGCGAGACCCGCCGAGGTGCCGTTGGCGAGCAGCCGGGCCAGGTCGGGAAGCTGGTTGATGAAGGCCTCGATGCGCTTCTGGTGCTGCCAGTTGAGGAACGCGTTGGCCCCTGCCACGGCCGCCGCCGCGGCGATCGGGCCGAAGAACGGGGCGAGGAGCGCGCCCGCGATCAGCCAGAGCGCGATCGCTCCGGCCAAGAGGTAGACGAAGAACTCGCCGGGCGTGACGTCGAGTCCGGTGGCCGCCAGCTTCCGCTGGATGCGGCGGCCGACCCGGGTGCCGCGCAGCCGCCGGTCGACGGTGGTGAAGCGCCGCTGCCGGCCGAGCGGCAGCGGCCCGTCGTCGGTGAGCCGCTCGACGAGCGCCTGCCGCTGCGCCTTTCCGGAGGCGTACGCGTGGACGCCCGCGACGGCGAGCGCTCCGCACAGCAGGGTGGCGCCGAGGGCGAGGAGCGTGAGGCTGCTCATATGCCGCTTCCCTCCGCGGAGTTGAGTACGTCGACGCCGTCGATCACCCCGTACGAGGGCGGGATCGGCTCGGCCGCGAGGTAGAGGCGGTCGGCGACGCGGCGGGGCAGGGGCAGGTGCTCGAAGGCGCCGCGGACGATCCGGTCGGAGCCGATCGGGGCCGGGGAGAAGCGGGCCACCGGAACGGTCCTGAAGGGCTCGCGGCCGTGCGAGACGAGCAGCGAGATCTCGGTGATCTTGCGGGAGCCGTCGGCGAAGCGGGTCAGCTGGGCGACCACGTCGACTGCCGAGTTGATCTGGTCGCGCAGCGCCTCGAACGGCACGTCCACGTTGGACATGGAGCCGAGGGTCTGAAGCCGCATCAGGGCGTCCGCGGCGGAGTTGGCGTGCACGGTGGCCAGGGAGCCGTCGTGTCCGGTGGACATGGCCTGGAGCATGTCGAGGGTCTCGCCGCCGCGGACCTCGCCGACGATGATCCGGTCGGGCCGCATGCGCAGGCTGTTGCGGACCAGGTCGCGGATGGTGATCTGGCCCTTGCCCTCGACGTTCGGCGGGCGGGATTCGAGGCCGATGACGTGCGCCTGCTGGAGCCGGAGTTCCGCCGAGTCCTCGATGGTGATGATGCGTTCGTGATCGGGGATCAGCGCCGAGAGGGCGTTGAGGAGCGTGGTCTTGCCGGTGCCGGTGCCGCCCGCGACGATCACGTTGAAGCGGGCCCGTACGAAACTGCTGAGCAGCATCAGCATCTGCTGGTCGAGGGTGCCGAGGTCGATCAGCTCGCTGAGCTTGTACGCGCGCGGGAAGCGGCGGATCGTCAGGGTGGGGCCGGTCAGGCTGAGCGGCGGGATGATCACGTTGACGCGCTCGCCGGAGGGCAGGCGGGCGTCGACCATCGGCGTGGACTCGTCCACGCGGCGGTTCACGGTGGAGACGATCCGCTCGATGGTCTGCATCAGCTGCTCCTGCGAGGCGAAGCGGAGCGGGAGTTGCTCGACCCGGCCGGAGCGCTCGACGAAGATCGCGTCGGGCCCGTTGACCATGATCTCGGTGATGGAGGCGTCCTCCAGGAGCGGTTCGAGCACGCCGAGCCCGAGCGCCTCGTCGACGACGCGGCGGATCAGCTGGGAGCGCTGCACGGTCGACAGGACCGGGCCCTCGCGGCTGATGATGTGGCCGAGTACGCGCTCCAGGCGGGCGCGGCGCTCGGCGGCGGCGAGGCCGGACATCTCGGCGAGGTCGATCTCCTCCAGGAGCTTCGACCGGTACGCGGCGACGATGTGGTCGTCCTCGTGGCCGGGCCCGACCTCCTCGGGCGGGGCCATACGGGACCTCAGGCTCATCGCGTACTCACTCCTCTCGCTCCTCGCTCCTCGCTCACTGCGCTTCAGTCCTCGCTCAGTCCTCGTCGGCGGGCATGGTCACGGTGCGGGTCGCGGTCCAGCCCACGTCGACGAACGGGATCAGGGTGGGGATGTCGACGGTCACCTCGGCGCGGACGAGCTCGGCTCCGCCGACGGCTACCTGCGGCTCGTACCAGGCGCTCATCGCGGCGTCCGCGGCGCTCTGCCCGGCGCCCGGCTTCAGGGACTCGGCGCGCGCGGCGGCGCGCGCGCCGGATCCGGCCTGCTGGAACGAGTAGCCGACCAGGCCGAGTTGGATCACGGCGAGGCCGACGAGCAGCAGGGTGGGCAGGAAGCCGGTGAACTCCAGGAGCACCGAGCCGCGGTCGTCGTACCGCTCGCCCCGACGGGTAGACGCGCTCATTCCGCCCCCGCCTCCCCGCCCTCCTGCGCCGCCCCGGCGTCCCCGCTCACCTGCCACCCGGCGTCGAAGCCGGGGAAGAACAGCGGGACGTCGACCTCGACATGGGCCTGGTAGACGCCGCCCGTCGAGCCGCAGGACGGGGCGAAGCCGCCCTCCCAGGCGCTCGGCAGGTGGGCCCGGGCGGCCTCGGCGCAGGCGCTCGCCGGGTCGTCCCCGCGTACGGCCGCGACGGCTCCGGCGCGGGCGCCCTCGTCCGCGGCGTTCCCGGCGAGGGACCAGGTGTAGCCGAAGAGGACGCACTGCCAGAGGATCGCGATCACGGCGAGGATCAGCGGGGCGAGGCCCGCGAACTCCAGGGTGGCGGCGCCCTTGTCGTCGAAGGACCGGCTGTTGTCGAAGGACCGGCTGTCGTCGAAGGACCGGCTGTCGTCGAAGGACCGGCTGTCGTCGAAGGACCGGCTGTCGTCGGCGGCCCGGCGGCGGAAGGGGCCGAGGGCGCCGCGGTCGCCCTGGAAACGGGTGAGGGCCTTACGGCCGGTGGCAGGCGGGGTCTCGGCGGGCCCGGCGAGCAGGCCGAGTTCGGCGGCGAGGCCCCACAGGGCCTGGCGTACGGTGCTGCGGCCGTCGAGGTCCTGCATCCGGCCCGCGTCGACGGCGGCCTGGAGTTCCTTGTACTGGGACGGGATGACGGTCCGGGCGACGCGGGTGCCGGTGATGCGCTCGACCAGGGGCGCCTGGATCTCGGTGAGGCGCGCGTTCCGATTGACCACGGTGAGGGTCTCCTCGGCCTTGCGGATCTGCAGCCGTTCCCACATCCGCACCATGCGCTTCGCGGCCCGTACGGCGACGACGTCGGGGGTGACGACGAGCAGGGCGCGGTCGGCCATCTCGACGGCGGCGGCGTTGGCGCCGTTCATCTGGGTGCCGCAGTCGACGATCACGACCTCGTATCTGCCGCGCAGGGCTCCGATCACCTGCCGGGCGACCCGGTCGGTGACCTCCTCGCCGCGTTCGCCCTCGGCGGGCGCGAGCAGCAGGCCGAGGCCGGTGGGGTGGCTGAACACGGCGTCCTGGAGCACGCGGGTGCCGATCTCCCCGATCCCGGCGAGGTCGACCACGGACCGCCGGAACTGCACATCCAGGTACGAGGCGACGTCACCGGACTGCAGGTCCAGGTCGAGCAGGGCGACGCTGCGGCCCGACGCGCGGGCGGCGAGGGCGAGTTGGACGGCGGTGAGGGTGGCGCCGACGCCGCCCTTCGCGCCGGTGACCGTGACGACGGTGCCGCCCGGGCCGCCGCTCGCCTCCTGCCCCCCGGCGAGGTGCCGCCGTACGCCGTGCGACCAGGACGCGGCGCTCTGCACGCGGGCCGCCAACTCCTCGTACCCGAGGGGCAGTCCGACCAGGCCGCGGGCGCCGGAGTCCATGGCGGCGGAGAACAGACCCGCGCTGGCGTCGCTGGTGATGAGGACGACGCCCACGGCCGGGAAGCGGAGGGCGACTTCCCGGATGAGGTCGAGGGCGGGTACGGGGCCGATGCGCTCGTGGACCAGAACGACCTCCGGCAGCTCGTCGAGCGACTCGGCGGCGAGCTGCGCGAGGGTGTCGAGCAGCGCGGTCGAGTCGGTGACGGGCAGCGCGGGCTCCGCGTCGGGGAGCTGGCCGATCAGGGACGTCAGGGAGCGCGCGGCGTCCGCGTCGCCGATGGCCGGGAGGATTCTGGTGGTCACGGGTGCCCTCACTTGTCCTCGTCGAGGGTGTAGCTCCGGTCGTCGGCCGACACGGGGGTCTCGGCTCCGCCGCCGACCAGGGCGAGACGTACGTGGGTGGCGAACGACTCGGCGTAGGCGACGCGTTGGGCGTCGGCGGTGTTCAGGGCGAAGGTGATCGGCACGGCCTCGGTCTCGGCGCGGCTGCGGGACCGGTCGTCCTCGCGCGGCTCCAGGGCGGTGAGCTTTCCGACGTCGACGACCTTGGCGTTCTCGACGATCACCTTCGACTGGTCCTTCTGGCCCTGCTGTTCGCCCTGGAACGTGGCGAAGATGTTGACGGTCGAGCCGGGGGTGATCTTCCCGGCGACGCCGGTGGCCGCGTCGATCATGATGGCGATCTCCTGCTCGCCCTCCCCGACGGCGGGCCGGTCCACGATCATGTCGCTCTGCAGCAGCGAGCCCTCGCGGAGCTGGGTGACGGCGATCTTCCCGCGGATGTCGTCGAGGTCGGTGACGGCGTTCTCGGACAGCCACCGCTCGGGCATCTCGATCTTCTCGAACTGGCCCGCGCTGAGCGGCTTGTAGGGCGCTATGTCGCTCTTCAGCCGGTACGCGGAGACCTCGGGGCCCACCTTGGAGTTCACGTCGCGGATCACCGTGAACACCCCGGCGAAGGCGCCGAGGGCGCACAGGACCGACAGGAGCAGGAGTATGACGCCGCGGCGCTGGCGAGAGTTCATGGGGCGAACTACCTCGATCGAGAACGGGTACGGACGGGGCGGGCGGGGGCGGGGCGGACAAGGGCTGGATGGGTGAGGGCGAGTCGGCGGCAGGCAGGGCGGTACCGGACGGGACCATGCCGGGCGGGACCGTGCCGGACGGGACCGTGCCGGACGGGTCCGTGCCGGGCGGCGCGGCTTCGGCGTACGAGTTCGGTCAAGGGCCTATGGCCCTTCTCGTCCGGCCCGGGGCGAGCACCCGCGTGTCCCCGGCGGCCAGTTCACGGCCTTCGGCCGCCGAGTGCGTACGACCGCGCTGCTCGCGGGGCAGCAGCGGGGCGGTGCAGAAGCCGCAGCGGTCGCCGATGAGGTCGAGCCCGCACCAGTGGCAGTCCTCGCGCTTCACGGACGACACCAGCTGGTAGAGCAACGTGATGTCGGGGATGGCGGCGGCGAACTCGACGAGCTTGCCGGTCGCCCACCAGCGCCCCGACTCGGCGGGCAGCGGCGCCTCGGCCACGCCCTGCACCTTCCAGGCGGGCGCGAGCCGGGCGGTGACCCAGTCGGAGTTCAACTGGCCACGGGCGATGAGGAGCTGCGTACCGAATCCGGGGCCCTGGAGCAGGGACGGCCCCTGGGCGGCGGCGTTGCCTCCGCTGACCTTGACCAGCTGGGGCGCGGGGGTGGCGAGCACCGCGAACTGGGAGCCGGGGACCCAGGACTTGGCGTGCGAGGTGAGGCTGACGGGGACCCGGTCGAGCTTGGCGACGGAGCCGAGGAGGGCGCCCGCGTAGATGTAGTGCGACAGGAGCCGGGCGGCGGAGGCGAGCACGCCGGGGCTGAAGTCGCAGAGCGCGAGCTGGCGCAGTTGCAGGGCGAGCGTGGCGAGGCCGAGCGGCGGCAGGTCGAGGCGGAGCAGCGCGATCCGGTCGGACTCCAGGAGGGCGCGCGCGGAGTACAGCCGGTGCACGGTGCGGTCGGGGAGCGACGCCGGGTACAGGACGATCACGTACCCGTGCAGGTCGAGCAGGGTCTGCAGCTCGGCGAGCGTGTGCTCAACGGTGTGCTCGCGCCCGGGTGGTTGGAGCACGGCGGCGGGCGGTGTCTGCCGGTCGGGCGGCGGCAGCACGAGGTCCGCACTGGTGACGGCTATCGCGGTCGGCACTTCCCCACACCCCCACACCCCGTTCACTTCGGCAGATGCGGCCATCGTCCGCGTCTGCACCATATCCAGCAAGCAGCGCCTTCAACACTGGATCGCCCGTCGATCGTTCTGCAGAGGCCTTGACAAGACCATTGGCCTAGACCAGTTTGTACGGTCAACAGCACCCGCGGTGGCCACCGTTCGTGCCTGCACCACTCCTGCATTTCCCCCACTAGGAGGCAGCAGTGCACCGTATATCCCGAAAGAACCGCCGCGTGGGCGTCGCCGTCGCGGCCGCGGTCTGCGCGCTCGCGTTCGCCGGTACGGCCACGGCCACGCAGGCCGGTGCGGGCGGTGTCGACGAGGCCGGGTTCCAGGTCTCCGTCGGCGCCGAGGCCGTCCCGAAGCACGCGGTGACCGGCTACTGGCAGAACTTCAATAACGGCGCCACCGTGCAGAAACTCGCCGACGTCCAGGACGAGTACGACATCATCGCCGTCGCCTTCGCGGACGCCACCGGCACCCCGGGACAGGTGAAGTTCAACCTCGACTCGGCCGGGCTCGGCGGGTACACGGTGGACGCCTTCAAGGCCGACATCAAGGCGAAGCAGGCCGCGGGCAAGTCCGTGATCCTTTCCGTCGGCGGCGAGAAGGGCACGGTCGCGGTCAACGACGCGGCGTCGGCGACGGCGTTCGCGGACTCGGTCTACGCGCAGATGCAGGAGTACGGCTTCGACGGGGTCGACATCGACCTGGAGAACGGGCTCAACTCCACGTACATGTCGCAGGCCCTGAAGTCGCTCGCGCAGAAGGCGCCGGGGCTCGTCATCACGATGGCGCCGCAGACGATCGACATGCAGTCGCCGCAGAACGAGTACTTCAAGACGGCACTGAACATCAAGGACATTCTGACCGTCGTCAACATGCAGTACTACAACAGCGGTTCGATGCTGGGCTGCGACGGCAAGGTCTACTCGCAGGGCACGGTCGACTTCCTGACCGGCCTCGCCTGCATCCAGCTGGAGAACGGCCTCGACCCGTCCCAGGTCGGCATCGGCACCCCGGCCTCGACCCGGGCGGCGGGCGGCGGGTATGTCGAACCCTCCGTGGTGAACGCCGCCCTCGACTGCCTCGCCAAGGGCACGAACTGCGGTTCGTTCAAGCCGTCGAAGACCTATCCGGGGATCCGGGGTGCGATGACGTGGTCGACCAACTGGGATGCGGCGGCGGGTAGTTCGTGGTCCGGCACGGTCGGACCGCACGTTCACGGCTTGCCGTAGGCGCTTTCTTCCCCACCCCGCCCCTTCCCGCTGTGTCGATATGCGGCTGGCGCCGCGTGGCCTCGCCGGACAGGCCTCCTCAATCGCCGGAGGGGCTCAAATTTGAGCCCCTCCGGCGATGGCCTACCAGGGCAGCTCCCGCACCTGCTGCACGCACAGCACCACGAACAGCAACCCCGCCGCCGCCAGCATCCCGTTGCTCACCCACCCGTTCCGCCACTCCCCCGGCGTCCGCGAGGAATTGAGCAGCCAGATCAGCGTCGCCGCCAGGAACGGCATGAAGAACGCCCCGAGTACGCCGTACACGATCACCAGGCCGAACGGCCGGTCCAGCCAGAGCAGGGCCATCGGCGGGAACGTCAGCCAGAGCAGATAGCCGCGGAACGCCCAGGACCGCTCCCGCTCGCCCGTCGCCACCTCGGCCACCGCCGCCCCGCCGGCCCCCTCGCCCCGCAGCCGGCCCACGAAGTCGGCGAACATCAGGCTCACGCCGTGCCACACGCCGATCAGGGACGAGAACGACGTGGCGAAGAAGCCGATCAGGAACAGCTTGGCCGTGGCCGCCCCATACCGCTCCTCCAGGATCGTGCCCAGGTCGATCAGGCCCTTGTCGCCCTGGGTGAGCGCGAGACCGGTCGTGTGCAGCAGCTCCGCGCCGACGATCAGCATCGCGACGACGAACACACCGGTCGTGACGTACGCGACGCGGTTGTCGAGCCGCATCACCTTCATCCAGCCGGGGTTGGTCCAGCCCTTGGCGTTCACCCAGTACCCGTACGCCGCCATCGTGATCGTGCCGCCGACGCCGCCGATCAGGCCGAGGGTGTAGAGCAGCGAGCCGTCCGGCAGGACCGGGACCAGGCCCGCGAAGGCCTCGCCGAGGTTCGGCGCGACCCGGATCGCGACGTAGACGACGACCACGAACATGACGCCGATCAGGACCGTCATGGCCTTCTCGAAGACCGCGTACTTGTTGAACCAGACGAAGACGAGGCCGACCAGGCCCATCCCGATGGCCCACACCTTGAGGTCGGGACCCTCCGGGAAGAGCGCGACGAGCGGCAGCGCCGAGGACGACATCGCCGTGGCGCCGTAGACGAAGCCCCAGATGACCACGTAGATCGCGAAGTAGACCGTGGTCCAGCGGCCCAGGCTCTGCCAGCCGTCGAAGAGGGTGCGGCCGGTGGCGAGATGCCAGCGGCCCGCCGCCTCCGCCAGGGAGATCTTCACGAGGCAGCCGATCACGGCGGCCCACATCAGCGTGTATCCGAACTTGCTGCCCGCGATCAGCGTGGCCACCAGGTCACCCGCGCCGACACCGGTCGCGGCGACCACGATGCCCGGGCCGATGTAGCGCCAACTGGACTTGCGCGGCTGCGCGCCGTCCTCCACTACCCCGCCCCTGATGTTGCCGGTCGTGTCCGCCATGCCGCCTCCCCGCCGTCCGGGGCTCGTCCCCCAGTACGAGTACGTCAGTGATCGTGGTCACCAAAGCGCGAACCCGCTGATCGCACAAGGGGTTTGACCGACGCCCGCCTTGACTGCCCCTTTACTCCCACCCATCACTCTTGACCCGTCCATGCCAGGGGCCAAGGATGAGCGGCTGAGTACCACCCCCAGAAGAGTTCCAACACAAGCTCCACCCCCCACATTTCAGGAGCGCTCATGCGTATATGCGTACGCAGCAAACGCGGTGCCGCCCTTGCGGCGCTCGTGGCGGTGGCGATCGCCGCACCGCTGACCGCCAACGCCGCACCGTCCGGCGACGATCCGAAGCCGCGGGCCGCAGCGCCGGCCGGCTCCGCCGACGACCGGCGGATCAGGCAGTACGAGATCCACGGCCCGTCGACGGCGGCCGACCGTACGAAGATCGCCTCGTCCGGGGTCTCGGTCGACGAGGCGCGGGACCACTCCGTGGTCGTCTCCGCCACCGCCGAACAGGCCGAACTCCTGCGTGGCCAGGGCCACAAGCTGAAGGCGCTGGCGGGCCCGCCCAAGCGGCTCGGCGGCAAGGCGGCCGAGCCGAAGGACTTCCCGGCCGAGGACGCGAAGTACCACACGTACGCCGAGATGAACGCGGAGATCGACCGGCAGATCGCCGCGCACCCGGACCTGATCAGCAAGAAGGTCATCGGCAAGTCCCACGAGGGCCGGGACATCATCGCGGTCAAGCTGAGCGACAAGGTCGCCGACGACGAGGCCGAGCCCGAGGTCCTGTTCACCCACCACCAGCACGCGCGCGAGCACCTGACCGTCGAGATGGCGCTGTACCTGGTGAGGACCTTCGGCGACGGGTACGGCTCCGACGAGCGCGTGACGAAGATGCTCGACGAGCGCGAGGTCTGGATCGTCCCGGACGTGAACCCGGACGGCGGCGAGTACGACATCAAGACCGGCGAGTACCAGAGCTGGCGCCTCAACCGGCAGCCCAACGAGGGCGGCGACACCGGCACCGACCTCAACCGCAACTGGGCCTACAAGTGGGGCTGCTGCGGCGGCTCGTCGGACGTGCCGGGCTCGGAGACGTACCGGGGCAGCGAGGCCGAGTCGGCGCCGGAGACCAAGGTCGTCGCGGACTTCGTGCGCGGCCGGGTGGTGGACGGCAAGCAGCAGATCAAGGCGGCCATCGACTTCCACACGTACAGCGAGCTGGTGCTCTGGCCGTACGGCTACACCACCGACGACACCGCCGAGGGCCTGACGCAGGACGACCGGGACGCGCACGCCGCGGTCGGCGAGGCGATGGCCGAGTCGAACGGGTACACACCGCAGCAGTCCAGCGATCTGTACGTCACGGACGGGTCGATCGACGACTGGCTGTGGGGGGACCAGAAGATATTCTCGTACACCTTCGAGATGTACCCGTCGTCGGCCGGCGGGGGCGGTTTCTACCCGCCCGACGAGGTGATCGAGAAGGAGACCAGCCGCAACAAGGACGCGGTGCTGCAACTCCTGGAGAACGCCGACTGCATGTACCGCTCCATCGGCAAGGAGGAGCAGTACTGCAAGGCGTGAACTCCCCTACCTGGCACGGTTGTTGAGGTAGAACCCGAGGACCGGGGCGAGCTCCGCGAACCACTGCTGCAGCCGCTCCGGTCGCTTGGCGTCGACCATGCACTCGGCGAACGCCCCGCTCGCGTGCGTCACGCCCACGCGCAGGCAGGTGCCCTGGCCGGTGAAGTGGACGTTGCCGACCTCGTGCCAGCCGAACTCGGCGGTGTGGCCGAAGTTCTCGAAACACACCCCGGCCGCGTCGACGACGACGGCCCGGCCCTTGTCGGTGGCCAGGAAGTCCGGGCCCTGCGGGGGCGGAGGCTGCTGCGGAGGGTACGCGGGCGGGGGTGGGCCGAATGACATGCGGAAATCCTAAGCAATCGCCGGACGGGCTGAATTCAGCCCGTCCGGCGATCGAGGACAACGGGGAAAGAGATCCCTACACCACCAGGCTGAGCAACGCCGCGACGGCGAACCCGGCGACCGACAGGACCGACTCAAGGACCGTCCACGACTTCAACGTGTCCCGCTCGGAGATCCCGAAGTACTTGGAGACGATCCAGAAGCCGCCGTCGTTGACGTGCGAGGCGAAGATCGAACCGGCCGAGATGGCCATGATGACCAGGGCGAGGAAGGGCTGCGAGTGACCGCCGCCCTCCACCAGCGGGACGACGATGCCGGCGGTGGCGACGATCGCGACGGTCGCCGAACCCTGCGCGACGCGCAGCACCACGGAGATCAGGTACGCGAGCACGATGACCGGCAGGCCCATGCCGTTGAAGGCGTCGGCGAGCGCGTCCGCGATGCCCGAGCCCTTGAGGACGGCGCCGAAGACCCCGCCCGCGCCGACGACGAGCAGGATGTTGCCGACCGGCTTCAGGGACGCGGTGGAGACCTGCTCCAGGGACTTGCGGTGCCAGCCGCGGCGGATGCCGAGCAGCCAGTACGCGAGCAGCAGCGCGATCGTCAGGGCGACGAAGGGGTGGCCGAAGAACTCGATGACCGAGCGCAGCGTGGACTCGTCGAGGGCGATCGAGGAGAACGTCGCGGCGAGGATCAGGAACAGCGGCGTACCGATGATGGTGAAGACCGTGGAGAGGGCGACCGGCTTCTCCGGGGCCTTGGCGTGGGACTCGGCGCGGTCGGCGGCGACGGCGGCCTTGGCCTCCTCGGTGGCCTCCAGCATGTCGTGCGGCACGGGCACGAAGAGGCGGTTGCCGATCCAGGTCGAGTAGGCCCAGGCGGCGAGCACGGCGGGGATGCCGCAGACGATGCCCATGATGATGATCCAGCCGAGCGAGACGTTGAACAGTCCGGCGGCGGCGACGGGGCCGGGGTGCGGCGGCAGGAACGCGTGGGTCATGGAGAGACCGGCGAGCAGCGGCATGCAGTACAGGAGTATGGACTTGCCGGAGCGCTTGGCGGCGGCGTAGACGATCGGCGCGAGGACGAAGATGCCGACGTCGAAGAAGACCGGGATACCGAAGATCAGGCCGGTCATACCCATGGCGAGCGGGGCGCGCTTCTCACCGAAGAGGCCGAGGAGCCGGGAGCTCAACACCTCGGCGCCGCCGGAGACTTCGAGTATCGCGCCGAGCATGGTGCCGAGGCCGATGATGATGGCGACGTGGCCGAGGATGCCGCCCATGCCGGACTCGATCAACGAGACGGTGTCGGACTTCTGGACGGTGCCGAAGAGTTCCGTGACGGAGAGGCCGGCCGCGAGTCCCACGGCGATGGAGACGGCGAGCAGGGCGACGAAGGGCTGCAGCCTGATCTTGATGATCAGGAAGAGCAGCAGGGCGATACCGAGAGCGGCGACGGTGAGCAGTCCCGCGGTGCCGTCGATGAAGGTGAGCAGTCCACCGGTGTGGGGTGGCGCCTCGGCGGGGGGCGCGGCGGCGGCAAGCAGCATGTGAGTAACTCCATTGTCCAAACGGGTGCTTGAGGGTGTGGGGGGTCACGGCACGGCGCGCCCGGGGGAAGCTGCGCCGTGCCGTGGGCCTGGTGGTGCGGAAGGTCTAACGGCATGTCTGACGGCATGTCAGCCGAGGACGGCCAGGGCGTCGATCTCGATGAGGAGGCCCTTGGGGAGGCCGACGTACACGGTCGTACGGGCGGAGGCAGGGGCCTTCAGACCCTGCTCCTCGAAGTACTCGTTGTAGATCTGGTTCATCTCGGCGAAGTGGTCCACGTCCGTGAGGTAGACGCGCATCATCATCACGTCGTCCCAGGTGGCGCCGCCCTCTTCGAGGATCGCCTTGACGTTGGCGAAGGTCTGCAGGGTCTGCTCGCGCAGGGTCGGGCCGGCCGGGGTGGGGGCCTTGCCCTCCTCGGCGGGCAGGAAGCCGACCTGGCCGGCGACCTGGAGGATGTTGCCCTTCTTCACGCCGTGCGAGAACTTCGCGGGCGGGGTGGTGTGGGTGGCCGGGGTGAGGGCGGTCTTCTCGGTCATGAACGCGTCTCCTTCTGAGGGGTGTTGAGCAGCGAGCGGATGGAACCGCGGGTCACGGGCTACGCGGGGGTGTGGCCCGAGTACTCGCGGCTGATGGCGTCCGCGGTGCGGCGCACCTGCGGCAGCAGGGTGAGGAGTTCCTCGGCGGTGACGACGACGTTCGGCGCGGAGACCGACATGGCGGCGACGACCTTTCCGTCCGCACCGCGGATGGGGGCCCCGATGCAGTTGATGGACTCCTCGTGGCCACCGAGGTCGGTGGCCCAGCCCTGTTCCCGTACGACCGCGAGTTCCTTGAGGAAGGCAGCGGCGTTGGGTATCGAACGGGCCGTGTACATGGGGTAGTCGAGCTTCTCGGCGACGGCGCGCCGCTCCGGCTCGGACAGGTCGGCGAGCAGCAGCTTGGCCACGGCGGCGACGGTGATCGCGACGGGCTTGCCGATGCGGGAGTACATCCGCACCGGGTAGCGGCTCTCCACCTTGTCGATGTAGAGGACCTCGTTCTCCTCGTACACGGCGAGGTGGACGGTGTGGCCGATCTGTTCGTTCAGCTCGACCAGGTGCGGGTGGGCGATCTCGCGCACGTCGAGGTTCTCCACCGCCTCCTGGGCGAGGGCGAAGAGCCGGGCGCCCAGGCGGTACCGCTGGTCGGACTGGCGGTACACGAGGCCGTGCTCGTGCAGCGTGCGCAGCAGCCGCAGCGCGGTCGACTTGTGCACGTCGAGCCGCTCGGCGACCTGCCCCAGGTCAGCGGGCCCCTCCGCGAGCAGCGGCAGGATGCTCAGCGCCCGGTCGACGGTCTGGCTCATGTGGTCACTACCTCCCCGGCCCAGGTCTGGATCGTGTCCGGGCCAAGGCGCAGTGTCCCCCACGCCTCGGCCGGGAGAGCGGCAAGCCGGTCGGCCTCGGCGCGGGCGGGCGGTGCGCCCAGGTCGCCGGGGACGAGCAGGGCGGCGGCGGCCATCAGGTGGCCGTGGCGCAGCCGCTCGGAGTCGGTGAGTCCGCGCAGGGTGGCGGAGAGGAACCCGGCGGCGAAGGCGTCGCCCGCGCCGACGGAGGCGACGACGTCGACCTTGAGAGAGGGCTCGTACGTGGCCTCCGTACCGCTGAAGACCGTCGCGCCCTGGGCGCCCTGCTTGACGACGAGGGTGCGGGGCTCGGGCAGCGCGGCGCGGACGGCGGCGGGCCCGCCGGTGATGCCCCAGGCGGCCTCGGCCTCGTCCTCACCGACGAACACGAGGTCGCTGCCGCGCGCCAGGTCGAGCAGGACGGGTCCGGCCAGCGCGGGGTCGGCCCACAGGTGGACGCGGTAGTTGACGTCGAAGGAGACCAGCGGCCTGCCCGGCCGGGGCGCGGTGAGGTTCCGCATCAGGTCGAGGCAGTCGGCGGAGAGGGCGGCGGTGATGCCGGACACGTGCAGGATCTCGCCGTCGGCGAGGGAGTCCGGGTCGATGTTCCCGGGGGCCATGGCGGAGGCGGCGGAGCCGGCGCGGTAGTAGGCGACCTCGGCGGGGGGCTCGTTTCCGGCGCCAAATTCAGCCCCTCCGGCGTTTGAGGAGCGGGGTCCGGGGCGGAGCCCCGTGGCGGAGGTGCGGTCTACCGCGCGCTCTCCGGCCGTACGGAAGTAGATCCCAGTAGGCCGAGACGCATCGCGCACGACGGCGGACGTATCCACCCCACATGCCGCGATCTCGGAGATCAGATGCTCCCCGAACCCGTCCGCACCGACCCTGCTGACCCACCGCGCCCGATGCCCGGCCAGGGCCAACGCGCAGGCGACGTTGGACTCCGCGCCGCCGATGCCGCGCTCGAAGGTCGGGACGTCGGCGAGCCGTCCGGGGCGGGAGGGCCGGAACGTGACCATGGACTCACCGAGGCAGACCACGTCGGTACCGACGTGTTCCGCCCCCTGGAGGGGTCCTGACGCGTTCACGGTGGGCACGCTCGATCTCCTTCGCCGCTGGGCCGGGCGCCATTGACCCGGTATTGGCTCGGATGTTAGACAGCAGTAAGCGAAATACGCAATGGCCGTTGCAGAGAATGCAACGAGCTGGTGCGGACAGCCCCTGAGGAGGCCCCCTATGGCAGCCGACAACGCGGTCGGACAGCGCGCGGCGGGACACACGTCCCGGACTCAACTCGCCGACGAGCGGGTCGACTTCCGCTTCAAGGGGCTGCCCCCGGACGCCGAGGGCCTGACCGTCGGCGAGCTCGCCGCCCAGCGCCGCAATCTCTTCACGGACGGCTTCACGACGCCCGTGCTCGCCCTCTCCGCCGAGCGCGTCGAGCACAACCTCGCCCTGATGGAGACGTACTCCACCCGCCATGGCCTGGCCTTCGCCCCGCACGGCAAGACCTCCATGGCCCCCGAGCTCTTCGCCCGCCAGGAGGAGCACGGTGCCTGGGGCATCACGCTCGCCGTCCCGCACCAGGTCCGGGTGGCCCGGGCGTACGGCGTGCGCCGGGTCTTCCTCGCCAACGAGCTGGTCGACGCCTCCGCCCTGCGCTGGCTCGCCGCCGAGCTGCACGCGGACCCCGACTTCCGCTTCATCTGCTACGTGGACTCCGTACGCGGCGTCGAGCTGATGGACGCGGCCCTGAGCGCGGCCGGCGCCTCGCGCCCCGTCGACGTGGTGGTGGAACTCGGCGCGGGCGACTCGGCCCGTACCGGTGTGCGCACCGAGGCCGAGTGCGCGGCGATCGCGGACGCGGTGTCGGCCACGGCCACGTTGCGGCTCGTCGGCGTCGCCGGGTACGAGGGCGAGGTGCCGGACGCCGACCCCGAGCGCGTGCACGCCTGGCTGCGCCGCCTGGTCGCGCTCGCCGTGGACTTCGACAAGGCCGGCCGCTTCGCCGGGCTCGACGAGATCGTGGTCAGCGCGGGCGGCAGCGCCTGGTTCGACGCGGTCGCGGACGTCTTCGCCGAGATCCCGTCCCTCTCGGCGCCGGTCCTCAAACTCCTCCGCTCCGGTGCGTACGTCTCGCACGACGACGGGCACTACCGGCACCTCACGCCCTTCAACCGGGTCCCGGACGAGGGCGCCCTGCAGCCCGCCTTCCGCCTCTGGGCCCAGGTGGTGTCCCGCCCCAACCCCGAGCAGGCCTTCGTCAACGCGGGCAAGCGGGACGCGGCGTACGACCTGGACCTGCCCGAGGCGCAGGTCGTCCGGGACGCGCGTTCCGGGGAGGTCCGCGAGGCCGCCGGGGTCACGGTCACCGGCCTCTCCGACCAGCACGGCTGGGTCCGTACGGCCGCCGAGGCGGATCTGGAGGTGGGCGACTGGGTCGGCATGGGGCTGTCGCACCCCTGCACGTCCTTCGACAAGTGGCAGCTGATCCCGCTGGTCGCGGCGGACGGCACGGTCACGGACTACATCCGCACGTACTTCTAGCCGCACCCAACTGGGGCTCCGCCCCAGACCCCGCTCCTCAATCGACGGAGGGGCTGAATTTTCAGCCCCTGCGGCGTTTGAGGAGGCCCGTCCGGCAGGACTTTCGGGAAGGGGCGGGGAGGGGAAAAAGCACGCAAGAGAGGCAGCACCCCATGGACCTGGTCATCCGCGACGCCCGCGTCATCGACGGCACCGGCGACGCCTCGTACCGCGCGGACGTAGCCATCGACGACGGCCGGATCGCCGAGATCCACCGCGAGGGAGACGGCGCGCGCCCGACCGGCGCGAAGGAGATCGACGCCGACGGCCTCGCCCTCTCCCCCGGCTTCATCGACATGCACGCCCACAGCGACCTCGCCCTCCTCCGCGACCCGGACCACAGCGCGAAGGCCGCCCAGGGCGTCACCCTCGAAGTCATCGGCCAGGACGGGCTGAGCTACGCGCCCGTCGACGACCGCACCCTCGCCCAGGTCCGCCAGGCCATCACGGGCTGGAACGGCGACGGTTCCGACATCGACTTCTCCTGGCGCACCGTCGGCGGCTACCTCGACGCTCTCGACAGCGCCCACGGCGGCCAGGGCATCGCCGTGAACGCCGCGTACCTGATCCCGCAGGGCACCGTCCGGATGTACGCCGTGGGCTGGGACGACCGCCCCGCCACGGACGAAGAGCTGGACCGGATGCGGCAGCTGGTCGCCGAGGGCATGGAGCAGGGCGCCGTCGGCATGTCCTCGGGGCTGACCTACACGCCCGGCATGTACGCCAAGGACTCCGAACTGGCCGAGCTGTGCCGGGTCGTGGCGCGGTACGACGGCTACTACTGCCCGCACCACCGCTCGTACGGCGCGGGTGCCCTGGACGCGTACCGGGAAATGGTGGACCTGACCCGGGACGCGGACTGCGCGCTGCACCTCGCGCACGCCACGATGAACTTCGGCGTGAACAAGGGCAAGGCCCCCGACCTGCTCGCGCTCATCGACGACGCGCTCGCCGAGGGCGCCGACATCAGCCTCGACACGTACCCGTACACCCCCGGCTGCACCACGCTCGTCGCGATGCTGCCGAGCTGGGCGAGCGAGGGCGGGCCCGACGCGATCCTGTCCCGTCTGAAGGACGACGGGACCGCCGAGAAGATCCGCCACCACATGGAGGAGATCGGCGCCGACGGCTGCCACGGCGTGCCCATCGAGTGGGACACCATCGAGATCTCCGGCGTCTCGGACCCGGGCCTCGCCTCCTGCGTGGGCAAGACGATCGCCGAGTCCGCCGCCCAGCGCGGCGAGGCTCCCTGGATCACAGCCCGGCGCCTGCTCATCAACGACAACCTCGGCTCGACGATCCTCCAGCACGTCGGGCACGAGGACAACGTGCGGGCGATCATGCAGCACCGGGTGCACACCGGCGGCTCGGACGGCATCCTCCAGGGCTTCAAGCCGCACCCGCGCGCGTACGGCACGTTCCCGCAGTATCTCGGCCGGTACGCGAGGGAGCTGGGGGTGATGGGCCTGGAGGAGACCGTCGCCCACCTCACCTCGCGCCCGGCCGCCCGCCTGCGCCTGCCCGACCGCGGCCTGGTGCGCGAGGGGTACCGGGCCGACCTGGTCCTCTTCGACCCGGACACGGTCGCCGCGGGCTCGACGTTCGAGGCACCTCGCACGCTGCCGGTGGGCATCCCGCATGTCCTGATCGACGGCAAGTTCGTCCTCGAGGACGGGCGGCGCACGGACGCTCTGGCCGGGCGCGCTATCCGCCGTGCGGCCTGATATTCCCCCCACCCCGCCCCTTCCCGAAAGACTGCCGTCGGCGTATTCGGCTTTCCCACCGTCGTGGCTGGTCGCGCAGTTCCCCGCGCCCCTTCCGGGCACGATTCAGCCCCTCCGGCGATTGAGGAGCGGGGGCCCGGGGGCTGGCCCCCGAAGCTGCTGCAAGCTTTCGGGAAGGGGCGGGGTGGGGTAAGTCACTCGTCTCGCCCCAACCCACGGTTCGCAGGCCCCACAACCGTCCGGACCACCAATCCCCCTGCGCCCCACCCCGACAGCCATGCGATGGAAGGGCACCGTTCCCGATACCGCCCGCACCGCACCCCACGTGGCCGTAAACACCAGGCGACACCCCGAACCCCGCTCGTAAAGTTGCCGCATGCAGCTGATCCAGTCGACGAAGCTCGCGAACGTCTGCTACGAGATCCGGGGCCCGGTTCTCGAGGAGGCCATGCGGCTCGAAGCAGCAGGCCACCGCATCCTCAAGCTCAACACCGGCAACCCCGCGGCATTCGGTTTCGACTGCCCGCCGGAGATCCTCGAGGACGTCCTGCGCAACGTCGGCTCGGCGCACGGCTACGGCGACGCGAAGGGCCTCCTTGCGGCCCGCCGAGCGGTCGTCATGCACTACCAGACCCTCGGCGTCGAGTCGGACGTCGAGCACGTCTACATCGGCAACGGCGTCTCCGAGCTGATCGTGATGGCCATGCAGGCCCTGCTCGACGACGGCGACGAGGTGCTCGTACCGGCCCCGGACTATCCGCTGTGGACCGCCGCCGTCTCGCTCTCCGGCGGCACCGCCGTGCACTACCGCTGCGACGAGCAGTCCGACTGGATGCCCGATCTCGCCGACGTGGAGCGGAAGGTCACCGACCGCACCAAGGCGATCGTGATCATCAACCCGAACAACCCGACGGGCGCGGTCTACAGCGACGACGTGCTGCGCGGCCTCACCGACATCGCCCGCCGCCACAACCTCCTGGTCTGCTCGGACGAGATCTACGACAAGATCCTGTACGACGGCACCACGCACACCCCGACCGCCGCCCTCGCCCCCGACCTGCTGACACTGACCTTCAACGGCATGTCGAAGGCGTACCGCGTGGCCGGTTACCGCACCGGCTGGATGGTGATCTCCGGGCCGCGGGCGCACGCCGAGTCGTACATCGAGGGCCTGACGATCCTGGCCAATATGCGGCTGTGCGCGAACATGCCGGCCCAGCACGGAGTGGTGGCCGCGCTCACGGGGCGGCAGTCGATCAACGATCTCGTGCTTCCGGGCGGCCGGCTGCTCGAACAGCGCGACACCGCCTACGAGTTGCTCACCCAGATCCCCGGCGTGACCTGCGTGAAACCCAAGGGCGCGCTGTATCTGTTCCCGCGCCTCGACCCGAAGGTGTTCAAGGTCAAGGACGACCGGCAGATGGTGCTCGACCTGCTGCGCGCCGAGAAGATCATGGTCGTGCACGGCACCGGCTTCAACTGGCCGGAGCCCGATCACTTCCGCGTCGTGACCCTGCCGCAGGCTACGGATCTCGCGGACGCGGTGACCCGGATCGGCAGGTTCCTGGACGGCTACGGGCAGCCCTGACCTGCCTCTTCTCTACCCGGCTCAACTTTAGATTGAATCTAAGCTAGGATGGCTTCCTGAAACGTCAGGAGGCCGTCCCATGTACGAACCGATCCGCAGCAAGTCGGTGCACGCGCTGGCCGGCCGAGGACAGAACCCGGGGCAGGACTTCCCGCACCGCTCCCGCGAGGAGGAGCTGGACATCCAGCTCGCCGGGCATCTCGCGGCCCTGCTCGCCGTCACGGACGAGCTGCGCGCGGTGGTCCCGTCCGGGGACCTCGCCGACGCGGCCGAGCAGCTGGCCGCGGAGATCGCCCGCCTGCGCGGTGGCGAGTCGCCCGTACGCTCCGCGGTGGCCGCGGCGATCCACGAGCCGTACCTCGCCGGTCTGCACCGGCGGGCGCACGCGCTCGCGGGCCGCGCCCTGGTGGTCGCCGCCTCCCGTGCCGACACCGCCGCGGCGATCCTCGCCGCGGAACGCATGGACGCGCACACGGCAGCTCTGCGGGACCGGGAACCCGCGGGCGCCGCCCAATGACGGCCCCGGCCCGCAGCCGGGGAGGCTACGGGCCGGGTGCCACAAGCTTTCGCCCCGTAAGGGGCGCGGGGAACTGCGCGCTCAGCCACAGAAAAGCCGCAGTCGCATCTGCTCATGCACCACGCAGATGCGACTGCGGCTTTCGTCGTGGCTGGTCGCGCAGTTCCCCGCGCCCCTAAAAGATCAGCCCAGGCGCTGCACGAGTGCGCGGTACTCGTCCCACAGCTCCTTCGGCGTGTGATCGCCGAACGTGTTCAAATGCTCGGGCACCAGCGCCGCCTCCTCACGCCAGACCTCCTTGTCGACCGTGAGCAGGAACTCCAGGTCGGCGTCGGCCAGTTCGAGGCCCTCGGTGTCGAGCGCCGCAGGGGTCGGCAGCACGCCGATGGGGGTCTCCACACCCTCCGCGCGGCCGTCGAGCCGGTCCACGATCCACTTCAGTACGCGGGAGTTCTCACCGAAGCCCGGCCACACGAACTTGCCGTCGGCGTCCTTGCGGAACCAGTTGACGTAGTAGATCTTCGGCAGCTTCGCCTGGTCCTTGCCCTTGGCGACGTCGACCCAGTGGCCCATGTAGTCGCCCATGTTGTAGCCGCAGAACGGCAGCATGGCGAAGGGGTCGCGGCGCAGCTCGCCGACCTTGCCCTCGGCGGCGGCGGTCTTCTCGGAGGCGACGTTCGCGCCGAGGAAGACACCGTGGTTCCAGTCGAAGGACTCGGTCACCAGCGGTACGGCGGTGGCGCGGCGGCCGCCGAAGAGGATCGCCGAGATCGGCACGCCCTTCGGGTCCTCCCACTCGGGCGCGATGATCGGGCACTGCGAGGCGGGGACGGTGAAGCGGGCGTTGGGGTGCGCGGCGGGGACGCCCGACTCCGGGGTCCAGTCGTTGCCCTTCCAGTCCGTCAGGTGGGCCGGAGTCTCCTCCGTCATGCCCTCCCACCAGATGTCGTTGTCGTCGGTGAGCGCGACGTTGGTGAAGACCGAGTTGCCCCACAGGGTCTTCATCGCGTTGGCGTTGGTGTGCTCGCCGGTGCCGGGCGCGACGCCGAAGAAGCCGGCCTCGGGGTTGATCGCGTACAGGCGGCCGTCCTCGCCGAAGCGCATCCACGCGATGTCGTCGCCGATCGTCTCGACCGTCCAGCCGGAGATGGTGGGCTCCAGCATCGCGAGGTTGGTCTTGCCGCAGGCCGACGGGAACGCGGCCGCGACGTACTTCGACTCGCCCTGCGGGGGCGTGAGCTTGAGGATCAGCATGTGCTCGGCCAGCCAGCCCTCGTCGCGCGCCATGACGGAGGCGATACGCAGCGCGTAGCACTTCTTGCCGAGCAGGGCGTTGCCGCCGTAGCCCGAGCCGTACGACCAGATCTCGCGGGACTCCGGGAAGTGCGAGATGTACTTGGTGGAGTTGCACGGCCACGGCACGTCCGCCTCGCCCTCCTGGAGGGGGGCGCCGAGGGAGTGCACGGCCTTCACGAAGAAGCCGTCGTCACCGAGCTCCTCCAGGACGGGCTGCCCCATCCGGGTCATCGTCCGCATCGACACGGCGACGTACGCCGAATCGGTGATCTCCACGCCGATCGCGGAGAGCGGGGAGCCGAGCGGGCCCATGCAGAACGGCACCACGTACATGGTGCGGCCGCGCATCGAGCCGCGGAAGATTCCGCCGTCGCCCTCCTTGCCCTGGAAGACCTCGCGCATCTCCGCGGGGTCCTTCCAGTGGTTGGTCGGGCCGGCGTCCTCCTCCTTCTCGGCGCAGATGAAGGTGCGGTCCTCGACGCGCGCGACGTCCGTCGGGTCGGAGGCCGCGTAGTACGAGTTCGGGCGCTTGATCGGGTCAAGCTTCTTGAAGGTGCCCTTGGCGACGAGTTCCTCGGCCAACCGCTCGTACTCGGCCTCGGAGCCGTCGCACCACACGACCTGATCCGGCTGCGTGAGTTCGGCGATCTCTTCGACCCAGGAGATCAGCTCCCGGTGGTTGGTCGGGACGGTGCTGGGAGCCGCGTTGTCGCGCGCCACGATTGCTCCTTGATGAGGGGGCTATGAGGGGTGTGTTCATGTATGCCCCGTGGGGGCTGCGACCCGGATGCGTCATGGCTGCTCATCCGGTGCCGACCGCACTCATTTGATCATCCGACCCGAGTGCGCATATGTCCAGAGGGTCGCACACCTGAGCAGACGTGAGCATCACCACTCATCAGCCAAGCTGTTCCAGACCGGCACAGAACAGTACGAACCTCTCTCGGCGATCTTGACGGACCGCCTCTGACACGCAACCTACGGGCCCGTAGCTACCATGCGGCGTATGACTGCGCCTGCGCCTGCCCACCCGTCCCCCGGCCCCAGCACCGGCGGGCCGACGCCGATAGCGCTCCCGGACCCCGTGAAGCCGAAGTTCCGCGGCTGGCTGCACGCGGGCATGTTCCCGGCGGTCCTGATCGCCGGAATCGTGCTCACCGCGCTCGCCGACTCCACCCGCGGCCGCGTCGCCTGCGGGATCTACGTCCTGACCGCCTGCCTGCTCTTCGGCGTGAGCGCGGTCTACCACCGGGGCAACTGGGGCCCCCGCGCCACCGCCGTCCTGCGCAGACTCGACCACGCCAACATCTTCCTGATCATCGCGGGCACCTACACCCCGCTGACGATGCTGCTGCTCCCCGAGTCCAAGGGGCAGTGGCTGATGTGGGGCATCTGGGCCGCCGCGGCCGCGGGCATCGCGTTCCGGGTGTTCTGGGTCGGCGCCCCGCGCTGGCTCTACACGCCCTGCTACATCGCGATGGGCTGGGCCGCCGTCTTCTTCCTGCCGGACTTCATGCGCGCGGGCGGCATCGCCGTCCTGGTCCTGGTCATCGTCGGCGGACTGCTCTACAGCGCGGGCGGCGTGATCTACGGGATGAAGCGCCCCAACCCGTCGCCCCGCTGGTTCGGCTTCCACGAGGTGTTCCACTCGTTCACGCTCGCCGCGTTCGTCGTGCACTACGTCGGCATCTCGCTCGTCGCCTACCAGCACGCATGACACCTGTTCCCACCCCGGCTCCCACCCCTGCCCCCGCTCCCGGCCTGCGCGAGCGCAAGAAGCTCAAGACCCGGTCGGCGATCAGATCGGCCACGTACGAGCTGATCGCGGCGCAGGGGTACGAGGCGACCACCGTCGAGCAGATCGCCGCGGCCGCCGAGGTGTCGCCCTCCACCGTCATCCGGTACTTCCCGGCCAAGGAGGACATCGTCCTGGGCGCGGAGTACGAACAGCCCCTTGAGGCAGCCCTCCGCTCCCGCCCCGCCGACGAGCCCGTCCTCACGTCCCTGCGGTACGCGATCAAGGCCCAGCTCGGCGCGGACCTCGACGACACCGGCCTGCGCCTGCGCTGCCGCCTCCTGCGTGACGTCCCCGAGGTCCGCGCCCGGATGACGGAGTCCCTGACCGACACCGCCCGCCGCCTCTGCCCGCTCCTCGCGGAACGCACCGGCCGCCCCGCCACGGACCTCCAGCTCCGCGTCCTCGTCACGGCCGTCGCACAGGCAGTCCTGGAGGTGGCCCTGCACTGGGCGGAGGGCGGCCGGCGGGAAGACCTGACGCGGCTGGTGGACGAGGCCCTCGACGTCTTCGCGGACGGAATCTGAGCACTGGCCCCCGAGGTTCGGCCGGGCCCGGATGAAGGAGCCCCCGAGGTTCGGCCGGGCCCGGAGCCCGTCTTCCCGATCTTTACGGGGCCTGTGAGGCGCTGCCCACCCGGGGGGGGTGAGGGAGGGACGTTACGGACACGCCCCAGGGCCTGCCAGCCGGAGCAACGCGGACGGTGGCACCGGGCGCACCCCGCACCCGTTGTCGCGCGCACGCGCGCTGCCAGGCCTCGGGCCTGCCCGCCCGGGCCACGCAGACGATGCCACCGAGCGGACAGCCTCGGCAGACGCACCGCACACCCCGCTTCGCGCGCACACCCCGCCGCTCAGGCACGTACCGCCGCAACACGTGGAGGCAAGGCCCACGCACCTGACGCCCTATCCCGCCCGACCACGGGCAGACCCGCCCTTCGAGGCACGGCCCCCAACTGGCAGCCCCCCCCCCTCTGCCGACCCCGTGCCCGCCCGGATCACGCGAACGGTGCCACCGAGCTCGGTGCCTCGGCGGGGCGCACCGCACACACGCCCCGCCGCTCAGCCAGGTACCGACGCGGCGCGTGGCCGCAAGGGCCCGCGCGCCCAACCGACCCGTCCCGCCCGACCTCACACCCCAGTTCGCGCCCTCGCGCCGCTCGGACGCGTGCCGACGCAGCGCGCGGAGGCGCATGGCGGTGCGCCTGACGGCACGGGCCGCCGCCCGGCCTCACCCAGGCCCAGGCCCGCCCTGGAGGCAAGACCGCGCACCGGGCGAGCCCGGTCCTGCCCGGCACCGGGCAGGGCCCGGCGGCAAAGTTCGGGGGGCTGCATCCGCAGGTCGCCCCTGTCGCGAAGAAGTGGGTGTCGCAGCGATCGGGCGACCGTCCTGCCTAGGCCGCGGCCTGGGCACGTCGTCACGTCGTCACGTCGTCACGTCGTCACGTCGTCTCGTCGTCTCGTCGTCACGTCGTCACGTCGTCTCGTCGTCACGTCGTCACGTCGTCACGTCGTCACGTCGTGGAGGGCGGTTCCGGCGTGCGGAATCTGACGGGAAACGAGGGGCCGGATTCGTACCACGGCCAATCCGGAGCCCGACCGGCTCCGGATCACCTGTGACAGCCCTGATCCCGGCCCGCGGAGGAGTCCATGGCACGCACGTTCCCGGCAGCGTCGCAGATACCGGAACCGGAACCGGAGACGCGGAGCGGGCCGCGGCGCACCGCCGTGGTGGGCAGCGGCGTGGCGGGGCTGACCGCCGCCCACATCCTGGCCGGTACCCGCCGGGTCACCCTGTACGAGGCCGACGACCGGCTCGGCGGGCACGCGCACACCCACCGGCTGACCTCGGCGCACGACGGCCGGGTGCACCACGTCGACTCCGGGTTCATCGTGCACAACCGGCGCACCTACCCGAACCTCCTGCGGCTGCTGCGCGAACTCGGCGTCGCCACGCAGGAGTCGGAGATGAGCATGTCGGTGCGGTGCGAGGGGTGCGGCCTGGAGTACGCGGGGGCGCGCGGGCCTGCGGGCCTGTTCGCGCAGCCCCGCAACCTGCTGCGCGGACCCTACCTGCGGCTCCTCTCGGAGGTTCCGGCGTTCTACCGGGCGGCCCGGCGCCTCCTCGACTCGGGGGCCGACGTGGGCCCCACACCGGAAGTGGGCCCCGCACTGGGCGAGTTCCTCGACCGGGAGGGCTTCTCCGGCTACTTCCGGGCCCACTTCACGACCCCGATCGTGTCGGCCGTCTGGTCCTGCGACGCGGAGACCGCGCAACGCTACCCGGCCGCCTACCTGTTCCGGTTCCTCGCCCACCACGGCATGCTGTCGATCGGCGGCTCCCCGGTCTGGCGCACCGTGAGCGGCGGCTCGCGCACCTATGTCGACCGGATCGCCGAGCGCCTCCCCGAGGTCCGCACCGGCACCCCCGTACGGGCCGTGCGGCGCCACACCGACAGCGCCGAGGTCATCGCGGAGGACGGGACGACCCGGTCGTACGACTCCGTGGTGATCGCGGTCCATCCCGATCAGGCGCTGCGCCTGCTGGCCGACGCCACTCCGCGGGAGAAGGAGGTGCTCGGCGCCTTCCGGTACTCCCGCAACTCCACGCTGCTGCACACCGACACCGCCCTGCTGCCGCGCGCTCGCGGGGCGCGGGCCTCGTGGAACTACCTGATGCCGTCGTGCGCGGCGGGCGCGGACCGGGTGCGGGTCAGCTACGACATGAACCGGCTCCAACGCCTCGACGCCGCCGAGACGTTCGTGGTCACGCTGGGGGGCGAGGACCGGGTCCGGTCCGGTCGCGTCCTCGCGCGGATGGTGTACGAACACCCCGTCTACACCCCCGAATCCGTGGCCGCCCAGCGGCAGTTGCCCGAACTGAACAGCCCGGTCTGCGCGTTCGCGGGCGCCTACCACGGCTGGGGCTTCCACGAGGACGGCTGCCGCTCCGGTGTGGAGGCCGCCGCCGCGCTGGGGGTGAAGTGGTGAGCACCGTACCGGCGTTGTACCCGTGCACGATCACGCACGTGCGCGCCTCGCCCCGGCGGTACGCCCTGCGGCACCGCACCTACCTGTGGTTCGTGGACCCCGACCGGCTGCCGCGGCTGCCCCGCCCGCTGCGGCCCCTGGCCCGCTTCGACCCGCGGGACCACTTCACCGGCGACAAGCCGTCGATCCGGGCCGGTCTGGACGCCTACCTCGCCGAGCGCGGCATCCGCCTGGACGGCGGACGCGTGCTGATGCTGACGCACGCGCGCGTGCTCGGGTACGTCTTCAACCCGCTGACCGTCTACTGGTGTCACGGCCCCGGCGGTGACCTGCGGTGCGTGGTGGCCGAGGTGCACAACACGTACGGCGGCCGCCATTGCTACCTGCTGCGTCCGGACCCGGCCGGCACCGCCCGTACCGACAAGCGGTTCTACGTCTCCCCGTTCTTCCCGGTCGACGGCCACTACAAGATGCGGCTGCCCCCGCCCGAGCAGCGGCTCGACCTGACGGTGCACCTCGACCGGGCGGAGGGCCGGGCCCTGACCGCGACGGTGCGCGGCACCCGGCGCGCCGCGGGCCCGCTGCCGCTGCTGCGGACGGTGCTGCGCCACCCCTGGGCCCCGCTCGTCGCCGCCGCCGCGATCCGGGTCCACGGCATACGCCTCTTCCTGCGCGGACTCCCGGTCCAGCCGCGCCCCCATGACCACCGCACCCCCACGACCACCGCACCCCGGAGAACGTGACATGACGACAGCAGAACCCGCTACGACACCGCAGCGGGCCGACTTCGCCGCAGAGCCCGAGCGATGGCCCGAACGATGGCCCGACGTCGTCGCCGTTCCGCGGGTCTCGCGGCCCCGTGCCGCCATCGCCGAGGCCGTCGTGCGGCGTGCCCTGCGCGGGCTGCCGCTGCAGGCCCGGTTCGCCGGTCCGGGCGCGGCGGGCCCGCGCACGGTGGGCCGCGGCGGGCCGCTCCTGGAGGTGCACGACCCGACGGCGTTCCACGCCCGCGTCGGCGCGCACGGCCTTGTCGGCTTCGGCGAGTCGTACATGGCGCGGGAGTGGGACGCCCCCGACCTGGTGGGCGCCCTGACGGTGCTCGCCGCGCACGCCGCCGAGCTGGTCCCGGCCCCGCTGCAACGCTTGCGACCCCTGTGGGCGCTGCGGCAGCCCGAGGCGGAGCGCAACACGGCCGACGGCTCCCGCGCCAACATCAGCCGCCACTACGACCTGTCCAACGACCTGTTCGCCCTGTTCCTCGACGACACCCTGAGCTATTCCTCCGCGCTCTTCCGGGGCCTGCCCGCGAGCTGGGACCTGCTTGCCGCCGCCCAGCACCGCAAGATCGACCGGCTGCTCGACCTGGCGGGCGTCGGCGAGGGCACCCGGCTCCTGGAGATAGGCACCGGCTGGGGGGAGCTGGCCCTGCGCGCCGCCGCGCGCGGCGCCCGCGTCACCTCGCTCACCCTCTCCCGGGAGCAGCGGGCCCTGGCACGCGAGCGCGTGCACGCGGCGGGCCTCACCGACCGCGTCTCGATCGAGCTGTGCGACTACCGCGACGCGCGCGGCACGTACGACGCGGTCGTGAGCGTGGAGATGATCGAGGCCGTCGGGGCCGAGTTCTGGCCGGTGTACTTCCGCGCTCTGGACGCGTTGCTCGCACCGGGCGGCCGGGTCGCGCTCCAGGCCATCACCATGCCGCACGAGCGGATGCTCGCCGCCCGCACCACGTTCACCTGGATCCACAAGTACGTCTTCCCGGGCGGCCTGATCCCGTCCGTCCGGGCCGTCGAGGAGAGCGTCCGCGACCACACCGGGCTGACCGTCGCCCGCCGTGACGCGTACGGCGCGCACTACGCCGAGACGCTGCGCCTGTGGCGGGAGCGGTTCGCCGAGCGGAGCGAGGAGGTCGAGGCGCTCGGTTTCGACGAGACCTTCCGCCGGATGTGGACCTTCTACCTCGCCTACTCCGAGGCCGGTTTCCGTTCCGGCTACCTGGACGTCCAGCAGTACCTGTTCACGAAGGAGGATGCCGCGCGATGACCCCTCTCCAGGCCGCCGCACCCCGCTCCGGCGCCGCCCACCGGCTCGCCGCCCTCGCCGCGGACGCGCTCGGCGGCTCCCTGCCGATCCGGCTGCGCGCCTGGGACGGGAGCGAGGCGGGACCGGCCGAAGGCCCCGTGGTCGTCGTACGGTCCCGGCGTGCCCTGCGGCGCGTCCTGTGGCAGCCCGGCGAACTGGGGCTCGCGCAGGCGTACGTCACCGGTGAACTCGACGTCGAGGGCGACCTCGCCGAAGGGCTGCGCGCGATGTGGACCGCGGCGCGGGCGCGCGGGCTGCACCCGCCCCGGCTCACCCCCGCCGACCGGGCCCGGGCGCTCGCGGCTGCCGTACGCCTCGGCGTCGTGGGGCCGCCGCCCGCCGCCCCCGCCTCCCAGGCCAGGTTGCGCGGCGGGCTGCACAGCAGGGCACGTGACCGGGCCGCGATCAGCCATCACTACGACCTGTCCAACGCCTTCTACGGGCTGCTCCTCGACGACACGATGGCGTACTCGTGCGGCTTCTGGGCGTCCGAGGACGCCGCGTTCACGCCGGCCGACGCGCAGCGCGCGAAGCTGGAGCTGATCTGCCGCAAGCTCGCCCTGCGCCCGGGGGCCGGGCTGCTCGACATCGGCTGCGGCTGGGGTTCGCTCACCCTGCACGCGGCGCAGCGGCACGGCGCCCACGTCACCGCTGTCACGCTGGCGCGCGAGCAGGCGGCGTACGTACGGGAGCGGGTGCGGGAGCGCGGGCTCGGCGACCGGGTGGAGGTGCTGTGCCAGGACTACCGGGACATCGCGGGCGGTGGCTTCGACGCCGTCGCGACGGTCGAGATGGGCGAACATGTCGGTGATGCCGAGTACCCGGCGTTCGCCGCCGCCCTGCACCGGCTCGTCCGGCCCTCCGGGCGGGTCCTTGTGCAGCAGATGTCGCGCGGCCGGAACGCCCCCGGCGGCGGGCCGTTCATCGAGGCGTACATCGCCCCCGACATGCACATGCGCCCGCTCGGCGAGACGACCGGCCTGCTGGAGGCGGCGGGTCTGGAGGTCCGGCACGTCGAGTCGCTGCGTGAGCACTACGCCCGCACGATCGCCGCGTGGCACCGCACCCTGGAGGAGCGCTGGGCGGCGTTCGTACGGCTTGTGGGGGCTCAGACGGCGCGGGTGTGGCGGCTGTACCTGGTCGGCGGGGCGCTGGCGTTCGAGGAGGGCCGCATGGGTGTCGACCAGATCCTGAGCGTGCGGCGCGACCACGGCGGCGACAGCGGCATGCCGGCCACGACGCACCACTGGTACGAAGGGCTGGACCGGACGTGAACGGCTTCCCGTGGGCTGCGTTCGCCCTCAACCTCGGCCTGGCCGCCGCGGCGGCCCTCGTCGTCATGCTCGGCACGTTCGCGCTCGCCGTGCGCCGCGGCCTGCACCGGATCGTGGACATCGCCTGGGGCGTCGGCTTCACCGCGGTGGCCTCGGTGACCTTCGCGGCCTCCACCGGCCACGGCGACCTGGAGCGCCGTGTCCTGGTCACCGCCCTGACCGCGGTCTGGGGGCTGCGCCTGGCCGTGCACATCGCCCGCCGCGGCCGGGGCCACGGCGAGGACCCGCGCTACGAGGCGATGCTGGCCAAGGCCCCCGGCAACCGGAACGCGTACGCCCTGCGGATGGTGTACCTGCTCCAGGGCGCCCTGGTCTGGCTGGTGTCCCTGCCCGTCCAGGCGGCGCAGTACGTACCCGGCGGCCTGTCGCCGCTGGCCTGGGCCGGCGTGGCGCTGTGGGCACTGGGGCTGTGCTTCGAGGCGGTCGGCGACGCCCAACTGGCCCGGTTCAAGGCCGATCCGGCGAACAAGGGCCGGATCATGGATCGCGGGCTGTGGTCGTGGACCCGGCACCCCAACTACTTCGGCGACTTCTGCGTCTGGTGGGGCCTGTTCCTGCTGGCCTGCGACGGGCCCGCGGCGGCGGCCGTGTCCCTGATCTCGCCGGTGGTGATGAGCCTGCTCCTGACGCAGGGCAGCGGGAAGCGGCTCCTGGAACGGCACATGCGCGACCGGCCCGGCTACGCCGAGTACGCCGCCCGTACCAGCGGCTTCTTCCCACTCCCGCCGAGGCGAGGATGAGCGGCCCGCCGCCCGGTCCCCCGCCCGGTGGCGCACTCCAGCCATGGCGCCTGCCGGACCGGCCCCGGGCCGCCGTGCTGCTGCTGCACGGCGGGCGGGCGAAGGGCCTGACCCCCTCCCGGCCCTGGCACCTGGCCGCCCTGCGCATGCGCGCCTTCGAGCGGGCGTTCGCCGCGGCGCTCCCGCGCGAGGACGTCCTGCTGGCACGGGTGCGCTACCGGCACCGCGGCTGGAACGACGACCGGGCCGATCCCGTACGGGACACCCTGGACGCGCTCGGTGAACTCGCCGTCCTGACAGGGCCCGTGCCCACCGTCCTGGTCGGTCACTCGATGGGGGCCAGGGCGGCGCTGCACGCCGCGGGCCACCCTCAGGTGCACGGAGTGGTCGCCCTCGCGCCGTGGTGGCCTCCGGGCGAGCCGACACATCAGCTGACGGGCCGCCATGTCGTGGTCCTGCACGGCGCCCTCGACCGCGTCACCTCACCCGTCGAGGCCGCCGCCTGCCTGCGGCGCGCGCGGAGCTCGACGGCCCGTGCGGCGATGGCCGTGGTCCGCGACGGCGACCACGCGATGCTGCGCCGCCACCGGTTCTGGCACCACACCGCCGCGGCCGTCGTCGCCCACCTCCTCGCCCCGACCGGCCGCCCGGACCCCCTGCCACCGGAGTGCTACGAGGCGGCGGACGCTCCGGTGCTCTAGGGGCTGTCGCCCCGATGCTTGCAGGCCCGCGACTCCCCCAAGCTCTCGGCTCCTCCCTCAGCTACCACTGGGAGGTGCCCCCAGAGCAGGGAGGTACCCCCTCGACGCCGCGGGCTGATCCGCAAGCAAAGGTCGCGGAGACGGACCCCAGGGCCCGTCGCCCGCGCAGGCCACCGCCGAACGGGTGACTCCACCGGGCCGCCTCACGGTTACTTTTCGTGAGCGTGGGGTAACGGGTGGATCTCGTATGCCGGCCAGGCCTGGCCGCACCGGCCGGCAGCGGGGCCACGACAAGGAGAGTCCATGAATACGCCCTTGGAAACCCTGCTGGAAGAGGTCCGTGAACGCGGCGACTTCGCCACCCGGCGAGCCGCCGCACGGGCCGTGCAGAGCGTGCTTGAGATCCTTGGCGCGCACCTCGTGGGCGACGACCGCACCGACCTGGCGCGCCTCCTGCCCGCCCAGTGCGGCCCGGTCCTGACCGACGCCGAACCGGCCAGCGAGCCCCTCACGCCGGAGGCGTTCATCGAGACCGTCGCGGTGCGCGCCCGGGACGACGTCAAGTCCGCCCGCCGCGCCGTCGCCGCCGTCCTGAGCACGGTCGCGGAGGCGGCCGACGACGCGCTGCTGCGGCGCATCCTCACCCAGCTCCCGCCAGGGCACGCGGGCCTGTTCGGCCGCACCGACCCGGTCTGACGGCTTGGCCCAGATGGGCTAACGGAGAGTCAAGTCACGGGTGTGTAACGGGAGATGGCGGGTACGTGCGGTGCACACGGCGCTCTCACCCGGAGGGCGCCCTCCGCAGTCGGGAGCGACGATGGCAACCCAGGTCAGCCACACCAGCACCCCCACGGCCCCGCACGCCGAGCGACATACCGCCGGCCCCGGCAGCCCCGCGGAGCTGCCGGGCCGGCACGACCTGCCGTCACCCTCCGACACCGCGCGCCTCCCCGCCGAGGAGATCCGCCGACTCTCCAAGACCCTCTTCGCCCGCCTCGACGAGCTCGAAGAGGGCACGGAGGCCCATGCGTACGTACGCAACAGCCTGGTCGAACTCAACCTCAACCTCGTGCACTACGCCGCCCGCCGGATGCGACCGCAGGCGGAGTCGTGGGACGACGTGATCCAGGTCGGCACGATCGGGCTGATCAAGGCCATCAACCGCTTCGAACTCCACCGCGGCGTCGAGTTCCCCAGCTACGCGCTGCCGACCGTCATGGGCGAGATCAAGCGCTTCTTCCGCGACACCAGCTGGTCCGTACGCGTCCCGCGCCCGCTGCAGGAACTCCACTTCGACCTGGCCAGGGCGACGACCGCGCTGGAGCAGGCCCACGGCCACCCCCCGACACGCGCCCAACTCGCCGCACACCTCGGCCGCACCGAAGCCGAAGTCGCCGAGGGCCAAGCCGTCGCCCGCAGCTACCTCCCCGCCTCCCTGGACCTGCCCGTCGACGGCGCCGACTCCGACGACACCCTCGCCGACCACCTCGGCTACCACGACCCCGACCTGGCCCGCGTCGAAGCCGTCCACGTCCTCAAGCCGCTGATCGCCGCCCTCCCCGAGCGCGAACGCCGGATTCTCGCCCTCCGCTTCGTCGGCGACCGGACACAGCGCGAGATCGGCGAGGAGCTCGACATCTCCCAGATGCACGTCTCACGCATCCTGACCCGCACCCTGGGCCGCCTGCGGGCGGAGCTCGACACGAAGCGCTAGGAGAGACGCCTCCAGACGCCCCCCCTTGAGAACCCTCCGCATTCGCAGCGGTCCCGCGGGGCGACGCGGCGTACCGGTCCTGCTGAGCGTCGGGTACAGCTCCTGCCACTGGTGCCGGTAGCCCTGCGCGCGACCGCCCGCCCCTGAAGCCAGTCCGGCACCGGCAGCAGGGGCCGGATGACCTGCCACTCTGCCTCAGTCATGGCGGAGCCGTAGCGGGGAACGCGGTCGGGTCCGTCAATAGGGCCTCCGTCCGCCCGGTGAACTACGCACCGTCGAGCCGGAGTCCGGGGTGCGCACCCCCGCGCGGTTCATCAAGGCCGGGTCAAGTTGGCCCCTGCACCTGGGACGCCGCCACCCGCCTGGCGATCTCCTCCAGCGGCACGTCCTCGACGTGGGTGGCCACCATCCACCGGTGGCCGAAGGGGTCTTCGAACATGCCGACTCGGTCGCCGTAGATCTCGTCGACCACGGGACGCAGCGGCCTGGCACGAGCCGCGAGCGCGCGGTCGAAGACCTCATCGACGTCGTCCACGTGGACGCTGATCGCCACCGGCGTGCCGCCCACCGACCTCGGGCCGGGGGCGTCATACTCCGGAAACTCCTCTGCGAGCATGATCAGGGAGTCGCCGATCCGAAGCTCGGCATGGCCGATCCGGCCGTCCGGTTCCCGGATCCGCATGCGCTCGGTGGCTCCGAACACAGCGCGGTAGAACTCGATCGCCGTCTCGGCCCCTGCGACGAACAGGTGGGGGGAGACCCGGGGGTAGCCCTCGGGTACGGGGCCCGTCTTCACCTTGCTGTCGTCTGTCATCCCCGCATCCTTTCGGTGGATTTCCGACCTGCGGCGGTGAGCAGGTGCGGTACTGGCACGGTTTCCACCGCCGGTCGCGTGGCGGTGCACTGGAATTCGGCGTCGCGCAGCGTGGACACCATGCCCCGCCAGCACAGCACCACATACCGGCTGAACGAGAAGTTCGGCCGGTGGTCGTGGAGCAGCTTCGCGGGGGTGGTGACCCGGCCGGTCAGCTCGGCGCCCAGAGGGCAGTGGAGGTCCGGGGGGATGTCCCCCGCCTCGCGCAGGACGGCGAGGATGTCGGCCGGGACGCGGAAGTCCGAGTGCTCGGCCCGGCCGGTGATCATGGAGCGGAATACGGAGCCGGCCGCGAGGTCCAGGTCGATGACGGGCTGCAGATCCGTACGGCTGGGCAGGGAGTCCCCGGGGATGCGACTGAGCAGATGGTCGACGGCCGCGTCCAGGAAGTGGGCAAGGCGGGCAGGGTTCTCGACCAGGCGGTGCAGGATCGCCTCGTAGTGGATCTCCTGGCGGCCGTACAGGTCGCCGTTGCCGACCTCCAGACCCAGTTCGTTCTGCAGGAGTGCCTGGTCCAAGGTGTCCGGGTCCGTCCAGGCGGCCCGGTAGTTCTGCGCGATCGCGTGGGTCACGCCGTCCGTGACGTGGTCGAAGAGGAAGTCCCTGAGGTGGTCGCAGAGTTCGACCATGCGTACGCCGGTGTCCCCGGCCAGGGTCCGCAGGGTGCAGCGCAGCAGGGATTTCTGGAAGATGTGCAGACAGAGCCGGAACTCAAGGCCGCGCAGCCAGTCCGCCTCGGTCATGGTGGCGTGCGCCACCACGACGTCGCCCCTCAGTTCGGGATCGCTGACGTCGAACGGGAGGTCGCGGACGACGAGTTGCTGCTCATGGCGGAAGCGCTCCCGGGTGTAGTCGGTGTTGTTCAGCAGGAGAAGCGGGAAAATGACCGGCGACCCGCCTGCGGCCAGCGTCTCCTCGACCCCGGCCAGGAAGCTCTCGTACGTCTCCCCGGGCATTCCCCAGATGAGATCGGTGTAGGTCGGGATACCGAGGTCCCGGAACTCCGACTGCAGTCGGCGAAAGTTGTCGAGGCGGATATTGGAGCGCTGGGCCAGATCGAGCACAGTCGGGCTGAAGGACTGCGTGGAGAGAGTGACGGGCGCGAGGAGTCCGCCGTCGCGGAGCAGAGCGGCCATCTCCAGAATCCGTTTGTTGCTGTTCTTCGCCCAGGTGACGAAGAAGTCCACCTTTTTGCCGTGCCGGTCGCAGAGGTCGACCAGCATGCGCGCGATCTCGACATCCCTGGGGAGGATTCCGAAATTCGCGTCGGCAAGGGCCAGCATCATATTCGGCCCGGCGAGTCGGACGGCTCTTTCCAGATCGGCCGCGACCCGTTCCATGGGGAACTGGCGGACCTTCGAATTGGTCGCCCCGCCCCAGTAGCAGAACGCACAGCTGTACGGGCATCCGCGATTCGTCTCGTACACCAGCAAGGTCGTCCCGGACAGCTCGGTATCCGCGTAGACGGACAGCGGTGAGGGTACGGTCGCCAGATCCACGATCCGGGCCGCCGGCCTGGTGGAGAACGGCCGACGGTCCGCCCCGGTGCCCGACCAGTAGGTGATCCCGTCGATCGACGCCAAGCCCTCGTCGTCGTGCAGGAACGACCTCAGCAGCTCGACGAACCGCAGCTCGCCCTCGCCGTGCACCAGCACGTCGACCCAGGGTGCTTCGGCGAACAGCGCGTCCTGCTGGTGGCTGACGTCGTTGCCCCCGACGACGATGCGGCAAGCGGGCCAGCGCCGCCGGATGCGCCGGGCGAGCTCCAGCGACTGCGCGCGGTTCCAGAAGTAGACGGTGAAGGCCACCACGAGCGGATCGTGCAGCGCCGCGAGGACCTGCTCGCAGGCCCGCTCGAACCACGGGCCTCGGGAGAGGACCGCGTGCCGCCTGAAGGTGCAGCCCGCCGACACCTCCGGATCCGCCGCGGCCGCGGCCTGCAGGTAGCCCAGGGTCGGACTGTAGGTCGCTCCGGCGATCGAGGTCAGGTCCACCAGGTGCACTTCGCGGCGGGCCCGGGGGTGTCCGGTCATTGTGTTCGCTGTCCCTTTCTGCGTGATCCGGCTACGGAACGCGCTCAGTGCGTCTGCTCGACGAAGGCCTCGCCCGATTCGGCGGCTCCGGCGAGGCGGTCGTCGACGCGAGGTTGGGGCATACCGACGCCCGGGCGGGCGCTCTCGGCGGGCTGTTCCTCGCGCCGCAGCCCGAGCCGCGGCGAGGTGACAAGGCGCAGGTTGGACCGCGTGTCGTAGAGGTTCTTCGGTGCGATGTCCACCATGTCCATGGCGTCGTCCGGCCCGGCGGCGCCGGTGTCGACCAGCTCTGCCGCGGCTTCGGCGGGAGCGGTCGCGCCACGGTCGACCGCCCGGCCGTGTCGTGCGTCGAAGAGGTCGGAGAGGCCGCCGACGATCTCGACGAAGGGGACGTTGGACTGCCCCTCCGCCTCCGGCGTGCCGACCAGCCGCTGTGCGAGCCAGAAGTAGCTGGACTTCCCCTGGTACTGGTCGTACATCCGGGCGACCACGGCGAGCAGCCGGGTGTACGCGTTGCGGTAGAGCGACTCGTAGAACGCCGTCGCCTCCGTCTCCTCGACGTCGCCGTCGACCACCGCGACGATGGACGCGGCGGCGAGCAGCGCGCTGTACGAGGCGAGGTGTACGCCGGTGGAGAGCAGCGGGTCGAGGAAGCAGGCCGCGTCACCGGCGATGAAGTAGCCGGGGCCGCAGAACGCCTCGGACACGTAGGAGTAGTCCTGCTCGACCCGGGCCCCGGCGATCTGGCGGTCGCCGGAGACCAGGGAGCGGACGGTCTCCGACTCGTTGACGAGCTCGCTCAGCAGGTCGTCCAGGGAGCCGCCGGCCTTCCGCCGCTCCCGGAAGGCGGTCTCGTGCATGACGAATCCGACGCTGCGGCGGCCGTCGCGCAGCGGGATCACCCAGTACCAGCCGTCCGGGGCCGAGATGATGTTGCTGCCGCCGGGCGGGGTCTGCGGCAGCAGGGTGTCGCCGTCCCAGTAGCCCCAGATCGCGACGTTGCGGAACGCCTCGTGGCGGGTGCGGTTCTTGAAGGTCTGGGCGGTGAGCAGACCGGCCCGCCCCGAGGCGTCCACGAGATGGTCGAAGCGGGACGTGCGGATCTGCCCCGGCGCGTCCAGGGCCGCCCACTCCGCCGCGACCGGCCGGTCTCCCTCGAAGACGACCCGCTTGACCGCGGCCCCCTGGACGACCCGCGCGCCACGGTCGGCCGCGTTGTTCAGCAGGAGGTGGTCGAAGTCGTCCCGGTCGACCGACCAGGACCGCACCTCGGGGCCGAACATTTCAGTCCAGTCGGCGACCCAGTCCTGTTCGGAGCCCCAGCGGAAGAGGGCGCCGTGCTTGCTCAAGAAGCCGCTCGATTCGACCTTTTCCGCCGCACCGGCGAGTTCGAGCACGGTCCGGCAGGAGGACGCCACGGCCTCTCCGATGTGATACCGCGGGAATACCTCCTTTTCGAGCAGCAGGACGTCGACACCCGCGCCCGCGAGCAATGCCGCAGCCAGAGACCCAGCGGGGCCACCGCCGACCACCAGGACAGTCGCATCATCGGTACATTCGGCCATGTAATTCTCCAAAGACATTGGCGTACGTCCTGAGAAGCGTAGAGCTTCCTGGCGTAATCGAGGGCAGTCGGCCATTCCAATGGAGGACTAGTCTTTCCTGCCTATTTGCCGTTAATGGATTTAGCTACGACGCCATGCGGGTGCATTTTGCCGTGTAACAAACTTTCGACTCGTCAGGCCTCGGCCGGATTGCTAACCTGCCACTTGTTCGGACGTCGGACAGGAATTCCCTTCACTCCGCCGGAATTTTCGCGCGGACAGTCCTGCCGATAATTTCCACGCCCTAGAAAGGCACTCGCATGACCTCGATTCGACGCGTGGCCCTGGCCGCCGCGTGCGTCACCTCGCTCGCCGGCGCACTGGCCCTCACCACCCCGGCCGCGGCGGCGCAGCCGGCCGGGCACACGGCTGTCAGCGCCTGCGGCCAGCAGCCCGAGGACTACGACGGCACCTTCACCGGAAACTTCAACGGCTCGCAGAACGACCGTCTGACGACGACCTTCACGGCGCCCGGCAACGTGGAGCAGGACTGGAACGTCAACGGCTGGAGCGGAAACGGCACCGGCACGTACCTGATCGGCCCGACCGGTCCGACCTGGACCGCCTCCGCCGAGGTGGACGGCCCCATCGACGGCGTGAGCTCCGAGCACTACCGGGCCACCAACGTGGAGTGCGCCCGCGGCACCACCGAGGTGACCAAGATCTCCGGGACCGTCAGCACTCAGGAGAAGGAGATCCCGTTCACCCTGACGCGGCAGCAGTAGTAGCGGCGGCGGCGCCTGCCGTCCCGTGACGACGTCGGGCTCAGATCTCGCGGCAGCGAGGTCGCGGCCCGACGTTTCGCGTTGCCCTGCCGGAAAGAGCCGGTCACGGGAGTACGAGATCAGGCCGCCACCAGAACTACCCGATCAGGACGCCGAGTTCGGGGGTGACCTGCTTGGCCGTCAGCCCGGTCTCGGCCGCCAGGTCGTCGAGCCCGAAGGTGTACCAGTCGTGGGTCACGTCGACCTCCCGCACCGTCTCGCCGCCGCGCAGTACCCGCCAGGTGGCCGACCAGCGCATCTGCTCAACTCCGCACGGCTTGCCGGACATCCATGCCTCGTACTCCTGGTCGCCGAGGCGCTGACGGGCGATCCGCACCGGGGCGACCGTCTGCGGTTCGCTCACCGCCATCAGCTCGACGACGATCGGGGCTCCTGTGGGGAGCCGCTCGGTGATCCGGCGCCACAGGTCGGCCCGCTCCGCCCGGTCGAGGTAGCCGAGCACACCGCAGATGACTGCCGCCGAGAGGCGCTCCGGCAGCTCCACGTCCTGCGCACGGGCGGCGACCACGGTCACCCTCTCCCGCAGGTCCTCGTCGCGGACCGCCCTGCTGGTCAGCGCGGCCCGCATCCCGGGCGACGGCTCAACGGCGAGGATGCGTGCCTCGGGCAGGGTCCGGGCGATCAGCTCGGTCGCGCGGCCGGTACCGGCGCCGAGATCAAGCACCGGGCCGTGGCCGGTGTCGACGTCTGCGAGGACTGAGGCGAGCGCCGGGTCACTGTGGGCCCAGTGCTGGCCGCCGAGCAGGTCGTAGAACTCCGCGGTGGGGGAGTAATAGTCGATCATCATCAACTTCCTTGGTGGGTACGGGGGACACGCGCTGCCACGCCCGGGCGGGAAAGCGGGGTCGACAGGTCAGTCGGCGTCCGTGAGGATGTGCGGGGCCACGCAGTCGGCGAGCGCGGCCAGGACCTGGGCCTGGTACGGCACCAGGTAAAAATGGCCACCGGGGAAGACCCGCAGTGTGAACCGGCCCCGGGTCTCGTGCTCCCAGTCCCGCGCCTGGGCGATGGTCAGCTCCGGGTCGTCCTCGGCGGCGAAGACCGTCACCGGGCAGCTGAGCGTGCGGCCGGGGGCCGGGCGGTAGGTCTCGACGACCCGGTAGTCCGCCAGGATCACCGGTGCCATCAACTCCCACAGCTCGGCGTCGTCGAAGAGCAGCCGTGAGGTGCCGCCGAGCCGCGCGAGTTCGGCGCGCAGGGCCGCGTCGCCGCCCAGGTGCACCGTGCCTCCGGCCACATGCGCGGGCGGCTCGCGCGCGGAGACGACCAGTTGGACGACCGCGGGCCCGCCGAGGCCCGCGAGTCGCAGCGCCACCTCGTGGGCGACCGCGCCGCCCATGCTGTGGCCGAAGAGCACCACCGGCCGGTCGTCGGCCGACGCTGCGAGCTCCCCGCTCACCGCCTCCGCCATATCGGTCAGCTCGGTGGCCGGCGGCTCGCCGAAGCGGTCCTCGCGGCCCGGGTACTGCACGGCCATGGCCTCCACGCCGGGCGGCAGCAGCTGCGGCCAGCCGCGGAAGGCGCCGGCACCGGCTCCGGCGTGCGGGAAGCACACAAGGCGGGTCGCGGCGGCGGGCCGCGGCCGGTGGCAGCGCAGCCAGGACGTTCCGGTCATCGCGCTGCCTCCGCGGTCAGGTCGGCCGGCCACAGCGCAGGCGACTCCGTGGCCCGGATCAGCTCGGGCCGGCCGAGTCTGGTGGTCAGGTCAAGCCACATCTGGCTCACCGTCAGGGCACGCTGGCCGTACGGGGACTGATGGCGGCCGTCGAGCACGGCCTCCCGGAGCTCGGTGAGCGCCCGGTCGACTCCGGCGGGCCAGGTCTCGGTGAAGGTGTGCCGGAAGGACCTCGGCGGTTCGGCGCCGATGACGGAGGTGGTCGGCTGGTCCAGTCGTTCGGTGCCGGGGCCCTCCAGTGCGAGGGCCCCGCCACGGTCGCGGTTCACATGGAGGCGGGGGGTCCACAGCACCGGGCCGTGTGTGTCGGCGAGCGTCAGCGTCCCGGCGTCGGTGCCGAGCGTGACCCGGTGCAGCAGGTGCGCGTGGTTGTCCGGGTCGACGGAGTCCAGCTGGTTCTGCACGCTCAGGGTCACCGGCACTCCGGCCACCATCCCGTGCAGCAGGCGGAACGGCACCGGTGCACCGGTCGCCGCGTACACCTCGGCGACCGGCGGCGGGTCCGCGAAGACCCACGGCCCGAACCCGCCGAGCGTGCGGCCGATGATGTCAAGGAGCGGGAAGAGCACCTGGCTGGAGCAGGCCGCGTCCAGGTAGCGACAGCTGCGCCGCGCGCGCAGCTCCCGGGCGCACGCCAGGAACCGCCGGACCGGTTCGACGTACGAGTAGAACGAGTTGAGCTGGTAGCGCACGCCGTGGCGGCGAGCCAGTCGCAGGCATTCGGCAACCTCGCCGGGGTGCGCGGGCTGCTCCTGGAGCACGTGGATCCGCCGCGCAAGGAGTGCCCCGGCCAGGTCGGCGCCGGGGCCGCCGGCGACCGCCGAGCGGACCACCACGCAGCTCACGTCGATGTCGTCCGGCAGCTGGTCGACCGCCGTGTAGTACGGCACTCCGAACTCGGCGGCGCGGGCCCGGGAGCGGGCACTGCCGTTGGCGAGCACCCCGGCGAGTTCGAACCGCGGTGCGGCCGCCCGTACGGCCTGGAGGTAGAAGCCGCCGAAGACGGCGCCGCAGACCACGGTACGGAGCGGGCCCGCCGCCGGAGCGCTCACAGCGCGCCCACGGTGGCAGCCGCTCCGACCGGGCCCGAGGAGACGTCGATCGTCACCGCGCCCAGCGATTCGATCCGCGCCGTCGTCTCGTCGGGATCGAGGACCTCCGCCGCGTAGTGCAGGCCCGGCGGCACCCGCCCGTCGAGGGTGGCGGCCACGGTCAGGGCGCCGACGGCTCCGGTCAGCCGGTAGCTGTCCGTCGTGCCGAGGATCGCGGTGGTGGAGGTACTGGCCCCGTCCGAAAGTTCGAACACCATCCGGTAGTACGGCCGACGGCCCGCCAGGTCCAGTTCAGCTGCCCTGACCAGCCTGTCTGCCGCCGCCCCGAGCGAGGCCGGACCAGTCGGCGGGCCACCGCGCAGCGCCGCGAGCGTCTCGCGTACCTGCCGGCCGGGGAAGACGTTGAACCAGTCGAGCTCCGCGAGCCCCAGCGCCTGGGCAAGGCGTTCCGCCTCGGTGCTGAGGTAGGGCTGCACCGCCACCGTCCCCGGGAAGAACGGCAGTGTCGCGACCGCCTGCGCCGACAGGGCATGGCTCTCCCGACGGCCCCGGCGCCAGGCGGCCAGCGCCTCGCCGTATGCCGTGGGGGCGGCGGAGACCGCGTCCGGGCCGTCGCCGAGCGAGAGCATCAGGTCGGCCGCGACCGTGCGGCTGCACCGCTCCAGGCCGCCGGTCCAGACCGCCAGCCGTGCGTCGGCCAGAGCCCGGTGGCGGGCAAGGCGGCGCGGCAGCAGCCCGGAAAGCCCCGGGAGCATCCCGGCGGAGAGCACGGCTCTGCGCCGGGTGGCCGCGAGATCAAGACCGCGGAGATCGGCGTGGGCCGGATCGTCGCCCGCCACGTCCACGTAGTCGGCCCCGGCGGCGAGTGCGGCGATGGCCACCCGGCCGCGCACCAGGTAGGACGGGCCCGCGCAGTTGAGCACGGTCCGGCAGTCCCGACAGAATGCGGCGAGGCCGTCCTCGTCATCCAGGTCCACGGCGACCGACTCGACGCCGTCGGCCGTCACCCCCGGCGGCCGACGGGCACCCAGTCGCAGCGACCGGACGCCGAGTTCCCGCAGGGTACGTACGGCCGCCCGGCCCACGACGCCGGACCCGCCAAGGACGCCGACCAGCGGTTCGCCCCTCATGACGCGCCCTCCACTGCCACGCCTGCCGCCGAGTCCGCCAAGAGGTCGCGTACGACTTCCGCGCGCGGCCCGGTGATGCAGCCGAAGTGGTCGCCCGGGATGTCGCGGATCCGGAGCTCGCCCAGGCAGACGCGCTGCCAGTAGTTGCTCATGTCCTCCTGGAGGCCGGGCAGGAATCCGTACCGGCCGGTGTGCCGCAGGAAGGTGACATCACCGGCGTAGGGTTCCGGCCGGTACCGGGTGACCGCGAACAGGCTGTGCCGGAAGATCTGGTACTGCCTGGACAGCCGGGCGCCGTCCGGCAGTTCGGCGGCCCGGCCGATCGCGGCGAGGCGCTCCTCGGGCCGACGGGCGGAAAGGTCCCGGAACGCTGCGCCGACCTTCGCGAACTCGCCGTCGAGCGCGGCGAGGGCGCCGGCGCCCAGCACACCGGGGGTCACTGCCAGTACGGCGCTGATCGCCCTGCCCAACTCGCCGTCGTCCACGGGGAACCCGAGCAGCGCCGGTTCGACGCCGAGCGACAGCGCGAAGGTGTACTCGGCGATCAGGTCCTCGTGCACCTCGAAGGGCGGGCGGTAGCAGCTGATCGCCGTCAGGCTCTCGACCTCGGCCCCGGCCTCGACGAGTGCCCTGGCCACCTCGGTCGCGATCAGGCCGCCCATGCAGTAGCCGACCACGTGGAAGCGCCGGCCGCCGTCGGCAAGCAGGGCTTGCGCGTACTCGCCGCCAAGGCGGCGGATCAGCAACGCGGGGTCGGTGTCCAGGTACCGGCTCTGGCCCCCGGTCTCCAGGCCGATGACCGGTCCGGAGGCGGGGCGTCTGCGGTACTCGTCCAGCAAGGACTGGTAGGGCATCAGGGTGCCGCTGCCGTCGTGCACCAGGACGGTGGCAGGGCCGTCCGCTGTGGCACCGACCAGTGTCGTCGGGGCGGGAGCGGAGTCCTCGGGTTGGTGCGGGACGGTGCCCGCCGGGCTTTGGGCCGCGTCGCGCAGATAGGCCGCGAGTGCCGCGACGGTCGGACGTCGCAGCATCTGACGCAGCAGGTGCTCCCAGTCGACTCCGGCCGCCGCGGGCTCGCTCTCGCGCAGCCGGCCGACCAGCCGGGCCACCAGCAGGGAGTCCCCGCCGAGTTCGAAGAAGTCATCTTCCCGGCCGACCTGCGGCGCCTTGAGCAACTGCTGCCAGAGGGCGGCGATCCGGCGTTCGAGTTCGTCGGTGGGTTCCGCCGCACCGGCCGGGCCGTGGCGGTCCGCGGTCGGCTCGGGCAGCCGCCGGTGCAGCCGGGCCCGGTCGATCTTGCCGTTGGCGGAGAGCGGGAACTCGTCGAGGATCTCAAGGCGTGCGGGCCGCATGTGCTCGGGCAGCCGGTCGGCGAGGTGGCGGGCGAGTTCCTCGCCGGCCAGCGGGGTGCGGTCGGTCTTGAGCCGGGTGAAGAACAGGTGCTGGCCGGCCTGCGACAGGATGTCGTCGGGTGCGGGGAAGCACAACGGGACCTCGGCCCCGGCTTCGGCAAGGAGGCCCAGCCACTGCTCCCGGGTCAGGAAGGTCTGGTCGGCCGCTTGGCGCAGGTCGGTGAAGCCGCCGCTGAGACCGTCGATGAACTCCATGGAGACCAGCAGGGGGTGACGCTCCAGGGTGGCCTCCATGAAGACCAGCCAGCCGCCCGGCACGAGAAGTTCGCGCAGCCGGCGCAGTACGTCGGCGGCGTCCTTGGAGTTGTGGAGCACGTTCGCGCACAGGACGACGTCGAAGGTGTTCGGCGCGAGGCCTTGTGCGGCTGGGTCCGTGTTGACGTCGAACAGTCCGTAGCGCACCCACGGATACGCCTGGAAGCGCTGCTGCGCCTCGCCGAGGAAGAACTGCGAGACATCGGTGAACAGGTACTCGACGTCCAGGCCGTCGAGTGCCGGGATCAGCTCGGTGCTGGTGCCGCCGACACCGGCTCCGACCTCCAGGACCCTGAGCGGTCCCGGCCGACGGTGGGCGGAGGCGAGCTCGCGCAGTCCGGCGACGGCGACCCGGTTCAGAGAGCGGCTGACCAGGTTGTCGCGGTAGGCGGCCTCCGCCACGTTCAGGTTGCCCTGGGGGAAGAGCAGCCGCAGCGGGTCCTCCTCGCCGCTCAGCAGTTCCGGCAGGTGCCGACTGCTGGTGCGGATCAGCCGCAGCAGGTCGGTGCCGTAGTGGAGGCGGGCCCCCAACTCCTCAAGGTGCTGCCAGTCGCGTTCCAGCGTGGCCGGATCGGGAGCGGCGAGCCCGGCGTAGCGCCCGGTGACCGGGTCGTGGTGGAGGCGTCCGGCCCCGGCCAGGGCCCGCAGCCAGCGCCGTACGGCGCGCAGGTGCCTGTGGTGCGCGCCGAGCCCGGCGGCGGCCTCCTCGGCCGTGTGGGACTCGGTCGCTCCCATGAAGAGCCCGGCCTCGCACAGAGTCCGGGCCATCGAGTCGAGGGCGACCTCGTCGGCCAATTCAAGCAATTGGGCCAGGAGTTCACCGTCGACCGTCGAGCTGACCTCCAGGCCGGTGGCTGTAGCTGCCGCGACCGTGGCGGCCCCGTCGGCTGTGAGCCGGGCCGACTCGGTGGGCACCGTGGTGACGAAGGTGGCGAGCCGCCGGCTCGCGGGGTCGGCGCCGGTCACCAGGGTCACGGCGGAGGCCACCGCCGGGTGGGCCTCGGCGGCGGCGGAGACCTCAGCGGGTTCCACCCGGTGGCCTCGGATCTTGACCTGGTCGTCGACCCGGCCGAGCAACTCGATGGTGCCGTCCGGCAGATAGCGACCCAGGTCGCCGGTCCGGTACAGCCGCTCGCCCTCGCCCGGCCGCGTGACGAACCGCTCGGCCGTTCTGGCCTCGTCCCCCAGGTAGCCGAGCGCAAGGCCGGTGCCGCTGATGTACAGCTCACCCGGCGTCAGGTCCGGGCAGTCCCTCAGCTGGTCGTCGAGCACGTGCCAGCCCTGGTTGGCGAGCGGGGTGCCGTACGGGACGGTGCGGCTGTTGACCGGTCCGGTACCGATCGGGTGGACGATCGACCAGATGGCAGCCTCGGTGGCGCCGCCGAGGCTGATCAGCTCGCAGTGGGGCAGTCGTCCACGGATCTGCTCGACGAGCGGGACGGGAATCCAGTCGCCGGACAGCAGGGCGAGCCGCAGCGCGGACGGGGCGGGGCCGTCGCCGGACGCCAAGTAGCTGTCGAGCATCTGGAGTTGGGCCGGTACGGAGTTCCACAGCGTGACCCGGTGGCGGTCGGCGAGCTCGGCCCAGTGCGCCGGATCTCCGCGGCGGGCCGCGTCGGGGAGCACCAGACAGCCGCCGCGGGCCAACGGTCCGAAGATGTCATACACCGACAGGTCGAAGCCGAGCCCGGCAAGGCCGAGGACGCGGTCCTCGGGGCCGGTGGAGAAGCGCTGGTTGATGTCCATGACGGTGTTCACGGCCGCGCGATGGCTGATCATCACGCCCTTCGGCGCTCCGGTGGAGCCGGACGTGTAGATCACGTACGCCAGGTCGTCCGGAGCGACCCGCCGGTCACGCGCAGCCGGCCCGCCCGCCTGTGCCATCGCTTCGTCGACCGGCACCACCCGTACACCGGCCGGCCAGTCCGTGGCGATCCACGGCTGGGTCAGCACGGTCGTCGCGCCCGCGTCGGTGAGCATGGAGTCCCGGCGCGCCGGTGGCTGGTCGGTGTCGATCGGCAGGTAGGCGGCGCCGGCAAGGAGGGTCCCGAGAACGGCGGCCACCTGCTCCCAGCCCTTGTCCATGACCACAGCGACGATCCGGCCCGCAGGGTCGCCGTCAGCGGCGAGCGCCTCGGCCACGGCCTGGGCCCGGTCCATGAGTTGACGGTACGTCAGGACAGTGCTGCCCGAGATCACCGCCGTCCGCTCGGGTGCGGCCAGTGCCTGGGCGAGCACGCCTTCGTGCAGCAGCCGCTCCGGCAGCTCCAGCGCGGTGTCGTTGACCTGGGCCCGCCGGTCGAGCTGGGCAGGGGGCAGGGTCACCACGGATGCGGCGGTCCAGGGCTCGTCGGAGGCGGCCAGGCGTCGCACCGTGTCCTCGAAGGCGCGGAAGGCGTCCGCCGGTAGTCCTTCGGGCAGCGCGTCGACGCGTACGTCCCAGCCGAGCAGCAGGGCGTCGTCGTCCTCCATGACCTGGCAGTCGATCCAGACGTGCGGTGTGCGGCTGCAGCCGTAGACGATCTTGCCCTGCTTGAGGCGCGGCACATGGCGCGCCTCGGTGTCCGCTGTGCTCAGGCCGACGGTACTGGTGAAGACGACCGGCATCAGCGCCGCATCCTGGCCGCTGCGCCTGGCGAGCTCGCGCAACACCTCTACGCCGGAGTACAGCTGATGGTCGAGGTCCTGCCAGAGCTGGGCCTGGGTGGCCGCCGCCCGTACGGCGAAGGGTGCCTCCGCCGAGCAGTCGACAGCGAGCAGCTCGACGGAGGTGAAGTCCCCCACCAGGCCGGCGGTCTGCGGGTGCAGCGGCAGCCGGTTGAACATCGGCAGATTGAGGGTGAAGCGGGACTGGCCGCTCCACCGCCCGATGACTTCCGCGTAGGCCGTGAGCAGCGCGGAGGTGGGTGTGACGCCGCGCGCGGCGGCCCGGCGGCGGAACTCGGCCCATGCCTCGGGTTCCAACTCGGCCTGAAGGCGCTCGAAGCGCGGTGGACAGGGCGTCACGGTGTGTGAGCGCACGGGCAGGGTGGGCGAGGCGGGCAGCGGTACGGTCTCTGGGCTCTCCGGAAGGCCGTCCCCGGCGTCCCCGCTGTCCCGGCCATCCCCTCCGTGCCCTCCGTCCCCGCCCGGCAGCCTCCGCCACCAGTACTCCCGGTCGCGTTCGAACGCGGTGTCACGCAGCCGCCGTTCGGCCATCAGGTAGTCGCGGTATCCGATCTCCAGTGCCGGCAGGGGCAGGTCCGACCGCAGGCTGAGCTGCTCCAGTTCGCCAAGGAGGAGTTGGACGCTCGCGTAGTCGCAGATGAGCAGGTCGACCGAGAGGTGGATCACGGTGTGCTCGCTGGTCCTGGTGATCCGCAGGTCGTGCAACGGCCACTGGTCGGAGCGGTACTCACGCGCAGACAGCTCGGTGCGGATCCGCCGTACCGCCTGCTCCTGCTCGCCGGGTGCGGCCTCCCGCAGGTCGGTGATCCTGATCGGCTGCTCGGGGACCTGCGGCAACACCTGCTGGTAGCCGTCCGGGTGGACGATCGTGCGCAGGGCGTCGTGCCGCTCGACCAGCCGGTGCCAGGAGTCGGCCACCCGCCGGGGGTCTACGGCGGGGAACCTCACCTCGACGTACGCCTCGCACCCCACGCCGCCGTACTGGTAGGCGGTACTCCGGCCGAGCAGGTAGGAGGACTGCACGTCGGTGAGCGGGAATGGCTCGTGCCTGGCCTCCGGGTCCGCCGTCAGCTGCGACTGCGTCCCGGCGCGCCGCCGCAGCTCGTCAAGGACGGCCTGCTTGTGGTGCTTGAGCTGTTCGAGCCGGGCCTCCGTCAGCACGTTCCGGGGTGCCCGGTAGCGGAGCAGGCCGCCTTCCTCCCATAGCCGCACACCGATGTTCTCAAGTTCACCGATGAGTTCGTGGACCATCACAGGCTGCCGTCCTCCATTTCTTGGGCCTCGAAGTGGAGGCGTTCGATGAGCGTGGCGAGCCCGGCGATCGTCGGGTCGCTCAGAAGTTGCCGCAGGGAGATCTCGCCGCCGAACCGGTCGCGTACCAGCCGGACCAGGCGGGTGGCCTGGAGGCTGTCGCCGCCCAGCTCGAAGAAGGTGGCGTTCCGGGGTACCGCGGGCACCCCGAGCAGAGTGGTCCACAGGGCGGCGAGCGAAGTCTCCAGCGGAGTGCGCGGCGCCCCACCGTCACCCGGCGCGAGCGTGACCTCGTCGGCGGGCGGAGTGAGCCGGGCGTGGTCGACCTTGCCGTTACTCGTCAACGGCAAAGCGTCGAGCAGGGTGAGGCCGGACGGCTGTGCGTGGCGTGGCAGCCGGTCGGCCAGGTGCCCCTGGACGGCTTCCAGGTCCAGGGCCGGGTCGCCGGTGGCGACGAAGGCGTGCAGCCGTAGGCGGCCCCGCTTGCCGACCGGCACGACGACGCAACTCCGGATGGCGGGGTGGGTGGTGAGGGTGGCTTCGACTTCGGCGGGTTCGAGGCGGTGGCCGTTGATTTTGAGTTGCCGGTCCATGCGGCCGAGGAATTCCAGGGTGCCGTCCGGCCAGTAGCGCCCCAAGTCGCCCGTGCGGTACCAGCGTTCGCCGTCGTGGAGGACAAACTTCTCCGCCGTACGGTCGGAATCGCCCCGGTATCCGCGAGCCACACCCGCACCGCCGATCCACAGCTCACCGGACACCCAGTCCGGGCAGTCGTGCCCCGAGGGGGAGACCACCCGGAATCGCTGGTTGCGCAGCGGCCGACCGTACGGGACGGATGTCCAGTGTTCGGGGATCTCGGTGACTTCGTGGAAGTTCGACCAGATCGAGGCTTCGGTGGCGCCGCCGAGCGCGATGACCCGGCAGTCGGGCACATGGTCCGCGAGGCGTGCTGTGAGATCCAGCGGGACCCAGTCGCCCGACAGCAGGGCCAGTCGCAGTGGTGCGGTCAGGCCGCCCGGCCCGGGGCCCGCGGCGGTGAGCAGCATGTCGAGGAGCATGGGCACGCTGTTCCACACCGTCACGCCATGCCGGCGGGCAAGCTCCAACCACGCCTCAGCATCCCGCCGCTGCTCTTCCGCCGGAAGTACGAGCGCTCCGCCCGCACCGAGCAGACCGAACACGTCCCAGACCGACAGATCGAAGTCCAGCGCCGACACCGCCAGCACCCGGTCCTCGGGACCGACCGCGAAGCGCTCGTTGACATCTCGTACGGTATTCAGCGCAGCCCCATGCGTGACCTCCACACCCTTCGGGACCCCCGTCGAACCCGACGTGAAGATCACGTACGCCAGCGCATCTCCGGTCACCTCCACCGGTTCGTTCAGCGGCTCGTGCGTCACGCACTCCGGCACCGACAACACCGTCACACCGGCGAGTCCACCGTCCTGCTCCTCGGCCAAGAGCAGCCGTACGTCCGCGTCCTGGAGCGTGCGCGCCCGCCGGCTCACCGGCTGGTCGGGCCCGATGGGCAGATAGGCGGCCCCCGAGGCCAGGACGCCCAGCACGGCGGCGATCTGGTCCGGCCCCTTCGGCAAGGTCACCCCCACCACCTCCGACGGCCCCACCCCGTACGCCCGCAACGCCCCCGCCACACCCAGCGCACGACCGGCCAACTCGCCATAACTCATCGCCCCGTCCCCACCCCAGCGCAGCGCACACCGCCCGGGATCAGACACCGCACGCTCGAAGAACGCCTCGTGCAACCCACCCCAAGCCACTGGCCCCGACGTGGAGTTGACCGCCCGCCGCACTTCACGCTGCTCCACCGGCAGCAACTCCGGTACCGGCCCCTCCCAGTCCGAGACCGCCAGCCACTCCAGCAACCGCCCATGGGCATCGAACATCGCGTCGAGCACACCGGCCGGGAACAACTCCTCCACCGCATCCCAGGTGAGCAACAGGCCGCCGTCGCGGGCCATGACCTGCTCGTCCAGCCACACCTGTGGTGTCTGCGACACGCTCCACACCGGTCGGCGCAGCCGGTCGCTGAGCTGGTCGGCCACGCCGAGAGCGCTGGTGAACACCACGGGCAGGATGGCCTCGGACGCCGAGTCCGGCCCCGCGTGCTCCCGGAGCAGCCCGAGGACCTCGGCGCCCCGGTGGTCGAGATCCTCCCCCAGCCGCTGCTGAGTCCGTCGTACTCGGTCCGCGAACGTCTCGTCCGGTACGGGCTCCTGAGCCACCGGCAGCAAGGAGGTGAAGTCGCCGAGCACCCGCCCGATGTCGGGGTGTACATCGCGACGGTCGAACAGGGTGAGTGCCACGGTCAGCCGCCGCTGCTCGCTCCAGATCCCAAGGACCTCGGCGTAGCAGGCGAGCAGCACGGCGGACGGCGTGCAGCCGGCCTGCCGGGCCCGTGCTTGCAGCGCACGCCAGCGCTCGGGTTCCAGCCAGGTCTCGCGGCGGACGAAGCGCGGCCGCGCGAGGGCCGCCGGATCGGTGGCGAGCGGAAGTGCCGGCGGCGGCGGAAGGCCGGGCAGCCGCTGCTGCCAGTACTGGCGGGACCGTTCGAGTTCGGCGCTCGGGGGCCGGACCTGGCACATGTAGTCGCGGAAGGACAACTCGACGGGTGGCAGGGCGGCTTCGGGGTCGCGGTACAGCTGGTCGAGCTCGGAGAAGACGGTCATCATGCTCAGCCCGTCGACCAGCAGGTAGTCCAGGCCGACGCCGACCCGGGCGCGGTCACCCGCACGACGGACCACACGTACGTCGAACAGCGGCCATACGGACGGATCGAGGACCTGGTGCGACATGTCCGCCCGCAGTGCGGCCAGAGCCGTCTCCTCCGCAGCCTCCTCAGCCTCCTCATCCGACCCGTACGTCTCGGCCGCTTCGGTCACCGGGATGACGAAGCGCGGCACCTGGGGCAGGATCCGCTGAAAGCCGTCCTCGTCGAACACGGCCCGCAGCATCTCGTGCCGCTCGATCAGCCGGTTCCACGCCTCCTCCAGACGGGCCGGATCGAAGTCGGTCTCGTCGAACTCGCAGTAGTAGTACGAGCCGACGCCGCCGAGGGTGAAGGCCGGAGACCGGCCGACCCAGTAGGCACGTTGCAGGTCGGTCGGCGGGAACGGCTCGTGCCGGTGCGCCGGGTCCGCCAGGACGCCCTGGGACTCCGGGACCTGTGCGGGGGGTGTCCCGAGCGTCAGCCCGGCGGCGAATCCCGCGAGCTGCGGCGTCCTGAACAGACCGCTGATCTCGGCGCCCGTGACGCCCGCCACGCGCAGCCGGCCGACGACCTGGGTGGCGAGCAGCGAGTCACCGCCCAGTGCGAAGAAGTCCGCGTCGCGGGTCGGTTCGGCCACCCCTAGCACGTCGGACCAGACTGCCCCCACCAGCCGCTCGGCCGGTGTGCGCGGCGCTTCTCCCTGCTCGCCGGTCCCACCGGGTCGGGCGGCGGGTACCAGGGCGGCGAGCCTGGCGTGGTCGACCTTTCCGTTGGCCGTCAGCGGCAGCTCGTCCAGCGGCGTGATGACCTCGGGTACGGCGTGCCGGGGCAGCCGCTCGGCCAGGAACTCCCGCAACTCGGCGGGGGTGGTCGAGCGGATGGCCTGCACGGTGTACGCCAGCAGACGTCGCCTCGACCCAGTGCCACCGGCAAGGACCACCGCTCGCTGGATGGCGGGGTGGGTGGTGAGGGTGGCTTCGACTTCGGCGGGTTCGAGGCGGTGGCCGTTGATTTTGAGCTGGCGGTCCATACGGCCGAGGAATTCCAGGGTTCCGTCCGGCCAGTAGCGCCCCAAATCGCCGGTGCGATACCAGCGTTCGCCGTCATAGCGGACGAACTTCTCCGCCGTACGGTCGGCGTCGCCCCGGTATCCGCGCGCCACACCCGCGCCGCCGATCCACAGCTCACCGGACACCCAGTCCGGGCAGTCCTGACCGGAGGGGGAAACCACCCGGAATCGCTGATTGCGCAGCGGCCGACCGTACGGGACGGATGTCCAGTGTTCGGGGATCTCCGCCACTTCGTGGAAGTTCGACCAGATCGAGGCTTCGGTGGCACCGCCGAGCGCGATGACCCGACAGTCGGGCACATGACTTGTCAGGCGGGTCCGCATATCCAGCGGAACCCAGTCGCCCGACAGCAGGGCCAGTCGCAGTGGTGCGGCCAGGCCACCGGGTCCGGGTCCGGCGGCGGTGAGCAGCATGTCGAGAAGCATCGGCACGCTGTTCCACACCGTCACACCGTGCCGGTGAGCGAGCTCCAACCACGCCTCAGCGTCCCGCCGTTGCTCCTCTGCGGGCAGTACGAGCGCGCCACCGGCGCCGAGCAGACCGAACACGTCCCAGACCGACAGATCGAAGTCGAGGGCCGACACCGCCAGCACCCGGTCCTCAGCGCCGACGGCGAAGCGCTCATTGACGTCTCGAACAGTGTTCAGCGCCGCCTCGTGCGTGATCTCCACACCCTTCGGGACCCCCGTCGAACCCGACGTGTAGATCACGTACGCGAGCGCGTCGCCAGTCGCCTTCACCGGTTCGGCGAGCGGTACGTACTCGGCGCACTCCGCCATCGACAGCACTGTCAAGTCGGCGGGTGCATCGTGTGGTTCGGCCAGGAGGAGTCGTACGTCGGCGTCCCGAAGCATGCGCGCCCGCCGGCTCGCCGGCTGATCGGGCCCGACGGGCAGATAGGCGGCCCCGGCGGCCAGGACGCCCAGCACGGCGGCGATCTGGTCCGGCCCCTTCGGCAGAGTCACCCCCACCACCTCCGACGGCCCCACCCCATGCGCACGCAACGCCCCCGCCACACCCAGCGCACGACCGGCCAACTCGCCGTAACTCATCCCCCCGTCAACGCCCCAGCGCAGCGCACACCGCCCAGGATCAGACACCGCACGCTCGAAGAACGCCTCGTGCAACCCACCCCAAGCCACCCGCCCCGACGTGGAGTTGACCGCCCGCCGCACTTCACGCTGCTCCACCGGCAGCAACTCCGGTACCGGCCCCTCCCAGTCCGAGTCCGCCAGCCACTCCAGCAACCGCCCATGCGCATCGAACATCGCGTCGAGCACACCGGCCGGGAACAACTCCTCCACCGCATCCCAGTCGTAGTGCAGGCCGTGCGGCGAGTCGTAGACCTGGTTGTCGAGCCAGGTCTGGGGTGTCTGCGAGACGCCCCAGATCCGGGGCAGCAGCCACCGTGACAGGTCGAGGGAGAGATCGCGCGGCGTCCCCAGCGCGCTGGTGAACACCACGGGCATGGCCCGTTCGGCGACGCCCTCGGTCCGCGCCAGTTCGCGGGAGACCCGTACGGCGGACCAGGCCCGGTGGTTGAGGTCCTGCCCCATGCGGTGGTGGAGGCGGCGCGCGCGGTCGAGGAAGCCGGATCCGGGCTCCGGCTGGTAGGCGACGAGCAGCAGCGAGGTGAAGTCGCCGACGATGTCGTCGACCGAAGGGTGGACGTCCCGGCGGTCGAACAGGGTGAGGTTGACAGTGAGGTCCCGCCGGGCGCTCCACGTCCCAAGGACCTCGGCGTAACAGGCGAGCAGTACGGCGGACGGCGTGAGCCCGTGCGCCCTGGCCCGCTCGGTGACGGCCTGCCAGCGTTCTGCCGGGAGCAGCCCCGACCGGCGAACGAACCGTGGCCCGCTCAGCTCGGACGGCCGTACGGCGAGAGGTAGTTGAGGGGTCGGCGGCAGCTCGCCCAGCCTGGCCTTCCAGTACTCCTCGGCCGTCTCCAACTCGGCGGTGGACGGCACCACTTGGAGCAGGTAGTCACGGAACGACAGGTCGGTCTTCGGGAGTACGGCGTCCGGGTCCCAGTAGAGCCGCTCCAGCTCGGACAGGACGATCATCATGCTTCGGCCGTCAAGGACGATGTTCTCCAGGCTCACGCCGAGCCGTACGCGCTGCTGCCCGTCCCGCCGGTAGACGACGGCCCGCATGTCCACGAGCGGCCACGCGGACGGGTCGCGGACCTGGTGCGACATGTCCTTCCGCAGTGCGGCCAGAGCCGTCGCCTCCGCAGCCTCCGCATCCGCCCCGTACGTCTCGTCCGTCTCGTCCGTCTCGTACGTCTCGTCCGTCTCGTACGTCTCGTCCGTCTCGTACGTCTCGTCCGTCTCGGTCACCGGGATGACGAAGCGCGGGACCTGAGGCAGGATCCGCTGAAAGCCGTCCTCGTCGAACACGGCCCGCAGCATCTCGTGCCGCTCGATCAGCCGGTTCCACGCCTCCTCCAGACGGGCCAGGTCGAGGCCCGTGCCGTCGAACTCCGTGTAGTAGTGCGCGCCGACGCCGCCGAGCGGCAGGCCCGCGGCCCGGCCCGTCCAGTAGGCCCGTTGCACGTCCGTGGGCGGGAACGGTTCGTGGCGGTGCCCGGGATCGGCGACGACGGCGACCTCCCCGGTCGGCTGGGCCGGGGTCACCGCGTGGGCGAGGTCCTTCAGCACGGAGGAGGTGAAGAGGGCGGACAGCTCCACGGCGAACCCGTCCGCCCGCAGCCGGCTGACCAGCCGGGTGGCAAGCAGCGAGTCACCACCGAGGCGGAAGAAGTCCTGGTCGCGGCCGACCCATGGGATGCCCAGCACCTGGCACCAGGCGGCGGCGAGCGCGGCCTCCACCGGACCGCGTGGCGGCTCGACGAACTTGGACGCCACCGGTCCGGATGTCGGCAGTGCGCGTACCAGCGCGGCGCGATCCACCTTGCCGTTGGCCGTGACGGGTAGCGCCAGGGCGCCGAAGACCTGGTCGGGGACCAGCGGGGCGGGCAGCCTGGCCGCCAGCCACTCCCGGACGGTGTCACCGGCCGGCAGCCCCGCTTCCGTGGCTCGGGTGGCCGCCAACAGCACTTGCCCGCCGGTCAGTTGACGAGCCGGGTCCGGATCGAAGCCGTTGCCGGAGAACAGCCGCTGCCACTCGGGGGCCGCGAGCAGCGGGCTTCGCCGCTCCCGCCGCAGCGCGTCGAGGCGGGTGAAGCCCCTGGCCGGCAGGGCGGCGGCGATGAGTGCCAGCGGCGTCGGCTCGGTCCGCTCCACCGCAAGGAAGCGGCCACCGGGTGCGAGCAGCAGCACCGCGAGGCCGGGACCGACAGCAGGGTCGGAGAAGGCGTGCAGCGTGTTGCCGGCCACCACCGCGTCGAAGCGGGCCAGGAGGTCGGACGGCACCAGATGGTCCGTCAACTGCCGGTACACGAAGGGCAATCCGGCCAGCAGTTCGGCGGCCGTGCTCAGCCGGGCCGCGGACTCGTCGAGCACCGTCCAGCGGTACTGCTGCCCGGGAGCGGCGGAGTCGGCGAGCAGTCGTGCGGTGCGGGCACTGCCCGCCCCCAGTACGGCGATCTCCAGCCGGGCCGTCGGTTGAGTACGGGGCACGGCCGACAGCTCGGCGGCCAGCGCCGCCGACACGCGGTCCGCTCCCGGCATGCCGGCGGCGAGTGCGTCGGGGGCGAGGACGGGATCGTCGAGCAGGACGAGCGGGTCGAGCTCTCCGCATACGATCGCGGCCAGCTCCTCGGCCCGCTGGGCCAGCCGTCCGGCGGCGGGTTCAAGCCGCCCGCCGGCCAGGTCGTCCGCCAGGGCCCGCCGGGCCGACGGCAGCGACACGGCGGACAGGCGCGGGCCGGCGGCATAGCCCTCCGGCCCGGCGGCCAGGACCCGCCGGGCCGCCAGCCAGTCGAACCAGAGCCGCAGCAGCGGCTGCCACTCGGCCGGTGCACCCCAGCGCCCCGCCAGCACCTCCAGGGACTCCGGTGTCGCGGACACGCCCGCCCGTTCGGCCGCGAGGTGGCCCAGTACCGATTCGACGAGCCGCGCCTCGGGGTCGCGTTCGGCCTGGGCCGGCCACGACTCCTCCGGGTCCGCCGTGCCGTCCGCTCGTGCCTGAAGCGGCAGCAGAGCACCGGCCCGTGGGGCAGGCGTGGCCACCGCTACCAGCCTCTTGGTTCGCTCGCCGACGGCGGCGACCACGCAGCGGCCGATCGCGGGGTGGTTCCGGAGCACGGCCTCGACCTCGCCGGGCTCGGTCCGCATACCGTGGATCTTGACCTGCTGATCGATCCGGCCGAGGAACTCCAGGGTGCCGTCCGGCCAGTACCGCCCTCGGTCACCCGTCCGGTACCAGCGGATTCCCTCGTCCGTGACGAACTTCCTCCCCGTCAGCGCGGGATCGCCGAGGTAGCCGGTGGCGACTCCGGCACCACCGATCCACAGCTCGCCGGACACCCAGTCGGGGCAGTCGTGCCCGGAAGGTGAGACCACCCGGAATCGCTGGTTGCGCAGCGGCCGACCGTACGGGACGGAGGTCCAGTGCTCGGGCACCTCGGTCACCTCGCACAGGTTCGACCAGATCGAGGCTTCGGTGGCACCGCCGAGGGCGACGAACCGGCAGCCCTTGCCGCTCAGTTCGGCCAGTCGGCCGGGCAGGTCGAGCCCGATCCAGTCGCCGGACACCAGCGCGATCCGGAGGTGTCCGCGCAGCGCGCCATCCGGCCGGGCGGTTGCCTCGGTGAGGAGCATGTCGAGCAGGACGGGCACCGAGTTCCACACGGTCACGCGGTGCGCGGCGATCAGCTCGGCCCAGGCGCCGGGGTCGCGTCGTCGCTCCTCGCTCACAAGGACCAGTGCGCCGCCGGCCGACAGGGTGCCGAAGACGTCGTAGACGGACAGGTCGAAGTCGAGAGCTGACACCGCGAGCACTCGGTCCTCGGGACCGACGCTGAAGCGCTCGTTGATGTCGTCGACCGTGTTGACGGCCGCGCCATGGGCGATAGACACGCCCTTCGGCTCGCCCGTGGTCCCCGAAGTGAAGATCACGTACGCCGTCGCGTCCGCCGCCACCTCCACGGGCGCGGTCAGCGGCCGGTGTTCGCAGGCCGCCCCGATGTCAAGGGCCGAGATCTCCGCCGGCAGCTCCGGCCGGTCGGCGCCGTCGCCCGCATCGACAAGGACCCGCTGGACGCCGGCGGCCCGCAGGATTCGCCTCCTCCGCCCGGCGGGCTGGTCGACGCCCACCGGCACGTACGCGCAACCGGCGGCGAGCACGCCGAGGACCGCGGCGATCTGGTCGGCACTTCTCGGCACCGAGACGGCCACCAGCTCCCCCGCGCGCGCTCCGTGCTCCCGCAGCGTGGCCGCCACACCGAGCGCGCGGCGAGCCAGGGTGGCGTAGGTCATGGCCCCTTCGCCGACCGGCAGCAGCGCGGGGCGGTCGGGGTGATCGGCGGCCTGCCGGAAGAACCCGTGGTGCAGGGCGTGGGCCGGGGCGGTCCCGGCGGTGTCGTTGGCCCGGGCGCGGACGGCTCGTTGGCCGTGCGGCAGCGGCGGCCGTGCGCAGACGTTCCAGTCGGCTTCCGGCGCCGCAAGCCGGTCGGTCAACTCCTGGTAGGCCCGGAACATGTCGTCGACCAGGCCGGCCGGAAAGAGGTCGTCGACCGAGTCCCAGCACAGGTCGACCCCGCCGTCCGACTCGTACACCTGGTGGTCGAGCCAGACCTGCGGCGTCTGCGAGATCATCCAGCCCAACTCGCCGAGCACGGACCGGAATTCCGCCCCTACGAGTTCGGTGCCCAGCGTGCACGCGAACACCACCGGCGCGGCCCTGGGCTCGTCCCGGTGGGCGCGGGCCAGGTCACGCAGCACCTCGACGCCCGAGTAGGCGCTGTGGGCGGCGGCGGTACGGAACTGTGCCTGAAGCGCGCGGATGCGGTCGTGGAACGACGACTGGGCGGTCACGTCCACGCTGAGCAGCAGCAGATCGGTGAAGTCGGCCACCATGCCGGGCACCGCCGGGTGCACGGACTCGCGGTCGAACAGCGGAACGCTGAGCAGGAAGTTCGAGTTGGCGCTCCAGGCTCCGAGCACCTCGGCGTAGGCAGCGGCGAGCGCCATCGCGGGCGTGGTGCCGCTCTGGCGTGCGCGGTGGCTGAAGCGCTGCCAGGCGTCCGGTGCCAGGCGGTGCCGTCGGCGGGTGAACTTCGGTGCCCGCAGCTGCGCGGGTTCCGCGGCCAGCGGCAGGCCGGGCCCGTCGGGCAGGTCGGCGAGCCGCTGCTGCCAGTACGTACGGGCCTCCTCGCGGGCCTCGGCGCGGCGGGCCGCCTGACCGGCCAGGTAGTGCGGGAACGTGAAACCGGACGGCGCAGGGGCGGGTGCCTCGTGGGCGTCGCCATGGAGGTAGGCGTCGGCGAGGTCAGCCAGCACGATCCTGAGGCTCTCGACATCCGCGACGAGCAGATCGATGCCGAAGTGGATCCGGGTGGCGGTCTCGGGCAGCAGGGAGAGGTGGAGGTCGAAGACCTCGCCGCGGTCGACTCGCAGCCGGCGATGTGAGAGCCCCTCTCGTACCGCGGCAAGCCGGGCCGTGGCCAGGTGCTCCGGGGTGCCCCTGAGGTCGTTCACCACGAGACCGGGCCAGGGGCTCGTGGGACTGATCTGCTGGCTGCCGTCCTCCAGGAATCGGGCGCGCAGCATCCCGTGCCGCGCGATCACAGCGCGCATCGCCGCTTCCAGCCGGTCCGGGTCGACCCCGGCACCCTCGAACTCCAGGTAGGCATGGCAGCCGACACCGCCGAGCGCCTGGTCATCGCGCCTGCCGATCCAGTACGCGTGCTGAAGGGGCGTCAGCGGGAAGGGCGCCTCCGGATCCACCGCGGTGGTGGCGGCCGCCAGGGCGCTCTGGGCACTCCCGGTCTCGGGCCGGTCGGCCTTCCACTGCTCCATGGACAGGTCGGTCCAGGCGGCGATCGTCGGGCGCTCCGCCAGGTCGGCCAAGGTGACCGGGACACCGTGCCGGCGCAGCCGGCTCACCAGGCTCATCGTCCGGATCGAGTCCATGCCGTGCTCAACGAGGTCGTCACCGTCCTCGAATGCGTCGAGCTCGCAGCCGAGCAGATCGGCGACGGCCCTCCTGATCCGGTCCCGCGTGGGTGGTTCGCTGTCGCAGGCCCCCACCTCGCTCCCGGCGGTTGCGGTCGCTCGCTCTGGTGAAAACATTCCTCATCCATCGGTCGAATAAGCGGTGCACAGGCTTTCGGCCGAAAGGCAGTCAGCCTCGAAACTAATACACAAGTTATTTGCCCCCGGCAAATCCACTTCAGGGTCATCCAAGGTCAGTCGTGGGCAGAGTCATGCCATCGGATGGCGTTAAAGTGTCGCCGGGTCAACGGCAGTCATCCGGTCGCGCCGTATTACCTGTTGAAACCATGGGCCGGAATAATAAAAACGGATGTGATTTCTGATGCTTGGCCCGCCGCCCGGCGCCCTCCTTGCCGACCTGCTCCGCGATCAGGCCCGGCGCGGCCCCGACCGACCCGCACTGGTGTCCAACGGGCAGGTCACGACCTACCGGGAGCTCGACTCCCGCGTCGACCGGATTGCGGCACGACTGCGCCGCCTGCGCATCGGCGCGGGCGATCGCGTGGTGGTGCAGCTGCCGAACGGCACAGAATTCATGCTCCTACTATTTGCATTCTTCCGGCTGGGCGTCATTCCCGTTCTCGCATTGCCAGTGCACCGGAAGAATGAAATTCATAACGTGTGCGGAATCGCCGGGGCGGTCGGCATCGTCATCCCCCGCAGGCGGGCAGGTTTCGATTTCCGGGCCATGGCCGAGGCTGTCCGCGCGGATAATCCCACGTTGCGCGAAATCGTCACGGCGGACGACGTGTGCGACGTTCCCGACGCGCTCCCGGTGGCCGGCGGACCCCGCCCGACCGTCGGCCCCGCCCCGGCGGGCATCGGGCTCCTGCTGCTGTCGGGCGGGACGACCGGTGCCCCCAAGCTGATTCCGCGCACCCACCGGGACTACGCCCTCAACGTGGTGGAGAGCGCCCGGCTGTGCGGCCTCGACGAACACACCGTGTACCTGGCGGCGCTGCCCGCAGCGCACAATTTCGCGCTCGGCTGCCCTGGTGTCCTTGGCACCCTCGCGGTCGGCGGGAAGGTCGTGCTGGCCCCGGACCCCTCCCCCGACGAGGCGTTCCAACTGATCGAGCAGGAACGGGTGACCGTCACCGCCCTCACCCCGCCCCTCCTGCAGCTCTGGCTGGCCGAGGCCGGCCGGACCCGGGCCGACCTGACGAGCCTTCGGCTGCTCCAGGTCGGCGGAGCCCCACTGAGCCGCAAACACGCCGAGCGCGTACGTCCCGAGCTCGGATGCCGGCTCCAGCAGGTGTTCGGCATGGCCGAGGGCCTGCTCAGTTTCACCAGGCCGGACGACCCGGAGGAAATCGTGGTCTCCACTCAGGGGCGCCCGCTGTTGGCCGAGGACGAGATCCGGGTGGTGGACCGCGAGGGTCGCGACGTAGCGGTGGGCGAGGCGGGCGAGTTGCTGGCGCGCGGCCCGTACACCGTGCGCGGCTACTACCGGGCACCCGGCTCCGGCCCGGCGCCCGAGTCCGACGCCACCGCCTTCACCCCGGACGGCTACTACCGCACCGGCGACCTGGTGCGGCTCACCGGCACCGGTCACCTGGTGGTGGAGGGGCGGCTCAAGGACGCCGTGAACAGGGGCGGCGAGAAGGTCCCGGCCGTTGAGGTCGAGGACCATCTGCTGGCCCATCCGCTGGTCGCCCAGGCGGCCGTGGTCGGCGTGCCTGACGAACTGCTCGGCGAGCGGACCTGCGCCTTCGTGGTGCCGCGCACCCGCCCTCCCCGCCTCCCCGAAATCGCCGCCTTCCTGCGCGACCGGGGGTTGGCCGCGTACAAGCTGCCCGACCGCCTGGAGATCGTGGCCGACCTTCCGCGTACCGGCGTGGGCAAGGTGGACAAGCACGGACTCGCCGCACGCCTGGAGCGCCCCGCGAGCCGAAAGCATCAGAAGTCGAGGGAACTGGCATGACACTGCGCCACCACTACCGGGAGACCGAGACCGCCGCACCGAGCGACCCGCTGCTCACCGTGGCGCGGCTGGCCGAGACACACGACCCGGCTGCGTGTCTGGTCTACGAGCGGGAGGACACCTGGCACTACTGCGCGGGGGCCATCGCGGAGATCATCGTCGACCACCGGCATGTCCACTACTCGATCGGTACGGACCGGCGGAGCATCCCCTGGCGGGGTCACCCCCTGCCGGTGGTCGCCCAGTTGCTCGACGCGCTGCCGATCGCGCAATGGCGGGCCTACGGCTGGGCGGCCTTCGAACTCGCGCTGCTCCGGACCGCCGGGGTGCCGGCCCGCCGACACCCCGGCCGGCCTGCCACCGCACCCCTGCTGCACCTGGTCGTACCGCGTGACGAGGTCAGGATCACAGCGGGCCGGACCGAGCTGCGGAGCACCGACGCGAGCTCCTTGGCCGCTCTCGAAGCCCGGCTCACGGAGGCGGTGAGTGGCTCCGCCCTGCCGATCGAACAGGGCCCCGGAGTGAGCGCCGCCGTCGACCTCTCCACCGGCGGGGACGCGTACCGGACGCTGGTGGCGGGCGCGGTGGACGAGATCGGGCGGGGATCGTACGACAAGGTCGTGCTGAGCCGTGTGGTTCCCGTGCCGCACCCGGTCGATCTGGTGAACACCTTCGTCCTCGGCCGCCGCAACAACACCCCCGCCCGCTCCTTCCTGCTCCGTCTCGCGGGCCTGGGAGCAGCGGGCTTCAGCCCCGAACTGGTCGTCACGGTCTCCGCGGACGGGCTCGTACGGACCCAACCACTGGCCGGCACACGGGCCCGCACCGCCTGCGCCGCCGAGAACGGGCGGCTCCGCGCCGAACTGCTCGCAGACGTCAAGGAGATCCACGAGCACGAGATCTCGGTGACGGCGGCGACCGAGGAACTCGCGACGGTCTGCACACCGGACACCATCACGCTTGACGAGTACCTCACGGTCAAGGAACGCGGCAGCGTGCAGCATCTCGCCTCACGGCTCTCCGGCCGCCTCGCCCCGGGCCTTCGCTGCTGGGACGCGTTCACGGCGCTCTTCCCCGCGATCACCGTCTCGGGCGTCCCCAAGGCCGCCGCCGTGGCCGACATCGCCCGAATGGAGGCGCAGCCCCGCGGGATGTACGGCGGCGCGGTGCTGACCGCCGCCGCGGACGGTTCGCTGGACGCGACTCTGGTCCTGCGGGCCGTCTTCGAGCAGGGCGGACGGACCTGGCTGCGCGCCGGTGCGGGCGTGGTGCGCCAGTCGGATCCCGCCCGGGAAATGGAGGAGACCTGCGAGAAGCTGCGTAGCATCGCTGCCTACCTGGTGCCCGAGAGGGTGCCCGCCGCCCGGTAGCACGCCGCTGCGCGACCATCAGGAATGTGCTGTCCAGCCGCTTCTGTACGGACACTCCAACCGGTGCGCGAGCGGTGCAACCGATGCGCCGCGCCGGACGAGAACAAGGCCGGCCCGACCTCCCCGACGGCCTTGAGGACCTGTCCGACCGACGGCGGCAGGAGCTCGGGAAGACCGGGCGGCCCGCCCGACGACCTGCGGTCCGGATTACATGCCGTGTGCAATTTCCCGCTCCTGGGGTCCAGCCCGGCAAGCTGGGCTGGACGGCCGGATCATGCGACGATGCCGGTATGAATCGACTGGCTAACGAGCAGTCGCCCTACCTACTCCAGCACGCCTCCAACCCAGTGGACTGGTGGCCATGGGGAGAGGAGGCGATGGAAGAAGCTAAGCGGCGGGACGTACCCATTCTCTTGAGTGTGGGCTATTCGTCCTGCCACTTATAGCTTCTACAGATTCACTGGTGCCACGTCATGGCGCACGAGTCGTTCGAGGACGAGGCGACCGCCGCGTACCTCAACGAGCACTTCGTCAGCGTCAAGGTGGACCGGGAGGAGCGGCCCGACGTCGACGCCGTCTACATGGAGGCCGTACAGGCCGCGACCGGCCAGGGCGGCTGGCCCATGACCGTCTTCCTCACCCCGGACGCCGAACCCTTCTACTTCGGCACGTACTTCCCGCCCGAGCCCCGCCACGGCATGCCCTCCTTCCGGCAGGTCCTGCAAGGCGTCGGCGAGGCCTGGACGGGCCGCCGCGAGGAGGTCGCCGAGGTCGCGGGCAAGATCGTGCGGGACCTCGCGGGCCGTGAACTCCCGTACGGGGACACGGCGTTGCCCGGCGAGGAGCAGCTGGGCAAGGCGCTGCTCGGGCTCACCCGGGAGTACGACGCGACGTACGGCGGATTCGGCGGCGCACCGAAGTTCCCGGCCGCGATGATCGTCGAGTTCCTGCTCCGCCACCACGCCCGCACCGGCTCCGACGGCGCCCTGCAGATGGCCGCCGACAACTGCGAGCGGATGGCCCGCGGCGGGATCTACGACCAACTGGGCGGCGGCTTCGCCCGCTACTCCGTGGACCGCAAATGGGTCGTGCCGCACTTCGAGAAGATGCTGTACGACAACGCCCTGCTGTGCCGCGCGTACGCGCACCTGTGGCGGGCCACCGGCAGTGAGCTCGCCCGGCGCGTGGCCCTGGAGACCGCGGACTTCATGGTGCGTGAACTCCGTACGAACGAGGGCGGGTTCGCCTCCGCCCTCGACGCCGACAGCGAGGACGGGGCGTCCGGCCGGCACGTCGAGGGCGCGTACTACGTGTGGACGCCCGCGCAACTGCGCGAGGTGCTCGGCGAGTCCGACGCCGAACTGGCCATCGCGCACTACGCCGTGACCGACGAGGGAACCTTCGAGGAGGGTGCCTCCGTACTCCAACTCCCGCAGAGCGAGGGCCTGTCGGACTCGGACCGGCTCGCCTCGATCCGCGCCCGGCTGCTCGCCGCCCGCGAGGAGCGGCCGCGCCCCGGCCGCGACGACAAGGTGGTGGCCGCCTGGAACGGCCTCACGATCGCGGCACTCGCCGAGGTGGGCGCGTACTTCGACCGGCCCGACCTGGTGCAGGCCGCGATCGCCGCCGGGGACCTGCTCGTACGGCTGCACATGGGCCCGGACGCGCGCCTGGTCCGCACCTCCATGGACGGCAGGGCCGGCACGCACGCCGGGGTCCTGGAGGACTACGCCGACGTCGCCGAGGGCTTCCTCGCGCTCGCGGCCGTCACCGGCGAGGGCGTGTGGCTGGAGTTCGCCGGGTTCCTGCTCGACCACGTACTGATCGGGTTCGTGGGCGAGAACGGCGCGCTGTACGACACCGCCCACGACGCCGAGGCGCTGATCCGCCGCCCGCAGGACCCGACGGACAACGCCACCCCGTCCGGCTGGACCGCGGCTGCCGGCGCCCTGCTCTCGTACGCGGCGCAGACCGGCTCCGAGCCCCATCGCACCGCCGCCGAGCGGGCGTTGGGCGTCGTCACGGCACTCGGCCCGCGCGCCCCGCGGTTCATCGGGCACGGCCTGGCGGTCGCCGAGGCACTGCTCGACGGGCCGCGCGAGGTGGCGGTGGTGGGCCCCGCGGACGACCCGGAGCGGGCGGCTCTGCACCGCGCAGCGCTGCTGTCCCCGGCGCCGGGTGCGGTGGTCGCGGTGGGCGAGCCCGACTCCGGTGAGCTGCCGCTCCTGGCCGACCGCCCGCTGGTCGGGGGCCGGGCCGCGGCGTACGTGTGCCGCAACTTCACATGCGATGCGCCGGTCACGGAGGTGGAGGGGCTGCGGGAGCGGTTGGGGCGGGCGTAGGGCTTTCTTCCCCTCCCCGCCCCTTCCCGAAAGTCCTGCGGACAGCTCTGGGGGCTCCGCCCCCAGGCCCCCGCTCCTCAATCGCCGGAGGGGCTCAAATTTGAGCCCCTCTGGGGGCACCTCCCAGCGGTAGCTGGGGGAGATTGAGGAGGCCCGTCCGGCAGGACTTTCGGGAAGGGGCGGGTAGGGGAAAAATCAACGCGTACGCCGATGACGAGGCAGAGGGGGACCCGGCATGCGGGAAAGCCATCGGGGCGAGGCCGAGACGTTGCTGGCACGGGCAGTCGAGGAAGAAGTCCGGCGCTCCGGCGGCCGCACGGAAGGCAACGTACTCCTGAGCCGAGCTCGCGGCGCCCTGGACACCCTGGCCGAATCGGCGGCGGAGGAGTACGCCGCGTACGTACGGGCGCTCGACGAGGCCGAGGCCGGACGGCAGTCGTTCGGGCAGCGCCTCGGCCGGGAGGGGGCAACGCCCGCGCTGGTCACGGCCGTCGCCGCGGTCGCCGCGGCCGCCGCGGACCTGGCGTTCGGCACCGACGCGGGCACGGCCCTCGGCGCGGGCGCCGTCGTCGCGGTCGCGGGCGCGGCGGCCACCGTCGGCAAGGTCACCGCGTCGCACGCGCCCGCCGCCCACCGCCGCGCGGGCGCCCTCGGCCGGCCCGGCGGTCCCGAGCAGCTGCGCCTGCAGTGGCTCACGGCGCTCGAAGTGCGCGGTATCCGCCCGTACTTGGACCAGCAGCGCGTCGTCGCCGCGAACACCGGTACGGGCAGGAAGAAGCCGGTCCCCCTGCGCCGTACCGACAAGAGCGCGGCCGCGCGGCGGCGGAGCGTACTGGAGCGGTCCTTCGCCCAACTCCCTGAGCCGGACGGGCCGTTCGCGGGCCGGCGGCAGGATCTCGCCCGGATCGGGCAGTGGGTGCACGCCGCCCGCGCCTCCACCGAGACCAGGCCGACCGTGGTGGTGCTGCACGGCGCGCCCGGCTCGGGCCGCTCGACGCTCGCGGTCCACGCGGCGCACGCCCTGCGCGACCAGTTCCGCGGCGCCTGCCTGGTGGACCTGCGCGGCGACAGCACGACCGAGCCGCCCCGTACGACCCGGGACGCGCTCCTGCACCTCCTCAACCGCCTCGGCGCCCCCCGCGAGCAGCTGCTCTTCCGCGAACGGTCCGCGCCGGAACAGCAGTTGAAGCGCCTCACCGAGCTGTACCACCAGCATCTGACGGGCCTGCCGGTCACGGTGATCCTGGACGACGCGAGCGACGCCGAGCAGGTCCGCACCCTGGTCCCGGACCGTTCCGACAGCCTGGTCCTGGTCACCTCCCGCGCCCCGCTTGACCTGCCGGACGACCTGCCGGCCTGGGTGCACCAGCTGCCCGTCGAACCCCTGGACGCGGCGGGTGCCGAGGATCTGCTGCGCGCGGCGGCCGAGGACGCGTCGGGCCCGTACGACGCCCAAGCGGCCGACGAGATCCGGGAGTTGTGCGGCGGCCTTCCGCTCGCGCTGCGCATCGCGGGCTCCGCGCTCGGCCCGCGGACCGCCCGCGAGCTCGCCGCGGACCTCGCCGCGGGCGGGGCGGACGGGTCGGAGGGGCCGGACGGCCCGGTCGAGCGCGCGCTGCTGCTGCGCTACACGGACCTGGCCGACCCGGCACGGCGGCTGCTGCGACGGCTCGCGCTTGCGGGCCGCGCCTCGCTCGGGGCAGCCGCGGCGGGCGCCCTCCTGGACGATCAAGAGGTGCGCCCCGAAGGGGCTCAGGACCAGGGTGGTGGCGGGCGACGGGTGGGCGAGCGGGAGGCGGAGCGGGAGTTGACGGCCCTCGCCCGCGCGGGGCTCGTCGACCATGTGCGCGGCAGCCGCTACCGCCTGCACGACGTGGTCCGCTCCTTCGCCCACGCGCGGCTGCTCGACGAGGAGGAGGCGGCCGAACGCACCGCCGCCCAGGAACGGCTGATCGCCAACTACGCCGAGCTGGCCGACTCGGTGATCCGCCTGGTCGACGGCAAGACGTCGACGCGCGCCGACACGTCCTTCCACGCGAGCGCGGTAGGACCGCACGGCTTCACGTCCCTGGACGCGGCGCTGCGCTGGCTGGACGACGAGTCCAGCTTCATCACGGCGGCCCTGCGGCACGCGGAGGGCGTCGACGACCAGGCGGTCCTGAACCTCCTCGGCGCGCTCTGCGACTACTGCCTGCTGCGCGGCGACCTCTACCGCCTGGGCGAGATCAGCGAGCTGAGCCAGGCGGTCGGCCAGGGCCTGCTCGGCCGCTCCGTGCAGTGGCGCACGGGCATCGCCGCCCGCCAGCTCGGCGAGCTCGACAGGGCCCGTACGACACTGTCCTCGGTGGTCGACCTGTACTTCGAGGCGCACCACGAGGCCGGTGCCGCCCGTGCCCTGTGCTCGCTCGGCATCACCCTGCACCACCAGGGCCGGCTCGCGGACGCGGCGGCCAAGCTGCGCGAGGCCCTGGAGCTGCAGCGGGCCGAGCATCTCGCGGGCGACCGGGCGTGGACGCTGCACGCCCTCGCGGCCGTCGAGCGCGACCGGGCGCGCGTCGCGGAGGCCCTCGGCCTGCTCACCACCGCCCTCGACCTGCACCGCGAGAGCGAGTCCGTGCACGGCCAGGCCTGGGCCCACTTCCAGCTGGGCCAGGTCCGCCTGCGGCTCGGCGATGTGCCGCGCGCGGAGGAGGAGTTGAGCACCGCTCTCGACCTGTACGGACGCACGCGCGACCCGCGCGGCGAGGCCTGGGCGCTGACCCAGCGGGCCCGCGCCCGCCTGGTCGACGGCGACCCGTCGGCCGCGGTGGAGGCGCTGCGCGGGGCGGCCCTGCGGCACCGGGACAACGAGGACGCGCGCGGCGAGGCCTGGTCCCTTTACTACCTGGGCCAGGCCCTGGAGGAGACCGGCGACCTCACCGAGGCGGTCCGCGCACTGGAGCGCGCCCGCACGATGTTCTCCCGTATGCGCGACGTGTACGGCCTCGCCTGCGCCCGCCACCACTCGGCCCGCGTCACCCGCGACCAGCGCGCCGCCCAGACCGGTTCGCTGCGCAACTCCGGCTTCGCCCGGCAGCTCCTGGTCGACGCCCGCGCCGACTTCCAGCGCATCGGCGTCGCCCACGGGGAGGCCTGGACCTGCCTGGAGCTCGCCGTCGTGGACGCCGGCAACGCCCGCTCCCCGCAGGCCCTGGCCCTGTGCGACGAGGCGGTGGCGCTCTTCGGCTCGTACGGCGACCGGCGCGGCGAGGACTGGGCCCGCTTCCTGCGCTGCACGCTCCTGCCGTACGCGTCCCCGGGCGGCTCGGAGATCGGCACGGCGGTGGCGGCGGAGGAACTCGCGCAGCTCACCCGCGCCGCCCACCCGGCCCGCGACCCCGAACTCGCGGGCTACCTCCCGGCGTACGCCCTGATGCTCGACCGCGGCGTGGAACTGGACACGGGCTGGCAGGCCTGGCGCCTGGGCATGGTCCCGAACCGCCACGCCCGCGAGGTGATGGGGGTTCCGACAGCCATCAGCTGACCGCCTGTGCAGGTCCCCTGCAAACACGCCTGTGCCCCGGCATACCGAGGCCGAACCACGGTGCCGGGGCACAGGCAAAAGAGCAGCTCAGCCCTGGTAAGGCTTCGCCTCCAGAATCTTCACCATCGCCATCTTCCCGTTCGGAAGCTCGTACTGAGCCTCCTCACCGACCTTCTTCCCGCTCACGCCCTGCCCGAGCGGCGACTGCGGCGAGTACGTCGTGGTGCCCTCCGACGCGTACTCCCGCGAGGCGAGCAGGAAGGTGAGGGTGTCGTCCTCGTCGCCGTCGAAGGCGATCGTCACGACCATGCCGGGCTCCACGACGCCGTCGTCGGCCGGGGCCTCGCCGACCTTGGCGTTCTCGAGCATCTGCGTGAGCTGGCGCACACGGAGCTCCTGCTTGCCCTGCTCTTCCTTGGCTGCGTGATACCCGCCGTTCTCCCGCAGGTCGCCCTCCTCGCGGGCCTCCGCGATCTTGGCGGCGATCTCGGTGCGCGCGGGACCAGACAGATACTCCAGCTCGGCCTTGAGCTGGTTGTACGCCTCCTGGGTCAGCCAGGTGACGTTGTCGCTGGTCTGGGTCACAGGTGCTCCTCGTCGGTACTGGGAATACAAAGCATCGCCCTACCCAGAAGGATGTTCCCTCACTGGTGGGCGAAACCACGAGCCTAACAATTCAGGCGCAAAAGAGGGAGGACGTTATCCGCCCGGAAACCGTCGGGAACCTGTCGCAGCAGGTCAGAGCAGGTCCGCCCGCGCGCTCAGCGTGCGTCGCAGGAGACCAGCTCGGCCGCGGTGGCCCGCTCGGTCGTACGCAGCGTGACGACCTCGTTGACGAGCTCCTCGCGCTGCTCGAAGGCGATGTCCTTGCGGCCGACCTCGGCGCCGGACTCGGCGAGGGCGCGCAGCGTGCACGTCCCGGAGACGTCGGCGCCCTTGCGGATCTCCAGGTGGACGTCGACGGCCTGCGCGGAGGCCACCTTGAACTTGATGAGCTCGCCGCTGAAGGCGCTCTTGCCGGAGATGTAGTCGTAGCCGATCCAGCTGACGACGCCGAGCAGCAGGACGCCGAGCACCGAGCCGACGATCTTCAGCTTGCGGTCGGCGCGGGCGTCCGCGGAGCGACCGTACCGGCCCTCGGGGAGCTGTTCGCGGACCGCGTTCATGGATCGGCCTCTCAAGACGGCGTCGGGTCGGGGGGCCGGGAATTATCGGGCCCCTGTTTCGGTCACTATAGAAGCCCCCCGAAGCACCCGAGGACCGAGGGCCGCCCCCTGACCGAGGGCGCCATACACATGAGGATCGAGTCTTGACTGAGCAGCTGCGACTGATGGCGGTTCACGCGCACCCCGACGACGAGTCGAGCAAAGGCGCGGCCACCATGGCCAAGTACGTGTCCGAGGGGGTGGACGTGCTCGTGGTGACCTGCACGGGCGGTGAGCGGGGCTCCATCCTCAACCCGAAGCTCCAGGGCGACCAGTTCATCGAGGAGAACATCCACGAGGTCCGCCGCAAGGAGATGGACGAGGCGCGCGAGATCCTCGGCGTCAAGCAGTGGTGGCTTGGCTTCGTGGACTCCGGGCTGCCGGAGGGCGACCCGCTGCCGCCCCTGCCGGAGGGCTGCTTCGCACTTGAGGACGTGGACAAGGCGGCCGGAGAGCTGGTCAAGCAGATCCGCTCGTTCCGCCCGCAGGTGATCACCACGTACGACGAGAACGGCGGCTATCCGCACCCCGACCACATCATGACCCACAAGATCTCGATGGTGGCGTTCGAGGGAGCGGCGGACGCGGAGAAGTTCCCAGAGTCCGAGTTCGGGCCGGTCTTCGCGCCGCAGAAGCTGTACTACAACCAGGGCTTCAACCGCCCGCGCACGGAAGCGCTGCACGAGGCGCTGCTCGCCCGCGGTCTGGAGTCGCCGTACGGGGACTGGCTGAAGCGCTGGGACGAGTTCGAGCGGGTGGAGCGCACGCTGACCACGCACGTTCCGTGCGCGGACTTCTTCGAGATCCGTGACAAGGCGCTGATCGCGCACGCCACGCAGATCGACCCCGAGGGCGGCTGGTTCCGCGTTCCGATGGAGCTCCAGAAGGAGGTCTGGCCGACGGAGGAGTACGAGCTGGCGAAGTCGCTCGTCGATACTTCCCTCCCCGAGGACGACCTCTTCGCGGGCATCCGGGACAATGCCTGACATGAGCGCAAGCGCAGCAGCCAATCTGGCCATGACGCACCTCGTCCCGCTGGCCAAGGAGATCGACGAGGACAAGGTCACCCCCGGTGTTCTCGGCTTCATCGTGTTCGCGGCTCTCGCCGTGGGCGTCTGGATGCTGATGAAGTCGATGAACCGGCACATGGGCCGCGTGAACTTCGAGGAGGCCCCCGAGGGCGCCCCCGCGAAGGGCGCGGAGGCGGGGTCCAAGTCCGAGGGCGGCACGAAGAAGTAGGCGTACGACGAAGGCCCCGGTGCGGAAAGCACCGGGGGCCTGTTGTCGTGCGCTCGGGCGGTCTGTCGTGCGCTGCGGCGGTCTGCCGTGCGCTCGGGCGGTCTGCCGAGCGGTCAGGCCGTCGCCGAGCGGTACTTGCGGACCGCGAGGGTGCGGAAGACCACGATGATCAGCACCGACCAGAGGACCGATGCGAGCACCGGGTGCTCCATGGGCCAGGCGCCGGTCACGGATTCCATCTGCTGTCCGGCGGTGTTGCCGAAGAGTTCCCTGGCCGCCTGGACGGTGGCGCTGAAGGGGTTCCACTCGGCGACGTGCTGCAGGAACGCGGGCATGCCCTGGACCGGCACGAAGGCGTTCGAGATGAACGTCAGCGGGAACAGCCAGATCAGTCCGCCCGAGGTGGCCGCCTCCGGCGTACGCACGGACAGCCCGATGAGCGCGCCGATCCACGAGAACGCGTACCCGAGCAGGAGCAGCAGGGCGAAGCCCGCGAGGACCTTGCCGAAGGGCTCGTGGGTGCGCCAGCCGACGAGCAGCGCGACCACGGCGAGCACGACGAGGGTGAGCGCGGTCTGCACGAGGTCGGCGAGGGTGCGCCCGGTGAGGACGGCGCCGCGGGCCATGGGCAGCGAGCGGAAGCGGTCGATCAGGCCCTTGTGCATGTCGTCGGCGATGCCCGCACCGGCGCCCGCGGTGGCGAACGTCACGGTCTGGGCGAAGATGCCGGCCATCAGGAACTCGCGGTAGAGCTGCGGGTCGGTGGAGCCGCCGACGCTGATGGACCCGCCGAAGACGTACGTGAACAGCACCACGAACATGATCGGCTGGATCAGGCCGAAGATGACCATCTCCGGGATCCGCATCATCCGGATCAGGTTGCGTTTGGCGACGACGAGCGAGTCCCGTACGGAACCGGCGATGCCGCCGCCCGCCACGGGGGCCATCGGCTTGGCCGTCTCGGTTGCGGCGCTCACTTGGTGTCCTCCTTCTCGGCGTCGCCCGCGGTGTCCTCCGCCTCGGCCGCGTGGCCGGTGAGCGAGATGAACACGTCGTCCAGGGTGGGGCGGCGCAGGCCGATGTCGTCGATCTCTATGCCGCGCGCGTCCAGTTCGCGGATGACCTCGGCGAGCAGCTTGGCGCCGCCGGTGACGGGGACGGTCAGCTTGCGGGTGTGCTCCTCGACGGTGGTGCCGCCTCCGCCCTTGGCGAAGCCGCGCAGCACCTCCTCGGCGGTGGCGATGTGGCCGGGCTCGTGCACGACGACCTCGACGCGCTCGCCGCCGGTCTGCGCCTTGAGCTGGTCGGAGGTGCCGCGGGCGATGACCCGGCCGTGGTCGATGACGCAGATGTCGTGCGCCAGGTTGTCGGCCTCCTCCAGATACTGCGTGGTGAGGAGCAGGGTCGTGCCGCCGCCGACGAGGTCCTTGATGACCTCCCACAGGGCTTGGCGGTTGCGCGGGTCGAGGCCGGTGGTGGGCTCGTCCATGAACATCACCGGCGGCCTGACGACCAGGGCGGCCGCGAGGTCGAGGCGGCGGCGCATGCCTCCGGAGTACGTCTTGGAGGGGCGGTCGGCGGCGTCGGCGAGGTTGAACTGCTCCAGGAGTTCCCCGGCCCGCTGCTTCGCGGCCTTGGCGCTCATCTGGTAGAGCTGGCCGACCATCTGGAGGTTCTCGCGGCCGGTGAGGTACTCGTCGACTGCGGCGAACTGGCCGGAGAGGCCGATGGAGCGGCGCACTTCGTTGGGGTGCTTGAGGACGTCTGTCCCGGCGACGACCGCCTTGCCCGCGTCCGGCGTGAGCAGGGTGGTGAGGCAGCGGACCGCGGTGGTCTTGCCCGCGCCGTTCGGCCCGAGGAGGCCGAGCACGGTTCCTTCGGGGACGTCGAGGTCGACGCCGTCCAGAGCCTTGACGTCGCCGAAGTGCTTGACCAGCCCTTCGGCGTAGATGGCGCCTGGCATGTGGGTTCTCCCCCGTGTCTGGGTGATTTCCTATGCGAACTTTAGGTATGTCGGTTTGATTCCGCCCGAGGGCGGAGTGGCCGGACCTCCACCATAACGCGATGTATCGCGTTTTCTCAAGTGGCCTGTTCCATGCACTCGTTGGAACCGATACGCGATCTATATCGCGATCGCTGTCCCCGCGCCCCTACGTCCCTACGTTCGTACGGGACCTCACAGCATGACCGTGTAACCCGCCTCGCGCAGGGCTTCGGCCACCTCGGTGCAGTGCCCGGGACCCTTCGTCTCCAGGTGCAGCTCGACCTCCGCCTCCGTGAGGCCGAGGCGCGGATCGGTCCGTACGTGACCGACGTCCAGGACGTTGGCGTCCACCACCGTCAGCACGCCGAGCAGCGTGGCCAGGGCGCCCGGCCGGTCGGTCAGGCGCAGCCGCAGCGACAGATACCGGCCCGCCGCCGCCATGCCGTGCCGCAGGATGCGCTGCATCAGGAGCGGGTCCACATTGCCGCCGGACAGCACCGCGACGACCGGCCCCTGAACCGACTCCGGCTCCGCGAGCAGCGCCGCGACCGGGCTCGCCCCGGCCGGCTCCACGACCAGCTTGGCCCGCTCCAGGCAGAGCAGCAGCGCGCTGGAGAGCGCGTCCTCGGAGACCGTACGGACTTCGTCCACCAGATCGCCAACGATTTTGAACGGCACGTCTCCCGGGCGGCCGACCTTGATGCCGTCGGCCATGGTCGCCGGGTGGTCGATCGCCACCGGGTGCCCGGCCGCGAGCGAGGGCGGGTAGGCCGCGGCGCCCGCCGCCTGCACGCCGATCACCTTCACGTCCGGGCGCAGCGCCTTGACCGCCACCGCGATACCCGCCGCGAGACCGCCACCGCCGATGCCCACCACGATCGTGCGGACCTCCGGGCACTGCTCCAGGATCTCCAGGCCCACCGTCCCCTGACCCGCGATCACGTCCCGGTGGTCGAAGGGGTGGATGAACACGGCACCCGTCTCGCGCGCGTAGTCCTCCGCCGCCGCGAGGGTCTCGTCGACCACCGTGCCCTGCAGCCGCACCTCCGCGCCGTACTCCCTGGTCGCGGCGACCTTCGGCAGCGGGGCGCCCTTCGGCATGAACACCGTGGACCGCACCCCGAGCAGCGACGAGGCGAGCGCCACGCCCTGCGCGTGATTCCCGGCGCTCGCCGCGACCACCCCGGCCGCCCGCTCCTCCGCGATCAGGCCGGCGATCCGCACGTACGCGCCGCGCAGTTTGAACGAGCCGGTGCGCTGCAGGTTCTCGCACTTGAAGTGGACCGGCGCGCCGACCAGCTGCGAGAGATGCCTGCTGCCCTCCATGGCGGTCACCCGCGCGATCCCCGCGAGCATCTTCTGCGCACCGCGCACGTCGTCCAGGGTCACCGTCGGCCAGGAGCCAGCCGTGCTGTACGTCATGACTTCAAGTCTCGCACCGGGACGGGTCCGCGCCCGCCGGGGGAGCCGGTTCGCGCAGCGCAGGTACGGCCGGGCCGATCGCCGCGTACCCTGTCCCCCAACCCACCGACCACGCACGAAGTGAGCCCCCGGCCATGCCCACACCTTCGGACATGACGACCGATCCGCAGAGCGACACCTCGGAGCTTCCCGGTCTCCTCGACCACCTCCAGCACGAGGTGGCGGTCTTCGCACGCCGCGCGGAGCAGACCCGCCTCGGCGGGGTCGGTCAGGTCCGCAACTCCATGGACCGCGCCGCGTACCTGCTGCTCAACCGCCTCGACAGCGAGGGTCCGATGGGCGTCAAGGCGCTCGCCGCGAGCATGGGCATCGACTCGTCGACGGTCACCCGGCAGGTCGCGCCGCTCGTCGAGTCGGGCCTGGTCAAGCGGACCTCGCACCCGGACGACGGACGCGCCGTGGTGCTCCAGCTGTCGCCGCGCGGCCAGTCCAGGCTCGACGAGGTGCGGGCCTCGCGGCGCGAGCTGATGGCACAGCTGACCGAGGACTGGGCGCCCCGGGAGCGCGAGGAGTTCTGCACGCTCCTCACGCGGTTCAACGCGGCCCTCTCGGCACGGCACGGGTCCGGTACTGAGTAGGGGCGCTCTCCTCGAACGCCGGAGCGGCTGAACAGCTCCCGCCCCTTGACCTCCCGACGGCGCCCGCGCCTATATGGAGGAACACGGCTCGGGAGGCGCACGGTGCGTCATCGGCAGGTACGGCAGCAACAACCCCTCCACGCCGGGGAGTTCGAGGCGTTCGTCGCGGGTGCGGCCGGCCGGCTGCTGCATGCCGCCACGCTGCTCACCGCCGAACCCCCCGACGCCAACCCCCGCGCCCGGACCCTGCTCACCGACGCCCTCACGCAGACGTACGCCTCCTGGGACCGGCTGCGCGGCGAGGACCCGTACGACCGCGCGCGGCAGGAGCTGGCCGCCCGCTTCGCCCGGTCCGCCTGGCGCGCGCACCGCGGGCGGGGCGGGGTGCTCGGCGCCCTCGGCCCGCAGGAACGGCTGGTCGTGGTGTTGCGGCTCGGCGAGGGCGTGGCCGAGGAGCAGACCGCGGCCCTGCTCGGACTGCCCGTGGAGCGCGTCCGCGCGATCTGCCACCGCTCCGTGGCCGCCCTGACGAGCCCTCCCCGCACGCGCGGTGACGCGACCGCCACGATGACGGCGGCACCGTCATGAGCCCCGAGCGTCCCGAGCGCCGGGAGCGCCGGGAGGACCAGGTGCGGCGCCTCCTCGACGGTCCGCACCCGGCCGTGCCGCCCGAGCTGGTCGTCGACGCGATGCGCCGGGGCGCGCGCCGGGGGCGCCGGCGCGCCCGCGCGCGGCGGCTGCTGTGGCTGGTGCTGTCGGTGGCGTTCCTGGTGTTCGTGGTGTGGGCGTCCGTGGAACAGCCGTGGAACCCGCCACCGGCGGAGACGACACCCCCGCTGAACGGCTGGTAGCTCCCACTCAGGGCGTACGCGAAAGGGGTACGGGAGCAACTCCCGTACCCCTTGAGCGGGTTGGCGACCGGACAGGCGCTAGCCCAGCGCGCGGCGCAGATCCGCCACCAGATCGGCGCTGTTCTCGATGCCCACCGAGAGGCGCACCAGGTCGGACGGGACCTCCAGGGGCGAGCCCGCCGCCGAGGCGTGCGTCATCCGGCCCGGGTGCTCGATCAGCGACTCCACGCCGCCGAGGGACTCACCGAGGGTGAACACCTCGGCGCGGTTGCAGACCTCTACGGCCGCCTCCTCGCCGCCCTCGACCTGGAACGACACCATGCCCCCGAAGTGCCGCATCTGCTTGACGGCGATGTCGTGCCCGGGGTGGTCCGGCAGGCCCGGGTAGAGGACGCGGGTCACGCGCGCGTGCTGCGTGAGCATCTCCGTGATCCGCTCCGCGTTCTCGCTGTGCCGGTCCATGCGCACGGCGAGGGTCTTGATGCCGCGCAGCACCAGCCACGCGTCGAAGGGCCCGGCGACCGCCCCCATGGCGTTCTGGTGGTACGCCAACTCCTCGCCCAGATCGGCGTCGTCGACGATCAGCGCGCCACCGACGACGTCCGAGTGGCCGCCCATGTACTTGGTCGTGGAGTGCACCACCACGTCGGCGCCCAGCGCGAGCGGCTGCTGGAGATACGGGCTCGCGAAGGTGTTGTCGACGACGAGCCGCGCACCGGCCGAGCGGGCCACCGCCGCGAGGGCCGCGATGTCGCTGATGCCGAGCAGCGGGTTGCTGGGCGTCTCCACCCAGATCACCTTCGTACGGTCCGTGACGGCCGCCCTGACCGCCGCCGGGTCGCTGGTGTCGGCGACGGAGAACTCCACGCCCCAGCGTGCGACGACCTTCGCGAACAGGCGGAACGTGCCGCCGTACGCGTCGTTCGGGATCACCACGTGGTCGCCGGGCACGAGCAGCGTGCGCAGCAGGCAGTCCTCCGCGGCGAGGCCCGAGGCGAAGGCGAGCCCGCGCCGGCCGCCCTCCAGGGCCGCGAGGTTCTCCTCCAGGGCGGTCCGCGTCGGATTGGCGCTGCGGCTGTACTCATAGCCGCCGCGCAGGCCGCCGACGCCGTCCTGCTTGTACGTCGACACCTGGTAGATCGGCGGTACGACGGCGCCCGTGAGAGGGTCCGCGGTGTTGCCCGCGTGGATGGCGAGCGTCTCGAAGCTCCGGCCGCTGTCGGCGGGCCCGTTGCTGTCACTGCTGTGCGAGTCGGTCATGCCGCCCGAGGGTAGTCCCCGGATCCGGGACAGGTTCGTCGTTTGTCAGTGGCGTCTGGTTCGCTTGTACGTATGGACATTCTCTGGGTTCTGTTGGGCCTTCTCATGCTCGGTGCGGCGCTCGGGCCGTTCCTGTTCCGCAGGCGCGGCGGCATCCGGCTCGCGGCACCGGGCTCACCGGACGCGGCGGACCCGGCGAACTACGGCTTCGCGCTCCAGGAGGAGCTCGACATCCGCATGCCGGGCCCCGACCAGGACCTTCTCGACGTCCTGGACGTCGTCCAGCGCACCCAGGACTGGAAGTACGCCGCGCAGCTCCTCGCCGGCACCGAGAAGGACGGCGAGGTGCGCTGGCAGCGCGTGCAGGCCTTCGCGGGCGCGGCCTCCCTGGAGCTGGCGGAGAAGCCGGCGGGCGTGCGAGACGTTCCCGGCGGGCAGTGGCTGCGCGTCTGGCGGGCCGAGTCGCCGAAGGACGCGGGCGGTGCGGCGGTGCACGCGGAGTTCCTGGTGCAGCAGGCTTTCCGTACGGCGATGCCCGGCACCGACGAGTACAGAATCATCCTCGAAGAGGCCAAGGCCGCGTGCGCGGAGGCGGCCCTGCTCGCCCCCGGTGACCCGGTCCCGTACGTCACGGAGCTGGCCGTGGCCCGTGGACTCGGGTACTCCCAGGAGGAGTTCGACCAGCTCTGGCTGAAGATCCTGGACCGCAACCCTCGGCACATGGGCGCGCACCTCGCCGCGCTCCCCTGGTTCAGCGAGAAGTGGCACGGCTCGCGCGAGCAGGCGTACGCGTTCGCGGAGGCCGCGGCGGCGCGCGCCCCTCAGGGGTCGCTGCTGTCGGCCCTCCCGCTCTTCGCGGTGTTCGAGCACCTTCCGGAGGTCAACCTGGTCCGGAGCTTCTGGGAGAGCGAGGTGGTCCGCAAGGCCGTCGAGGGCGCCCAGTTCGCGGAGCACTCGACGCAGTCGGTGCGGCCCGCCGACCCGATGCTGGCGCCGGTGCGCCACCTGCTCGTGTACTTCCTGGTGCGCTCCGAGCGCTGGGCCGAGGCGATGCACCAACTGATCGCGGTCGACGGCCATGTGGGCGCCCTGCCGTGGATGCTGTCCCCGGACCCGGCCGCCGAGTACGCGGTGTTCCGCGCGCTCGCGGTCGCCGGTTACGAGGCGAACGGCGGCAGCCCGGCGACGCTCCCGCACTGAGGAATTCTGCCCGGCCGCCGGACGTTGACCTTCACGCACGCCCCTGCCCTTGGAGGACCTGATGCTGTTCGGACGTACGCCCGTCCTGCCGACCCGCGAGGAGGCCCTGGTGGGCCGCCCGGAGCGGCCCTTCGCGGTCCCCGAGCGCCATACGGTCCTGGGCAACCCGCTGCTCGGCCCGTACCCGGAGCACCTGGAGGTGGCGGACTTCGCGCTCGGCTGCTTCTGGGGCGCCGAGCGCAAGTTCTGGCAGACCCCGGGCGTCTGGACCACCCTCGTCGGGTACCAGGGCGGCTTCACCCCCAACCCGACGTACGAGGAGGCCTGTTCGGGCCTGACGGGTCACACCGAGGGCGTCCGCGTCGTCTTCGACCCCTCGGTCGTCTCGTACGAGCGGCTCCTGAAGCTCTTCTGGGAGAGCCACGACCCGACGCAGGGCTTCCGCCAGGGCAATGACGTGGGCACGCAGTACCGCTCGGCGATCCACACGCACTCCCCGGAGCAGGCGGCCGCGGCCGCGTCCTCGAAGGCCGCCTACCAGCAGGTCCTCACGTCCACGGGCCACGGCACGATCACGACGGAACTCCTCCCGGCGCAGGACCGCCCGTTCTACCCGGCCGAGGCGTACCACCAGCAGTACCTGGACAAGAACCCCGGCGGCTACTGCGGGATCGGGGGGACGGGGGTCTCCTGCCCGATCGGGGTGGCGCCGGCTGAAGGCTGACCGGGCAGGATTCGAGAAGCGGGGGTGCGGGGGCCTACCTAGCATGCGGGCATGGACATCAGCATTCACACCAGCGTGCTGCCGCACACCGATCCCGAGGCCTCGGTCGGGTTCTACCGGGACGTTCTCGGGTTCGAGGTCAGGAGTGACGTCGGGCAGGGGAGCATGCGGTGGATCACCGTGGGGCCCGCCGGGCAGCCCGACACCAGCATTCTGCTCGCGCCGCCCGCCGCCGACCCCGGGATCACCGAGGAGGAGCGGCGGATCATCGCCGAGATGATGGCGAAGGGGACGTACGGCTGGATCCTCCTGGCCACCCAGGACCTCGACGGCGTCTTCGCGCAGGTGCGGGAGCGGAAGGGGGAGGTGGTGCAGGAGCCGACGCTGCAGCCGTACGGCATCCGGGACTGCGCCTTCCGCGACCCCGCAGGCAATCTGATCCGCATCCAGGAGCTGCGCTGATCTCCTCGGTCGGAGGCCGTCATGTGTCAACCCGCCTGGGGGCGCGCGCGGGCCGCGGCGCAGCGGCTGGAGGTGTTCGCGCGGTTGCGGCGCGTGCGTGACCGGATCGACCGGGAGTACGCGCGCCCCCTGGACGCCGAAGCGCTCGCCCGCACCGCCGGGATGCCGGCCGCGCGCCTTGGCCGGGAGTTCCGGATGGCGTACGGCATGTCTCCGCACGCGTACGTGCGGGCTCGCCGGGAGGAGCGGGCCGCGGCGCTGCTGCGGCTCGGGGAAGCGGTGGCCGTGGCCCCGGTCTCAGTCCGCCGCCGTGACCGGGCGGTCCTCGCGTAGCCGGGTGAAGAGGCGGTCCGCCTTCCGCCGGTCCCAGCGGATCGCGCTGCCCTTGGGGGTGGCGACGCCCACCGCGGCGACGGGAACGTTGAGCTGGTCGCCGTCGCCCGCGGACACCTTGCGCATCGCCGTGAACAGGCGCGTCAGGTGGGGCAGTCCGGTCGACTCGTCCACCACGAGGGTGTCCAGGCCCGCCTCGGCCGTGCCGAACATCGCCGACGGGCTGAGCAGCACGTCGCGGGACGCGGCCTTCTCGGCGAGAGCGGCCAGGAACTTCTGCTGGTTGCGGGAGCGACCGAGGTCGCCCTCCTTCTCCTGGTGCCGCTGGCGCACGAAGGCCAGGGCGTCGCGTCCGTCCAGGGTGTGGCAGCCCGCGGTCAGGTCGAGTCCGGACTTCTCGTCGCGGAGGTGCCGGTCCACGCACATGCGGACGCCGTCGACCGCGTCCACGATGCCGACGAATCCGGCGAATCCGATCTCCGTGTAGTGGTCGATACGCAGGCCCGTGTTCAACTCGACTGTACGGACGAGGAGTTCGGGGCCGCCGAGGGAGAAGGCCGCGTTGAGTTTGTTCTTCGCCGCCTTGTGGTGGACGCCGGTCCTCGGGTCCACGTGGGCGGGGACGGTGACCCAGGAGTCGCGCGGCAGGCTGACCAGGCTCGATCCGTGGGCGCCGGTGTGCAGCACCATCATCGAGTCGGTGCGGCGGCCCTCGGCGCCGATCGAGGAGCCGGTGTGCAGGTCCCTGGTCTGCTTCTCGCTCAGGCCCTCCCGGCTGTCGGAGCCCACGATCAGGTAGTTGGTGCCCTTGCCGGGGGCGGGCCGGTCCGGCAGCGCGGAGAGGTCGACGTCGCCGGAGAGCCGGGAGTCGGCCCACACATAGGTGCCCGCGCCGCCGAGCACGCTCAGCAGGACGAGGACGCACAGCGCGCGCAGCACCCGGCGCAGGCGCGAGCGCCGCCGCCTCGGCCGCCGTCCGCGGCGCCGGTACCGGCCGCCGCCCGCGATCCCGGAGGCGGCCGCGGCGCGGGAGTCGGGGTCGTAGGGGTCGTACGGGGCGTAGGGGGCGTACGGGTCGTGCGGTTCGTCCGGTTCATGCGGGTCGTATCGGCCGTACGGCTCCAGCGGCTCGTACGGCCCGTACGGCCCGTACGGCCCGTACCGCTCGTACGGGTCCGGGGAGCCGAGGGGTATCGGAGTCTGCGGGCCGGAGCTCACGGCGTCACCTCGTGACCGGCAGGCGGCGGCAGGCGGCGGCGGTCGGCCGCGCGGTCGATGTGCTGGGCCGCCGCGGCGGCCGTTCCGGACCGGTGCATGCGGTGCCACTTCAGCCTGCTGCCGCCCACGAAGGCGACCACCGACTGGATCACCACGAGATACATCAACTGCCGGTAGACGAGCAGCTGGAAGGGGAGCGTCCACAGCGTGCGCCGGCGCTCGCCGTCGAGTCTGAGCGCGTACGCGGCGACGGCGATCTGCACGGCGAGAAAGCCGATCCACGTCGCCATGGACTTCACCGGAGAGTCGGTGAACAGGGCGCTGTAGAGCATGAAGACGTCGATGACCGGCGCGAGCAGCGGCAGCACCACCTGGAAGAGGAACAGGTAGGAGAGGCCCCGGCGCCCGAAGCGTCCCGCGGGCCCGACCTCGATGACGGCCCGGCGGTGCTTCCACATCGCCTGCAGAGTGCCGTAGCACCAGCGGTAGCGCTGCCGCCACAACTGCCGCAGGGAGGTGGGGACTTCGGTCCAGGCGATGGCGGTCTCCTCGTACACGACCCGCCAGCCCGCCCGCCACAGCGCCATGGTGAGGTCGGTGTCCTCGGCGAGGGTGTCCTCGCTCAGGCCGCCCACCCCCATGAGGGCGTCCCGGCGGAACGCGCCGATCGCGCCGGGCACGGTCGTCATGCACTCCAGGACCTCGAACATCCTGCGGTCCAGGTTGAAGCCGAAGACGTACTCCAGATGCTGCCAGCGCCCCAGAAAACGCCTGCGGTTGCCCACCTTGGTGTTGCCGCTGACCGCGCCGACGGCCGGATGCGCGAGGGGCTGGACGAGGCGTTCGATGGCGTCGGCCTCCAGGACGGTGTCCGAGTCGACCATCACCACGTACGGGCAACGGGCGTACCGCAGGCCGTGGTTGAGGGCGGCGGCCTTGCCCGCGTTGCTCTGGCACAGCACCCGCACGCGCGGGTCGCGGTCGGCGTACTCGTTCGCGATCTCCACGGTGCGGTCCGAGGAGCCGTCGTCGATCACGATGATCTGCAGCTGCCGGTGGGTGGAGGCGAGCAGCGAACGCAGGGTGCCGCCGATCCCCGCCTCCTCGTCGTACGCGGGGACGAGGACCGTCACCGGGTCGCGGATCTCACGCAGCCAGGGCGAGCCGGGCCGGTACCGCTCCAGGCGCTTGACGTGGGCGCGGGCGAACACGACGAGCACGACGAGGCGGATCAGACCGAGCCCGGCGGCGATGGTCAGCACCCAGCCGAGGGCGGCGACGAAGCTGCGCCCCAGGTCCTGGAACCGCATCAGGGCGGTGCCCAGCCACTGCTGCGGCCGGCTCGCCGGGGTCATGGCGGGCGCGGCGCCGACCGGATCCAGGGCGTCCGCGCTCGTACGGCCTGCGGCGTCCGCGTTCGTACGGCCTGCGGCGTCTGCGCTCGTACGGCCCGCGGCATCGCCGTCCGTGCGGCCCCCGGCATCCGCGCTCATACGGCCTGCGGCATCCGCGCGCGTACGGCCCCCGGCATTCACATCCGTACGGCCCCCGGCCTCCGCACCCATGCCGCCCTCGGCCCGCGTGCGGAGGCCCTCCGAGACGGTGGTGAACCGGCGGGCATCCCGGTCGGCGAGCAGCTGTCCGGTCTCCCGGTACGCGAGGGAGGTCTGGCTGAACTGGCGCACGACCCCGTCGGCCGGCTTCCTGCCGGGCCGGTCCGCGGCGACCAGGAGGTACCCGTCGTCCTCCGAGGCGCTCCGTGCGGCGGGCCACTCGGCCCCGCACAGCGTGGGGACGGTGGTGGTCATCGGCATGCGCAGGAGGGAGGTCCGGAAACCGTCGGCGCCCGCGAAGGCGCTCTGCGTGAGGTGGTGCTCCAGGGCGCCGCGCACCGCGGAGGCGGTACCGAGATCGGCCCCGGTGTACGTGTGGGAGCCGATCTCGTGGCCTTCCGCCCGGATGCGGCGGACGAGGTCGGGGTACTCGGCCGCCCTGGCGCCGTCGAGGAAGAACGTGGCGTGCGCGTCGTGCTTCCGGAGCAGGTCGAGCAGGCGCGGCGTCCACTCCGGGTCGGGCCCGCCGTCGTACGTGAGAGCGACGGTGCCCGCGGGCATCGAGGCCGAGCGCACCCGGTCGCCCCGGAGGGAGAGCACGGGCCCGGCGTCGGCCGCCGCCCGGGGCACCGGAGCGGTGCAGTCCTGCTTGGTCTTGGCTCCGTCGACCTCGTTCTGCACCCAGCCGTGGAACAGCAGGGCCCCGAAGAGGACGGACAAGGTGACGAAGAGGAGCGGCCAGTGCGCCCGCGGATCCCGGGCCTGCTTGTGCCGTGCCGCCATCAGGTGGCGGACGCGGCGCCGGCGTCCAGCGGGTCCAGGCCTTCACGTGATGGCCCAGCCGACCACCCGTTCTTCACGCTCCAATCACACATGGGAGGCGAGTGTATTGATCGCTCAGCCCGAGAATTGGGGCATTACCGGGCAAGACGGGCCGCCGGAGAGCATGACCTGCCCCACACTTCGGGAGCCCCCCGGGCACCTTCCGACGCCCCGCAAGGACCGCGGGACGGTCAGGAACCACCACTCCCGTACGGCCGCGTGAGGATCTCCATGTTGTGGCCGTTGGGGTCGGAGAAGTACGCGCCGCGGCCGCCGTCGAGGTGGTTGATCTCGCCGACCTGGCGGTGTCCGGGGTCCGCGTAGTACTCGACGCCCGCGGCCTGGATACGGCCGAAGATCTCGGAGAACTCGTCCTCGGAGACGAGGAACGCGTAGTGCTGCGAGGTGATGGGGCCGTCACCCGTGTCCATGTAGTCGAGCGTCACCCCGTTGGGGATCGGCACCGGGACGAACGGGCCGTACCGGGGGCCGACCGCGAGGCCGAGCAGGTCGGCGAGGAACGCGGCCGAGGCCTCCTTGTCATGGGCGGCGACGATGGTGTGGTTGAGCTCGATGGTCATCTCTGCACCTCCATCCAGAACGCTAGAGGCACTCCCCGGAGCGGACCATCGGGAAATACGCCTAGGGCCCCGGACCCCCCGTTCGGGGACCCGGGGCCTAGGTCATGACCGGACCGGTGAGGCTCAGGCGGCGGAGCCGGCCTTCCACTCGGACCAGTCCATGTTCCAGCCGTTGAGGCCGTTGTCCGGGGTGATCGTCTTGTCCGGGGAGTTCTTGACGATCACGACGTCGCCGACCAGCGAGTTGTTGTAGAACCAGGCGCCGGCGGTCTTGGCGTCGTTCGCGCCCTTGGTGTCGGAGAGGCCGACGCAGCCGTGGCTGGTGTTGGCCGAGCCGAAGATCGACTTGGCGCCCCAGTAGTTGCCGTGGATGAACGTGCCGGACGTCGACAGGCGCATCGCGTGCGGAACGTCCTTGATGTCGTACTCGCCCTTGCCGTCGTCGTCGGTGAAGCCGACCGTGGCGCCGTTCATCCGGGTCTCCTTGAACTTCTCGGAGATCACCATCTGACCGTTGTACGTGGGGTTCTCCGGGGAGCCCGCGGAGATCGGGATGGTCTTGACGGTCTTGCCGTCCTGCGTGACCGTCATCGTCTTGGTCTTGGCGTCGACGGTGGAGACCTGGTTGCGGCCGATCTTGAAGGTCACGGTCTTCTGCTGGACGCCGTACACACCGTCGGCGCCCTCGACGCCGTCGAGGTCCAGCTTGAGGGTCACGGTGGAGCCCTCCTGCCAGTAGTCCTCGGGGCGGAAGTCCAGACGGTTGCCGTTGAACCAGTGGCCGACGACCTCCTGGCCGCTGCTGGTGCTGACCTTGATGCCGTCCTGTACGGCGGCCTTGTCGGTGATCGCCTTGTCGAAGTTGATCGACACCGGCATTCCGACGCCGACGGTCTTGCCGTCGTCCGGGGTGAAGTTGCCTATGAAGCTGTTGGCGGACGACACGGTCGTGAACTTGGCGTTCTCGTGCGCCTCGCGGCCCTTGCCGTCCTTCGCGACGGCCGTGACCTTGTACGTCGTACCGCGCTCCAGCTGGGCGTCGGGCTTCCAGCTCTTCTTGTCGGCGGCGAGGGAACCGGCGACCTCGGTGCCGTCGGTGGTCTTCATCGCGACTTCGGTGAGCGTGCCGTCACTGACGGTAACCTTGGCCGCGTTGTTGATGCTGGCCTTGTTCTCGCCGTTCTTGGGCGTGATCTTGATCTGCGCGGCCGAGGTCTCCTTGGCGGCGGCCTCGTCGGCCTGGTTCTGCGACTTCTTGCCGCCGTCGCCCGCCTTCCCGCCCTCGTCACCGCTGCAGGCAGAGAGCACCAGTACGCCACTGAGCAGGGCAGACGCGGCTATGAATCCCCTGCGCCGCTTCCGAGCCGTCATCACACGCTTCTCCATCGTTGCCGAATCCCCATGTCCCCGTTGTCCCCGTGCGGGCGCCAGCGGAGGCAATCCCGTCACGCTTTAGAACACCCATGGTGGTTCGTCCGGTTCCAGGTGCGCCGAAGATGTGGGGAAGACCACGTACGTGTGCCCGTATCTCTGCCGTTTCTAGCAGTACGTGTACGGGTGGTGGAACCCGGCCCCGGTTCAGGCCCTCCCGGGCAGGGGCTCCTCGTCCACCTCGTCGTCCACGTCCTCGTCCACGTCCTCGTCCACCTCGTCGTCCACGTCGTCGTCCCAGTCCGGCTCGTCCGGGTCGTAGTCGACGGGCTCGCTGCTCCACGAGGCCTGGGCGAGCTCGACCCCCGGGACCTTGCCGACCAGGTCGAAGGGGTCGACCAGATACGCGAGGGCCTCCGCGCCGTCCTCCCGCACGGCCGACTCGGCATGCGCCCGCTCCTCGTCGGGCATGAACTCGTCATGCCCGATGCGGTCGAGCGCGGCGCCGGTGAGGGCGCCGGGGTCGGTGATGTCCAGGACCAGTTCGACCTTCAGCCGGACATAACGGGAGGTCTCAGGAGTGCTCATATGACGGAGCGTAAGGCGTGACCCCTCCCGGCTTTCCCGCGACCCGCGGCTTTCATTAGCATCAGCTCACACGGCCAAATCGCCAGCACCACAAGGGGGATCGATCCCGTGTCCGCCGCACGTCGCTCGCTGCTCACCACCACCGCCGCGGCCTCCGTCCTCGCTGCCCTGTGGTTCGTTCCCTCCGCGAATGCGACGGCCGACCGGCACGAGGAACGCCAGCGCGTCGAGCAGGCCTCCGCGCACTCCGAGACCCGCCTCGCGGAGACCGGCTCGGCGCAGACCACCCCGTACCTGGTCGGCGGACTGCTCTTCCTCGGCGCGGGCGCCGGCTTCGTGGCGTACTCGGCCCGCCGGGCCCAGCTCTCCTAGGTCCTGTCTTCAAACTCCCGTCGTCTCCCGGAGGGAGGCCCCGCGGCGTTCGGTGCGTGCTCTCGGTGTGCCGGGCGAAGGTCCTCGTAGCGGAGCTACTTGGGCCTTTGTCCGGTGCGGCGAGTGGGGGTCCCCCCGGCCGGAGGCTGGGGGAGCGTACCGGGCGTCTCGGGGCAGGCGGGAGTTTGAAGACAGGACCTAGGGGAGACGGCCCCTGGCGCGCCGCCCTACGCCAGGGGTCCGGTCACCGACTCCGCCGCAGCGACCAGCGCCCCGCCGCGTACGAACTCCTCGGCGAGAGCCAGATCGGGCGACACGTGCCGGTCGGGGCCCGGGCCTTGGATGCCGGCCGCGCGTGCGGCGGCGATCACGGCGCGTGCGGCGGGCGCGGGTTCGAGGCCCTCGCGCAGCTCGATCGCGCGCGTCGCGGCGTACAGCTCGACGGCCAGGATCCTCGTCAGACTCCCCACCGCCGTACGGAGTTTGCGCGCCGCGGACCAGCCCATCGAGACGTGGTCCTCCTGCATCGCCGAGGACGGGATGGAGTCGGCCGACGCGGGCACCGCGAGCCGCTTCATCTCGCCGACCAGGGCCGCCTGCGTGTACTGGGCGAGCATCAGGCCCGAGTCCACGCCCGGGTCGTCGGCGAGGAACGGCGGCAGGCCGTGCGAACGGTTCTTGTCGAGCAGCCGGTCCGTGCGCCGCTCGGCGATCGACCCGAGATCCGCGGCGGCGACGGCCAGGAAGTCCAGGACGTACGCGACGGGCGCCCCGTGGAAGTTCCCGTTCGACTCGGCCCGGCCACCTCCGTCCCTGAGCACCACCGGGTTGTCGATGGCCGCGGCCAACTCCCGCTCCGCGACCGTACGCGCGTACGCGATCGTGTCCCGGCCCGCGCCCGCGACCTGCGGGGCGCAGCGGACCGAGTAGGCGTCCTGGACGCGCGGCGAGTCGTCCTGGTGGTGGCCGGTGAGGCCCGAACCGGCGAGCACCTTCAGCATGTTGGCGGCCGCGGCGGCCTGGCCGGGGTGCGGGCGGATGGCGTGCAGCTCGGGCGCGAGGACCTTGTCGGTGCCGAGCAGGGCCTCCAGGGAGAGGGCGGCGGTGATGTCGGCACCGCGGTACAGCAGCTCCAGGTCGGCGAGGGCGAGGATCAGCATGCCGAGCATCCCGTCGGTGCCGTTGAGCAGCGCCAGCCCCTCCTTCTCGTGCAGCTCCACGGGGGCGATGCCGTGCTCGGCGAGGAGTTCGGCGGCGGGCCTGACCGTGCCGTCGGGGCCCTCGGCCTCGCCCTCGCCGAGCAGCGCGAGGGCGCAGTGCGCGAGGGGGGCGAGGTCGCCGGAGCAGCCGAGCGAGCCGTACTCGTGGACGACCGGGGTGATGCCCGCGTTCAGCAGGTCGGCCATGGACTGTGCGACCTCGGGGCGGACGCCGGTGTGGCCGGAGCAGACCGTTCTGAGGCGCAGGAACATCAGGGCGCGCACCACTTCGCGTTCCACGCGCGGGCCCATGCCGGCGGCGTGCGAGCGGACGATGTTGCGCTGCAGCTGGGCGCGCAGCTCGTGGCCGATGTGCCGGGTGGCGAGCGCGCCGAAGCCGGTCGAGACGCCGTAGACCGGCTCGGGCCTGGCGGCGAGCGCGTCGACGATCCGCCGTGCCGCGGCGAGCGCCTCGACGGCCTCCCCTGCCAGCTCGACCCGCGCCCCGCCCCGGGCGACGGCGACGACATCGGCCGCGGTGACCCCCGCCGTACCGAGGACCACAGCGCCCGAACCGGCCTCCGCCCCCACAGAACCTCCCATATCCATGGTCAGCAGCGTACGGATCGAGCGGGGGTACGGAGGGCGGCTCGGCCGGGCTCGACTCTTGCGGGTTGCCGGGGGCCACCCCGGCGCACCGGGAGCGGCGCGGGGCGTGGACCCCCGCCCCGGGCCGTCGGGCCCCACGCCCCGCCACCCCCGGCCGAGCCCGCGCCTGGGCGGCGCCGGGCAAGGCGGGCCAGTAGGCGGGCCAGTACGTCCGTGCGACGGCGCGGCGCAGTAGGCGACGAGCGTCAACCCTGGCGCATAGGGCAGCCCGACGCCGGGACGAGCCGGCACGGTCCCAGGCCGAGGCGGCCCGGCGAGGGCGCACCAGCTCTCGCCCCATTGCGACGCGGCGGAACGCGGCGGAACGCGGCGGGACGCGGCGGGACGCGGCGGGACGCGGCGGGACGCGGCAAGCCCAGCACGGTCGCGCCCCGAAGCCCCTGGCGCTGGCGCTGGCGCTGGCGCACCAACCAACCCGACCACCACCCCGAACCAGTCCCCCTCACGCCCACGGCACCCGCCCCAGCCCCGCCCCCGCGAGGCGACTCACCGCCCCCGGATACGTCTCCGCTCGCCCTCGCGCGGTGCTGGGCCCGGCTCGTCGGCCAGGCGGAGCACCGGGTCGTCCGGGCCCTCTCGGCCCGCCACCACCGGCTTCGCCGAGCGGGCGGCCTTGGCTCGGTACTGGGCGGCGTCCGCGAGGCGGAACAGGCGGCGGGCCGAGCGGACCGGGCCGATCGGGTCGCCGGTCGACGCCACCCCGCAGGCCACACCCTCGCCGAGCTCCAACTCCGCCCCGCGTACGCAGAGTTCATCGGCGACCCGGACCACCTCGTCGGCGCTCGGCCCCGTCGACAGAAGGCAGAACTCGTCGCCGCCGAGCCGGGCCGCGAGCGCGCCGGGCAGCATGGCGCCGCACAGCGAGAGCACCGAGCCGAAGCGTTCGAGCAGCCGGTCGCCGACCGCGTGGCCCCGGGTGTCGTTGACCCGCTTGAGGCCGTTCAGATCGCAGACCACGAGCGAGACCACGACGCCCTCCGGGTCCGCCCGGTGCCGCTCGATCGCCTCGTCCAGGCGGGCGTCGACGGCACGGCGGTTGGCGAGCCCGGTCAGGGCGTCCGTGTACGCGAGCCGGCGGGCCTCCTCAAGCCGCTCGAACTGGGCGATCCCCGCCGCGATCACGGACGCCAGCACGGTCGCGAAGTCCGCGTCGGGCCGCTCGAACTCGGGGGCGTCGAGCGACCGCCCCACGTACAACTCGCCCCAGGCCAGCCCGTGCAGCACGATCGGCGCGACCACGCAGCTGCTCCGGCCGCGTCTGCGCAGGGCCGCCACGCGCTGGTGGCAGTAGCCCGCCGCGGTGCCCGCGCTCGGCCCGCGCGCGGTCTCGACCCACGCGTCCGGCTCGCCGCCCCCGGCCCACCGCTCGTGCAGGAACTCGGCGATCTCCGGGAACTGGTGCACCGGATACGCCTCGTCCTCGGGGAACTCCTCCTCGTCCGGGGCCCGTTCGCCCGCGTTGACGAGGACCCGGAGGCGGCCGCGGTGCCGCTCCCACACCGACAGTGCGGCGAAACTCCCGCCCAGGGCCCGGCGCGCACCCTGCGCCGCGGCCAGCCAGGACTCCCGCGGTGTGTGCGCGGCGGCCATGGCCTGCGCGAGCGCTACGACGGCCCGCAGCCGGTCTTCCTCCTCAGCCATCTTCCCAGGCTAGGGAGTTTCCTCCCGGTTCGCCGCTTTCGGGCCGGTCACTCGGGGTGCCCCGAAGGGGCGCGGGGCTGTGACATTCACGGCTCCGCCGCGGGGCGCGCCCAGCCACCCGCTACCGGCAGCCGCGGCAGGACCGGTCACACCGACCTTGACGGCGGCCCTGCCAAGCTGGACGGCGGCCCGCCGAGCCCCGGACGACGGCGAGGGTCGGACCACATGAGTTACGGCCACACCGGCTTCCGCTTCTCGTTGAAGGCCGCGACCCCCTCGGCCCGGTCCCCCGAGAACGCCACCGCACGCCATGCCGCGTCCTCCACGTCGAGCCCCGCCCGCAGATCGAGCCCCTGGCCGAGGCGCAGGGCGCGCTTGGCCGCGCGCAGCCCGACCGGGGAGTTGCCCGCGATCCGGGTGGCGAGGGCGAGCGCCTCCTCCCGGTCCCGGCCGGCCTCCACGAGCTGGTCGACGAGGCCCAACTCCCTTGCCTCGTCCGCCTCCACGCGCCGCGCGCTGAACACCAGCTCGGCGGCGCGCGCGGCCCCGACCCGGCGCGGAAGCAGCTGCGTACCCCCACCGCCGGGGATGACGCCGACGGACACCTCGGGCAGGCCGACCACGGCGGTGGCGTCGGCCACGATCAGGTCGCAGGCCAGGGCGAGTTCGAAGCCGCCGCCGAGGGCGAAGCCGTGCACGGCGGCGATGGTCGGCATGGGGAGTTCGAGCACACCGGTGTACGCGGCGCGGGTGGTGGGGCGCTGGCGCACGAGCTCGGCGTCGGAGAAGGAGTTGCGCTCCTTCAGGTCGGCGCCGACGCAGAACGCCCGCTCGTGGGTGGAGGTGAGGACGGTGACGCGTACGTCCGGGTCGTCGCCGAGGGCGCGGCAGGCGGCGGAGATGGAACGGGCCATCGCGGTGGACACGGCGTTCATGGCCTTCGGCCGGTCGAGCACGAACTCGGCGACGTACTCGTGCCGCCTCACGACGACGTGCTCCCCGAACCGCTGCTCTGACATGGCGCCTCCGCCCCTGGATCCCACTGGTTAACGGTCGTTACCAACGGATCATGTCAGGCCGGGGCGGCGGGGCCAATACCTGCCCGGACACCGCGGACAGCGGACAGCGGACAGCGGACAGCGCTCAGTCGCGGCGCGAAAGCAGCCAGGGCTCGATCATGCCGAGGCCACGCACCGGCCGCTGCCACATCGGCTGCAGCCCGAAGCGGTACGTGACCGGCTCGGCGCCCTCCTTCTCGGCGCGCTCGGCCTCCGCGGCGGCCTCGGACTCGGAGGCGGGGGCGTCGCCGGTCCTGGTGAGCTCCTCGGCGAGGGCCCCGTCGACCAGGACGGCGTCCTTGGGCGCTATCGAGGTGAGCCGGCTCGCGAGGTTGACCGTCGTACCGAACACGTCGCCCATCCGGGTCGTCACGGTGCCGAAGGCGATGCCGACGCGCAGCTCGGGCATCGTCTCGTCGTTGGCCATGGTCTCGATCAGGCGGAGCGAGATCTCGGCGGCGGTGCCCGCGTCGTCGGCGGCGAAGAGGACCTCGTCGCCGAGGGTCTTGATGAGGCGGCCGCCGTGCGCGGCGACGAGGTCGGCGGCGGTGGTCTCGAAGGCCTCGACGAGCTCGCCGAGCTCCTCCTCCTCCATCCGCCGGGTCAGCCGCGTGAAGCCGACGAGGTCGGCGAAGCCGACGGCCAGACGCCGGTCGACCATCTCCTCGTCGTCGCCCGCCTGCACGACCCGGCTCGTGGCCGCGGCGAGCTGGCGCCGCCAGACGTAGACGAGGAACTCCTCCAACTCGGGCAGGAGCAGCTCGACCAGCGGATACGTGACCTCGGTACGGGTCATGCCCGGCTCGGGCGGCTCGGTGAGGCCCTCCAGGAAGGAGTCGATCTGCCATTCGGCCAGGCGGGCGGTGGTCTGCCCGGTGGAGCGGGCCACCTGCACGGCCATCGCCTCGCTGAGCAGGCCCGCCTCGACGAGACCCGCGAGGCGCCGCAGGGCGAGCACGTCCGCCTCGGTGAGCGCCTTGGCCTGGCCGATGTCGGGGAAGCCCATGGCCCGCCAGAAACGGGACGCCAGCTCCATGGAGACGCCCGCGGTACGGGCCGCCTGGAAGGCCGTGTAACGCCGCTCGGCGCCCAGGATCAGCTGTTCGAGCCGGAGCGCGAGCGGATCGTCCGCGTGGTCGGCCGCGGCGTCGTCGGCATCCCGGGGGGCGGGGTGGGTGCCCGTGCCTGAGCCCGTGTCGTCGACGGTCACTGCGTGTTGCCCTTCCGGTCTGTCGCGGTCTGATAACGACCGGGCCCCACGATACGGCAGGTGTGGGGTGCCTCACGTAGCCCCGCGCATCCCGTCCGTTCCGGGTTCGACGGGCCCCTGCCGGGGAACACTGCGGGGCCGCCCGGCCCGGTGCGCGCGGAGGGGCGGGGACGGACCGCCCCCCCGGCCGGGAGGTACCGCCCCCCGGCCGGGAGGTACCGCCCTCCGGCCGGGATGTACCGCCCTCCGGCCGGAACGTACCGGCCCCACCGGCGCGGGTCCCGGTACGTCCGCGGCCCGAGGAGCCAGCCCGTACCGGAACGGGCCCGAGGAGCCGCCCCGTACCGGGACTACGCCCCCTGCTCCGCCCGGAGATGCACCACGTCCCCCGCGCCGACGGCCTCCCGGGCGCCCTCGTCCGTCGTGACGACCAGGCGGCCGTCCGTGTCGAGGGCCGTGGCCTCGCCGACCAGGGTGCGGTCGCCGGGCAGTTCGGCGCGGACGCGGCGGCCGAGGGTCGCGCAGCCCGCCGCGTACGTCTCCTGCAGGCGGGACTGGGCCGGGTCGCCGCCCGCCGCGCGCCAGTCGCCGTACCACTGCTCCAGGGAGCGGAGCAGGGCGCGGACCAGCGGGTCGCGGTCGGTGCTCACCGCGCCGGCGAGGGCGAGGGAGCCCGCGCCGGGGACAGGGAGTTCGTCGGCGCCGAGCGTGACGTTGATGCCGATGCCGAGGACCACGCCGGCCTCCTCGCCCGCGCCGGCCCGCTCGGCGAGGAGGCCGCCTGCCTTGCGCTCCTCTCCGTCGACCGTGACGAGGATGTCGTTGGGCCACTTCAGGGCGGTGTCGACGCCGGCGGTGCGGGAGAGCGCGGTGGCCGTGGCGACCCCGGCGAGCAGCGGCAGCCAGCCCCACCGCTCGACCGGCACCTCGCGCGGCTTGAGCAGGACGGAGAGGAAGATCCCGGAGCGCGCGGGCGCCGTCCAGTCGCGGTCCAGGCGGCCACGCCCCGCGGTCTGCTCCTCGGCGATGAGCACGGCGCCCTCGGCGTCGTCCACGGCACGGGCCGCGAGGTCGACGTTGGTGGAGCCGGTGCTCGGCACGACGTCGAGCACGGTCCAGAGCCCGCCGGGCCTGACCAGCGCCCGGCGCAGCGAAGTGGCGTTCAGCGGCGGCCTGTCGAGGTCGGACCAGGGGCCGGCTCCGGTGCCGGAGGCGGAGGTCGGAGCGGAGGAGGACGACGGGTTCGACGAGGGGTTCGACGAAGGGTCGGGCGCTGATCCTGAGGACTTCGTTGGCGTCATGCAAGACAGCCTAGGTGTGGTAAATGCCGCACTGCCGAGGCGTGCCCGCGCCATTACGCTACGGGTCAGTAGCTCGCCAGGTCGGGACCTCACGGACACGGCCTGGTCTCACCCAGCGCACGTCCCCATGAACCCGTGACCAGCCAGGGAGCCGCACCCCCGATGTCCGAGCCGGAAGCGCAGAGCGCC
>NZ_JASCIS010000110.1 GCF_029968015.1 Streptomyces luteolus
GGCGATCGTGGTCGGGCACGACATGCGCCCCTCGTCGCCGGGCCTCTCGCGGGCGTTCGCGCGCGGCGCCGCTGCCCTCGGGGTCGCCGTCACCGAGATCGGCCTGTGCTCCACGGACCAGCTGTACTACGCCTCGGGCGCCCTCGACCTGCCCGGCGCGATGTTCACCGCCTCGCACAACCCCGCGCAGTACAACGGCATCAAGATGTGCCGGGCGGGTGCGGCTCCGGTGGGGCAGGACACAGGTCTGGCCGAGATCCGGCAGCTGGTGGAGGAGTGGTCGGTCAGCGGCGCCCCCGCCCCGGCCGCCGGCCCCGGCGAGATCACCGCGCGCGACAGCCTCGGGGACTACGCCGCCCACCTGCGCCGCCTCGTGGACCTCACACGGATCCGCCCCCTGAAGGTCGTCGTGGACGCGGGCAACGGCATGGGCGGCCACACCGTCCCCACCGTCTTCGAGGGCCTCCCGCTCCAACTGATCCCGATGTACTTCGAGTTGGACGGCACGTTCCCCCACCACGAGGCCAACCCGCTGGACCCGGCCAACATCGTGGACCTCCAGAAGCGCGTCCGCGAGGAGGACGCCGACCTGGGCCTGGCCTTCGACGGCGACGCGGACCGCTGCTTCGTGGTGGACGAGCGCGGTGAGCCGGTCTCCCCGTCGGCCATCACCGCCCTGGTCGCCGCCCGCGAGCTGGCCAGGAACGGCGGCAAGGGCACCGTGATCCACAACCTGATCACGTCCTGGTCGGTCCCCGAGGTCGTCAGGGAGAACGGCGGCACGCCCGAGCGCACGCGCGTGGGGCACTCCTTCATCAAGGAGGAGATGGCCAGGACCGGCGCGATCTTCGGCGGCGAGCACTCCGCGCACTACTACTTCCGCGACTTCTGGAACGCCGACACCGGCATGCTCGCCGCCCTCCACGTCCTCGCGGCCCTCGGCGGCCAGGACGGCCCGCTCTGCGCCCTGGTCGAGGAGTACGACCGGTACGCGGGCTCCGGCGAGATCAACTCCACCGTCGGCGACCAGGCGGGCCGCGCCGCCGCGGTCAAGGCGGCCTACACCGGGCGCGAGGGGCTCAGCCTGGACGAGCTGGACGGCCTCACGGTCACCGCCCAGGACTGGTGGTTCAACCTCCGCCCCTCCAACACCGA
>NZ_JASCIS010000111.1 GCF_029968015.1 Streptomyces luteolus
CGAGGGGTGCCGTTGGAGACGCTGATGAGAGGTCCGGCCGCCGTCCGGTCCGGTGCAACGCCGGGCAGTTCGCGGGCGGCAGGTCTGCATAACGTGGATGCGCGAGTACGGCGCCGAAGCCCTGGCCAGCGCCACACCGACCCTGTTCGGGAGGATGGGTTGTACGACATCGACGACGTGGGTGTGTTCCTCGGCCTGGACGTCGGCAAGAGCGCCCATCACGGGCACGGACTGACCCCGGCCGGCAAGAAGGTCTTCGACAAGCAGCTGCCCAACAGCGAACCCAGGCTGCGGGCCGTCTTCGACAAGCAGGCCGCGAAGTTCGGCACCGTGCTGGTGATCGTGGACCAGCCCGCCTCCATCGGTGCTCTGCCGCTGACCGTGGCCCGGGACGCGGGCTGCAAGGTGGCCTACCTGCCCGGACTGGCGATGCGGCGGATCGCTGATCTCTACCCGGGCGAGGCCAAGACCGACGCGAAGGACGCCGCGGTGATCGCGGACGCCGCCCGCACCATGCCGCACACGCTGCGCTCGCTGGAACTGACCGACGAGATCACCGCCGAACTGACTGTTCTGGTCGGCTTCGACCAGGACCTTGCGGCCGAGGCAACCCGCACCTCCAACCGGATACGCGGCCTGCTCGCCCAGTTCCACCCGAGCCTCGAACGAGTCCTGGGGCCCCGGCTCGATCACCAGGCCGTGACCTGGCTGCTGGAACGCTACGGATCCCCGGCCGCCCTGCGAAAAGCCGGACGCCGCAGGCTCGTTGAAGTGATTCGGCCCAAAGCGCCCAGGATGGCCACCCGGCTGATCGACGAGGTCTTCGATGCGCTCGACGAGCAGACCGTCGTGGTCCCGGGAACCGGCACTCTCGACGTGGTGATCCCTTCGCTGGCCCACTCGCTCGCCGCCGTCCACGAGCAACGACGGGCTCTGGAAGTCCAGATCGGCCGGCTGCTGGAGGACCACCCTCTTTCCCAGGTCCTGACCTCGATGCCGGGGGTCGCGGTCAGGACCGCAGCCGTTCTGCTGGTCACCGTCGGCAACGGCACCAGCTTCCCCACCGCCGCCCACCTGGCCTCCTACGCCGGACT
>NZ_JASCIS010000112.1 GCF_029968015.1 Streptomyces luteolus
TCGACGCCGAGTTCCTTGCCCTTGAGCTCGACGGAGGCGCGGCCCGCCATGTCGGAGACCAGCATGCGCATGGTGTTGCCGACGAGCTCGGGGTCGATGTGCTGGTACAGGTCCGGGTCGACCTTGATGGCGGAGGCGTGCAGGCCCGCCTTGTGCGCGAAGGCCGAGACCCCGACGTACGGCTGGTGCGTGGAGGGGGTGAGGTTGACGACCTCGGCGATGGCGTGCGAGATCCGGGTCATCTCGGCGAGCGCGCCCGCGGGCAGGACGGTCTTGCCGTACTTGAGCTGGAGTGCGGCGACGACCGGGAAGAGGTTGGCGTTGCCGACGCGCTCGCCGTAGCCGTTGGCGGTGCACTGCACGTGGGTGGCGCCCGCGTCGACGGCGGCGAGGGTGTTGGCGACGGCGCAGCCGGTGTCGTCCTGGGCGTGGATGCCGAGCCGGGCGCCGGTGTCGGCGAGGACGGTGGCGACGACGGCCTGGACCTGGGCGGGGAGCATGCCGCCGTTGGTGTCGCAGAGGATCACGACGTCGGCGCCGGCCTCGGAGGCGGTGCGGACGACGGACTTCGCGTACGTGGGGTTGGCGCGGTAGCCGTCGAAGAAGTGCTCGCAGTCGACGAAGACGCGGCGGCCCTGCTCGCGCAGGTACGCGACGGTGTCGGCGATCATCGCGAGGTTCTCGTCGAGCGTGGTGCGCAGGGCGAGTTCGACGTGCCGGTCGTGGGACTTGGCGACGAGCGTGACGACCGGGGCGCCGGAGTCGAGGAGGGCCTTGACCTGCGGGTCGTCGGCGGCCTTCACATGCGCCCTGCGGGTGGCGCCGAAGGCCACGAGCTGGGCGTGCTTGAACTCGATCTCCTGCGTGGCGCGGGCGAAGAACTCGGTGTCGCGGGGGTTGGCGCCGGGCCAGCCGCCCTCGATGAAGCCCACGCCGAAGTCGTCCAGGTGCCGGGCGATGGTCAGCTTGTCCGCGACGGTGAGGTTGATGCCCTCGCGCTGCGCGCCGTCGCGCAGCGTGGTGTCGAAGACGTGGAACGAGTCGT
>NZ_JASCIS010000113.1 GCF_029968015.1 Streptomyces luteolus
GGGCTTGCGAAGCCGTACCCGGTTGCGGATGCCCGTCAAGTCCTCCAGGGCGATACCGCGTCCGGTGCGTTCTGCCTCGGCCACCACATGCTTGGCAATCTTGTGATTGATGTCCCGCACCCGCCGCTGTTCCTTCTTCCTGCGCTTGTTCAGCCGGCGTTTGGCGGAGGGGGTGTTCTTCTTCTGGAGCTTGGTGCGCAGGGTGCGTTCGCGTTCCCGGACGCGGTTGATCTCGCGTCCGGCCATGATCTGTCCGTCGGAGGTGGTGGCGATGTTGACGATGCCCAGGTCCAGGCCGAGGAAGTCCTCCACCTCGGTGTTCAACGGTTGTTCAGGGATCTCGCAGGTGGCCTGCAGCAGCCACATGCCGTCCCGGTGCAGCAGGTCGGACTCGCCCTTGCGATGCAGGGCGAGAGTGGTCAACTGCTGCGCCCCGCCCGTGAATCCCACATTCTTGACCCGCCCGTGGACGGTCCATATCGACACGCGCTGCTGGTCCATCTGCCAGGACAGCATCCGGTCGTCGAAAGGCTGCCCGGAGTCGGGGCGGAAGGTGATCGGCTTCCCGGTCGCCTTCGCATGACGCTTCGAACCCGGTCGGCCCAGGTTCCCGGCCTTCAGGTTGGCCTTGAGGGTCGCGTACGCGTCGCAGGTCTTCTTGATGACGTGCTGGGCAGCCTGCGCGCCCAGGTTCCAGCGGGCGCGGATCTGGGTGTACGTGAGCTTGCGCAGGTCGTAGGTGCGCTTAGTGTCCTGCTCGAACGCGACCTCGCCCGCCCAGGTCGCGGCCTCGTTGCAGGCGGCCAGAGTCGCCTCAAGTGCCGCTGCTTGCTTGGGTGTTGGCTCAAGTTTGACCTGCACCACCAGTTTCACCTCGTCAGGCTAGCGCCTAGCATTGACCTGTGTCACCGAGATGGGATCAGAACCCCGACATACGCAGGGGCCGCAGCGTCGTATACAGCCTGCACGCGCACTTGGTCTTCACGCCGAAGTACCGGCGCGCAGTGTTCACCGATGCCG
>NZ_JASCIS010000012.1 GCF_029968015.1 Streptomyces luteolus
GGCCACGCCCGGCCCGGACGTCGTCGTCACCGCAAGCGACCCGCCAAACGCCGCACCGAGCGCCGCGCCGATCCCCGCGATCTCGTCCTCGGCCTGGAACGTACGCACACCGAAATTCTTGTGCTTCGACAACTCATGCAGAATGTCCGAGGCCGGAGTGATCGGATACGACCCCAGATACAACGGCAGATCCGCCTGCCGCGACGCCGCCACAAGCCCGTACGACAGCGCCAGATTCCCGGAGATGTTCCGGTACGTGCCCGTCGGGAACGCCGCGGCCGCAGGCGCCACCTCGTAGGAGACCGCGAAATCCTCCGTCGTCTCCCCGAAATTCCAGCCCGCACGGAACGCCGTGATGTTCGCCGCCGCGATATCCGGCTTCTTCGCGAACTTCGCCTTCAGGAAATTCTCCGTGCCCTCCGTCGGCCGGTGATACATCCACGACAACAAGCCAAGCGCGAACATGTTCTTACTGCGCCCCGCGTCCTTGCGGGACAGCTCGAACTCCTTCAGCGCCTCCACCGTCAACGTCGTCAACGGCACCGGATGCACCCGATACCCCTCCAGTGAACCGTCCTCAAGGGGGGAATCCGCGTACCCGACCTTCTGCATCGCACGCTTCGTGAACTCGTCCGTGTTCACGATGATCTCCGCGCCCCGCGGCACATCCGCGATGTTCGCCTTCAACGCCGCCGGATTCATCGCCACCAGCACATTCGGCGCATCCCCCGGCGTGAGAATGTCATGATCCGCGAAATGCAACTGGAAACTCGACACACCCGGAAGCGTCCCGGCAGGAGCACGGATCTCAGCCGGGAAATTCGGCAGCGTCGACAAGTCATTACCGAACGACGCCGTCTCCGACGTGAACCGGTCACCCGTCAGCTGCATACCGTCACCCGAGTCACCCGCGAAACGGATGATCACCCGGTCCAGACGGCGCACTTCCTTGTCGCCGGACGGCTTCCGCTGTCCACCCACGACGGCCGAGTCGGCCTGCTCGGCATGGCTACTGACCTGGCTGGTCACTGAACTGGACCTCCCTCGAGGCTGCGGCACGGGAGGCACCGGTCGACCGGTTCTCCCAGGGCCACCCTACGTCTGTGAGGGTGCCCTTCCCGGGGTCGCTCGCATCGTGGACGTGACTTTGAGACTTCTCCGAGCGGGTCTCCGGAGGTGCCTCCGGGGGCCTCTCCGAGGGTCTCTCCGCGATGTCCCTGGCGGCGAACCTGACGGGGGTGAACTTCATATCTGACAGAGTGTCAGCAAACTACGAGTTGAGGTAGGTGAGCACCGCCAGAACGCGACGGTGATCCCCCTCACTCTGGGACAGTCCGAGCTTCATGAAGATATTGCTGACGTGCTTCTCGACCGCCCCGTCGCTCACCACCAACTGCCGGGCGATCGCGGAGTTGGTGCGTCCCTCCGCCATCAGGCCGAGCACCTCGCGCTCGCGCGGGGTCAGCCCCGCCAGGACGTCCTGCTTACGGCTGCGCCCGAGCAGCTGCGCCACCACCTCCGGGTCCAGCGCCGTCCCGCCCTCGGCGACCCGCACCACCGCGTCGACGAACTCCCGCACCTCGGCCACCCGGTCCTTGAGCAGGTAGCCCACGCCGCGGGTCGACCCGGCGAGCAGCTCCGTCGCGTACTGCTCCTCCACGTACTGCGAAAGGACGAGCACACCGAGACCCGAATGGCCGCGCCGCAGCGCGACCGCCGCCCGTACCCCTTCGTCGGTATGCGTCGGCGGCATCCGTACGTCCGCGACCACCACGTCCGGCAGCGCGTCCTGCGCGGCCAGCTCCTCGATGGTCTTGATCAGGGCCTCCGCGTCGCCGACTCCCGCGACGACCTCGTGCCCCCGGTCGGTGAGGAGGCGGGTCAGGCCCTCCCTGAGCAGCACCGAGTCCTCGGCGATGACCACCCGCACACTGTCCTCCACGATCCGTACGCCCCCACTCCGGTCCCGCCCCGACGGAACCAGCATCCCAGCATTCGGTCACAGCTGCGCCCGAGTGCCGGGATTGCTTCGAGTGTCGGCGGGCCGGGTCGACTCCGGGTGGATGCCTGGAGGAGGGGAACCGGGCCTCACCAGCCGTACGCGAACTCTCAGCCGCACCAGGGCAGTTCGGCCGTCACCCGGGTCGGTCCGCCCGCCGGGGAGTCCACGTCCAGGACCCCGTCCACCGCGCCGAGCCGCCCCGCGAGCCCCGCGAGACCCGTACCCGCGGCGGGGTCGGCGCCGCCCCGGCCGTCGTCCGCGACCTGCACGAGCAGCCGGTCCTCGACCCGCCACACCTCCACCGAGGCCGAGCGCGCACCGCTGTGCCTGCTGACGTTCGCGAGGAGCTCGGAGACCGTGAAGTACGCGATGCCCTCGATGGCGGGCGCGGGCCGCTCCCGCAGGTCGACCGTCACCCGGACCGGCACCGTGCAGCGCGCGGCCAGGGCGGAGAGCGCGGCGTCGAGGCCGCGGTCGGTGAGGACGGCCGGGTGGATGCCGCGGGCCAGGTCGCGCAGCTCCTGGAGCGCCAGCTTCACCTCGCCGTGCGCCTCGTCCACGAGCCGGGCCGCCTCCCGCGGGTCCTCGCGCAGCTTGTCCTTCGCCAGGCCCAGGTCCGCGGCCAGGCCGGTGAGCCGGGCCTGCGCCCCGTCATGCAGCTCCCGCTCGATCCGGCGCAGGTCGGCGGCGGCCGTGTCCACGACCGCCCCGCGGTCCGACTCCAGCTCGACCACCCGGGCGTCGAGCCGCGAGGCGCCGAGCAGCCCGGCCACCATGACCCGGTCGACCGTCGTCAGGGCCCGGATCAGCCACGGCGTGACCAGCGTGACGAGCAGCCCGACGGCGGCCGTGACCGCGATCTCGAACGTCGAGTCCAGATAGAACGTGTGCCGCCCGTCCTCGCTGCCGTACAGCTGCAGCCCGTCCACGCCCGCGTACATCGGGAAGACCCACCGCCACAGCGGATAGGTGAGCAGCGACCAGCCGACCGACCAGAACGTCACCGCCAGCGTGAACGCGAACACCGCCCACGGGAAGTGCAGCACCGCGTACAGCAGGCTCCGCCAGGACGTGCCGCTCTTCAGTACCGCCCCGATCCACGCCATCGCGCCGGGCTTGGCCGCCCGCACCGGTCGCGGCTCCGCCACGTCGAGGCGGAGCAGCCCGCGCGCCCGCGCCCGCTCCAGTACGCCGAAACCGCGGCACCCCGCGAGCGCCGCGGCGAGCACCGGCACCCCGAGGAACGTGACGAGCAGTCCCGCGCCGAGCGCGACCATCGTCACCGCGTACGTGAACATCACGATGCTCAACGGCAGGCTGACCAGGAGATACCCGAACTCGCGCCAGGTCCTCGCCTCGACCGGAGCGCGCAGCGCCGGCGGCAGCAGGGGGCGCCGCGCGAGATGTCCGGACCGGGTTCGCTCTCCGTACTCCATGGCCATGAGGTCATCCGTTTCTGCTCGTGGGCCGCTTCCGCTCGTGGGCCGCTTCCGCTCGTGGGCCGCTTCCGCGCGTGGGCCGCTTCCGCGCGTGGGCCGCTTCTGCGCGTGGGCTGCGGGCGCGGCGCGTTCGGTGTTCCGATGGGGTACGTCCACACTCCTCCGCCGCGGGCCCGCCCACCATGAGGACCGTCGCCGTCTTCGACCGGGGGTTTTCCCCACCCCGGGAAGGCAGTTGGGCCGCTGGGTCAGCCGTCCGACGGGCCGCTGGGCCGGTCAGCCGTCCGACCGGTCGCGCCAGGGGAGTTCCGCCGAGACCGTCGTCGGGCCGCCCGCCGGGGAGTCCACGACGAACAGGCCGTCCACCGCGCCGAGCCGGTCCGCGAGCCCCGACATGCCCGTACCGCCGTCGAGCGTGGCACCGCCGCGGCCGTCGTCCTCGACGCGGAGCAGCAGCCGCCGGTCCGCGCGCCACACCTCGACCGAGGCCGAGCGCGCACCGCTGTGCTTGCTGACGTTCTGCAGCAGCTCGGAGACCGTGAAGTACGCGATGCCCTCGATGGCGGGCGCGGGCCGCTCCCGCAGGTCGACCGTCACCCGGACCGGCACCGTGCAGCGCGCGGCCAGCGAGGAGAGGGCGGCGTCGAGGCCGCGGTCGGTGAGGACGGCCGGGTGGATGCCGCGGGCCAGGTCGCGCAGCTCCTGGAGCGCCAGCTTCACCTCGCCGTGCGCCTCGTCGACCATCGCCGCCACGGTCGCGTCGGCCTGCCCCTCGTGCAGTTTCTCCTTGGCGAGGCCGAGCCCCATCGCGAGGTTGACCAGGCGGGCCTGCGCCCCGTCGTGCAGATCGCGCTCGATCCGGCGCAGGTCGGCGGCGGCCGTGTCGACGACCGCGCCGCGGTCCGACTCCAGCTCCGCGATCCGCCGCTCCAACTCGTCGGACGGGCAGAGGAGCCCGCGCACCATCGCCCGGTCCGCGTTGCTCAGCCCGCGTACGACGAACGGCAGCACCGGCCACAGCACGAGCAGCGCGACCAGGGTGAGCGTGAACGTCAGCACGCCCCACGGCAGCCGGATGAATCCGTACAGCAGACTCCGCCAGCCCACCGGGTCCTTCAGGCGCCCCCAGGTCCGGGCGAGGAACCCGTCGTCCTTCCGGAACGGCAGCGGGCTCGGCTCGTCCACGCACGTGCCGAGCAGCCCGCGCGCCCTGGCCCGCTCCATGGCGCCGAGCCCGCGGGCCCCCGCCAGGCCGAGGCCGAGCAGCGGCAGTCCGATCACGGTGACCGCGAGCGCGCTGCCGACGGCCACGACGACCACCACGTACACGAAGGAGAGCAGCGCGAGCGGCAGATTGAGCAGGAGGTGCGCGGCCTCTCTCCACGTCCGGCCCGCGAACGCGAGCCGCGCGGGTGGCAGGGGGCGCTGTCCGGTGGTCATGACGGACAGCCTGCCGGGCGGGCGGACCGGACGCCATGAGGTGTGCCGCCGGGACCGACGGGGGAAACCCCCACCCCCTCATGTGAAGGGGCTGCTTACCCGTTCTTTAACAGGGCCTAGACTCCGATGCGTACAGATCGTCGAACAGGGCCACCGCGCCCTTGACCGGCCGGGACTCTTCCGAACCGCCGGAACAACGAGATCAACGAGATAAACGAGATCAACGAGATCAACGAGATAAACGAGATCAGGGAGCGAGGGGCCGACGTGCCGGGACCGACCGTTCTCGCCGCGGACTACTTCCAGAGCTACTCCGTCGTGGGACTGCTCGGCGTCATCGGCGTGCTCTTCGTAGCCGTCGCCTTCGGCGCGGGCCGTCTCCTTCGGCCCGTGGTACCGACCCCGGAGAAACTCCTCACCTACGAGTGCGGCGTCGACCCGGTCGGCGAGGGCTGGGCCCACACCCAGGTCCGCTACTACGTCTACGCCTTCCTGTACGTGATCTTCGCCGTCGACTCGATCTTCCTCTTCCCCTGGGCCACCGTCTTCGCCGATCCGCAGTACGGCGCGACGACACTGGTGGAGATGTTCATCTTCCTCGGCTTCCTGGCCGTGGGCCTGCTGTACGCATACAAGAAGGGCGTCCTGGCATGGACGTGAACATCGGACCGAAGCCCGGCGAGGGCGAGCGCGGGAACGAGGGCGGCTCCCGGCTCGGCCCGCTGGCCCGGCTCGCTCCCGAGCCCATGAAGGTGGTCCTCAACTGGGGCCGCCGCTACAGCCTGTGGGTCTTCAACTTCGGCCTCGCCTGCTGCGCCATCGAGTTCATCGCCGCGTCCATGGCCCGCCACGACTTCATCCGCCTCGGCGTCATCCCGTTCGCCCCGGGCCCGCGCCAGGCCGACCTGATGGTGGTCTCGGGAACGGTCACCGACAAGATGGCCCCCGCCGTGAAGCGCCTGTACGAGCAGATGCCCGAGCCGAAGTACGTGATCTCCTTCGGCGCCTGCTCCAACTGCGGCGGGCCGTACTGGGACTCGTACTCCGTGACCAAGGGCGTCGACCAGATCATCCCCGTCGACGTCTACGTCCCCGGCTGCCCGCCCCGCCCCGAAGCGCTGCTCCAGGGCATCCTCAAGCTCCAGGAGAAGATCGCCCGGGAGTCCCTCGGCGAGCGCTACTCCGCAGCCGGCCGCCCCTCCGCCGCCGCCCTGCAGAGCGGGCTTGTCGCACCTCCTGCTCCGGGTTCTGGGGAGGGCGAGCGATGACGACCGGCTGGCTTCCCGACGAGGTCACCGAACTCTTCGGCCCGGACGCGACCGCCGAGGAGTCGTACGACCTGCTCACCGTCGACGTCCCCGCCGAGACCTGGACGACGGCCCTGCTCACGGCCCGCACCCGGCTCGGCTGCACGTATTTCGACTGGCTCAGCGCCGTCGACGAGCCGGGCACCGGCTTCCTCGTCTCCGCTCATGTGGTGGCCCTCCATCCGGTACGCCGCCTCCTCGTCCGTACGACCGTCCCGCACGCCGCACCTGTGCTCGCCTCCGCCGTCGAGGTGTACGCGGGCGCCGCCTGGCACGAGCGCGAGACCCACGAGATGTTCGGCGTCGACTTCACGGGACACCCCGGGCTCGACCCGCTGCTGCTGCCCGACGGCTTCGAGGGCCACCCGCTGCGCAAGGACTTCGTGCTCGCGGCGCGGGTCGCGAAGGCGTGGCCGGGCGCCAAGGAGCCGGGGGAGTCCGCGGCGGGGGCTGCGCACGGCGCGCCCAAGCGGCGCCAGATGCTCCCGCCCGGCGTACCCGACCCCAACGAATGGGGCCCGCTGAAGGGCCAGTTGCCCCCGGCGCCTGCCCGGCCGGCGCGCGGTGCGCGTGCGGCTGGTGCTGGTGCTGGTGCGGGTGCGGCTGGTGCCGGTGGCGGGGCCGGGGAGCGTCCGGCTCGGCGGACCCGCTCGGCGAGCGCGGGCTCGGCCAGCCAGACGAGCGCTCCCGGCGAGGCCCCTTCGGGCGAGGCCCCTTCGGGCGAGGTGCCTTCCGGCGAGGTGCCTTCCGGCGAGGCCGCGGCGACACGCCCTCGCCGTACGCGCAGCGCTTCGCAGGGGTCGGCGAGCCAGTCCGCGGCTGAGCAGGCCGGTCAGGGCGGTCAGGCAGGTCAGGGCACGGTCGGCCAGGCTGCGGCCGGGACCGAGTCGGATACGGCGGCGCCCTCGCCCTCACCTGCTGCTTCGTCCCCTCCGCGCCGTTCCCGTAGCGCGAGCCAGGGCTCGGCCTCGCAGCGGGAGACGCCGCCGACGCCGCCGACGGAACCGTCGGAGCGGTCGGAGTCGTCGGATGCGAGTGCCTCGGAGCGGCCCGAGAAGCCCACGCCGCCCCGCACCTCCGACGCCCCATGGCACAACCCTCGGCCCACGTTCGACGAGCCGGATGCCAAGCCCGAGGCCCCGGCCGAGCCCGAGGCTCCGGTTGAGCCCGGGGACCCGGCCGGGCCCGAGGCCCAGGCTGAGTCTCCGGCTGAGCCCGAAACCCCGGCTGAGTCCGAGTCTCCGGGCGAGCCCGAAACCCCGGCCGAGCCCGAGGCTCCGGCTGAGCCCGAGGCTCCGGCCGAGCCCGAGGCTCCGGCCGGGCCCGAGGCCCAGGCTGAGTCGTCGGCCGAGCCCGAAACCCCGGCTGAGTCCAAGTCTCCGGCCGAGCCCGAAACCCCGGCCGAGCCCGAGGCTCCGGCCAGGCCCGAGGCCCAGGCTGAGTCGTCGGCCGAACCCGAGACTCTGGCCAAGCCCGATTCCCCGGCCGAGCCCAAGACCCCGGCCGACCCCAAGACCCCGGCCAAGCCCGAACCCCCGGCCGCGCCCGAGACCCCCGACGAAGACACCCCTGCCGGAGGCGACCCCGCATGAACGACGCCCTCGACGTCGCCCTGCGACTCCTCGTCGTCTTCGCCGTCTTCCTGGTCCTGCCCCTGGTCATCGGTCAGACCGAGCACAAGGTGATGGCCCACATGCAGGGCCGCCTCGGCCCGATGTACGCGGGCGGGTTCCACGGCTGGGCCCAACTCGTCGCCGACGGCGTCAAGTTCGCCCAGAAGGAAGACGTCGTACCCGCGGGCGCCGACCGCCGTATCTTCCAGCTCGCCCCGGCCGTCGCCCTCCTGCCCTACCTCCTGGTCCTCGTCGCCATCCCGATCGGCCCCGGCGAGGGAGCCGTCGGCGAGGTCGTGGACGCGGGTCTCTTCTTCGTACTCGCCGTCATGGGCGTGGGCGTACTCGGATCGCTCATGGCCGGCTGGGCCTCCGCCAACAAGTTCTCCCTCCTGGGCGGCCTGCGTACCGCCGCCCAACTCCTCGCCTACGAACTGCCGATGCTGCTCACCGCCGCCTCGGTGGCGATGGCCGCGGGGACCGTCTCCCTGCCGGGCATCGTCGAGGCCTTCGAGTGGTGGTGGCTGCCCTGGCAGATCGTCGGCGCCCTGGTCTTCTTCGTGGCCGGCCTCGCCGAACTGCAACGCCCGCCGTTCGACATGCCGGTGGCCGACTCGGAGATCATCTTCGGCGCGTACACCGAGTACACCGGCCTCCGCTTCGCCCTCTTCCTCCTCGCCGAGTACGCAGGGATCGTCGTCCTGTGCGGCCTGACCACCGTCCTCTTCCTGGGCGGCTGGCACGGGCCGTGGGGTGCCGACGGGCTCGGCTGGGTGTGGACCCTGCTCAAGACGGCGATCCTCGCCTTCCTCGTCATCTGGCTGCGCGTCTCGTACCCCCGTCTCCGCGAGGACCAGTTGCAGAAGCTCGCCTGGACCACGCTCGTCCCGCTCGCCCTCGCGCAGATCGCGCTCACCGGAATCGTGAAGGTGGCGATCCAGTAATGCCTCCGATCCCCGGGTCCGGCCTGGCCAAGGGCCTCGCCGTCACCCTCCGCACGATGACGCGGAAGACCGTCACCGCGCAGTACCCCGACGTCCAGCCCGAACTGCCGCCGCGCACCCGCGGCGTCATCGGCCTGTTCGAGGAGAACTGCACGGTCTGCATGCTCTGCGCCCGCGAGTGCCCGGACTGGTGCATCTACATCGACTCCCACAAGGAGACGGTCCCCGCCGCCGCCCCGGGCGGCCGCGAACGCAGCCGCAACGTCCTCGACCGCTTCGCCATCGACTTCGCGCTCTGCATGTACTGCGGTATCTGCATCGAGGTCTGTCCTTTCGACGCGCTGTTCTGGTCACCGGAGTTCGAGTACGCGGAGACCGACATCCACGAACTCACCCACGAGCGGGACAGGCTCCGCGAGTGGATGTGGACCGTCCCCGCCCCGCCCGCGCTCGACGCGTCCGCGGAAGAGCCCAAGGAGATCGCCGCGGCCCGCAAGGCGGCCGAGAAACTCGCCACCCAGCAGCAGACCGAGGCCGAGGCCCCGAAGGCGGAAGCCCCGAAGGCGGAAGCCCCGAAGGCGGAAGCCCCGAAGGCGGAGGCCCCGAAGGCGGAGGCCCCGGAGGCCGAGGCCCCGAAGGCGGAGGCGCGCAAGGCCGAGGCCCCGAAGACCGAGCCAGGGGAGGGCAAGCAGTGACCCTCGCCGCAGCAGCCCCGCAGGGCTTCCTCTCGCCGACCGGCGTCGAGGTCGCCTTCGTCCTCGTCGGACTCGTCACCTTCGCGGCGGCGATCGTCACCGTCACCACGAAGCAACTCGTGCACGCCGCCCTGTGGCTGGTCGTCGCGCTCGGCGGCCTTGCCGCCGAATACCTCCTGCTCACCGCCGAGTTCGTCGCGTGGGTGCAGGTCCTGATCTATGTCGGTTCCGTCGTCGTACTCCTCCTCTTCGGACTGATGCTCACCAAGGCGCCCATCGGCCGCTCCCCGGACGCCGATTCGGGCAACCGCTGGGCCGCCCTCACCGTGGCCGTCGCCGCCGCGGCGACGTTGGTGTGGGTGGTCGTGGACGCGTTCCGCACCCAGTGGATCGACCTCGACGCACCGCAGGGCACCACCTCGGTCACCGGCGCGATGCTCTTCCAGCACTGGGTACTGCCCTTCGAAGCCCTCTCCGTCCTCCTCCTCGCCGCCCTCGTCGGCGCGATCGTCCTCTCCCGCAAGTCCGAGGAGCCGTCCGACGAGCGGGTCCGCGATGCGAAGGCCCACGCGAGGGACGACGCGGAAGCAGCCGCCGACAAGGAGCAGCGCTGATGCATCTCGCCTATCCCGCGGTGCTCGCGGTCCTGCTCTTCTGCACCGGCCTGTACGGAGTACTCGCCCGCCGCAACGCGATCCTGGTCCTGATGTCCGTCGAGCTGATGCTCAACGCCGTCAACCTGAACCTGGTCGCCTTCGACGTCTGGCTGCGCGACACCCTGCACGCCGGCCAGGCCCTCACCCTCTTCACCATCGCCATCGCCGCCGCCGAGATCGGCATCGGCCTGTCCATCGTGCTGATGGTGTACCGCAACCGCGGCACGTCCGACGTCGACCGCCTCCGCGACACCGCCGAGTCCCCCGGGCCCGCGGGCCCCGACGATGCGGCACCCGACGGCGCCGCCGACGCGACCCACCCCGACGCGACCGCCGCCGCGCAGAAGGCCGAGGCCACCGCGTGACCACCCCGACCCTCGCCGTTCTCGTCCCCCTTCTGCCGTTCCTCGGCGCCGTCGCCGGACTGCTCCTCGGCCGCAAGGCCCCCGGCTTCGTCCGCCCCCTCGCGGTGCTGCCCACCCTGCTGTCGGCCGTCATCGCCGTACTGATCGCGGTACGTCAGGGCGGCGGCACCGGCGGCGGCATCCGCCCCGTCGACGCGGCCACCGAGCTCACGCCCACCGGCTCCGTGCCGATCGAACTCGCCCTGCACCTGGACGGCTTCGCCGTCCTCGTCGCCGTCCTGGTCGGCCTCGTCGCCTCCTGCGTGCAGATCTACTCGACGGGCTATCTGCGCGACGACCCGCGCTACCCCTCGTATGCCGCTCTGGTCTCGCTGTTCACCTCCGCGATGTTCCTGGTCGTCTACTCCGGCGACCTGATGGTGCTGCTCGTCGGCTGGGAAGTCATGGGCATCTGCTCGTACTTCCTCGTCGGCCACTACTGGGAGACGCCCGAGGCGCGCGCCGCCTCCCTCAAGGCCTTCCTGGTCACCAAGCTCGGCGATGTCCCCTTCCTCATCGGTCTGTTCGCCCTCGCCGCCGACGCCGGGTCCTTCCGCATCACGAAGGTCCTCGACGCCGTCGCGACCGGCGGCCTCGACCACCCCACGCTGATCGCCCTGCTCCTCCTCGCGGGCGTGGCGGGCAAGTCGGCGCAGTTCCCGCTGCACACCTGGCTGCCCGACGCGATGGCCGGCCCCACCCCGGTCTCCGCGCTGATCCACGCCGCGACGATGGTCGCCGCCGGTGTGTACTTCGTGGCCCGTCTCCTCCCGGTCTTCGCCGCGTCCGCCGCCGCGCTGGTCGTCCTCGCCGTGATGGCCGCCGTCACGATGGTCGGCTCGGCCCTCGCGGCCCTCGCGCAGGACGACATCAAGCGCGTCCTCGCGTACTCGACCATCGGCCAACTCGGCTACATGACCGGCGCCCTGGCCGTCGGCGAACGTGGCGCGGCCGTCTTCCACCTCCTCTCGCACGGCGCCTTCAAGGCGCTGCTCTTCCTCGCCGCCGGCGTGATCATCCACGCCGCCGGCACCAACTCCCTTGCCGCGATGTCCCGCATGACGGGTCTGCGCGACCGGATCCCCGACGCGTTCTGGACGATGACCGTGGCGCTGCTCGCGCTCGCCGCGATCCCGCCCTTCAGCGGCTTCTTCTCCAAGGAGGCCGTCCTCGGCGCCGCCGAGCACGCGGCCACCGGCCACACCGGGTCCGTCCCCGGATCGGCGGGCTGGATCGTGCTCGTATCCGGCCTCCTCACCGCCATGCTGACCGCCGCCTACGCGACGCGGCTGTGGCTGCTCGCCTTCCGCCCGCCCGTCACCGGACCCCACCCCGCCCCGGGTGTGGTCGAGGCCCCGGACCACGGCAGGCAGCCGGTCGTGATGAACGCCGTCCTGTGGGTGCTCGCCGTTCCCTCCCTCGCTTTCGGCATCACCGTCGGAGCGCTCCCCGACTGGTTCGACGGCGGCTCGCTCACGCCGACCCTCACCACCTCCGTCCTCGCCACCGGCCTCACCCTGGTCGGCGGCCTCGTCACCTACGGCACCTGGCGGCACACCACCGCCCTGGCCGCCCGCGTCCCCGTGGGCGCCGTCACCGCCCACCCGGGTGCCGAGCCCGCCGTCTCCGAGGCCGAGGCGATCGCCACACACACCCCCGCGTACGGCTCGATCGCCTCCGCACCGGACCCGGCCGACCCGGGCCGCCTCCTGCTCGGCCCGCTGCACCGCCACGCAGCCGTCGGCTTCCGGCTCGACGCGGTCTACACCGCGCTGTTCGTCCGCCCCACCCAGTTCCTGGCCACCGTCGTCCGCTTCCTCGACCGCGAGGTCGTCGACACGTACGTACGCGGCGCGGGCACCCTGCCCCGCTGGCTCGGTGCGGCCGCGCGCCGCGCCCAGACCGGCAATGTGCAGACCTATCTGAGCGCGCTGCTCGCCGGATCCGTCGTCCTGGCCGTCGCCGCCGTACTCGTCGCAGCGGGAGCCTGAGCCGTGATCGATATCAACGACACCGTCATGCAGTACCTCCTCGCTCTCGTGGTGGTCCTCCCGCTCCTCGGCGCGGGCGCCGCCCTGCTGCCCGCCCCGCCCGGGCTGCGGGGCACGTCACCGGACCAGGCCGTGCTGCGGCACGGCGTGACCGTCACCGGAGTCGTGCTCCTCGCCGCGCTCGCCCTCGCCGCGGGCTTCGATCACGACGATCCCGCGCGTATGCAGGCCACGACCGACATCAGCTGGATCCCCGCGCTCGACGTGCGGATCCATCTCGGTGTCGACGGCATCTCGCTCCCCCTTCTCGTCCTGACCGCGCTGCTGACCTTCCTCTGCGCGCTCTACAGCTACTTCAAGATGCCTGCGGGCCCGTCTCCCAAGGCATTTGTCGCGCTGCTCCTTGTCCTCGAGTCCGGCACCCTCGCGACCTTCGCCGTCCTCGATCTGCTGCTGTTCTTCCTCGCGTTCGAGATGGTCCTCATCCCGATGTACTTCCTGATCGCCCGGTGGGGAGGTGATCAACGGCGGGCGGCCGCCTGGAAGTTCATCCTCTTCACCCTCCTCGGTTCGGTCGTGATGCTGCTCGGACTCCTCCTCGTCGGCCTCGACTCAGGCACGTTCGACATGATGGCACTCGCCACTGACAACGGCCGTGGGCTGACCACATCCGTGCAGGTCATCGCCGCTTTGGCGATCGGGATCGGACTGGCCGTCAAAACCCCGATGTGGCCGCTGCACAGCTGGCTCCCGGACGCCCACACGGCCGCTCCCACCGTCGGCTCGGTCCTCCTAGCCGGCGTCCTGCTGAAGATGGGTACGTACGGGTTCGTACGAATCATCCTCCCCATCACCCCTGACGGAATGCGGGAGTTCGCGCCGTACCTCGCCGCCTTCGCGGTCGTCGGGATCATCTACGGGTCGCTCGCCTGCCTCGCGCTCGCCAAGCGCGGCGCGAAGGGCGACCTCAAGCGGCTCATCGCGTACTCGTCCGTCGGCCACATGGGCTTCGTGCTGCTCGGCATTGCCTCGATGACCCCGACCGGCGTGAACGGCGCGCTGTTCGCCAACATCGCCCACGGCCTCATCACCGGCCTGCTGTTCTTCCTCGTCGGCGCGCTCAAGGACCGCACCGGCAGCACCGACCTCGACGCGCTCGCCGAACAGACCGGCGCCGCCCTCTACGGCAAGGCGCCCCGCTTCGGCGCACTGCTCGCCTTCGGCGCCGTCGCCTCGCTCGGACTGCCCGGACTCGCGGGATTCTGGGGCGAGATGCTCGCCCTGTTCGGCGCCTTCGACCCCGCCGAAGGACTGAGCCGGCCGGCCTTTCTCACGTTCATGGCGTTCGGCGCCTTCGGCACGCTCCTGACCGCCGCGTACATGCTGATCGTCGTACGCCGCGTCTGCATGGGCGCCACCCCCGGACCGGCCGCCCCGAAGATCGCCGACGTCCGGGGCTACGAGTTCGCCGCCTGGACCCCGCTCGTCGCCCTCACCGTTCTCGCCGGACTCTGGCCCGCGCTGCTGCTCGGCCTCACCGACCCGGCCGTGCAGCAGCTCCTCGCGGGAGGAAAGGCATGACCGCAGCCGCCGCAAGCCTCGTCCAGAACGTCGACTGGGTCGCGATCGCACCGCCCACCATCGCGGCCGTCGTCGCCCTGGTCGTCCTCGTCGCCGACCTGTTCGTGCGCGAGGGCAACAAGACGCTCCTGGCCTGGATCTCCCTCGCCGGGCTCGTGGCCGCGGGCCTGTCACTGCTGCCGCTGCTCGACGGCGACCGCGCCACGTTCTGCCTGGTCGGCGACGCGGACGTGTGCAGCTACACCGCGGACCGCTTCACCGTCGTCATCCAGTTCCTGGTCATCGCCGGCGCCCTGCTGACGGCCCTGCTCTCCGTGAGCCCGCTGAAGGACAACAAGGCACTCCCCGAAGGGGAGTTCTGGTTTCTGCTGCTCGCCTCCGCGGCGGGCGCGGCCCTGCTGCCCGCGTCGCGCGACCTCGCCACCCTGATCGTGGCCCTGGAGGTCGCCTCCCTGCCGGCCTTCGCCCTCGTCGGCCTCAAGCGCGGCGACCGGCGCTCCTCCGAGGCGGCCCTGAAGTTCTTCCTGTCCTCCGTCGCCGCCACCGCCGTCAGCCTCATGGGCATCAGCTTCGTGTACGCGGCGACCGGCACCCTGCACCTCACGGAGGTCGCCGCCAGGCTCGGCGAGGTCGACGGACAGCTGCACATCCTCGCGCAGACCGGTGTGGCCCTCACCCTCGTCGGCTTCGCCTTCAAGACGGCCGCGGTGCCCTTCCACTTCTGGGTGCCCGACACGTACATCGGTGCCCCGCTGCCGGTCGCCGCGTACCTCTCCGTCGTCGGCAAGGCGGTCGGCTTCACCGGCCTCATCCTGGTCACCGTCGTGGCCTTCCCCGCGTACGCCGACGTGTGGGGCCCCGTGCTCGCCGTCCTGGCCGCGCTCACCATGACGGTCGGCAACGTCGCCGCCCTGCGGCAGGTCGGCACGCGCGCGTACAGCGCGATCCGCCTCCTCGCCTGGTCCTCCGTCGGACAGGCCGGCTACCTCCTGGTGCCGATCGCCTCGGCCGCGTACGCCGACAGCCCAGCCGAGACGGACAAGGCGATCGGCGCCACCGTCGCGTACGCCCTGATGTACGCCGCCGTGAACCTCGGCGCGTTCGCCGTGGCCGCGCTCGTCGCCCGCACCCGGCCCCTGAACCGCATCAGCGACTACCGCGGCCTGTACGCGAACCGCCCGCTCGCGGCGCTCGTCCTCGGCTTCTTCCTGCTCTGCCTGGCGGGACTCCCGCCAGGCATCATCGGCCTGTTCGCCAAGGTGACCGTCTTCGCGGCGGCCGTCGACGCGGGCCTCGGCTGGCTCGCCGTCGTCATGGCGATCAACGTCGTGATCGCCCTCTACTACTACCTGCGGTGGACAGCGGTCCTCTTCCGCGCACCTGAAGGCGCAGCGCCCGAAGGAGCGGCGAAGGCCGAGCGCAAGCACGCGGTGCCGCTCCCGCTGGCGGCGGCGCTCGTGCTCACCACGGTCATCGGCGTCGCCCTGTCCGGAGCCCCTCAGCTCGTCCTGCGGTTCTCGGCGGCTGCTCTCTTTTAAGGAGCCTGTTTCTCGGCTCGGAAAGCGCCTCTGCCCTGCACCCGGCGCGGCGGTGCCCCTTGAGGCGCCGCCGCGCCCCGCACCCGTACGGCCGAACCGAGCCGCGTGCGCACCAGGGAACCAGCACCCTTCGCCTGGCGTTGACCAGGTAGGGAGGGTCCACTGGATGTGGAAGCCAGGAAGACAAGGGTTCCCCCGCCGCACCACCAGGAGGGCGTACCGTGCACCGCCGCTACAACGGTCTGAAGACCGCCGTGCTCCTCGGGGGACTGTCCGCGCTCATCCTCGTCATCGGCAGTTTCTTCGGACGTACGGGCTTGATCGTCGCCCTCTTCGTGGCGCTGGGCACCAATGCGTACGCGTACTGGAACAGCGACAAGCTAGCTCTGAGAGCGATGCGCGCCCGACCGGTGAGCGAGTTCGAGGCCCCCGAGCTGTACCGAATGGTCCGCGAACTCTCCACCCAGGCCCGCCAGCCCATGCCCCGCCTCTACATCTCGCCCACCGAGGCCCCCAACGCGTTCGCGACCGGCCGCAACCCGCGCAACGCGGCGGTGTGCTGCACGGAGGGCATCCTGCGCCTCCTGGACGAGCGCGAACTGCGCGGCGTCATCGGCCACGAACTGAGCCATGTCTACAACCGGGACATCCTGATCTCGTCGGTGGCGGGCGCCCTCGCCTCGGTGATCATGTTCCTGGTCAACTTCGCCTGGCTGATCCCGAGCGGCAACAGCAACCGTGAAGGGCCGGGCATCTTCGGCATGTTGCTGATCATGCTCCTTGGCCCGATCGCCGCCTCGGTGATCCGCCTCGCCATCAGCCGCTCCAGGGAGTACGAGGCGGACTCCTCCGGCGCCCAACTCACCGGCGACCCACTGGCCCTGGCCAGCGCACTGCGCAAACTGGAGCGCGGCACGAAGCAGTTGCCGCTCCCGCCCGAGCCCAAGATCGAGGCGGCCAGCCACATGATGATCGCGAACCCGTTCCGTCCAGGTCAGGGCATGGCGAAACTGTTCTCCACGCATCCGCCGATGGCGGAGCGCATCGCCCGACTCGAGCAGATGGCAGGACGTCACCAGTGAAAACCATCCTCAACATCATCTGGCTCGTGCTGAGCGGCTTCTGGCTGTTCCTCGGCTATCTCGCCGCGGGCCTGATCCTCTGCATCACGATCATCGGTATCCCCTTCGGGATCGCCTCGTTCCGCATCGGTCTCTTCGCTCTGTGGCCCTTCGGGTACATGGCGGTGGAGCGCCGCGACTCGGGCGCGCCCTCCTGCGTCGGCAACGTCCTGTGGCTGGTGCTCGCCGGGTGGTGGCTCGCCCTGGCCCACATCGTCACGGGCATCGCCCAGTGCCTCACGATCATCGGCATCCCGCTGGGCATCGCCAACTTCAAGCTGATCCCGGTCTCCCTGATGCCCCTGGGCCGCGAGATCGTCCCCACCGACCAGCCCTTCGCCTCCCGCTGACGCGCGTGCACCGGCCGCGATACGCCCTGGTGGCGTACGACCCGTGGGAGGTCGAGTACGGCGACACCTGGGCCCACTGCGTCGACGTGGAGGGCCTCTTCACCGACCCGCCGCCACCGGTGCGCGAGCGCGACGAACTCCTCGGGTGCGCCCGGAGAGGGAGTTGAGCGCGGCCGTCGACCTGGCGCGGGCCGAGGGTTCGGCGCCGATCGGTCCGCTGACCCTGGAACTCCTCGACAAGGCCGGTCGTTCAGTGGGGGAGTGGTGTCTGCAGGACGTGCGTATCCTCGGCGCGCGCCGCATGCCCATAACCTGACGCTGCTCGACGTGACCGTGGAGGGGACCCCCGTCCCCGACCAGCCCGACTATCCACAACGCCCGCTGCTGTCCCCGGGTTTCCGCCTCTGCGGGGACGAACCCTGGGACACCGCGAGGGAGTTGCCCTGGGGCACGGCCAGAGACCTCGCCCGCGTGTACGAAGAGCCGCCCACGCAGCAGGAGACGGCCGTACGCCTCCTCGGCTGCACCCCGCGGAACGCCCTGCGCCGCGCCCTGGACGCGGGCGAGGAGGACCTCGGCAGCGCCGTGCTGAGGCGCCTCGACCGCTTCGGCGAACCCGTCCAGGACGCCGTCGAGGGCGAGGTCACCACCTGGATCCCGTCCGCCCGCGGGCCCGGCCGGGTCGACCTCACCCTGCAACCCCTGGCGGAGCGACCGCCGTCGGCCGCCCACGACGTGTGGGAGCTGTGGGCCGACGGCCGCCCAGGCCTGCCCAACCTCTGGGCGCGCTGCGACGAGCCGGGCCGCCGCTTCTGGCTCACCACCGCCCTCGCCAACCGCGCCCGCACCGCCGAGGACGCGGCACCGGGCACCACGTTCCACCTCGACGGCCGGCACATCATCGACGAGGCCGCGTTCTTCTGCGCCCTGGGCGAGGCGGTCAACGGGCCGGGAGGCTACTTCGGTTGGGGCCTCGACGCCCTCGCCGACTGCCTCTGCGGCCACTTCGGCGCGCGTCGCCCCTTCGCCCTCGTCTGGCACGACGCACACATCGCCCGCCGCTGCCTGGCCTTCAGCCCGACAGCCAGGCACCGCCCGTATGCCCAGGCACCGCCCGTATGCCCAGGCACCGCCCGACAGCCAGGCACCGCCCGTGTGTCATGCACCGCACCACGTCGGCCCTCGCAACCACGCGTACCCCGGCCGACGTCTTCACGGATGACACAACGACGACGTGACGACGCGACGGCGCGATGGCGCGACGATGAGACGAAGCCACGTCGCGACGTCGCCGAACCGCACCGCAGACGCACGTAAGGAAAGGCAGGTCACGGCCGTATGGGCATCATCAGCTGGATCGTTCTGGGGCTCATCGCCGGAGCCGTCGCCAAGGTCCTGCTGCCCGGCCGCGACCCGGGCGGCCTGATCGGCACGACCCTCATCGGCATCGCGGGAGCCTTCATCGGGGGCTGGGGCTCCGCCCAGTTCCTCGACCGCCCCATCGCGAAGGACTTCTACGACGCCACGACGTGGGTCGCGGCCATCGGTGGCTCCCTCGTACTGCTCATCGCGTACCGCCTGCTCTTCGGCCACTCCCGCTCCCGCTGAGCCCGGCCCGGCGACGAGACCGCCACCGGCATCCACCAGCGCCATCGGTACGCGAAAGGGCGGACACCCCATCGGTTGTCCGCCCTTTCGCGACTGCTCAGAACGCGCTCAACGCGCGCGTGCTTACCGGTAGTTCACAAACTGCAGCGCGAATTCGAAGTCCTGGCCCTTCAGAAGTGCGATCACGGACTGCAGGTCGTCACGGCTCTTCGAGGTCACCCGCAGCTCGTCACCCTGCACCTGGGCCTTCACGCCCTTCGGGCCCTCGTCGCGGATGATCTTCGCGACCTTCTTGGCGTTCTCCTGGGAGATGCCCTCCTCGATAGAGGCGAAGATCTTGTACTCCTTGCCGGAGACCTGCGGCTCGCCCGCGTCCAGCGACTTCAGCGAGATGCCCCGCTTCACCAGCTTGGACTGGAAGACGTCGAGGATCGCCTTGACCCGCTCCTCGGAGTTCGCCTGCATCAGGATCTTCTCGCCGGACCAGGCGATCGAGGCACCGACGTTCTTGAAGTCGTAGCGCTGGGAGATCTCCTTGGCGGCCTGGTTGAGGGCGTTGTCGACCTCCTGCCGCTCGACCTTCGAGACGATGTCGAAACTGGAGTCGGCCATGTCCTGTGGCTCCTTGTATCGGGGTGCGTAGGGGTGCGGCCGGTAGTGCCGGACCGCACCGCAAGCCTAGTCACCACCCCCGCGCCCGGCCGCGATCTATCGGGTGGCGAAGCACCCCCGGGCATCAGGTATCGTTTACGTCGTTGCCACGGAGCAGCCGCAAGGCCGCTTCACGCAGCACCCCAGGCGGTGTGCCCGAGCGGCCAAAGGGAGCAGACTGTAAATCTGCCGGCTTCGCCTTCCCAGGTTCGAATCCTGGCGCCGCCACACTTGGGGAAAGCCCCCTCCGAACTGCGGAAACGCAGAGCGGAGGGGGTTTCTTCGTATACAGGGGGTTTCTTCGTATACGAGGGGGTTCTTCGTGTACCCGGAGCTCCGCCCTCCGCCGTCCCCGCCCCCGCCATCGATCAAGCCGCAGCAGCCCGGAACGTGCTGGGGCTCAACCCCTTGTGGCGTTTGAACGCGGCGCTGAAGCCGAAAGCGTCGGCGTAGCCCACGGACTTGGCGATCCGGGCGATGCTGAGGTCCGTGTCGGCCAGGAGGGACTCGGCGTCGGCCATACGGCACTCGGTGAGGTAGGCGAGGGGCGGGCGGCCCATCAGTTCGGTGAAGCGCCTGGCGAACAGCGCCCGGGAGACGCCGGATTGAGCGGCCAGCGACGCCACCGTCCATGCCTCGGCAGGCCGGTCGTGGAAGGCGTGCAGGGCAGGGGCGAGGACCGGATCGGCGAGGCCTCGATACCAGCTGGGCGCGTCGGCGCCCGCCTGGTCGAACCAGGTGCGCAGCGTGCACACCAGGGCCCAGTCGAGGAGCCGGTCCATCAGGGCCTGTGAACCGGCGGAGCGCTGGGCGGCGTCGGCCGCGGCGGTCTCCAGCCAGGCGCAGACCTCGACGTCCTCGTTGACCACCAGGACGGGCGGCAGCGCGCGCAGAAGCCGTTCATGGCGATGGCCCGAGGCGCGGTAGGCACCCACGATCAGTGCGGTCGCCCCGTCCGGGTCGGTGCCCCAGTGGATACCGCCGAGCTCCTCGGCCGTGCACTCGGTAGGCGTTGTGAAGCAGGCGATCTCGTACTCGGCATGAGGGCGGCGGACCGTGCCGGGCTCGTCCGCGAGAAGGAACGGTGCGGGGTCGCGCACGATGGCCGTGTCACCCACGCCGACCGCCCGATCGGTGCCGTCGGGCAGCAGCAGAGTGCCACCCCCGCGCAGCACGCTGACCATGGTGAGCGGTGCCTCGTCGGTGAAGCGGATGGTCCAGGGCGCCGTCAGTACGGCGTGGCTGACGACCGAGCCCTCGGCCCGGATGCCGCCCAGCAATGAACTCAAGGGATCCACAGAGACATCGTAGACGCTGTAGACGATCTCCTATGTCTTGGAGGGTTTCTCCCATGGATCATCTACGGGTCCGCGGCTGTACTGGACTCACCGAATGGATCGGGACCACATCGAGCCAGCAGGAGAGACAGTGCCGCAGCACAGCAGTGACGCCAGGAAAGCCCTTGTGGTCGTCGCACACCACCGCAGCGATTCCCTCACCGCGCACACCGCCCGTCGTACGGCCGCACAGCTCGAAACCGCCGGATACCGCATCGACCTGCTCGATCTGCACGCCGAGGGGTTCGACCCGCGGATGAACGTGGCGGACCAGCCGGACTGGGGCAACCGGGAGAAGGCGTACTCGGACGAGACGCACGCCCATATGCAGCGCATTCTCGACGCCGATGTCGTCGTCGCCGTCTTCCCGGTGTACTGGCAGAGCGTGCCCGCGATCCTCAAGGGGTGGATCGACCGCGTATGGAACTACGGCTTCGCGTACGGACGCAGCAAGCCCCGCCTCGCGGGCAAGCGCATGCTGTGGCTCGGCCTGGCCGGCGCCACCGCCGACGACCCCATCGCGGAGGCCATGCAGTCGGTTCTCGAGGCCAACCTCAGTGAAGGCATCGCCTATTACTGCGGTTTCTCCCACTCCTCCGTCGGCCTGCTCCTCGACGCGGAGGAGCGCCCGCAGCGCGTCGACGCCGAGGGTAATCTGCTGGTCGGCGAAGCGGTCGCCGGGGCTGAGCGGGAGGCCCAGTACGCCGATTTCGACCGCCGCGCAGGGGAGTTCGTAGAAGGGTTCCTCACGGAGGAGCTGGTGGCGGCCTGACGGCCCGCGGCGCGAGTTCGTCGGGTGACCGGCTTACGGCGACCGGCTTACGGCGACCGGCTTACGGCGACGGGCTTACGACGACGGGCTTACGACGACGGGCATACGGCGATGGGCTTACGGCGACGGGCTGACGGCGACAGGCGAGACCTGCCGCCGTCAGCCGGTCACCCTGAGGCCTCCGAGTCCCCCGAGTCCCCCGAGTCCCCCGAGTCCCCCGAGTCCCCCGAGCCCCCAGGTCGAGCCAGCGCGAGCATCGCCCCCGCCACCGTGTCCACCGCCTTCTCCGGGATCGCCCCGGCCCCCTCCTCCAGTACGAGCAGCCGGGCCCCGGGGATCTCCCGGGCGGTCGCCTCGCCGTTGCCGACGGGGAAGAAGCGGTCGCGCCGCCCGTGCACGACCAGCGTGGGGACCGCGATCCCGGGCAGCCGCTCGCGCCACCTGGGCGTGCAGTCGAGCCGCGAGAACACCATGCCCAACTGGTTGGCCATCTGGACGGAGGGCGCGACGCCGGGCGTACGGTCCCAGACGCGCGCGGCGGTCGTACGTGCCGCACCGGGGTCGTCGCCGAGGATCTCTGCGCCGGAGGCCGCGAACTCCGCCACCGCATCGCGGTCGGACCAGTCGGGCATCGGCTGTGCGAACAGCCGCCCCATCGCGGCCTCGTCGTGGTCGGGGAGGTCGTTGTCGGGCGGGCCGGGCGCCACCGCGCGCGTACCGGCCAAGGTAAGCGCCGAGAACGCCTCGGGGTGGTCGAGGACCGCCACCTGGGCGACCATTCCGCCGACCCCGATCCCCGCGAGGTGCGCGGGCCCGCCGCCGAGCGCCTCGACCAGTGCGGCGGCGTCGGCGGCCAGGTCGCGCAGGGTGTACGCGGGCGCCTCCGGGTCCGCCGTCGTCGACTCGCCGCTGTCCCGCAGGTCGTAGCGCACTACGCGGCGGCCGCCGGCGGCCAGACGGGCGCAGAGGGCGTCCGGCCAGGAGAGCATCGTCGTCCCGCCCGCGAGCAGGACCAGGGGCGCGTTCTCGTCGCCGAAGGACTCGATGCCCAGGGCGACTCCGTTGGCGTTGACCGTAGTCATCGTTTCACCGTAGGCGCCCGGCATACGGGACGCGCCCGAAACCGCCACACCGGCCGGGCGCCGAACGCCGAACGCCGACCCCGACCCCGACCCCCGAACCACAGCACCGGGAACGCCCCCCGACCGTGATCCCGATCGGGCCACGCGTCAGTTGCCCGCGACGTCCTTGACCGCCACCGTGACCGGCGTCGGGCCGCTCACCAGCTCCAGGGTCAGGCCCACCGTTCCGGGGGTGTCCACCAGCTCCGCGAGCACCGCCGCCACATCGTCGCGGGGGATCGGGCCGCGGCCCGTCGAGGCCTCCAGGCGGACCTGTCCCGTACCGGCGTCGTTGGTGAGCATGCCGGGCTTGAGAATCGTCCAGTCCAGGGCGTCGCGGCCGCGCACGTACGCGTCGGCCTCACCCTTGGCGCGCAGGTACGCGTCGAAGACCTCGTCGCCCTTGTGGCCGGGGTCGGCGCCCATCGACGACACCACCACGTACCGCCGCACCCCGGCCCGTTCCGCGGCCTCGGCGAACAGCACCGCCGCGCCCCGGTCCACCGTGTCCTTGCGGCCCACGCCGCTGCCCGGGCCCGCGCCGGCCGCGAACACCGCCGCGCCCGCGCCCTGCAGATGAGCGGCGACCTCCTCCACCGACGCCGACTCCAGATCGCACAACACCGGCTCGGCGCCCGCCTCCCGCAGGTCGTCGCCCTGCCCGGGGTTGCGGATCAGGCCCGCGACCTCGTATCCGCGAGCGGCGAGCAGGCGCTCCAGCCGCAACGCGATCTGACCATGTCCACCAGCGATGACAATCCGCATGATTCCGACCGTACGCCGCGTCGGCCGAAGCCGCCGTGCAACCCGAGCCGCACCTCGGGCGTCTCATGAATGTTCATCTTCAAGAGGAGCCCGTCATCAGCGCCATACGCAAGACCCTGATCGCCACCGGCTGCGCCGCCGCCGTCCTTACGAGCGCCACCGCCTGCGACCCCGTCGAGAACGCCTCCGCGGCACATCAGGTCGACGAAGCCGTCGAGCAGCTCGGTGAACAGCGTTCGCTCACCGTCGAGTTCGGCCTGGACGCGGACGCGGCCACGCTCGAGAAGCTCATCCAGGACAGCGAGGACAGGCAGGACCCGCAGGAACAGGAAGGGGAGGGCGCGGAGAGCGGTGGCGGCGACGGCCCGCCGCCCGGCTTCGGCGCCTTCCTCAGCAAGGCCCGCGTCCAGATGTCCCTGCAGTCCGAAAAGCCCCTGGCCGACGCGGAGGAGAAGGATTTCACCGGTACGTCGATGCGCATCACCGGCGCCGACGGAACCCTGCTCGAGTACCGCGCCCTGGGCGAAGACATGTACTACCGCGCCGACTTGGCCGCCTTCGGCAAGCTGGCGGACACCCCGATGCCCTCGGCCGCCGACCTCCCCGAGGAGGCGGGTGCCCTGCGCAGCGCTCTCCAGGGCAAGTGGGTCAAGGTCGACCCGAAGATGCTGCCTGGGCCGGCCCGGGATGAGCCCGCCATCGACGAGAAGACGCAGGCCAAGCTCCTCAAGGGCATCCGCCGGGTCCTCGCGCGCGAGGTCAGGTTCAAGGAGCACGGCGACTCCGACGGCACGTCCCGGATCACCGCGAAGGCCAACGCCCGCTCCCTCCTCACGCGCCTCGCCGACAAGCTGGAGCCGATGGCGGGCGATCTGCCCCCGGGCACGGAGCTGCCGACGGCCGAGGACTTCAAGTCGGTCCCGAAGAAGCAGGTGAAGGTCGACTTCGTGCTGAAGGACGGCAAGTTGCGCAAGATCACGTTCGATCTCGCCCAACTCGCGGACAAGTCCGACGGCTTGGAGAAGGGCACCAAGCTGCCGCTGACGATGAAGTTCGGCAAGGCGCCGAAGATCGAGCGCCCGGCCGAGGCCACCGAACTGACCATGTCCGACCTGATGTTCATCGCCGGCTCCCAGTCCGCCATGCGCTGACCCAGCCGCTCGTACCGCAACGCAGCAGTCTGCAGTCTGCACGCGCGCGTGGCACGGACAAGAGCCAGGAAAACCGCCACCGGTCCGTACGCTCGAAAACCGCCACCGGTCCGTACGCTCGAAAACCGTCACCACGCGCGCGTGCAGCCTCAAGCCCGCACCGCACACCCGAACCCGGCACTACGCGCGCGTGCAGCGCCTCAAGCCGTGCCCCCGGCGCCCTTCACCCGCCCCTGCCGCGGCAGATCGAGCGCCACGGCGACCGCCGAGTCGCAGTACTCCCGTACCGCACTGGTCCGCGCCACCACCCGCCCCCGGTGCACCACGATCCGGCTGTACGCGAGCGACAGCACCCCCGAGAGCCGCGCGCCCCGGACCGCGAGCAGCTCGGCGGGGAACCCCGCCTCCACGCGCACCTCCGGCAGGCCCATCGCCTCCCGAGCGACCGAACTCACCGCCGCGTACGCCTCATCGGTGTCGAGGCCGTGCTGCGCGGCAAGGAGGTACGCGGCTTCCATCGGGTCCCCGCGCCCGACCGGGTTGGCCGCGTCGCGCAACGCCCCACTTCCCGCGCCCACCCGCACCCCGGCCGCCCTGAGCAGCCGTACGGGAGCCGCTGAGCAGCCGCGCCGCTCCAGGCCCCCGCAGTCGCCCTGCGGCAGGCACACGACGGAGACACCGGCCGCGGCGAGCGCCTCGGCGCTGCGCGCGGCCACCGCCGCCGGCATCCGTCCGAGCCCGCCGCACGGCCCGACGCTCACCCCGGACCGCAGCCCGCCCGCCACGGCGGCGAGGCGCGCGAGCCGGGCCGGATCCGCGCCGTCGGTGTGCAGGTCCACGGGACAGCCATGCTCGGCGGCGACTTCGAGGACCGCCTCCACGTACCCCGTGGGGTCCGGATCCAGGTCGGGGCAACCGCCCACCACAGAGGCGCCCATTTTCACGGCGTCCCGCAGCATCGCCAGGCCGTCGGCGCCGGCGATCCCGGTGAGCAGCCGCGGAACGGCGACGGTCGTGAGGTCCGTCAGCCCGCGCAGCGACCGGCGGGCCTGCAGCGACGCCTCCAACGCGCCGAGCCCCTGCACGTCCCCGATCCGCACATGGCTGCGCAACGCCGTCGCGCCGTGGCCGAGTTGCAGCAGCGCCGCCTCCGTGGTGCGCCGCTGGACGTCCCGCACCTCGTGACCGACCGGCCCGTCGCCGTCCGCGGTGAGTGCCGTGTCGCTGTGCGCGTGCGGCTCGGCGGGCGCGGGCAGCAGCAGGTACCCGTCGAGGTCCACGCGCGCGGTGTGCGCGGTCAGACTGCCCGCGGTGCCGACCGCCTCGATGCGCCCCCTGCCGAGCCGTACGTCCACGGTCCTGCCGTCGACGAGAGTGGCTCCGCAGAGCAGAAGCGAGGCCGTGTCCTCGGCGGCGCCTTCATGGTGCGGTGGCTGCGGCTGGCTGTCGGGCATCGCGCTCCTGGGCGTGGTTCGAGCGGTCAGGACCACGCGGCGTTCGATCAAGATCACGCAGCGTGTCCCGAGCCTAGGGCGCCGATCACGCCCCTTCGCGGAGGAGCCGAATAGTCGTACCGGTGTGGTGCACGAGCAGGGAAGGGGCCTCGGAGACGGGTGCGGTGACATGCGCGGAGATCGTCGTCCCGGGGCCCCTGAAACGGATTTGGGCGAACGGCAGCCGACCGTGTAATGTCTTCATCGCTCGCCCCAATAGCTCAGTCGGTAGAGCGTCTCCATGGTAAGGAGAAGGTCTGCGGTTCGATTCCGCATTGGGGCTCTGATGTGCGGATCCCTCACCTCCGGGTGAGGGCCTCGCATCAAAGCGGTGTAGCTCAGTCGGTAGAGCAAGCGGCTCATAATCGCTGTGTCACCGGTTCAAGTCCGGTCACCGCTACTGACAGTAGCCGATTGTGGGGTCGGTCCTCCGGTCGGCTACTCTTTTCTGCGTTCATCCGTTTTATTCGTCCATCCGTCCGTCAAGGAGCACTCACGTGGCTGCCACAGACGTCCGCCCGAAGATCACGCTGGCCTGCGTGGAGTGCAAGGAGCGGAACTACATCACCAAGAAGAACCGGCGCAACAACCCGGACCGTCTTGAGATGAAGAAGCACTGCCCGCGCTGCAACTCGCACACGGCGCACCGCGAAACGCGCTGAATCAGGCTCGCATGCGAGGCCGTCCCCTTTTCAGGGGGCGGCCTCGTGTCGTTACCGCCCGTGATCGCCGACGCGGGCGAGCAGGAACTGCGGAATACCGCGAAAAGCACAGGAGGTGCCGAGTCCATGGCGCTCGACCAGTCCTTCGTGGGGCGGACCTACCCGCCCACCGACCCCTATGAGGTCGGCCGCGAGAAGATCCGTGAATTCGCGGAGGCGGTCGGTGACGCGAATCCGGCGTACACCGACACCGAGGCGGCCAAGGCCTACGGCCACCCCGATGTGATCGCCCCGCCGACTTTCGTCTTCGCGATCACGTTCAAGGCGGCCGGACAGGTCATCGAGGATCCCCAACTCGGCCTCGACTACAGCCGCGTGGTGCACGGCGACCAGAAGTTCGCGTACACCCGCCCGGTGCGCGCCGGTGACCGCCTCAGCGTCACCTCGACCATCGAGGCGATCAAGTCCATGGCGGGCAACGACATCCTGGACATCCGCGGCGAGGTGCACGACGAGGCAGGCGAACACGTCGTGACCGCGTGGACCAAACTCGTCGCACGCGCGGCAGAGGAGGCGTGACGATGACCACAGCGAGCACGACGGCGAAGATCCGGTACGAGGACGTCGAAGTCGGCACCGAACTCCCCGCGCAGACCTTCCCGGTGACCCGCGCCACCCTGGTGCGCTACGCGGGCGCGTCCGGCGACTTCAACCCGATCCACTGGAACGAGAAGTTCGCCAAGGAGGTCGGCCTGCCCGACGTCATCGCCCACGGCATGTTCACCATGGCCGAGGCGATCCGCGTCGTCACCGACTGGGTGGGCGACCCGGCGGCGGTCGCGGAGTACGGCGTCCGCTTCACCAAGCCGGTCGTCGTCCCGAACGACGACGAGGGCGCGGTCGTAGAGGTCAGCGCCAAGGTCGCGGCCAAGCTCGACGACGACGCCCGCACCGTCCGCGTCGACCTCACCGCCATGAGCGCGGGCCAGAAGGTCCTGGGCATGTCCCGGGCCGTCGTACGCCTCGCCTGAGGCGCATCGCAAGACCCTCCCACGGTCCGGGACCGGCGCTGTCGGTCCCGGACCGTACCCTTGAGCGCGTGCAGCAACTCCACGACGCCCCGCTCGCCCCGCTGACCACCTTCCGGCTCGGCGGGCCCGCCACCCGCCTGATCACCGCGACGACCGACGCCGAGGTGATCGCCGCCGTGCGCGAGGCCGACGCCTCGGGCACCCCCCTGCTCGTCATCGGCGGCGGCAGCAACCTCGTGATCGGCGACAAGGGCTTCTCCGGCACCGCCCTGCGCATCGCCACCGAGGGCTTCGAACTGCACGGCACCAAGCTGGAGTTGGCCGCCGGCGAGGTCTGGACCGACGCCGTCGCGCGCACGGTCGGGGCCGGACTCGCGGGCATCGAGTGCCTCGCCGGAATCCCCGGCTCCGCAGGCGCGACGCCGATCCAGAACGTCGGGGCGTACGGCCAGGAGGTCTCCACGACCATCACGGAGGTCGTGGCGTACGACCGCAGGGCGGGCGAGACCGTCACCCTGCAGAACGCCGACTGCGCGTTCTCGTACCGCCACAGCCGCTTCAAGGCCGACCCCGAGCGCTATGTGGTGCTGCGCGTCCGCTTCGACCTCGAGGACGCGGACGGCCTGAGCGCCCCCGTGAAGTACGCCGAGACCGCCCGTGTCCTGGGCGTCGAGGCGGGGGACCGCGTGCCGCTGGAGAGCGCCCGCGAGACGGTCCTGAAACTGCGGGCGGGCAAGGGCATGGTGCTCGACCCCGAGGACCACGACACCTGGTCGGCCGGTTCGTTCTTCACCAACCCGATCCTCACGGAGGCGGAGTTCACCGCCTTCCACGCGCGCGTGCTGGACCGCCTCGGCCCGGAGATCGCGCCGCCGGCCTTCCCGGACGGGGACGGTCACGTGAAGACCTCGGCGGCCTGGCTCATCGACAAGGCGGGCTTCACGAAGGGGTACGGCGAGGGCCCGGCCCGTATCTCCACCAAGCACACCCTCGCCCTCACCAACCGCGGCGAGGCCACCACCGAGGACCTCCTGATGCTGGCCCGCGAGGTCGTCGCCGGCGTCCGGGCCGCCTTCGGCATCACGCTGGTCAACGAGCCGGTGACGGTGGGCGTCAGCCTGTAGTCGTACGCGGCCCGCTCAGTACGCGACGCTCACGCCCTGCTTCACCGTCGCCGGGTCGTCGATCATCGCCAGCATCGCGTGCGCCACGTCCGCGCGCCCGATGGTGCTGCCACCGCGCAGATTCACGTTCAGGGCCGTGCGATAGGCCCCGGTGACCGGCCTGTCGAGGAGCCTCGGCGGGCGTACGAGCGTCCAGTCGGTGGCGCTGCGCCGGACCTCCGCCTCCATCACCTTCAGGTCGTCGTACACCGGCTTCAGGAGCGTGCTGATCAGCGGCACCATGACGCGGCGGTGCACGAACCTCTGGTCGTCCGGCTCGGGAGCGAGCGGACCGGCGCTCACCGCGAGGAAACGCCGCGTGCCCGTCGCGTCGAGCGCCCGCAGGACCGGACGGGTCAGAGCCGCCGCGATCCCCGTACGGGCGTCCTTGGTGGAGCGGGCTCCGAGGCCGGACAGCACCGCGTCCCGCCCTTCGACCGCCTCCCGCAGGGCCTCGGTGTCCCGCAAGTCCGAACGGAACAGGTCGAGGGCGTCACCGGCCGGACTGAGCCGCGCCGGATCGCGCACCACGGCCGTGACCTGGTGCCCGGCGGCGAGGGCCTGTCTGACGAGCTCCTGGCCGATCCCTCCGGTGGCACCGAAAACAGTGACTTTCATGGCGCATCCTCCCGGGGTGCGGGGGTGGGTAAGTGTTCACTCACCCTCTAGAGTGGGTAAGTATTCACTCACCCGTCAAGCCTCCAGAGGACAGCCCATGCAGAAACCGGCCCGGGAGCGGATCCTCGACGCGGCCCACGAGCTGATGCGCACGATCGGCCTCGCCCGCACCACCACCAAGGAGATCGCCAAGGCGGCCGGCTGCTCGGAAGCGGCGCTCTACAAGCACTTCGCCAGCAAGGAGGAGCTGTTCGTCAGCGTCCTCAAGGAGCGCCTGCCGCAACTGGCTCCACTGATCCACCGCCTCGCCGAAGACCCGGGCGGGCGCACCGTCGAGGAGAACCTCGTCGAGATCACGCACGCGGCCGCGCTCTTCTACGAGCAGAGCTTCCCGATCGCTGGCTCGCTCTACGCCGAGACCCGGCTGCGCCGGCGCCACGTCGCGGCCCTGCGCGAGATGGGCACCGGCCCGCACATGCCCATCATGGGTCTGGACGAGTACCTCAGGGCCGAACAGCGGGCGGGCCGCGTCGCTCCCGAGGCCGACACCTTCGCCGCCGCCTCACTCCTCCTCGGCGCCTGCGCGCAGCGCGCCTTCGCGTACGACGAGGACGGCCCCCAACCGCCCCCTCCCGTACAGGGATTCGCGACCGCCCTCGTTCGTACGCTCTGGCAGGGCATCGCCCCTGAGTCCAGCCGCGGCCGCCGCCCCTAGGTGAGGGGCAGGGCGCGTCTCAGGCGTCTCCCGAGTACGCCCTAGTCGCGCGCGGTGACCGTCAAGGTCAGGCTGTCCGGCACGGCAGCGACGGCGGCGCGCAGGCCTGACGCCAGCTGCGCGCGCGTGGGGCTGCCCGGCTGCGCCGTCCACTCCGCCAGCGCCCAGTGGAACGCGGCGACGAGCACGTCGAGTGCGAGCCGGGGCCGTGGGTCGCCGGCGGTGTCCAGGCGGAACCTGCGCCGCAGTACGTCGAGGGCGGCTCGGCTGGTGCGGTCGCAGAAGGCCAGCCCGTGCGCCCCCATGGAGGGGGTCTCCTCGGCGAGACGCCGACTGCGCAGCACGCGCCGGGCCCAGCCGTCGTCCGTCATACGGTCGAGCGCCCCGTAGAGGCACCCCTCAAGCAGCTCGACGAGCGTGCCGCCCCGCTCGGGCCGGCGGCGTTCCAGTTCCTCGAGGAAGGCCGTCCACAGCTCCTGGGTGGGTTCCATGGCGACGTCTTCCTTGCTGGTGAACGTACGGAAGAACGTGCGCTTCGAGACGTCCACCGCATCGCACAGCTCGTCCAGCGTCACGCCGTCGAAGCCGCGCTCCGTGAACAGGTCGAGGGCGGTCCCCACGAGCGCCTGCCGCGTGCGCCGTTTCTTGCGCTCGCGCAGCGGCAGCCGCGCCTCGGCGGGTGCGGCCGCGCCAGTGGATGCGGTGGATTCCGTGGATTCGGTCGCTGGGGACGACGCGGTGGTCATGGCGGCAGCGTACGCGAGACTCGCTCACAAGCGCGCCACGGCAGCGAATGCCACTTGCAGGCTTCTGCCACTCAGTGGCATAACTGTCTCAGGCAATTCTCTGCCCGAGGAACTCCCGTGCCCCCAGGCCCGCGGAGCCCCCCATCGCTGCCCGAAAGCCCGAAAGCCCGAAAGCCCGAAAGCCCGAAAGCCCGAAAGGTGTCCCCATGCGCGCCCTGCTCGTCGACCGCTCAGCACCCGCAGGACTCAGGCTCGGCACCGCGCCGGAGCCCGAACCCGCACCTCACCAGGCCCTGATCCGGGTGGCCGCGACCTCCTTCAACTACGGCGAGATCAGCCACCTCGTCCCCGAGGCGCCGGAAGGGACCGTCCTCGGGTGGGACGCCGCAGGCGTGGTCGAGCGCGCGGCCGCGGACGGCTCGGGCCCGGCCGTCGGCACCCCCGTCGTCACCCTCGCCCCCGCCGGGGCCTGGGCCGAACTCCGCGCCGTGGACACGGACTTGATCGGCACCGTCCCCGAGGGCGCCGACCTGGGTGCCGTCAGCACGGTCCCGGTGGCCGGCGCCAGCGCCCTGCGGGCCCTGCACCGCATCGGCCCGCTGCTCGGCCGCCGGGTCCTCGTCACCGGCGCCACCGGCGGGGTGGGGCGGTACGCCGTCCAACTGGCCCGCAGGGGCGGCGCGTACGTCGTGGCCGTGACCGGAGACCCGGAAACGCGCGGCGACACCCTGCGCGCACTGGGCGCGCACGAGGTCGTCGGCACACCCGCCGCCGCGTCCGAACCCGTGCACGGCGTCATCGACCTGGTCGGCGGCAAGCAGCTGGTGGAGGCGTACGAGAAGCTGTCGGAGGGCGGCACGCTCGTCGCCGTGGGCCATTCGGCCGGCGAACCCGAACAGTTCCCGTACGGCGCCCTCTTCGGCAACGAGGGCCGACACGACCGCACCGTCGCGAGCTTCTACCTCCTGGGCTGCACGAACCTGGCGCCCGACCTCAGCCTGCTGGCGCAGCAGGTGGCCGCGGGCGAGCTCGACCCCGGCGTCTCCTGGCGCGGCGGCTGGCAGCGAGCCGGAGAGGCCGCCGACGCCCTCCTCGGTCGCCGCCTGCACGGCAAGGCCGTACTGGACCTCGACGCCGCGGCCGCCTGACGGCAGCCGTCAAACCAGCCAGTCGTCGATGCCCGCGAGCAGCTTCTCCCGCACCTCGGCCGGCGCGGCGGAGCCCCGCACCGACTGCCGCGCCAGCTCGGCCAGCTGCGCGTCGCCGAAGCCGTGGTGCTCCCGCGCGATCTTGTACTGGGCGGCCAGCCGTGACCCGAACAGCAGCGGGTCGTCGGCGCCGAGCGCCAACGGGACCCCGGCGTCGTACAACGTCCGCAGCGGTACGTCCTCGGGCTTCTCGTAGACGCCGAGCGCCACGTTGGACGCCGGGCAGACCTCGCAGGTGACGCCGCGTTCGGCGAGTCGTCGCAGCAGCCGCGGGTCCTCGGCCGCGCGCACCCCGTGCCCGATCCGGGTGGCGTGCAGGTCGTCGAGACAGTCACGCACCGACGCCGGGCCGGTCAGCTCCCCGCCGTGCGGCGCCGCCAGCAGCCCGCCGTCCCGCGCGATCGCGAAGGCCCGGTCGAAGTCCCTCGCCATACCGCGTCGTTCGTCGTTGGAGAGCCCGAAACCGACGATGCCCCGGTCCGCGTACCGCACCGCGAGCCGGGCCAGCGTACGGGCGTCCAGCGGGTGCTTCATGCGGTTCGCCGCGACCAGCACCCGCATCCCGAGCCCGGTCTCCCGCGAGGCCGTGTCGACCGCGTCCAGGATGATCTCGAGCGCGGGGATCAGACCGCCGAGCCGAGGCGCGTACGAGGTCGGATCGACCTGGATCTCCAGCCAGCCGGAACCGTCCGCGAGGTCCTCCTGCGCGGCCTCCCGGACCAGGCGCTGGATGTCCTCCGGCTCGCGCAGACAGGACCGCGCCATGTCGTACAGCCGCTGGAAACGGAACCAGCCGCGCTCGTCCGTCGCGCGCAGCTTCGGCGGCTGCCCGGTGGTCAGCGCCTCGGGGAGATGGACCCCGTACTTGTCCGCGAGCTCCAGCAGCGTCGTGGGCCGCATCGACCCGGTGAAGTGCAGGTGCAGATGGGCTTTCGGCAACAGGCTGACGTCACGCACACGCTCCATCCCAGGATCCTGCCGTACGGACGTGCCGTCCCGATAGCCGCTTTCCGCCAAGGAGCCACCAAGGAGTCCTTGCCCGAACGAACGAACGGGCCCCCGGCCGAAGCCGGAGGCCCGTATCGAAAACAGCCTGTATTGAGTGACGAAAACCGTCACTGCAACGCGAAAACCGTCACCGCAACGCGAAAACCGTCGCTGTCAGCGGGCCTCCGCCAGCAACTTCTGGATCCGCGACACGCCCTCGACCAGGTCCTCGTCACCCAGGGCGTACGAGAGCCGCAGGTAGCCAGGCGTACCGAAGGCCTCGCCCGGCACCACGGCGACCTCGACCTCGTCCAGGATCAGCGCGGCCAGCTCGACGGTGGTCAGCGGACGCTTGCCGCGGATCTCCTTGCCGAGCAGGCCCTTCACGGACGGGTACGCGTAGAAGGCGCCTTCCGGCTCCGGGCACAGCACGCCGTCGATGTCGTTGAGCATCTTCACGATGGTCCGGCGGCGCCGGTCGAAGGCCTTCCGCATCTCCGCCACGGCGGTCAGGTCACCGGAGACGGCGGCGATCGCGGCGGCCTGCGCCACGTTGCTCACGTTGGAGGTGGCGTGCGACTGCAGGTTCGTCGCCGCCTTAACGACGTCCTTCGGGCCGATGACCCAGCCCACGCGCCAGCCGGTCATGGCGTACGTCTTGGCGACGCCGTTCACGACGACGCACTTGTCCCGCAGCTCCGGCACGACCACCGGCAGCGAACTGAACTCCGCCTCGCCGTAGACCAGGTGCTCGTAGATCTCGTCGGTCAGGACCCACAGGCCCTTCTCGGCGGCCCAGCGGCCGATCTCCTCGACCTGCGCGCGCGTGTAGACGGCGCCGGTCGGGTTCGACGGGGAGACGAAGAGCAGCACCTTGGTGTTCTCGGTGACGGCCGCTTCCAGCTGCTCGACCGACACCCGGTACCCGGTGGTCTCGTCGGCGGTCACGAAGACCGGCACACCGCCCGCGAGCTGGATCGACTCGGGGTACGTCGTCCAGTACGGGGTCGGGACGATGACCTCGTCGCCCGGGTCGAGGATCGTCGCGAAGGCCTCGTAGATCGCCTGCTTGCCGCCGTTGGTCACCAGGATGTTCGCGGCCTCGACCTCGTAGCCGGAGTCGCGCAGCGTCTTCGCGGCGATCGCGGCCTTCAGCTCGGGGAGCCCGCCGGCCGGCGTGTACCGGTGGTACTTCGGGTTCTTGCAGGCCTCGACGGCCGCCTCGACGATGTAGTCGGGCGTGGGGAAGTCCGGCTCGCCCGCGCCGAATCCGATCACCGGACGGCCGGCGGCCTTGAGGGCCTTGGCCTTGGCGTCGACGGCGAGGGTGGCGGACTCGGAGATCGCGCCGATGCGGGCGGAGATGCGGCGTTCGGTGGGAGAGGTTGCAGCGCTCATGCGGCCCATCGTTCCAGACCGGAAAGACCCCGGGTACACCGGTTTGCCGGAGGGGTGAGGCCCTTTCTGTTCGACGCCGGGCGCGGGACCACGTACACTCATCGCTCGTTGGCCTTCAACGGTCGGCACCCACCGAGCGCACTCCGTGCATCGGTACGGATGCTGTACGTTGGGGGAAAACCAAAGGGTCGTAGCTCAATTGGTAGAGCACTGGTCTCCAAAACCAGCGGTTGGGGGTTCAAGTCCCTCCGGCCCTGCTACACACACCTTTCGCCAGGATGTGTGCGCATGTACGTACTGCAAAGCACCGCCGTGCGGCTCCACCGGGCGCGGCACGGCCACGACCCGGAATCAGGTGAGAGAGAGTGACGGACGCCGTGGGCTCCATCGACACGCCTGATGCCCCGGACGAGGCGACCGATTCGAAGAAGTCCCGCAAGGGCGGAAAGCGCGGCAAGAAGGGTCCTCTGGGCCGCCTCGCGCTTTTCTACCGTCAGATCGTCGCGGAGCTCCGCAAGGTTGTCTGGCCCACTCGCAGCCAGCTCACGACATACACCAGTGTGGTGATTGTCTTCGTTGTCATCATGATCGCCTTGGTGACCGTGCTTGACTATGGCTTCTCGCAGGCCGTCAAGTACGTCTTCGGCTGACAGCCGAGCGGAGGGCGCCGGTCCCGGCGCCCGTTTCGCGCGTTCCACCCATCTGTATCCAGGAAGAAGCAGCCACCGTGTCTGACCCGAACCTGAACGACGCCGTCGAGTCGGCGGAAGCCGCGGAGTCCGTGGAGGACCAGCTCGACATCGTCGAGGCGGCGGACGCCGAGGAGCCGGACCAGGCCGAGGCTGCCGACCTCGCGGCGGGCGAGCCCGCCGAGGAGGCCGCGGTGCAGATCGAGGACGAGGCCGAGGTCGTGGCGGAGACCGCCGAGGACGAGGCTGCCGTCGAGGCCGTCGAAGAGGCCGAGGAAGCCGAGCCGGTCGACCCGATCGCCGCCCTGCGCGAAGAGCTCCGCACGCTCCCCGGCGAGTGGTACGTCATCCACACCTACGCCGGTTACGAGAACCGCGTGAAGACCAACCTCGAGCAGCGCGCCGTCTCGCTGAACGTCGAGGACTTCATCTTCCAGGCCGAGGTGCCGCAGGAAGAGGTCGCGCAGATCAAGAACGGCGAGCGCAAGACCATCCGTCAGAACAAGCTCCCCGGCTACGTCCTGGTGCGCATGGACCTGACGAACGAGTCCTGGGGCGTCGTCCGCAACACCCCCGGTGTCACCGGCTTCGTGGGCAACGCCTACGACCCGTACCCGCTGACGCTTGACGAGATCGTCAAGATGCTCGCCCCGGAGGCCGAGGAGAAGGCCGCCCGCGAGGCCGCCGAGGCCGAGGGCAAGCCGGCTCCGGCCCGCAAGGTCGAGGTGCAGGTCCTGGACTTCGAGGTCGGCGACTCGGTCACCGTCACCGACGGCCCGTTCGCGACGCTGCAGGCGACGATCAACGAGATCAACGCCGACTCGAAGAAGGTCAAGGGCCTCGTCGAGATCTTCGGTCGCGAGACCCCGGTCGAGCTGAGCTTCGACCAGATCCAGAAGAACTGACCCCACAGGGGATCGGACCTTCCGGACCATACGCTTCCGACCAGGTCAGACAGGCTGCCAAAGCCGGTCTGACCTGCTCGGTTTTTAGCCGCACTGCCATACCCGTTATCGTTGTGCGGTATGCCTCCATCCGGATGATCGGATGGCAGGCGGATCACTCTCACTAGGACCCGGAGAGAGCAATGCCTCCCAAGAAGAAGAAGGTCACGGGGCTCATCAAGCTCCAGATCCAGGCCGGTGCCGCCAACCCGGCTCCGCCGGTCGGCCCCGCGCTGGGTCAGCACGGCGTCAACATCATGGAGTTCTGCAAGGCCTACAACGCCGCGACCGAGTCGCAGCGCGGTTGGGTCATCCCGGTGGAGATCACGGTCTACGAGGACCGTTCCTTCACCTTCATCACCAAGACCCCGCCGGCCGCCAAGATGATCCTCAAGGCCGCTGGTGTCGAGAAGGGCTCCGGCGAGCCGCACAAGACCAAGGTCGCCAAGATCACCGAGGCGCAGGTCCGCGAGATCGCCACCACCAAGATGCCCGACCTCAACGCCAATGACCTGGACGCCGCGTCCAAGATCATCGCTGGCACCGCCCGCTCCATGGGCATCACGGTCGAGGGCTGACCTCACCCCCGTTTGACCTGAGTGGCAGGGCCATGCGCGGCCCGGACCACGAACTCCATACCTGAACCTCAGGAGTAGAAGTGAAGCGCAGCAAGACTCTCCGCGCTGCGGACGCCAAGATCGACCGGGACAAGCTCTACGCCCCGCTCGAGGCCGTCCGTCTCGCCAAGGAGACCTCCGCGACCAAGTTCGACGGCACCGTCGAGGTCGCCTTCCGCCTGGGTGTTGACCCGCGCAAGGCCGACCAGATGGTCCGTGGCACCGTGAACCTCCCGCACGGCACCGGTAAGACCGCCCGGGTCCTGGTCTTCGCGACCGGTGACCGTGCTGCGGCCGCGGAAGCCGCCGGCGCCGACATCGTCGGCTCGGACGAACTGATCGACGAGGTCTCCAAGGGCCGCCTGGACTTCGACGCCGTCGTCGCCACCCCGGACCTCATGGGCAAGGTCGGCCGCCTCGGCCGCGTGCTCGGTCCGCGTGGTCTGATGCCGAACCCGAAGACCGGCACCGTCACCCCCGACGTCGCCAAGGCTGTCAACGACATCAAGGGCGGCAAGATCGAGTTCCGCGTCGACAAGCACGCGAACCTCCACTTCATCATCGGCAAGTCGTCCTTCGACGACACCAAGCTGGTGGAGAACTACGCCGCAGCCCTCGAGGAGGTGCTTCGTCTGAAGCCCTCCGCCGCCAAGGGCCGCTACATCAAGAAGGCCGCGCTCACCACCACGATGGGCCCCGGCATTCCGCTCGACCCGAACCGCACCCGCAACCTCCTCGTCGAGGAGGACCCGGCCGCCGTCTGAGTCGCCTGACTCCCTGGCAGCCGCGTCGCGCACGCGTGTCGCAGACGGGCCCCGCACCTTCCGAGGTGCGGGGCCCGCCCGCGTTGTCGGTGCCACGCGCTACCGTGCAGGCCGAACGGCGAAATCTCTCTAGGGGTGGGACAGATGAACACCAGGACCGTGCGGCGCGCTTGTGTCTCGATCGCGGCAGTCGCTGCCCTGACCGGCGTTGCGGCCTGCGGTGGGGGTTCCGCGGGCAAGAGCGAGAGCAAGGGCGGAGGTGCGGGCGGCGGCTCGTTCAACCCGCTCACGGCGCTGCGTACGGTCGACAGCAAGACCCAGGAAGCCGACTCCGCGAAGGTGGACGGCACGACCACCATGGGCGCCCAGGGCAGCATGGAGATGAAGGGCGGCCTCGACTGGTCGGACGGTGTCACGGGCGTCCTGCGCATCACGTTCACCGACGGCCCGATGGCCGACCAGCTGCAGCAGACCGGCGACACGTCGATCGACTACCGCTACCTGAAGAACGGCTACTACGCGAACATGGGGGACAAGTTCGCGTCCGCCTCGGGCGGCAAGCACTGGATCGAGTACGACTACGAGACGCTCGCCGAGATGGGCGGCGCGTCCGGCCAGGCGCTCAAGAACCAGATGCAGAGCTCCACCCCGAACCAGACGGTGAAGATGCTCCTCGCCTCCGGCGATGTGAAGCGCGTCGGTGAGGAGAAGGTCCGTGGAGTCAACGCCACGCACTACTCCGGCACGGTCGACGTCGCCGACCTGACGGCCAAGAACGCCGACATGGACGAGAAGGACGCCGCCGCGCTGCGCAAGCAGCTCCAGGAGGCCGGCATGACCACCGAGAAGATCGACATCTGGGTCGACGACGGGGACCTGCTGGTGAAGAAGGTCGAAGAGGCCAAGATGAAGAACGGCGAGTTCTCCCAGACGGTCTACTACAGCGACTACGGCGTGGACGTGGCCACCGAGGAGCCCCCGGCCGACGACACCGTCAACGTCAAGGACCTGATGAAGCAGCAGCCGCAGCAGTAGCGCGGCCTTGGAATGACAGTCGCGGCAGGGCCTCAGGAGCCGATTTGCCCGTCGAGGCCCTGCTCGCGTACTCTCCTACAGAAGCCAAAGACCGCTGGTCGTTGCCGCGCGCTCAGTCATGAGGGTGTGGTGGCCGAAGGATCCGCTGACTGCGGACGACCCGCGTAGGTGACTGTGGAAGCGCTCCTGGACGGATTCCGTCTGGTCGAGCTCACGCCCCGTGCACCTATGCCGGGGCGTTTCGTTTTGTGCAGACGCCCCCTTCTACGTGCCTGATTCAGGCGGTCCGGCGTACGCGGCTGATCGAAAGGTCAGTCGAGGATCATCACCCCGGAAGGAGGCCGAGGCACATGGCGACGTCCGACAAGGTCGCAGCCGTCGAAGAGATCACGCAGAAGCTGCGTGACTCCAACGCGGCTGTTGTCACCTCTTACACCGGACTGACCGTGGCGCAGCTCAAGCAGCTCCGCCGTTCTCTCGGCGAGAACGCTCAGTACCGAGTGGTGAAGAACACGCTGACCAAGATCGCGGCCAATGAGGCCGGGATTCAGCTGGACGAGCACCTTCAGGGCTCGACGGCTGTCGCCTTCGTCACCGGTGACCCGGTCGAGGCGGCGAAGGGTCTTCGTGACTTCGCCAAGGACAACCCCTCTCTCGTCATCAAGGGCGGTGTCCTTGACGGCAAGGCGCTGTCCGCCGACGAGATCAAGAAGCTTGCGGACCTCGAGTCCCGCGAGGTTCTGCTCAGCAAGCTGGCCGGTGCCATGAAGGGCAAGCAGTCGCAGGCTGCCTCTGTCTTCCAGGCGCTGCCCTCGAAGTTCGTCCGCACCGCGGAGGCGCTTCGTGCCAAGCAGGCCGAGCAGGGCGGTGCCGAGTAATTCGGCTCGCGTCATGGCCGCTCTCGTCTAGGCACGCCTAGGCAGGTGGCCGCAGCGGGCCCGAACGTACGCCCGCCTCACATGTACATCCGGCACCAGCCGAATTAGTGGAAGGACCGCCATCATGGCGAAGCTCAGCCAGGACGACCTGCTCGCCCAGTTCGAGGAGATGACCCTCATCGAGCTCTCCGAGTTCGTGAAGGCCTTCGAGGAGAAGTTCGACGTCACCGCCGCCGCTGCCGCGCCGGTCGTCGTCGCCGGTGGTGCCGCTGGTGGCGCCGCCGCCGAGGCCGCCGAGGAGCAGGACGAGTTCGACGTCATCCTCACCGGCGCCGGCGACAAGAAGATCCAGGTCATCAAGGTCGTGCGTGAGCTGACCTCCCTGGGCCTGAAGGAGGCCAAGGACCTCGTGGACGGCACCCCGAAGCCGGTCCTCGAGAAGGTCGCCAAGGACGCCGCGGACAAGGCCAAGGAGGCCCTCGAGGGCGCCGGCGCCTCCGTCGAGGTCAAGTGACCTTGCGAGTCGTAGGACTCTTCTGAGCCGAAAGGCTCGCGCGCTGTAACGCGCACACACTGAAGGGCGATCACCCATGTGGGTGGTCGCCCTTCGGCGTTCTCGGGGGTCTCCGTGACGGCTGCCTTGCACTGACGGCATGGCCGAGTATGGTGATCTTCGTTGTGCCTCCGGGGCCCCAGTGGTGACGTTCGCGGCAGCCCGGATGGGCAGGGGGGCCTTGACGAACCGCACGCAGCGCGCAATTCTCAGGACGCGTCGTCACATCGATCCGAATCCGAGGCATGGATCGATGGCGAACAGGGCAGTGTGGATATGCGCCCAGTGGCGAGGGGTCTGCCGCTGGAGCCGACAACAGTAGGACTCTGAGGTGTTCGTGGGTCTCAATAAAAACCCGCTCTGGACATCAGTGGGCCGAGTGGCTACACTGACCCTTTGCGCTGCCTGTTAGCTGCCTCCTGCCCGTCACCAGGGGCATGCCCACACCTGAGCAGAGTCGATTGAACCTCCCTGACCTGGGATTTCTCATTCGTTGCTCGGTATGGGACCGGTACGCGCGTAGTGAGTCCGAGCCCTCGGAAGGACCCCCTCTTGGCCGCCTCGCGCAACGCCTCGACTGCCAATACGAACAACGGCGCCAGCACCGCCCCGCTGCGCATCTCCTTTGCAAAGATCAAGGAGCCCCTCGAGGTTCCGAACCTGCTCGCGCTGCAGACCGAGAGCTTCGACTGGCTGCTCGGCAACACCGCCTGGCAGAGTCGGGTCGAGGCGGCTCTGGAGTCCGGTCAGGACGTCCCCACGAAGTCCGGTCTGGAGGAGATCTTCGAGGAGATCTCCCCGATCGAGGACTTCTCCGGGTCGATGTCGCTGACCTTCCGCGACCACCGCTTCGAGCCTCCGAAGAACTCCATCGACGAGTGCAAGGAGCGCGACTTCACGTACGCCGCGCCGCTCTTCGTCACCGCTGAGTTCACCAACAACGAGACCGGCGAGATCAAGTCCCAGACGGTCTTCATGGGCGACTTCCCGCTCATGACGAACAAGGGCACCTTCTGCATCAACGGCACCGAGCGTGTCGTCGTGTCGCAGCTCGTCCGCTCGCCGGGTGTCTACTTCGACTCCTCCATCGACAAGACGTCCGACAAGGACATCTTCTCGGCCAAGATCATCCCGTCCCGGGGTGCCTGGCTGGAGATGGAGATCGACAAGCGCGACATGGTCGGCGTCCGCGTCGACCGCAAGCGCAAGCAGTCCGTCACCGTCCTCCTGAAGGCGCTCGGCTGGACCACCGAGCAGATCCTCGAGGAGTTCGGCGAGTACGAGTCCATGCGCGCCACCCTGGAGAAGGACCACACCCAGGGCCAGGACGACGCGCTGCTCGACATCTACCGCAAGCTGCGTCCGGGCGAGCCGCCCACGCGTGAGGCCGCGCAGACGCTGCTCGAGAACCTCTACTTCAACCCGAAGCGCTACGACCTCGCGAAGGTCGGCCGCTACAAGGTCAACAAGAAGCTGGGTGCGGACGCTCCGCTCGACGCGGGCGTCCTCACGGTCGAGGACGTCATCGCCACGATCAAGTACCTGGTGAAGCTGCACGCCGGTGAGACCGAGACCGTCGGTGACAACGGCCAGTCCGTGGTCGTCGAGACCGACGACATCGACCACTTCGGCAACCGTCGTCTGCGCAACGTCGGCGAGCTCATCCAGAACCAGGTCCGTACGGGTCTGGCTCGTATGGAGCGCGTCGTCCGTGAGCGCATGACGACTCAGGACGTCGAGGCGATCACGCCGCAGACGCTGATCAACATCCGGCCGGTCGTCGCCTCCATCAAGGAGTTCTTCGGCACCAGCCAGCTGTCGCAGTTCATGGACCAGACGAACCCGCTGTCGGGCCTGACCCACAAGCGTCGTCTGTCCGCGCTCGGCCCCGGTGGTCTGTCCCGTGAGCGGGCCGGCTTCGAGGTCCGAGACGTGCACCCCTCGCACTACGGCCGCATGTGCCCGATCGAGACCCCTGAGGGTCCCAACATCGGTCTGATCGGCTCGCTGGCCTCGTACGGCCGTGTGAACGCGTTCGGCTTCGTCGAGACGCCGTACCGCAAGGTCGTGGAAGGTGTCGTCACCGACGACGTCGACTACCTGACGGCCGACGAAGAGGACCGCTTCGTCATCGCGCAGGCCAACGCCCCGCTCACCGACGACCTGCACTTCGCCGAGGCGCGTGTGCTCGTCCGTCGCCGTGGCGGCGAGATCGACTACATCCCCGGTGACGACGTCGACTACATGGACGTCTCGCCGCGCCAGATGGTGTCCGTCGCGACCGCGATGATCCCCTTCCTGGAGCACGACGACGCCAACCGCGCGCTCATGGGCTCGAACATGATGCGCCAGGCCGTGCCGCTGCTGAAGGCGGAGGCCCCGCTGGTCGGTACGGGCATGGAGTACCGCTGTGCCGTCGACGCCGGTGACGTCATCAAGGCCGAGAAGGACGGTGTCGTCCAGGAGGTCTCCGCCGACTACGTGACGGTGGCCAACGACGACGGCACCTACACCACGTACCGCGTGGCGAAGTTCTCCCGCTCGAACCAGGGCACGTCCTTCAACCAGAAGGTCGTCGTCGACGAGGGCGCGCGCGTCATCGAGGGCCAGGTCCTCGCCGACGGCCCCTCGACCGACGAGGGCGAGATGGCCCTTGGCAAGAACCTGCTCGTGGCGTTCATGCCGTGGGAGGGTCACAACTACGAGGACGCGATCATCCTGTCGCAGCGCCTCGTGCAGGACGACGTCCTCTCCTCGATCCACATCGAGGAGCACGAGGTCGACGCCCGTGACACCAAGCTCGGCCCGGAGGAGATCACCCGGGACATCCCGAACGTCTCCGAGGAGGTCCTCGCCGACCTCGACGAGCGCGGCATCATCCGTATCGGTGCCGAGGTCGTCGCCGGCGACATCCTCGTCGGCAAGGTCACGCCCAAGGGTGAGACCGAGCTGACGCCGGAGGAGCGCCTGCTCCGCGCGATCTTCGGTGAGAAGGCCCGCGAGGTCCGTGACACCTCCCTGAAGGTGCCGCACGGCGAGACCGGCAAGGTCATCGGCGTCCGTGTCTTCGACCGCGAAGAGGGCGACGAGCTGCCCCCGGGCGTGAACCAGCTGGTTCGCGTGTACGTCGCGCAGAAGCGCAAGATCACCGACGGTGACAAGCTCGCCGGCCGTCACGGCAACAAGGGCGTCATCTCGAAGATCCTGCCCGTCGAGGACATGCCGTTCCTCGAGGACGGCACGCCCGTCGACATCATCCTCAACCCGCTGGGTGTCCCGTCCCGAATGAACCCGGGACAGGTCCTCGAGATCCACCTCGGCTGGCTCGCCAGCCGCGGCTGGAAGGTCGAGGGCTCCGAGGAGTGGATGCAGCGACTGCAGCGCATCGGCGCCGACGAGGTCACCCCCGGGTCCAACGTCGCCACGCCGGTCTTCGACGGCGCGCGCGAGGACGAGATCTCGGGTCTGTTCGAGCACACGATCCCGAACCGCGACGGCGAGCGCATGGTGCAGCCGTCCGGCAAGGCCCAGCTGTTCGACGGCCGTTCCGGCGAGCCGTTCCCGGACCCGATCTCGGTCGGGTACATGTACATCCTCAAGCTCCACCACCTGGTCGACGACAAGCTGCACGCCCGGTCGACCGGCCCGTACTCGATGATCACCCAGCAGCCGCTCGGTGGTAAGGCCCAGTTCGGTGGTCAGCGCTTCGGTGAGATGGAGGTGTGGGCGCTCGAGGCTTACGGCGCCGCTTACGCCCTCCAGGAGCTGCTGACGATCAAGTCCGACGACGTCACCGGCCGCGTGAAGGTCTACGAGGCCATCGTCAAGGGCGAGAACATCCCCGAGCCGGGCATCCCGGAGTCCTTCAAGGTCCTCATCAAGGAGATGCAGTCCCTGTGCCTCAACGTGGAGGTGCTGTCCTCGGACGGCATGTCCATCGAGATGCGGGACACCGACGAAGACGTCTTCCGCGCTGCGGAGGAGCTCGGTATCGACCTGTCCCGGCGCGAGCCGAGCAGCGTCGAAGAGGTCTGACGGGTTTGACCGGGGCTCCCCTGTGGAGCCCCGGTCGCCCCGGACCCGTACAGACCATGTTTGACATTCGACCCTGAAAGAGGGATTGACGAAGTGCTCGACGTCAACTTCTTCGACGAGCTGCGGATCGGCCTGGCGACCGCGGACGACATTCGACAGTGGTCTCACGGCGAGGTCAAGAAGCCGGAGACGATCAACTACCGCACCCTCAAGCCCGAAAAGGACGGACTCTTCTGCGAGAAGATCTTCGGTCCGACCCGGGACTGGGAGTGCTACTGCGGCAAGTACAAGCGCGTCCGGTTCAAGGGCATCATCTGTGAGCGCTGCGGCGTCGAGGTCACTCGCGCCAAGGTGCGTCGTGAGCGGATGGGCCACATCGAGCTGGCCGCTCCCGTCACCCACATCTGGTACTTCAAGGGCGTCCCGTCGCGCCTCGGATACCTGCTGGACCTCGCGCCGAAGGACCTTGAGAAGGTCATCTACTTCGCCGCGTACATGATCACGTTCGTGGACGAGGAGCGTCGTACCCGCGACCTGCCGTCCCTGGAGGCGCACGTCTCCGTCGAGCGTCAGCAGATCGAGAACCGTCGCGACTCCGACCTGGAGGCCCGCGCCAAGAAGCTTGAGACCGACCTGGCCGAGCTCGAGGCCGAGGGTGCCAAGGCCGACGTGCGCCGCAAGGTGCGCGAGGGCGCCGAGCGCGAGATGAAGCAGCTGCGCGACCGCGCCCAGCGCGAGATCGACCGTCTCGACGAGGTGTGGAGCCGCTTCAAGAACCTCAAGGTCCAGGACCTCGAGGGCGACGAGCTGCTCTACCGCGAGCTGCGTGACCGCTTCGGCACGTACTTCGACGGCTCCATGGGTGCCGCCGCGCTGCAGAAGCGCCTGGAGTCCTTCGACCTCGACGAGGAGGCCGAGCGCCTCCGCGAGATCATCCGTACCGGCAAGGGCCAGAAGAAGACCCGTGCGCTCAAGCGCCTCAAGGTCGTCTCCGCGTTCCTGCAGACCAGCAACAGCCCCAAGGGCATGGTGCTCGACTGCGTGCCGGTCATCCCGCCGGACCTGCGTCCGATGGTGCAGCTGGACGGTGGCCGCTTCGCGACCTCCGACCTGAACGACCTGTACCGCCGCGTGATCAACCGCAACAACCGCCTGAAGCGCCTTCTCGACCTCGGTGCGCCCGAGATCATCGTGAACAACGAGAAGCGCATGCTCCAGGAGGCCGTGGACGCGCTCTTCGACAACGGCCGTCGTGGTCGCCCGGTCACGGGCCCCGGCAACCGTCCGCTGAAGTCGCTGTCCGACATGCTCAAGGGCAAGCAGGGCCGCTTCCGTCAGAACCTGCTCGGTAAGCGTGTGGACTACTCCGCGCGTTCCGTGATCGTCGTCGGTCCGCAGCTGAAGCTGCACCAGTGCGGTCTGCCGAAGGCCATGGCGCTTGAGCTCTTCAAGCCGTTCGTGATGAAGCGCCTGGTCGACCTGAACCACGCGCAGAACATCAAGAGCGCCAAGCGCATGGTGGAGCGCGGCCGCACGGTCGTGTACGACGTCCTCGAAGAGGTCATCGCCGAGCACCCGGTTCTCCTGAACCGTGCTCCCACCCTGCACCGCCTCGGCATCCAGGCCTTCGAGCCGCAGCTGGTCGAGGGCAAGGCCATTCAGATCCACCCGCTCGTCTGCACCGCGTTCAACGCGGACTTCGACGGTGACCAGATGGCCGTGCACCTGCCGCTGTCCGCGGAGGCGCAGGCCGAGGCCCGCATCCTGATGCTGTCCTCGAACAACATCCTCAAGCCGGCCGACGGCCGTCCGGTCACCATGCCGACCCAGGACATGGTGCTCGGCCTGTTCTTCCTCACGACCGACGAGGAAGAGCGCAAGGTCATCGGTGAGGGCCGTTCCTTCGGCTCCACGGCCGAGGCGATCATGGCGTTCGACGCCCGTGAGCTCTCCCTGCAGGCCAAGGTCGACATCCGCTTCCCGGTGGGCACCATCCCGCCGCGCGGCTGGACTCCGCCGGCGCAGGAGGAAGGGGACGACGGCGTCGGGGCAGGTGAGTGGCAGCAGGGTGACTCGTTCCGTCTGCGTACGACCCTGGGCCGCGCGCTCTTCAACGAGCTGCTGCCCGAGGACTACCCGTTCGTCGACTACTCGGTGGGCAAGAAGCAGCTCTCCGAGATCGTCAACGACCTGGCGGAGCGCTACCCCAAGGTCATCGTGGCGGCGACGCTCGACAACCTGAAGGCGGCCGGCTTCTACTGGGCGACCCGTTCCGGCGTCACCGTGGCCGTCTCCGACATCGTGGTCCCCGAGGCCAAGAAGGAGATCGTCGCGGGCTACGAGGCTCAGGACGAGAAGGTCCAGAAGCAGTACGAGCGCGGCCTCATCACCAAGGACGAGCGCACCAACGAGCTCATCACCATCTGGACCCGCGCGACCAACGAGGTCGCCGAGGCGATGAACGCGAACTTCCCGAAGACCAACCCCATCTACATGATGGTGAACTCGGGTGCTCGCGGAAACATGATGCAGATGCGTCAGATCGCCGGTATGCGTGGTCTGGTGTCCAACGCCAAGAACGAGACGATTCCGCGTCCCATCAAGGCGTCGTTCCGTGAGGGCCTGTCCGTACTCGAGTACTTCATCTCGACGCACGGTGCCCGTAAGGGTCTGGCGGACACCGCCCTGCGTACCGCCGACTCCGGTTACCTGACCCGTCGTCTGGTGGACGTCTCGCAGGACGTCATCATCCGCGAGGAGGACTGCGGCACCGACCGCGGTCTGAAGCTGCGGATCGCCGAGCGCGGCGCCGACGGTGTGCTGCGGAAGGCCGAGGACGTCGAGACCTCGGTGTACGCCCGCATGCTCGCCGAGGACGTCGTCATCGACGGCAAGGTCATCGCGCCGGCCAACGTCGACCTCGGTGACGTGCTCATCGACGCCCTGGTCGCCCACGGCGTGGAGGAGGTCAAGACCCGCTCGGTCCTGACCTGTGAGTCCGCGGTCGGCACGTGTGCGTACTGCTACGGCCGTTCGCTCGCCACCGGCAAGCTGGTCGACATCGGTGAGGCGGTCGGCATCATCGCCGCCCAGTCCATCGGTGAGCCCGGCACGCAGCTCACGATGCGTACCTTCCACACCGGTGGTGTGGCCGGTGACGACATCACCCAGGGTCTGCCCCGTGTCGTCGAGCTCTTCGAGGCTCGTACGCCGAAGGGTGTCGCCCCGATCTCCGAGGCCGCGGGCCGTGTCCGCATCGAGGAGACCGAGAAGACCAAGAAGATCATCGTCACCCCGGACGACGGCAGCGACGAGACGGCGTTCCCGATCTCGAAGCGCGCCCGTGTCCAGGTGGCCGAGGGCGACCACGTCGAGGTGGGCCAGAAGCTCACCGTGGGTGCCACCAACCCGCACGACGTGCTGCGGATCCTCGGTCAGCGTGCGGTCCAGGTCCACCTGGTCGGCGAGGTCCAGAAGGTCTACAACTCGCAGGGTGTGTCGATCCACGACAAGCACATCGAGATCATCATCCGGCAGATGCTGCGCCGCGTGACGATCATCGAGTCCGGCGACGCCGAGCTGCTGCCCGGCGAGCTGGTCGAGCGCTCGAAGTTCGAGCACGAGAACCGTCGTGTGGTCCAGGAGGGCGGTCACCCGGCCTCCGGTCGTCCGCAGCTCATGGGTATCACCAAGGCCTCGCTGGCCACGGAGTCCTGGCTGTCGGCGGCGTCCTTCCAGGAGACGACGCGAGTCCTCACGGACGCGGCGATCAACGCCAAGTCCGACTCGCTCATCGGCCTCAAGGAGAACGTCATCATCGGTAAGCTCATCCCGGCCGGTACGGGCCTGTCCCGCTACCGCAACATCCGGGTCGAGCCGACCGAGGAGGCCAAGGCCGCGATGTACTCGGCCGTCGGCTACGACGACATCGACTACTCGCCGTTCGGCACGGGCTCCGGCCAGGCCGTTCCGCTGGAGGACTACGACTACGGTCCGTACAACCAGTAAGCGAGCAGCTTGAGTTGAAGGGCGGTCACCCTTGCGGGGGTGGCCGCCTTTCGGCGTGTGCGGGGGAGTGGCCGCCGGCGGCCTGAGCTGCTGCGGAGGGGCGTTCTCAGGAGGGCCTGCGCGGTTGTCGCGGGGGTCTGTTCAGGTAAGCCGTGGCAAGGGACATGTCCGGCGTGTCGCGCGCGATCGCATTTGTTTTGACCCAGCTCCGTGAGGTAGGTACGCTCAGACCTTGTGCCTGGGGTGTGCCCTGGCTCCCGTGCGTGTCTTCTGCCGCAGGGGATGTCGCTCACGGCCACCGCAATCCGTGCCCCTCTCGTCTTACGGCTGGAGTCTGCGGGATTCGACACACCCGACCGCGTGGGTCGGCAAAGTTCCAGGTTAGCTTTACTCATACGGCACACAGAAACCGGAGAAGTAGTGCCTACGATCCAGCAGCTGGTCCGTAAGGGCCGGCAGGACAAGGTCGAAAAGACGAAGACGCCGGCTCTTGAGGCTTCGCCTCAGCGTCGTGGCGTCTGCACGCGTGTGTTCACCACCACCCCCAAGAAGCCGAACTCGGCGCTGCGGAAGGTCGCGCGTGTGCGTCTGACCTCGGGCATCGAGGTCACGGCCTACATCCCGGGTGAGGGGCACAACCTGCAGGAGCACTCCATCGTGCTCGTGCGTGGCGGTCGTGTGAAGGACCTGCCGGGTGTTCGTTACAAGATCATCCGTGGTGCGCTCGACACCCAGGCGGTCAAGAACCGCAAGCAGGCCCGCAGCCGCTACGGCGCCAAGAAGGAGAAGTAAGAATGCCTCGTAAGGGCCCCGCCCCGAAGCGCCCGGTCATCATCGACCCGGTCTACGGTTCTCCTCTGGTGACGTCGCTCATCAACAAGGTGCTGCTGAACGGCAAGCGCTCCACCGCCGAGCGCATCGTGTACGGCGCCATGGAGGGCCTGCGCGAGAAGACCGGCAACGACCCGATCATCACCCTGAAGCGTGCGCTTGAGAACATCAAGCCCACCCTCGAGGTCAAGTCCCGCCGTGTCGGTGGCGCGACCTACCAGGTGCCGATCGAGGTCAAGCCCGGCCGCGCCAACACCCTCGCGCTCCGCTGGCTCGTCGGCTACTCGCGCGCTCGCCGCGAGAAGACGATGACCGAGCGTCTGATGAACGAGCTGCTCGACGCCTCCAACGGCCTCGGCGCAGCCGTGAAGAAGCGCGAGGACACGCACAAGATGGCCGAGTCCAACAAGGCCTTCGCGCACTACCGCTGGTAGTCGCAACCCACATCGAGACCGAGAGAAGACTGAAGCCTTATGGCTACCACTTCGCTTGACCTGGCCAAGGTGCGCAACATCGGCATCATGGCCCACATCGACGCGGGCAAGACGACCACCACCGAGCGGATCCTGTTCTACACCGGCGTCTCTTACAAGATCGGTGAGGTCCACGACGGCGCTGCCACGATGGACTGGATGGAGCAGGAGCAGGAGCGTGGTATCACCATCACCTCCGCTGCCACCACCTGTCACTGGCCGCTCGAGAACGTCGACCACACGATCAACATCATCGACACCCCGGGGCACGTCGACTTCACCGTCGAGGTGGAGCGCTCCCTGCGTGTGCTCGATGGCGCTGTGACCGTGTTCGACGGCGTGGCCGGCGTCGAGCCCCAGTCCGAGACTGTCTGGCGTCAGGCGGACCGCTACGGCGTTCCGCGTATCTGCTTCGTCAACAAGCTCGACCGCACGGGTGCCGAGTTCCACCGCTGCGTCGACATGATCGTCGACCGCCTGGGTGCGACCCCGATCGTCATGCAGCTGCCCATCGGTGCGGAGGCTGACTTCAAGGGCGTCGTCGACCTGGTGACGATGAAGGCGTACGTCTGGTCGGCCGAGGCCGCCAAGGGCGAGGCCTACGACACCATCGACATCCCGGCGACGCACACCGAGGCCGCCGACGAGTGGCGCGGCAAGCTGCTCGAGACGGTCGCCGAGAACGACGAAGAGATGATGGAGCTGTACCTGGAGGGCACCGAGCCCACCGTGGAGCAGCTGTACGCGGCGATCCGCCGCATCACCATCGCCTCCGGCAAGGGCGGCGACACGACCGTCACCCCCGTGTTCTGCGGCACCGCGTTCAAGAACAAGGGCGTTCAGCCCCTGCTCGACGCGGTCGTGCGCTACCTGCCGTCCCCGCTGGACGTCGAGGCCGTCGAGGGCCAGGACGTCAAGGACGCGGAGAAGGTCATCGCGCGCAAGCCGTCCGACTCCGAGCCGCTGTCGGCCCTCGCGTTCAAGATCGCGAGCGACCCGCACCTCGGCAAGCTCACCTTCATCCGGGTCTACTCGGGTCGCCTGGAGGCCGGCACCGCGGTGCTGAACTCCGTCAAGGGCAAGAAGGAGCGCATCGGCAAGATCTACCGCATGCACGCGAACAAGCGTGAGGAGATCGCGTCGGTGGGCGCCGGTGACATCGTCGCCGTCATGGGCCTGAAGCAGACCACCACCGGTGAGACGCTGTGCGACGACAAGAACCCGGTCATCCTGGAGTCCATGGACTTCCCGGCGCCGGTGATCCAGGTCGCCATCGAGCCCAAGTCCAAGGGTGACCAGGAGAAGCTGGGTGTCGCCATCCAGCGTCTCGCGGAGGAGGACCCCTCCTTCCAGGTGCACTCGGACGAGGAGACCGGCCAGACCATCATCGGTGGTATGGGCGAGCTCCACCTCGACGTCCTGGTCGACCGCATGAAGCGGGAGTTCAAGGTCGAGGCCAACGTCGGCAAGCCGCAGGTCGCGTACCGCGAGACGATCCGGAAGGCCGTCGAGCGCGTGGACTTCACGCACAAGAAGCAGACCGGTGGTACCGGTCAGTTCGCGAAGGTCCAGATCGCGGTCGAGCCCATCGAGGGCGGCGACTCGTCGTACGAGTTCGTCAACAAGGTCACCGGTGGCCGCATCCCCAAGGAGTACATCCCCTCGGTGGACGCGGGTGCGCAGGAGGCCATGCAGTTCGGCATCCTGGCGGGCTACGAGATGACGGGCGTCCGCGTCACGCTCATCGACGGTGCCTACCACGAGGTCGACTCCTCCGAGCTGGCGTTCAAGATCGCCGGTTCGCAGGCCTTCAAGGAGGCCGCGCGCAAGGCCAGCCCTGTGCTGCTCGAGCCGATGATGGCCGTCGAGGTCACCACGCCCGAGGACTACATGGGTGAGGTCATCGGCGACATCAACTCCCGCCGTGGCAACATCCAGGCCATGGAGGACCGCGCCGGCGCCCGCGTCGTGAAGGGCCTCGTGCCGCTTTCGGAGATGTTCGGCTACGTCGGAGACCTCCGCAGCAAGACCTCGGGTCGCGCAAGCTACTCGATGCAGTTCGACTCCTACGCCGAGGTTCCCCGGAACGTCGCCGAGGAGATCATCGCGAAGGCCAAGGGCGAGTAACTCACCCGAGTTCACGCTTTAGGCTTGTCACCGGAGCCTGCTGGGGCATTCCGTCCGATTCCGTGACGGAGTGCCCCGGGCCCCGGCATCCCAGCAAAGATCACCTGGCGCCGATGAGTAAGGCGTACCAGAACCACTCCACAGGAGGACCCAGTGGCGAAGGCGAAGTTCGAGCGGACTAAGCCGCACGTCAACATCGGCACCATCGGTCACATTGACCACGGTAAGACGACCCTCACGGCCGCCATTACCAAGGTGCTGCACGACGCGTACCCGGACCTGAACGAGGCCTCGGCCTTCGACCAGATCGACAAGGCTCCTGAGGAGCGCCAGCGCGGTATCACCATCTCCATCGCGCACGTCGAGTACCAGACCGAGGCGCGTCACTACGCCCACGTCGACTGCCCGGGTCACGCGGACTACATCAAGAACATGATCACGGGTGCCGCGCAGATGGACGGCGCCATCCTCGTGGTCGCCGCCACCGACGGCCCGATGCCGCAGACCAAGGAGCACGTGCTCCTGGCCCGCCAGGTCGGCGTTCCGTACATCGTCGTCGCCCTGAACAAGGCCGACATGGTGGACGACGAGGAGATCCTGGAGCTCGTCGAGCTCGAGGTCCGTGAGCTCCTCTCCGAGTACGAGTTCCCGGGCGACGACGTTCCGGTCGTCAAGGTCTCGGCTCTGAAGGCCCTCGAGGGCGACAAGGAGTGGGGCAACTCCGTCCTCGAGCTCATGAACGCCGTCGACACCGCGATTCCGGAGCCGGAGCGCGACGTCGACAAGCCGTTCCTCATGCCGATCGAGGACGTCTTCACGATCACCGGTCGCGGTACGGTCGTCACCGGCCGTATCGAGCGTGGTGTCCTGAAGGTCAACGAGACCGTCGACATCATCGGCATCAAGACCGAGAAGACCACCACCACGGTCACCGGCATCGAGATGTTCCGCAAGCTGCTCGACGAGGGCCAGGCCGGTGAGAACGTCGGTCTGCTCCTCCGTGGCATCAAGCGCGAGGACGTCGAGCGCGGCCAGGTCATCATCAAGCCGGGCTCGGTCACCCCGCACACGGAGTTCGAGGCTCAGGCGTACATCCTGTCCAAGGACGAGGGTGGCCGTCACACGCCGTTCTTCAACAACTACCGTCCCCAGTTCTACTTCCGTACGACTGACGTGACCGGTGTTGTGGAGCTCCCCGAGGGCACCGAGATGGTCATGCCCGGCGACAACACTGAGATGACGGTCAACCTCATCCAGCCCGTCGCCATGGAGGAGGGCCTGAAGTTCGCCATCCGTGAGGGTGGCCGGACCGTGGGCGCCGGCCAGGTCACCAAGATCATCAAGTAATTGATGCTCTGACCTGGTAGCTCCTTGGAGCTACAGCTCAAGTCGAAGCCCCCGTGCGCTTGTTGCGTACGGGGGCTTCGGCCGTTCTTCAACTGTTCGGCGGGGCGCCGGGTTTGACAAGTCCTCTTCGAGGGGTACGCTTCCGGGCCCCGATTGGCGCCCGGTGCGACCCATATGGCACACTGTCCAGGTTGCTCGGTTGAGTGCCGATGCTGCGCGCCTCCCGCCGGGAGGACCGGAAGCGAGTCCCACAGTACTCGTCGCCCCAACTGCCGTGAGGCAGCGCTGGAGCGGACGTACGGGAATCTTTCGGGAAGCGCAGCGCGGGGCTCCACCAGGCGCCTGGTGGGTTTCTTCCCCCAGCTCGTGCGGCCCTGGGCCGCGGTTCCTGTAGCAGGGAAATCCGTACGGATATTCCTGACAGCGGGACCGCGACACGCCCGACCGCGTGGGTCGGAGGAAGTGTGAAACAGGGCCCCCGGGAGCCAGGGCGTTTCGAGACAAAGGACTACTAAGTAGCCATGGCGGGACAGAAGATCCGCATCCGGCTCAAGGCCTACGACCACGAGGTCATCGACTCCTCGGCGAAGAAGATCGTCGAGACGGTGACGCGTACTGGTGCGTCGGTCGCGGGCCCGGTGCCGCTGCCTACCGAGAAGAACGTGTACTGCGTCATCAAGTCGCCGCACAAGTACAAGGACTCGCGCGAGCACTTCGAGATGCGCACGCACAAGCGCCTGATCGACATCCTCGACCCGACGCCGAAGACCGTTGACTCCCTGATGCGACTCGACCTCCCGGCCGGTGTCGACATCGAGATCAAGCTCTGAGGGCCGGTGATCTGAGAGATGGCTAAGCAGATCAAGGGCATCCTGGGCGAGAAGCTCGGCATGACTCAGGTGTGGGACGACAACAACCGCGTTGTCCCCGTCACCGTCGTCAAGGCCGGCCCGAACGTCGTGACCCAGGTCCGTACGAATGACACCGACGGCTACGAGTCGGTCCAGATCGCCTTCGGCGAGATCGACCCTCGCAAGGTGAACAAGCCCCTCAAGGGCCACTTCGCCAAGGCCGACGTGACCCCGCGCCGCCACCTGGTGGAGCTCCGTACCTCCGACGCCAGCGAGTACACGCTCGGCCAGGAGATCACTGCCGAGGTCTTCGAGTCCGGCGTCAAGGTCGACGTCACGGGCAAGACCAAGGGCAAGGGCTTCGCCGGTGTCATGAAGCGTCACAACTTCAAGGGCGGCAAGTCGTCCCACGGTGCCCACCGTGTGCACCGTATGCCCGGTTCCATCGGTGGCTGCGCCACCCCCGGTCGTGTCTTCAAGGGCATGCGGATGGCCGGTCGCATGGGCAACGAGCGGGTCACCACCCAGAACCTGACCGTCCACGCCGTTGACGCGGAGAAGGGTCTGCTGCTCATCAAGGGCGCGGTTCCTGGTCCGAACGGCGGCCTCGTCCTGGTCCGTACCGCGGCCAAGGGGGCCTGAGGTAACCGATGAGCACCATTGACATCCTTTCGCCGGTTGGTGACAAGGCCGGGTCCGTCGAGCTCCCCGCGGAGATCTTCGACGCCAAGGTCAGCGTTCCGCTGATCCACCAGGTTGTTGTCGCGCAGCTGGCCGCTGCCCGCCAGGGCACGCACAAGACCAAGACTCGCGGCGAGGTCCGCGGCGGTGGCCGTAAGCCCTACCGCCAGAAGGGCACCGGCCGCGCGCGCCAGGGTTCGACCCGTGCGCCGCAGTTCGCCGGCGGTGGCGTGGTCCACGGCCCCGTGCCGCGTGACTACTCGCAGCGCACCCCGAAGAAGATGAAGGCCGCCGCCCTGCGCGGTGCCCTCACCGACCGGGCCCGTCACGACCGCATCCACGTCGTGTCCGACGTGGTCGAGGGCGACATCTCCACCAAGGGCGCCAAGACCCTCCTGGGCAAGATCTCGGAGCGCAAGAACGTGCTCCTGGTCGTCACCCGCGAGGACGAGAAGGCCCTGCTGTCCGCCCGTAACCTGCCCCAGGTGCACATCCTGGAGCCGGGCCAGCTGAACACGTACGACGTGCTCGTCTCGGACGACGTGGTCTTCACCAAGGCCGCCTTCGACTCCTTCGTCGCTGGCCCCAAGGCCGCTGAGACCGAAGGGAGCGAGGCCTGATGAGCGAGGCCGTCGTCACCAGCAAGACCTTCACGGACCCGCGCGACGTTCTCGTCAAGCCGGTCGTGTCGGAGAAGAGCTACGCCCTCCTCGACGAGAACAAGTACACGTTCATCGTCGACCCGCGTGCCAACAAGACCCAGATCAAGCAGGCCGTCGAGGCGGTCTTCTCGGTCAAGGTCACCGGGGTCAACACGATCAACCGGCAGGGCAAGCGCAAGCGCACCCGCACCGGTTTCGGCAAGCGCGCCAACACCAAGCGCGCCATCGTGACCCTCGCCGAGGGCGACCGTATCGACATCTTCGGCCAGGCCTCCTAACGGAGTGCCCTGGTCCGATATCGGACGAGGACTGAGAAATGGGAATCCGCAAGTACAAGCCGACGACGCCGGGCCGCCGTGGCTCCTCCGTCGCCGACTTCGTCGAGGTCACGCGGTCCACGCCGGAGAAGTCGCTGGTCCGCCCCCTGCACAGCAAGGGCGGCCGTAACAATTCCGGTCGTGTGACCGTCCGCCACCAGGGCGGTGGCCACAAGCGCGCCTACCGAGTGATCGACTTCCGTCGTCACGACAAGGACGGCGTGCCGGCGAAGGTCGCGCACATCGAGTACGACCCCAACCGCACCGCGCGCATCGCGCTGCTGCACTACGCAGACGGCGAGAAGCGCTACATCATCGCTCCGCGTGGCCTGAACCAGGGCGACCGGATCGAGAACGGCCCCGGCGCCGACATCAAGCCCGGTAACAACCTGGCGCTCCGCAACATCCCGGTCGGTACCACGATCCACGCGATCGAGCTCCGTCCCGGTGGTGGCGCGAAGTTCGCCCGCTCCGCGGGTGCCTCCGTGCAGCTGCTCGCGAAGGAGGGCTCGATGGCCCACCTCCGCATGCCGTCCGGAGAGATCCGTCTGGTCGACGTCCGCTGCCGCGCCACCATCGGCGAGGTCGGCAACGCCGAGCAGTCGAACATCAACTGGGGTAAGGCCGGCCGCAAGCGCTGGCTGGGCGTCCGTCCCACCGTTCGCGGTGTCGTGATGAACCCGGTTGACCACCCGCACGGTGGTGGTGAGGGCAAGACCTCCGGTGGTCGCCACCCGGTCTCGCCCTGGGGCAAGAAGGAAGGCCGTACTCGTTCGCCCAAGAAGGCGTCGAACAAGTACATCGTCCGCCGCCGCAAGACGAACAAGAAGCGCTAAGGACGGGTTGAGATGCCTCGTAGCCTGAAGAAGGGGCCCTTCGTCGACGACCACCTGAGCAAGAAGGTGGACGCCCAGAACGAAGCCGGTTCCAAGAACGTCATCAAGACCTGGTCCCGACGCTCCATGATCGTGCCGGCCATGCTCGGCCACACGCTCGCGGTGCACAACGGCAAGACCCACATCCCGGTGTTCGTCACCGAGTCGATGGTCGGCCACAAGCTCGGCGAGTTTGCGCCGACCCGCACCTTCCGCGGCCACGTCAAGGACGACCGCAAGTCGAAGCGTCGCTGACGAGGCGGGTGCAGAGACTGATGAAGAACACCGAAGGGACAACCATGGAAGCCAGGGCCCAGGCGCGGTACATCCGCGTCACGCCCATGAAGGCCCGCCGCGTGGTGGACCTCATCCGTGGCATGGACGCCACGGAGGCCCAGGCGGTCCTGCGTTTCGCCCCGCAGGCCGCGTCTGTGCCGGTCGGCAAGGTGCTTGACAGCGCCATTGCCAACGCCGCGCACAACTACGACCACACCGACGCCTCTTCGCTGGTCATCAGCGAGGCGTACGTCGACGAGGGCCCGACCCTGAAGCGGTTCCGTCCGCGTGCTCAGGGCCGTGCCTACCGGATCCGCAAGCGGACCAGCCACATCACCGTGGTCGTCAGCAGCAAGGAAGGAACCCGGTAATGGGCCAGAAGGTAAACCCGCACGGGTTCCGGCTCGGTGTCACCACGGACTTCAAGAGCCGCTGGTACGCCGACAAGCTGTACAAGGACTACGTCAAGGAAGACGTCGCCATCCGTCGGATGATGACGTCCGGCATGGAGCGCGCCGGCATCTCGAAGGTGGAGATCGAGCGCACCCGTGACCGTGTCCGCGTGGACATCCACACCGCCCGTCCGGGCATCGTCATCGGCCGTCGTGGCGCCGAGGCCGACCGCATCCGCGGTGACCTCGAGAAGCTCACCGGCAAGCAGGTCCAGCTGAACATCCTCGAGGTCAAGAACCCCGAGACCGACGCTCAGCTGGTTGCCCAGGCCGTTGCCGAGCAGCTGTCCTCCCGCGTCTCCTTCCGTCGCGCCATGCGCAAGAGCATGCAGTCGGCGATGAAGGCGGGCGCCAAGGGCATCAAGATCCAGTGCGGCGGACGTCTCGGCGGCGCCGAGATGTCGCGCTCGGAGTTCTACCGCGAGGGCCGCGTGCCCCTGCACACGCTCCGCGCGAACGTCGACTACGGCTTCTTCGAGGCCAAGACGACCTTCGGCCGCATCGGCGTGAAGGTCTGGATCTACAAGGGCGACGTCAAGAACATCGCCGAGGTCCGCGCCGAGAACGCTGCCGCCCGCGCGGGTAACCGCCCGGCTCGCGGTGGCGGCTCCGACCGCCCGGCCCGTGGTGGCCGCGGTGGCGAGCGTGGCGGTCGCGGTCGCAAGCCGCAGCAGCAGCAGGCTCCGGCCGCCGAGGCCCCCAAGGCCGACGCTCCCGCCGCTGCCGCTCCGGCTGCTGAGAGCACCGGAACGGAGGCCTGACCGAAATGCTGATCCCCCGTAGGGTCAAGCACCGCAAGCAGCACCACCCGAAGCGCAGCGGTATGTCCAAGGGTGGTACGCAGGTTGCGTTCGGCGAGTACGGCATCCAGGCGCTCACCCCGGCGTACGTGACGAACCGTCAGATCGAGGCCGCTCGTATCGCGATGACCCGTCACATCAAGCGTGGCGGCAAGGTCTGGATCAACATCTACCCGGACCGCCCCCTCACCAAGAAGCCCGCCGAGACCCGCATGGGTTCCGGTAAGGGTTCGCCGGAGTGGTGGGTCGCCAACGTCAAGCCCGGACGCGTCATGTTCGAGCTGTCGTACCCCAACGAGAAGATCGCGCGCGAGGCGCTGACTCGTGCGGCCCACAAGCTGCCGATGAAGTGCAGGATCGTCAAGCGCGAGGCAGGTGAAGTGTGATGTCGGCCGGAACCAAGGCGTCCGAGCTGCGCGAGCTGGGCAACGAGGAGCTTGTCGCCAAGCTTCGCGAGGCCAAGGAAGAGCTGTTCAACCTCCGTTTCCAGGCGGCGACGGGACAGCTCGAGAACCACGGCCGGCTCAAGGCCGTCCGCAAGGACATCGCCCGGATCTACACCCTCATGCGTGAGCGTGAGCTCGGCATCGAGACGGTGGAGAACGCCTGATGAGCGAGAAGAACGTGACTGAAGAGACTGCCGCCCGCGGCTTCCGCAAGACCCGTGAGGGTCTGGTCGTCAGCGACAAGATGGACAAGACCGTCGTCGTCGCTGTCGAGGACCGCGTCAAGCACGCGCTGTACGGCAAGGTCATCCGCCGTACGAACAAGCTCAAGGCGCACGACGAGCAGAACGCTGCCGGCGTCGGCGACCGCGTCCTCCTGATGGAGACGCGTCCGCTGTCGGCGACCAAGCGCTGGCGCATCGTCGAGATCCTCGAGAAGGCCAAGTAATTCTCCGAGGGGCATCCCCCTCGGAGTTCGTTCCGCCAGGCTCCCGGGGCAGTTCGCCGAACTGCCCCGGGGGAACCGGCAGACAAACAGGAGATAGACGTGATCCAGCAGGAGTCGCGACTCAAGGTCGCCGACAACACTGGTGCGAAGGAAATCCTTTGCATCCGTGTTCTCGGTGGCTCGGGTCGCCGCTACGCGGGCATCGGTGACGTCATCGTCGCCACCGTCAAGGACGCGATCCCCGGTGGCAACGTGAAGAAGGGTGACGTCGTCAAGGCGGTCATCGTTCGCACCGTCAAGGAGCGCCGCCGTCCGGACGGCTCGTACATCCGCTTCGACGAGAACGCCGCCGTCATTCTGAAGAACGACGGCGACCCTCGCGGCACCCGTATCTTCGGCCCCGTGGGCCGTGAGCTGCGCGAGAAGAAGTTCATGAAGATCATCTCGCTCGCGCCGGAGGTGCTGTAAGCATGAAGATCAAGAAGGGCGACCTGGTCCAGGTCATCACCGGTAAGGACAAGGGCAAGCAGGGCAAGGTCATTGCCGCTTACCCGCGCGACGAGCGTGTCCTGGTCGAGGGTGTCAACCGGGTCAAGAAGCACACCAAGGCCGGCCCCACGGCCTCCGGCTCGCAGGCCGGTGGCATCGTCACGACCGAGGCCCCGATCCACGTCTCCAACGTCCAGCTGGTCGTGGAGAAGGACGGCAACAAGGTCGTCACGCGCGTCGGTTACCGCTTCGACGACGAGGGCAACAAGATCCGCGTTGCCAAGCGGACGGGTGAGGACATCTGATGGCTACCACCACCACTCCGCGTCTGAAGACGAAGTACCGCGAGGAGATCGCGGGCAAGCTGCGTGACGAGTTCAAGTACGAGAACGTCATGCAGGTTCCCGGCCTCGTGAAGATCGTGGTCAACATGGGTGTGGGCGACGCCGCCCGCGACTCCAAGCTGATCGAGGGCGCCATCCGCGACCTCACCACGATCACCGGTCAGAAGCCGGCCGTCACCAAGGCCCGCAAGTCCATCGCGCAGTTCAAGCTGCGCGAGGGTCAGCCGATCGGTGCCCACGTCACGCTCCGTGGCGACCGCATGTGGGAGTTCCTGGACCGCACCCTGTCGCTCGCGCTTCCGCGCATCCGCGACTTCCGTGGTCTGTCCCCCAAGCAGTTCGACGGCCGTGGCAACTACACCTTCGGTCTCACCGAGCAGGTCATGTTCCACGAGATCGACCAGGACAAGATCGACCGCGTCCGGGGTATGGACATCACCGTGGTCACCACGGCGACCAACGACGCTGAGGGCCGTGCGCTCCTTCGTCACCTCGGCTTCCCGTTCAAGGAGGCGTGAGCGAGATGGCGAAGAAGGCTCTGATTGCCAAGGCTGCTCGTAAGCCCAAGTTCGGTGTGCGTGGCTACACCCGCTGCCAGCGCTGCGGCCGCCCGCACTCCGTGTACCGCAAGTTCGGCCTGTGCCGCGTGTGCCTCCGTGAGATGGCTCACCGTGGCGAGCTGCCGGGCGTGACCAAGAGCTCCTGGTAGTCCCGTACTTCGGGATTCCGGAAGCTCTCGGTAAGTAAAGGGCTCGGTCAGGTGCCCTGCCCTCCATGGCTTAGGCTAGGAGGGTTGGGCGCCTGACGCCCGTACGACTTACTACGCCGTAGGTCCCCGCGCCGCACCCGTCCTGCCTCTGAGTGGGGAGAGGGATGGCGCATACAGGAAACCCCGGCGAGAGAGGCCGAAGGCCAATTCATGACCATGACTGATCCGATCGCAGACATGCTTACGCGTCTGCGGAACGCGAACTCGGCATACCACGACCAGGTGTCGATGCCGCACTCCAAGATCAAGTCGCACATCGCGGAGATCCTCCAGCAGGAGGGCTTCATCACGGGCTGGAAGGTCGAGGACGCCGAGGTCGGCAAGAACCTCGTCCTCGAGCTGAAGTTCGGCCCGAACCGTGAGCGCTCCATCGCGGGCATCAAGCGGATCTCCAAGCCCGGTCTCCGGGTTTACGCGAAGTCCACCAACCTGCCGAAGGTCCTGGGCGGCCTGGGTGTGGCGATCATCTCCACCTCCCACGGGCTCCTCACCGACAAGCAGGCCGGCAAGAAGGGCGTAGGCGGAGAAGTCCTCGCCTACGTCTGGTAACGGAAGGGAACGGAGGAAACAGCTATGTCGCGTATTGGCAAGCTCCCCATCACGGTTCCCGCCGGCGTGGACGTCACCATCGACGGCGGTACGGTCGCGGTCAAGGGCCCCAAGGGCTCGCTGACCCACACCGTCGTGGCGCCGATCGAGATCGCCAAGGGTGAGGACGGCGTCCTGAACGTCACCCGCCCCAACGACGAGCGTCAGAACAAGGCCCTGCACGGCCTGTCCCGCACGCTGGTGGCGAACATGATCACCGGCGTGACCCAGGGTTACGTGAAGAAGCTCGAGATCAGCGGTGTCGGTTACCGCGTCCTGGCGAAGGGCTCCAACCTGGAGTTCTCGCTCGGCTACAGCCACCCGATCCTGATCGAGGCGCCCGAGGGCATCTCGTTCAAGGTCGAGTCGCCGACCAAGTTCTCGGTCGAGGGCATCGACAAGCAGAAGGTCGGCGAGGTTGCGGCCAACATCCGCAAGCTGCGCAAGCCCGACCCGTACAAGGCCAAGGGTGTCAAGTACGAGGGCGAAGTCATCCGCCGCAAGGTCGGAAAGGCGGGTAAGTAAGCCATGGCATACGGGCAGAAGATCCTGAAGGGCGACGCTTACAAGCGTGCTGCCATCAAGCGTCGCCACATCCGTATCCGGAAGAACATCTCCGGTACGGCGGAGCGTCCGCGCCTGGTCGTCACCCGCTCGAACCGCAACATCGTCGCCCAGGTCATCGACGACGTGAAGGGTCACACCCTCGCGTCCGCTTCGACCCTGGACGTTTCGATCCGCGGTGGCGAGGGCGACAAGTCCGCGCAGGCCAAGTCCGTCGGCGCCCTGGTTGCCGAGCGCGCCAAGGCCGCCGGTGTCGAGACCGTCGTGTTCGACCGTGGTGGTAACCAGTACGCCGGGCGCATCGCCGCCCTGGCGGACGCCGCCCGCGAAGCCGGCCTGAAGTTCTGAGTCGGTTCCGTAGCTAGCGGAAACAGAGAGAGGTAATTCCAATGGCTGGACCCCAGCGCCGCGGTGGCGGTGCCGGTGGCGGCGAGCGGCGGGACCGGAAGGGTCGCGACGGTGGCGCTGCTGCCGCCGAGAAGACCGCGTACGTTGAGCGCGTTGTCGCGATCAACCGCGTCGCCAAGGTTGTGAAGGGTGGTCGTCGCTTCAGCTTCACCGCGCTGGTCGTGGTGGGCGACGGTGACGGCACCGTGGGTGTCGGTTACGGCAAGGCCAAGGAGGTGCCGGCCGCCATCGCCAAGGGTGTTGAGGAGGCCAAGAAGCACTTCTTCAAGGTCCCCCGTATCCAGGGCACCATCCCGCACCCGATCCAGGGCGAGAAGGCCGCGGGCGTCGTCCTGCTCAAGCCGGCTTCCCCCGGTACCGGTGTTATCGCCGGTGGCCCGGTGCGTGCCGTGCTCGAGTGCGCCGGCGTTCACGACATCCTGTCGAAGTCCCTGGGCTCCGACAACGCGATCAACATCGTGCACGCGACCGTGGAGGCCCTGAAGGGTCTGCAGCGTCCCGAGGAGATCGCGGCTCGCCGTGGTCTGCCGCTCGAGGACGTCGCTCCCGCGGCTCTGCTGCGTGCGCGTGCCGGGGCTGGTGCGTAATGGCGCAGCTCAAGATCACGCAGACGAAGTCGTACATCGGCAGCAAGCAGAACCACCGCGACACCCTGCGCTCCCTTGGTCTCAAGGGCATCAACACGCAGGTCGTCAAGGAGGACCGCCCCGAGTTCCGCGGCATGGTGCAGACCGTCCGCCACCTCGTGACGGTCGAGGAGGTCGACTGACATGGCGGAGCAGAACCCGCTGAAGGTCCACAACCTCCGTCCGGCCCCCGGCGCCAAGACCGCCAAGACCCGTGTCGGTCGTGGTGAGGCGTCGAAGGGTAAGACGGCCGGTCGTGGTACCAAGGGCACGAAGGCCCGTTACCAGGTTCCGGAGCGCTTCGAGGGTGGCCAGATGCCGCTCCACATGCGCCTCCCGAAGCTGAAGGGCTTCAAGAACCCGTTCAAGACCGAGTTCCAGGTCGTGAACCTCGACAAGCTGGCCGCGCTCTACCCCGAGGGTGGAGAGGTCACCGTCGAGGGCCTCGTGGCCAAGGGTGCCGTTCGCAAGAACAGCCTCGTCAAGGTCCTGGGCCAGGGCGAGGTCTCCGTGGCGCTGCAGGTGACGGTCGACGCCGTCTCCGGCTCCGCCAAGGAGAAGATCACCGCCGCGGGCGGTACCGTCACCGAGCTCGTCTGAGTAACTCAGACGAGGTCGCGATGACTTGAACGATCCCACCGGGGATGCCTCACAAATGGGGCATCCCCGGTTGGTCGTTCCAAGGGGGGCACGTACGCCGGTAAGGTGGCGTGCACTTGCTACTTTCCGGGCGGTCTGCTTACGGCTCACCGCGCGGTTCTTGCCCTGAAACGTATTTGTCGATCCTCAAGACCGTCACCTCTGACGCAGTAGCGCGGGGGTCGCAGGAGGCACCGTGCTCACCGCGTTCGCCCGGGCGTTCAAAACGCCCGACCTGCGCAAGAAGCTGCTCTTCACACTCGGCATGATCGTGATCTACCGGATCGGTGCGCACATCCCGATTCCGGGCGTCAGCTATACCAACGTCCAGGTCTGCATGGACCAGGCGAACCAGAGTCAGCAGGGTCTGCTGTCGCTGGTCAACATGTTCAGTGGTGGCGCGCTTCTCCAGATCACCATTTTCGCGTTGGGCATCATGCCGTACATCACGGCGAGCATCATTCTGCAGCTGTTGACCGTGGTGATCCCGCGGCTCGAAGCGCTGAAGAAGGAAGGGCAGTCGGGCCAGGCCAAGATCACGCAGTACACGCGTTATCTGACGGTCGCCCTCGCCGTTCTGCAGGGCACCGGCCTTGTCGCCACCGCCCGTAGCGGCGCTCTGTTCCAGGGCTGCCCGGTCGCCAGCGAGATCGTTCCTGACCAGTCGATCTTCGTGACCATCACGATGGTCATCACGATGACCGCCGGTACGGCCGTGGTGATGTGGCTCGGCGAGCTCGTCACCGACCGCGGCATCGGCAACGGCATGTCGATCCTGATGTTCATCTCGATCGCGGCCGGCTTCCCCACCGCCCTGTGGGCCATCAAGCAGCAGGGTGACCTCGCGGGCGGCTGGATCGAGTTCGGCACCGTGATCCTGGTGGGCCTGTTCATGGTCGGCCTGGTCGTCTTCGTCGAGCAGGCGCAGCGACGCATCCCGGTGCAGTACGCGAAGCGCATGATCGGTCGCCGTTCCTACGGCGGCACGTCGACGTACATCCCGCTGAAGGTGAACCAGGCGGGTGTGATTCCCGTCATCTTCGCTTCGTCGCTGCTCTACATTCCGGCGCTGATCGTGCAGTTCTCCGGCAATTCTCAGGCCGGCTGGGCCCAGTGGATCCGGAACAATCTGGAGCCAACGGACGCTCCGGTGCACATCACGCTTTACTTCCTTCTGATCGTCTTTTTCGCCTTCTTCTACGTGGCTATCTCGTTCAACCCCGAGGAAGTCGCGGACAACATGAAGAAGTATGGTGGCTTCATCCCGGGCATCCGGGCTGGCCGACCCACTGCTGAGTACCTGAGCTACGTGCTCAACCGGATCACCTGGCCGGGGTCGCTGTACTTGGGCCTTATTGCTCTCGTGCCGACGATGGCGTTGGCGGGCTTCGGAGCGAACCAGAACTTCCCGTTCGGCGGGACAAGCATCCTGATCATCGTGGGTGTGGGTCTGGAGACCGTGAAGCAGATCGAGAGCCAGCTCCAGCAGCGTAATTACGAAGGGTTCCTCCGCTGATGCGTATCGTCCTTGTCGGGCCGCCCGGTGCGGGCAAGGGAACGCAGGCCGCGTTCCTGGCCAAGAACCTGTCGATCCCGCACATCTCCACGGGCGACCTGTTCCGCGCCAACATCAGCCAGCAGACGGAGCTGGGCAAGCTGGCCAAGTCCTACATGGACGCCGGCAACCTGGTTCCGGACGAGGTCACCATCGGCATGGCCAAGGACCGCATGGCGCAGCAGGACGCCGTGAACGGCTTCCTGCTCGACGGCTTCCCCCGCAATGTCTCGCAGGCCGAGTCGCTCGACGAGGCGCTCAAGGTCGACGGTGTGAAGCTGGACGCGGTCCTGGACCTGGAGGTCCCAGAGGACGAGGTGGTCAAGCGCATCGCCGGCCGCCGCATCTGCCGCAACGACTCGGCGCACGTCTCCCACGTCGAGTACAAGCAGCCCAAGGCCGAGGGCGTCTGCGACGTCTGCGGCGGCGAGCTGTACCAGCGCGGTGACGACAAGGAAGAGACCGTACGCAAGCGTCTCGAGGTCTACCACCGCGAGACCGAGCCGATCATCGACCACTACCGGGCCCAGGGCCTGGTGGTCACCATCTCCGCGCTCGGCGAGGTCGCCGACGTGACGGACCGGGCGATGGCGGCGCTGCAGAAGTCCGCCTAGGACGCGGCGGCTGCGTAGCGGCACAACCACACAGCAGCATGCAGAACGTACGGCCGCGGTGACCGATTGGTCCCCGCGGCCGTACTGTTGAGGTCCAGCGGTATCAGATCCAGCAGCGGTAGTACCGAGAACAGCGGCGGAAGGCACAGCAAGGTCATGGTGGAGATCAAGACTCCCGAGCAGATCGCGAAGATGCGTGAGGCGGGCCTTGTCGTCGCCGCCATCCACGAGGCCACCCGCGAGGCGGCCGTCCCGGGTGCCACCACGAAGGACCTGGACGACGTGGCGCGCAAGGTGCTCGCGGAGCACGGCGCGAAGTCCAACTTCCTTGGCTACGGCGGCTTCCCGGCCACGATCTGCACGTCCAAGAACGAGGTCGTCGTGCACGGCATCCCGAGCGAGGACGTCGTCCTGGAGGACGGCGACATCATCTCGATCGACTGCGGCGCGATCATCGACGGCTGGCACGGTGACGCCGCGTACACCGCGTTCGTGGGTTCCGGGCACGCGCCCGAGCTGGTCGAGCTGTCGCGGGTCACCGAGGAGTCGATGTGGGCCGGCCTCGCGGCGATGAAGCTCGGCAACCGGCTTGTCGACATCTCCAAGGCCGTCGAGTCCTACATCCGCCGCCAGCCGCGCCCGGCCACCGGTAAGTACGGCATCGTCGAGGACTACGGCGGCCACGGCATCGGCTCGCAGATGCACATGGACCCGCACGTCCTGAACTACGTCGAGCGCCGCCGCGGCCGCGGCCCGAAGCTGGTGCCCGGCATGTGCCTGGCCATCGAGCCGATGGTGAGCCTCGGCACGCCGCGTACGAATGTGCTCGAGGACGACTGGACGGTGGTCACGACCGACGGCACCTGGTCCTCGCACTGGGAGCACTCGATCGCGCTGACCGAGCAGGGCCCCCTGGTCCTCACCGCCCGCGACGGCGGCAAGGCGAAGCTCGCGGAGTACGGGGTCACGGTGGCTCCGGATCCGTTGGGCTGATCGTCGGCGGAGTGCGGGGCACGACTGCCCCCCGACCCGTTGGCCCAGTGATCCGCTTAAGGATCTCCCGTTCGGGGCATTCTCTCTGGATTCGTCTTTCCGAGTGCTCTGACGTAGACTGACTCGTCGGCTCTCGTGTATCCGCATGTCTGCATGCAAAACCGCATGTCAGACGGGCGGCCAGCGAAGAAGTCGATCAAGGTAGTCGATTCGAAGGGCAAAGCGTGGCCAAGAAGCAAGGTGCCATCGAGATCGAGGGCACTGTCGTCGAGTCTCTGCCGAACGCCATGTTCAAGGTCGAGCTCCAGAACGGCCACCAGGTCCTGGCACACATCAGCGGCAAGATGCGCATGCACTACATCCGCATCCTCCCTGACGACCGGGTCGTGGTGGAGCTGTCTCCGTACGACCTGACGCGTGGCCGGATCGTCTACCGGTACAAGTAGATCTTGCCTGCATCCCGCTCTTCGCGGGGTGGTGGCACCTGACCCGGAGAACCTCACCCAATGAAGGTCAAGCCGAGCGTCAAGAAGATCTGCGACAAGTGCAGGGTGATTCGCCGTCACGGCCGAGTCATGATCATCTGCGACAACCCGCGCCACAAGCAGCGCCAGGGCTGACGCAGGTCTGCATCCGCAGATCTTCGCGCGACGCATAGCGATACGTACATACGCAGGACCCGCCTCTCTTCAGTGATGGAGGGCGACACCCCCGGTCGGAGGCCGGGGACCCGGTTCGTACCGAAGCCTCGTCAGAGGTGGACGGCGGGCGGGAGCGGCCCTGTGGAAGACCTCCGAAGAATCAACTGGAGCCATTAAATGGCACGCGTTTCCGGTGTTGACATCCCGCGCGAAAAGCGCGTGGAGGTCGCCCTCACCTACGTGTTCGGCATTGGCCGGACGCTCTCCCAGCAGACGCTGGCCGCCACCGGCGTGAACCCGAACACCCGCGTTCGTGACCTGGCCGAAGAGGACCTGGTCAAGATCCGCGAGTTCGTGGACAACAACATCAAGACCGAGGGTGACCTCCGTCGTGAGGTTCAGGCCGACATCCGCCGCAAGGTCGAGATCGGCTGCTACCAGGGTCTGCGTCACCGTCGTGGCCTGCCCGTGCACGGTCAGCGCACCAGCACCAACGCTCGCACCCGCAAGGGCCCGCGTCGCGCCATCGCCGGTAAGAAGAAGCCGGGCAAGAAGTAGTCCGCAGCGGACGCTCGTCAGCGGTCTTCGCTGTAGGACCGACCACCTCCCGTAGGAGTATGAGATGCCCCCCAAGGGTCGTCAGGGCGCTGCCAAGAAGGTGCGCCGCAAGGAAAAGAAGAACGTCGCTCACGGCCACGCGCACATCAAGAGCACGTTCAACAACACGATCGTGTCCATCACGGACCCGACCGGCAACGTGATCTCGTGGGCCTCCGCCGGCCACGTCGGCTTCAAGGGCTCGCGCAAGTCCACGCCGTTCGCCGCGCAGATGGCCGCCGAGTCGGCTGCCCGCCGCGCCCAGGAGCACGGCATGCGCAAGGTCGACGTCTTCGTCAAGGGCCCGGGTTCCGGTCGTGAGACCGCCATCCGCTCCCTGCAGGCCACCGGCCTCGAGGTCGGCTCGATCCAGGACGTCACGCCGACGCCGCACAACGGCTGCCGTCCGCCCAAGCGCCGCCGCGTCTGACCTTCGGGTCGTCGCAGGCCGCTTGGTCTGAGGATTTCGGGCGGTACGGCTCTTTCGGGTCGTGCCGCCCGTACCCTTGTAGTGCTAGTCGGGCATCAAATAGCGGGTGCCCCTGACTGAAGGAACGCAACATGCTGATTGCTCAGCGTCCCTCGTTGACCGAAGAGGTCGTCGACGAATTCCGCTCCCGGTTCGTGATCGAGCCGCTGGAGCCGGGCTTCGGCTACACCCTCGGCAACTCCCTCCGCCGCACCCTCCTCTCGTCGATCCCCGGCGCCGCTGTCACCAGCATCCGGATCGACGGTGTCCTGCACGAGTTCACCACCGTGCCGGGCGTCAAGGAGGACGTCACCGACCTCATCCTCAACATCAAGCAGCTGGTCGTCTCGTCCGAGCACGACGAGCCCGTGGTGATGTACCTGCGCAAGCAGGGCCCGGGTCTGGTCACCGCCGCCGACATCGCGCCCCCGGCCGGTGTCGAGGTGCACAACCCCGACCTCGTCCTCGCCACCCTCAACGGCAAGGGCAAGCTGGAGATGGAGCTGACCGTCGAGCGCGGTCGCGGTTACGTCTCCGCCGTGCAGAACAAGCAGGTGGGCCAGGAGATCGGCCGTATCCCGGTCGACTCCATCTACTCGCCGGTTCTCAAGGTCACGTACAAGGTCGAGGCCACGCGTGTCGAGCAGCGCACCGACTTCGACAAGCTGATCGTCGACGTCGAGACCAAGCAGGCCATGCGCCCGCGTGACGCCATGGCGTCCGCCGGCAAGACCCTGGTCGAGCTGTTCGGTCTGGCCCGCGAGCTCAACATCGACGCCGAGGGCATCGACATGGGCCCGTCCCCGACGGACGCCGCCCTGGCCGCCGATCTGGCGCTGCCGATCGAGGAGCTGGAGCTCACCGTTCGGTCGTACAACTGCCTCAAGCGCGAGGGCATCCACTCCGTGGGTGAGCTCGTGGCTCGTTCCGAGGCCGACCTGCTCGACATCCGCAACTTCGGTGCGAAGTCGATCGACGAGGTCAAGGCGAAGCTGGCGGGTATGGGCCTGGCGCTCAAGGACTCGCCTCCCGGCTTCGACCCGACCGCCGCCGCGGACGCCTTCGGCGCGGACGACGACGCGGACGCCGGTTTCGTGGAGACCGAGCAGTACTGATTGCTGCCCGCAGGCGTCCGTCTGCGGGGCCCTGACTCCGGTACCTGATACGGCCGGGGCAGACACTGAGGAGAAACACCATGCCGAAGCCCGCCAAGGGTGCCCGTATGGGCGGCAGCGCGTCGCACGAGAAGGCGATGCTGGCGAACCTCGCCAAGTCGCTCTTCGAGCACGGCCGCATCACCACCACCGAGGCCAAGGCGCGCCGTCTGCGTCCGGTCGCGGAGCGCCTGATCACCAAGGCGAAGAAGGGCGACATCCACAACCGTCGCCAGGTGCTGCAGACCATCACGGACAAGAGCATCGTGCACACGCTCTTCACCGAGATCGGCCCGCGGTACGAGAACCGCCCGGGTGGTTACACCCGTATCACCAAGATCGGTAACCGCCGTGGCGACAACGCGCCCATGGCCGTCATCGAGCTGGTGGAGGCCCTGACCGTGGCCCAGGAGGCCACCGGTGAGGCCGAGGCCGCGACGAAGCGTGCCGCCAAGGACGCCGAGGCTGCTCCGGCGGCGGAGTCCACGGAGGCCTGAGCCTCCGGCTCCGGGTCTTGAGCGGGTCCACCCCTTTGCGGGTGGGCCCGCTTTTCGTTCCCACAGCGGTGAGAATGGGTGTTCTGGGTGAGTGATGAAGTGGCCGACGGGTTCGTACGCGTACGGCTCGATCTGTCGTACGACGGCAAGGGCTTCTCCGGCTGGGCCAAGCAGCGCGAGGGGCAGCGGACCGTCCAGGGGGAGATCGAGGACGCGCTGCGTACGGTGACCCGGTCGAAGGAGACCTTCGAGCTGACCGTCGCCGGGCGGACCGACTCCGGGGTGCACGCGCGCGGGCAGGTGGCGCACGTCGACCTGCCCGAGGAGCTGTGGGCAGAGCACGCGGAGAAGCTGCTGCGCCGCCTTGCCGGGCGGCTGCCGCACGATGTGCGGGTGTGGAAGGCCGAAGAGGCGCCCACCGGCTTCAACGCGCGGTTCTCGGCGATCTGGCGGCGGTACGCGTACCGCGTCACCGACCACCCCGGCGGTGTCGACCCGCTGCTGCGCGGCCATGTGCTGTGGCACGACTGGGAGTTGGACGTCGACGCGATGAACACGGCGGCCCGGCAGCTGATCGGCGAGCACGACTTCGCGGCGTACTGCAAGAAGCGCGAGGGCGCCACGACCATTCGTACGCTGCAGGAACTCAGCCTGGTGCGCGGTGAGGACGGGATCGTCACCGCGACCGTGCGGGCCGACGCCTTCTGCCACAACATGGTGCGCTCGCTGATCGGCGCGCTGCTGTTCGTCGGCGACGGCCACCGGGACACCGACTGGCCGGGCAAGGTGCTCGCCGCGCGGGTGCGGGACTCGGCCGTGCATGTCGTACGGCCGCACGGCCTGACCCTGGAGGAAGTCGGCTACCCCGCCGACGCGTTGCTCGCCGCCCGCAACCGGGAGGCGCGCAACAAGCGTTCGCTGCCGGGGGATTCCGCTGGGCTAGCCGAGGCCGGCTGCTGCTGAGGCCTGCATCGCGCCGCGCTTGTGGATCTGCTGGAAGGCGAGCCCCTGCAGGTCCTTGGCGATGGCGAAGACCTTCTCGTCCTTGTTCGTGACCGCCTTGCCGTTGGTGAATCCGGCGGTCGTGAAGTAGCCGTAGCGGCCGTAGGAGTTGATGGTCGTGAAGCACGTCGACGTACGGCAGAAGGACGGGACGCCCTTGCCGGGGAGGGACATGACGTTGCCCTTCTTGTCCGCCTCGTCCTTCGCCTTGTCGGCCTGCTTCTCGTTCTCGAAGACCGCGACGCCGATGGTCACGGCGACGCCGTCCTTCACGTACGTGACGCGCATCAGGCGCTCGCAGTCGTTGGCGTTCAGGACCGGGCCGAGCGTGCCCTGGGTGGCGTCCGCGCACTTCTTGGTGGCGGTCGAATCGCCCTTCTTGTAGACCTCGCTGCCCTTGGTGAACTTCTTGCCGGGGAACAGCGAGTCCACGGACAGCGGAGCCTTGTCCTTCTTCGCGTCGGAGATGAACTCCTTGGGGTCCGGCGGGGGCGGCGCTTTGGTCTCGGCGAACGTCGGGCCGGCCGAGGAGGTGCTGTTCGGGATCTCCTCGGAGGCGGGCAGGTCGTCGGGGTTCTTCGCCTGGTTCTTGCCGTTGGCGGTGACGACGGCGGTGGCGACGATGCCGGCGATCACGGCCGTCGCCAGCGCGCCGCCGCCGATCATCAGCCACTTCTTGCGCCGGTTGCGGGACTCGGAGGCCTCCGCGAGCGCAGCCCAGTCGGGCGCCTGCGACTGGGGTTCCTGCGGTGCGCCGGGGCCCCACTGAGGCCCCCCTTGCCCAAAGCTCATGGGGCGCATCCTAAGGGTTGAGCCGGAGGGGAGGGAGCGCGCGTTACGCACGGGTGATGTGGGCTTCGCGACCTAGCCTCGCCTCCATGTATGCGGTCACATCAGGTGTTATGGCGTGGTTTTCGCGGACTGCTCCCTGGCAGGCCCGGGGCGCGGTGGGCCTCCTTCTGCTCGCCACGGTCGTACGGGTGGGGCGCGGCTCCGCCGACGGGGGGATGGACAACGCGATCGTCGTGCGGGCCGCCGAGACCTGGCTGGACGGCGGATCGCCCTACGCCGACCCGCACTTCCTCTATCTGCCGAGCGCGGTCCTCGCCGCCGTGCCCGAAGTCCTCGTCCCCGGCACGGTGTTGAGGTATCTCGCGCCGGCCGTCGTCGTCTGCGGGCTGCTCGTGGGCTGGGGGTGCGCGCTGCGGCTGTACGGGATCGCGTGGCGCAGCCGGTTCGCGGTGCTCGGGCTCGGCGGGCTCGCCCTCGGCTTCGCGCCCTTCGGGCACCTGGTGCAGCTCGGCAACTGGACCGTCGTGTCGGCCGCGGCCCTGCCGCTCGCACTGCTGCTCGCGCACCGGGGGCGGTGGGCGGGCGCCGGGGTGGTGATCGGCGCCGCGATCGCGGTGAAGCCGCTGCTCGTGCCCGTACTGCTGCTCTTCGTGCTCGCCCGCCGGTGGCGCGGCCTCGCCCTTGCCGTGCTCGTGCCCGCCGTGGCCTCCGGGCTCGCCGCGCTCGCGATGCCGGACCCGGCGGGCTTCTTCACTCGGACCCTGCCGTTCCTGTTCAGCGGCGGCGACACCTTCGTACGGCTCTACGAGGCCTCGCCCGGGGCCGTGCTGCCGCGGCTCGGGGTGCCGCAGGCCGTCGCCTCGGCGGTGGGGCTCGCGGGGGCGGGCGCGGGGGTGTGGTGTGCGCGGCGGCGGTGGCGGTGCGGGGGCGCAGGAGAGGCGGAGGCGGCTGCCGGGCGGATCGCGGAGAGCGCGGTGCTGGTGATGCTGTCGGCGTTCCTGGTCTCTCGGCCCTCGTACGACCACTACCTCCTTGTCGTCGTGCCGCTGCTGCTCGCCGGGGTCGTGGCCGAGGGGGCGCCCGCGCGGACGCCGTGGTTCTGGCTCGCGCTGCTCCCGCAGGTGCCGGGGTTCGTGTGGCCGTGGCTGGAGGCGGGGGAGCGGCGGGCCTTCAAGGACGCGGTCACGCTGTGTCTCCTGGCCGTGACGGTCGCCGTGAGCTGTGCGCGGCGGGGGTCGGCTACCGTGGAGACGGCAGATCCGCCCGGTGCGCAGGCGTCGGCGGTGCCGGCCTCCAGAGCCGCGTTTTGACCCTTCCGGGGCGGCGCGGGTATTCTCGGCGGTTGATACGTATTGGCTTCGTCGTTCTCACGCGTTGGGCCCTTACGTAGGTTCCCTGGAGCAGTTACCAGTGGCTCGCATACGGGCAGCGTCCCCGGCATTGTGTGCCCCAGCTGCATGATCGCTTCCTGGGTGCCGTGTGTCTGGACCCCATCCACTGAAGAAGCGAAGGCTACGAAGTGCGTACGTACAGCCCCAAGCCCGGCGATGTCACTCGCCAGTGGCACATCATCGACGCGCAGGACATCGTCCTGGGCCGTCTGGCGACTACGGCAGCGAACCTCCTGAGGGGCAAGCACAAGCCGACTTACGCCCCGCACATGGACATGGGCGACTTCGTCATCATCATCAACGCCGACAAGGTTCACCTGTCCGGCAACAAGAAGACCCAGAAGATGGCGTACCGCCACTCCGGTTACCCGGGTGGTCTGCGCTCCGTCCGTTACGACGAGCTGCTTGAGAAGAGCCCCGAGAAGGCTGTCGAGAAGGCCGTCAAGGGCATGATCCCCAAGAACTCCCTGGGTCGTCAGATGCTCTCGAAGCTGAAGATCTACTCGGGCGACCAGCACCCGCACGCTGCCCAGCAGCCGGTGCCGTTCGAGATCACCCAGGTCGCGCAGTAATTCCGGCCACAGCCCCTAAGACGTAAAGAAAGATCTGAGGAGAATCGTGGCCGAGACCACCGTTGAGACGCCGGTCGAAGAGACCGAGATCGTCGACGTAGAGCAGTACACCACCGAGTCGGACGCGCCCGTCGAGGGCGAGTACACCTCGGAGTCCAACGCCGCGCGCTTCGGCGACCCGCAGCCGGCCGCCGGCCTGGGCCGTCGCAAGAACGCCATCGCCCGCGTCCGGATCGTCCCGGGCACCGGCAAGTGGAAGGTCAACGGGCGCACGCTCGAGGACTACTTCCCGAACAAGGTCCACCAGCAGGAAGTCAACGAGCCCTTCAAGGTGCTCGAGCTGGACGGCCGTTACGACGTCATCGCCCGTATCTCGGGTGGCGGCGTCTCCGGTCAGGCCGGTGCGCTCCGTCTCGGTGTCGCCCGCGCCCTGAACGAGGCCGACGTCGAGAACAACCGCGGCGCCCTGAAGAAGGCCGGTTACCTGAAGCGTGACGACCGTGCGGTCGAGCGCAAGAAGGCCGGTCTCAAGAAGGCCCGTAAGGCCCCGCAGTACAGCAAGCGCTAATCGCTGCCTGCACACTGCACCTCGAACGCCCCGGCGGCACGCTCTGTGCTGCCGGGGCGTTCGTGTTATCAACCGCGTGGGGCGTATAACGACAGAAGCGCTCAACAGCGCATGTTCGGAGCAGCAGATACGTTCCGAAGGCTTCAGGAAAGTACGGAGGACACCAGTGGGACGACTCTTCGGCACGGACGGCGTGCGCGGTGTCGCCAACGCGGATCTGACGGCCGAGCTGGCGCTCGGACTCTCCGTCGCGGCGGCGCATGTACTCGCCGAGGCGGGCACATTCGAGGGCCATCGGCCGACGGCTGTGGTCGGGCGTGATCCGCGTGCGTCCGGGGAGTTCCTGGAGGCCGCCGTGGTGGCGGGCCTGGCCAGCGCCGGGGTGGACGTGCTGCGCGTCGGCGTGCTGCCGACCCCGGCGGTCGCGTACCTCACCGGTGTGCTCGGTGCGGACCTCGGCGTGATGCTCTCCGCCAGCCACAACGCCATGCCGGACAACGGCATCAAGTTCTTCGCACGCGGCGGCCACAAGCTCGCCGACGAGCTGGAGGACCGCATCGAGGCCATCTACGAGGAGCACCGCACCGGCGCCCCCTGGGAGCGGCCGACGGGTGCGGGCGTCGGCCGCGTGAAGGTGTTCGACGAGGGCCTCGACCGGTACGTGGCGCATCTCATCGGGGTGCTGCCCAACCGGCTCGACGGGCTGAAGATCGTCCTCGACGAGGCGCACGGCGCGGCCGCACGGGTCTCGCCCGAGGCGTTCGCGCGCGCCGGTGCCGAGGTCGTCACGATCGGCGCCGAGCCGGACGGCCTGAACATCAACGAAGGCTGCGGCTCGACCCACTTGGAGCTGCTGCGCGCCGCCGTCGTCGAGCACGGCGCCGACCTCGGCATCGCGCACGACGGCGACGCCGACCGCTGTCTCGCCGTGGACCACACCGGTGAGGAGGTGGACGGCGACCAGATCCTCGCCGTACTCGCGCTCGCCATGCGGGAGCGGGGTGCGCTGCGCAAGGAGACCGTCGTGGCGACGGTGATGTCCAACCTGGGCTTCAACCTGGCGATGGAGAGCGAGGGCGTCGCGCTCGTCCGGACCGCCGTGGGCGACCGGTACGTCCTGGAGTCGATGAAGGAGAACGGCTACGCGCTCGGCGGCGAGCAGTCCGGGCACGTGATCATCCTCGACCACGCGACGACCGGTGACGGCACGCTGACCGGCCTGATGCTGGCGGCCCGGGTCGCGCAGACCGGCCGGAGCCTCAAGGAGCTCGCGGGGGTCATGCGGCGGCTTCCGCAGGTGCTCATCAACGTCCCGGACGTGGACAAGTCCCGCGTCGCCACGTCGGCCGAGCTGGCCGGCGCGGTCGTTGAGGCGGAGCGCCAACTGGGCGCCACCGGACGGGTGTTGCTGCGCCCTTCGGGGACGGAGCCGCTGGTCCGCGTCATGGTCGAGGCCGCCGACATCGAGCAGGCCCGGTCGGTCGCCGAGCAGCTCGCCGACGCGGTGAAGTCCTCGCTCGGCTGAGCGGATCCAGGCGGAGCCAGGCGGATCTAAGCCGACCTCTTGGCGGTGCGCTCGCGCTGGACGGCCCAGAACCACTTCTGGGCGAGGAGCGTGAGCGTGCCCGCCAGGACGATGCCGAGCAGGTTCAGCAGGAGTTGCTCCGCCGAGCCCCAGGCCTGCTGGTACTCGTCGTAGCTGAACGCGACCGCCGCGTTCGCCGCCGCCGGGACCGTCGTCACCGAGATCGCGACGCCCACCAGGGCGCCCGACTTGGCCGAGGTCAGCGAGAGCGTGCCGGCGATGCCCGCGAGGACGGCCACGATGAACGAGAACTCGTCCGGCCGGTAGATGAAGTTGGTGTTGGGCCGGGCGGCGTCCAACTGGTCGTCGCTGAACAGCCCTTGCCAGTCCATGAAGAAGCTGAACCCCACCGTCACCACCATGGAGATGGCGAACCCCACGAGCAGGGCGACCATGGAGCGCAGGGCGAGGCGCGGCGCGCGTCGCACCACGGCCGTGCAGATCCCGGCCAGCGGGCCGAACTCCGGGCCGACCGCCATCGCGCCGACGATCAGGATCGCGTTGTCGAGGACCACACCGCAGGCCGCGATCATCGTGGCGAGGGTGATGAAGGCGACATACGTGAGGGAGAGCGTCGACTCCTCGTGCGTGGCGTCGGTGAGCTGCTCCCAGACCACCGCGTCCGCGCCCTCGCCCGGCGCGTCCGCCTCGGCCCGTTCGGCGCGCTCCGACAGGCACAGGTCGAGGTTCTCCAGGGAGATCGCGCCGTCCTTGTCGAGGCCCAGGGAGCGTAGTCCGGCGAGGAGTTGGTCGGCCGCCTCGCGGGCCACGTCGCACAGGACCAGGTCGCCCCGCGGGTCGCGGGCGGCGCCGGGGACGACCGCGAGATGGGCGGTGCCGACGGTCTCCTCGATCAGCCGGACCGCGTCGTCCGTGCGGTCGGTCGGCGTGATCACGCGCAGATGCAGCATCCTCGCAGGGTAGTCCCGTACGGGATCGTTCTCGGGGTCAGAGCTTGCGCAGGCGGAGGCGCTGGACCTTGTGGTCGGGGCCCTTGCGCAGGACCAGGTCGGCGCGGCCGCGCGTGGGGGCCACGTTCTCAAGCAGGTTGGGCTTGTTGATGGTGCGCCACATGGTGCGGGCGTAGTCGAGGGCCTCCTCCTCGGAGACCGCGGTGTGGCGGTGGAAGTACGAGTCGGGGTTCTGGAACGCGGTCTGGCGCAGCTTCTTGAAGCGGTTCAGGTACCACTGCTCGATGTCCTCCGGCTTCGCGTCCACGTACACGCTGAAGTCGAAGTAGTCCGCGAGGCCGACGCGGGTGCGGCCGTCCTTGCCGGGCAGGGCGGGCTGCAGGACGTTCAGGCCCTCCACGATCAGGATGTCCGGGCGGCGCACCGTGAGGCGTCGGCCGGGCACGATGTCGTAGATCAGGTGCGAGTAGACGGGGGCGGTGACCTCGTCCTTGCCGGCCTTGATGTCGGCGACGAAGCGGGTCAGGGCGCGGCGGTCGTACGACTCGGGGAAGCCCTTGCGGGAGACCAGGCCGCGCGCCTGGAGCTCCTTCATCGGCCACAGGAAGCCGTCCGTGGTGACGAGTTCGACGCGCGGGTGCTCGGGCCAGCGGGCGAGCAGCGCCTGCAGGAGGCGGGCCACGGTGGACTTGCCGACGGCCACGGAACCGGCGACGCCTATGACGAACGGCGTGCCGTACTGGGTGCCGTGGCCGCCGCCGGTGTCCCCGAGGAAGGTGTTCAGGGCGCCGCGCAGGTTGTCCGTCGCGCCGACGTAGAGGTTCAGGAGACGGGAGAGCGGCAGATAGACGTCGCGTACCTCGTCCAGGTCGATGACGTCGCCGAGACCGCGCAGCCGCTCGACCTCGTCGGCGGTGAGCGGCAGCGGCGTCTTCTCGCGCAGCGCGCTCCACTCGGCGCGCGTCAGATCGACGTACGGCGTCGGTTCTGCTCGACGGTGCGCACTGCGGTGGGCGCTTCGGGGCGGCGAAGAGATCACGACAACATTGTTGCGGCTGGATGAACGTGTTGGCGGGTGGGGTGCGTCACGTGCTCGCCCCCCCCGGAGGCCGGGTGCGTCACGTGCCCGCCTCCCGGAAACCGGGTGCGTCACGTGCCCGCCTCCGAGGCCGACATCAGGTCTAGACCGCTCGGGGTGAGCGGGAGTACCGTCCGGTCTCTGGGCGAGCGAGCCGCGAGCCCCTGGGCCCCAGGGGGCGACATGTCCGTACGCAGCCGTTTCTTCGGCCGTCGCAGATCCGCAGGGTCTCTCGCGGTGGAGCGGGACGCGTTCGCCGCGGAGGTCCGGGACGAACTGGCCCTCGACCTGCCCGACGAGGATCTCGCCGAGGACCCGCAGGACTGCCTCGACTTCTACCGGCCGGGCAGCAAGCCGCGCTGCGAGGAGTTGGAGTATCTGCAGATGCTGCGCGAGGCCCGGGACCGGATCGCGCGGCACGACTGATGCCCGGGACCGGATCGCACGGCACGACTGATGCCCGAGTCCGGTTCCTGAAGTCGCGGCTGATGTCCGAGTCCGGTTCCCGAGCTCGCGGGCGATGTCCGAATCCGGTCCCCGAACTCGCGGCCGATGCCCGGGATCGGGCAGCGCGCCCCCGGTCGGCGGCGAAATCGCGGGCGGGCGCCGTAGGCTGCGCCCATGTGCGGAATCGTGGGTTACGTCGGCTCGCAGTCGGCGCTTGACGTGGTGCTCGCTGGACTGAAGCGGCTCGAGTACCGGGGCTATGACTCGGCGGGCGTCGCGGTGGCCGCCGACGGTTCTCTGGCGGCCGCGAAGAAGGCCGGGAAACTGGTCAACCTGGAGAAGCAGCTGGTGGACCGGCCGCTGCCGGCCGGCTCCAGCGCCATCGGGCACACCCGCTGGGCCACACACGGCGGCCCCACCGACGCCAACGCGCACCCGCACCTCGACAACGCGGGCCGGGTCGCCGTCGTGCACAACGGCATCATCGAGAACTTCGCCGCCCTGCGGGACGAACTCGCCGAGCGCGGGCACCGCCTGGACTCGGAGACGGACACCGAGGTCGTCGCCCACCTGCTCGCCGAGGAGTACTCGGCCTGCGCCGACCTGGCCGAGTCGATGCGCCTGGTCTGCCGCCGCCTCGACGGGGCGTTCACCCTGGTCGCGGTGCACGCGGACGAGCCGGACGCGGTGGTCGGGGCGCGCCGCAACTCCCCGCTCGTGGTGGGCGTCGGGGAGGGCGAGTCGTTCCTCGCCTCGGACGTCTCGGCGTTCATCGCGCACACCCGCTCCGCGATCGAGCTGGGCCAGGACCAGGTGGTCGAGCTGCGCCGGGACGGGGTGACGGTCACGGACTTCGCCGGGAACCCCGCGGACGTACGCACGTTCCACATCGACTGGGACGCCTCGGCCGCGGAGAAGGGCGGCTACGACTACTTCATGCTGAAGGAGATCGCCGAGCAGCCGAAGGCGGTCGCCGACACGCTGCTCGGCCGGATCGACGCCTCCGGTTCGCTGACCCTGGACGAAGTGCGCATCCCGGTCGCGGAGTTGCGCGAGGTCGACAAGGTCGTGATCGTCGCGTGCGGTACGGCGTTCCACGCGGGCCTGATCGCCAAGTACGCCATCGAGCACTGGACCCGGATCCCCTGCGAGGTGGAGCTGGCCAGCGAGTTCCGCTACCGGGACCCGATCCTCGCCGCCCGCACCCTCGTCGTCGCGATCTCGCAGTCCGGCGAGACGATGGACACGCTGATGGCGCTGCGGCACGCGCGCGAGCAGGGGTCCAAGGTCCTGGCGATCTGCAACACCAACGGCTCGACGATCCCGCGCGAGTCGGACGCCGTGCTCTACACGCACGCCGGTCCCGAGGTCGCGGTCGCCTCGACCAAGGCCTTCCTGACCCAACTCGTCGCCTGCTATCTGGTCGCGCTGTACCTGGGCCAGGTGCGCGGTACGAAGTGGGGCGACGAGATCGACGCGGTGATCCGGGAGCTCGCGCAGATCGCCGGCGAGGTCGAGCAGGTCCTTCAGACCATGGAGCCGGTGCGGGAGCTGGCGCGTTCCCTCGCCGACCGGAACACGGTGCTGTTCCTGGGGCGGCACGTGGGGTACCCGGTCGCGCTCGAAGGGGCCCTGAAGCTCAAGGAGTTGGCGTACATGCACGCCGAGGGCTTCGCCGCCGGGGAGCTCAAGCACGGGCCGATCGCGCTGATCGAGGAGGGCGTGCCGGTGGTCGTGGTCGTGCCGTCGCCGCGCGGGCGCTCCGTCCTGCACGACAAGATCGTGTCCAACATTCAGGAGATCAGGGCGCGCGGGGCCCGCACCATCGTGATCGCGGAGGAGGGCGACGAGGCGGTCGTGCCGTACGCGGACCACCTGATCCGCGTCCCGGCCACGCCGACCCTCCTCCAGCCGCTCGTGGCGACGGTGCCGTTGCAGGTCTTCGCCTGCGAACTGGCCACGGCGCGCGGCAACGAGGTGGACCAGCCGCGCAACCTCGCGAAGTCGGTCACCGTCGAATGATCATCGGGGTGGGGATCGACGTCGCCGAGATCGACCGCTTCAAGGCGTCCCTCGACCGGACGCCGGGGATGGCCGAACGGCTCTTCGTGGAACGGGAGTTGCTGCTTCCCAGCGGCGAGCGGCGCGGCATCGCCTCGCTCGCCGCCCGGTTCGCCGCCAAGGAGGCCCTGGCCAAGGCCCTCGGCGCACCGGCGGGGCTGCACTGGACGGACGCCGAGGTGTACGTGGAGGACAGCGGGCAGCCCCGGCTGCGCGTGAAGGGAACGGTGGCGCAGCGGGCCGCGGAGCTCGGCGTGCGCGGCTGGCACGTGTCGTTGAGCCATGACGCGGGGGTCGCCTCCGCTGTGGTGATCGCGGAAGGGTGAGCATCCTCGTATGCGTACGGCGTTCAGGGTCGAGACGGTACGGGCGGCCGAGCGGGAGCTGATGGCACGGCTGCCGGAGGGCGCGCTGATGCAACGGGCGGCGGCCGGACTGGCCGCCGCGTGCGCGGAGTTGCTGGGCCGGGTCTACGGATCGCGGGTGGTGCTGCTCGTCGGCAGCGGGGACAACGGCGGGGACGCGCTGTACGCGGGCGCCCGGCTGGCGCGCCGGGGCGCCGGGGTCGCGGCGGTGCTGCTCGCGCCGGAGCGTACGCACGAGGGCGGCCTGCGCGCGCTGCTCGCGGCGGGCGGGCGGGTGTCGACGGCGCCCGAGCGGGACCTCGCGGAGGCCCGCCTGGTCCTCGACGGGATCGTCGGCATCGGCGGCAGGGGCGGGCTGCGCCCGGAGGCGGCCCGGCTCGCCGCTCTGGCCGAGGAGTCCCGCGCCTTCGTGGTCGCCGTGGACCTGCCGAGCGGCGTGGAGGCGGACACGGGGGAGGTGCGGGGTCCTGCGGTACGCGCGGACGCGACGGTGACGTTCGGCACGTACAAGCCCTGTCTGCTCGTGGACCCCGCGCAGGAACGCGCGGGCGCGGTCCGCCTGATCGACATCGGGCTCGAACTGCCCGCCGCGGCCGACCTGGAGGCGCTGCAGTACGCGGACGTGGCGGCGCTGCTTCCGGTGCCGGGCGCCGAGAGCGACAAGTACCGGCGCGGCGTCGTCGGCATCGCGGCGGGCTCCGAGCGCTACCCGGGCGCCGCGGTCCTCGCGGTCGCGGGCGCGCTGCGCGGGGGCGCGGGGGCGGTGCGGTACGTGGGGCCCGCGGCGGACGCGGTCATCGACCGGTTCCCCGAGACACTGGTGCACTCCGGGCCGCCGTCCAAGGCGGGCCGCGTCCAGGCGTGGGTGGTCGGTCCCGGCCTCGGCGACGACGCGGACCGGGTACGGGACGTGCTCGCCGCGGACGTCCCGGTCCTGGTCGACGCGGACGGCCTCCGCCTCGCCGACCGCGCGACGGTCCGCGCCCGTACGGCCCCGACCCTGCTCACGCCGCACGCGGGCGAGGCGGCCGCGTTGCTCGGCACGGACCGCGCGGAGGTCGAGTCCGCCCGGCTCACGGCGGTACGGCGGCTCGCGGAGGAGTACGGGGCGACGGTGCTGCTGAAGGGCTCGACCACGCTGGTCGCGGCTGCGGGTCGGCCGGTGCGGGTGAATCCGACCGGTACGTCGTGGCTGGCCACGGCGGGGAGTGGGGATGTGCTGTCCGGGCTGACGGGCTCCCTCCTGGCCGCGGGCCTCGACACCGTGGACGCGGCGTCCACGGGAGCCTTCCTCCACGGCCTCGCGGCCCGCCTGGCTGCGCGGGGTGCGCCGGTCGGGGCGCAGGATGTGGCGGAGGGGGTGCCGGGGGCTTGGCGCGAGGTGGTCGGCGGCTGAGCTTTTCCCCTACCCGCCCCTTCCCGTAACTGGGGCTCCGCCCCAGACCCCGGCCGTCGTTCGGGTGCCGCGCCGTCGTGGCTGGTCGCGCAGTTCCCCGCGCCCCTTAAAAACCAGCCCCTCCGGCGTTTGAGGAGCGGGGGTCCGGGGGCGGAGCCCCCGAAGCTCCGCAGCCACGCGGCGCCAGCCGCATATCGGACACAGTCGGGAAGGGGCGGGGTGGGGAAGCAACCCCCGGGGCGAGCCCCGTACGACGTACACGGGACCCGTGCGAGAGACTGGGCGCACGATGAACGAAACACCGCCGCGCGTCCGCGCCGAGATCGATCTGGCCGCTCTGCGGGCCAACGTACGGGCCCTGCGTGCCCGCGCGCCGCGCGCCGAGTTCATGGCCGTGGTGAAGGCGGACGCGTACGGACACGGCATGCTGCCCTGCGCCCGCGCCGCCCTCGACGCCGGCGCGACCTGGATCGGCACCGCCACCCCGCAGGAGGCGCTCGCCGTGCGCGGCGCCGGGATCGGGCCGGACGAGGCCCGCGTCCTGTGCTGGCTGTGGACGCCCGGCGGCCCCTGGCGCGAGGCGATCGAGGCCGACATCGAGGTGTCGGTGAGCGGCATGTGGGCGCTGCGCGAGGTCGCCGCCGCGGCCCGCGAGGCCCGCCGCCCCGCCCGCGTCCAGCTGAAGGCCGACACCGGCCTCGGCCGCAACGGCTGCCAGCCCGCCGACTGGCCGGAGCTCGTCGAGGAGTCCCTGAAGGCCGAGGCGGAGGGCGTACTCCGGGTCACCGGGATCTGGTCGCACTACGCCTGCGCGGACGAGCCGGGCCATCCCTCGATCGCCGCCCAGTCGGAGGCCTTCGCTCAGGCCGTGGCGTACGCCGAGGACGCGGGCCTGCGCCCCGACGTACGGCATATCGCCAACTCCCCGGCGACCCTGACGCTGCCGGACGCGCAGTACGACCTGGTGCGCCCCGGCATCGCGATGTACGGCATCTCGCCGAGCCCCGAGATCGGCGTGCCCGCGGACTTCGGCCTGCGCCCCGTGATGACGCTCACCGCGTCCCTCGCCCTGGTCAAGCACGTCCCGGAGGGCCACGGCGTGAGCTACGGCCACCACTACGCGACCCCCGCCGACACCACCCTCGGCCTCGTCCCCGTCGGCTACGGCGACGGACTGCCCCGGCACGCCTCGGGCCGCGCCCCGGTCCTGGTCGGCGGGAAGGTGCGGACGGCGGCCGGGCGGATCGCGATGGACCAGTTCGTGGTCGACCTGGACGGGGACGAGCCCGCGCCCGGCGACGAGGCGGTCCTCTTCGGCCCCGGCGACCGCAGCGAGCCGACCGCCGAGGACTGGGCGCAGGCGGCCGAGACCATCGCGTACGAGATCGTGACGCGGATCGGATCGAGGGTCCCGCGCGTCTATGTGAACGAGTGACCGGACGTGAACGAGTTACCGGACGTGAACGAGTGACCGGACGTGAACGACTGACCCGGGCCGTCCCCACAGCCCGGGAAAGGTGAGCGAACAGGCAGGAGCGGCAGGTGAGCGAGACCAGTGCGGGGTCGGCCGTGGAAGCGGCGGTGGACGCGGTGCAGGCCGCCGGTTCGGGTAGCACGAGCTGGCGTCTGGCGGGCATCGCCGGCGCCGCGATAGGCGTGGTCGCCGCGGGCGCCGCCACCGGCGTCGCGCTGGAGCGGCTGACCGTCGGCCGCGGCATGCGCAAGAAGGCCCGGCTCGCCCTGGACTCCGCCGGCCCGTACGGCACGCTGCGCGGCATGCCGGGGCGGGCCCGCGCCGACGACGGCACCGAGCTGTACTACGAGGTGGACGAGCCCGACCCGGACGCGAAGGACGCGGCCCCCCGGCGCCGTCGCCTCTTCGGCCGCCGCAACCCCGCCCCGGTCACCGTCGTCTTCAGCCACGGCTACTGCCTGAACCAGGACTCCTGGCACTTCCAGCGGGCCGCTCTGCGCGGCGCCGTCCGCACCGTCTACTGGGACCAGCGCAGCCACGGCCGCTCGGACCGCGGCCGGGCGCAGGCCGAGGAGCGGGTGCCGGTCGACATCGACCAGCTGGGCCGCGACCTGAAGGCCGTGATCGACGCGGCAGCGCCCGAGGGCCCGCTGGTCCTCGTCGGGCACTCGATGGGCGGTATGACGGTGATGGCCCTGGCCGACCAGTACCCGCGGCTGATCCGCGACCGCGTCGTCGGCGTGGCCCTCGTCGGTACGTCGTCGGGCAAGCTCGGCGAGGTCAACTACGGCCTGCCCGTGGCGGGCGTCAACGCGGTGCGCCGGGTCCTTCCCGGTGTGCTCAAGGCGCTCGGTCAGCGGGCCGAGCTGATCGAGAAGGGGCGCCGGGCGACCGCCGACCTGTTCGCGGGGGTCATCAAGCGGTACTCCTTCGCCTCGCGGGACGTGGACCCGGCGGTGGCGCGGTTCGCGGAGCGGATGATCGAGGGCACGCCGATCGACGTGGTGGCGGAGTTCTACCCGGCCTTCGCCGACCACGACAAGGCCGAGGCACTGCGGCACTTCGCCGCGCTGCCCGTGCTCGTCCTGGCCGGTGACAAGGACCTGGTCACCCCGAGCGAGCACAGCGAGGCCATGGCCGACCTGCTGCCCGAGGCGGAGCTGGTGATCGTTCCGGACGCCGGGCACCTGGTGATGCTGGAGCACCCGGAGACGGTCCTCGACCGCCTCGCGGACCTCGTCGTACGCGCCCGGGAGCAGTCCCGCAGCACGGCGGTCTGAGCCGTACGGGAGCCGTAACGGGAGTCGTACGGGAGCCGTACGGGAGGGGATTCGGCGGGGGGACCGGCAGGGCGGCGCAGGGGCTACCGTGGATTGCTATGGAAGCACCGCACACCCAGTCCCCGGCCGCCCCCGGCGAGACCGTCCGCCTCACCGTCACCACCCCCGAGCAGATGCGGGAGTTGGGCCGCAGCCTGGCCAAGCTCCTCCGCCCCGGCGACCTGGTGATGCTGAACGGCGAGCTGGGCGCCGGGAAGACGACGCTGACCCGCGGCCTCGGGGAGGGGCTCGGCGTGCGCGGCGCCGTGACCTCGCCCACCTTCGTGATCGCCCGCGTCCACCCGGCCCTCGGCGACGGCCCGCCGCTGGTGCACGTGGACGCGTACCGCCTGGGCGGCGGCCTTGACGAGATGGAGGACCTGGACCTGGACGTCTCGCTGCCGGAGTCGGTGATCGTCGTCGAGTGGGGCGAGGGCAAGGTCGAGGACCTGTCCGACGACCGGCTGCACGTCGTGATCCACCGGGCGACCGGGGCCGCCGAGGACAGCGACGACGACGTACGACAGGTCCGCCTGACCGGGATCGGCGCGCGCTGGAGCACCGCCGACCTCGCGTCACTGGCCGCCTGAGTCCCCCCGGAGGGAGCGTCCTGACGGAGCGTCCGCTCGGAGGTTCCGACAAGCTGTCGGGAAGATGTTGCGCGGCGGGCATCCGGCGTGGTCACATGGATACCACGACGTGGTTAGGCTTGCCTAACTTCGTTGCCCTCTGAGCCCGGGAGGCACCATGTCGGCGTCGGACCCCCGTGAGACCAAGCCGCAAGGGCTGTCGATGAGCGCCCTGCTCGCGTCGTGCGCCGCCGCCGACGCGGTGTCGAGACCTCCACGGGCGCCGGAGCGGCACGCGGTCGCGATCCCGGAGCCGAAGCGCGAGGACGAGGGCCCGCACAGCACCCACTGCGACGCGGCCTGAGCGGTCTGGGGTCATCCGAGCGGCCTGGGGCCTCTGAGCGGTCGGGGCCGGAGGCGTTCGAGTCGGGCGGGAACGCGTTCGCCGGATCGAGTGGTCCGTGCGCCCGCCACGCGCCGCCCTGAGGACCTACGCACGCACCTACTGGCCTACTGGCCTACTGACCTACTGACCTACGGAACGACGACGATCTTCGTGCCGACCGTCGCGAACTGCCACATCGCCAGGCCGTCGGCGCGCGCCTCGCGGATGCCGCCAGTCCGCTTCGCGGGGTCGGGCGGCGGCGTGGAGCCGTCGACCGCGGCGCTGAAGCCGATCGACACCCCGTCCACGTTCGTGAACCGCACGACGTGCTCGACCGGCACCCCGTCCGAGCCGACGACCTTGCCGGACCGCGTGGTCACGCTGTACTCGCCCGGGGCGGGGTCGACCGTGGAGGGGGTGACCTCGAAGGTGCGCTTGGCCTTGCCGCCCTTGCCGACCAGCCAGACACGGTCCGCCTTCAGCGCGTACACGACCCGCGTGCCCTTGCCCGAGGCCGCCGGGAGCGCCTTCGGGTCGGCGTTCGCCTTGGGGGTGCGCGGGGCCGTCGAGGGAGCGTCCTGCTTCGGCTTGCCGAGCGACGCGGGGGCGCTCGCCGAGGCCTGGTAGGCGAGGAAGCCGACTGCGGCGAGGGCTGCCGCGGTGAGCCCGGCCACGATTCCCGAGCTGCTGCGTGCCACCGTGCTCCACCCTTCGTATATACGGACTTGTGCTGACGGTAGCAGCCGGTGAAGCGCTCGCCTGGGCACCGTGCCCGGGGCGCGGGGGCCGTAGGCTGTTCGCGTGCTCTTGCTCGCTCTGGATACCGCCACCCCCGCCGTCACCGTCGCCCTGCACGACGGCGCGACCGTCATCGCCGAGTCCAGTCAGGTGGACGCGCGCAGACACGGGGAACTGCTGCTGCCCGCCGTCGACCGGGTGCTCGCCGAGGCCGGCGTGAAGCTCGACGCCGTCACCGCGATCGTGACCGGCGTCGGCCCCGGCCCCTACACCGGCCTGCGCGTCGGCCTGATGACCGCGGAGACCTTCGGCTCGGCGCTCGGCGTCCCGGTGCACGGCGTGTGCACCCTCGACGGCCTCGCGTACGCGGCCGGGATCGAGGGTGACTTCGTCGTCGCCACGGACGCCCGCCGCAAGGAGGTCTACTGGGCGCGGTACGCGGACCCGCGCACCCGCCTCACCGGCCCGGCCGTCGACCGCCCCGCCGAGATCGCCGAACAGGTCGCCGGGCTGCCCGCGGTCGGCGCGGGCGCGCTGCTCTACCCGGACACGTTCACCGACGCCCGCGGCCCCGAGCACGTCTCGGCCGGCGCGCTCGCCGCACTCGCCGCCGAGCGCCTCGCGGCCGGCCAGGACCTGGAGCCGCCGCGGCCGCTGTACCTGCGCCGGCCCGACGCCCAGGTGCCCAAGAACTACAAGGTGGTCACGCCCAAGTGACCCCCGTAGCCTCCGGGCCGGACGCCGCACCGGGCCCCGTCCTGCGCGAGATGCGCTGGTGGGACATCGAGCCGGTGCTCGTACTCGAACGTGAGCTGTTCCCCGAGGACGCCTGGTCCCGCGGCATGTTCTGGTCCGAACTCGCGCACTCCCGCGGCCCGTTGGCGACCCGCCGGTTCATCGTGGCCGTCGACGGCCACGAGCGGATCGTGGGGTACGCGGGCCTGGCCGCCGCAGGCGGGCTCGGGGACGTCCAGACCATCGCGGTGGCCCGCGACCACTGGGGCAGCGGCCTCGGCGCCGCGCTCCTCACCGACCTGCTGCACGCCGCCACCGCCTTCGAGTGCACCGAGGTGCTGCTCGAATGCCGCGTCGACAACACCCGCGCCCAGAAGCTGTACGAGCGCTTCGGCTTCGAGCCGATCGGCTTCCGGCGCGGCTACTACCAACCCGGGAACGTGGACGCACTGGTGATGCGTCACGCCGACCCGGCCTCCGTACCAGTGCAAGGAAGCGACACCACCCATGGCTGACTCACGCGACGAACCTCTCGTGCTCGGCATCGAGACCTCCTGCGACGAGACCGGCGTGGGCATCGTGCGCGGCACGACGCTGCTCGCGGACGCCATCGCCTCCAGCGTCGACGAGCACGCCCGCTTCGGCGGCGTCGTCCCGGAGGTCGCCTCGCGCGCCCACCTCGAAGCGATGGTCCCGACCATCGAGCGCGCCCTGAAGGAGGCGGGCGTCAGCGCCCGCGACCTCGACGGCATCTCCGTGACCGCCGGTCCCGGCCTCGCGGGCGCCCTGCTCGTCGGCGTCTCGGCCGCGAAGGCGTACGCGTACGCGCTCGGCAAGCCGCTGTACGGCGTGAACCACCTGGCCTCGCACATCTGCGTCGACCAGCTGGAGCACGGCAAGCTGCCCGAGCCGACGATGGCGCTGCTCGTCTCCGGCGGCCACTCCTCGCTGCTGCTCTCCTCCGACATCACCTCGGACGTCCGGCCGATGGGCGCGACCATCGACGACGCGGCGGGCGAGGCCTTCGACAAGATCGCCCGCGTCCTGAACCTCGGCTTCCCGGGCGGCCCGGTGATCGACCGGTACGCACGCGAGGGCGACCCGAACGCGATCACCTTCCCGCGTGGTCTCACAGGCCCGCGCGACCCCGCGTACGACTTCTCCTTCTCCGGCCTGAAGACCGCGGTCGCGCGCTGGATCGAGGCCAAGCGCAATGCCGGTGAGGACGTTCCCGTACGGGATGTGTCGGCGTCCTTCCAGGAGGCCGTCGTCGACGTGCTCACCCGCAAGGCCGTCCGCGCCTGCAAGGACGAGGGCGTCGACCACCTGATGATCGGCGGTGGCGTGGCCGCCAACTCGCGCCTGCGAGCCCTCGCCCAGGAACGGTGCGAGGCGGCCGGGATCCGGCTGCGGGTGCCGCGGCCCAAGCTGTGCACGGACAACGGCGCGATGGTCGCGGCCCTCGGCGCCGAGATGGTCGCCCGGAACCGGTCCGCGTCCGACTGGGACCTGCCGGCGGACTCCTCACTGCCGGTGACGGACCCGCACGTGCCGGGGAAGTCCCATGCCCATGCACACGATCACGACCACGTGCACGAGATCAGCAAGGACAACCTCTACTCATGACCGTCGCGCTGATGTGGGAGGCCCGTGCCGCCGAGGGCCGGGGCGGGGAGCTCCTGGAGTGGGCCCGCGCCCAGTGGCTGGCCGCCGACCCGCTGCGCCGGGAGACCTTCGCGGCGAGCGGCGACCGGGTCCTCGTCATCACCTGGTGGGACGCGGAACTCGACGCCGACCTGCCCGAACTCCCGGAGCCGGACGCCGCGTTGGTGCAGCGCCCGGTCCACCGGTGGCGGTTCGCATCGCTCGGCGTGGAGTCGGCGGAGTCGTAGGCCTTCCGCGCGGAAATTTCTTCGCGGCGTGTGTCGATCGGCGCGGGGCCCGTTCGACGCTTGGGTGAGGGACAGAGGAAAGGCCTCTGTCCCGCGACCCGAGGAGTCACCATGCCGCGCTTTCTGACGCTGATCCGCATCGACGAGAAGAACGCCCCGGCCGAGGGCCCGAGCCCCGAGCTCCAGGAGCGGATGGGCAAGCTCTTCGAGGAGATCACCAAGGCCGGGGTCATGCTCGACACGGCCGGTCTGCTGCCCACCTCCGAGGGCACCCGGGTGCACTGGCAGGACGGCAAGGTCTCGTACACCGACGGGCCGTTCACCGAGACCAAGGAGGTCATCGGCGGCTACTCGATCACGCAGTGCAAGGACAAGGCCGAGGCGATCGAGTGGACCAAGCGGTTCCTGCAGACCCACGAGGACCACTGGACGATCACCGCCGAGGTCCGCGAGATCGAGGAAGGCTGAGTCCGGCGCCGCCCAGGATGCTTTGATGGGTGGCCGTGACGGACGAACCCGACCCCGCGGCCACCCACCGAGTCAGCGACACTCGCACCACCGTCGAGGCCGTCTTCCGCATCGAGTCCCCTCGCGTCATCGCCGCAGTCACCCGTGTCGTACGGGACGTCGGCCTCGCCGAGGAGCTCGCGCAGGACGCCCTGGTGGCCGCCCTCGAACAGTGGCCGGGGCAGGGCGTGCCCGACAACCCGGGCGCCTGGCTGCTCACCGTCGCCCGCCGCCGCGCCGTCGACCTGGTGCGCCGCAAGGAGCGGTACGCGCACAAGCTCGCCGAGATGGGCCGTGACCTTCAGGCCGTGCCTCCCGTCGAGGAACCGGCCGACCCGGACGACATCGACGACGACCTGCTGCGGCTCGTCTTCATCTCCTGCCACCCGGTGCTCTCCGCCGAGGCCCGGATCGCGCTCACCCTGAAACTCCTCGGCGGCCTGAGCACTCCGGAGATCGCCCGCGCCTTCCTCGCGCCGGAGGCGACGCTCGCCCAGCGCATCGTCCGCGCCAAACGCACCCTCGCCAAGAAGGGCGCCGCCTTCGAGGTGCCGTACGGCCCGGACCGCGAGGCCCGGCTCGGCTCCGTGCTCGAAGTCATCTACCTGATCTTCAACGAGGGGTACGCGGCCACCGCGGGCGACGACCTGCTGCGCCCCGCCCTCTGCGAGGACGCACTCCGGCTCGCCCGCGTGCTGCAGGGCCTGATGCCCGACGAGGCCGAAGTGCACGGTCTGGCCGCCCTGCTGGAGTTCCAGCAGTCCCGCGCCACGGCCCGCACCGGGCCCGACGGCGAGCCGGTGCTCCTCGCCGATCAGAACCGCACCCGCTGGAACCGGCTCCTGATCCGCCGCGGCTTCGCCGCCCTCACCCGCGCCCACGCCTGCGGCGGCGCCCCCGGCCCGTACACCCTCCAGGCGGCCATCGCGGGCTGTCACGCGGAGGCGCTCACGTACGAGGAGACCGACTGGCACCAGATCGTCGCCTTCTACGACCTCCTCGCCGCCCGCACCGGCTCCCCGGTCGTCGAGCTGAACCGCGCGGTCGCCGTCTCCATGGCCCACGGCCCGGAGCGCGCCCTCGAACTGGTCGACGCCCTCACCGCCGCGTCCGGCCTGCGCGGCTACCACCTGCTGCCGAGCGTCCGCGGCGACCTGCTCGCCCGCCTCGGCCGTACGGACGAGGCGCGGGCCGAGTTCGAACGGGCGGCGTCCCTGGCCAGGAACGTCCGGGAGCGGGAGCTGCTGCTCAAGAAGGCGGCACGGCAGGGGGATTGAACGGCAGGCGAGTTGCTCAGGTGCCGCCCAGGGGCCTGCCGACCAGCATCGTCGGCGCGTCCGCGACCCTGGTCAGGAAGACCGTCGCCGCGTTCGGGCCCGACAGCTTCATCTTGCGGCGCAGCTCCTCCGGTTCGACGGCCGAGCCGCGCTTCTTCACGGTCAGCACGCCGACCCGCCGCTCTCGCAGCAGCGCCCGCAACTTCTTGACGTTGAACGGGAGTTGATCGGTGATCTCGTACGCGGTGGCGAAGCGGCCGGTGTGCTCGGTGTCGCTCGTGACGTACGCGATCATCGGGTCGATCAGGCCGCCGTCCACCTCCCGGGCCACCTCGGCGACCAGATGGGCGCGGATGACGGCGCCGTCCGGCTCGTAGAGGTAGCGGCCGACGGGGCGCGGCTCCGGGTCCGGCAGCATCGCCTCCGGTTCCGCGCGCAGGGTCGCGGGGCCGGGCAGCAGCGTCGCCGCCATCGCGCCGGGCGCGATGCCCGCGCCGAACCACAGCACGGCCTCCTTCACGTCCCCGCGCTCGGAGATCCACTCCGCCTCGGCATCCTCGGGCACGGCCTCGTGCGGCACCCCGGGCGCGATCTTCAGCGCGGCGTGCGGCGCCTTGCGGGCCGCCTCGACCGCCCAGGACAGCGGCGGCGAGTAGGCCTCGGGGTCGAAAACGCGGCCGCGTCCGCCGCGCCGCGCCGGGTCCACGAACACCGCGTCGTACGCCGACGTGTCCACCTCCGCGACATCCGCGCACCGCACCTCGATCAGCCCGTCGAGGCCGAGCGCCGCCGCGTTGGCCCGGGCCACCGCGCAGGTCAGCGGGGAGCGGTCGACAGCCAGGACCGAGATGCCCGCGCGGGCCAGGGCGATCGCGTCGCCGCCGATCCCGCAGCACAGGTCGGCCAGGGCGCGCACGCCGAGCGCCCTGAACCGCTCCGCCCGGTACGCGGCGACGCCGGTACGGGTCGCCTGCTCGACGCCGTCCGGCGTGAAGTACATCCGTGCCGCGTCCTCTGCCCCGAACTTGGCGACCGCCCGCTGCCGCAGGCGTGCCTGGCCGAGCGCCGCCGACACAAGCCAGGCGGGGTGGTCGCGGCGCAGCCGGGTGGCGAGGGCCAGCTCCTGCGCGGGGTCGTGGTCGCGCAGCGCGTCGAGCAGGGTCTGGCCCTCGTCGGTGAGCAGGGCTGCGAAGGCGGCGAGCGGGTCGAGGTCGTTCACCCGGCCATTGTCGGCCAAGCGGTGGATCGTGCGGTTCCGGGCGGCGGTGTCGGCGGAGCGGGGCCGACCCGCGCTGACAGGATCCGACGCCATGCAACTAGTACGACAAAAGGAAGAATTCATCAGGAACCGGTCACTGCACATGCGAGCCGGCCTGGCCGTCCTCACTGCCGCCGCCCTGGCCTCGGGCTGTGCAAGCGGAGCGCGGGAACCCGTCAAGCCGGCCCCGGGCCAGCAGGCGAAGGCCGCCGAGCAGCGGGCCGCCGCGCACGCCGCCCGGGTGGCAGCGGTCAAGAAGTGGAAGGTGGCCAAGATGCCGCTGACGCCGCCGAAGCCGCCGGCGAAGAAGCCGAGGATCACCACCCGCAAGGGCTTCGAGGTGTCCGGCCAGGAGCACCTGCCGCCCGTCTACACGACCGTCCCCACCAAGGACAAGGTCGTCTTCCTGACCATCGACGACGGCGCCGAGAAGGACCCCGAGTTCCTCCGCATGATGAGCGAGCTCAAGATCCCGTACACCGCGTTCCTCAGCGACTACGTGATCAACGACGACTACGGCTACTTCAAGAAGATGCAGGACCGCGGCGTCGTCCTGAACAACCACACCCTCAACCACAAGTACCTGCCCGGCCTCACGTACGAGCAGCAGAAGCGTGAGATCTGCGGCATGCAGGACGTCATCGAGAAGCGGTTCGGCAAGCGCCCCGAGCTCTTCCGTCCGCCCTTCGGCAACTACAACCGCGACACCCTCAGGGCCGCCAAGTCCTGCGGCATCAAGTCCGTTCCGCTGTGGAACGCCGAGGCCTTCGTCGACCGCATGGACTGGCGCGAGTGGGACCGCGACCTGCACCCCGGCGACATCATCCTCACCCACTTCCGCGGCAAGGAGGACTGGAAGGGCACCATGACCGACATGATCCGCCGCCTGCTGAAGACGGTGACGGACAAGGGGTACGCCATCGCGCGCCTGGAGGACTACCTGCCCGCGCGGGCCGAGCCCGCGCAGACCGAGCCCGCGCAGACCGAGCCTGCCAAGACCGGCCCGGCGCAGACCGGCCCCGCGCAGGCCCGCCGGTGAGGCCCGCGCACCGGCTGCTCGCCGGGGTGCTGGCAGCCGGTGCGCTGACGCTCTCCGGCTGCGCCGAGTCCGTCGACCCGATCGAGCGGCTCGGCCGGAAGGCGGCGCAGCAGGTCGAGGAGCGCCGGGTCAGCACGGCCACGGCACGCCGCTGGGGCCTCGACCGCCCGCTCGCCCCGCCGCCGAAGCCCCCGCCCCGGCGCACGTACGAAGGGGCGGGGCCGGGGCTGCCCCCGGTCGTCGACCGCGTACGCACCCAGGACAAGGTCGTCTTCCTGACGTTCGACGACGGGGCCGAACGCGATCCCCGATTCGTGCGCATGGTCCGGGAGTTGAAGCTGCCGGTCAGCATGTTCCTCACGGACCGCGTGCTCGGTCCTGGCTACGCCCACTTCGGCGAGCTGCGCTCCGTCGGCGCGACCGTCCAGAACCACACGCTCGACCACCCCTACCTGCCCGGGCTCTCCTACGCGGGCCAGCGCTGGGAGATCTGCGGCCAGCAGGACAAGCTCAAGGAGCGCTTCGGCCTCGCGCCCCGGCTCTTCCGGCCGCCGTACGGCGAGTACAACGACGACACGCTGCGCGCCGCCGCCGACTGCGGGATCTCCGCGGTGGTCCTGTGGCGCGCGTCCATGCAGATCGACGACCTGCGGTACGCGGACGACGGCAAGCTCAGACCCGGCGACATCATCCTCGCCCACTTCCGCGGCCCGGCCGAGCTGGGCGGCGCGTCCCTGACCGAGATGACGGCCCGCATGCTCCGCGAGATCCAGGCCCAGGGCTACACGGTGGCCCGCCTGGAGGACTACCTGTGACTCAACCGGCCCACTGGGCAGGGGAGCCGGCCGCCTCGCGGTGCCGTCCCGCGCTGTCGCTGATCCGCAGCAGCAGCGCGACGAGCACCCAGTTCGCGACCAGCGAGGACCCGCCCTTGGCGAGGAACGGCAGCGCCTTCCCGGTCAGCGGGATCAGGCCGAGCACCCCGCCCGCGACCACGAACACCTGCAGCATCAGCGCGGCCGAGAGCCCCACCGCGAGCAGCTTCCCGAACGGATCCCGCGCGAGCACGGCCGTCCTCAGGCCGCGCTGTACGAGCAGGGCGTAGAGCAGCAGCACGGCCATCACCCCGGTCAGGCCCAACTCCTCGCCGACGGTGGTCAGGATGAAGTCGCTGCGGCCCGCGAACCCGATCAGCTCCGGGTGCCCGAGGCCGAGCCCCGTCCCGGTGAGCCCGCCGGTGCCGAAGCCGAAGAGGGCCTGCGCCAACTGGTCGGAGGCGCCCGCCGCCCGGCCCTCCGGGGTGAGCGCGGCGAACGGGTCCAGCCATGCCTCCACCCGCCCGTGCACATGCGGTTCGAGGGAACCGACGACGAACGCGCCGACGGCCGCGAGCAGCACACCGCACAGGACCCACGAGGTCCGCTGCGTCGCCGCGTACAGCATCACCACGAAGAGCCCGAAGAAGATCAGCGAGGTGCCCAGGTCCCGCTCGAAGACCAGGACGAGCAGGCTGATCACCCAGACCGTGAGAATCGGCCCGAGCTGCCGCCCCGGCGGCAGCCGCACGCCGAGCAGCCGGCGGCCGGTCAGGGCGAGGGCGTCGCGGTTCAGGGTCAGATAGCCCGCGAAGAACACCGCGATCATGATCTTCACGAACTCGCCCGGCTGGAACGACATCCCGCCCAGATAGATCCACCGCTTCGCGCCGTACGTGTCTCCGGGGAAGAACGCCGGCGCCATCAGCAGCACGAGCGCGACGGCCATCGTCAGATACACGTACCGCCGCAGCCGCCGGTGGTCGCGCAGCACCGCGAGCACCCCGGCACAGCACGCCATCCCGAGCACCGACCACAGCAACTGCCCCTCCGCGGTGGCCTCGGAGTTGCGGTACTTCTCCGCGTACGAGATGTCCAGACGGTGCAGCAGGACGAGCCCGAGCCCGGTGAGCAGCGTCGCGAGCGGCAGGATCAGCGGATCCGCGTACGGCGCGAAGCGGCGCACCGTGAGGTGTCCGACCCCGGCGAGCAGCACCAGGCTCGCCGTCAACTGGGCGATTCCGGTGGGGAGTCGGCCCGTCATCGCGAGGCCGACGCAGGCGTGCCCGAAGACCGCGATCGCGACCGTGAACAGCAGGAGCAGGGCCTCGGTGCGCCTGCGCGCAAGTGCGGCGGGCGCGGGTCGGCGGAAAGCGGCCTGTCCGGACTGTTCGCCTATTGGTCCCTTTTTCGTCACGCGCACGAAGACGGGAAGGGTTCCGAGGCGGTTCCGCTCGGTGGGGGAGGGGCGTGGCATGCGGCCGTCGGAGGGTGGGACGGGGCCGTGATTGGCACTCCGCTTGACCGAGTGCTAATCGCGGTCATAGTGTCGCCTCTGGCACTCCCCGTTGGAGAGTGCCAACACAGCGACGGGCAGGTCCGGCACCCGCGACGACGGATCCACCTGGTCGCCACCTCAGACAGTTAACCCCGTGAGATCTCCGAAGGGGGAGGTCGGATCGTGACGACCGCCAGCTCCAAGGTTGCCATCAAGCCGCTCGAGGACCGCATTGTGGTCCAGCCGCTCGACGCCGAGCAGACCACGGCCTCTGGCCTGGTCATCCCGGACACCGCGAAGGAGAAGCCCCAGGAGGGCGTCGTCCTCGCCGTCGGTCCGGGCCGCTTCGAGAACGGCGAGCGCCTGCCGCTCGACGTGAAGTCCGGCGACATCGTGCTGTACAGCAAGTACGGCGGCACCGAGGTGAAGTACAACGGCGAGGAGTACCTCGTCCTCTCGGCTCGCGACGTGCTCGCGATCGTCGAGAAGTAATTCACCGGTATTGCTTTTGAACTGCGCCCTTGGCCCCCGCGACCGATAAGTAGCCGGGCGCCGGGGGCGCAGTTCGTTTTTACAGCGATGGCGGCTGCTGCCCGACGGCGGCCGAGGATCGCAACGAGAGGACTGACAAAGCTCCATGGCGAAGATCCTGAAGTTCGACGAGGACGCCCGTCGCGCCCTCGAGCGCGGCGTCAACAAGCTTGCCGACACGGTCAAGGTGACGATCGGCCCCAAGGGCCGCAACGTCGTCATCGACAAGAAGTTCGGCGCCCCCACCATCACCAACGACGGCGTGACCATCGCCCGTGAGGTCGAGGTCGAGGACGCGTACGAAAACCTCGGCGCGCAGCTCGTGAAGGAGGTGGCGACCAAGACCAACGACATCGCGGGTGACGGTACGACCACCGCCACCGTGCTCGCCCAGGCCCTGGTCCGCGAGGGCCTGCGCAACGTCGCCGCGGGTGCCTCCCCGGCCGCCCTGAAGAAGGGCATCGACGCCGCCGTCAAGGCCGTCTCCGACGACCTGGTAGCCACCGCCCGCCCGATCGACTCCAAGGAGGACATCGCCGCCGTCGCCGCGCTGTCCGCCCAGGACAAGCAGATCGGTGAGCTCATCGCCGAGGCGATGGACAAGGTCGGCAAGGACGGTGTCATCACCGTCGAGGAGTCCAACACCTTCGGTCTGGAGCTGGACTTCACCGAGGGCATGGCCTTCGACAAGGGCTACCTGTCCCCGTACTTCGTCACCGACCAGGAGCGTATGGAGGCCGTCCTCGACGACCCGTACATCCTGATCCACCAGGGCAAGATCTCCTCGATCCAGGACCTGCTCCCGCTGCTCGAGAAGGTCATCCAGGCCGGTGGCTCCAAGCCGCTGCTGATCATCGCCGAGGACGTCGAGGGCGAGGCCCTGTCGACCCTGGTCGTGAACAAGATCCGCGGCACCTTCAACGCCGTCGCCGTGAAGGCCCCCGGCTTCGGTGACCGCCGCAAGGCGATGCTCGGCGACATGGCCACCCTCACCGGTGCCACCGTCATCGCCGAGGAGGTCGGCCTCAAGCTCGACCAGGCCGGTCTGGACGTGCTCGGCACCGCCCGCCGCGTCACCATCACCAAGGACGACACGACCCTCGTCGACGGCGGCGGCAACGCCGACGACGTCGCCGGCCGTATCAACCAGATCAAGGCCGAGATCGAGGCCACGGACTCCGACTGGGACCGCGAGAAGCTCCAGGAGCGCCTCGCAAAGCTGGCCGGCGGCGTGTGCGTCATCAAGGTCGGCGCCGCCACCGAGGTGGAGCTGAAGGAGAAGAAGCACCGTCTGGAGGACGCCATCTCCGCGACCCGCGCCGCGGTCGAGGAGGGCATCGTCTCCGGTGGTGGCTCCGCGCTCGTCCACGCCGTCAAGGTGCTCGAGGGCAACCTCGGCAAGGAGGGCGACGAGGCCACCGGTGTCGCCGTCGTCCGCCGCGCCGCCGTCGAGCCGCTGCGCTGGATCGCCGAGAACGCCGGCCTCGAGGGCTACGTCATCACCTCGAAGGTCGCCGAGCTCGGCAAGGGCGAGGGCTTCAACGCCGCCACCGGTGAGTACGGCGACCTGGTGAAGGCCGGCGTCATCGACCCGGTCAAGGTCACCCGCTCCGCCCTGGAGAACGCCGCCTCCATCGCCTCCCTGCTGCTCACGACCGAGACCCTGGTCGTAGAGAAGCCGGCCGAGGAGGAGGCCGACGCGGGCCACGGCCACGGTCACGGCCACGCGCACTGACGCTCCGCTGGGTTGAGCTGTTCCTGAGGCCCGACGCCCCTCGTGGGTTGTCGGGCCTCAGGCCTGTGTGGGGACGCGTCTGCCCTGTGCGGTTCGAGGCCGGGCGCGGGTTTCGTCGTGGCTGGTCGCGCAGTTCCCCGCGCCCCTGAAGGGGCTGCGCCCTTCCCGGCCGCCGGGCCGCGGACCGGGAACTACCTCGGGCCGTACTTCCTGCCCGTGCGGCTCGTGATCGTGCCGAGGAGATTCCTCGGAACCACCTTCACCGCACCCATCACCACCTTGTACCGAGGGTCCGGGATCGACACGGTCTTGCCGCGCGAGAGATCCGCCAGCGCCGCCGCGACCAGCTTGTCGGCGTCCAGCCACATCCACTTCGGAATGTTGTCCGTCCCCATCCCGGCACGCTCGTGGAACTCCGTACGCACGAATCCCGGGCACAGCGCCATCAGCCGCACCCCGGATCCGGCCAGGTCCTTCGCCGCGCCCTGCGTGAACTGCACGACCCACGCCTTCGACGCCCCGTACGTACCGCGCGGCACGAACGCCGCCACCGACGCCACGTTGACCACACCGCCCCGGCCGCGGTCCCGCATCGACTCGACGGCCGCCGATGTGAGCCGCAGGACCGCCTCGATGTGCACCTTCAGCATCGTCAACTCGTCGGCCATGGGGACCTCGAGGTAGGTCCCCTTGTTGGCGAAGCCGGCGTTGTTGATCAGCAGGTCGACCGGGTCGCGGCGGTCGCCGAGCCGCTTCTCGACGGCCGCGATGCCCTCCTCGGTGGCCAGGTCGGCGGAGAGCACCTCGGCCTCGATGCCGTGCCGGTCGTGGAGTTCGGTGGCCTGCTCCCGCAGCCGCGCGATGTCGCGTGCGACGAGCACGAGGTTGTGGCCGTCGGCGGCGAGGCGCCGGGCGAAGGCGGAGCCGATACCCGCGGTCGATCCCGTAATCAGAGCGGTAGTCATGGGTCAAGGCTAAGGGCCCCGTTGATCCGCCCGGACGCCAACTCCCTTACGCCGCAGGCTCTAAGCGGAATCGGAATCCCCGTGCTTCTCCAGGTACGCCCTCGCCTTCGCCGTGGCCTCCGGGTGCAGGGCGCTCCCGGCGGCGAGCGTGCGCGGCAGCAGGGCCCGCTCGGTGGTGGCGGACCTGAACTGGAAGGCGACGGTGACCTCGTGGTCCGGCCGGTGCAGCACCTCGATCGCGTCCCCGGCCCGCACCTCGCCCGGCTCGATCACCCGCAGATACGCCCCCGGCGCCGCGCCCCGCGTGAACCGCCGCACCCAGCCCTTCTCGCCGAGATGCCCGGCGAACGTACGGCACGGGATCCGCGAGGACGTCACCTCCAGGACGACCTCCTCGCCGATCCGCCACCGCTCCCCGATCCGGGCGCCGCTCACGTCAAGGCCCGACGTCGTGAGGTTCTCGCCGAACGCGCCGTGCGCCAGCGGCCGGCCGAGCTCGCGCTCCCAGGCGTCCAGGTCCTCGCGCGTGAAGGCGTACACCGCCTGGTCGTCACCGCCGTGATGCCGCAGATCGGACACCGTGTCACCGGCGAGCCCGCTGCCCGCCCCGCCCTTCGGGCCCGGCGCCGCGATCCGCACCGGACCCTCGACGGGCCGCTTGTCGATACCGGTCCCGCCCGAGGGGGCGTCGGTGTACTCCACGGACTTGAAGCGGCCGACGTTCACTGAAAGAAGCTCCATACGGTCACGCTAAGCCCCAGAAGCCAAAGCGTCGAAGCATTAATCTCGGCTTCCCCCAAGAGTGGCTTATGCTCGAAGCATGATCGAGGCCCGTCATCTCCGCGTACTCCGCGCCGTGGCCGCCACCGGCTCCTTCTCCGCGGCGGCCCGCGAACTCGGCTGCACCCAGCCCGCCGTGAGCCAGCAGATGAAGGCGCTCGAACAGTCCACGGGCACCCCGCTGCTGATCCGCACGGGCCGCGAGATGCGCCTCACGCAGGCCGGAGAAGCCCTGGTCAGACACGCCTCGGGCATCCTCGCGGGACTCACCGCCGCCGAGGAGGAGGTCGCCGCGATCGCCGGCCTGCGCGCGGGCCGCGTGCGCCTCGTCTCCTTCCCCAGCGGCAGCTCCGCCCTCGTGCCGACCGCACTCGCCGCCCTCCGCGCCGCCCACCCCGGCACGCGTGTCTCCCTCGTCGACGCCGAACCGCCGCGCTCGGTGGAGATGCTCCGCGACGGCGACTGCGACGTGGCCCTCGCCTTCCGGTACGACGGCGCGCACGCCACGGAGGACTGGGGCGACCTGGTCGTCCGACCGCTGCTCGCCGACCGGCTCGTCGGCCTGGTCCCGGAGGGGCACCGCCTGGCGCGCTCGTCCTCCGTCGCCATCGGCGAACTCGCGGACGAGCCCTGGATCGCGGGCTGCCCGCGCTGCCGCCGACAGCTGGTGGACGTCTGCGAGGGCGCCGGTTTCACCCCGCGCATCGACTTCGCGACGGACGACTACCCGGCGGTGATCAGCCTGGTGGGCGCGGGCCTCGGCGTCGCCGTACTGCCGGAGCTGGCCCTGGAGTCCGTACGCCCCAGGGGGGCCCGCGCGGTGGCGGTGGAGCCCGCCGTGCGCCGCGAGATCGTCGCGCTCACCCTGCCCGACCTGGAGCAGGTCCCGGCGGTGGCGGCCACGCTCGACCACCTCGCCAGGGCCGCGACCCGCTGAGCCGTCCACATCCCCGGTGGCGCTGTGTGCGACACCTGTGACGGCTGCGGTGCCTGCGACTGCGAAGAAACGTTCCTTCGTTGTCTTGTGGAGCTCGGGTCAGTGCACCGGGCTGCTCGCGCCGGACGTCGCCGACGCCGTGACGAGGCGATGCCGCGCGCGCCCCATGAGCTCCTCGCGCTCGTCCTCGGTCAGCCCGCCCCAGACGCCGTACGGCTCTCGTACGGCGAGCGCGTGCGCGGCGCACTGGGCGCGCACCGGGCACCTCATGCAGACCTCCTTGGCCGAGTTCTCACGTGCACTTCGCGCGGCGCCCCGTTCGCCCTCCGGGTGGAAGAACAGAGAGCTGTCCACCCCGCGGCAGGCTGCCAGGAGCTGCCAGTCCCACAGATCGGCGTTCGGTCCGGGAAGGCGGGAGAAATCTGCCATTGCTTGTCCCCTTGCAACCTGTTTGTGCGGACTACGGACCCATGACCGTACATCTACTGTCTGAGTAGATGAAAATATGACTCATGGCGAATCTAGCCACAGACACCATGAAAAGGGAAGAAAAGCCGCTAAATGGGGCATAGCTTCAGGCGAAGTTGCGGTGACCTGCGGTAGCGGCGCTGTGTCCGAGCCCTCACGTAGAGTGTCGAAGAGGGGTCACAGGCCCGTAACTCTTTCGAGTGACCGTCGTTGAGGGTGTGAGGCGGTTGAAAACAGAAGCGCTCGGGCAGGTGTCCGAGGGCGTCAATCGCACAGGTGACGATTCGTACCAGCCTGGAGGCTCAAGGTGACGCGCAGCAGCTGTGAGAGCCGCGGGGGACAGTCATGACTTCCGTCCTCGTCTGCGACGACTCCCCGCTTGCCCGAGAGGCGCTCCGACGCGCGGTGGCGACCGTGCCCGGCGTAGAGCGCGTGACGACCGCGGCCAACGGCGAGGAAGTCCTCCGCCGCTGGGGCGCCGATCGCTCGGACCTGATTCTGATGGACGTACGCATGCCCGGTCTGGGGGGTGTCGAGACGGTGCGCCGGCTGCTCTCGGCCGACCCCGGCGCCCGGATCATCATGCTGACCGTCGCCGAGGATCTCGACGGCGTCGCGCTCGCGGTCGCCGCCGGCGCCCGCGGCTATCTGCACAAGGACGCCTCGCGCGCCGAACTGCGGGCGACGGTCACGCAGGCCCTCGCCGACCCGACCTGGCGGCTCGCCCCGCGGCGGCTGCGTTCCGCCGAGATGGGGGCGGCGCCGACGCTCACCGCGCGTGAGATCCAGGTCCTCGAAGGCATGAGCCACGGCCGCTCCAACGCCGAGATCGGCCGTGAGCTGTTCCTCTCCGAGGACACGGTCAAAACGCACGCGCGCAGACTGTTCAAGAAGCTCGGCGCCTCGGACCGCGCGCACGCCGTGGCGCTCGGCTTCCGCTGGGGCCTGGTCCGCTAGGCCGTGCCCGTAAAGCCCCTCCCGCAGGCTCCGGCCGGGAGGTTCCCCCAGAGCAGGAGGGACCCCATGACGCCGCAGGGCCCGCCCTCCGGGCGGACGGCGGGACTTTACGGGCACGACCCAGAAGTGCGCCGCCGCGCGGGTGCCGTGTCGTCGCCGGCGCGTCCCGTCCGCCACCACGCGGGCGGGACGTGTCGTGACCTGCGGCTCGGACGGCTCGGACCGTGCCGTGCTTCGTTTCCCGCGCGATGCCGCATCCTTGAGGTGTGGAGTTCCTCGGGGACGATTCGATCGAGCGGGAGGGGAGGGCGCAGGAGATGAGTTCCGGCGCACCTGCTCATAACGCTTCGGTGCACAACTACGGACGCGGTGCCACGGATCGGCAGACGCCGAGGCACCATGGACCGATGCGTGACGACGAGGCTGCTGCTGCCCAAGGGGCCATCGGTGCACTCGTACGGCGCGCGGTCGACGGTGACGAGCAGGCCACGCACGACCTCCTGGCCCGCGTGCACCCCCTCGCGCTGCGCTACTGCCGCACCCGGCTGTCCCGACTGCCAGGTGACGCACGGCACTTCGTGGAGGATCTCGCCCAGGAAGTGTGTGTCGCCGTACTCCTGGCGCTGCCGCGCTATCGGGACACGGGCCGGCCCTTCGAGGCCTTCGTCTTCGCCATCGCCGGGCACAAGGTCGCGGACCTGCAGCGCGCCGCGATGCGCCACCCGGGCTCCACGGCCGTGCCGTCCGACGAGATGCCCGAGCGGCCCGACGACTCCCTCGGGCCCGAGGAGCGCGCGCTGCTCAGCAGCGACGCCGCGTGGGCCAAGAAACTCCTCGCCAACCTTCCGGAGAATCAGCGCGAGCTGCTGCTGCTCCGGATCGCTGTCGGGCTCACCGCCGAGGAGACCGGACAGATGCTGGGGATGTCGCCCGGCGCCGTCCGGGTCGCACAGCACCGGGCGTTGAGCCGGTTGCGGGCACTCGCGGAGCAGTGAGGCGGCCGGAGTCCGGCGCCGCCTTGTCGTAGGAACGCACAACGATCGCCGTCCACTGTGATGGGATCGTGGAATGAAGCGCTCCCGCGGGCCGTTAGCATGGTGGTCCGCGCCTGGCAAGAGCATTGGGGAAGGTGTCATGAGTGACCACGTCGACGGAGCACCCGAGAAATTCGCGATGCTCGGGCTGACATACGACGACGTCCTGCTGCTGCCGGGCGCCTCCGAAGTGCTGCCGAACAAGGTGAGCACCGCCTCGCGCGTCTCGCGCAACGTCTCGGTGAACATTCCGCTGCTCTCGGCGGCGATGGACAAGGTCACCGAGGCCCGGATGGCCATCGCCATGGCCCGGCAGGGCGGCGCCGGTGTGCTGCACCGCAACCTCTCCATCGAGGACCAGGCCAACCAGGTCGACCTGGTGAAGCGCTCCGAGTCCGGCATGGTGACCGACCCGATCACGGTCTCGCCGGACGCGACGCTGCGTGAGGCCGACGAGCTGTGCGCCAAGTTCCGCATCAGCGGCGTGCCCGTCACCGACGGCGGCGGCAAGCTCCTCGGCATCGTCACCAACCGCGACATGGCCTTCGAGGTGGACCGCTCGCGCCAGGTCCGCGAGGTCATGACGCCGATGCCGCTGGTCACCGGCAAGGTCGGCATCTCCGGCGAGGACGCCATGGAGCTGCTCCGCCGCCACAAGATCGAGAAGCTGCCGCTCGTCGACGACGCCGGCATCCTCAAGGGCCTCATCACGGTCAAGGACTTCGTGAAGGCCGAGAAGTACCCCAACGCCGCGAAGGACGCCGAGGGCCGCCTGGTCGTCGGCGCCGCGGTGGGCGTCGGAGACGAGGCGTACGACCGGGCGCAGGCCCTCGTCGAGGCCGGTGCCGACTTCCTCGTCGTGGACAGCGCGCACGGCCACAGCCGCGGCATCCTCGACATGATCGCCAAGCTGAAGACCAACATCAGCATCGACATCGTCGGCGGCAACGTCGCGACGCGCGAAGGCGCCCAGGCCCTGATCGACGCCGGTGTCGACGGCGTCAAGGTCGGTGTCGGCCCCGGCTCCATCTGCACCACCCGTGTCGTCGCGGGCATCGGCGTCCCGCAAGTCACCGCGATCTACGAGGCCGCCAAGGCGTGCAACGACGCGGGCGTCCCGCTGATCGGCGACGGCGGCCTGCAGTACTCCGGTGACATCGCCAAGGCGATCGCCGCCGGTGCCGACACGGTGATGCTCGGCTCGCTGCTCGCCGGCTGCGAGGAGTCGCCCGGCGAGATGGTGTTCATCAACGGCAAGCAGTTCAAGTCGTACCGCGGCATGGGCTCGCTCGGCGCGATGCAGTCCCGCGGCCAGGCCCGGTCCTTCTCCAAGGACCGGTACTTCCAGGACAACGTCCTCTCCGAGGACAAGCTCGTGCCCGAGGGCATCGAGGGCCAGGTGCCCTACCGCGGCCCGCTCTCCTCGGTCGCGCACCAGCTGGTCGGCGGCCTGCGCGCCTCCATGGGGTACGTGGGCTCCGCCGACATCCCGGAGCTCAAGGCCAAGGGCCGGTTCGTCCGGATCACCTCGGCCGGGCTCAAGGAGAGCCACCCGCACGACATCGCGATGACCGTCGAGGCGCCCAACTACGCCCGCCGCTGACCGCCGGGCGATCTCCCGGCGATAGCCGGGGGAGCAACGGGGAGCACGCTTGGAGGCCCGTGGGTACTACGCCCGCGGGCCGAGGCCCTGTCTTCCATCTCCCGTCTGCCCCGCGACGCCTGGCACGCACTCTCGCCGCACCGGGCACAAGCCCAAGTACGTCCAGTACGAGGGCTTGCACCCGGCACACCGAGAGCACGCACCAGACGCCGCGGTGCCGCCCTCCGGGCGACGACGGGAGATGGAAGACAGGGCCTCGCGTGTGTGTCGGGGATACTGGAAGACGCAGACCGGAGAGTGGAAAGGCCACACAACGTGACTGAGATCGAGATCGGGCGCGGCAAGCGCGGCCGCAGGGCGTACGCGTTCGACGACATCGCCATCGTGCCGAGCCGCCGGACGCGGGACCCGAAGGAGGTCTCGATCGCCTGGCAGATCGATGCCTACCGTTTTGAACTGCCGTTCCTCGCGGCCCCCATGGACTCGGTCGTCTCGCCGCAGACGGCGATCCGCATCGGCGAGCTGGGCGGCCTGGGCGTGCTCAACCTCGAGGGCCTGTGGACCCGCTACGAGGACCCGCAGCCGCTGCTCGACGAGATCGCCGAGCTGGCGCCCGAGGCCGCGACCCGCCGCCTGCAGGAGATCTACGCCGCGCCGATCAAGGAAGAGCTGATCGGCCAGCGCATCAAGGAGGTCCGCGACTCCGGTGTCGTCACCGCCGCGGCCCTCTCCCCGCAGCGGACGGCCCAGTTCTCCAAGGCCGTCGTGGACGCGGGCGTCGACATCTTCGTGATCCGCGGTACGACGGTGTCGGCCGAGCACGTCTCGGGTGCCGCCGAGCCGCTGAACCTCAAGCAGTTCATCTACGAGCTGGACGTCCCGGTGATCGTCGGCGGCTGCGCCACGTACACGGCCGCGCTGCACCTGATGCGTACCGGCGCCGCGGGTGTGCTCGTCGGCTTCGGCGGGGGCGCCGCGCACACCACGCGCAACGTCCTCGGCATCCAGGTCCCGATGGCGACCGCCGTGGCCGATGTCGCCGCCGCGCGCCGGGACTACCTCGACGAGTCCGGCGGCCGGTACGTCCACGTCATCGCCGACGGCGGCGTGGGCTGGTCCGGCGACCTGCCGAAGGCCATCGCCTGCGGTGCGGACTCGGTGATGATGGGCTCCCCGCTGGCCCGTGCCACGGACTCGCCCGGCAAGGGCCACCACTGGGGCATGGAGGCCGTGCACGAGGACGTGCCGCGCGGCAAGAAGGTCGACCTGGGCACGGTCGGCACGACCGAGGAGGTCCTCACCGGTCCCTCGCACTCGCCCGACGGTTCGATGAACTTCTTCGGCGCCCTGCGTCGCTCGATGGCCACGACCGGCTACAGCGAGCTCAAGGAGTTCCAGCGCGTCGAGGTGACGGTCGCGGACTCGGTGCACAGCCGCTGAAACACAGCACTACAGAAGAAGGGCCGTACCGCGAGCGAGCGGTACGGCCCTTCTTCTGTAGTGCCGGTTTTCGTCATCGTCAGAGGCGGTGGGCCGCTCCGATCGGGGTCGCGCCCCGCGTGTCGAGCAGCAACTGGGCCTTCACGGCGAGGCTTTGCAGGTCGTACGTGCGGTGGGGCTGGAGCAGGATCGTCAGGTCGGCGTCGGCGGCCGCCTCGTAGAGGGAGTCGGCGCGCGGGACGGGGCGGCCGAGGACGTTCCAGTGCGGGACGTACGGGTCGTGGTAGCTGATGGCGGCACCCAGCTCCATCAGGCGGGTGGCGATCTCCTGGGCGGGGGAGCCCTGTTGGTCGGCGAGGTCGGGCTTGTAGGTGACGCCGAGAAGCAGCACACGCGCGGCGCGGGCCGACTTGCCGTGCTCGTTGAGGAGTGTGGCCGCGCGCTGGATCACGTACTGCGGCATGCGGTGGTTGATCTCCTGCGCGAGGCCGACCATGCGCAGCGGGTGGCCGGGTGTGCGGCTGTGGTGGGGCAGGTAGTTGGGGTCGAGCGGGATGCCGTGGCCGCCTACGCCGGGTCCCGGGCGGAACGCCTGGAAGCCGAAGGGCTTGGTCTCGGCGCAGCGGATGACGTCCCAGAAGTCGACGCCCAGGTCGTGGCAGAGGACGGCCATCTCGTTGACCAGGGCGATGTTGACGTGCCGGTAGTTGGTCTCCAGGAGCTGCACCGTCTCCGCCTCGCGGGGGCCACGCGCGCGTACGACCTTGTCGGTGAGGCGGCCGTAGAACGCGGCGGCCGACTCGGTGCAGGCCGGGGTGAGGCCACCGATGACCTTGGGGGTGTTGGCGTAGCCGTGGGTGCGGTTGCCGGGGTCGAGGCGGCCGGGCGAGTACGCGAGGTGGAAGTCCCGTCCCGCGCGCATGCCTGAGCCCTTTTCGAGGATCGGGCGGATGACGTCGTCCGTGGTGCCCGGGTACGCGGGCGACTCCAGGATGACCGTGGTGTGCGGGCGCAGCCGGGCCGCCAGGTCGCGGGCCGCTTCGGCGACCTGGCTCAGGTCGAGGGAGCCGTCGGCGCCGAGCGGGGTCGGTGCGCAGATGACGGCGGTGCGCACCCGGCCGAGATCCACCGGGTTCGAGGTCGGCCGGAAGCCCCCCGAGAGCATCCGGCGCAGGTCGGCCGCGGTCAGGGTGCCCTCGTCGGCGGGCAGTCGGCCCGCGGCGAGGTCGGCGCTGAGGCGCGGGTCGTAGGCGATGGTCTCGATCCCGGACGCGACGGCGGCCTGGGCGAGGGGCAGGCCGAGATGGCCGAGTCCGATGACGGCGAGATCTGCGGGCATGGCGTGGGCCGTCCTTCCCAATAGCCGGAACGGGAGGAGCGCGCAAGCCCTGTGGACAGAGTGGACCAGCGCAATGTCAGGTTAGGAGTAAATATGACCGTTATGCGGCATTGCGCGATCACGGACTTCGGAGTGTTGTCCACAGGCGGTGGCTGAAGTCCGCGACTCCGGACAGAATCGACGTTGTGAGCCCGACCACACGGGGGCGACGGGAGGCAGCAGTGAGGACAGCGACACTGGGACCGGCCGAGCGGGCGGAAGCACTCGCGGGCATGGCCGAACGGGAACTCGACGTGCTGGTCGTCGGCGCGGGCGTGGTCGGCGCGGGCACCGCGCTCGACGCCGTCACGAGAGGTCTCTCCACCGGCCTCGTCGAGGCCCGCGACTGGGCTTCCGGCACGTCGAGCCGGTCGAGCAAGCTCATCCACGGCGGCCTGCGCTATCTGGAGATGCTCGACTTCGCACTGGTACGTGAGGCGCTGAAGGAGCGCGGACTCCTGCTCGAACGCATCGCCCCGCACCTGGTCAAGCCGGTCCCGTTCCTCTACCCGCTGCAACACAAGGGCTGGGAGCGGCTCTACGCCGGATCCGGCGTCGCCCTCTACGACGCCATGTCGATGTCCCGGGGCCACGGCCGGGGTCTGCCGATGCACCGTCACCTCAGCCGCCGTCACGCCCTGCGCGTCGCGCCCTGCCTGCAGAGGGACGCGCTCATCGGCGCCATGCAGTACTACGACGCGCAGATGGACGACGCCCGTTACGTCGCGATGATGGTCCGCACCGCCGCCGCCTACGGCGCGAAGGTCGCCAACCGAGCCCGCGTCACCGGATTCCTGCGCGAGGGCGAACGCGTCGTCGGCGCCCGCGTGGAGGACGCGGAGTCCGGTGGGGAGTACGAGGTCAGGGCCCGCCAGATCGTCAACGCCACCGGGGTCTGGACCGACGACACCCAGGCCATGGTCGGCGAGCGCGGCCAGTTCCACGTCCGCGCCTCCAAGGGCATCCACCTGGTCGTCCCCAAGGACCGCATCAACTCCACGACGGGGCTGATCCTGCGTACGGAGAAGTCCGTGCTCTTCGTCATCCCCTGGGGCCGGCACTGGATCATCGGCACCACCGACACCGACTGGGATCTGGACAAGGCCCACCCGGCCGCTTCCAGCGCGGACATCGACTATCTGCTGGAGCATGTGAACTCGGTGCTCGCGGTCCCCCTCACGAGGGACGACGTCCAGGGGGTGTACGCGGGCCTCAGGCCGCTGCTCGCCGGGGAGTCCGACGCCACCAGCAAGCTGTCCCGCGAACACACCGTCGCCCACCCGGTGCCCGGCCTCGTCGTCGTCGCCGGCGGCAAGTACACGACGTACCGGGTCATGGCCAAGGACGCCGTGGACGAGGCGGTGCACGCACTCGACCAGCGCGTCGCGGACTGCGTCACCGAGGACATCCCGCTGATCGGCGCCGAGGGCTACAAGGCGCTGTGGAACGCCCGCGCGCGTATCGCCGCCCGCACGGGACTCCATGTGGTGCGCGTGGAACACCTGTTGAACCGGTACGGATCGCTGACCGAGGAACTGCTCGACCTCATCGCGGACGACCCGTCCCTCGGCGAACCCCTGCAGTACGCCGACGACTACCTGCGCGCCGAGATCGTCTACGCCGCTTCGCACGAGGGCGCCAGGCATCTGGACGACGTCCTGACGCGGCGCACACGTATCTCCATCGAGACCTTCGACCGCGGCACGCGCAGTGCCCGCGAGTGTGCGGAGCTCATGGCGAAGGTGCTCGGCTGGGGCGCGGACCACGTCGACAGGGAGGTCGAGCACTACGAGAAGCGGGTCGAGGCGGAGCGGGAGTCCCAGCGCCAGCCGGACGACCTGACGGCCGACGCGGCACGGTTGGGGGCACCGGACATCGTGCCGTTGTGAGGGGCGCCGGGTTCTCCGAGGCGCGCCTGAGCGTGTTCCGGCCGGAGCGTCAGTCCTGCTTGCGCCCGCAGAACTCGCCTTCCAGAAGGGCGCGTTCGCGCCTTGCGTCGGTCGGGTGGTCGGAGTTGAGGCGGTAGGTGAGGACGTGGTGGCCGTCGGCGGTGGCGGCGGTGGCTGCGTACGAGCCGATGATGCGGCCGGTGTGGCCCCAGACCGTGGTGCAGGAGAGCTCGGTGGGCATCAGGCCCATGCCGTAGGCGCCGTCGGACGAGCGGGTGCTGCGCATCGCGGCGAGTTGGGGTGCGGGCAGCAGGTCGCCGGTGAGGAGCGCGGCGTAGAAGCGGTTGAGGTCGTCGAGGGTGCTGATGGCCTCGCCGGCCGCACCCGCGCCCGAGGGGTCGATCTCGGTGACGTCCTTGGTGGAGGGGGGAGTTCCGGAGTAGGCCCGGCCGTGCGGGGTGGGCAGTCGGCGGTCGGTGCCGGGGAACGACGTGCCGGTCAGCCGCAGCGGGGTGATGATGCGGCGCCGTGCCTCCTCGGCGTAGCTGCGGCCCGTGACCTTCTCGATCACCAGGCCGAGGACGGTGTAGTTGGTGTTGGAGTACGACCAGTCGGTACCGGGCGGGAAGAGGGGGCGGTGGGCGAGGGCGATGCGGAGGAGTTGGGTGGGGGTGTAGTGGCGGTCCAGGGAGGTGGTGCGGCTCCCCGGGGTGGGCGAGGTGAGCGGGGTGAGAGGGGTGAGAGGGGTGAGAGGGGCGCCCGGAGCGTCCGTGTAGGCGTACAAACCGCTCGTGTGGGTGAGAAGTTGGCGCAGGGTGAGGTCGCGACCGTCGTTGCCGTGGCCGCGTATGAGGCCGGGCAGATGGTGTTCGACGGTGTCGTCCAGGGTGAGCCGGTGCTCGGCGGCGAGCTGCAGCACGACCACGGCAGTGAAGGACTTCGTGAGGCTGCCGATGCGGAAGTGATCCTTGCGGCTGACAGGGCGGTTGGTGGTGGTGTCGGCGGTTCCTGTCGCTGCGTATCGCCGCGTGGTGCGGTCGGTGGGGTCGGTGGTCGTGAGCTGCGAGAGGGCCGCGGCTCCCGGGGCGGGGGCGCTGTGGGCGAGTGGTGCCAGGGAGGCGCGGAGGGAGGGATGCGCAGGGGAGCTCGGGGAGGAAGGCCGACCGGTGGGCGGTGAGGATCCGGGCCCGGGAGCGGCCGTGTGCGGCGGGGGCGCGGCCACGGCTCCCGCTCCGACGGCCGCGGCGATCGCGGCAACTCCGAACAAGCTCCCACGAATCAACCCGCGCCACGTGCCCGGCCGGTGGCCCTGGTGCGGGGTTGGGGTGGGCGAGATGTGAGGAGGGTGTGAGAAGTGCTTGTCGGTCATATCGGTCCCTTGATCCGTCCCGGCCCATCATCGCGCGGACCCGGGCCTTTCCCCACCCCGGGCATGAGAGACAATGGACGCTCTGCCAGGGCGCGTTGATTGCAGAGGGGACGCATGTCGGAGGCTGAGCAGCCGCAGGAGACCCAGGAGACCAAGGGGCGCCTCCTCGCGGGTCGGTACCGGCTGGGAGAGATGCTCGGCCGCGGTGGCATGGGCACGGTCTGGCGTGCGGTCGACGAGACGCTCGGGCGTACGGTCGCCGTCAAGGAGCTGCGCTTCCCCTCGGCCATCGACGAGGACGAGAAGCGCCGGCTGATCACGCGCACGCTGCGCGAGGCCAAGGCGATCGCCCGGATCCGCAACAACGGCGCGGTCACGGTCTACGACGTGGTCGACGAGGACGACCGCCCCTGGATCGTGATGGAGCTGATCGAGGGCAAGTCGCTCGCCGAAGTGGTGCGCCAGGACGGCCATCTGACGCCGCACCGCGCCGCCGAGGTCGGCCTCGCCGTGCTCGACGTGCTGCGTGCCGCGCACCGCGAGGGCATCCTGCACCGGGACGTGAAGCCGTCGAACGTGCTGATCGCGAAGGACGACGGCCGGGTGGTCCTGACGGACTTCGGTATCGCGCAGGTCGAGGGCGACCCGTCCATCACGTCGACCGGCATGCTCGTCGGCGCGCCGTCGTACATCTCGCCGGAGCGGGCCCGCGGCCACAAGCCCGGCCCCGCGGCGGACCTGTGGTCGCTCGGCGGCCTCCTCTACGCGGCGGTGGAGGGTGTCCCGCCGTACGACAAGGGGTCGGCGATCGCCACGCTCACGGCGGTGATGACCGAGTCGCTCGAACCGCCGCGCAACGCCGGACGCCTGGAGAAGGTGATCTACGGGCTTCTGGAGAAGGACCCGGACCTGCGGCTCGACGACACGGGCGCGCGGGCCCTGTTGAACGACGTGATCAACGCCCCCGAGGACGAGCCGGCGCGACAGGCCGACGACCAGCTGTCCGCGACCCGCGTCGTACCGCTGCCCGAGGCGCCCGCGGAGAGCGGCCCCCGGCGCGGCGAGGCGGCGGCGGAACGGCTGCGCGGCGCGCTGCGGTCGGTGCGCAACGCGGCGGCGGCGTCCGCGGCGGCGGGCCCGAAGTCCGGTACGGGCAAGGCGGGTACGGGCGAGGCGGGTGCGGGCCAGGCGGGTGCGGGCGAGTCCGGTGCGGGCGCGAACGCGGCCGATGCCGACGACAACGCCAAATCCGGCGCGGCCAAGGCCAGTTCCGGCGTGTCCGGCGCATCCGGAGCATCCGGCGCATCCGGCGTGTCCGGCGCATCCGGAGCATCCGGAGCATCCGGTGGAGCGAAGGCGCCGGGTGCGGGCGGCGGGGCCGTCGCGTCCACGCGTGCGGCGCTCACCGATGTGGTGCCGAAGCGCACGCTGGTCGTCGTCGCCGTGGTGGTCGCGCTGGCCGTACTCGGCACGGTGTTCGCCGTGGCGTTCGGCGGGGACGAGGACCCGTCGGGCAAGGGCGGCAAGAACGAGGCGTCCACCTCGGCGGGTGCCACGGGCGACCAGGGCAAGGGCGGACAGGACAAGCCCGCAGCCCCGGACCCGGACCCGGCCGCGAACGACGACGACAAGGGCGAGGACGACGGCCGGGGCGAGGACACGGGCCAGGACGAGGACGACGAGGGCTCCGGGGACGACGGAGCAACGGACGGCGGCGTTCCGGCCGGGTACGAGAAGGTCTCGAACGGCCAGTTCATGTTCACGATGCAGATGCCGGAGGACTTCCGTCGTACGGGTACGGCCGGACAGAACTCCGGAGCCATATTCAGCAAGAACGGCGGATTCCCGCGCGTCCAGATCGACTTCAACCGCAGTCCGGGTGACGACGCCGCCAAGGCCTGGCGTCAGCTCAGGCAGGCCGTCAGCGGGAGCATGCCCAACTACCGGCACATCCGCATCGCGGAGGTCGAGTTCAACGGCTATCCGACCGTCGCGGACTGGGAGTTCGAGCGCGACCAGGGCGGCGAGCGGGTGCGGGTCCTCAACCGCGGCTTCAAGGTCGACGCCCGCCGCGGCTACTCGATCATGGTGACGTGCAAGGCCGACGCGTGGGACGAGAAGGAGTGCAAGACGCTCCGCGAGACGGCCTTCAAGACCTTCGAGCCGAAGGACTGACGCAGAGCCTGGGCCAAGGGCCGGCCCACCGGCCGGTTCGAGGGGACGACCGGTTGCCGAGACCCTGCGGCGGACCCGGCCGGGGCCACGTATCGTGAAGGTTCGGGGAGTGACAGGGCGGTCGGCGCAGGGACGCCCAGCTGCGCGCGCTGACGGGGAGGCGACGTGGACGACTACGCGGGCCGGGTGCTCGCCGGACGCTACCGCCTGCCGCTGCCGCCCTCGGACGCGTACGAGTTCGCCGAGACCCGCGCCTTCGACACGTACAGCGGCCAGGAAGTCCTCGTCCGCCAGGTCCCGTTGCCCGAGACGGTCGACGCGGAAGTCGTCGACGAAAGAGCGTACGGCCGGGAGTACGCGGACGGGTACGGCGGAAGCGGCGGGTACGACGGTGGGCGGGCCGTGCGCAGGCCCGCCGATCCGGCCGTGCGGCGGGCGATCGAGGCGGCGCAGGCGGCCGCGCGGATACCCGACCATCCGCGGCTCGACCAGGTCTTCGACGTGTTCGCGGAGGACGGTTCGCTGTGGATCGTCAGCGAGCTCGTCACGGCGCTGCCGCTCGCCGCGCTGATCGCCGAGAAGCCGCTCACGCCGTACCGCGCCGCGGAGATCGCCTCCGAGGTGCTGACCGCGCTGCGCGCCCTGCACGCGCACGGCTGGGTCCACCGGAACATCACGGTGCGCACGGTCCTGGTCTGCGACAACGGCCGCGTCATGCTCACCGGCCTGGCGGCGGGCGCCGCCGAGGAGGCCCTCTGCGGGTACGACCCGGTGCCGGAGGCGGAGGCGGAGGCGGAGGCCGGGCCGGGAACCGAACCGGGAACCGAGCCGGGATCCGGGGCCGCGCCGGAGGTGCCGGGGCCGCGCCGTGAGGTCGGGCCCGGGGAGCGGGCCGCGCTGCCGGCCGCCGACTCCCGCGCCGCACGGGCCGGGGCGATCGCCGCGTACCGGGCGGGCACGCGGGCCGCGGCGCGCGGAAGCGACGCCTCCGACCGAGACGGCACCCACCAAGACGGCATCGACCGAGACGGCCCTCACCGCGACGCCTCCGACCGAGACGGCACCCGCCGCGACGGCTCCGCCTCCGGCCCGCCGGGCCGGATAGCCGACCCGTACGGGGTGTCCGGCAGCAAACCGGTGGCAGAACCCAACTCGCTCCAGAAGAGCGGCAGATGGGACGACCTCCTCCCGCCGAAGGAGCACCCCAAGAGCGGCCGCGGCCCCACCACACCCCTGGCCGCCGAGCGCGCACGCCAGGCGCGGATGAACGTCGTCGGCGCGGTCACCGAGCGCTGGGCGCCCGAGCAGGCCGGAGCGGTGCACGAGAACTGGCAGTTGGCGGCCCCGGTCGGCCCGGCCACCGACCTGTGGGCGCTCGGGGCGCTGCTGTTCCGCGCGGTGCAGGGGCATGCCCCGTACCCGGAGGACAGTGCGTACGAGCTGGTGCAACTGGTGTGCGGGGAGCCACCGGCGTTCGCCGAGGAGTGCGGGCCGCTGCGTCCGGTCGTGGAGTCGCTGCTGCGCCAGGACCCCACCGAGCGACCGGACTTCGAAGAGCTGCGCGGCTGGCTGCGCTCCCTCGTGCGCTCGGCGCCGGAGCCCGAGGCGGGCCAGAACGTGGTGCCCGCGCCGCCGTTCGACCGCACGAAGCTTCCCGTCGTACGCCGCCGGGGCGAGCTGGTCCGCAAGCGCCGGGCCGGGCGGCACAAGAGCCGGCACAGGCGCGGGCCGAAGCCGGTCGAGGCCGGGCCGGCAGCTGCCGGGCCCGCGGCCAGGACCGCCGCTGCTGGGCCCGCTGCCAGGACCGCCGCGGGTGCCGGGGCGGTCTCGGCGGACCTCCAGGAGCAGTACCAGCAGTACGGGTCGTACGAGCCCCGGCGGCCGGCCCGGAAATCCGCCCCCGCGAACGGGCAGGCCCCGAAGCGGCTCGGCCGCATGCTGCTCGTGCTGATCCTGCTCGGGCTCGGCGCGGCGGTGGCGTACGCCATGCTGTTCATGCCGAAGGCCGAGCCGCGCGGAAGCGAGGGTTCCGATACGGCTGGGCGCACCGGGCAGGCGGGCTCGGCGAGTTCGGCGCCCGCCGAGCCCGGGCAGGGCGGGGCCGGGCAGGACGCCCCGGACGACGGCAACGAGGAGTCGCCGACCTCGCAGCGGCCCGACCCGCAGTCCTCCGGACCCGACGTGCCCGAGGGGTTCGAGCTGCGCAAGGACCCGGAGGGCTTCCGGGTGGCGGTGGCGAAGGGCTGGGAGCGCCGGGGCGCCAACAGCCGCAGCCAAGTGGCGTACGGGGACGGACAGTTCGAGCTGATCGTCGTGCCGGGCCGGGACAAGGCCACCGGCAAGAGCAGCGATCCGCTCTACTACCAGCGGGAGCGCGAGGTCGAGCTGCAGCCGTTCCGGGACTCGACCTGGGCCACGTCGACGGGCATGCGGCGCGTCGACGTCGGCGGACAGGTGCGCGCCGAGGGGCAGTTCACGTGGACGGACTCGGGCGGCGACGAGGTGTACGTACGCAACGCGGCGCTGCTGATCGACGGGCGGTACCACGTGGTCCTGGTCAAGGGCCCGGAGGCGGAGCGGGACGAGGTGACGCGGCTGCACGAGCAGGCGGTCGCCGCGTACCGGCCGGACAAGTGAGCCGGAACCGGACCCGAAGCCGCGGCCGGGCACCCGGGTAGGCACCCGTAACGCACCACCGCCTTCCGGACGCGGCGGCGCGTTCCTTACGCTTGGCCGGGAGAAGGACGGGCGGGGGAACGTGGATCACACCGAAGGCACGGCACAGGGCGACGTACTCGCGGGGCGGTACCGGCTCGCCGAGTCCCTCGGGCACGGCGGCATGGGCAAGGTGTGGCGGGCCCATGACGAAGTGCTCCACCGCACCGTCGCTGTCAAGGAGTTGACGGCCGCGCTCTATGTCTCCGAGGCCGACCGGGCCGTGCTCCTCGCGCGCACCCAGAAGGAGGCGCGGGCGGCCGCGCGGATCAACCACTCGGCGGTCGTGACGGTGCACGACGTGTTCGAGTACGACGAGCGCCCCTGGATCGTCATGGAGCTCGTCGACGGCGGCTCCCTCGCGGACACGCTGCGGCGGCGGGAGCGGATCGAGCCGGTCGAGGCCGCGCGGATCGGCGCGTGGGTGGTGCGCGCGCTGCGCGCGGCGCACGCGGCGGGGGTGCTGCACAGGGATGTGAAACCGGCCAATGTGCTGCTCGCGAGGGACGGGCGGGTGCTGCTCACCGACTTCGGCATAGCGGCCATCGAGGGCGACTCGACGATCACCAGGACCGGTGAACTCGTCGGCTCCCTCGACTACCTGGCGCCCGAGCGGGTGCGGGGCGGCGACCCCGGTCCGGCCGCCGACCTGTGGGCCGTGGGCGTGCTGCTCTTCGCGGCCGTCGAGGGCTTCTCGCCGTTCCGCAGGCAGTCGCCGCTGGCCACCATGCAGGCCGTGGTGGTGGACGAGCCGGGTACGGCGGAGCACGCCGGTCCGCTCGCGCCGGTGATCGCGGCGCTGCTCAGCAAGGACCCGGGGATCCGGCCCGACGCGGACCGGGCCGAGCAGCTGCTGGCGGAGGTCGCGGAGGGACGCAGGCCTTCGTCGGCTCAGGAGTACGTGGCTACGCGGCGGTTCGACACCCCGGCGCCGCAGGCTTACGGCCCGTCGGCGCCGACGCCGACGCCTGCGCCGAGTCCGAACCCCAACCCCAACCCGAACCCCAACCCCAACCCGAACCCGAGCCCGGCGGCCACTCCTGCGCCCGCTCCGACCGCCCCGCCCGCCGACCCGCGCTCAGCTCCGCCCGCCGCCCCGCGAGCCGACCACAGCGCCCCGCACTCCGGCGCCCGGCCCATCGGCTCGACCGTCCCCGGCGTGCGGCCGGAGCCCGGACCGCAGCGCCCCCGCCGCCGCTGGCGCACCGCTCTGGCCGTGATCGTGGCGGCCGGACTGGTGGGCGCGGGCGCGGCGTTCGGGATTCTTCAGTTCGCCGACCGGGGCGGTGAGCAGGGCGGTCAGGGCGGAACCACGCAGAACGGCAAGGAACGCACCGAAGGGGCCGTGCCCGAGGACTGGGTGCGCGTCAAGGACGACGTCGCGGGCTTCAGCCTGCTCCTGCCGCCGGACTTCAAGCGCCGCACCTTCGGCGACCAGATCGACTACACCCCGGACAACGGCCGCCACCTGCTGCGCATCGGCGTCAGCGAGAAGCCCCCGTACGAGAATTCGTACATCCACGCGCTCACGCTGGAGAAGCAGAGGCTGGGGCGGATGCCCGGGTACGAGCGGGTGCAGTTGGAGTCGAACACCTTCCGCGGAAACCCGGGTGCCATCTGGGAGTTCAGCTGGACCGAGACCGAAGGGGTCGGCAAGGGCGAGCGGCGGGCGATCGACCAGTTCTACATCGCGGAGGACGGCACCGAGTACGCGATCTACATGGCCGGACCGGCATCGGACTGGGACAGGACGCGGGAGCAGTTCGAGCATGTGCTGCGCGGCTGGCGGCCGTAGCCCGCACCGGCGGGGTGTGACCTGGACCCATAAGCAGAGTGGCCGACACCCATAGCCTCGGCGGCAGTCCGTCGTGACGTGGGGGATTGACCGTACGGGTGTGCGGCATGATGAAGTCATGGCGAGCGAGCGGGGCAACAGCCGCTTGATAGCGGGCCGTTACCGGTTGGGGGCGCAACTGGGCCGGGGCGGCATGGGGGTTGTCTGGCGTGCCACGGATGAGCTGCTCGCCCGGCAGGTGGCCGTCAAGGAGGTCGTCCTCGACCCCTCGCTCTCCTTCGACGAGGCCCGGCAGCTGCGCGAGCGGACCCTGCGCGAGGCGCGGACGATAGCGCAGATCCACCATCCGCACGTGATCGTCGTCTACGACGTCCTGGTCCAGGACCGGCGCCCGTACATCGTGATGGAGCTGATCGAGGGCGGCTCGCTCGCCGACCGGCTCGACGGGGACGGCCCGTTGGGCACCGAGGAGGCGGCCCGACTCTGCCTCGCGCTGCTCGGTGCGCTGCGCGCGGCGCACAGCGAGGGCGTGCTGCACCGCGACCTCAAGCCGGGCAACGTCCTGATGGAGGCCGGTTCGGGCCGCGTCGTGCTCACGGACTTCGGGATCGCCCAGGTCGCCGGGGCCTCGACGCTCACCGAGCACGGCTCCTTCGTCGGCTCGCCGGAGTACACCGCGCCGGAGCGGATGTCGGGCGGCGCGGCCGGGCCCGAGTGCGACCTGTGGTCGCTCGGCGTACTGCTCTGCGCCGCGCTGACCGGCCGCTCGCCGTTCCAGCGGGACACGCTGGGCGGGATCATCGCCGCCGTCATGATGGAGGATCTGCACCCGCCGAGCGCCGCGGGCCCGCTGCTGCCGGTCGTCCGCGGGCTCCTGGAGCGCGACCCGGAGCGCAGGATCGACGCGGCGGAGGCGGAACGGCTCCTTCGGGCGTACGTGGAGACGGGCGTCGTCCCCTACGCACCCGAGCGGCGCGGCTACGCACCCGAGCGGCGCGGCTACGCACCCGAGCGGCGCGGCCTCCCGCCCGCCTTCGCCCCGCTGCGCACGGCCGTCCCGCGCCGTACGACCGGCTCGGCGGGTCCCACGCGCGCGTGGGGCGCAAAACGGCTGCCACGCGCGCGTGCCGCACTGCTCGCCGGGGCCCTGGTGGCGGTGCTCGCGGGTGCCGGGGCAGTCGCGGGAGTGCTGCTGTCCGACGGGGGCGACGACCGGGACGACGGCAGGCCGCACCCGTCGGACTCGCTCGGCACACACACGCCGACGCCGACGCCGACGCCGACGCCGACGGTCACGGTGACCCGGGTGCCGACCGGCACGGGCTCCGCGCCCGCCGGGTACCACCTGGTGCACGACCCGGCGGGGTTCTCCCTGGCCGTGCCGGTGGGGTACGTGCGCGCGTCCGAGCCGCCACGGGTCCTCTACGGCTCGCCCGGCGGGGCCTTCCGGATCGGGGTGCGGGAGGCCGGTCCCGTACCGGGTGGCCCCTCGGCCGCCCTGCGCGAGGCGCACGAGCGGGGGCCGCGCACGCACGCCGGGTACCGCGCGGGCACGACCGCCCCGAGCCGGCACGACGAACACCCCGCCGCCCGCTGGGAGTTCACCTGGGACGGGCCGGGCGACGGCTGGGGCGCGCGTCGCGAGCTGCACGTGGCGTGGGAGGAGGGCGGCCGGATGTACGAGGTGTCGGTGTCGGCGCCCGTGGGCCGCGCGCAGGAGGCGCGGCGCCATCTCGACCGGGCCCTGGACACGTTCGAGCCGCTTCCCGCGGGCTGAGCGCGGGTCCCGGCAAAAGCCCTGTACGCGGACGAACCCGGCTGCCCGGGTCACGAGTCAGTGACCGCTGTCGTACCTGCGTGGAACCATGGACGGGCGCCGCGATAAGGATGGACACATGAGCAACCACGGGGGAACGCCCTACGGACAGCACGACCCGACGAGCTACGGCCTGCAGCCGCCGCAGCCCCCGCCGGGCGCTCCGGGTGCTCCGGGGCCGTACGGCACACCCGGCGATCCGTACGCGGCGCAGCAGCACTCCCAGGAGGAGACCGCGGCGTACGGCCAGAACCAGGGCCAGAACCACGGCCAGAACCAGGGACCGGGCCAGGGCCAGGGTCAGAGCCACGGCGGCCCGCACGCCCCCACGCCCCCTCCGCCCCCGCAGCCGCACGCCATCCCCACGCAGGTCGCGCCGCAGCGGCCGGCGCAGCCCGACCCGGGCGCGGGCCGCCTGATCGCGGGCCGCTACCGGCTGCTGTCCAAGCTCGGCCACGGCGGCATGGGTACCGTGTGGCGGGCCAAGGACGAGACGGTGGACCGCGAGGTGGCCGTCAAGGAGCCGCGCATTCCGGACCACCTGCCGGAGCGGGAGCGGGCCAACGCCTTCGAGCGGATGCGCCGCGAGGCTCGGGCCGCGGCGAAGCTGGACCACCCGGCCGTGGTGAACGTGCACGATGTCGCGGTCGAGGACGGCCAGCCGTGGATCGTCATGGAGTTCGTGCAGGGCCGTTCCCTCGGGGACGTGCTGCAGGAGGGCACCCTCAGCGGCACCGAGGCCGCCCGGATCGGCCTCGAAGTGCTCGGCGCACTGGAGGCGGCGCACGCGGCCGGTGTCCTGCACCGGGACGTGAAGCCGGACAACGTGATGCTCGGCCGGCACGACCGCGTCGTCCTGACCGACTTCGGCATCGCCCAGATCGAGGGCGAGACCAACCTGACGGACACCGGCAGCTTCGTCGGCTCGCCCGAATTCATCGCGCCCGAGCGGGTGTTGGGGCAGCGCCCCGGCCCGGCCTCGGACCTGTGGTCGCTCGGCGTGGTGCTCTACGCGGCGACGGAGGGCGTCTCGCCGTTCCGCCGCAACAACACCCCGGCGACGCTCCAGTCGGTGATCAACGCGACGCCCGCCGCGCCGAACGCCGCGAAGGGCCCGCTGGCCGACGCCGTCAACCGGCTCCTGATCAAGGACCCGAACCAGCGCCCGACGGCCCCGCAGGTCCGCCAGCTCCTGGAAGCGGCCGCGCGCCCCCCGGCGCCGACGCGCACCCAGGCCGTGGGCACGGCACGCGGTCCGGTGGACGGCGTGCGGGTCAGCCGCAAGGTGCTGTTCGGGGGTGTGGCGGTGGTGCTGGCGTCCGTGCTCGCCGCGGTACTGGTGATCGCGGATCCGTTCGCGGGGGCGGTGTCGGACGAGGAGGGGTGGTCCCAGCAGGATCTCAAGGGCCTCGGCGGGGCTTCCGTCCCGCTGCCTCCGCACTACATCAAGACGAACGAGCCGGACGACCTCGACGACGGCAAGCACTTCATGGAGTACAGCGACCCCAGTGGTTCGATCAGCGTCGAGCTGAACCTCTACAAGAAGTCCGAGGACACCTCCGACGAGATCGCCAGCAGTGCCGAGGCCGAGGCGTTCGCGGACGCGGAGGACTTGCGGGAGGGCACTTCGTCGTCCGGCATCCTGCCCGAGGCCGACATGGAGAAGGCCAAGGTCAGCACCAAGAGAGATGCCAAGTACCGGGACCAGAAGGCCGCCGAGAACACCGTCAAGTACGCGATGGACCTCGACGAGATCTCGGTGCCCCGTGAGGCCAAGGTGTTCTACTACCGCACCAAGGCCGGTGACATGTACAAACTGGTCGTCCGGTACCCCGGCAAGGGCGATGTCACCGAGCGCGGACGCCTGGTCGCGCAGACGGTGATCGACGGGCTCTCGCTCGACAAACTGTGACGCGGCCGGTCAGAGGCGCCGACAACACCCCTGATCAGCCCCTTTGCTGCCAGCGACCACTGGCACAGTGTGCGCACTACGTGAAACCTCGTTACCGACGGGTACCCAAAAGGTTTCCGGGGTCGTACGCTCACGCCCATGACGGACTCGCAGGCCCCCGCCCAGGGCACGAACGACACGCAGGACGACACCCAGGATGACACCCAGGTCGACACGCACGGCACGAGCGACCTCGGCACCAACCCCGTCGCTCCGGCGCCCGCGGGCGCGCGTACCGCGGACGATGTGGTCACGCCGGAGCTGATCGCCCAGCTCACCCGTGACGTCGTCGGATCAGGGCGGACCGCCAACCACACGCCGTTCACCGGCGAGAAGCTGGCCGACCTGCCCGAGTCGGCGACCGAGGACGTCGAGCGGGCCTTCGAGCGGGCCCGCGCCGCGCAGCGCGCCTGGGAGGCGACGCCAGTGCGCAAGCGCGCGGCGGTGCTGCTCCGCTTCCACGATCTGGTGCTGCAGCGGCAGGCCGAGGTCCTCGACCTGATCCAGCTGGAGACCGGCAAGGCCCGCCTGCACGCCCACGAGGAGGTGCAGGCCGTCGCGGTCGCCGCCCGGCACTACGGCCGCAAGGCCCCCTCGTACCTGCGCTCGCGCAGCCACACCGGGGCCGTGCCGACGCTCACCAAGGTCGTCGAGAACCGGGTGCCGCGCGGCGTCGTCGGCCAGATCGCGCCGTGGAACTACCCGTTCGAGCTGTCCGTCGGCGACGCGCTCCCGGCGTTCGTGTCCGGCAACGCCGTCGTGATGAAGCCCGACACCGAGACCTGCCTGACCGCCCTGTGGGCCCGTGACCTGCTGATCGAGGCGGGGCTTCCGGCCGAGGTGTTCCAGGTCGTGCTCGGCGAAGGCCCGGTCGTGGGGCCGGAGTTGGTCAAGCACGCCGACTACGTCTCGTTCACCGGCTCCACCCGCACCGGCCGCGAAGTCGCCCAGGGCGCCGCCGCCCGGCTCGTCGGCGTCTCCCTCGAACTCGGCGGCAAGAACGCCATGCTGGTCCTCCAGGACGCCGACGTGGACAAGGCCGCCGCCGGCGCCGTCCGCGCCTGCTTCTCCTCCGCGGGCCAACTCTGCATCTCCATCGAGCGGTTGTACGTCCACGAGTCGATCGCCGACGCGTTCGTGGCCCGCTTCGCCGCCCGTACCCGCGCGATGCGCCTCGGCACGTCTCTCGCGTACGGCGCGGACATGGGGTCCCTGGTCGGCGAGCGGCAGCTGGAGACCGTGAAGCGGCACGTCGAGGAGGCCGTGGCCAAGGGCGCCACGCTCGTCGCGGGCGGCACGGCCCGCCCCGACATCGGCCCGTACTTCTACGAGCCGACCATCCTCGACGGCGTCGAGGCCCCGATGGCCGTGTGCGCCGAGGAGACCTTCGGCCCGGTCGTCTCCGTCTACCGCTTCAGCGACGAGGACGAGGCGATCGAGCTCGCCAACTCCACGCCGTACGGACTGAATTCGTCGGTGTGGACGAAGGACGGCCGCCGCGGCCGCGCCGTCGCCGCCCGGCTGCGCACCGGCACGGTCAACGTCAACGAGGGCTACGCCCCGGCGTACGGCAGCGTCCAGTCCCCGATGGGCGGCATGAAGGACTCCGGCCTCGGCCGCCGGCACGGCTCCGAGGGCATCCTCAAGTACACCGAGGCACAGACCGTGGCCACCCAGCGGATCATGCCGATGGCCCCGTCCTTCGGCATGGACGACGAGAAGTACGCGGCGTTCATGAGCCGCAGCCTGCGCGCGATGAAGGCCTTCCGGCTGCGCTGACCGCGTTCAGGGGCGCGGGGAACTGCGCGACCAGCCACTCACAGCCCGCACACGCATCCAAGGAGAACGAGCGATGGCGCTGGAGGACAGCGACGACTCCGCGTACGACTACGACGTTCTGGTCGTAGGGTCAGGCTTCGGCGGCAGCGTGTCCGCGCTGCGCCTGACCGAGAAGGGCTACCGCGTCGGCGTCCTGGAGGCCGGCCGCAGGTTCACGCGCTCCGAGCTGCCGAGGAACTCCTGGGACCTGAAGAACTATCTGTGGGCCCCGGCGCTCGGCTTGTACGGCATCCAGCGCATCCATCTGCTCGGCAACGTGATGGTGCTCGCGGGCGCGGGCGTCGGCGGAGGTTCGCTCAACTACGCCAACACCTTGTACGTACCGCCCGCGCCGTTCTTCAACGACCCGCAGTGGCGCGACATCACGGACTGGCAGGAGGAGTTGAAGCCGTACTACGACCAGGCGCAGCGGATGCTCGGCGTGCGGCTCAACCCGACGATGACCCCCTCCGACGTCCATCTGAAGGCGACGGCCGAGGCGATGGGCGTCGGCGACTCCTTCCACATGGCGCCCGTCGGCGTCTTCTACGGCGACGGCGAGGACGCGACCGGCGAGGCGAAGGCGAAGCCGGGCGGTGAGGTCGCCGACCCGTACTTCGGCGGCGCGGGCCCCTCCCGCAAGGCCTGCACCGAGTGCGGCGAGTGCATGACGGGCTGCCGGCACGGCGCGAAGAACACCCTGAACGAGAACTACCTCCACCTCGCCGAGCAGGCGGGCGCGACCATCCACCCGATGACCTCGGTCGTCTCGGTCACCGAGGACTCCCGCGGCGGCTTCGCCGTGGCCACCCTGCCCACCGACAACAAGCGCAAGGGCAAGGGCCGCGTCTTCCGCGCGGAGCGCGTGGTGATCGCGGCGGGCACGTACGGCACGCAGACCCTCCTGCACCGTATGAAGGACAGCGGCCTGCTGCCGCACATCTCGGACCGGCTCGGCGATCTGACCCGCACCAACTCCGAGGCCCTGGTGGGCGCGCAGACCGACAACCGCCGCTACAAGAAGCGGCACGGCGCCGCCAAGGTGGACTTCACGCAGGGCGTCGCGATCACGTCGTCCATCCACCCGGACGGCGACACCCACATCGAGCCGGTGCGCTACGGCAAGGGCTCGAACGCGATGGGCGGCATGACGGTCCTCCAAGTCCCGTACAGCTCAAGGCGGGTGGCCGCCTGGCTGGCCAACTGCGCCAAGCACCCTGTCCAGTCGCTGCGCTCGCTCTCCAACCGGCGCTGGTCGGAGCGGACCATCATCGGCCTGGTCATGCAGTCCCTGGACAACTCCCTGACCACGTACCGCAAGGAAAAGGGCCTGGGAAAGGGCCTGTTGACGGCACGGCAGGGTCACGGCGCGCCCAACCCGAACCAGATACAGGCGGCCACCGAGGCGGCTTCGCTGCTCGCCAGGGAGATCAACGGCTTCGCCGGGTCCAACATCGGCGAGCTGATGGGTACCCCGCTGACCGCGCACTTCCTCGGCGGCTGCCCGATCGGCGGCGACGCGTCGAGCGGCGTCATCGACCCGTACCACCGGCTCTTCGGCCACTCGGGCATCTCGGTCGTCGACGGCGCCGCGGTCTCGGCGAACCTCGGGGTGAATCCGTCCCTGACGATCACCGCACAGGCCGAGCGCGCCATGTCGTTCTGGCCGAACAAGGGCGAGGACGACCAGCGCCCCGCCCAGGGCCGGGCCTACCAGCGCCTCGCCGCGGTGGAGCCCAAGTCCCCGACAGTCCCCGCGGACGCCTTCGGCGCGCTGAAGCTGCCGTTCCTGGGGATGCCGACGGTGCCCCCGAAGAAGTAGCCCGGCTGCTTCCCGTACGACAAGGGACCTGCACCCCCCTCCGAGTGCAGGTCCCTTGTCGCGTAAGGGAGTTGAGGTGCTGTTACGCGGCCGCGCCCTCACTCCGGCGACGCTTGACGGCGAAGACGACACCGGCACCGGCGACGATCGTGATGCCGCCGATCAGGCCGATGGTCGGCAGCGCCGAGCTGGAGCCCGTCTCCGCGAGGCTGCCGGTGACCTCGGCGGCCTTGTCCTTGCTGGGCTTCTCCGCCGGAACCGGAACCTTGCCGCCTTCCTGCGGCTCGGTGCCGTCGGTCGGGGTGCCCGCGCCGACGATCCGGAACTTGTACGCGACCTGGCCGAAGCCGACGCACTCGGCGTCCTCGTCGCTGTACACGCTGCCGCCGAGCGAGAAGCCGACGCCGACCGGGGCGCTCTTCTTGACGTTCAGACGCAGCGGGATGTCGACCCGGTACTCGGGCTCAAGCGACTCGGTCCAGCCGACGAAGCCGGCGGTGTGGCCGTCGGTGCCGATCCGCTCCCAGACACCGGTCTCCGGGTTGAGGGCCTGCAGCTCGACCTGGCGCGTCTTGAAGATGTTCTCGCCCTCCTTGTCGGCGGAGGCACCGGCGACGAAGAAGAGGTCCTTGACGGTGGTGTCGGAGTTGTTCGCGACCGTCATCTTGAACTTGTGCCAGCCGGAGCCCTTGGCGATCTTGCCGGGCAGGCCCTTGATGTCGACGTCGACCTTGGAGTCGACGCACTCACCGGGCTCGGTCGGCTCGTCGGTGGGCTCCTCCGTGGGCTCGTCGGTCGCCGACTCGGTCGGCTCCGGGGCGGTCTCGGAGGGGGTCGGCTTCTCGGTCGGCTCCCCGGTGGGCTCTTCCGTGGGCTCCTCGGACGGCTCGGTCGTCTCCGGCTCGCTCGGCGCGACGGTCGGGTCCTCGGTGGGCTCGGTCTCGGGGGCGCTGACGGTCGGGGACGGGTCCGTCGCCTCCGTCGCGAAGGCGGCCGGGGCCGCGAGCAGCGCGACCGGGGCTATGACTGCCGTAGCGGCCGCGGTGGCCATGACACGGCGAAGCTTCATGGAAGACCTCGGAAAGTCCGGCGTACCGCTGGTGCGGTACGGAGGTGGAGAGGCCTCCGCGGTGGGGCGCGGGAGTGGCCGTTGATACGCATGCATGACCTGTGAAGGGAGTGCATGGTTGCATCACAACTCACAGAATCTTTATGTGACTTGGGTCACGGAGGGATCGGTGCCCGGGCACGGCGAAGGGCCCCGCAGAGTGCGAGCTGCGGGGCCCTTTGCTGACAGCACCGACGTCAGGGCAGCGTCGGTGCCGCGGGGCGGCGCCGGGGGGTGCGCCGCTGGTTTCGGGAGCCGGTCGGCGACCCGGCGCACAAGAGGCGCTTCAGTGGTCTCGACCAATGGCAATGGAGTTGTGGACCTCGGCACTGGGGAGGTGCCTCGTACGCATCGTGCTGGATGATCCGGGGCCCGCGCAACCGTTTCGGCCACTTCTGGCCAGTTGTCGAGCCGTCGGCCGGCTCCGGGCGTCCCCGGAGCCGACCAATCTTTCCCTCGTGACCGGGCTGCTGTCCCCTGCCGTCCGGTCACTCTGGAGCGAGGTCCCACGACGCACGGCACCATCCGTACGTCTCATCGCTCCAGCGGAGCCACGCGTGGTTCTTTCGGGCCCGCCCCTGGCTGGCACGGACATCGGGACCAACGAAGCCCGCCGCGCGGCGGTCACGCGCCGTACGGGTGAGAGCGCACCCGAACTCAGGTCCGGCCGAACGCGGATACGGCGGGGGTGTCCGGGGGGGTGTCCAGGGGGTGCTCGGGGAGGGCGTGCTTCGGAGTGTTTCGGAGTGCTCCGGGGGTTTCAGACCCGGCCGCGGCACAGTTCGAGCAGCGTCATCGCGAGCGCGGTGCCGGGCCTGCCGAGGGCGTCGCTGTAGTGGCCGAGGATCTCCATCTCGCGGGAGAGGTTCACGCGGCGGCCGCCCGACGCGATCCGGGACTCCTGGATCACGGCCGAGACGGCCATGCGTTCCTGTACGAGGCCGATGATGCGGTCGTCGAGCGCGTCGATCCGCTCCCGCTCGCCGCCGATCAGCTCCGCGGCCTCGACGGTGTGGGCGCCGGTGCGCTCGGCGGGGGTGGCGGCGGGGGCGGCGATGGTGGCGGCGGTGGTGGCGTCGGTGGAGGTAGCGTCGGTGGAGGTGGTGAGGGTCGTCATGATCGGGGCTCCGGTTCTCGTGGTCACGGTGTGCCCCGGGGTACGAGGCCCCGGAAACGACAGACGCCCCGGAGCCTTGTCGGCCCGGGGCGCCTGGGAAGTCGCTTCAGTGGATCAAGCAGCACGACCATGGCAGCCGGTGGGCCGGATGCCATAGGTAAACGCGACGGCCGCGGAAACGGCGCTGCTCTGCTTGTTCACGGGGACAGTATTGCCGCACCCGCGCCCGCCGGGTCAAGGCGGGCCGGTCCCGGGCTCGGATGATGAGACGGCCCGCGATCCCCGGGGGCAGCCGGTTCGGACGGAGTGACGTTCGGTCGGACGGAGTGACGTTCGGACGGAGTGACGAAGGGGTACTTCCGCGCCCCGTTAGAATCGACAAGTAGAGACCCCCTCCCCACCGCCGGAAGGCCGCCGCAGTGCCAGCAGTGTCTGCACCCTCATCTGCCGCCCCCGACACCGTCCTGGTCGTCGACTTCGGTGCGCAGTACGCCCAGCTCATCGCCCGCCGCGTGCGGGAGGCCCGGGTCTACAGCGAGATCGTCCCGAGCACCATGCCGGTCGCCGAGATGCTCGCCAAGAACCCCGCGGCGATCATCCTCTCCGGCGGCCCCTCGTCGGTGTACGCGGAGGGCGCCCCGAGCCTCGACCGCGCGCTCTTCGAAGCCGGAGTCCCGGTCTTCGGCATGTGCTACGGCTTCCAGCTGATGGCCCAGACCCTGGGCGGCACCGTCGACGACAACGGCGCCCGTGAGTACGGCGGCACGCCGCTGCACGTCTCGAAGGCCGGCTCGACGCTCTTCGAGGGCACCCCGACCGAGCAGTCCGTGTGGATGTCGCACGGCGACGCCTGCTCCGCCGCCCCCGAGGGCTTCACCGTCACGGCGTCCACCGAGGTGGTCCCGGTCGCGGCCTTCGAGAACGACGAGCAGAAGCTGTACGGCGTGCAGTACCACCCCGAGGTGATGCACTCCACGCACGGCCAGCAGGTCCTCGAGCACTTCCTGTACCGCGGCGCCGGCATCGAGCCGAACTGGACCACGGGCAGCGTCATCGAGGAGCAGGTCGAGGCGATCCGCGCCCAGGTCGGCGACAAGCGCGCGATCTGCGGCCTCTCCGGCGGCGTCGACTCCGCGGTCGCCGCGGCCCTCGTGCAGAAGGCCATCGGCTCCCAGCTGACCTGCGTGTACGTCGACCACGGGCTGATGCGCAAGGGCGAGACCGAGCAGGTCGAGAAGGACTTCGTCGCCGCGACGGGCGCGAACCTGAAGGTCGTCGACGCGAGCGAGCGGTTCCTGACCGCGCTCGCCGGGGTCTCGGACCCGGAGACCAAGCGCAAGATCATCGGCCGTGAGTTCATCCGCGTCTTCGAGCAGGCGCAGCTGGAGATCCTCCAGGAGGAGGGCCCCGAGGTCGCGTTCCTGGTCCAGGGCACCCTCTACCCGGACGTCGTCGAGTCCGGCGGCGGCACCGGCACCGCGAACATCAAGTCCCACCACAACGTGGGCGGACTCCCCGAGGACATCGAGTTCGAGCTCGTCGAGCCGCTGCGGCAGCTGTTCAAGGACGAGGTCCGCATGGTCGGCCAGGAGCTCGGCCTGCCCGACGAGATCGTGCAGCGGCAGCCCTTCCCCGGCCCCGGCCTCGGGATCCGCATCGTCGGCGAGGTCACCAAGGACCGGCTCGACCTGCTGCGCGAGGCCGACGCCATCGCCCGCGAGGAGCTGACCGTCGCCGGTCTCGACCGCGAGATCTGGCAGTGCCCGGTCGTCCTCCTCGCCGACGTCCGCTCGGTGGGCGTGCAGGGCGACGGCCGCACCTACGGCCACCCGATCGTCCTGCGCCCGGTCTCGTCCGAGGACGCCATGACGGCCGACTGGACGCGGATGCCGTACGACGTCCTGGCGAAGATCTCCACCCGGATCACCAACGAGGTGGCCGATGTGAACCGCGTCGTCCTCGACGTCACGAGCAAGCCGCCGGGCACGATCGAGTGGGAGTAGCCCGGTAATCCCCCTGATAATCCCCCTGACCTGCTGAGAGCCCCTCACGTCCGCCTGGCGGTACGGAGGGGCTCTCCGGGTTTCCAGATCTGTACGGCCAGATACGTCTCGTCCTCGATGTACGTCCGTACGACCTCGGTGAGTTCGGCGCGGAACAGGTGGAAGGCGTCGGGGTCCGGAGGTTCGGCCTCGTGCGTGTAGCGGGCGCGGTCCTGCGGGTCGTCGACCTCCACGGCGCGGCCCGCGACGCGCACGTCGCCGCCGCCCATGTCCTGGCCCGCGCCCGGGTTGGCCTGGAGCGCGAAGCGGGGGTCGCGGCGCAGGTCGAGGGCCTTCAGCGAGTCCGGCATCATGCCGAGCCACAACTCGCCGTCCAGGAACCGGACTTCGATGCCGCTGGTGCGGGGCGAGCCGTCCTTGCGGAGCGTCGCGATGATGTGGTGCGTGAACGCTCCGAAGCGTTCCTCGACGGTCGCGGCGAGGTCGGGCTCGACGGACGCGAAGGCTTCCCAGTTGGACGTCATGTGCTCAGTGTGGGCCGGGATTCCCGACATCTCCTGTCGGGAATCCCGGCCCTTCACTCGCTCTCGCGGTCAGCGCAGGTACGTGCCGAAGGCCGCGCCGGGGGCCGGAGCGCCGATGTCGCCCGGGTTCACGGCGTACGTACCGGTGACGCCGAGGCGCAGCCAGACCGCGCCCGAGCCCTGGCCGGCCGTGGTGTCCTCGTCGGGCGAGCCCGCGACCACGCCGAGGCCGGAGGGCAGTGCCACCGAGGCGCCGAAGCGGTCGCCCGCCTCCGCGACGCCGGGCACGCCGGCCGTGTCCTGGTGGTACGCCTGCGCGCCGGTACCGCTGAGCCCGGACGCGCCGCCCTTGAGCAGGACGACGGAGCCCGCGTCCTCGCCGCCGCCCGCCGCGCCCGCGAGGTCCTCGTACGGGACGCCTGCCGCGATGTCCGCGTAGCCGTCGCCGTTCACGTCGCCCGCGGCCAGCGAGTCCCCGAACTGGTCGCCGTCCTCGCTCGCGCCGGGCACGCCCGCGGAGTTCTGCGTGAGCGTCTTGGTGCGGCTCGTCGAGGGCCCGGACGCGGTGCCGTAGAGGACCTTGATCGTGCCCGCGTCGTACGGCAGGTTCTCCACCACGCCGCCGGGCACGGTACGGATCACCAGGTCGCCGCGGCCGTCCTTGTCGACGTCGCCGATGGTCGCCGCGGCCGCGTCCGGCAGGGACTTGGCCGGTGACGTCGCCCGCGACCATGCCGGTGGGCTCGAAGGTGCGGCCGGTGGCCAGGTCGGCGGTGCGGGCGGGGGAGCCGTCGCGTTTGAACGGGCCGTACAGGACGCGCAGTTCGCCCCATTCGGCGTCCGAGTCGCTGTCGGTGGTGACCAGGTCGGCGTGGCCGTCCCCGTCGAAGTCGCCCCCGGTGAGCGGGAACCCGCCCGCGCGCGCGGCGGCCGGCAGCGGCGTGGCCTGCTCGCCGAGGCCCTGGTCCGAGCCCCAGTGGACGACGACGGAGTTCCGGTCCTGGACGGCGAGGTCGGTGTGGCCGTCGCCGTCGAGGTCGCGCGCGGCCGTGGCGCCGCCGAACGCCGTGCCGCCCTCCGGAGCGGCAGCGGTGAGCGTCTGGTGGCGGCCGCCTCCGTACACCACGGAGACATATCCGGCACGCTCCTGGCCCCCGACCGTGGCCCAGGGCGCGGCAGAGACGACGTCCGTCTTGCCGTCGCCGTCGAAGTCCGCCTTCGGGGGCGTGCCTACGGGGGCCTTGGCGGCGGCCCCGGCCGCGGCCTCGGTCTCGGTCTCGGTCTCGGCCCTGGCTCCGGTCCCGGTCCCGGCCCCGGCCCCGGCCCCGGTCCCGGTCCCGATCCCGGTCCCGGTCCCGGTCCCGGCCCCGGCGGCCTTGGCGGGCTGCGTCGCCGAGGCGGGTGCGGCGAGGGCGAGCGGGGCGGCCAGCAGGGCAGCGGCCAAAGCGCAGCCGGCGGCCAGGGTGTGGGGGCGGTGGCGCACAGTTCCTCCTGTGAAACGTGTGGTCTGCCCAGGCAGACCGCCGACCGGCCCGCACGGTTGTGCGCCCGGGTGTCGCGGTCCCGTCACCGTCCTGTCACCGCGCCGTCGCCTTCGCCGGCTGCGCACTCTCTTCACAGGACGCCCCTGGTCACTTCGGTTGACCGACGGTAACTTCCGCCCCGTACACCAGGAATGGAGGGACGACCATGTCCGCGCCCACGCCGATACCCGTCGACCAGCTGCAGTTCGCGCTGCCGCCCGTGCACGAGTCCGTCGCGGACGAGCGGCGCCACCGCAAGGAACGGCTCGCGGGCGCCCTGCGACTCTTCGGCCGCTTCGGGTACGAGGACGGCGTTTCGGGTCATATCACCGCCCGGGACCCGGAGTTCACCGACTGCTACTGGGTTAACCCCTTCGGCATGCCCTTCAAGCACATCACCGTCAGCGACCTGATCCTGGTCGACGGCGCGGGTCAGGTGCTGGAGGGCCGCTATCACGTCAACCAGGCCGCCATCACCGTGCACGCCCAGGTGCACGAGGCCCGCCCGGAGGTCGTCTCCGTCGCCCACTGTCACTCCCTGCGCGGCCGCGCCCTGTCCGCGCTCGGCGAGCTCCTCGAACCCATCACGCAGGAGGCCTGCGCCTTCTACGAGGACCACGCCCTGTACGACGCCGCGACGCTCGCCGCCGTCGACGCGGACGAGGGCCGCCGTATCGCCGCCGCCCTCGGCGACCGCAAGGCGGCGGTGCTGCGCAACCACGGGCTGCTCACCGTCGGCGACTCCGTCGACGCGGCCGCCTGGTGGTTCATCTCCATGGAACGCTCCTGCCAGATCCAGCTGGAGGCCCGCGCCGCGGGCCGCCCGGTCCTCATCGGCCACAAGGACGCGGTCGCGCTGCGCGAGCAGTTGGGTACGGACCTGGTGGCGTGGATCAACTACCAGCCGCTGTGGCAGGACGTGAGCCGGGGGGAGCCGGATCTGCTGTCGTAGGGGCGCAGGTCGTAGGGGCCGCATGTCGTAGGGGGCGTTCGTGGTCGGGGCAGCGACGCGCAGGGCGTGACGGCGCGGTGTCCGGCGCGTGCCGCGGGAAGATCGAGTCAACCTGGCACCACGTCGCCCACCCCCTCTGACCTGACAATGCGCCCCCTGCGCTTGCTCAGTGCGACACAATTCCCCATCAAATCAAGGGCGTTGGCGGTCACGAGGATCGTTGGAGTGATGGGGAGCGCACGTGACAGTGCAAGTGACGGAAAAGGGGGCGCACGACGGCGGCTGCGCCTGCGGTGACTGCCCGCACGGGGCCCGCACCGGACATCGACGCGCCGTCGCCGAATTCCTCGCCCAGCGCGACAAGTTGGCCTCCGGCGACGGCCTGCCCGCCGCCCTCGCCCACTCCGCCGCGGCCTCCCGCCAGTGGGCCTCCGACGCCCTCACCCAGTCGGCCGCCGTCGTCGCCGAGCGCGGCCGCGCCGAGGGCAGGGCCTGGCTGCACCAGATGTGGCGCCGCACCCTGCTCGCCTTCGCCGCCGCCGGAACCCTGTTCCTGCTGGCCCAGGCCCTCACCGCGATCGGCTCCGGCTGGACCGCCGCCCGCACCGCCGGCGCCCTCGCCGCCGCGCTCACCGGAGGCGCCCTCCTCGCCGTCGGCCACGCGCAGCGGGCGCACGGCGGAGTGCTCGCGCCCCTCGTCGGCGAGGACAACCGGCTCTCCACCTCCCGCGCCGTCGCCGCCGCCTGGGTCCTCCTGACCGTCTTCGCCGTGCTCGTCCTCACCGCCCGCCTCGCCCTCTCCGCTCCCGGCCGGGAGCGCTCCGCCCTGCTCGACGGCCTCCAACTCGACGCGTGCGTCGGCCTGTTGACCGTCCTCGCCGTCGTCTGCGGCGCCGCCGTACTGGTCCGGCGCGTCGTCGTCGTACGCGTCCAGGCGCAGCGCCTTCAGAAACTGCCCGCCGACCGTCCCCGCGTCTCCGACCTGATCACCGACGACGCGGGCCGCGGCAGCTCCACCGACATCCAGTACGTCCTCGTCTCCGCCCTCGCCCTCGCCTTCGCCGCTGTCCGTCTCGCCGGCGACCCCTCCCGACTGCCCGATCTGCCGTGGGGAATCGCCGCGCTCATGCTGATCTCGACCGCCATCTATCTCGCGGGCAAGCTCGCCGAGGGCGGCCGGCCGGTGATCCTCTCCGTGGTCCGCGCCCGCGAGCCCGGCGACCTGGACGCCCCGGTCCGCACCGGCGACGACATCGAGATCCGCGGCACCGGATTCGTACCGCCCGGTGCCGGCGCCCCCGACCGACTCTCCCGGGTCGTCGTCCGCGTCGGAGCGGTGCACGTTCATGTCCCGCTGGTTCCGGTTCCGGGCGGCTTCACCAATCCCACCGACTCGGTACTCACCGTTCCGGTCCCGGTCGACATCCCGCCCGGCCGTGTGGAAGTGCAGGTCATCACAGCGGCGGGCGTGGAGAGCAACCGCTGCGCCGTCGAGGTGACCGACTGACGCCACCTTCCCGGAACGCTCCGTTCGGCTCCAGGTACTGGTGAACCCGCCCCTTCTGTCGTACGTATGGTCTGTTGGCCGATCAACGAGAGGCGGCGGACACCATGGCGCACGGCATTCCCACCGACCCCTACATCGCCCGAGCCGACGGCGGCAGCCTGAAGGCCACCCTCACCCGGCACGCTCTCCTTCCCCTGCGGATCTTCCTCGGCGTCACCTTCATCTACGCCGGACTCGACAAGCTCACCGACTCCACCTTCATGTCCGCGTCCGGCGCCGGATCCATCGCCGAGACCATGGAGGGCGTCCGCGACTCCTCGGCCGTCCCCGCCCTGGTGGACCTCTCCCTCAAGAGCCCTCTCGGCTTCGGCTACGCCATCGCCATCGGCGAACTCGCCGTCGGCCTCGGCACGTTGGCAGGCCTCCTGTCCCGCCTCGCCGCGCTCGGCGGCGCGATGATCTCGCTGAGCCTGTGGCTGACGGTGAGCTGGGCCGTCGAGCCCTACTACTACGGCAACGATCTCGCCTATCTGATGGCCTGGCTCCCGCTGCTGCTCGCGGGCGCCCCCACGTTCTCTCTGGACGCTCTGCTGCGGGAGCGGCGGCGCCGGATCCCGTAGGTCACCGCGGCCACGACCGCCGCGAGGAACAGCCCGCCGCACACCAGCGGGATCAGCAGGAACCACGGGACCTGCCACTCCCCGGTCGCGTCTCCCGCGTAGGCCACGCCCGCGGTGAGCAGGACGGCGCCCGCGACGAGCTTGCCCGGCTGGAACTCGTGCCGCAGCATGCGGGACTCCTTCGGGTGGGGGGTGCCTGCCGAGGGGGTGGTGGGTGTCTGGGAGGCGCCTGCCGCGGGGGTGGTGGCAGGGCGGTGGTCGCCCGTCTCGTGCTCAGGAGGTCTCACGTCTCACCTCCGCCTGTCCGACGCCCACTTCCAGTCTCAGATCCACCGTGCCCGCCTCGGGGGTGCCTTCGGGCGGTCTCAGCGTGGTGCGGCGGTCCTGGCCAGGGGCGATGTCCACGTCGTCGGATGCCTCGCCGGGCAAGCGGATGTCTCCGACGCCCACTTCGGCCCGAAGCCGTACGGTCACGTCCTTCGGCACGACCACCTCCACGCGCCCCGCCCCGACCTCGGCGGCCGTCTTCACGGTCTGGCCCTTGCGCAGGTCGAGCCCCGTGAGGTCGAGCGTGCCGACGCCCGAACCCACCTCGTACACCGGCCGCACCTGCGCCGTGCCGGTGGGGCGCCAGTCCGTGCGCGTCCACGTCGTACCGATGTTCTCCGGCAGGGCCGTCGCCACCGCGAGCAGGCCTGCCGTGAGCACCGCGAGGACGATCGAGCCCCCGCCCGTACGCCCCAGGAACGCGCTCACCGCGATGCCCAGGCCGAACACGGCGAGCGCGCAGGCCAGGCCCGCCTGCAGGCTGAGGCCGAGCGAGCCGGCGCCCCCGTGATCGCTCCAGGTGAGCCCGGTGCCGAGCGCTCCGGCGAGCAGGGCGAGCAGGAAGACCCAGCCGCCGATCCAGCGCGGCCCGCGCGGCTTCGGCTCGGGCACGGGCTTGGGGACCGTCGGGCGGTACGTGCGGTGGTACGGGCCTGGCGGCATGGCGAGCTGGGGGCCCTTGGTGCCGTCGATGAAGTCCACCGGGTACTCGATCGCGTGGTCGGCCGGGCCCCATGCGTACCCCGTCCCTCCTTCGTGCGTGCCGTCCTTCACTATCGGGTCCCGCCACCACGACCAGACTCCCGCGACCGGCGGGGCCTGGGCCTCCGGCGGGGCGTCGGCGACCGCCTGTGCCGTGACCGGGGCGGTGTGTGTGTCGCGGCGGGCCTGCGACCAGTACCCCGCGCCCGCGAGCAGCAGGGTGAGCACCGCCGCGAACGTGAGCACCCCGCCGTTGTTCAGCATGGACAGGAAGACGCCGCAGCCGATGAGCGCGCAGAGCAGGGCGGACAGGCCGGCACCGGAGACCCGGCCGGTGAGCAGCTTGCGGCCCTCGCTCTCCTCGTCCCCGTCGAGCGGGAGGAGCAGCCATGCGAAGCCGTAGAAGATCAGGCCGAGGCCGCCGGTGACGGCGAGCACGGCGAGGCCGATACGGAAGATCACCGGGTCCATGTCGCAGTGCCGGCCCAGGCCCGAGCAAACGCCGCCGAGCATGCGGTGCGACCGCTCGCGGCGCAGCCCCGGCGGGGCGCTCGGCTCGGCGGCGCTCGCCCCGGCCAGGTCCTGATCGTTCATGTGTCCATGGTGACGGGACGAGGCCGGCTTCGGCAGACGGGACGACCCTGGTCCGACCCTGATATCCGACCCCGAGATCGATGCGGGGCGCCAGGGGCGCGGACCCGGAGCGGCCCGGCGCGGACCGGGGGCGCGCGACCCGACGGCGCGCGACCCGACGGTGCGCGATCCGGCGGGGCGGCGGGAGGCCGGGCTGAGGTGGGGCGGGGCTCAGGGGGGGGCGGGGCTCAGGGGGGGGCGGGCCGGAGATCAGGGACGTCTCGGGGGCGGACCCTGATGTCTTCCGTCGCGCACCGTGTGACCATCGATGGCATGCCGACCGCCGCTCCCGCCACCGAGGATCCCCAGCCGCTGCGCAAGCTCTACCGCAGCGGCGAGGGCCGATGGCTCGGGGGAGTCGCGCGCGGGCTCGCGGGCCATCTCGGGCTGCCCGTGATCTGGGTGCGCCTCGTCTTCGTCGGCCTGTTCCTCGCAGACGGCCTGGGCGCGCTCCTGTACGCCGCGTTCTGGTTCTTCGTCCCGCTCGGCGTCGGTGGCGTTGGAGGTGTCGGAGGTGTCGGAGGTGTCGGGGGCGTCGGCGGGGCGGGCGCGGCCGGATCGGCCGAGCGGCAGCACGCCGTGACGACGGAGGTCGGTCCCGACGGCCGCCGCAAGCTCGTCGTACGCAAGGTCGACAAGGGCCAGTTGATCGCGCTGCTCGCCATGGTCGTCGTCGCCATGGTCTTCGTCAGCTCTGTCGACGTGAGCGGCCCCGGCAAGGTCTATCTCTGGCCGTTGCTCCTCATGGCCGCCGGTGTGGCCCTGGTCTGGCGGCAGGCGGACAACGCCCGCAGGGCCCGCTGGATGGAGGTCGGCCGCCGCAGACGCACGCTGAACCTGGCCCGCACCGCCGCCGGTGTCGTCCTCGTCGGCACCGGCGTCACCGGCATCTTCGTCCTCCAGGGCTCCCTCCAGAACCTCGGCGCCGTGCTGCAGGCGGCCCTCGCCGTCCTGGTGGGTATCGCCCTGCTCGCGGGCCCCTACCTCGTCCGTATGACACAGGACCTCTCCGAGGAACGCCTGATGCGCATCCGGGCCCAGGAGCGCGCCGAAGTCGCCGCCCACGTGCATGACTCGGTGCTGCACACCCTGACCCTGATCCAGCGCAACGCGGAGAGCCCCGGCGAGGTCCGCAGGCTGGCCCGCGCCCAGGAGCGCGACCTGCGCACCTGGCTGTACAAACCCAGCGGCAAGGACGACGAGGAAGAGCCGGAGAACCTCGCCGACGCGGTGCGCCGGGCGGCCGCCGAGGTGGAGGACAAGTACGGCGTCCCCATCGAGGTGGTCGTCGTCGGTGACTGCGAGCTGGACGAGAGGCTCTCCGCCCAACTCCAGGCCGCCCGGGAAGCGATGGTCAACGCCGCCAAGTACGGTGGCGAGGGCGGCGCCGTCCAGGTCTTCGCGGAGGTCGAGGGAGAGACGGTCTTCGTCTCGGTGCGTGACCGCGGCCCGGGATTCGACCTGGACGCGGTGCCCGCGGACCGCATGGGCGTACGGGAGTCGATCATCGGCCGCATGCAGCGCAACGGTGGTACGGCCCGGCTGCGTACGGTGCCCGGCGGGGGCACGGAAGTCGAGTTGGAGATGGAGAGGGCGACCACGGCATGAGTGACGCGACCGAACAGACCCAGGGTGAGCCCGAGCGTGAGCCCGGCGCGCGCCGGGTGAAGGTCGTCCTCGTCGACGACCACCGGATGTTCCGCGCGGGAGTCCAGGCGGAGATCGGCCGTACGGAGACCACGGGCGTCGAAGTCGTCGGCGAGGCGGCCGACGTGGAGCAGGCCGTCACCGTGATCACGGCCACCCGCCCCGAGGTCGTGCTGCTCGACGTCCATCTGCCGGGTGGCGGCGGCGTCGAGGTGCTGCGGCGCTGCGCCCCGCTCATGGCGGACCCCGAGAACCCGGTGCGTTTCCTCGCCCTGTCGGTCTCCGACGCCGCCGAGGACGTCATCGGCGTGATCCGCGGCGGCGCGCGCGGATACGTCACGAAGACGATCACCGGCACCGACCTGGTCGACTCCATCTTCCGTGTGCAGGAAGGCGATGCGGTGTTCTCGCCGCGCCTGGCCGGCTTCGTCCTGGACGCCTTCGCGTCCACGGACTCCCCGCCGGTCGACGAGGACCTGGACCGGCTCACCCAGCGCGAGCGCGAGGTGCTGCGCCTGATCGCCCGTGGGTACGCGTACAAGGAGATCGCCAAGCAGCTGTTCATCTCCGTGAAGACGGTCGAGTCCCATGTCTCGGCCGTGCTGCGGAAGTTGCAGCTGTCCAACCGGCACGAGCTGACGCGGTGGGCCACGGCGAGGCGGCTGGTCTGAGGGCTGTGGCCCGAGGCGATCAGTCGCCTCGGGGTGAGGACTTCCGAGACCGTCCCAGCCGCGACATAACCCACTGCCGGTGCCCGAACGCCTTGCGGACGCCCAGGAGTCCGGTCACCCAGATGATCAACCCGCCGCCCATGCCCAGGAGCACCTGGAACACCGCCTCCGAACCGGACGCGGTGGCGGCTGAGGCGTACGAACTCAGGATTCCGAGCCCGCACAGCAGGAACGACAGCAGCATCCAGGTCAGGCTGAGCCCGGGGGAGCGCAGCCGGTTGTCGGCCGCCGGGTCGGAGTCCAACGCCAGCCACGCGTCGGTGAGTTGACGTATGCGCCGCTGTCTTCGGAACCACAGGACCATGACGACCATGGCCGGAGCCATGATGGCGAGGCCCACCACCGCGACGAGCAGGGCGAACAGCAGGTCGAGCGGGAAGCCCCCGGAACTGGATGCCATCTGCACGGCTCCCGCGACCCCCGACCAGCCGCACAGCGCCGACAACGCCATGAGCCACAGCACGCCGAGCTGAGCCAGGCCGAGGCCGCGGCGGTGCAGGACCGTCAACGCACCGGCTCTGTCGGAGAGCAGGGAGCCACGGTCGGGCCACGTGCGCAGATGCGGTGGCGGAGGAGGCGGAGGAAGGGGAACGCGGGACATGCGGGCGAACGTACCGCACTGGTGTTCCCGCCCGCTCGGCCTGTGGATAACTCCGCCCGCGGGCCTGTGGACAGCTTCGAAGAACGTTGGCGGGGCCCCCTAGCATGGCTGACCATGAACACCTCCTCCGGCGCTCCCGCCAGGCCCCGCCCCCAGCTCGCCCTCGTCTGGCCGACCGAGGAGGAGGCTCAACTCCAGGTCGGAATCCACCGGTTGATAGGCGACGTGACCGCGGACGGCGGCGCCATCGGCTATCTCGCCCCGCCGCCCCGGGACGAGACGGACGCCTGGCTGGGCGCCGTGCTCGCCGATGTGCGGGCCGGCGACGCGGCGTTCGCGGTGGCCACGGTCGACGGCAGGGTCGCGGGCTGCGGCCTCTGGCAGCGGCGGGGCGCTGTGGCGACGTACCGACACAGCGGTGAGCTACGGCAGTTGATGACGCATCCGGCGGCACGCGGGCTCGGCCTCGGCCGGCGGCTGGTCTCCGGCCTGGCGGAACACGCGCGCGCGGCGGGTCTGGAGCTGCTGACGCTCGGCGTGCGCGGCAACAACCAGTCGGCCATCGAGCTGTACTCCCGCATCGGCTTCCGCGAGTGGGGCAGGCTCCCGGGCGGTATCGCGGTGGGCGAGGAGCGGTTCGACGACGTGAAGATGTGGCTGCCGCTGGGCGACCTCAGGCCCGCCGAGCGGTAACGGCGGATGCCCAGCCGAGCGGTAGCGGCGGATGCCCAGCCGAGCGGTAGCGGCGGGTGCGTGCGGATCGGCTCAGGACACCCGCGTAGCCCCCGAGAACGGCATCGAGTCCACCGGGGCGAGCCGCACCGGAGCGTTCGGGTTGGGAGCGTGGATCATCTGCCCGCCTCCCACATAGAGGCCGACGTGACTGATGCCCGAGTAGAAGAACACCAGGTCACCGGGGGCGAGTTCGGAGCGCGAGACGCGCTGCCCGGCGTTGATCTGCGTGTACGTCGTCCGCGGCAGGGAGACGCCCGCCGAGCGGTACGCGGCCTGGGTGAGGCCGGAGCAGTCGAAGGAGTTCGGCCCGGACGCACCCCACACGTAGGGGCTGCCGAGGGCGTCGTAGGCGTATGAAACAGCTTGTGCCGCCCGGGAGTTGGGGGCCTTGAGGGGGCCGCGGGGCAGGTCGCGGGAGGCGCGGGTGTCGCTGCTGCCGTGCAGGTCGTCGGTGAGCTGTTCGCGTTCGGCGGCGGTGAGCCGGTCGAGGAGGCGCTGGGCGGAGGCCAGCTTTCCGTTGATGTCCTTCTTGTGCTTGCGCAACTTCGCGCGGTGCTGGCCGAGTTCGTCGCTCCTGCGGTCGGCCTCGGCGCGCAGCCCGTCGAGTTCGCGCAGCTCGCCCTGGACGCGCCGCACGGCGGCTGCCTGTCGGCTGTCCGCGCGGTCGGCGAGCATCACGCGGTCCAGGTAGTTGTCCGGGTCGGAGGCGAGCGCGAGCTGCATGGACGGGGCGATCGCACCCGTGCGGTACTGCGCGGCGGCGGCCGAACCGAGCCCGGCACGCGTGGAGTTGAGGCGATCGGTCCTGCGGGCGGCCTCGTCCTGCAGCTCGTCGACACGGTCCTCGGCGGCCTTGGCTCGCTCCTTGACGCCGTTGTACTTCTCGGTGGCGATCTCCGCGTCGTGGTAGAGCTTGTCGACCTTGGCCTTGACCTGGGCCGGGGTGAGCCGGGGCTCCGCGTTCCCGGTCCCTTCGAGTGCCGCACCGGACGCGGCCGAGGCGAGTGCCAGGGTGGCGGCGGTGCGAGCCGTATGGCCACTGATCGAGCGGTGCCTGGGTTTTCGGTGTTTGCGCTGCGCGGTCACGGATCCACTTCTTCCTTACGCGTCCGGTCTTCCCGCGCGTCCGGCGGCGGCCCGCACAGGGGGAGCGGGCCACCGCCGGACTTCTCGGCGGGGGTGACCGGCATGCCGCCCTACGGGGCGGGGGCGGCGGTGGTGCGCCGGTCACCTGGCCAAGGACGCTAAACCTCAGCGTCACGGGTTGATGACGGATTGTGCGCAACTGGCCGCAGAGAGTGGAGCGTGACCGCAACTGACCGGGCGCACGCGCGCGTGGTGCCGGTTTTCGGAACCCCTGCGACCGTTGCGGCCGTCCGGCAGGACCTGCCTGCGGACTGCTGCTATGGCCCCGGTTAGGCTCCGCACCATGGACGTACTCATCAATGTGTTCGTCGCCCTGCACATCATCGGAATCGCCTCACTGCTCGGCGGCTTCCTGGCTCAGATGAAGGCGATGGGCGCGGGCACGGCACGCTTCACCCCCGCGATGCTGCACGGCGCGCTGACGATGCTGGTCACCGGCGTGGCCCTGGTCGGCCTCAACCAGGCCGACGACCACACCGTGAACAACATCAAGATCGGCGTGAAGCTGGCGCTGCTGATCGTGATCCTCGGCCTCGTGTACGTGAAGCGCGACGAGGAGAAGGTGGAGAAGGGGATGTTCGTCACGGTGGGCGCGCTCACCACCGTGAACATCTTCATCGCGACGCTCTGGACCTGAGAGGTCCTCCGGACCGGACGTGAGGGATCCTGACCGGACGTGAGGGATCCCGACCGGACGTGAGGAATTTTGACCGGACCTGAGAGGTCCGGACGGCATACGGCGAAGGGCCCGGACCAGCGACGGCGGTCCGGGCCCTTCTGCCGCCGGGAGCGGCCGGCGGCGACAGCGCTATGCGGGCCGCACCACGCTGTGGATCGGCATGTAGTAGATCGACTCCGTGCGCACGTTCGCCCCCGGCTTCGGCGCGTGGATCATCTTGCCGCCGCCGATGTAGATCCCGACGTGGCTGATGTCGTCGTAGAAGAACACCAGGTCACCGGGTTCGGCGTCGGCGGTCTTCACGGTCGTGCCGACCTTCACCTGGTCCCAGGTGGTGCGCGGCAACGAGATCCCCGCGGTCTTCCACGCGTCCTGCGTGAGCCCGGAGCAGTCGTACGAGTCGGGGCCGGTGGCGCCCCAGACGTACGGCTTGCCGATCTGCGCCTCCGCGAACGCGATCACCTTCTGCGCCTTGGCTGCGTACGAGCCGCCCGCGTCAGAGCCGGAGCCGGAATCAGACCCTGTGCCGGAATCGGACCCTGAGCCCGACCCCGAGCCCTGCTCCTCCTCCTTCTGGCGGGCCTCCTCCTCGGCCTTGCGCTTGCGCTCCTCCTCCGCCTGCTTGCGGGCGAGTTCCTCGGCCTTGCGCTTGGCCTCGGCCTCCTTCCTCCGCTCGATCGCGGCCAGCCGCGCCTTCTCCTCGGCGGTCAGCTTCGACAGGAGTTCGCGCGCCTCGGAGAGCTTGGCCTGCACGGCCCGCTTGCTCTCCTTCAGGTCGGCCTGCGAATCGGTCAGCGACTCCAGGCTCTTCTGCGCCTTGCCGCGCTCGGCGGTGGCCTCGCGCTGCAGCGACTCGTAGTCGTCGACAGCCCGCTGCTGGCGGTCGCTGAGGCGCGACATGAGCTGACGCTGGTCGAACATCGACTGCGGATCGTCGGCGAGCAGCAGATGCGCGGTCTCGGACATGCCGCCGTTGCGGTACTGGGCCGCGGCGAGCGAACCGAGCTCGCGGCGCGCTTCGTTGACCTTGTCGGTGCGCTCGGCGACCTGGTCGAGCAGCCCGTCGACCTCGCCTTGCTGCCGGTCGGTGCGCTCCTTGGCGGCGTTGTACTTCTGCGTGGCGACGCCGGCCTGCCGGTACAGGTCGTCGACCTTCTTCTGGACCTCTTCGAGCGAGGGTTTCGGCTCGGCCGGCGCGGCTCCCGCCGTCTGCGACAGCAGCGCGACGGAGGTGAGTGCGGCGGTGGTGATGCCGACGGCCTGGGATGTCCGTACGAGACCCGGCCTGGACCGCGGCTTGCGGTGCGACGCCAAAGGAGGCGCTCCTTCCGTTTGCCGCCTACCGGGTTAGCTGTCGGGTTCGGGCGGATGGTTCGGAAGGGCTGCCCTACGGTCTCGTACGTTGTGCTCTTGTACGGGACCGATTCACCCCAAAGATCAAGGTGGGTCCCCGGCTCCGGCTGCCCGCGGGGGAGCGCACCGGACTCGGCGCAGGCCGCGCGCTCCCGGCGTCTTCCGCCGGTGGGGGGACGTGCGGCCCGAAGGCAAAGTAGCCAACTCGTGTGTCAGCTGTGAAGGTTGGTGTTCGATATGCCCGATACATTTTCGTGACTTTCGCGCTGTGTGAGCACCTGAACACGGTGAGACGGAGCGTGCGCGGCATTCCGGGGAGCCGCTCGCGCATCCGCTTTCGGGCGGGCTCCGGGAACCGGGGTCGGGCTGTCAGTGGGGCCGCCTAGACTCGGTAGGCGATGAGCAGCCTCTTTGACGACAGCTTCCTGGCGGACCTGCAGCCCAAGGATCACGGGCCTCCGCCGCCGCCCGAGGAGTCCGCTCCGGAGGAGATTCCGGACGACCTCTTCGGCGGCCGCTTCGACGCGCCCCCGCCCAGGGACGCGTACTACCGCGACGGTGCCCCCCGCCCCGCGGTCGATCCGGCGACCCTGCTCGAGGGGCTGAACGACAACCAGCGCGCGGCCGTCGTCCACTCCGGCTCCCCGCTGCTCATCGTCGCGGGCGCGGGCTCCGGCAAGACCCGCGTCCTCACGCACCGCATCGCGCACCTCCTCGCGGAGCGGGACGCCCACCCGGGCCAGATCCTCGCGATCACGTTCACGAACAAGGCCGCGGGCGAGATGAAGGAGCGCGTCTCCGACCTGGTCGGCCCGCGCGCCAACGCGATGTGGGTGATGACCTTCCACAGCGCGTGCGTGCGGATACTGCGCCGCGAGTCGAAGCGCCTGGGCTTCACGTCCTCGTTCTCGATCTACGACGCCGCCGACTCCAAGCGCCTGATGGCGCTGTGCTGCCGGGACCTGGACCTCGACCCGAAGAAGTTCCCGCCGAAGTCCTTCAGCGCCAAGGTCTCCAACCTCAAGAACGAGCTCATCGACGAGGAGACCTTTGCCGGGCAGGCGGCTGGGGGCACCTCCCAGACGGAGTCCGGGGGAGGCTTCGAGAAGACCCTCGCGCAGGCGTACACGATGTACCAGCAGCGCCTCCGCGAGGCCAACGCCCTGGACTTCGACGACCTGATCATGACGACGGTCCACCTGCTCCAGGCCTTCCCGGACGTCGCCGAGCACTACCGCCGCCGCTTCCGCCACGTCATGGTCGACGAGTACCAGGACACCAACCACGCCCAGTACGCCCTGGTCCGCGAGCTGGTGGGGAACGGCGAGCCGGTGGCCGACGGCGCCCCCGCCATCGAGCCCGCCGAGCTGTGCGTGGTGGGTGACGCGGACCAGTCGATCTACGCCTTCCGCGGCGCGACCATCCGCAACATCCTCCAGTTCGAGGAGGACTACCCGAACGCGACGACGATCCTCCTTGAGCAGAACTACCGCTCCACGCAGACGATCCTGAGCGCCGCCAACGCCGTCATCGAGCGCAACGAGAGCCGTCGCCCCAAGAACCTCTGGACCAACGCCGGTGAAGGCGCCCGCATCACCGGATACGTCGCGGACACCGAGCACGACGAGGCACAGTTCGTCGCCGAGGAGATCGACCGCCTCACGGACGCGGGCGACGCGAAGGCCGGAGACGTCGCGGTCTTCTACCGTACGAACGCGCAGTCCCGCGTCTTTGAAGAGATCTTCATCCGCGTCGGCCTGCCCTACAAGGTCGTCGGCGGCGTCCGCTTCTACGAGCGCAAGGAGGTCAGGGACGTCCTGGCCTACCTCCGCGTCCTCGCCAACCCGGAGGATTCGGTTCCGCTGCGCCGCATCCTCAACGTCCCCAAGCGCGGCATCGGCGATCGCGCCGAGGCGATGATCGACGCGCTGTCGCTGCGCGAGAAGATCAGCTTCCCGCAGGCGCTGAAGCGCGTGGACGAGGCCTACGGAATGGCGGCTCGCTCCGCCAACGCCGTCCGGCGCTTCAACACGCTGATGGAGGAGCTCCGCACGATCGTGGAATCCGGCGCCGGTCCGGCCACCGTCCTGGAGGCCGTCCTCGAACGCACCGGATATCTCGCGGAGTTGCAGTCCTCGACCGACCCGCAGGACGAGACCCGCATCGAGAACCTCCAGGAACTCGCCGCCGTGGCCCTGGAGTTCGAGCAGGAGCGGGAGGAGGGAGAGCAGGGCACCCTCGCGGACTTCCTGGAGAAGGTCGCCCTGGTCGCCGACTCCGACCAGATCCCGGACGAGGACGACGGCTCCGGCGTCATCACGCTGATGACGCTGCACACCGCGAAGGGCCTCGAGTTCCCGGTGGTCTTCCTGACCGGCATGGAGGACGGCGTCTTCCCGCACATGCGGTCGCTCGGCCAGGCCAAGGAGCTGGAGGAGGAGCGCCGCCTCGCGTACGTGGGCATCACGCGCGCCCGCGAACGCCTCTATCTGACGCGGTCCACGATGCGCTCGGCCTGGGGCCAGCCCTCGTACAACCCGCCGTCCCGCTTCCTCGAGGAGATCCCCGACCAGCACCTGGACTGGAAGCGCACCGGCCCCGCCGCGCCGCCGCCCTCGCGCGGCCCGGCCGGATCAGTCGTCTCGTCGCTCTCGTCCTCCCGTTCCCGCGGCGGACCTTCGGGCTTCGCGACGCGGCGCACCGGCGGGGACAAGCCGGTCGTCTCGCTGTCGGTGGGGGACCGGGTCACGCACGACCAGTTCGGCCTCGGCACGGTCGTCGGTGTGGAGGGCGCTGGGGACAAGGCCCGCGCGACGATCGACTTCGGCGACCCGAAGCCGAAGGTGCTGCTGCTGAGATACGCGCCCGTCGAGAAGCTCTGACGGTTCGGTTCGGTTCGGTTCGGCTCGGTTCGGTTCGGCTCGGTTCCGTTCGGCTCGGTTCCGTTCCGTTCGGCCGGGATCAGGTCGGGTCGAGGCCGTGGCCGCGCAGCCACGGCAGCGGGTCGATCGCCGAGCCGCCACCGGGGCGCACCTCGAAGTGCAGGTGCGGGCCGGTGGAGTTACCGGAGTTGCCGGAGTACGCGATGGTGTCACCGGCCTTCACGGAACCGCTGCGGATCTTCGTGCTGGAGAGGTGGCAGTACCAGAGCTCCGTGCCGTCGGCGGTCGTCACAATCGCCATGTTCCCGTACGCGGGATTCCACTGCGTCCGCACGGTGCCGTCCGCCGCGGCCAGCACGGGAGTGCCGTACGAGACCGGGAAGTCGATGCCCGAGTGGGTGGACATCCAGTTGATGCCGGACTGTCCGTAGTACGCGCTCAGCCCGTGCTGCTTCACCGGCAGCGCGAACTTCGGCCGCATCGCCTCCTTGCGCGCGGCCTCGGCGGCCTTCCGCTTGCGCTCGGCCTCCTGCCGCTCCTTGAGGTCGATGCGTTCCTGCGTCCGGCTGGCCCGGTCGGCGAAGTCGTCGGCGTCCGCGGAGAGATTGGCGAGCTGGGTGTCCAGCTTGCTGTTGGCCGTGGACGGTTTGACCGTGCTGGGGTCGGGCGCGGCCTGGGTCTGTGTGTCGGCCTGCTCGTCGCTCATGCCGCCGGCCACGGACGCGGCGGCGACGCCCGCGACACCGAGCGCGCACACCGACGGCACGGCGACCGTCAGCAGAGCGGAACGTTTGGCGGGGGCGCGGCGGCGACTCCGGCTGCGGGGCGTGGGGCCGACCGGCGTGACCTGGGCGACGAACGGTGCGTCGGCGGCGTCGGCCGCGTCCGCCGCGTCGACCTGGCCCGGCAGGGACACACCGTCACCGGGCTCCGCGGGCCTGCTGAACTCGATCGGGCTGAACTCGCCCTCGGCGCCGGGCTGTTCGGCCGCGCCGTGCTCGCCCGGAACGGACTGCTCGATGTGCGCTGCGTGATCGGCGTGCTCGACGTGCTCGACGTGTTCGAACATCGAGGTGTCGAAGGCCTGGGTCTCGAAGCTCTGGGGCTCGAAGGTCTGGGTCTCGAACGCCTGGGGTTCGAAAGCCTGCGTCTCGAATCCCTGACCGGCGAAGGCCTGGGCGTCGAAGGCTTGCGTGTCGAAGGCCTGGGGTTCGAGGTGCTGACCTTCGAGGCTCTGCGGGTCGAGGCCGTGCGTCTCGAAGGCGAGCGGGTCGAAGACGGGGGCGGCCTGGGTCTCGAATCCTGTGCTACCCGCGTCGAACGTTCCGTAGGCGTCATAGCCGTCGGCTGACGTGGCGGGAGCGGAAGGCACGGAGGGCACGGCTCCGTCGACGTTCCACGCGGTGGCGTCGTACGCGCCCGTCTCCAGGAACGACTGACCGTGCTCCAGGCCTGTGGGCTGCTCGGTCGGCTGCCCGAAGTTCGGGGTCTGCCACTGGCCGGTGGCGTCCCACTGCTCGGCGGCATGCGGGCCGGGCTGCGCGGGGATGTCGGCGAGCTGCTGGTACCCGCCCGTCGCCCACATGGCGGTCGTGTCGTAGCCACCGGTCGCGTAACTGCCCGCGTCCTGCGGGGTGTTGGCGTACGGGTCGTAGGACGCCTGGACACCCGTCGCCCACTGGCCGTTGTCCCACTGACCGCTCTGTCCGGCGTCGTACGCGCCGGTCTCACCCGGCATCGCGCCGAACAGCGGGTCGGCGTCGAAAGAGGTGGTGTCGAAGGCACCGGTGGTGTAGCCGTCGTAACCGGCGGCATAGCCGTGCTGGTCGTTCACCAACTTCTCTTTCGCCTCGACAGCAGGGGGCAGAGCAGTGCGGTGACTGTACCCGGCGGTATGCGACGGCGACAATCTTCGGGGGGTTTCACGCCTTCAGGAAACGGGCAATCGGCCGCCTTTCGGCGGACTGTGGGCGGAGCTTTGGCGCTGCGTTCGAGAGTCGTTCGACTGTCGGATGCCCAGGTGTCGTTCCGGAGGCGGGCGGCAGGACCGGTCGGGGGCCGCCGGTGCTGGGATCAGGCCACGACCGCGGCTGGGCCCGTGGCCGACGTGATGGCCTCCTCCGCGTCGATGGCCTGCCGGATGGCGGCGGCGACCGCCGGATGAACCGGCAGGGCGAGATGCCCGATTCCGGTCACCTGAATGTTGTGCGCAAGGAGATCGGGATGGTCGACGCAGGCCGTCTCCGGTGGGGACATCACCGTGTCGAGATCGCTCCAGAAGCAGACGAACCGGGTCCTGGAGTGAGGAGCGGGCTCCCTCAGCTCCTCGATCACATCGGAGCCCGGCCGCATTTGGCGGACGATCGGGTGCGCGCTCATCAACGGCACGACGCGGGTGCCGCCGTGCGGCGAGCCGAGCGTGACCAACGTACGCACCCGGATGTCACCGCCGAGCCGCTGTACGTAGTAGCGGGCTATGAGTCCGCCGAGGCTGTGCCCGACGATGTCCACGACGGGCTGCCCGGTGCGCGCGCAGATCTCCTCCACATGCCGGCCGAGGCGTTCCGCCGCACCGCGGATGTCACACGTCAGCGGTGAGTAGTTGAGCGACGTGAGGTGCTGTCGGCCCTCCTTGGCCAGGGCCCGGCGCAGCAGCACGAAGACGGAACGGTTGTCGATGAAGCCGTGCAGCAACACCACGGGCCGCTCGGCCGTGGCGCTCGGCAGCCGGACGGGCTGCATCCGCTCTCGCGGTGCCGGTGCCGGTGCCGGTGCCTGTGCCGGGGACGGCTGCTCCTGCCGGATGCCCGAGGGGTAGAGGAAGAGATGCCCGGCCAGGATGGCGAGCTCCAGCGCCGATGCCTTCAACAGTGCGGTGGATAACCGCAGATGCTGCCCGGTCGGAAACAGTCCGGGGCGGCGCAGGCAGGACTCGAGTGTCGACATCAGTACGGGTAGTACCTTCACGGCCGACCTCCCGAACCGCACGCGGGAGTCGGCTCCGTGCCCCCGTGTGCCCGCTGTGGTTGCCGTTTCGGATGCTACGGAATCGCGTCCCGGCGACTCCGGCGGCGACCGCTTCTTTGTCAGCTCCGGTTCTTACGCGGCTCCGGCCCGAAGCGAGCCGCCGCCGACGCCTCGCTGACATCCGGCCGACGCACCGCACCACCGTGCCGTGCGGCTGACGGCGCGGTGATGCAGCGTTCTCCTGACGGCTCCCCATGTGCGCGACCCGCGGCGCGGCGGCCCTGCAGCCGCCCCGTGGGCACGCCCGGCGAACGTGTCTCACCATGTGATTTCCCCCTCCCTCCACACCACGAAACTGCCGCGTACGGGATCCTGGAGATAACGTTCGTTCACATCGTTCCTCTACTGGTTCACCTTTCGCGAGACGTCTCGGGGCTGGTGGCTGACTCCTGAGGGGCTACTCGGTACATGGAGGCAGTGATGGGTGTGGCAGCCGGTCCGATCCGCGTGGTGGTCGCCAAGCCGGGGCTCGACGGGCACGATCGCGGGGCCAAGGTGATCGCGCGGGCGCTGCGCGACGCCGGTATGGAGGTCATCTACACCGGTCTGCACCAGACGCCGGAGCAGATCGTGGACACCGCCATCCAGGAGGACGCCGACGCGATCGGCCTGTCGATCCTCTCGGGCGCCCACAACACCCTCTTCGCGAAGGTGATCCAGCTCCTGAAGGAGCGCGACGCGGAGGACATCAAGGTCTTCGGCGGCGGCATCATCCCGGAGGGCGACATCGCTCCCCTCAAGGAGCTGGGCGTCGCGGAGATCTTCACACCGGGTGCGACGACGGCATCGATCGTGGACTGGGTCCGGGCTAACGTCACGCAGACTGCTGGGGCTTGAGGCGGGGTTTTAGGCGGGGCTTGAGGCGGGGTTTGAGGCCGGCTTGACGCGAGGCCTTGAGCGGGCCGACGAGTGCTTGGCGCGGCGGTCCGGGCACAGGTGTCGCTGCCTGCGTGCCTGCGTGCCTGCCCCGCCCCGCGTGCCTGGTTGCCTGCGTGCCTGCCCCCGCCCCGCGTGCCTGGTTGCCTGCGTGCCTGCCCCCGTCCCGCGTGCCTGGTTGCCTGCGTGTCTGCCCCCGTCCCGCGTTCCCGGCGTCAGGTGCGGGCTCAGGTGCGGCCTCAGGGTCTTGTGTCCGCTGCCGCCCCCGGTGGGGTCATTTCCGCGATCATCGCCGCGCGCAGTCTCAGCGTGCCGACGAGCCGCTGGAACGCCTCCGCCCAGTAGCCCACCGCTCCCGGCGCACCGTCCTCCGGCTCGTCGGATATCGCGGTGAGGGACTCCAGGCGGCTGGTCTCGGCGGGGTCGAGGCAGCGCTCGGCGAGCCCCATCACTCCGCTGAAGCTCCAGGGGTAACTGCCCGCGTCCCGGGCGATGTTGAGGGCGTCGACGACGGCTCGGCCCAGGGTGCCCGACCAGGGCAGGTTGCACACGCCGAGCAGTTGGAACGCCTCCGACAGGCCGTGGGCGTCGATGAACCCGGCGACCCACTCGGCCCGCTCGGCGGCCGGGAGCACGGCCAGAAGTTTGGCCCGCTCGGCGAGTGACACCGCGCCGGGGCCGCCCGCTTCCGGCGCGGACGGGACGCCGAGCAGCGCCCGCGCCCAGACGGCGTCCCGTTGGCGTACGGCCGCACGGCACCACGCGGCGTGCAGTTCGGGGCGCCAGTCGTCCCGCACGGGAAGGGCGGTGATCTCTTCGGGGCTGCGTCCGCCCAGGCGCGACGGCCAGGTGGCGAGGGGCGTCGCCTCCACCAACTGCCCCAGCCACCAGGCGCGTTGACCTCGACCGGACGGCGCCTGGGACACGACTCCGTCGCGTTCCATCGCTGCGTCGCAGGCGTGCGGCGCCTCGACCGTGATGCCGCTGCGCGTCTCGTCCATGGCCACGCAGGGTGACGCACGGTCCGCCATTCGTGCCGCGAGCGCCGAATTCGGCAGCGCCGACAGCAGCTCGGCGGCGGTGGCCCGGACATTCCGGCTGCGGTCGGACAGGGCGCGCTCCAGGAACGACTCGTCGCCGTCGGACAGCCCGGCGCGCAGCGAGTCGAGGAACATCAGGCGGTCCTCGGCCCGCTCGGTGGACCAGGTGCCGGCGAGCAGCTCGCGGGCAGCCTCGGGGGCATCGGCGCGCACGGCGGCGAGCAACGCGACCCGTTCCGCGAACAGGCCTTCCTCCCAGAGTCGTTGGACCCCCTCGATGTCCCTGGCACGCGGCAGCGCGTTGCCTCCCGGCGACGTACGCAGGGCGAACTTCCAGTCGGGGTTGAGGTGGGCCAGCCACAGCGCCCGCGGACCGGCGAAGCGCAGGGCCTGCGGCCGCAGGTCGGTCCGGCCTCGGGCCGCGTCGAGCAGGGCGGGCAGCAACTCGGCGGGCGCGGCGTACCCGTGGTCGTTGGCCGCCGCCAGCCATTGCGGCAGCAGCTCCGTCAGGTCGGGGGCTGTGCTGCGGCGGCCGCTCCCGGAGCCCGGCCGGTCGGCCAGGAGCAGCGCGAGGCGGCGCCGAGCGGCTGCCGGCAGGGGTGGCCTCTCATCGGGTGCCGCCCGCTCGGGCAGCCCGGCGGCGTCCGCAGGCCGCAGCCCGGCCCGACGGCGCACCGTTTCCACGGCCGCCGCGTCGAGCAGCGCGGCGGACAGGTCCTTCCCGGGCGGTACGGCCACGGGTGGCCTGCGCCGATCGGTGCCGAGCAGGGCGGAGGTGACGAGTTCTTCCCAGGTGGCGACGGGGCAGGGCTGGGCGATGGCTGTTGTGCCGGGGGAGGGCTGGGCACTCGCTGTTGTGCCGGGGTGGGGCCCGGTGGTGATCGGTCCGGTCGCGTTCATGCGGTTCTCCAGAGCGTCGAGTCTGCGGAGGGTGGGGAGGCGTCGAGAGGCGATGAGAGGCGATGAGAGACGACGCCCGAAGGTGCACGTGCACGGGTGGCCGCGGGGCGGCCGACGCAGTGCGGTGCAGTGCGGCGCAGCGCAGTGCAGCCTCAGCTCAGCGATATCGCCTCGGCGCCGGGCTCCGCGGGCCAGGCCGTGAGAGGGGTGAAGCCGCCGTGCCCGCACTCGCCGAACACGGTCACCGGCGCCCCGCCCGAGATCGCGACGAGCTTCCACAGGCCCGGACGGGAAACGGCCTTGTCCGCCACAGGAAGAGCGAACTTGCCGTCCGCATCGGCAAGTTGCCACCCGCCTCCGCCTCCGCCTCCGCGTCCTCCCCCGCCCTCTTCCTGGACGGGTACGACGCCCCCCAGGGTGACCGGCCACGACTCCAGCCACGGATCGTCACGCAACGCGATGCCGTACGCCGCCGTCGCATCGGCGACGTCCAGGGTCGTGGGGCGAAGCGGTCGCGGCTCCGGAACGGCGAACCGTTCGCCGAGCGCCGCTCGCAGCTGGCCGGCCCCCGGATAGGAGGACAACTCCGCGTCCAGTACGAGACCTACCGGAAGGGCGAGCTCCGGTGCCCGCCCGGCAGCCCCGAAGGACAGCAGCAGTGCTGTGCGCCCCGACTCTTCTCCGTACAACCAGATGCGCCGTGTGGTCAGCTTGCCCTCGGCCGAGTCGTACTGGGCCAGGACCAGCCACTGATCCCGCACCGGCGGGCCCCCGGCCGAGACGGGCAGGCCGAGCCTGGTGCGCACGGTGGCGGCCAGCGGCCCGGGCAGCTGCTCGCGTCGCAGCCAAGCCTGGTCGAGCAGGTGAAGCAGGGCGCACTCCTCGAGCAACCGCACCGGCCATCCCGCGCCCGAGCCCGGAATCGATCCCAATTCCTGTACGCGCGAGGCGAGTCCGGGTACCTGCGCGTCCACCATGCGGCGGGCCGTCTCTTCCCACATCTCGTACCCCGCCGACTCCGCGCCGGCGAGGCCGCCGCGCAGGAGATCGGTCAGGCGCTGCTCCAGCTCGGTCGCCCCCGCCGTCGCCCTCTCGGCCCGTCGCTCGGCTCTGCGGCGCGCCCCCTCCGCCTCACCACCCTTGCCTGCGGACGGAGCCGGCTCGTCCTGCTCGGCCGCTCGCTCGCGGCGGTCGGCCAGCCATTGCTCCGCCCACTCCGGCGGCCGGGCTTCCGGAACCGTGCCGTCCGCACCGTCCGGTCCCGCCCAGAGCAGCAGCAGGCCGAGCGCGTGCTTGCACGGAAACTTCCTGCTCGGGCAACTGCACTTGTACGCAGGGCCCGTGGTGTCCACGACCGTTTGGTACGGCTTGCTGCCGCTTCCCTTGCACAGCCCCCATACCGCCCCCGCACTCGAACTCCCCGCCTCGGACCACGGCCCGGCCGCGCCGAGCTTGCTTCCCGCCTTGCGTGACGCGGCGTCAGGAGCCAGTGCGAGCACCTGATCAGCCGTCCAGCGCACCCCCTGCTGATTCATGTCCTCGACGTTAGAGGCCGCCACTGACAATCGGCTCTGACCTGCGACGACGGTCGATTGTCAGTGGCGTGGTGCACGGTGGGGACCACAACCGGCGATCAGCTCGGGCCGCGGCCCGCCGATCCGTCGAGGTGCTCAGTCCTGCGCATTTGGAGGGGGATCCATGACTGTGTCCGTCAACACCGCCGTGAACGGCTCGAAGGGCGACGCGGACGCGCTGCGTCCGCATGCCGAGGAAGCGTTCGCGGACGAGTTGCGGGCGCTGGCGGCGGCCGACGACCGTCCGCGGCCGGCGCGTTGGCGCCTGTCGCCGTGGGCCGTGGCCACGTACCTGCTGGGCGGCACGCTGCCGGACGGCACGGTGATCACACCGAAGTACGTGGGCCCGCGGCGCCTCGTCGAGGTCGCCGTGACCACTCTGGCCACGGACCGGGCGCTTCTCCTCCTCGGTGTCCCCGGCACCGCGAAGACCTGGGTGTCCGAGCACCTGGCGGCGGCGGTGAGCGGTGACTCGACGCTGCTGGTGCAGGGCACGGCGGGCACGCCGGAAGAGGCGATCCGGTACGGCTGGAACTACGCGCAGCTGCTCGCCCACGGGCCGAGCCGGGACGCGCTCGTGCCGAGCCCTGTCATGCGGGCGATGGCCGAGGGGATGACGGCGCGGGTGGAGGAGCTCACCCGCATCCCGGCGGACGTGCAGGACTCCTTGATCACGATCCTGTCCGAGAAGACCCTGCCGATAGCGGAGTTGGGACAGGAGGTGCAGGCGGTACGCGGGTTCAACCTGATCGCGACGGCCAACGACCGGGACCGCGGGGTGAACGAGCTGTCGAGCGCGCTCCGCCGCCGCTTCAACACGGTCGTGCTGCCCCTGCCGGAGAGCGTGGAGGCAGAGGTGGACATCGTCTCCCGCCGGGTCGACCAGCTCGGCCGATCGCTCGACCTGCCGGCCGTTCCGGACGGCATCGACGAGATCCGCCGTGTCGTCACGGTCTTCCGAGAGCTGCGCGACGGGGTCACGGCCGACGGGCGTACGAAAGTGAAGTCGCCCAGCGGCACGCTCTCCACCGCCGAGGCCATCTCGGTCGTGACCAACGGCCTGGCGCTGTCGGCCCACTTCGGGGACGGGATCCTGCGGCCGGCCGACGTCGCCGCTGGGATTCTCGGGGCGGTCGTGCGGGACCCGGCCGCCGACCGGGTCGTCTGGCAGGAGTACCTGGAGGCGGTCGTCCGCGAGCGCGAGGGCTGGAAGGACTTCTACCGCGCGTGCCGGGAGGTGAGCGCGTGAACGGCTTCGCGGAAGCGGCGCCGGGCCCGCGCACCCGGCCCATGGACAGGGGCGCCGCCCTGCACGGGGGTGAGGGCGGCGCCCCGCAGTACGGCGGCGGTGAACGGGCGGACGGCCCATGGGTGTTGGGCGTGCGCCATCACGGTCCCGGCTCGGCACGGGCCGTACGGGAGGCGCTGGACGCGTGCGCGCCGCGTGCCGTGCTCATCGAGGGGCCGCCCGAGGCGGACGCGCTCGTGGAGCTGGTCGGTGACGACGGGATGAGCCCGCCGGTGGCACTCCTGGCGCACGTCACGGACGACCCGGCCCGCTCGGCGTTCTGGCCGTTGGCGGAGTTCTCCCCGGAGTGGGTCGCACTGCGCTGGGCCGTGGAGCGCGGTGCGGCCGTACGGTTCATCGACCTGCCGGCCGCCCACTCACTGGCGGAACCGCCCGCGGGCGAGGACCCGGAGGAGGGCCTCGACCCGGCGATGGACGGGGAGGCGGGCGCGGTGCCGGGCAGGGCGTCCGACACGCCATCGGGCACGGCGTCGGGCACGCCATCGGGCACGGCGTCGGACGCGCCATCGCGCACGCCATCGGGTACGGAACCCGGCCCGGAACCCGGCCCGGAAGGCGGCCCGGAAGGCGGCGCGGAAGGCGGCGCGGAAGGCGGCGCGCAAGGCGGTGCGGATCACGGCGTAGAGGCCGGCCAGGGAAGCGGAACCGGCGAGCAGGAGCTGCGGATCGATCCCCTCGCGGTCCTGGCCGAGACGGCCGGGTACGACGACCCGGAGCGCTGGTGGGAGGACGTCGTCGAGCACCGCGGTGCGGCCGATGACGCCCTGGCACCGTTCGCCGCGCTCGCCGAGGCGATGGGTGCGCTGCGCGAGCGGTACGGCGACGGCGGGCACGCGCGCGACGCGGTACGGGAGGCGTACATGCGCCTGCAACTCCGCTCGGCGCGCAAGGAGTTCGGGGAAGGCGTGGCGGTGGTGTGCGGCGCCTGGCACGTCCCCGCCCTCGCCGCCAAGGCCACCGTGACCGCCGACCGGGCTCTCCTGAAAGGCCTGCCGAAGGCCAAGGTCGACATGACCTGGGTGCCCTGGACCCACCGCAGACTGTCCCGGGCGAGCGGCTACGGGGCGGGCATCGCCTCGCCGGGCTGGTACGCGCACCTGTTCCGTGCCCCGGACCGGCCCGTGGAGCGCTGGATGACCAAGGTCGCCGGGCTGCTCAGGGACGAGGACAGAGGAGTGTCGTCGGCGCACGTCATCGAGGCCGTACGACTCGCCGACACCCTGGCCGTGATGCGTGGCAGGCCCCTGCCCGGCCTGTCGGAGGCCACCGACGCGGTCCGTGCCGTGATGTGCGACGGCTCGGACGTGCCGCTGGCCCTCGTGCACGACAAGCTCGTCGTAGGAGATGTGCTCGGCGAGGTGCCCGCGTCGGCGCCGGCCGTGCCGCTCCAGCGCGACCTGAGCGCGGCCCAGCGTCGGCTGCGCCTCAAACCCGAGGCGCTGGACCGCGAGCTGGACCTCGACCTGCGCAAGGAGACGGACGCCGCGCGCAGCCGACTCCTGCACCGCCTGAGGCTGCTGGGCATCGGCTGGGGTGAGCCTTCGGCGGCGGCTCGGGGCTCCACCGGCACGTTCCGGGAGAGCTGGCGGCTTCGCTGGGAGCCGGAGCTGGCGGTGCGGGTCGCCGAAGCGGGGGTCTGGGGCACCACGGTGCTCGCGGCCGCCACCGCGAAGGCGGAGTCGGAGGCGATATCGGCCCCGGCGCTCTCCGACGTCACCGCGCTCGCCGAGCGCTGCCTCCTCGCCGAACTGCCGGACGCGCTCCCGACGGTGATGAAGGTGCTCGCCGACCGGGCCGCCCTGGACACGGACGTCGGGCACCTCGCCCAGGCCCTGCCCGCCCTGGTCCGCTCGCTCCGCTACGGCGACGTACGCGGCACGGACACCAGCGCGCTCGCCGAGGTCGCCGCGGGCCTCGCCGAGCGGGTCTTCGTCGGCCTGCCGCCTGCCTGCGCCGGGCTCGACGCGGACGGCGGGGCGCAGATGCGAGGCCATGTCGACGCGGTGCACACGGCGGTCGGCCTCCTCACCGAGGCATCACCGCAGGACGCCGGCGCGCAGGACACGCCTCCGGACGAGGCCACCCGCACGGCGAAGAACCGCACGACACCCATGCGCGGCCGTTGGCACTCCGTGCTCGGAGTGCTCGGCGGACGGGACTCCGTGCCGGGGGAGGTGCGGGGAAGAGCGGTCCGAATCCTGCTCGACGAAGGGGAGTTGGAGCACGAGTCGGCGGCGCGGCTGATGGGCCTCGCCCTGTCGCCGGGGACGGCGCCGACCGACGCGGCGGCGTGGATCGAGGGGTTCGTCGGCAGCGGCTCCGGAGGAACGGGCGGCGGCATGCTGCTCATCCACGACGACCGGTTGCTCGGCCTGCTCGACTCCTGGCTGACGTCTGTTCCCGACGAGGCGTTCACGGACGTACTGCCGCTGCTGCGCCGCACCTTCTCGGCGTACGAGGCAGGAGTGCGGCGCACGCTCGGGGAACTGTTCCGGCGCGGGCCCGGAGACGCGGCCGGTGCGATCGCGGCCACGACCGGCGTACGTGGCTTCGCGGCGGAGCCCGACCGGGAGCGGGCCGACGCGGTGCTGCCCGTGCTGCATCTGCTCCTCGGCCACGAAACCGGAACCGGAACCGGAACCGGAACCGGAACCGGAACCGGAACCGGAACCGGAACCGGAACCGAAACCGGAACCGAAACCCACTTCACGCGCGACCTGACGGAGGTGAACGCATGACAACAGCAGAAGCAGAAGCAGCAGCAGCGGAACGCCTTCGGCGGTGGCGGCTGGTGCTCGGGGGAGACGCGGCCGACGGGACCGGATGTCAGCTGCGGGGGCAGGACGCGGCGATGGACGGAGCCCTCGGTTCGCTGTACGGAAAGGGGGACCGGGCCGGGAAGGGCCGGGACCGCTCGGCCGGGCTCGGGGCCTCGGCGCCTTCGGTGGCGCGCTGGCTCGGGGACATCCGGAGGTACTTCCCGTCGTCCGTGGTGCAGGTCATGCAGCGCGACGCCATCGACCGTCTCGGACTGTCCGCGCTGCTGCTCGAACCGGAGATGCTGGAGGCCGTCGAGGCGGACGTACATCTGGTCGGCACGCTGCTCTCGCTCAGGCAGGCGATGCCGGAGACGACGAAGGAGACCGCGCGTGCCGTGGTGCGCAAAGTCGTCGAGGACCTGGAGAAGCGGCTCGCGTCCCGCACCCGCGCGACCCTGACCGGCGCGCTCGACCGCAGTGCGCGGATCAGCCGGCCCCGCCACCGGGACATCGACTGGAACCGCACCATCGCCGCCAACCTGAAGAACTACCTGCCGGAGTACGGGACGGTGGTGCCGGAACGCCTGGTCGGGTACGGGCGGGCTTCGCAGTCCGTGAAGAAGGAGGTGATCCTCTGTATCGACCAGTCCGGTTCGATGGCGGCTTCGGTCGTGTACGCCTCGGTGTTCGGCGCGGTGCTGGCGTCGATGCGGTCGATCGCGACGCGGCTCGTCGTCTTCGACACGGCGGTGGCCGACCTGACGGACCAACTGGACGACCCGGTGGATGTGTTGTTCGGCACCCAGCTCGGCGGGGGCACGGACATCAATCGCGCCCTGGCGTACTGCCAGGCGCAGATCACCCGGCCCGCGGACACGGTCGTGGTGCTGATCTCGGACCTGTACGAGGGCGGGATACGGAACGAGATGCTGAAGCGGGTCGCCGCGATGCAGGCGGCGGGCGTCCAGTTCGTGACGCTGCTCGCGCTCTCCGACGAGGGTGCGCCCGCGTACGACAGAGAGCACGCGGCGGCGCTCGCCGGGCTCGGGGCACCCGCGTTCGCCTGCACGCCCGACCTGTTCCCGGAGGTGATGGCGGCCGCGATCGAGAAGCGGCGACTGCCGATACCGGACGCCGGTTGAACGCCTGGTGAACGGTGGCCGAACCGGGCTGGAGCGGCCGCAGTTGGCCATATCGGACATGGCTGCTCATCAGTCACAGGGGACTTGCGCAACGCCTGCCGTCGCATGCAAGTATCGGGCGCCGCCTACTTGGAGGGCTCCCCGAACTTGACTGCAGCAGCCGCGCTTCCCGCCGCCGCCGAGCGCATGGTGCGCTCGGCGGGCGGTCGGCGTGTGCTGCGCGTGAGCCTGTTCGTGGGTGCGCTGTTCGCGCTCGGGTTGCTGTTCGGCGGCCGGGCGCAGGCGGCGGAGGCGATGGACGCTCCGCAACGGTCGGACACCGTCACCACCTCCACGGCCACCTCGACCGAGGGCTCGGGGTCGGAGTTGAGGCCGGAGCTGGAGTCGGAGCCGGAGTCGGACTCGGAGCCGGGGGCGGAGCGAGGCGCGTTCGCGGGCAAGCAGGCCGCGCGCACCGTCACTTCGCCGGACGGCACGTCGCCGACGATCTCCAACCCGAAGCCTGCGCACAAGCTCACGCAGAAGCCCGCGTACAAGCTCACGCTGACGCCTGCGCACAAGCTCACGCAGAAGCCCGCGTACAAGCTCAAGCGGAACCTCGCACCCAAGCCCGCCCTGAACCCCACCCTGAAGCCCGCCCTGAACCCCACCCTGAACCCCGCCCTGAAGCCCGCTCTGAACTCCGCCCTGAACCCCGCCCTGCGGGCGACCGCCTCCACCATCGCCGCGTCAGCCACGGCGAAGTCCACCGGGTCGACTTCCGCCACGGTCACCACCGTCGTCCGGTCCCTCACGGCCGAGGTGGTCCGTGCCGTCGGGAACCCGCTCGGGGCGCTGGCCGAGGAAGCCGCGCGGAGGTTGCCCGAATCGCCGTTCCCCCGGCCGTCGTTGCCGGGGCTCGGCGACATCGGGCCGGGCCAGGAGGCCACGCAGCCCGTACCGGACCGCACCGCTCCGCCGGTGCGCGAGCACGGTCCAGGGGTCGGCGGCGAGCAGCGCAAGGAGCGGCAGGACTCCGCGTACCAGCTGCGGGAGCGGCGCGTCGGCGCCTTCGCCATGGCCGGTCACCCGGCGCACGACTCCGTGGGCCGGGACGCGCGGCGGCCGCAGCCGCAGCTGCCGTACGACGGTCCGCAGGGCCCCGGCCCGTACGGAATCGCCGGGCAGTCGGCGAGCGACAGCGGTGCGCAGCGGCACGGCGAGCTGCACGCGGCGGCCGCGACGGGTGAGCCGACGTTCGGGCTCATGGCCGGTGAGGGCGTCGGCGCGGCGTACTACCCGACGCGTGACAGGCACCGCGACATCCTCGAATTCCCGGGTTAGGGCAGGCCTTCCCCCGCCTTGGACCTGCCGCGCGGGGGCGGGACAGGTCTGCCCTTCAGGGAGCGCGCACTTCCCCATGCGCCCCCGACCCCCTCGAATTCGAAGGAATCGACGCAAGCATGAGCAAGCACAGCAAGCCCAGCAAAGCCGTGACCGCCAGCCGGAACCTGCGCCGCACCGTCGTCATAGCCGCCGGTGCCACCAGCGTCATCGCGATGGGTGCGGCGGGTGCCAACGCCGCCGAACTGCCCACCTCCTCGCTGCCGGTCAGCACTCCGGATGTGGGCGTCGACGTGGACGTCGACGTGGACGGCCTCGACGGCGTGACCGGCAAGGCCAAGTCGGCCGCCGACCAGGCCAGGTCGACCGTCTCCGACGCCAAGTCCGAAGCCGAGAGCGTCACCGACACGGCAGACCGCGTCACCGACAGGACCGACCGCGTCACCGGCAAGGCCAAGTCCGCCGCCACGCAGGCCGAGGGCGCGGCCACGGGCGAGGCCGAGGACACCGTCGACCAGGCCAGGAACACCGCCGACCAGGCCCGCCAGTACGTCGACGGCGAACTCCCGGCGTACGGCGCGATCCCGGCCGTCGGCACCCCGGACCTCGGCGACGTGCGGGGCCAGGTCGCCGACGCGAAGGGCGAGGTCAAGGGCCGGGTCGCGGACGCGAAGGGCGAGGCCAAGGGCCAGGTTGCCGACGCACGGGGCCAGGTCGCGGACGCGCGGGGCCAGGTCGACTACCTCTTCGGCCCGCTCGCCGCCTTCGCCCCCGAGCTGGCCGCGCAGGCCCCGGGCAAGGTCCAGGGCGTCGGCGCCGAGGCCGGGGACCAGGTGCAGCGCGCCGGTCTGCAGGTCCAGGGCCACGCGCAGAGCGTCCAGGGCCACGCGCAGAGCGCCCAGGGCTACGCGCAGAACCTGGTCGCCGGTGCGCCGGGTGCCGCCCATGGCGCCGTGGCCCAGGCCTCACCGATCGTGGACGAAACCTCCCGCGCCGTGCTGCCGCCGCTGGCCTCGGCCGCGGTCGACTCGGTCCTGCCGGTCGCCGGCCAGGCCGCGTCCGACGCCGGTGTGCTGGCCCGGGACGTCAGCGTCGACGTGCAGCCGTTCGCGGCCGGAGTCGTCGGTGAGGTGCAGCCGTTCGCGGGTGCCGTCGCGGAGGACGCGAAGCCGGCCGTCGGCGGCGTCACCGACGAGGTGACGACCCTGGGTCAGGGTGTCGGCCAGAGCACCACCGGCCTGACGCAGAACGTCACCGCCGGCGTCCAGCCCCTCGCGCAGGACCTGACCGGCACGATCACCCAGGACGCGGACCCGCTCCTGGGCAACGCCGTGTCCGGCGTCCAGAACACCGTCACGGCGATCACGCCCAACTTCCTCTCGGGCCTCTGATCCGGTTCCTCTCGGGCCTCTGATCCGACCCGGACGGTGACGCCGACCCTCTGATCACCGGGATCACCGGCACCACCCGCACGAAGAGCACCACCCCAACAGCGGGCCGAGCGGACGCGTCCCGCGCAGGCCTTCGGAGGGCACCAGAGCCCCCGAAGGTCCTGCGCAGCGCCGCTCGGCCCGCTGTCTGTGACCCCGCCTGTGACCCCGCCTGTGACCGTAATCACCGCCGGAGTGTGATCTGCGATTTAGGGACCTACGTCCCACGGCGATAACCTGCGAGACGGACATGCCGCGTCCACGGACACCGTGCACGCCTCCCTCAGTGACAGCGCAGTCACGTTGCCCTTCGCGGCACGCCCACGCAGAAAACGAACGTGACAGAACGCGAAGCGACGGCACACACAACCGAAGTGCCTGCCGCGCCGCGATCGACGCGATACCACTGAAAAGGGACGGACGCGCGTGGACCTGTTCGAGTACCAGGCGAGGGACCTCTTCGCCAAGCACGGTGTACCGGTGCTGGCCGGTGAAGTCATCGACACGCCTGAGGCAGCCCGCGAGGCGACCGAGCGGCTTGGCGGCAAGTCCGTCGTCAAGGCGCAGGTGAAGGTCGGCGGCCGCGGCAAGGCCGGTGGCGTCAAGCTCGCCGCCACCCCCGACGAGGCCGTCGCTCGCGCGACGGACATCCTCGGCATGGACATCAAGGGCCACACGGTCCACAAGGTGATGATCGCCGAGACGGCTCCCGAGATCCTCGAGGAGTACTACGTCTCGTACCTCCTCGACCGCACCAACCGCACCTTCCTCGCCATGGCGTCCGTGCAGGGCGGCATGGACATCGAGGAGGTCGCGGAGAAGACCCCCGAGGCCCTGGCCAAGGTTCCGGTCGACTCCAACGAGGGCGTCACCATCGAGAAGGCCCGCGAGATCGTCGCGCAGGCGAAGTTCCCGGCCGAGGTCGCCGAGAAGATCGCCGAGGTCATGGTGACCCTGTGGGACACCTTCGTCGCCGAGGACGCCCTCCTCGTCGAGGTGAACCCCCTCGCCAAGGTCGCAGGCGGCGACATCCTGGCCCTGGACGGCAAGGTGTCGCTCGACGCGAACGCCGACTTCCGCCAGCCCGAGCACGAGGCGCTCGAGGACAAGGACGCAGCCAACCCGCTCGAGGCTGCGGCCAAGGCCAAGGGCCTCAACTACGTGAAGCTCGACGGCGAGGTCGGCATCATCGGCAACGGCGCGGGTCTCGTCATGAGCACCCTGGACGTCGTCGCGTACGCCGGTGAGGCGCACAGCAACGTCAAGCCCGCCAACTTCCTCGACATCGGTGGCGGTGCCTCCGCCGAGGTCATGGCGAACGGCCTGGAGATCATCCTCGGCGACCCGGACGTCAAGTCCGTCTTCGTCAACGTCTTCGGTGGCATCACCGCCTGCGACGAGGTCGCCAACGGCATCGTGCAGGCCCTGGCGCTCCTCAAGTCCAAGGGCGAAGAGGTCACCAAGCCGCTGGTCGTGCGCCTCGACGGCAACAACGCGGAGCTGGGTCGCAAGATCCTCAGCGACGCCAACCACCCGCTGGTGCAGCGCGTGGACACCATGGACGGCGCGGCCGACAAGGCCGCCGAGCTCGCGGCCGCGAAGTAAGGGAAGAGGTTAAGAGACCACCATGGCTATCTTCCTCAACAAGGACAGCAAGGTCATCGTCCAGGGCATGACCGGCGCCACCGGCATGAAGCACACCAAGCTCATGCTGGGTGACGGCACCAACATCGTCGGCGGTGTGAACCCGCGCAAGGCCGGCACGTCCGTCGACTTCGACGGCACCGAGGTCCCGGTCTTCGGCTCGGTCGCCGAGGCGATGGAGAAGACCGGCGCCAATGTCACGGTCGTCTTCGTGCCCCCGGCTTTCGCCAAGGCCGCCGTGATCGAGGCCATCGACGCCGAGATCCCCCTCGCCGTCGTCATCACCGAGGGCATCGCCGTCCACGACTCCGCCGCCTTCTGGGCGTACGCGAAGTCGAAGGGCGCTGCGACATCAGCCGCTGGCGCGGCGGGGACCCGCATCATCGGCCCCAACTGCCCGGGTCTGATCACCCCCGGCCAGTCCAACGCCGGCATCATCCCGGGCGACATCACGAAGCCGGGCCGCATCGGCCTGGTCTCGAAGTCCGGCACGCTGACGTACCAGATGATGTACGAGCTCCGTGACATCGGCTTCTCGTCGGCCGTCGGCATCGGTGGCGACCCGGTCATCGGTACGACGCACATCGACGCCCTGGAGGCGTTCGAGGCCGACCCCGACACCGACCTGATCGTGATGATCGGCGAGATCGGCGGCGACGCCGAGGAGCGCGCGGCCGACTACATCAAGGCCAACGTCACCAAGCCGGTCGTCGGTTACGTCGCGGGCTTCACCGCCCCCGAGGGCAAGACCATGGGCCACGCCGGCGCCATCGTCTCCGGCTCCTCCGGCACCGCGCAGGCCAAGAAGGAGGCCCTGGAGGCCGCGGGCGTCAAGGTCGGCAAGACCCCGACCGAGACGGCCAAGCTGGCCCGCGCCATCCTCAACGGCTGACCAGCGCCTGTACGTACGCGGGCCCGCACCCCTCCTGCCGGGGGTGCGGGCCCGCGCCGTACCCGGACGGGGTCACTCCACCAGGGGCACCAGCCGCTCCGGCCCGTTCCCGGGCTCGGCCTTCAGCTTCTCCTGCAGCCACTTGTCCTGCGCGGTGAGCGGCCCGGGACCCATCCGCGCCGGCACCCCGCTGATCGGCGCCCCGGGCGCGGGCACCGGTTCGTACTGCCGCGGTGAGGTGGCGAGCGCAAGCGCCGAGGCGCCGATGATCAGCGCCGTGAACGCGATCGCGGCCCGCGTCCAGAACCGAGAGCGGTGCTCTCCACCTTGTCGTACGACGGTGGCGGGACCGGCGCCGAGCTTCTCCGCGCGCGCCAACTCGTCCAGTCTGCGCTGGAGTTCGGTCGGATCGGACAGTTCGGGCAGCCGCTCGGCGACGGCCTCGCGGGCGTGCAGGAGCCGGTGCGCGGCGGCCGGAGTGGACGCCTCCGTCTCGGCGGCGGTCTCGGGCAGATCGAGCCCGACGCCGTCGTAGAGCACCAGCGTCCGGCGGTACGGCGCGGGCAGGCCGAGCAGGGTGTCGAGCAGCTTGCGGTCCTCGGACTCGGCGGGCGGGGCCTCCGGCTGCCGGTGTCTGCGGCGCAGCCGGTGCCAGGGCGAGAGCGCGTACTCGTACGCGACCGCCCGCACCCACCCCACCGGGTCCCGGTCGACGGCCACTTCGGGCCACCGCTCCCAGGCCTGCTGAAACGCCCGCTCGACCGCCTCCTTCGCCAGCGCTCGCCGCCCGGTGAGCAGATACGTCTGGCGTACGAGGGCGGGGGAGGTGAACGCGTACAAGGCGTCGAAGGCCTGATCGGGCGTCAGGCCGCCGCTGCTCGCGGAGTCGGAGTCGGAGTCCGAGTCGGAGTCGGAGTCCGAGTCGGAGTCGGAGCCCGAGTCGGAGTCGGTGACGGCTTCCGGAGGCGAGGGCTCCGCATCCTGCCCGGTTACCTGCCCGGTCACCTGCCCGGTCACCTGCCCGGTCACCTTCTCCGGGGCGCTGCTGTCCGCCGTGGCTGCCGGTGCCGCGTCGGTGCTGCTCGGGCTTGTCGCCTTCGAGGCGCGCTTCTTCCCGGCGCCGGTGGACTTCGCCGTTCGCGACGTGCTCGTCGAGCGGCCCTTGGCCGAGGAGTTCGGTGCGCGGGTGCGGGCCGGGGCGGCGGCGAGCAGGCGGGCGTATGCTGCGCGCTTGCTGCCTCTGGGGCTGGTGCGGCCGGTCTCCCAGGACCTGACCGTCTCGCGGGTGACGCCGACCTTCGCGGCGACCTGTGCCTGCGTCAGATCCTGCGCCTCCCGCAGCCGTCGGCACTCCTTGGGGGACGGCAGCGGGGTGGCGGGGCTCTGGGTCATGTCGGACTCTCCACACCGTGGGCCGTAGGACCGTCGTTCGAACCGTCGTTCGCAAGGCGGGTCGCGGTGGTGCGTGCAGCCCAATGCCGTACGAAAAAGTACATAAACGTATATTGGGCGACACTGCGTGTATTCGCCTGTTACGAGGAGAAAGCGCGTGTCGTTGGGAGCATGGCGGGCGTGACGCACACGACCGACCGCAGCCCGTCGCCCCGTCCCCCAGCCGGTTCGCAGGCCTCGGCGGCGCCGTCGTCGGTGCTGGGCGGACTAGCGCCCAGCGGGCGGCGGCGCAGAACCTCCGCGCTCCTCGGCGCGGTTGTGGGTGGCGTCGTCGCGGCCGGGCTCGGCCTCGGCGGGTTCGCCGTCCTCGTGATCGCCGGGTGGATCAGCTCGCCGTATCCGGACAGCGGCGCGGACGGTGCGCTGCATGTCGCGGCCGGACTGTGGCTGCTCGCCCACGGCGCCGACCTGGTCAGGACCGACAGCCTCTCCGGCGACCCGGTGCCGCTCGGCGTGACCCCGCTGCTCCTCGCCGTCGTGCCCGCGCTGCTGCTGCACCGCGCGGGCCGCGACGCCGCCGACGGCGCGGACGGGCCGCGTATCGCCCTGGGCGGAGTCGTCGCCGGGTACCTGGCGGTCGGCGCGCTCGCGACACTCTTCGCGGCCGACGGCCCGCTGCGCGCGGACCCGCTGAACACCGGGCCGCACCTCGTCGCACTCGCGGTGCTCGGCGCGGGGGCCGGGGTGTGGAACGCGTACGGCCGCCCGCACGGCCCGCTGCCCGCGCGGCTCAGCCGCCTCGTCGACCCGGATCCGCACCGGCAAGGCCGTCCCCGCCCTCGGACGGGCCCCGCACTGCGGTCGGCCGCCGCCGGGGTCATGGTCCTGGTGGGCGGCGGCGCAATGCTCGTCGCGGTCTCGCTCGTCGTGCACGCGCAGGCCGCGCAGACCACGTATCTCCAGCTGAGCGACCTGTGGTCGGGGCGGGTCGCGGTGCTGCTCCTGGCGATCGCGCTGGTGCCCAACGCGGCGGTGTGGGGCGCCTCTTACGGCCTCGGGCCCGGCTTCACCTTCGGCGCGGGCGGTGTGGTCTGGCCCGCGGGCGCACCCACGGACCCGCAGCTTCCGCCCTTCCCGCTGCTCGCCGCGATCCCGGACCCGGCCGCCGGTACGCCGCTGACCTGGGCGGCGTGCGGGGTCGGCGGGGTGTGCGGGCTGACGGTCGGCTGGTTCACGGCACGCGCGGCGGCGCCGCAGGGCGCCGAGGACACAGAGGGCGCGGAGGCCCGGGCGGCGTGGTCGCGCGGCGAGACGGCGCTGACGGCGGGGCTCGCCGCGCTGCTGTGCGGGCTCGCCCTCGCCCTGCTCGCGGCGCTCGCGGGCGGCCCGCTGGGCGACGGGGCGCTCGCGGACTTCGGTCCGGTGTGGTGGCAGACGGGCGGCGCGGCCCTGCTCTGGGCGGGCCTGCTCGGCACCCCGGTCGCCCTGGGCCTGCGGGCCTGGCGCGTACGGACCTGGCGGGCGCGGGACCTTTGGGATTGGGGCCTGTGGGCGCGGGCGGCGGGTGTACGGGTGCCGGTTCCGCGCTTCCCGCGACGCTGGGTTCGCCTCCCGCGCTGGACTGGGCTCCCGCGCGTGAGGTTGCCGCGCGTGAGGTTGCCGCTCGTACGACAGTGGCGCGTACGGCTGTGGCGTCGCCGCGCGCAGCAGGAGCCGACGCCTCCCGTGGCGGCCGACCGCCGTCGCTGGTGGGCGCCATGGCGCGCCAAGTCCGGTACGCAGGCGGCGAGTTCTTCCTTCGGCTTCGAGCCGTACGACTTCTCCGTACGCCCCGAACCGGACCCGAACCCGAAGCCGAACCCGAACCCGAACCCCGAGTCCGACTCCACGTGAACGGGCGGCGGAGCCGCTACTCCTCCGGCGTGCCGAGGAACGGGCGGAGCTGCTCCGGGAGCAGGTCCTCGCAGGACTTCTGGGCCGTCGTCGTCAGGGCGTCGTTGACGCAGGTGTAGTAGTCGCGGTAGACGATCTGCGCCGTGAACGTGGCCGCGACCATCGCGAGCGCCAGGATCGCCGTCACCAGGCCGCTGATCGCCGCGGTCCTCTGCGGCTTGCCGGGGCCCTCCTTGGCGGGAGAGCCAGCGGGTCCGGCCCCGGTCGCCCCGGTCGACGGAGCGGTCCCCGACACCTGAGCGGCAGACGCGGAAGCCGACCGCTCGGCCTTCCCGCCTCCCTTGCCGTCCCCGGCAGGGCGTCCGCGCAGCGAGCCGACCGCCCAGTAGATCGCGAGCGCGCCGAGCAGCAGCGCCACGTACGGCCAGGAGAACAGGGCGAAGAAGAAGCCCCACATGCCGGCGAGCAGTGCGTACCGCGCGCGGCGCTGGACCGGGTCCGTCGGGTCCCAGCGCAGCCCGCTGCCGGGACCGCCCTGGCCGCCGCCCTGGCCCTCGGACTCACCGGGCCGCTGACCGAACGGCCCCGAGGAGCGGCCGGGCTGGCGGCTGCTCCAGCGGCCTCCGCCGCCCTGGCCGCCCTTCTGCTCGCCGTCGTCCTGCTGCCGCGGCTGCCACGGGCGGTCCGGGCTGCCCTCGGGCGGCGGGGCGAAGGGATTGTCCGCACGGTCCGCACGGTCCGCACGGTCCGCACGGTCCGCACGATCTGTACGGCCCGCACGGTCCGCGTTGCCGGAAGTGTCGGCGCCGGTGCTCTCCGTGTCCGGGCCCGCGCTCGGCCGGGTCCCGTCCTCGGACGGGTCCTGCTGAGGCGAGGACGGGGGCGTGGGCAGTCGGTCCGGCATCTGGTGTGCGTCTTCCCCTAGTTGAGGCCCGTGTACGGGGCATGCGTAGCGCTTGCTTCCCAGACGCTACCTTCCGGCAAGGTCCCCGTCCCGTGGGGGCCGCATCGTGTGCCGGTATCGTTGCTGACGGTCGAGCGCTTCGTAGAGTTCCCCGTATTGGGGGTCATGAAGCATTTGTACGACCGCACAAAGTCGAGCAAGCCATGAAAGGGCCCCGTCGTGGCCTCATCTGCCGCCGCCCCGAAGCGCCTCGTCGTGCTCGTCTCCGGGTCCGGTACCAACCTGCAGGCGCTGATCGACGGTATCGACGCCGTGGGCAGCGACGCCTACGGTGCCGAGATCGTCGCCGTCGGCGCCGACCGGAGCGGGACCGCCGGTCTGGAACGGGCCGAGCGCGTGGGCCTGCGGACCTTCGTGTGCCGGGTGCAGGACCACCCCACGCGCGCGGAGTGGGACCGGGCGCTCGCCGAGGCCGTAGCCGCGTACGAGCCCGACTTGGTGATCTCCGCCGGGTTCATGAAGATCGTGGGCAAGGAGTTCCTCGCGCGCTTCGGCGGCCGGACCGTGAACACCCACCCCGCGCTGCTGCCCAGTTTTCCCGGTGCTTACGGCGTACGTGACGCGCTCGCGTACGGCGCGAAGGTCACCGGCTGCACCGTCCACTTCGTCGACGACGGCGTTGACACCGGCCCGATCATCGCGCAGCGCGCGATCGAGATCAGGGACGAGGACCACGAGGACGGTGGCGATGCGCTCCACGAGCGCATCAAGGAAGTCGAGCGCAAGCTGCTCGTCGAGGTCGTGGGGCGTCTGGCCCGGCACGGCTACCGCATTGAGGGACGAAAGGTTTCCATCCCGTGACCGCCGAAGGTACGACCGTAGAAGGTCAGCGCCCCATCCGCAGGGCTCTCATCAGCGTCTATGACAAGTCCGGCCTCGAAGAGCTGGCGCTCGGGCTGCACGAGGCGGGTGTCCAGCTCGTCTCCACCGGCTCCACCGCCGCGAAGATCGCCGCCGCTGGGGTGCCCGTCACCAAGGTCGAGGAGCTCACCGGCTTCCCCGAGTGCCTGGACGGCCGGGTCAAGACGCTGCACCCGCGCGTGCACGCCGGGATCCTCGCCGACCTGCGCCTCGACTCCCACCGCGAACAGCTCGCCGAGCTGGGCGTGGAGCCCTTCGACCTGGTCGTCGTGAACCTCTACCCGTTCACGCAGACCGTCGCCTCCGGCGCCTCGCCCGACGAGTGCGTCGAGCAGATCGACATCGGCGGCCCCTCGATGGTCCGCGCCGCCGCCAAGAACCACCCCTCGGTCGCGGTCGTCACCAGCCCCGAGCGGTACGCGGACGTGCTCGCCGCCGCCAAGGAGGGCGGCTTCGACCTGGCCGCCCGCAAGCGGCTCGCGGCCGAGGCCTTCCGCCACACCGCCGAGTACGACGTGGCCGTCGCCGCCTGGTTCGCGGCGGACTACGCGGCAGAGGGCTCGGGCGAGGAGTTCCCGTCCTTCATCGGCGTCACGTACGAGCGCAAGAACGTCCTCCGCTACGGCGAGAACCCGCACCAGCCCGCCGCCCTCTACACCGGCGGCTGCGGCGGTCTCGCGAGCGCCGAGCAGCTGCACGGCAAGGAGATGTCGTACAACAACTACACGGACACCGACGCCGCGCGCCGGGCCGCGTACGACCACGCCGAGCCGGCCGTCGCGATCATCAAGCACGCCAACCCTTGCGGCATCGCGGTCGGCGCGGACGTCGCCCAGGCGCACCGCAAGGCGCACGCCTGCGACCCGCTGTCCGCGTTCGGCGGCGTGATCGCGGTCAACCGCCCGGTCTCCGTGGCGATGGCCGAGCAGGTCGCGGAGATCTTCACCGAGGTCATCGTGGCGCCGGACTACGAGGACGGCGCGGTCGAGGTCCTGGCCCGCAAGAAGAACATCCGCGTGCTGCGCTGCCCCGAAGCGCCGGAGCTCGTGGCCGAGTTCAAGCCGATCGACGGCGGCGGCCTCGCCCAGATCACGGACACGCTGCAGGCCGAGGGCGACGACCCGGCGAACTGGACGCTCGCGACGGGCGAGGCGCTGTCCGACTCGGAGTTGAAGGAACTGGCCTTCGCGTGGCGCGCCTGCCGGGCCGTGAAGTCCAACGCGATCCTGCTCGCCAAGGACGGCGCCTCGGTCGGCGTCGGCATGGGCCAGGTCAACCGCGTCGACTCGGCGAAGCTCGCGGTCGAGCGCGCGGGCGAGGAGCGCGCGGCCGGTTCGTACGCCGCGTCGGACGCGTTCTTCCCGTTCCCGGACGGCCTGGAGATCCTCACGGCCGCAGGCGTCAAGGCCGTGGTCCAGCCCGGCGGTTCGGTCCGCGACGAGCTGGTCGTGGAGGCCGCGAAGAAGGCGGGCGTGACGATGTACTTCACGGGGACGCGGCACTTCTTCCACTGAGTTCCCCTTGGTGCGTCGTTGGCAGCAGCTCGCACCAGACGGTCTTGCCGTCCGGCCGCCGTGTCACGCCCCAGCGCGCTGACACGGCGGCCAGCAGCATCAGACCCCGGCCCGACTCGGCGCCGGGGTCTTGGTGTTGCCGGGGTACGGGCAGGGTGTGCGGATCAGGGTCGCTGACAGCTACGCGGGTCGGGCTGACGTCGATGGTCACGGGGGTGCCTTCGCCGAGGTGCGTGATGACGTTGGTCAGCAACTCGCTGACACAGAGCTCGACTTCGGGGCTGCTGTCGATGCCGAGGCATACGCGTACGGCCCTGCGTACCTCGGGTACCGCTTTCGCCTGCGCGGGCAGCTCCAGGATCAGTCGCACGGGGTGCCCGCCGCCTTGTTCAGTACGTGGGTGAGGGCTTGGGCGGTGGCGGTGTTGCAGTTCCCGAGCGCGACGAGGGGGCGGATGGGGAGCTGCGCGGCGAAGGTGGGGGCGTCGACGCCGAGTGACGGCAGCTTGATGCCGTGGGCGGCGAGGGCGGTGCGGAGTTGCTCCACGCAGGTGTCGATGTCCGGGTCCATGTCCATGGGCATGGGGCGCCTTTCCGTGTGCGGTGTGTGACGAATCCCTCACAGCGTGACGTTGGGTTGCGTACGGTTGAAGGGGTTTGCGTTGCGCAGGGCAACTGGTAAAGGGCGGTGGGTAGTTGTGCCTCCACGTAAGGACACCGACGCTTCGGTGAGCGTGCCGTGCTTCTACGGCGCCGAGTTGCGCTACCAGCGCGAGGCGGCGGGGCTGACGCTTGAGCAGCTGGCGGAGGGGAGCTACCGGGGCATCTCCTTCCTGAGCCAGATCGAGCGCGGTGAGCGGCGGATGCCGGAGGATCTGGCGCGGCACGTGGACAAGGTCCTCGGGACGGACGGGTTTTTCGAGCGGCGTTGTGAAGATGCGGCCAAGGCGCGGCGGGCTGGGCATCCGCTGTACTACGTCGACGTACCCGACCTGGAAAAGCAGGCGGAGACGCTGGAGGAGTGGGCGCCGAACGTCATTCCCGGCTTGCTGCAGATCGAGCCGTACATGAGGGTCCTCATGCGTTTCGGCAAATTGTCGGCGCCGCAGGAGACGGTCGAGGAGCGTGTCCGTGGGCGGTTGGCGCGGGCTGAGCTGTGGAGTCGCGAGGATCGCCCTGATTACTGGGTGATCCTCCAGGAGCGGCTCATCCGTAACTCGCCAGTTCAACCAGCGCAGATGGCCGAGCAGTTGGAGCACGTCCTCGGCGTGGTCCGCTCTACGAAGAGCGTTTTACAGGTCGTACCGGAAACGGCGATCGCGTATCCGCTGATGCACGGCATGGCCAAGATCATGACCTTCGCTGACGCACCACCGCTGGTGTGGACGGAAGGCAACTTCGACGGCCAGATCGTGGACTATCCGGCTCTCGTGAAGGAGTACCGCAGGTCGTACGATCTGCTCAGGGCCATCGCGCTCTCACCCGATGCGTCCCTGGCCTTGATCGAAGAAGCAGCGAGGACCTACAGAAATGAAGCGCAGCAAGGGGATTGACCTCAGTGTCGTCGCGTGGCGCAAGTCCAGCTACAGCAACGGGGATGGCGCCGATTGCGTAGAAGTCCGCGACGACCTCCCCGGTCTCGTCCCCGTTCGGGACTCCAAGAACGCCGAGGGCCCCGTGCTCGTGTTTCCCGCCGCCGCGTGGGGCGCGTTCGTGCACGAGCTCCGGGGCCCCCTGGATTGAAGTCAGGCTTCAAACACCCCTAGTTGTCGCAGCAGTCCGAGGTTGTCCCAGTTCCACCAGGCCTCCGCGATCCTGCCGTCCTTGCAGCGGAACGTCGCGTGTCCGGTGCCGGAGACGTCCTTGTTCGTGGGCTCCATGCCCTGGTACGCGCCGGTGTGCTTGCCCTGGAAGGTCAGCCGACAGGTCACCGTGTCACCTTCGGCGATCATGTCCTCCACCGTGATCCGGGGGCTGAAGGCGTCCGTGATCTCGCCCTTCTCCCGCTTGGCCTGCGTGAGGTCCATGTCGTAGGACGAGAGGGAGGGGTCGTGCTCGCGGTAGTCGGCCGTGCACAGCTCGTCCGCGAGGTCGGGGTTGTTGTTGTTGACCACCTCGTCGAAGAAGCGCTGGCACAAGAGCTTGTTGAGCTGTTCGTCGCGTACGACATCGAGGTCCGTGAACGTGGGCATCCCGTCGCAGGCGGCGACCATTTCCTCGAAGATGCGGTTGGTCTCGGGGAGGTTGGAGTTCTTCATCGCCTCCTCGTGGGACGGAAACTCCACGATCTCGACGACGTGCGTGGAGTCGGAGCGGTCCCGGCCGACGATCGCATGCGTGGCGGTCCGCTTGCCCTGGGTCGCGACGACCCAGTCGTCCATCAACCGGTTGAGTTGATCGACGTTGCTGGTCTTGCAGTCGATGAGCTGGACGAAGGTCATGAGTCACTCCTGTGTGAAGAGCGACCGTGCTAACCGATGAGTCGATTTCAGGCTATACCCGGCGTGTTAGGGCGTCGCGCCGGGGCTTCTTGATGGCCAGGGTGCGGCGTGCGGTCAGGCTTTGACGACGATGGAGCCGCAGACCTTGTCCGCGAAGCACTGCTTCTTGGTGTCCCAGATTGGCCAGAGCCAGCACGCCGAAGGCCCCGTGCTCGTGTTTCCCGCCACCGCGTGGGAGCGTTCGTGTACGAGCTACGGGGCCCTGAACTGCCGTAAGGCGTAAGGCTTGAGGCGTTACGACTTCTTGATGACCACCGTGCTCGCTACCTTGTCGTGCCAGCCCTGGAGGCGCTGGGCGCCGTCCCAGAACGGGGACAGGTAGACGAGCAAGGCACCGATACCGCAGGTGAGGAACTGGCCGAGCTGGGGGATGAGCACGCGCAGGAAGCCGCTGAGCGCGCCGGGCGCCTGGCCGGTGTCGATCTTGATGACCTTGACCTTGAGAGCCATCTTGCCGAGGGTCGCACCGGCGAACGCCACCATCAGCCACTCGTAGAGCAGCGTGACGAGTACGAGGGCGGCGATGGCGCCGAACCATACGGCCACGATGCCGGAGGCGGCCTCGTTGACACAGGCGTCGTAGCCCGGGTCCATGTAGGAGCCGCAGTCCTCGGCGTCCGAGACCAGGCCCATCGCGCCGAACACACCGGCCAGCATGAAGATGAGGTAGAGGAGGCCGATGATGACGCCGTCGATCAGGCGCGCCGCGAAGCGCATGCCCATGCTGGCGAGCTGTACGGTGCCGAGCCCCGGAATGGTCACGACGTTGAGGCCGGCAGGCACATTGCCGCCCGGGCCCTGCGGGTAACCCGGGTACGCCTGGCCCTGCTGCTGCGGGTAGCCGTACCCCTGCTGCGGCGGCACGCCCTGCGGGGCCTGCTGCGGGTAGCCGTAGCCGGGCTGACCCTGGGGCTGCTGGGGGTAGCCGTAGGGCTGGCCGCCCTGGGGCGGCTGCTGGGGCTGCTGCCCGTACGGGTTGTTCGGGTCGCCGAAGCTCATGGCTGTTGTTTCCTCCGTTGACGTGCGGGGACTACGCGGTTGGTACGGAGGAGCTGAGCGGTACTTCGGTTGTCCCCCCGTGCACTGCCCGCGGCACTGCGCCGCTCATCGTTCTAAACGCGTGGCGTGTTTGTCCAGCCACGGCCTGAAGAGTTGTGCAAGTGCAACACAGGGTGAGGTCTCGGCCCGGTGCGGCCCGGATTGGAGCGTGGGGCGGTTCATCCGCGAGGATGGGGACATGACCGCCCAGATTCTCGATGGCAAGGCCACCGCCGCAGCGATCAAGGCCGACCTCGTCCGCCGTGTGGAAGCGCTGAAGGCGCGGGGTGTCACCCCCGGCCTCGGCACCGTGCTCGTCGGGGAGGATCCCGGCAGCCAGAAGTACGTCGCGGGCAAGCACCGCGACTGCGCGCAGGTGGGCATCGCGTCCATCCAGCGCGAACTGCCCGCCACCGCCACACAGGACGAGATCGAGGCGGTCGTGCGCGAGCTGAACGAGGACCCGCACTGCACGGGTTACATCGTGCAGCTGCCGCTCCCCAAGGGCATCGACGAGAACCGCATCCTGGAGCTCATCGACCCCGCCAAGGACGCGGACGGCCTGCACCCCATGAACCTCGGCCGCCTCGTCCTCAACGAGCCGGCGCCGCTGCCCTGCACCCCGTACGGCGTGATCCAGCTGCTGAGGCAGTTCGGGGTGGAGATCAACGGGGCGCACGTGGTCGTCGTCGGCCGGGGCGTGACCATCGGGCGGTCGCTGCCGCTGCTGCTCACCCGCAAGTCGGAGAACGCGACCGTGACGCAGTGCCACACCGGCACCCGTGACCTCGCCGCCCAGCTGCGCCAGGCCGACATCATCGTGGCCGCGGCCGGCTCCCCGCACCTGATCAAGCCGGAGGACGTACGGCCGGGCGCCGCGGTGCTCGACGTCGGCGTCAGCCGGGACGAGAGCGGCAGGATCGTCGGCGATGTGCACCCGGGCGTCGCCGAGGTCGCGGGCTGGCTGTCGCCCAACCCGGGTGGCGTGGGCCCGATGACGCGGGCGCAGCTGCTGGTCAATGTCGTTGAGGCGGCGGAGCTTGCGGCGGACGCAAAGGGTGCGCGGTGACATGGGTGCGTCCGTGAGCGAAGAGGCCCGGGAACCCCGGGAACAGGCCCAGGAACCCCGGAAGAAGTCGCGGCGGTTCCCGTCGATCACCCGGGACACCGCGCGGCCCGAGGGCGGTGGCCGCGCCGCCGCCGGGGACGCGCCCGCGCCCGCACGCCAGTGGCCGATGCTGACGGTTCTCGGCCTGACCGGAATCGGGCTGCTGCTCACGGCGTTCGACCTCTTCCGGGTCGGCACGATCCTGATCGGCGTCGCCCTGCTCGCGGGTGCCGTGCTGCGCTGGGTGCTGCCCTCGGTGGGCATGCTGGCGGTCCGCTCCCGCTTCACCGACATGGTGACGTACGGGCTCTTGGGCCTGGTGATCGTGCTGCTCGCGCTGATGGCGCAGCCGGACGGCCTGGAGATCCCGTTCCTGGAGGGGATCCTGCACTTCACGGTGACCAATTAGGTGACCAATTAGGGGCACGCCGCAACGAAGACGGCGCCCGTCCTCTCCCCCGAGGGAGGACGGGCGCCGTCGGTTTTGGGGGCGGGTCGCAGGCGTGCTCCCGCGTTGCGTTCCCGCCCGGAATCCAGAGTCATGGACGCGACAACGGGGGATCAAGGGCGGCCTGGTGCCTGTGACGCGGAAGTGACCATTCCGACACGGTGTGTCCGGGCGGCAACGATCTTTACGAGCCCGTAATGGCGTTCTTGCCAGGGCGTCAGGCCGGGGTGTGCGAGGCCGTGCGGGCGTGTGGTCACGGGCTACGTGTGGCGCATCCGTACGGCGGTGGGAGACTGACGGCGTACTCACGGGCGCGCGCCGGGGCGCGCACGGGGTCATGCGTGCAACTGTTCGCCCCCGCCGAGGGAACTGACCTGCCGGGCACGGCCATCCCCCTGGGTAGTCAGGACGCGGGTACGGCAGGCAGCACGCGCGGGGGTCGTCACGTCGGACGCGGGGGGACAGGGGAGAAGGGGGGAAGTATGCCTCGTTGGAAGGCACTGCCGGAGGAACTCGATCCGCAGGTACGGGAGTTCGCGAGCCAGCTGCGGCGGCTCGTCGACCGCAGCGGTCTGAGCATCGCCGCGCTCTCGGACCGCACCGGGTACAGCAAGACGTCCTGGGAGCGGTATCTGAACGGCCGGCTGCTCGCGCCCAAGGGTGCGATCGTCGCCCTGGCCGAGGTCACCGGCACCAATCCGATGCACCTCACCACGATGTGGGAGCTGGCGGAGCGGGCCTGGAGCCGGTCCGAGATGCGGCACGACATGACCATGGAGGCGATCCGCATCTCCCAGGCGCGCGCCGCCCTGGGGGAGTTCGGGCCGCAGCCGGACGCGAAGGCGCGCGGTGGGGGCGCGGGCGCCGGGGGGCGTGGACGGCAGCGCGGCGGCCGCGCCGCGACGGGTGCGCCCGCCGCGCCCGCCGCACCTTCCGCGCCCGCAGTACCGTCCGCGCGCCCCCCGGCGTCCGCGTACCCCCACGGCCCCGTGGGCCCCTCGGGCACCCCGCGGGACGCCGTGCCCGGGGGAGCGGGTGCGGGCCTGTCCGGCGGTGGGCCGCGGAAGGGGCGGAAGGGGCGGAAGGGGCGCAAGGGGGTGGCGGTCCTCGTCGCCGTCGTCCTGGTCCTGGCGGTGGCCGCCGCCGCGCTGTACCTCACCGGCTTCGGGTTCGGCGGGGGCGAGCCGGAGGCGAAGCCGTCCCCGGCGCCGACGAGCAGCGCGCCGAAGCTGCCCGACGGCGTGAAGTGCGTGGGCGCGGACTGCACCGGTGAGGACCCCGAACTGATGGAGTGCAGCGGCGAGTTGGCGCTGACGTCGACCAGCGTCACCGTCGGCACCGCCCTCGTCGAGGTCCGCTACAGCGAGACCTGCGGCGCCGCCTGGGCCCGCATCACCCGGGCCGCACCCGGCGACACGGTGCGGATCACGGACTCGGGCGCGGCGTCAGACGGCCAGGACGGGCAGGACGGCCAGGACGGCCAGACCGGTGAGGTCGACGCGGACGGGGGCGCGTACACGCCGATGGTGGCCGTGGGGTCCGCCGCGGACGCGAAGGCCTGCGCGACGCTTGCCTCCGGCCTGGAGGGTTGTACGGGGGCTGGGGGCTGAGGTGGGGGCTTTTCCCCCCCCCGCCCCTTCCCGAAAGTCCTGCGGACAGCTTCGGGGCTCCGCCCCGGACCCCGTATCGCGCTGAGGCGCTCGTCCTCAAGCGCCGGACGGGCTGATTTATCAGCCTCGCGCATGTCCCGCCGTAATCCGGGCAGGCGACGAAACGCCCCCCCACGGGAACGCAGGTGGACGGCGGCGGCCGTCGTCACGGACGGCCGTCGCCGCTGCGGGTGGTGTGGGCCGGGCCACACGGGTCCGGCGGTGCGGGTCCGGCGGGGCGGTATAGCCTGACCGGTGGATCTCTCTTGACGCCAAGAGATCGATCATCGAGAAGCCATCGGCGATCGGTACGGCGGCCGTACGGAGATCCCGCACCCCGGGGCAGGGCCCCAACCGCCAGCTGTCTTAACGGAGATCGCCATGACCCGCACTCCCGTGAATGTCACCGTCACCGGCGCGGCCGGCCAGATCGGCTACGCGCTGCTCTTCCGCATCGCCTCCGGCCACCTGCTCGGCGCGGACGTGCCGGTCAAGCTGCGCCTCCTGGAGATCCCGCAGGGCGTCAAGGCCGCCGAGGGCACCGCCATGGAGCTCGACGACTGCGCGTTCCCGCTGCTCAAGGGCATCGACATCTTCGACGACCCGAACCAGGGCTTCGAGGGTGCCAACGTCGCGCTGCTCGTCGGCGCCCGCCCGCGTACCAAGGGCATGGAGCGCGGCGACCTGCTCGCCGCCAACGGCGGCATCTTCAAGCCGCAGGGCAAGGCCATCAACGACCACGCCGCGGACGACATCAAGGTCCTCGTCGTCGGCAACCCGGCCAACACCAACGCCCTGATCGCCCAGGCCGCCGCCCCGGACGTACCGGCCGAGCGCTTCACCGCGATGACCCGCCTCGACCACAACCGCGCCCTGACGCAGCTGGCCCAGAAGACCGGCTCCTCCGTCGAGGACATCAAGCGCCTCACCATCTGGGGCAACCACTCGGCGACCCAGTACCCGGACATCTTCCACGCGGAGATCGCCGGCAAGAACGCCGCCGAGGTCGTGAACGACGAGGCGTGGCTGGCCGACACCTTCATCCCGACCGTCGCCAAGCGCGGCGCCGCGATCATCGAGGCCCGTGGCGCGTCCTCGGCCGCCTCCGCCGCGAACGCCGCCATCGACCACGTGCACACCTGGGTCAACGGCACCGCCGAGGGCGACTGGACCTCCATGGGCATCCCGTCCGACGGTTCGTACGGCGTCCCGGAGGGCCTGATCTCCTCCTTCCCCGTCACCACCAAGGACGGCAAGTACGAGATCGTCCAGGGCCTGGACATCAACGAGTTCTCGCGCGCCCGCATCGACGCCTCCGTCAAGGAGCTCGCCGAGGAGCGCGAGGCGGTCCGCGGTCTCGACCTGCTCTGAGCCCCGCCCCCGCTGGCACTTCCGCCTCCGCCCCGGCGGCCGTTCGACGGCCGCCGGGGCGGAGGCTTTTTTCGTACGCCGTATCGCTCCGGCTCCTCTATGCTGTGACCTCGCACACAACGGATCGTCAACTCATGTGTGGCGTACGGCAGTTGAGTCACAGGGGGAGCGTTGTCGCAGCAGGCGCAGGTGCCGCCACAGTCAGGACCGGTCGAGCCCGCGGGGGACGGACTGCCGCCCGCGCTCCCGGTCACCCCGCCCGGCGCCAGCGAGGCCACCCGGCTGCTGTGCGCGGGCAGCTACCTGGACGAGGCGTACCGCAACGCGGTCATCGACGAGCTGTACGTCCACGAGGAGCGCATCGCCGCCCCCTCGCTGGGCTTCGACGCGGCGCGCGTCCTCGCGCACGCGCTGCGCGCCCGGCGGCTCGAACTGGGCTGGGCGGCGGGGATCCTCTTCCTGTGGATCATCGGCGTGGTCCTCAGCGAGTACCTGCTGTTCCTCTTCCTGATGCCCTCGCTGCTGCTCTTCCTCGCCGGGAAGATCCGCGGCCCGGCCGAACACCCGCCGGTCTGGCGGCGCTTCCCCGCCTGGTGGCTGAAGTGGTACGGGCGGCTGCTGCTGCTTTTCGCGCTCGTCACCCTGGTCACGGTGGTGGCCGAGGGTGGGGGCGTGAGCGTCGCCGGGTTCCTCGCGGAGGTCATGCCCGACACCTTCTCCGAGGTGATCCTCGCGTTCGACTCCGGCGGCGGGGTCAAGCCCTTCCACGCCTGGGTCTGTCTGGCGACGCTGCTGCTCGTCGCGGCCTGTGTCGCCGCCCAGCGCGGCCAGTTCGCCCGTGCCCTCGCGGGTGAGCTGCACCCGAAGAAGTTCGGCGACATGGCGGCCGACCCGGCGGAGCGGGCGGAGGGAGGCCGGTTCCAGCGGCTGCGCAGGCGCATCAGGACCGAGCAGCACGCCCCGCTCGTCATGTACCAGGCCGCGCGCCCCTTCTGCGGCGCGGGCGAGCCGTACGACTCCTGGACGCTCGCCGTCGAACTGCGGCCCGACCCGGAGCGGACGCAGCTGGCGCTGAGCAACCGCGTGATCCTGGAGGCGGTGCGTCCGCTGCTCGCCGAACTCCGAGTGCCCGCCCCGCACGCGGCGGGCGGCGTCCGCGACCGGCTGCGCCAGCTGCAGATCGACGAGTGCGTGTTCCTGCCGGTGGACGGGCTGCCGAAGCGCGACCTCGCGCCCTACGACGAGGAGTCGTTCCTCGTGCACCGGGGCGAGTCGGTGGAGGAGGGCGGCGAGACGCGGCGGCACTTCCTGCGCATCCGGGTCGGCGGCTGGGAGGAGGAGGTCGTCACCACCGTGTTCGTACGGGTGCACACGCAGGGCGGCATGCTGATGCTGGAGATCGCCCCGCACGTCCTGCTCCCGATCCGCAAGGACTTCGAGAACGCCGACCGGATCGCGCACCAGTACCGCCACAACAGCCTGTTCGGCAAGGCCGTCTGGGCGCTCGCGCGTACGCCGCGCTCCCTCGTGTCCGCGCTCACCACCCTCGGCCGGGGCCTCGCCTTCTCCTGGCACATCCTCACCGGCGGCCATGGCGCGGCGATGCCCGACGGGCCCGCGGTCTCGGTGCGCGAGCTGGGCTCGGACGGCGAGTCCTCGCTCTTCCAGGACATGGACGTACGCCGCTATCTGAAGTCCGTGCAGGACCGGGTGGCGAACGGGGTGCGGAGCGCGCTGCGGGACGCCGGGTACCGCACCGAAGAGTTCGCCCAGAAGATCGTGAACGTCAGCGGCGGCGGCACGCTCATCGAGAACGCCAGCGGTGCCTTCGCCGTCGGCGACCACAACACCATCACCAACCAGACGACGCAGCCCGGTAGTTCGGGCTCGGAGTTCACCAAGCCAGGGGGAGAGTCGAGTGACAGCGAATGAGGAGCCGGGCACGGGCGGCGGCGTCCACATCAGCAACGTGCAGGGCGCCTTCGCCGTCGGCGACAACAACAGCGTCGTCAACCAGCAGGCGGGCACGCCCCCGCGCGACCCCGCGCAGGAGGAGCTGCTGCGCGCGGTACGGGAACTCCGCGCCGACCTCGCCCGGCAGGTGCCGAACGACGAGACGGCCGCGCTCGACGCCGAACTCGAAGGCGCGCAGGGCGAGATCGAGCAGACCGGCCAGGCCGGGCCCGGCCGGATCGCGCGGCTGCGCCAGGCGCTCTCGGACGCGGGCACGGTGACCGGCCTGCTCGCCTCGGCCGTGGCGGTCTCGCAGGCCGTCGGCGTGATCGTCGGGGGCTGAGCGTGGCGGACCAGGGCCAGGGCGGGGTGCGCTGGAACCCCGAGACGCAGAGCTGGGACACCGGCGGACCGCAGCCCGCCCCGTACACCCCGCCGCCCCCGCCGCGCCCCGAGCACGCGCCGGGAGCGGCCGAACAGGGGCCGGGCGCCCCGGAGTCCGGGCCTTCGCCGTACCCCCGGCCCGAGTACGGGCCGGAACCGCAGCAGCCGCCGTGGTTCCGGCGGGGTGCCGTCGTCGGCTCGGTGGTCGTCGCCGTGCTCGCGGCGGGCGTCGGCTCGTATCTGCTGTGGGGCGGGGGTGAGGAGCCCGCGCCGGACGCCAAGCCCTCGGCCTCGGCGAGCGCGAGCTCCTTGCCCGCGGAGAGCGGGGAGCCGACGGCCGAGCCGAGCCCCTCGGAGTCCGCGTCACCCTCGGCCTCGGCCCCGCCCGGGTACCGCATGGTCGACGAGGCCGAGTTCAGGCTGGCCGTGCCCGAGGACTGGGAGCGCCGGACGGAGGAGGGCAAGAACGGCGTCACGCTCTACTACTACGAGGCGCCCGCGGGCCCCGAGCGGATCCAGGTCTTCCGCGTGACGGAGGCGGACGCGACTCCGATGAGCACGGTCGAGCTGGCCGAGAAGGATCTGAAGCGGCTGCCGGGGTACGAGCGGAACTCGCTCGGGGAGGTGGGGGAGGGGGCGGAGCTGGACTACTCGTACACGAGCGAGGAGTGGGCCATGGACCTGCGCACCCTCGACCGCGTCGTGCCGGCGGGCCCGGAGGGTTCCACGTTGTGGGCGGTCCTGAGCATTGGTCCGGAGGGCGACTGGCCTGGCCAGCGGCAGGTTCTGGAGGATGCGCTGGGGGCGTTCGGGCCCCGGTGATCTTCCCCTACCCGCCCCTTCCCGAAGTCTTGCCAGACGGGCCTCCTCAAACGCCGGAGGGGCTGAATTTTCAGCCCGTCCGGCGTTTGAGGACGAGCGCGGAGCGCGATACGGGGTCCGGGGCGGAGCCCCGACAGGGGCGCGGGGCTGTGACATTTGCGGCTGCGCCGCGGGGCGCGACCAGCCACGACGGCGCGGCAGCCGACCGACGGCCAGGAAAGGGGGTCCGGGGCGGAGCCCCGTGGCGGTCAGTCGAACTCGCCGATGTCGACCGTCTGATCCGCCGGAGGCACCCGTACGTCGACCGGCTCGTCGAACTCGGAGAAGGTCATGTCGATCTCGACACCCTTCGCGGGTTCGTCGGCCTCGACCTTGAGGGGGTACGGCTTGTCCTCGGTGGAGACGTACGTCTTGCCCGTCTGCGTCCCCCGGGTGACGTTCAGCACGATCGCGGGCCGCCCGTCGACCTCGGTGCGCTCGCCCTTCGTGACCGTGGCGGCCTCGGCCTTGCCGGACCGCTCGGTGATCTGCTCCTTGAAGGCGTTGAGGTCGCAGAGCTGGGCGATCTTCGCGCCGTCCTCGTCCCTGGCGCTGGTCTCCAGGTACTTGCCCTTGAGCAGCTGGGCCGCCGGGTCACCGCCGAGATGCGGCGCCTGCGTGGAGAGCCACCGCGCGTCCGGCTTGATCCACACCCGGTCCCCCTTGCGCAGGACCTCCATGCGGCCCTTGCCCCCCTGCTCCGTGACCGACCCGGTGCAGTTGTCCTGCGTGTCGTACGAGAGCTCGAAGGACGCGGGGGCGGGTTCGGCCATGCCCTTGATCTCCGCCTCGACATGCAGGGACTTCACGCTCTGTAGTGCTTCGCGGGCCTGGACGCCGATCTCCTGGGGGCTCTTGTCGGCGATGCCGTTGTCGTCGGCGACTGCCACGCCGGAGAGTCCGCCGACGAGAGCCATGGCACAGAGAGTGACACCGAATGTGCTGAAAGTTGCCTTATGGGCCTGGGGCATGGCAGTTCCTCCCGCCGGGAGATTCCGCAATAAACCGTACGACTCGGGCCTTTTGATCGCATGCGGAGTGACTCACGGCACTTTCGGCATGGGAACCGACATGCTTTTCGGCCCCGAGGGCAGGGAGATCGGATCACCTCAGTGACTCGGGGTGAACAAATCGGTAAACGGAAGGCAAGACGCGAAGTGTCGGCACAACAGACCATCCACGTGGACGGAGAGTGGCGTAACGCCGCCTCGGGGGCCACGCGCGAGATCCTCGACCCCGCGGATGCCAAGCCGTTCGCCGAAGTGGCGGAAGGTGACGCGAGCGACGCGGACGCCGCGATCGCCGCGGCCCGTAAGGCATTTGATCACGGTGCGTGGCCGGACACCCCGGTCGCCGAGCGGGCCGCCCTGCTGCGCCGGGTCGCGGACCTGCTCGTACGGGACCGGGAGAAGATCGGCCTCCTGGAGAGCCGGGACGCGGGCAAGACCGTCGAGGAGGGCCGCGTCGACGTCGACTGCGTCGCCGACGCCTTCCGCTACTTCGCGGACCTCGTCATCGGCGAGGGCGCGGGCCGCGTCGTGGACGCGGGCACGGACACCGTGCACAGCGTCGTCGTGCACGAGCCGGTCGGCGTCTGCGCGATGATCACGCCCTGGAACTACCCGCTGCTCCAGGCCAGTTGGAAGATCGCCCCGGCGCTCGCCGCGGGCAACACCTTCGTCATCAAGCCCAGCGAGATCACCCCGCTGACCACGGTCGCGCTGATCGAGCTGCTCGTCGAGGCCGGTCTGCCCGAGGGTGTCGCGAACATCGTCACCGGCCCCGGCCACAGCGTCGGCGCCCGCTTCGCCGACCACCCCGACGTCGACCTGATCTCCTTCACCGGCGGCCTCATCAGCGGTACGAAGGTGGCGCAGGCCGCCGCCGTCTCCGTCAAGAAGGTCGCCCTGGAGCTCGGCGGCAAGAACCCCAACGTGGTCTTCGCGGACGCCTGCGCCACCGACGAGGGCTTCGACACCGCCGTCGACCAGGCCCTCAACGCCGCGTTCATCCACAGCGGCCAGGTCTGCTCGGCCGGTGGCCGACTGATCATCGAGGAGTCGGTCCGGAGTCGCTTCGTCGCCGAACTCGCCTTGCGCGCCTCGAAGATCAAGCTCGGCCGCGGCACCGAGGAGGGCGTCGAGTGCGGCCCTCTCGTCTCGCAGCAGCAGCTCGACAAGACCGAGTACTACGTCGACTCGGCCCTGGAGGAGGGCGCCAAGCTGCTCACCGGGGGCAGGCGCCCCGAGCCCAGCGAAGTCCGGCCCGCCGAGGGCTACTTCTACGAGCCGACAGTCCTCGACAACTGCCACCGCGGGATGCGCGCGGTCCGCGAGGAGGTCTTCGGCCCGGTCCTCACCGTGGAGACCTTCACCACCGAGGACGAGGCGGTCGCCCTCGCCAACGACACCGAGTACGGCCTGGCCGGGGCCGTCTGGACCAGCGACTCGGGCCGCGCCCGCCGGATGGCCCGCCGGATGCGCCACGGCACGATCTGGATCAACGACTTCCACCCCTACCTGCCGCAGGCGGAGTGGGGCGGCTTCGGCAAGAGCGGCGTCGGCCGCGAACTCGGCCCGGCCGGCCTCGCCGAGTACCGCGAGTCCAAGCACGTCTACGAGAACCTCGCACCGGAGCCGGTGCGCTGGTTCGCGGGCTGATGTCACCGCGGGCGCCGTGAACTCCCTCGCGGCGCCCGCCCCTTAAGCGCAAGCACCTTGTGCACCACCCTCGCAGGAAGAGGAGCAGTACCTCCATGACCGGAACCGAGTTCGACTACGTCATCGTCGGCGGCGGCACCGCAGGATCCGTGATCGCGTCCCGCCTCACCGAGAACCCGGACGTCACCGTCGCCGTGATCGAGGGAGGCCCGTCCGACATCGACCGCGAGGACGTGCTGACCCTGCGCAAGTGGCTCGGCCTGCTCGGCGGCGAACTCGACTACGAGTACACGACCACCGAGCAGCCGCGCGGCAACTCGCACATCCTGCACAGCCGCGCCAAGGTCCTCGGCGGCTGCTCCTCGCACAACACGCTGATCTCCTTCAAGCCGCTGCCGTCCGACTGGGACGAGTGGGAGGAGGCGGGCGCCACCGGCTGGAACGCCAAGGCGATGGACCCCTACTTCGGCAAGCTGCGCAATAACGTGGTGCGCGTCGCCAAGAAGGACCAGAACCAGATAGCCACCGACTGGGTCGAGGCCACGAAGACCGCGCTCGGCGTGCCCGAGGTCGTCGGCTTCAACGACCAGCCCTTCGAGGAGGGCGTCGGCTTCTTCGACCTCTCGTACCACCCGGAGAACAACAAGCGCTCCTCCGCCTCCGTCGCCTACCTCCACCCGCACATGGAGGCCGGTGACCGCCCGAACCTCCACCTGTTCCTGGAGACCTGGGCGTACCGCCTTGAGCTCGACGGGACGACCGCGCGCGGTGTGCACGTCCGGGGCAAGGACGGCACGGAGCAGCTGCTCACCGCCCGCCGCGAAGTCCTCGTCTGCGCCGGTGCCGTGGACACCCCGCGGCTGCTCATGCACTCCGGCATCGGACCGAAGAAGGACCTCGAAGCGCTCGGCATCCCCGTCACGCTCGACCTGCCGGGCGTCGGCGAGAACCTCATCGACCACCCCGAGTCGGTCATCGTCTGGGAGACCGACGGGCCGATCCCGGACAACTCCGCGATGGACTCCGACGCGGGCCTGTTCGTGAAGCGGGACCCGGCCCACAAGGGCCCGGACCTGATGTTCCACTTCTACCAGATCCCGTTCACGGACAACCCGGAGCGCCTCGGCTACGAGCGCCCCGAGCACGGCGTCTCCATGACCCCGAACATCCCCAAGTCCCGCGCCCGCGGCCGCCTCTACCTGACTTCGGCCGACCCCGAGGCCAAGCCGGCCCTGGACTTCAAGTACTTCGAGGACGAGGGTGACTACGACGGGCGGACGCTCGTCGACGGCATCAAGCTGGCCCGCAAGGTCGCCGAGGCCGAGCCGTTCAAGAAGTGGCTCAAGCGCGAGGTCTTCCCCGGCCCCGACGTCACCGAGGACGCCGAGATCAGCGAACTCGTCCGCAAGGCCGCACACACCGTCTACCACCCGGCCGGCACCTGCCGCATGGGTGCCGTGGACGACCAACTCGCCGTAGTGTCCCCGGACTTGACGATCCGCGGCCTCGATGGCATCCGTATCGCCGACGCGTCCGTCTTCCCGACGATGCCCGCAGTGAACCCGATGATCGGGGTGCTGATGGTGGGGGAGAAATGCGCGGACCTGCTGACCGGGAGTGATCTCCGATGACCACCACCAAGAACACCGGGGCCACCAAGAACACCGGGGCCACCAAGAACACCGGGGCCACCGAGCCGACCGCCGCCGACCCCGCCGCGCCCGCCTTCGCCGTACGTGACCTGTGGAAGGTCTTCGGCCCCAAGGCGGACCGCATACCGGGCAACCCCGAGTACCGGATCCTGTCCACCGCCGAGCTGCGCGAGAAGACCGGCTGCACGGCCGCCGTCCGGGACGTCGACTTCGACGTGCAGCGCGGCGAGGTCTTCGTCGTCATGGGCCTGTCCGGCTCCGGCAAGTCCACCCTCGTACGCACCCTGACCCGGCTGATCGAGCCGACCTCCGGGTCCATCGCCATGGACGGCGAGGACGTCCTCGGCATGGACAAGAACCGGCTGCGGGAACTGCGCCGCCGCCAGACCGCGATGGTCTTCCAGAACTTCGGCCTCCTGCCGCACCGCAGCGTCCTCGACAACGTCGCGTACGGCCTGGAGATCCAGGGCGTCGGCAAGGCCGAGCGGCGCGCCAAGGCGCAGGAGATCGTCGAGAAGGTCGGCCTCGCCGGTATGGAGGAGCGCCGGCCCGGTCAGCTCTCCGGCGGCCAGCAGCAGCGTGTGGGCCTGGCCCGCGCCCTCGCCGTCGACCCCGAAGTGCTGCTCTTCGACGAGCCGTTCAGCGCCCTCGACCCGCTGATCCGCCGGGACATGCAGGAGGAGGTCATCCGCCTGCACCGCGAAGAGGGCCGCACCATGGTCTTCATCACCCACGACCTCAGCGAGGCGCTGCGCCTCGGCGACCGCATCATGCTGATGCGGGACGGCGCGATCGTGCAGCTCGGCACGCCCGAGGAGATCGTCGCCAACCCGGCCGACGACTACGTCCGCGACTTCGTCCGGGACGTGCCGCGCGAACAGGTCATCTCCGTGCGCCGCGCGATGCGCCCGGCCGACGCGGCCGAGTCCGCCACGGGCACCGAACTCGCCCCCGACACCCTCGTCGTCGACGCCATCGAGGCCGTCGCGAACAGCGGCGAGCCCTGCCGCGTCGTCGAGGACGGCCGCACCCTCGGCATCGTCGACCACGAGCGGCTGCTCGCCGTGGTCGCCGGTATCGACGGCGGCAGCGATACGGAGGGCAAGGAGGTGGCTGCCATATGAGTTCCGCCCCTGCCCCCGCCCTGGAGGACAAGGCCCCGCCGGCGCAGCTCGCGCCCGCGGGCGCCGCGAAGGAGCCCGGCTTCCTGGCCCGGCTCGCCGGCCATCCCAAGGCCGCCCTTCTGACCGTCGCTGTACTCGTCGCGGTTGTCAGCGCGCTGGTCACCAGCAGCGGTACCTGGCCGGGCGGCTGGACCTTCGGTATCCGATCGCCGCTGAGCGACGCGGAAAGCTGGTTGGCCAACAACCGCGAGAGTCATCCGATTTTCCTGTACTTCCTGCTGCACATCAGCAACGCAGCGGAGTCTTCCGTGGACACGTTGGTCACGTTCCTGGAGACCCTCGGTGTCTTTGGTGTGACCGTCGCGGCGGTACTCATCGCCTGGGTGGCGGGCGGCGCGGATCTCAGCCGCCGCGCGCTGCGTACCGCGGGCACCGCGCTCGGCGCCTTCGTGGTGATCGGGCTGCTCGGCATGTGGGAACCGGCGATGGAGACCCTCGGCCTGATGGTGGTCTGCGTGGCAGCCGCGGCCATCGTCGGTGCCTTGCTCGGGCTCTGGGCCGGGCTCTCGGACCGCGGCCAGCGCATCCTGCGCCCGGTCTTCGACACCATGCAGGTCCTTCCTGCCTTCTCTTATCTGCTGCCGTTCGTGCTGATCTTCGGCGTCGACGTCCCTTCGGCCTTTGTCGCCACGGTTATCTACGCGGCTCCGCCGATGGCCCGGCTGACCGCGCTCGGTCTGCGCGGCGCTGACAAGACCGCACTCGAGGCGTCGACTTCACTGGGTGCGAACTCCTGGCAGCAGCTGTGGACCGCACGCCTGCCGCTGGCCCGCAGGCAGATGCTGCTCGGCCTCAACCAGACGATCATGATGTGTCTGTCGATGGTCGTGCTCGCCTCGGTGGTTGGTGTCTCCGGCCTGGGCGCGGAAATCTACACCGCGCTCTCCACTGTGGACACCGGCCTCGCGCTGTCGCCCGGTATCGCAATCGTGCTGATCGCAATCTGGTTGGACCGTACGACGGCGGCGGCGGGCGAGCGGCTCGACGACCCGTGCCAAGGCAAGGGTGGTCCGAAGACCTGGTTCGTCTGGCTGGGCGTCATCGCTCTGACCACCGCGGGCACCGTGCTCGGCTCGATACTCGGCAAGCAGGAGTGGCCTGACACCTGGGTCATCGCCATCGCGGCCCCGGTCAACGCCGTGGTCGACTGGGTCGAGACCACCGTCGGCTCCGGCGTCCCGGTGGTAGGCGGCACCATCACATTGGCCTCCGGCTTCGCGACGTATGTCATCAATCCGGTGCGTGACGGCCTCGAGGCCACCCCCTGGTGGGCGTTGCTTCTGGTCGCCGGAGTCCTCGCCTATCTGGCGGGCCGCTGGCGGGCTGCGGTCACCACCGTGCTCGCCCTTGGTGTCATCGGAGGTATGGGCCTGTGGACCCGTTCGCTCGACACCCTTTCCGTAGTCCTCGCGGCTCTCGCCCTCACCCTGCTGCTCGGTTTCGCGATCGGTACCTTCGCGGCGCGCGTCGGCTGGGTGGAGCGGGCGATCCGACCGGTGCTCGACACTCTGCAGACCATGCCGCAGTTCGTCTACATGATCCCGGCGATCGCCCTGTTCCACGGCGGCCGGACGGCCGGTGTCGTGGCGGCCGTGCTCTACGCACTGCCCGCGGTCATCCGCATCACCACCCAGGGCATCAACCAGATCGACCCCTCGGCGCTCGAGGCGTCCCGCTCGCTCGGCTCCACCACGGGGCAGCAACTGCGTCAGGTGCAGCTGCCGTTGGCGCGCTCGTCCCTCCTGCTCGCCGTCAACCAGGGCGTCGTACTGGTCCTGTCGATGGTCGTGATCACGGGCATGATCGGCGCCGGCGCGCTCGGCGTGGACGTGGTCACCGGTCTGGCGAAGGACGATCTGGCCCTCGGTCTGACGTCCGGTATCGCGATCGTGTGCCTCGGCATCCTTCTGGACCGAATCTCGCAGCCGGGTGCCGACGTCAAGGGGGACACCTCGCGGTGACCGCACGACCGACAGGGGCGTAGCCCCTGCCGCCGTAGTTCTCCTCAATCTCGCTACGTAAGGAAAGATCGTGAAGCACAGCAAGAGAATCAGCACCAGTCTCATCGCCGGCGCCGGTGTCCTTGGAATGGTGGCGCTCAGCGCCTGTGCCGCCGACACCAAGAAGGCCGGCGGCAGCGACGAGGTCACCATCACCGTCCCGTCCTGGGTCGGCGCACGGGCCAACGCCGAGGTCGCCAAGGTGATCCTCGAGGATGAGCTGGGTGTCAAGAAGGTCAACCTCAAGACGATGGACGAGCCCATCGCCTGGGATGCCCTGAACAGCGGCAAGGCCGATGTCATCATGGAGGACTGGAACGGCCAGCCGGACAAGCAGAAGCTCTACATCGACGAGAAGAAGAGCGTCGTCAAGGGCGGCGACCTGGGTGTGGTGGGGCACATCGGCTGGTTCGTTCCGAAGTACTACGCGGACAAGCACCCCGAGATCCTCGACTACAAGAACCTGAACAAGTTCGCCAAGGACTTCAAGACCTCGGAGTCCGGGGACAAGGGCGAGTTCATCGGTGCGGCACCCTCGTACACGACGTACGACAAGTACCTCATCAAGAACCACAACCTGGACTTCAAGATCAAGGAGACCGGCAACGAGGCTGCCCAGATCAAGGAAATCCAGTCCAAGTACGACGCCAAGACGCCGTTCATCACCTACTGGTGGGAGCCGCTGTGGGCCAACGTCGACATGGACCTGGTCGAGGTGAAGCTCCCCGAGTACACCGAGGGCTGCAACGAGCCGAAGACCGACACCAAGTGCGGCTACGACAACAACAAGCTGCAGAAGTACCTGAACGCCGACTTCGCCAAGGACGGCGGTGACGCTGCCGAGTTCATCAAGAACTTCAAGTGGAGCAACGAGCAGCAGAACAAGGTTGCCCAGGCGATAGCCAAGGACAAGAAGACCGGTGAGGCTGCGGCGAAGGAATGGGTCAAAAACAACAAGGACGTCTGGGAGAAGTGGCTGCCGAAGAAGTAGTCGATTGAGTTCTCGCTTTCGTTAAAGGGTCGGGCTTCGGAACGCCTAGGTGTTCCGAAGCCCGACCCTTTAACGCTGAGTGCCCTTTAACGTCGAGTTGCGACCTCGTTCAGGGGGTCAGCTCGTCGCAGCGAAGACCAGTGGCCCAGCAGTGCCACTGCCGTTCTCTGGGGTTCCATCGCTGCCTACGACCAGCGCACGGAAGCTGATCTCGTCGTTCTCGGGGATTTCGCTAGCCATTCCGCAGCTTGCCCATCCCGCATCTGAGCCCAGAGTGTTGGTGCACCAGCGGGGGTCATCGGGGGCGCTGGCCAACGACCATCCAGCGGTGACGCCTTTGCCGTCCTTTACATTGTCCTTGATCCAAATGACGTCGCCGTATGCCTCGAAGCAGGCAGTGGCGCCCTTGCCGACCGAGCACGGTGCACCGGATGGTGGACCGCTCACTGCTGATGCCGTGCCGGATGTGGTAACTGCAGCCATAATCGCGATGCCCATGATGACGGCAAGCCGTTTCATGTGTCCCTCCCCAGGCGTGTGGTGAATTCAGCTCGTAAGTGCCGTCGTGATTGTTCCACCGCTTTCGGGAAGCATGTGGTTGTAATCAGCGCCGTAGACTTCCATAGGCCAGAAGATTACTTGGTCGTCCTCTGGGATGACGCTGGAGAGAGTGCAAGTAGTCCACCCGGCATCAGCACCGTGTCGATTCAGGCAGCTCTGCTTCTCGTTGGCGGAGTCGGCTCCGTCGTACCCATAGAAGTAAACACGGGCCGGGTATCCGTCCGCCTTGGTGTCCTTGACCCACATCACGTCGCCGTAGGGCTCGAAGCATGCTTTTACCCAGCCGTCGATTGAGCATGTGACGCCCGCCGGCGGGCTAGCGGTCGGGTTGGTTGCCTCGTGGCCCTCGACGGCGGCCACTGCCGTGCCGGGCATGGCCATTACGGCAATAGATGCCGCGAACAAGGCGCCGAATGCGCTCCTCTTGCCAACAGAGATTCTGGACATAGTTCGTTTCCCCGTTTCCTGATTTCAGGCTGTTGGGCCTGAGGTGATGAAGCTACCACCTATAGACCTTGCCGTGGGAGAACGGCCGCCAGGCGTGGAGTAATTCTTACCGGGTTCTTACTTTGCGCGTTGTTTTCAGGTAGATTTGGGTGATGCGTATCGGGCGGGTGCTTTTACGTAGGGTCGCCCCGCCTGTGCCGTTGAGGGGGGCAGGCTTGCCTATGCCAGAATGGGGCGAATTAGGTTCACCCTTAACGCTAGGAGGAGTTGCCTCCTCCGCTTAATGCTCGTTCCCTGCATTCGAGGGGGATAGTGATTTATGTCTAAAATGCCCCCGGGATGGCTTGCTGCGATGTCTGGCAGGCGTGACTGTCGAAGAAGTAGCTCTCGGTTGCCGCAACGTGCCGGTGTGGAGCACCCCTTCATGGGGCACCCGGCACCGTTATGCGTGGTGGCTGTCTACGTCACTTGGCGGTTTGCTGGGCGTACGCCGCGAAGGGCCGCCAGGCGGCTGGGCTGAACCGGAGTATGTGACCGTTCGGGTCTTTGGAGTCCCTTACGGCGATGGTGCAGGGGATGTTCTTGGCGACTTCTACGCACTCGCCGGTGCCACCGCTGTAAGTCGACTTCACAAACTCGAACTGGGTCATCTGGCTAGAGCTCCTTGATCACACGCCGGATGAGCGACCGCGAGTCGGCCTGGGCCAGGGAGTTCCGCGCAGTGCGATCAAAGATGGCCGTATGGCGAGCCGCGTCCTGCTCACTCTCCAGCCACAGGCTAGACGAAGGTGTGTCCAGGTAGACGACGTCCAGTGCGTTGACCTCAGCGAACGAGATGATGTTGAACGCTCCCTGCATTCCGGCGTGCGCACCGCCCAGGAAGGGGAGTACTTGGACCTTGATGTTCGGGCGGTCTGTCAGCTTCAGCAAGTACTCAAGCTGGCCGCGCATGACGTCCCGGCCGCCGACGTGCTGTCGCAGCGCACCTTCGCCGATCAGGGCCCAGAGCTGAAGTGGGGGCGTGCTGTTGAGGCGGTCCTGTCGGGCAATGCGGGCCTCCACGAACCGCTCAATCTCGTCCGGGTCCTCCCATGCGCCGCACCCGACCGCCAATGCACGGGCGTAGTCAGGGGTTTGGAGCAGCCCCGGGATCAAGGTGACCTGGTGGGTGCGGACTTGTGCCGCGACATCCTCCAACGCGACGTACTCGACCTGAGCACCGAGGACTGGGTACTGGTTCCACCACCCCTTGGCCTTCCGGCGCTCCCGGTCGGCCTTGGCCAGGCCGAGGAGGCGGCCGATGACTTGCGGGTCGTGCACGTCGTACAGCTGGCACAGCGAGCGAATGTCCGGATCGCGTACGGGAACCAACCCGCGCTCCATCTTGGTCACCTTCGCCACCGAAGCGGAAAGGGCCTCTGCCGCCTGCGGCTGTCGCATGCCGCACCCCTCACGCATACGCAGCAGCTCGCCGCCCAGCCTGCGAGCGAGGACGGTGGAGACCGAGACGCCTCGGTCGGAGCGGTTGTCAGCCATGCCTCAGTTTGCAGGCGATCTCCCACGCGGGACAAGCGCTTGAGTAAATATTTCTGGCAATGAGGTTGATGCCAGCCTATTGGTACCCCTACCGTCAGTACTCAACCGCTCGCACAGCGGAGCCAGTTGGCGGAAGTGCACCGCTCCGCCCTGCGTGGCCGCGGCAATGCCACCGTCACGCGGTCCGCCCGCACAAGGAGGTGCGCGTGCATGGAGTCACCCTCCAACGCCCGCTACGACGTGGCGACTTACCCGCCCCAGCTCAAGTCCGTCCCCATCGCTCGGAGGCGGGTCACACGCCTCGTCGCTGATTGGGGGCACCGTGAATTCGCCGCCGATGCCGCCCTCGTGACCAGCGAACTCGTCACGAACGCGCTGCTGCATGGCTGTCTGAAGGACCGCCTGTTCCGCCTCGAAGTGATCCTGACGGGGACAGTCCTTCGGATCGCTGTCACGGACCCGAAGGGCGAACGCAGGCCGTCTCTCCGCGCCGACGCGGGCGAGGACCAATTCGGCCGCGGCCTCGCCATCGTGCAGGCGCTGGCGGTGCGTTGGGATGTGGAGGAACTCACGGTCGGTAAAACCGTGTGGGCGGAGCTGGACCTGGGGGTGGAGCTGTAGCGGCACCGTCGTCTTCGTGTTGTCAGTAGACGAACGTCCCCACGAAGTTGACGACCCAGCTCAGCGCCCCCACGGCGATGCCGCCCATGATGAAGACGATCCCGATCCGGTCGGCCACCCTGGTACGCCGCGAACGCTCGCCGCTAGGGTCCGGCTTCCACACGGGCGGCTTGATCCCCATGTACGCGACCCACGCGAGCATGACCACGGCGACCCCGACCTGCCACAGCTCACCGGCCACGCCCCAGACCCCGGTCCGCTGCACCCTCCCGGACTCCTCCGGCACGTCTCCCTGCCGGACGTCGAAGGTGTACCCGTCCGGATAGTCGTGGCCGGTGTCCTCCAGCTCCACGGACTGGGTGTACCCGCCGTCGGGTGTGAAGTCCCCGTAGCAGGAGTAGTCGGAGTTCTTCCTGCTGCTGTCGGTGTCGTAACAGGAACTCACCTTGTACGTACCCGGGGTGCCGTAGAGCCCGGCGGACAGCGCGAGGTCCGCGGTGGCGGTCACGAACCAGAACGCGCCGGCGAACGCGATCAGGGCGCTGCCAAGCCAGAGGAAGCCTCGGGCTATGGGATGGCGGGGGCGGGGAGTGGTCGCAGTGGTCGTCTCGGTCATGGGGCTGGATGATCCGTTCGGTCGTCTCGCCGGCCCGAGTTCAGTCCTTCTGGCCGGTCGGACGCAAGTAGATCAACTCACCGGTGCCCGGCACGAATGCGGTGCCGCCGGAGGCCTCGTCGCCCGCGAACCAGACGCCGTCGGCGATGCCCGCGGGCCAGCTCTCGTGCCGCAACGGGTCCACACCCGCCAGGACCGGGGAACCGCCGGCGCCCTGTGGGCCCAGCCGTAGCGAACGCCTGCCGTCGGCCTGGAGGCTCACCTTGTGCACGGGGCTCCGGAAGACCAAGGGGTGGGAGCGCAGCGCGCGTTCGCACTGCCAGGTCCAGAACAGGGTCGGCAGGCCGACGTACTGGGTGACGACCAGTCCGCAGATCCCGGCGACGCCCAAGGGGAAGAGCCATCCCGTGGCCGTGGTGAGCGCCACGGTCACGACGAGGGCGAAGACGGTCGTGAACCCGCCGTAGAACTTCAGGCCGGCCGAGTAGTAGTGCCGCACCGCGCCCCGGTGTCCGGACCTGTCCGTCGCGTACGGAGTCGTGCCCTGTGGCGCCTGCCTGCGCGCCGTCGACTGGACCAGCAGGACCGTCACGACGACCAGGCCGACGATGCCGGGGATGCCGAGGAGGAAGAGGCTGTCCGAGCGGATGGCGAGGGCGAGGGCGTAACTCACGGCGAAAACGGCGCCGAGGACGGCCGACCGCTTCGGCAGCACGTGTCTCTCCTGTATCTGCCCCAGCCCTGCTGGTGCTGTCCGAGGTCGTTCCGCATCGCGGCGGCCTATCCGGTGGGCAGGACGCGGGGCTCGCGTTCCAGCTTCTTGGTGATTCCCGCCTGTTGGGCCCTGGCGAGGCGGGCGGGATCGGCGTTCTCGCGTTCCGCCGCGAACTTGTCCCAGCCGGCGGGCTGGAGAAAGAGCATGTCCTTGGTGCTGGGCACGATCATCACGCCACCAAACGCGGGATCACCCGCGAACCAGGCTCCGCCGTCCTCGGCGGCCTTGGGCCACCGGCGCCGTGTCGAGGCGTTGAGCGCCCGCATATGGGGTGCCCCATGCTGTCCGCGTACGGAGAGCTTGACCGTGTGCACGTCTCCCAGGAGCAGCCACTGCGACTCCTTCCTGACCACACGGGTGCGGTACTCAAGGGGATAGGCACTCAGCACTCGCTCGCACACCTTGAGCCGTCGGCCGGCACCCACCCGAATCAGTGTGAAGAACATCATCAGCACGGCGACTATGACCGGAAGGCCCGTGAGGAAGGAAGCCGGAACCCCGCTCACATCCAGCAGATACGTCAGGGCGACCAGAGCCGCAGCAATCGCGAGGCGCATTCCGAGCTGCCGATAGAGCAGACCACGGTTGTGCTTGAGGACTTGCTGGACGTCGGGTGCGACAGGCGGGGTGTCCATGGGGTGCTCCATCCTTATCCGAAGTCGTTGCGTATGGCCGCCGCCGCTGATCGAGTCGACGGTTCGCTCTCCGCAAGCACCGCGGGTTCTGCGGGATCCGTGAACGTCAGCGTGTGGGCGACTCCGAGCAGGATGTCCCGGTACACGTCGGCGAGGTGGAGAGCGGGCGTCACCATCTGCACCACGATGATGTCGGGCGTACCCGAGCCGGTGACCGCGACAGTGCCCTGCCACACGTCTCCGCGTGCGGGGGCTTCGGGGGTGTGCGAATCTCCGCCGACGGCAACGGTGCGCTTCTTCTCCTCGGCGAGGTAGCCGAGGCCGCACGGCAGTTCAAGCGGGCGCAGTCCGGTCTCCGGGTCGTCGGCGGCCGACCCCGCCAGGCCGGCGATGACCAGCTTGGCGTTGTGGCCCGATGCGGGGACGGTGGAGATGCTCAGAGTCGACGTCACGACGGTGCCGTCGTCGTCCGGGTGGTAACCGACCGCGAACATGTGCACATTCTGCTTGTTCAACGTGGTGACCATGCCCGCGTAGAACTGCAGCACCTGCGACGCCTGTGCCCGTTGCTCGACAGGAAGCGTATTGAGGTCCTGGACCAGCGCCTCGATGCGCTCGCGCGGAGGATCGAGGTCGAGCTTCGCGTATCCGTGCGGGATGCCGTACCAGAAGACGGGTTGGGCCTCACTGCGGGCAGCCGAGCCCGGAGGCAGGGGCGTGTTCATTCTCGTTCACCTCTCCGTCGGCTACCTGGCTGCCAGGACGGACCGTACGATGTCCTGCCCCGCCCAGGCCCCGGCCCCGGCCTTGGTGACTTCCGCGACATTGCCCGCAGTGCCTTCTTCAGGCATGACGTTCGCGGCGACATTGAGTCCGTTCACGCTGATGTCGGCCATGAGTTTCGCCGAACCCGCAGCGCTTTCCCCAGCGGCCTGCCATGCCTCGTCGGCCGCTGTTCTCGGTGCGGTACGCAGTACCGAGCCGACTTCGCGTACGAACTCGGTGCCGACCTCACGGCTGGTGACGCTGACGCCCATCTGGGCGGCGTCGTCGAGCCCGGAACGGATGGCCTGGCCTGCTCCGCTCAGTGCCCTGCCACCGGGCACCAGGCCGACGAGGTCGCTGCCGACGGAGGCGTAGGCCGAGAAGGTGTCCATGTTCCAGCCGAACTTGTCGCCCCAGGGAAGGAACGCATCCCGGAAGTCCTTGTCGGCGAAGTTGTTGCCCAGGGACACCGCGCTGGTGGCGATGGCGATGCCCGCGAAGAGCGGTGCCAGCGGCGTGGGGAACAGAGCGAGCAGCCCCGCGATCGCTCCGATCGTCCCGGCGTGCTCAGCCAAGAAGGAGCCGATCGACCCGATGACGTCCCCGACGCTCTCCCAGAACCCCTTGTCCGGCGCCTTGTCCGCCTGGGTGGACAGGGCCTTGGCGATGACGTCCGCCTGGTCGGCGTGGGTGGTCTCCAGCTCCTTGATCTTGCGGTTGAGCGACGAGTACGCCTCGTTGGCCTTGGTGAGGGCAGCGCTCGCCTCGTTCACGTCCCGCTCGGCGGCCCGCATCCGCGCCGTCGCCGCGTCGGCCTCCTCCTGCGAGGGGTAGCTTGCGGCGGGCCGCAGGTCCGGGTTCTGCGCAGCCTGGTCGTAGGCGTTCTTGGCCTTGTCGGCCGCGGCCTTCCGCTCGGCGGCCTCGGCGTCGTACTTGCCCGCCAGCTCCCGGTTGGACGTCAAGTGGCCGTCCCAACGGTGGAGTTGGGTGGCGGCGTCACGCAGTGCGGAACCGGCGTCCTTGAGGTACTTCGACAGGTCGCCTTCGAGGTTCTCGCGGAACTTGTCCGCCGCGTCGCCCTCCCAGTAGCTGCTCTCGGCGGTGAGCTTCGTCAGCTGCCGGTGGGTGTTCTCCAGAGCCGTCGCGGCCGCTGCCACCTTCTGCTGCAGCTTGGTGACCTCGGCGGAAACGCCCGGTACGGGGTTGAAGCCGATGTTGGGGTACGGGTTCGCCGCCATCACTTACCGCCCCCGCCCGAGGTGCTCTGGTCGGCGATCTGCTTGAGGGCCTTCTCCAAGGCCTCTTCGACCTCTTCGTAGCCCTTCTTGTTGGCCTTCACGCCCTCTTTGATCTCGCCGATCAGTTCCTTGGTCTTGTCGGACCCGTACTTCCATTCCATCTGGAACTTGTCACAGGCCTCGTCGAGCCGGGCGGTGCCGATCTGGTCGCCGCGCACGTGGGCGAGGGCGGTCCGGGCCTCGTTGAGGTCGTCGACGCATCTCTCCAAGTTCGTCAGGAACTGCTGGAGTTGGTCGATGTCCGTCTTGAAGTGCTCCCCCATGGGCTGCGCTCCCCCGAGTGGATGTGCATGTGTGACAGGTCCGGGAGACAAGGCGCCCGGACCTGTCGGCACCATACATCCGGCATATAAGCCCTCTGACCGGCACCTCACGTAGCGCCACTGGAGCGGGGAACCAGTACCGCTTCAGTGCAGCAGCGCCACAAGATCGGTGCATTCGTCAATGCGGGGGCGCAGTCGGTTGCTAGCGCAACTCCTTCGCGATCTCCCTCGCCACCCCCATCACCCGCCGCAGCAACCCGGGTCCGAACGTCACTCGGGCAACCCCGAGTCGGCCCAGTTCCGCCGGGTTCGGGCCGTTCGCCACGGACAGGGCGTTCACCGGTGCCGGGATCGAGGAGTACAGGGTGGGGAGGGCGTCCTCCGGGGCCAGGATCGGGTAGACGGCGTCCGCGCCCGCCTCCACGTACAGCCGGGCGCGCCGGACCGTCTCGTCCAGGTCCGGGACGCCCCGTACGTACGTGTCCACGCGGGCGTTGACGAACAGGGCGTCGCCCGCCGCCGTGCGGATCTCCGCGAGGCGGGCCGCGTGCTCGTGCGGGTCGGCCAGGCCGGACGGGTTCGAATCCTCCAGGTTTACGCCGACCGCGCCCGCCGACAGGGCGCGGTCGACGAGTTCGCGGGGCGGCAGCCCGTAGCCCGACTCCAGGTCCGCCGAGACCGGGATGCCGTAGTCGGTCACCGCGCGGACGATGCGGGTGACCGCCGCGAACATCTCGTCGGCCGGGGTCGCGCCGTCCTCGTATCCGAGGGACTCCGCGATGCCCGCGCTCGGCGTCGCGAGGGCCGGGAAGCCCGCCCCGGCGAACGCGCGGGCGCTGGCCGCGTCCCAGGGGCCCGGCAGGATCAGCGGGTCGCCGGGGGCGCGGTCGTGGTGCAGGTCGCGGAAGGTCTTCACGTCCATGCCGGGCCTCCCGGCTGGATGCGGCGGGCGACCATCAGGCGGTTCCAGGAGTTGATCGCCGTGATCACCGCGATGAGGTGGGCGAGTTCGGCCTCGTCGAACTGCGCCGCGGCCCGCTCGTACACCTCGTCCGGAACGAAGCCCTCCACCAACACCGTGACCGCCTCCGTCAGGGCCAGCGCCGCGCGTTCGCGGGCCGTGTACGTGCCGGTGGTTTCCTCCCACGTGGCGAGGAGGTCCAGGCGCTCCTCCGACTCGCCCGCCTTCCGCGCCAGCGCCAGATGCATGTCGAGGCAGAACGCGCACCGGTTGAGCTGCGAGGCCCGGATCATCACCAGCTCGGCCAGCGCCGCGTCGCCGAGCCCGCGCTTGGCGGCCGCGCTCAGCGCCTGCATCGCCGTGCGGAACTCGGCGGGGAGTTCGGTGGTACGGGGGTACGAGGGGTACGACCTCACGAACGGGCTCCCGCCGGCTTGTAGTGGCCCGGCACCTTGCGCGTGGCGACGCTGAACCGGTTCCACGCGTTGATCGTCGTGATCCCCGCGATGAGGTGGGCGAGTTCGGCCTCCTCGAAGAACTCCGCGGCCCGCTCGTACACCTCGTCCGGAACGAAGCCATCCGTCAGGACCGTGACGGCCTCGGTGAGTTCGATCGCCGCGATCTCCTTGCGCGTGTAGAAGTGCTTCGACTCCTCCCAGGCGCTCAGCTGGATGATCCGTTCCACCGACTCGCCCTCGGCGAGGGCGTCCTTGGTGTGCATGTCGAGGCAGAACGCGCAGTGGTTGATCTGCGAGGCGCGGATCTTGACCAGGTGGTAGAGGGACGAGTCGAGGCCCTTGCGGGCGGCCTGCTCCAGCTGCCACATCGCCTTGTAGACGTCGGGGGCGAGCTTGGCCCACTCCATGCGGGGGGTGTGCTCGGGGACGAAGCCACGGGTGTCGTTGTCGTTGGTGCTCATGGCTCGACCCTACGAGCGCGATGGCCCAGGAGTATGGTCCATTTCCATGGCGGAAACATGGGCCACTTTGCCGAACGCCACAGGCCAGGGCGTCGACCTCCACGTGGACGTGCGCGGCCCCGGCGTCCGCAAGGGCCTGACCGACGCCCTGCGCGAGGCCGTCCGCGGCGGCCGGCTCGCCCCGAGCACCCGGCTGCCCTCCTCCCGCACCCTCGCCGCCGACCTCGGTATCGCCCGCAACACCGTCGCCGACGCCTACGCCGACCTGGTCGCCGAGGGCTGGCTCACCGCACGGCAGGGCTCCGGCACCCGGGTCGCCGACCGCGCCGTGAGCCGCCCGGCCGCCGCCCCGCCGCCGCGCCGCACACCGGGCCCCGCGCGCCACGACCTGATCCCCGGCACCCCCGACCTCGCCTCCTTCCCGCGCGCCGAGTGGCTCAAGGCCGCCCGCAAGGCCGTGTCCGCCGCGCCCAACGAGGCCTTCGGGTACGGCGATCCGCGGGGCCGGGTCGAGCTGCGTACCGCCCTCGCCCACTACCTCGCGCGCGCCCGGGGCGTGTACGCGGACCCGGACCGCATCGTCGTCTGCTCCGGCGCCGCCCACGGACTGATGCTGCTGGCCCGGGTCCTGCGGCAGGGGACCTGGAAGAGCCGCTCCGTCGCCGTCGACTCGTACGGCCTCGACGTTCACCGCGAACTCCTCACCACGGCCGGACTGCGCACACCCCCGCTCCCGTACGACGAACGCGCCACCCGCACCGACCAGTTGACGCGGCTCGGCCCGGACGCCGTGCTGCTCACGCCCGCGCACCAGTTCCCGCTGGGCGTAGCGCTGCCGCCGGAGCGCCGCGCCGAGACCGTCGACTGGGCGCGGCGCTCGGGCGGCCTGATCCTGGAGGACGACTACGACGGGGAGTTCCGCTACGACCGGCAGCCGGTCGGCGCCCTGCAGGGCCTCGACCCGGACCGTGTCGTGTACCTCGGCACCGCCAGCAAGTCCCTCGCCCCGGCGCTGCGGCTCGGCTGGCTGGTGCTGCCCGCCGCGCTCGCCGCCGACGTGGCCCGCGCCAAGGGCCCGTCGGACTGGGCCTGCGGGGCGATCGACCAGCTGACCCTCGCCGAGTTCCTGACCTCGGGGGCGTACGACCGGCACGTGCGCGCCGCCCGGCTGCGCTACCGGCGCCGCCGCGACCAGCTCGTGGCCGCGCTCGCCGCGCGCGTGCCCGAGGTGACGGTGAGCGGGATCGCGGCGGGGCTGCACGCGGTGCTCGAACTTCCCGACGGTACGGAGCAGTTGGCGATCCGCGCCGCCGCCTGGCACGGTCTGACGATCCTCGGCCTGGACCGCTTCCGGCACCCGGAGGCCCCCGCCGTGGGCCGTGACGCCCTGGTCGTGGGGTACGCGACTCCGCCGGACCACGCGTGGGCGGGGGCGTTGGAGGCGTTGTGCGATGCGTTGGCGGGGGTGGTGGGGGGCGGGTAGCCCCCAGCCCCACGCCTCGGGGCGGTCGTTCGGCTGCGGCGCCGTCGTGGCTGGTCGCGCAGTTCCCCGCGCCCCTTCGGGGCGCTCTTCAGCGCC
>NZ_JASCIS010000013.1 GCF_029968015.1 Streptomyces luteolus
AGCCGTGGTCACGAACGAGGCATACCAGTGCCCGACGCTGTCCCGGTACACGCGCACGCTGGACGGCGGCCCGGGCAGCTCCCGCGACCACACCGGCCGCACCACGATCCCGCCCGCCAGATGCAAGCGACCGTCCTTCAGCCGGAAGCCGCGCTTCGTGTAGTTCAGCGTCGGCTCCGCTTCGTGCTTCTTCTTGAAACGGGGCATCCCGGCCCGCTGCCGCACCGGCAACCGGCCGTCGATGTCCTTCAACGCTTTGGCGCGGGACTTGCCGAAGTCACGGATGAGCTGCTGCTGAGGAACCGACGCACCCTCACGCAGCCACGGCATGCTCCTGCGGGCCTCGGTCAGCATCCGGTCCAGCCGGGCCGGACCACACGCCAGCCTCTCACCGCTCGCCCTCGCAGCCTGGTACACGGCCTTCGACTTCGCCACGCACTCATTCCAGACCCAACGGCACCGGTCCCACTCGGCCTCCAGCGCACGCCGCGCCGAACGCGACAGGCGCAGACGATACGTATACCGAGCACACCCGGCACCATCCGCCTTCGCCCCCACCGTCATACACATCAACCTACCTGGAAGGGCCGACAGTTGGGCCCCATCGGCCCTTGCCGTGCTCCTCCTCACGGGCGCCGACGGTGGACGCCGAATCGCCCTGGCGGCGATTCAACTCTCCCTGCCCTGCTCCGCAGGTGTCCGATTCCTCCCCGCCCCAAAGGACGGGGCATCCTCGGAGTAATCCGGTGAAGCACGGCGGCGGCACCGGCAAGGTCGCCCACTGGGCCTCGCTCGCCGGCCCCAACCACGGCACGAGCACCGCCTGGGCCTGCGCCGCCTGGTCGCAGGCCTGCCGCGACATGACGCCGGGCAGCTACGTCCAGGACGGCCTCGCGGAGGGCGACGAGACACCCGGCGACGTCGAGTACGCCACCTGGTGGTCGGAGTGCGACGAGGTGATCAACCCCCGCGACAGCGTCCTCCTCGACGGCGCCACCAACAACCCGGCGGGCTGCCTGGCCCACAACGACCTGCTGGGTGACGAGGGGGTGTCTCAGGGCGTACGGGACTTCGTCGCCTCGTAACACCTCGCTAGGTCCGGGCCACCCGCTGCAACAACCCCCACGTGAACTCGGCCACCAGCGGCGGCCGTTCACCGTCCTCCTCCTCCGGTACGGAGAGGCGCAGACCCCAGCGGGTCGGTGCCGAGCCCTCCAGCGGGCGGGCCGGAGGGAAGGCGCGGGCCGCCTCGTCGACCGTGCAGGACCAGGGGGTGAGGTCGGCCAGGGTGCGCAGCGGCGGTGCGGGGGTGCCGGGGGCGCGGATCAGCCACTCGTTCCACACCGCGCCCGTCGGGGCGAGCAGCACCTCGAACCGCAGCTCGGGCCAGAGCGGCACCGGCCAGAGCAGCGCCTCGCACTCCAGGTCGCCGATGGTGCGGTGCAGCTTCTCCGGCGTACCGAGCACCGACCGGTACCGGGACGCGCCGGACCGGCCACCGCGCGGCGAGCGCACCATCGCCTGCCACCGCCGGTTGGCCTCCCGCATCCCGGCCGCGGACGCCCCGAGCTCCCGCCGCGCGTCCTCGACAAGACCGGGGTTGTGGTCGGCCATGCGGCGGAGCAGGACGAGCTGGAAGTCGAGGGGGCCGAAGGGGGCGGACTCGGGCATGCCCCCATCGTCGCCGACGACGCCCCATGCAGGTGTGGAGACTGCCCAGGTCATACGGCGACGTCGTCCTGTTGGTGGTCGGGAACTGACGCCCGGTGGCTTACGGCTGGAGAGGTTCCTCTGGTGGCTCCGGCGGGACGGAAGAGGAAGGCGGCTGCTGCCAGAGCGGCAGGCAGGAGGAGGTACGCGCCACAGAAGACGAGCACTGCTGCGACCATGCAGCAGCTCGCGGCCGCGGCGGTCCGCAGGGCCGGCTGGTCGCGCAGTAGCACGGTCGCAGAGGCCAACCCCGCGAGGGTGACCGAGGCGAGGCAGGCCGACGTGGCTTGCAGCAACGTCTCCAGGTCGACGAGTCCGCCGGCCGCGGCCCCTGTGGTCGCTGCTGCGGCGAGGGTGACCGTGGTCAGGCTACGCCGGGGGGCGCCGCTCTCCGCGGCGACCCTCTCCGCGAAGACGCGGGGCAGAGCGCGCTCACGAGCCAGGGTCCCGCCCAACCGGGCGGCCCCCGCGAGATAGGCGTTGACCGCGCCGAAGGTCAGCAGCAGTGCGGCGGCCGCCGCGACGGGGCGGGCTGTCGCCCCGATCCCCTGCTCCAGGAGCAGGGTGAGGGGCGCGGTGGTGGTTCCGGCCCGGGTGCCGAGGACACCGATGGTGACGAGGGCGAGGCCCAGATAGAGAACGGTCACGATGCCCCAGGCCAGCAGCGTGGCCCGCGGCAGATCGCGCGCGGGGGCGGAGAACTCCGCCGAGAGGTGGCTGACCGCCTCCCAACCTGCGAAGGCGAAGAAGAGAATGCTCGCCGCGGTTCCGACGGCGGACCAGCCGTGCGGCAGGAACGGGCTGAAGTGCGCGAGCTGAACCTGGGGGCCCGTCACGGCGACCGTGGCGGCGAGGAGTACGGAGAGCAGTCCCACCATGAGCAGTTGCAGCCGCCCCGACAGGCGTATGCCGGTGAGGTTGGCCCCGTGGGCAGCGACCAGGATCAGCAGCGCCACCACCGGAGCGGCGTGCGTCCCCCATCCCATCGCCGTGGCCGTGTACGCACCGCCGATGAGCGCTGCCGCGGACACCCCCAGAGGGACGGCCCAGTAGAACCACCAGCCCACCGTTCTGCCGAGCCAGGGGCCGAAGGTCCTTCGGGTGAAGGCAGTTCGGACGAAGGCCGAGACGCCGCCGCCGTCCGGATGCCGGGCGCCCAGTGCCGCGAACACCAGGGCGACCGGCAGACTCACCATGACCAGGGCCAGCCAGGCGAGCACCGACCCCGGCCCCGCTGCTGCCGCAGCCGTCGACGTCAGGGTCAACGCCCCTGGCCCCAGGACCGCGCCGACGCACAGCGCCGCGCCTGTCCCCGCTTGCAGACCACTCTGATGCACCATCTTGCTCCCTCTGACGATGAGTTCGGCTGAGTGAGCTGATCCTGGAACGTCCGGGAGCCCAAGAGGGAAGAGGCTGAAGAGAGTTCGGTGGTGGAGGGAGAATGGCGAGCATGGACGAACTTGATTCGCAGATAGTGGAGCATCTTCAGCGCGAAGCACGGATCACCAACCGAGACCTCGCTCACAGGCTCGGCATCGCTCCCTCGACCTGCCTGGAGCGCACCCGCGCCCTGCGTAACCGCGGGGTGATCACGGGCTTCCATGCCGCCGTCGACCTGCGCTCCATGGGACGTCCCGTGCAGGCGTTGCTCTCCATCCAGGTCCGCCCGCTGAGCAGGGATGTCATCGAGGGCTTCAAGACCTATGTGAGCGCCCTGCCCGAGGTGCTTTCGGTGTTCGTCGTCGCCGGCAGCGACGACTTCCTGGTGCATGTCGCCGTCCCTGACGTCGACCAGCTGCACACCTTCCTGATGGACCGTTTCAGCCAGCGCCGGGAGATCGTCAACTTCCGCAGCTCGGTGATCTACCAGCATGTCGCGAACCAGGTCATCAGCCCGCTCGACGGCGTGGAGTGAGCGGCACTGCCAGCAGCCGGTTCTCCACTTCAGTGGTTAGTGCCTCCCCTCAGATGCGGTGCCGTTCCGCCCCGATCCACGTGGACGTTGGTGATCCCGGGGAGCGCGTCGAGGTTCCGCGCGATCACGGTCGGGTCGTGGTCCCGACAGCCCAAGTTCTCGGCGGCGCGCAGGAAGAGCATGGCGTCGTGCCCGTCGGGAAAGAGGGTGTGGTCCACGCTCTCGACCGTCGCGATGAGGTACATCGGTGCGTCGGCCGAGTCGAAGTGGATGCTGGTACCCGGTGCCGGGCTCCAGGGATGTGTCCACTCCCATTCGAAGGAGAGGTCAGGGCTGGTCCGGCCACGGTCGAGGAGAAGGAATACCGACACGATCACAGGGACTCCGTGGGTCGTCGGGCGGCAGCCGTACGCAGGTGCGGCGCCCTTGAGGTGGGTGTGCGGACGGCCGAGAGCGGGGCCATGCGCAGCCCGGCATGGCGCAGGCCGAAAGACCAGCCGAAACGCCATGCCGGGAACCGAGTCAGCAGTGGTTCAGAAGGGCGCGGTGGCGGCGCTGAATGAAGCCGAGAGGAGCGTCACCACAACGGATGCCCAGATGATGAATGCGAGGACGGCGCCGATCAGGGTTCCGTCGTGCGTGGCCTTCCACCCCCGCAGTCGTCGCCTGCTCACCGGCGTCCGTTGCCGATCTTCACCGTGTCCTCGTTGATCTTCTTGACCTTGTCGCGTAGGTCGCTCGGATCACCCTTCGGACTCTTCTTGACGAGGGGTACAGGTGGAATGCCAAGCTGGCCGAGATCGCTCATGAGAACTCCGTTGTCTGAGTTGATCTCTTGGACCTGGCCCGCCTGCGTCGTTCTTTGCCGGGACCGCGCAGGCGGGGCAGGGCGTGCTTGCTAGTCGGCGTGCGCCGCTCGAACCGGCACAGGATTTTCCGGGCTGTCGAGCCAAACCCGCTGATTGGGCGTGTACTTGGAGCCGCCCCGGGTGGTGAGCCCGAAGCGTTCGAAGCCGGGGCGACCTTGCTTCTCCCACCACAGCCACGACACTTCGAGCTCGTCCCACAGGCTTCGGGGCCCTTGCTGCACCACCCCGTACGAGCCCCGCCCGTCCGAGTAGTCGGCCGTCGCCCAGCTGGTGATGCCGGTGTCGAAGAGCCACAACCGGTAGCTGCGCCCTTCGAGTTGCTGCACACGGCAGAAGAGGTCGGGGACCTGGACTCCGATCGCGAACATATGGATCCAGTCGCCCACGCCGTCAGGCGAAACGGATGTCGAGGAGCGGCGTCCGCCCCCGGGCCAGTCCGCCATGTCCACGTACTTGTTCGTGGCGGGGAGGGTCCTTCTCTGGTCACGCATCGACATGAAGGCAGACGAGCGGACGAAGCTTCCGCTGCCGACGCCGCGCTCGTCGATCGTGAGCCTGACGACAGCCTCCCCGCCGTAGACCGGGCCCCACGGAGCGACGATCACGCCGCTCGGGCGGCACTGGGCAATCCACTGGGAGGGGATGTATCGGGCCGAGCACGTGGCGATCACCCTGTCGAACGCGCTCTGCCCGGGGTACCCCTCCGCACCGTCACCCGTACGGATACGTGGCGCGTACCCCGCGCAGCGAAGGCGTTCCTCTGCCTCTCTCGCAAGTCCGCCATCGATCTCAACGCTGAACACCTGCTTGTCGCCAAGGCGATGACACAGCAGGGCCGTGTTCCAACCGTTGCCGGTCCCGATCTCCAGGACCCTGTTGCCGGGTTGAGTATCCAGGGCGCCCAGCATCGAGAAGACCATCGTGGGCATGCTGCTTGAGGAGGAAGCGATACGCCCCGGCGTCGACCCGTCGTACGTACCGTCGTCCCACTGTGTCGTGATCGGCACGTCGGAGTGGACGACGTCCCACCACAGTTCGGGCTCCTCGGATCGCAGAACACGCCGACCCTGGTGGTTTCCTCCCGCTCGGCCCGGCCAGATGGCGTCGGGGACGAACGCGTCCCTGGGAACCGCTTGGTAGGCCGCTAACCAATCGGACGACAGCGCCCCCGACCGCAACAAGTGTCTGCCGACTGCTTCAGGGGAGCCGGAGGGTGTGTTCTGGTTCATCACTTGCCGTCCGCGGGGCCCTGACCGTCGTTGGTGTTGCCCCCTTCGTCCGAACCTCCGCCCCCGTGCTTGTTGCCGGAGTCGCTGTCATCCTGAGGGTTGCCGCCCGTTGCCCTGAGCGCCCACCAAGTCTCCATAGTCGTACCTCCTGGTCGTCGTGGAGTTGCTGCCAGTAACCAGGAAACTGCTCAGAAGCAAGATCAGTTGGCACAAGAGTTGCACAACCACTATGAGTCAAGCGGGAGTTGGTGTTGTCCGTCCACTCGAACTGGAACAGTGCCTTCATGGAGAACACGCCTGCCGCTGGTGAGAACATCGCCGTGTTGCGCAAGGTCCGGGGCGTGGGCCAAGCGAAGCTCGCGCGGGAAGCGAAGATCTCGATCTCATACCTGACGAAGATCGAGACAGGGCTGCGTCCGGCAACACCACCTGTGGTTGCCGCCATTGCCAAGGCGCTTCATGTCACGACCGCGCGCATCTACGGCCAGCCGTTTCTCGGCCCGTCCGAACAGGCCGACCTGCTCAACGACCTTCGCGGAGCGGTCCGCCGCCACACGCTTCCCAAAGAAGACACCCCGCCGAGCGGCGAGTTGGCCGCCAGCTTGAACAAGGCGGCCCAGCTTCGCGCTGACACCCGCTACCTCGAACTCCTCCGGATACTTCCCTCGCTCCTGGGGCAAGCGACGGCGACAGCCCTGGACGCAGGCGGGGACGCCGTTGCGTGGAGCCAGGTCGCGGACGTGTACGGATGCGCGTACGCCGTCGCCCATCGCCTGGGGCAGCCCGACCTCGCCGACATGATCGTGTCCCGCCAGGCATGGGCGGCCCAGCAGACGTGGAACCCCACGGCGGAGGCAGCGACCGCCTGGAACGAGGCCGGGACGTTCCAGTCTGCCGGGCAGTACGACGACGGTCTCGCGATCATCGAACGAGCGATCTCGAAGTACGAGTCGGCCGGCGGCAACGGTCCGGAGTATGTGGTCGCGCTCGGCTCCCTGCACCTGCGAGGCGTTGTCCTGGCCTCGCGCCACAGGGACAAGGGCGCAACGATGGACCACTTGCGCCGTGCTCGGACCCTCTCGGGGCAGATCGACGGTGACGTGCTCCAGCACAACCTCACCTTCGGCGCGGGAAACACGGCCCTCTACGAACTGGCCGCCCACATTGAACTCGACCAGCCGAACAAGGCCACCGAGATGTCGGATCCCTTGATGCAGGAGCCGCCGTCGGGGTTGAAGCCCAACAGGGTCGGGCGGCTGTTCATCGACGTAGCCCGGGCTCGGCTGGCGATGAAAGACCTGGGCGGTGCAGAGGAGGCTTTGAAGAAGGCATTCGCCGTCTCGCCGCAGATGGCGGAGATCCACCCGATGAGCCGAGAGGTGCTGTGCGTGCTGTTCGTTATGCACCAGCGTGGCAGGCCGGATCTCATGGCCATGGCCAGGCGGACAGGGCTTGTCTGACTGGACCCTCGACTGGTCCCCAACGCCCTTCGTCGGACGAGAAACGGACCTCAAGCGTGCCAACGTTGGGTGTACCCCTCCCGCAGCGGTCCGCCGAGAACGTCGAGTACCTGCTGAGCGGCGGCCGTCAACAAAGCGGGGTCCGCCTGCTCGGCCATGGCCCGGTGACCGTCCAGCAGAGCCTTTCCGTGTACCGGGTCAGCGGCCAGCAACCGGCGGGGCAGCCACTTTCCGATGCCTGTCCAGGCGCCATGGTGGGAGAGGAGGAGGTCTGCGGCCTTGCGCAAAGTGAAGTCTGCCAGGGCGAGTTGTTCGTATCGGTCGGCCGGTGAGGCGTCGGCCAGGTCGTCCATGAAGCAGGTGAGGACGTAGCGATCGCGGTCCCGCTCCGCGGGGGTGAGCGGCGGAGGACCGGCCGCCAGCACCGCTTGTGCCTGGTCACGGGTACGGGAGACATGGCCGTGGGTATCGGCCAAGGTCAAGCCCTGGTCGTAGATGAACAGGATCGTGCCCCGGCGCAGGGCCCGGTCCCTCTCGAAGTGTGCAGGTACGTCCGCGAGGGTGTGCAGGAAGAGCTCGACCAGGCGGCCGTCGTGGCGTACGACCTCGCGGCGGCTGGTGTCCCAGTCGGGGAGGAGGATCGCCACGTCCAAGTCGCTGGTCGGGGTGGCGCGGCCTTGGGCGGCCGAGCCTCCGAGGACTGAGCCCAGCGCGTGCGGGAAACGGTCCTTGAGCAGGTCCCGAGCTTGGGCTACCGGAGTTGCTCGATCGTTCATGGGCGGCATCGTGCCAGTCGTGACGACTGCTCGCGGAAGGAACGGACCCGGTAGCCAATGGGCATGCTGTCCATCGTCGCGTACGGTCGGCTCCCGAGGGCCTTGACCAGGACTGTGCTTCCCGGACAGGTGAAGGAACCGTGTGCCCGTAGGCTGCTCCCGAAGTGGTTCGGGCTTACGGACTCGTGGTGTCCAACATGCTTAGTGGCGAACTGATGGGGGACTCAGCACTTCGAAGCCCAACGGGGCTTGGTCGTTGTGTCAGGCCCGTGCGCCGACGAGCGCTCGCTGACGTAGTCCCGCTGGTGCCCGCGGCCTAGACCGGTCGGCCACGGCTCCACAGTTCTTCGGAGGATTCCGCAAAGCGGTCGAACATGCCGCCTGCTTCAGCCCTGCGCAGGTGCAGCAGTGGGGAGTCGTGGCCCACCAGGCGCGCCAGATGGGGCGTCACCAGGGCGTCATTGTCGAAGCGGAACGTCGAAAGCGAAACGTGATTGACGGCGTCTTCAGGGGCGCTGAACCGCACCTCGACGTTATCCAGTGGGCCGAGTCGTGCCAGTTCGTCCAGCGTCATACGGATACGGGTGGAGACGGTCAGCGCCACGGCTTCGATGGCTTCCCGGTCTCGCGTGGTCTGAGACTCCGGGTCGCCGAGCAGAACGCGGATACGGCAGCCGCCTGCGGCTTTCTCGCGAAGTGTGTCGTTGAAGTGCGGCTGTTGAGTCCAGAAGAAGTAGTTCGTGTAGCCCGCAAGGAAAGTATCCGATTTGGCGCCGGCTACCAGCTCGCCCCACAGCGTAGAGGGGGCTGCCGACCGATACGGGTACGTCCGGATGATCTCCCGATCCGCTCCCGTCTTGATGCGGTCGGTCACCGCTTGAGGCCACAACATCTCTTCGTCCACTCCCAGTGCCCTTGCGGCGTCTATGCGGCTCTGGCGGTGCGGCTGGGACTCATCGTCCAGCCAACGTTTCACCGTTTTCGGGGAAACCCCGATTCTCAGAGCTAGGCGCTGAGGAGTCATCCGGGCTTCCGTCATAGCCGACTCTAGTCGCTCATTCAAGACAGCCCCCGTGGACACTTTGGACATCGTCAGCTTAGCGGGTGTCCATCCCAACTGTCCGTAGATAGCGGGCACTTGTGGCCCTTTTGCCGGGCCAGCATTCCTCAACATGGACAGCGAGCGAGAGGGGCAGCGCGATGCGCCACCAACTGAACGACGTGGTCATGGACGTGGAGCGCTGCCTGGTCGGGCAGGTCAAGGGCTACGAAAGCGAGGGAGGCGAAGTGATGTTGGAGCGCCCGAGCGGAGCCCGCTGGTTCCAACTGGCCGTGCGCGTGCGGACGGCAAGCCCTGCGGAGGCCGCGACGCTGAGCGTTCGCACTTCGCTGCAGACCGTCAGCAAGCGAGGCGCCGCCGAAAGCCTGCGTGGAAAGACGGCACGTTAGCCGGGGCGGTGCTGGGCGTCATTGTCTGGGCGTCCGTTGTCGCTGTCCTGGTCGCTGCTCTGGCAGACCCCAAGAAACCCTGAGCGCTTGACTGAATTCAGGTGCTGAAGGTGACCGAGAACCCACCCAGGGCGGTGACTCCTTGCCCGGAACACTCCGCCCGTGCGGAGCGGTGGCAGGCTCACCGAGCCATCGCCACCGCGCTGGCCGCCGAGGGCGGCACCGCCTGGCCGGGGAGTGCCGACGACTAGCGGGACCGTGCCCCCAACTCGCGTACCGCCCCCGGCCGTAGCCCGCCCGCCAGGAACAGCACCGAGTTCACATACCGCGGCCCCCGGAACGGCAGCACCCGCCGAAGCAGGCCCCGTCGTACGACGTGGGCCGTGTTCGCCTGGTGGGTGGTGAGGTCGAAGGTGTCCAGGGGGACCCAGGAGCGGGTCGGCAGGACCCAGCCTCGGTAGCCGTGGGCGGCGAGGAGGTCGACCACCGGGGCCGTGGGCTGAATGCGGGCCTCCAGCTCGACCAGCAGGGCCGGGTGGTCGCGGTCGAGGAGTTCGGCGGCGCCGCGCAGGACGGGGAGTTCGTTGCCGTCCACGTCGATCTTCACGAAGTCGACGCGGCCCGTCTCGCGCAGGCCGAGGCCGTCCAGGGGCAGGCACGGCACGTCCAGGGCGCGGGCGTGGATGTCCCGGCGGACCAGGGAGGACACGCCCCGGTCGCCGCGTGCGGCCCGGTCGTCGTGCGGGAGCCAGAGGTGGGCCGTGCCCGAGTGGTCCGTTGCCGCCGCCTGGACCACCCGCACGTTGTCGGGCGTCGCCGCGTCCAGGGCGCGGGCAAGATGCGGTACCGGCTCCACGGCGATCACCCGGCGGGCGCGCCCGGCGAGCCGACGCGACCAGGGGCCGTACCAGCCGCCGACGTCGAGGACCGTGTCGCAGTCGGCGGGGCAGAAGTCGGCGAGCCGGGCCAGCTCGGGCTCGAAGCGCGGGTACACGGCGGCCGCGAGGGCGCCGACGAGGCGGGCCGGGAGGAGCGGGCCGATGCGGGCGGCGACCGTCATGACGAATCGCCCCCCTCCCCGTCGCCCGCGACCGGCACCGCCGCGGCTTCCTCCGCGATCCGCTTCAGGAGCCGCTCGTGCTCCTCGTCCGTGACCTGTTCGCCGGAGGAGGGCAGCAGTTGCGGGATGCCGTCGATCAGCGGGTAGCGGCGGCGCAGCCGCGGGTTGTAGAGGACCTCGTCGGCTACGGGGGACTCCTCCGGTACGAGGGACTCCTCCGGTACGAGGGTCTCCTCCGCTGCGAGCAGGTGCAGCAGGTGCAGCGGGCCCTTGTCGAGGGGGCAGGCGAGGATCTTCAGCAGCGGGTCGTCGGGGGTCATCAGGGTGTCAACTCCTTGGTGGAGGAGGGGTTCTGGGGAGGGTCGGGCTGGGCGTCGTGGCGGGGCAGGGCGAGCAGGACCGTGACCGCGAGCAGCGTGCCCACGAGCCGCAGCGCGAGCCGCACCGGGTCGTCGGGCAGCGTCTCGCCGAACGCGAGCGTCCCGAGCACCGCCGTGAACAGGCACGTCACCGTCGTGCACACCGGCACGATCAGCGAGGCCCGCGAACGCTGCAGCGCGGCCTGCGACATCACCAGGCCGAACGGGAACGTGATCAGGAGCAGATACGGATACGGGGACGTCAGCAGCGCGTGCACGGCAGCGCCGAGGTCCGTGGTCGTCAGATGGCTGGAGACCCCCTTGATGGCGAGCGAACTCACGCCGTAGAGCAGGCCCACCGCCACCCCGTACTCGGCGCCGTTGGTCGGCAGCCGGTGCAGCCGCCGGGCGCGCCGCTCGGCCGCCGCGTACAGCCACACGCCGAGCGCGAGGGACGGCACGCAGACCAGGAGCACCAGGGAGGCCGGGGCGTGCAGGCTGACGCGGTCGGCGCCCTCCTTCAGGGAGAGGACGACCATCAGCAGGGCCACCAGGATCGCGCCCAGCGCGTACTTCTCCCGGCCGGAGGTCTGTTCGCCGAGCAGGAGGGAGGAGAACAGGACGAGCAGGACCAGGCCCGAGACGAACAGGCCCTGCGCGGCCGCGATGGGCAGGGTCCGGTAGACCGCCAACTGGGCGGCGAAGCCCGCGAGCAGGGCGAGCGCGCCGCCGATCCACAGCGGGCTGCCGAGGACGTGCCGGAGCAGCGCCAGCGGCCGCCGCGTGGACAGCGACGGCAGCCTGCCGAGGGCCCGCTTCTCCAGGACGAAACCGAGGCTGGAGAGCGCGTTCGCGAGCAGGGCCGAGGCGACACCCCACCACATGTCAGGTCCTGACGGCGTGGACGAGCAGGATCGACGCGACGCCCGGCCGGGCGCAGGCGAGCCGGTCGAGCGCCCGCAGCGGCCGCGGCACCCCGTGGAACGGCGCGCCCGCCATCCGTACGACCCGGAAGCCCGAGGCGGTGAGGAACTCCCGCAGGGCACGTGCCGTGTAGAGCCGGAGGTGGCCGACCACCTCGGTGCCGGGTCTGCCGTGGATGCCGCGCAGGCTCACCTCGGAGAACACCGGCTGCACCCCGGCGAGCAGCAGCGCGCGGTTGTACCAGGCGGCCAGGTTCGGCGTGGACAGCATCAGGTGCCCGCCCGGCCTCAGCACCCGGCGCAGCTCGTCCATCGCGCTGTCCGGGTCGACGAGATGCTCGACGACCTCGCTGAACAGCACCGCGTCCGCGCTGCCCGACGCCAACGGGAGCCCGCCGTCGGTGAGTTCGCCGCGTACGACGTCCGTCATGTGGGTGCGGGCGCGGCGCAGCGCGTCCTGGGACCAGTCCACGCCGATCACCCGGTGCCCGGCGAGCAGCGGGGCCGCCGTGCGGGCCGCGGTGCCGTCGCCGCAGCCCACGTCCAGGACCACGGCGGGGGCGGCGCGGGCCGGGCCGAGCGCGTCGGCGAGCATCCGGGCCTGGCGCAGGCTGCGGGCGTCCCCGGAGGCGACCGGCACGGCCGGGTCCTCGTAGAAGTCGCGGAGCCCGGCGGGCAGGGTGCCGGTCACGGGCCGACCCCCTCGTCTGTCTCGGTGGCGTGCAGGTACCGCTCGAACAGGTCCCGCAGCCGCGCCCCGTCCGCCGGGCCGAGCAGCGTCCGCGACCAGCGCAGGGCGAGGTGCAGGCGTCCGGCGGTGGACGCGGTCGTCACGGTCAGGCCGCGCGGCAGCCGGGCCGGGGCGGAGAACCACACGGCCTCCGCCCGGCCCGCGTCCCCGAAGTCCAGGGCGTACGGGACGCGGCCGATGTTGCTGAGCAGCGTCGTCGACGTCCACGGCCCGGCCGCCCGGCGCAGCCCCCGCGTCAGCGCGGCCCGTACGCCCACGGGCAGCACGGGCGCGGTGAGCAGCGCCGCGCCGTGGCCGAGCTGCGGACGGTCCAGGGCTTTGAGGGCGCGGGTGCGGAGGGATGTCGTGCGCAGCAGGTCCCGGATGCGGTCCTCGCCCAACTCGGCTGCCGCGAAGGGGACTTCGACCAGTCGGGTGCCGTTGCCGATGGGCATCGACGCGTCCCTCGGGCGGTCGTCCACGGGCATCGTGATCCGCATCGGCCGGGGCGCCCGGCCACGCTCCCGGTTCCAGTGCGCGATCATCAGCGCCGTCGCCACCATCAGCTGGTCGTTGACGGTGTACGGGGCGTCCTTCGGCCGCTTCGGCACGGGCAGTTCGGCGACGAGCATGCCGTTGCCGGGCCGGGGCTCGGGGCTGCGGCCGGGTGCGACGTGGGCCGGCCGCGCGAGCCCGCCCGGCATGTCTACGGGCGGCACGGCCTCGTCCGCGCGCACCGGTGGAGCGGCTGGCGCGTTGTCCCGGCCGCCGTACAGCTCGGCGGCCGTGGCGAGCACCCGCAGGCAGGCCGGGCCGTCGAGCGCGGTGTGGTTGATGACCAGGAACAGCACGCAGCCGTCCGGCCGTTCGGGGTCCCGTACGACTTCGAGGCGGACCGGGGGCGAGGCGTCCAGGGGCGGCGCCTCGGCCAGGGCGCGGCGCCGGGCCCGCTCCAGAGCGTCCGGCCCTGGCTCCGGGACGGAGACCACCGGCAGGTCCGGCCCGGCGGTCAACTCCCAGGTGTAGCGCCGCCGGTACCAGGGCCCGGGCGCCTCCCGCATCAGAATCCGCGGATGGCGCCCGAGCGCCTCGGTGAACGCCCGGGTCAGCCGCTCCGGGTCGACGCGCCCCGGCAGGTGCACCTCGATGTGGACGGTCTCCGGCTCCTCGTCCTGCAGGCAGTGCCGGGCGATCTCGTCCACCACGGGGAACGGCAGCCGCCGCATCTCCGCGTGCCGGTGCGGTACGGGACGGTCGAGCGCGGTCATCGTCCCTCCCCGGACTCGGGTGCGGGCTCGGGAGGCGTGGCCCGCAGACGTGGCTTGCGGGGCACGATCCGGGCGGCCGTGGGCGGGTCGGCCTGTGCGGAGGCGGGGCCGCGGGCGGAGAGCGTGGGCCCTGCCGTGGGCGTGCCCATCGCCGGTGTGGCCGGGTCGGGGCGGTGCCGTTGGGGCAGGGGCGGCGGCGCGGGCATGGACGTCGTGTCCGGTGGCTCCGAGGGCGTCTCCCGTCCGTCGCTCCGATGCCGCCCGCCCCGCTCCCGTACGGACACGAGTGCCGCGAACAGGCCGGTCAGAGCGAGGAGTTGGGCCGTCGGCGAGAAGGCGCCCACGCCCGCCACCGGGGCCGAACCCGTGTCGAGCGCGGCCGTGACGCCCGCCGCCGCCATCGCCAGGAACGAGATCGGCACGAGCAGCGCGTGCCGCCACCACGCGACCAGGGCGAGCACCGGCACGAGGACCGCGAACGGCCCGGCGATCGCCACGCCCACCAGGGTCAGCACGACCGTGCCGAGCAGCAGCCCCGGCGCGGGCGGCGCGGGCGCGTCGCCCTCGTCGCCCCCGGCGGCCCGGCGCCGGAACAGCACGAGCCCGACGAGCAGCAGCACCCCGAAGGCGCCGCCGATCAGGCCCGCCCGGTAGCTGCCCGCGGGCTCGTACTCCAGCTCCACGGAACCCCCGGCGCCCTCCGGCACCAGCCAGCCCTGCTGCCAGCCGTCGAGCCTGACCGAGGTCAGCTCCTCGCCGTTCAGGGTGGCCTTCCAGCCCTCGTTGACGTTCTCGTACGTCGTCAGATACGAGGCCTGGCCCGCGCCGACCGTCAGGGACCTGCGGTCGCCCGACCAGTCGCCGACCGACACGTCGCGGCTCGTCTCGGCGGGCGCGGCGACCGTGCCGTGGGTGAGCGTCACATCGGTGATCGCGAGCGGACCGGCGTCCCCGGCCTGCACGCGATGCGTGCCGCTCTCCAGGTCGACGCTGCCGTCCTTCTCGTCGTCCGCGCAGAGTGCGACCTCGATCGGCCGGCGCTCGGTGAGGTCGCGGACCGTGCCCTTCGCGCTCGTCGCGTGGAACGTGCCGTCGACGGAGAGCACCGGGCCCTCGCCGCAGCCGAGTTCGAAGCGGCGGTCCGGGTCGGGCTGCTTCGTGCGGTACTCCTCCAGGGCGGGGAGGTACACCTCGGTGAGGCCGACCGGCAGCTGCAGCTTCTCGTCGGCGACCGGGTTGTAGAGGGTCAGCGGGGCCGTCTCCGTGACCGTGATGTCGAGCCGGTCGGTGGTGATCGGCTCGAAGCGGGCCTGCCCGTTCTCGTCGACCGCGGCGACCGTCGCCCCGTCCGGGGAGCTGATCTCCACCTTCGTGGGCCGCGACGACAGGCCGCCCGCCGCCGCGAGGACGAGTCTGTCGACCGGCTGCTTGTCCGGCCAGCGCAGGTGGATCACCGCGTTCTTCCCGCTGCCGCCCGCGATCCAGGCCGTCGTCAGATCGCCGTCGGTGAGGTTGCGCGGCGAGATGTTCGCGCCCATCCGCGCGGTCGAGCCTGCGCTCGCCTTCAGCTGTTTCTGCTGCCGCTCCCGGTCCTTGGGGGACGCCACCTTGTAGAGCAGCTCGTCGAGTTCGCGCCCCGGGACCGCGACGGCGCTCGCCTTCACCTCGTACGCGCCGGGCGTGCCCGTGGTGAAGCGGCGGTGCAGCCCAGGCTCGGTGCCGGACGGGTTGAGACCGCCCGGGTCGGCGGCGCGGTGCAGCGAGAAGCGGGTGGCCTCCGCGTCGGAGTCCTGGGCGTCGGCGGGCAGGCTGAGCATCCGTGTGACCTGCACGTCCGGCACCGTGATCTCGGCGAAGCCCGCCCCGGACAGGCCGGGCCGCGAGCCCTGGGTGTCCAGGATGGTGACCTTCAGCCAACGGCTGTCCCCCGCAGGGGCGTTGATCCGCTGCCGCTGGCCGTCCGGCTGCAACTGGCTGACGCGGCTGCCCTGTTCGGTCTCCACTCGCACCTTCGTGGGCGCGGGCCGTACCCCGTTCTGCGGCAGCGGTGTCACGGAGATCCGCTCCGGCACGTCGGTGGCCTCGTCGAAGCCGATGCGCAGCCACTCGCCGTTCGGCGAACCGGCGCTGCCCTCGGCCCAGCCGGTGTCCGCCGAGCCGTCGAAGGCGTTCACCGGGTCGTACTGCGGCAGGTGGAACAGCCAGTTTCCGGACGAGGACGCGGTCACCGACTTCGCGCCGCGCAGCGCGGCCGTCGTCTGATGCTCCACGCCTTCGGTCGGCAGGATCTGCTTCGGCTCCTCGCCGGGGTCCTGAAGGCTCCCGCTGTGGTTCCGCTCCTCGGGCGTGTACGTGTACGACGTGTTGGCGTTGACGAGGCCGAACCGCGTGTCGGCGCGGCGCAGCCCGTCCCCGACCGCCTGCAGCGGGGCCTTGCCGAGGCCCGGGTGGTGGTCGCCGGTGAGCACCGCGGGCCGGTTCCGCATCGCCGGGTCGGCGGAGAGCGGCAGCAGCGACTCGGGGCCGCCGCTGACGACGGCGGTGTCCGCGACGGCCTTCAGACCGGCCCGCCCGGGCTCCTTCACGTCGTCGGCGGGGCGGTAGATCTCCACGGCGCGGGAGCGCGGGTAGAGGCCCTCGACCTGGATCGGGGTGTCGTCCGCGATCCGCCCGCCGGTGGTCTGCGGGCCGAATCCGGTCACGCGCTCGTACCCGGACGCCTCCAGGGTCCGCTTCACCGTGGCCGTCGGCACGTACCCGATCTGGTCCGGGTCCAGGTCGTTGCGGACCACCACGTGGTGCAGGCCCGCACGCCCCAAGTAGTCCTGCAGCCCCGGGACTTGGCCGCCGGTCTGCAGGGCCTGCTCGACGGCGTCCATCGCGCGGCGGTTGCCGGGCGCGCCGAACGGCACGTAGTCGCGCTGCGCCCAGCGGGACTCGGCGAGCACGTCGAGGGGCTGGTCGATGGGCGAGCCCCAGGTGTAGATGCCGTGCGCGGTGGCGGGCACGACGAGGGCGCGCGAGTCGGGGGCGTGCTTCTTCAGCCAGCTCGCCGTGGACTTCCAGTGGCCCGGCAGCTCCTTGAACGCGCCCGGCTGGAGGATCGAGCCGTTCACGTACGGAAGGACAAGGCCGGGAAGCACCAGGACCGCGGCGATCAGCGGGGCGAAGCGGCGGGCGCGCACCGGACGGGCGCCGCGGGCCTCGGCGGCGACACCCACGAGGTGCGCGAGGCCGAGGGCGAGGGCGAGCGCGAGACCCGTCTGGAACTTGTAGATGTTGCGGAACGGCACGAACACCCCGTCGAGCAGGGACTGCACCGCCCCGTGGAAGGGCGCCCCGAACGCGCCGCCGTACCCGGCGAGGGTGATCAGCGCGACGCTCGCGACGGTCATCACCAGCCAGCGCCGCTCGGGCAGATCGCGGCGGGCGAGCCCGGCGAGGCCGAGCGCCGCGGCGAACGCCGAGCCGAGGACGGCGAGCCAGGCCGTGGCGACGGTCCACCCGGCGGGCAGCCAGGCCTCACCGAAGTGCAGATACGCCACCCAGTTGCCGGCGCCGCGCAGCGTCTCCGTCGCGGACATCGTGTCGGTGGTGGTCTGCGCGGACTCCACGTACGCCAGGAAGTTCTCGCCGTACACGCCGAGCAGCAGCAGCGGAACCACCCACCAGGCCGTGGCGAGCAGCACGCCCGGCACCCACCAGGCGATCAGCTTCCGCTTGCGCGCGCCGCCGGGCCGGGACAGCAGATACAGGCCGACCGGCAGCAGCGAGGCGAGCACCGAAGCCGCGTTGACGCCGCCCATGAACGGGATGACGAGCGCCGACCTGAGCGCCGCGACCCGCGCGCTCACCGCCTGGTTCGTCAACGGCAGCAGCACCCACGGCAGTACGGCACCCGGCAGCGCCGCCGCCGAGGTCGAGCCCACGACCACGGTGTACGTCGGCCACAGCGCGAACGCCGCCGCCGCGAGCAGCCGGGACCTGGACGAGCCGACACCGAGGCGCTCGGCCAGGCGGAGCGCGCCCCAGAACGCGGTGGCGACGATCAGCGACATCCACAGCCGCTCCGCCAGCCACACCGGGAGCTGCACGAGGTCCGCGAGCCCGTAGAACGGCAGCGACGGGAACGCGTAGCCGACGTACTGGTTGAAGATCCCGCCGAACCCGCCCTGGTCCTGCCAGAGTTCGCCGAGGTCGCCGAGGAACCGCCACGGGTCCGTGGCCACGCCCAGCTTCGTCTCGAACGTCATCAGCCCCGGAGCGGCTGCGACGAAGAGGACGAACGCCACGGCCCAGAAGCCGGCCAGCCACCACCGTGACCGTGGCCCCGAGGGCGGCCCCGGCGGGGCACCCGGAGTGGGACGGGGCGCCTGGGGAGGCAGCTGTGGAGCCTGGACCGTGCTGGTCATGGACACCGCCGGAGAAGGAGAAGAAGGTTCCAGGTGGCGAACTCGCGGAGCACCGGCACCTTGGGCACCGTCTCCGCGAGGAACGGCCAGTACCGGGACCTGGCCGACAGGACACTCACGTCGTCACGGGCCCGCACCTGCCTGAGGGTGGGCCCCACGTGGATGGCGAAGAGGTTCTCGCCGAGGGTGTGCTTGGCCCGCCTGCCGGTGCGCCGGCGGTAGCGGGCCACGGCGCGGTCGGCGCCCAGATAGTGCCAGGGCGCCCACTCGTGACCGCCCCAGGGCGAGTACCAGTTGGTGAACGACACATAGATGAGCCCGCCGGGGCGGGTGACGCGCACCATCTCGCTGAGGAACGTCACCGGGTCGTCGACGTGCTCCAGGACGTTCGAGGAGAACGCGACATCCGCGACCCCGTCCGCGAGCGGCAGCAGATACCCGTCCGCGCGCACGGTCCCGGTGGCGGGCTCCTCGCCCAGCTCCCCGGAGTCCGGCTCGAAGAGGTACGCCTGCGCCCCGCGCCGCCGGAACTCCTCGGTGAAGTACCCGGCCCCGCCCCCGACATCGACGACGGTACGCCCGGCGAGCGGTCCGTACGCCGCCTCGACCTGGTCGGCGGCGTCGCGGGCGAGGAGGGTGTAGCAGTGGGCGGGGTCCTGCTGTTCGCGCAGGAAGGCGCGGAAGAGGGTGAGGGATCTTCGGAACGAGGGGTCCTTCAACTTGTCCGTGGTGGCCGCCGCTGGGGCTCCGCCCCCGGCCCCCCGGTCCTCAAGCGCCGGACGGGCTGATTTTGGCACCTGGTTCCTCACCGTCGCCCTGCCTCGACGGACTCGACGGCCACCTCACGGAACCGGCGCACCGTATTCGCCCACCGATAGTCCGCCGCCCGGCTCGCCGCCGCCTTGCCCATCGCCGTACGCCGCTCCGCGGACAGCGTCAGGGAGCACCAAGCGGCGGCGAATGACGATTCCCCCCGCGCCAGCACCCCCGTCACCCCGTCCTCGACGGAGTCGCGCAGGCCCGGTACGTCGAAGCCGATCGCCGGGGTGCCGCGGGTGGCGGCCTCCGTGACGACCAGGCCCCAGCCCTCCACCGCGGACGGGTGGAGCAGCAGCCAGGACGCGCAGAGCAGCCGGTGCTTCTCGGCCTCCGAGACGTGGCCCGCGAACTCCACGGAGGGGCCCGCGAGTTGTTCGAGCCGACCGCGCTCAGGACCGTCGCCGACGATCACCAGGCGGCCGCCGGTCACGGGCCGGACCCGCTCCCAGAGCCGCAGCAGCAGATCGATGCGCTTGTACTCGACGAGCCGTCCCATCGCGAGGAACAGCGGTTCCTCGGAGCGCGGTTCGAGCGGCCCCGGGTCGTCGACGCCGTTGTGCACGACGCGTATCCGGTCGCCGGGCACGCCGATGTCGCGCAGCGCGTCGGCCGTGGACGGGGAGACGGCCACCAGGAGGTTGCCGCGCTGCGCCCCGGCGAGCGCCCAGTGCTCCAGGCGCTTGCCGAGCCGGGCGGCGGGGCCGGGATAGCGCATGCCCCAGAGCTCGGTGTGGACGTGGTTGACGAGGCAGAGCGTGGGCCCGCGATGCCACAGCGGTGCCAGGTACGGCATGCCGTTGCAGACCTCGACGAGCAGATCGCAGTCGCCCACCTGGCGGGTGAACGCGGACCGCGCCCTCAGGTAGTGCCCGAGGTCGCCGCCCGCCGAGACCACGCGGTAGTCGCGGTACGCGGCCGGGCCGCCGCAGAGCAGCGTCACCTGGTGGCCGCTGCGGGTCAGTCCCCCGGCGAGCTGGTCGACGAGGAGTTCGGAGCCGCCCGCGGCCGGGTTGCCGAGGTCGCGGCGGGACAGGAACACGATCCGGCGCGGGTGCGGGGGACGGGCGCCGGACGGTGCGGGGGCGAGGGCCTGAGCGTCCACGGGTTCAGCCTGGAGGGCGGCCGGGGCGCGCAGCGTGGGAGGTACGTGCTGGGGCATCCGTGCTCCAACTCGTCTCGGGGTGCGGAACTGATGTGGGGGGGGAGCGGACCGCACGGGGCGGGGTGGTGCGCGGTGCGTACGAAGGTGCGGGACGGACATGCGGGGATGTGCGGGGACGGACGTGCGGGGATGTGCGGGACGGACGTGCGGGACCGTGCGTGGACGGGCGTGCGGGGATGTGCGGGTGCCGTGCGTTCGGGGTGGTGCGGATCGCCTGGTCGTCTCTGTGGTGTCGCTGTGTGCGTTCGGTGTGATGAGTGGGTGGGGGTCGCCAGTTTTCGCCCCGGCGTTCGATGCGGCTACTCACCGAGGTGACAATTTCGCCCTCGGTTCCCGCCGCCGACACATCACTTCGTGCGGTAATCCAGCGGTCACTGCGACGGCCCGGCCACGCCCTCCGGCCGCACCCGCCCCCGTACGACCAGGAACGTGCCGACGGCCGCGAGGACCAGGCCGAGGCCGGCGGCGCCGAGCGGGGCGGTCTCGCCGACCAGCTTCAGGCGGCTGCTGTCGTTGTCCGCGAGGGCCACCTGGGTCTTCTGCGTGGCCTCGGTGAACGCGATCTTCCGGCTGTCCAGAAGCACCACCGCGTCCTTCTCCCCGCCCGGCTTGCGCAGCGTCTTGCGGGGCCCGATCTGCGCGTACACGATCCGCCCCGTGCGCCGGTCCACGACCAGCTCCACGCCGTGGTTCGCGTACCACTCCTCGGCGAGGACCTGGCTCGCCTTCGACCCGACGAGCCGCCCCGGCACCTGCCGCGTCCCGGTCTTCGTGGCCTTCACGGTGCCGGTGAAGCGCAGCCCCTCGTAGCCCTGGACCTTCTTCATACCGCTGAACTTCAACGGCACGGTCGCGCCGAGGGTGTTGTCCCACCAGCGGTACGTGCGCTCCTGCACGTCGAACGGGAACTTCAGGTAGGCCTCGCCCTCGAAGTAGGGCTTCTCGTCGCAGCAGTGCACGGGGCGGTTGGTCTTCCGGTCGGTGACCCAGCGCTCGGTGGTCCACTGCAGCGAGTCGTGCGGGTCGGCCGCGGGCAGCGACTTGTCCGGGTCGACCGAGGTGGACACGTCCCACACGGCGTGCTCGTCGCTGCTGTCGGCGACGTCGCCGCGCACCTGCCGGGTCACCGTCAGATCGGCGCCCTTGACGGTCTTGACCTTGTCGGTGTCGAAGTAGGCGCCCTTGCCCTCGAAGACCGTGACCGTGTCGATGTCGAGGGGGCTGACCTTGGCCCGTGGCTCCACGTACCAGGCCAGCATCGGGGCGAGCACGAGCAGAAAGACGCCGACCCCGAGGAGGACCAGCGAGAGAGGCGAGGCGGTACGGCGCATCCGGGCACTCCAGGGCGGGTGAGAGACCGCTCGACCGGCGTACGGGCACGGCGGGAGCGGCAACGGCTGAAGGAGGCGCGAGCGGCTCACGGCAGAGGTGAGCGGCTCACGAGAGCAAGGAGTCAGAGCGCAGGCGGCGATCCCGTGGTACTGGCCGGGACCGTAGGCCCACTCTTGACTCACTGTCAATGGACCCTGGACACTGGGCAGCCGCCGGAGGGGACCGGCGACGGGGGTGGCCGCGGGCTGGTGCCCGGGGTCCGGGTGGTGTCGCCGACAGAGAGGCTCACCTGCCATGCACCGACTTCTCGCCGCAGCACTCACCGCGCTCTGCGCCTCCGCGCTCGCCGTCGGCGCCGCCCTCGGCATCGTCGCGATCCTGGGCGCCACACCGGAGCAGCCCAACACACCCCTGATCAGCTACGAGCAGGCGCAGCAGGAACGTTGACCACGATGAGCGCACGCTCCGCCTGGCGGACGGTGCCCCGGCTGAAGATGGCCCGGTTCGCCGACCTCGCCATGGACGAGGTGCCGCGCCTGGCCGACGACATCCTGCGCGAGATCCGCCGCGAGTACCCCCAGCTGCCCGTCGTCCTCAACGACTCCGGCGAACCGATGGCGCTCGTCGGCATCCGCCGCGCCCTGGAGGTCTTCGTCCAGCAGATCGCGCACACCGAGGACCGGCCCCGCTACCACCCGGAGGTCTTCCAGGAGTTCGGCCGCGGCGAGGGGCTGCACGGCCGCAGCCTGGACTCGCTGCAGGCCATCTACCGGCTCGGCGTCCGCCTCGCCTGGCGCCGCCTCGCCGAGATCGGCCAGCTCGTGGAGATCCCGCCCCCGGCCATGTACGAACTCGCCGAAGCGGGCTTCGAGTATCTGGACGGCCTCGTCGACCAGTCCGTACGCGGCTACGCCGAAGCCGCGGCCCGACAGGCGGGGGAGCGGCTGCGACTGCAGCGGAAGCTGATGGAGCTGCTCCTTGTCGAGCACCGCGCCGACCCGGCCGAGGCGATCGCCGAGCGTGCCGCCCGCGTCGGCTGGACGCCGCCCGAGCGCGTGGCCGTCGGCGTCCTGCTCCGCCCCGCCCGCGAGGCCGTCGCCCCCGCCGTCGGCCAGGACGTCCTGCTCGACATGGAGTCCGAGCAGCCCCGCATGGTCGTCCCCGAACCGGACGCCGCGGGCAGGCCCGAACTGCTGCGCCGGGCCATGACCGGCTGGGCCGGGGCGATCGGGCCGCCCGTGCCGCTCGTCGACGCCGCGAAGTCGCTGCGCTGGGCGGAGGCCGCGGTCCGGCTGATGGAGCGCGGACTGCTGCCCGGCGGCGAGGTGCTGTTCTGCATCGAGCACACCGAGGCCCTGGTCCTGCTCAAGGCCGAGGAGCTGATCAACGACCTGGCCCGCCGCACCCTCGCCCCGCTCGCCCACTGCGGCCCGGCACACGGCCGGCGCCTGGCCGAGACCCTGCTCGCCTGGCTGGAGACCCGCGGCGGCGCCCCCGAGGTCGCCGCCCGCCTCGGCGTCCACCCGCAGACGGTCCGCTACCGGCTGCGGCAGATCAGGGAATTCTGGGGCGACGAGATCGACGACCCGGACCGCCGCTTCGAACTGGAACTGGTCCTTCGGGCGCAACGCCTCAGAGGCGGCATCCCGAGCCCTCCGACGGACCGGGCCCAGGGGACGTCTCCCCGATCTCTGCGGGGAGACGCCCCCTAGCCTCTGACCAGCCACGGCAGGACTTGGCACACAACCTTCACACCGCCTGCCTCATCCGTTACGGGAGCACCTCTAGCCTCCCGAACTCATGGACTACTGCCACCCCTGCCGCCGCCATCTCAACGGCGCCCTCGCCTGCCCCGGCTGCGGCACGCCCGCCGAGGCCTGCCGCAGGTACGCCGAGGAGCTGGTGGCCGCCGAGGCGGCGGGCGGCATCGCGCCGCACCGCGGGGACGAGCCGGACGAGCCGCGCCGCTCCCGCCGGGCCGCCGGCCGAGCCCGGCGCCGGGACGCCGAGCGGCGCCGCCGCCGTACCCGCGCCCTCGTCGTCGGCGCCGGGTTCCTGCTGGTCGCGGGCGGTCTGGGCGCGGCCCAGCTGAGCGGCGACGCCGAGCCCGAGGACCGCGCGGCCCCCGCCCGGTCGGACGCCCCGGAGGGCACGGACGCGGTCCAGCCCACACAGACCGCGGCGGAGACCGGCCGGACCGACCGCGGCGACCGCGCGTCGTCGGGCGCCACCTCCGCGACGCCCGGCACGCCGGAGGCGGACGCGACGACGAAGGCCCCGAAGAAGTCCGGGAAGCCGGACAAGGCCACCAAGTCCCCGACCGAACAGCCGAGTTCACGCCCACCGAGCACGCACCGCCCACCGATCGAACGCCCCACGCCATCCCCGGAGACACGGTCGGCGGACCCGGAACCGGAACCCACGCCCACGGAGACCTGCGACCGTTTCCTGTGGTGGTGCGCATAAGTGGTGCGCATACCAGCCTGTCCGGCGTTTGAGGACCAGCGGGTCTGGGGCGGCAGCCCCAGGAATGGGCTCAGCTGTCCAACATCAGCTTCAACAGATCCCGCAAGGAAACCCGCTGCTCCCGCGACAGCGTCCCCAGCGGCTCGCGCGCGAAGTCGTCCAGGCCGTCGCGGAGTTCGCGCGCCGTGCGCTTGCCGTCCTCCGTCGGCGCGGCCAGCTTCACGCGCCGGTCGGCCGGGTCGGGGCGGCGCTCGACCAGGCCCCGGGACTCCAGGCGGTCCACGATGCCCGTGATGTTGGACGGCTCGCACTTCAGCTTCTGCGCGATCCGCCGCATCGGCATCGGTTCGAGGGAGAGCAGCCCGAGCACCCGGGCCTGGGCTCCGGTCAGGGCGTGCTTGCTCGCGGCCCGCTCGTACTCGTCGTGGTAGCGGTTCACCACGGAGCCGATCAGCTCGACGACCTCCAGGGTCAGCGGGTCGGTGCGGGGCGTGCGGGATGCGGCCATGCACACCAGCGTACCCATTTACTTGACAACATGAAATATCCAGGCGCATGGTTGTTTCACGTTCTGAAGTAGTTTTACGCAACCCAGGGAGCGATCCCGAGGGTTGCTCAGTCTCAGGAGGCCGCACCCATGTCGTCACTGCCTTCCACCAGCCGCGCCTGGCACCTGGTCGCCCGCCCGCACGGCTGGCCCGCGGACGCCGACTTCGAACTCCGTGAGGTGCCCCTCGCCGCGCCCGCCGAGGGCCACATCCTGGTGAAGAACCTGCACTACTCGGTCGACCCGTACATGCGCGGCCGGATGAACGACGTGAAGTCGTACGTCCCGCCCTTCCAGCTGGACCAGCCCCTGGACGGCGGCGCGGTCGGCGAGGTCGTCGCCTCGAACGACCCGGGCTTCGCGGTCGGCGACCACGTCCTGCACGGCCTGGGCTGGCGCGACTACGCCGACGTACCGGCGAAGCACGCCAAGAAGGTCGACGGCTCGATCGCCCCGCTCTCCGCCTACCTCGGCGTCCTCGGCATGCCGGGCCTCACCGCGTACGCGGGCCTCCTGGAGGTCGCCTCCTTCAAGGAGGGCGACGCGGTGTTCGTGTCCGGTGCCGCCGGTGCCGTGGGCAGCCAGGTCGGCCAGATCGCCCGTATCAAGGGCGCGTCCCGGGTCATCGGCTCGGCCGGATCCGACGACAAGGTCAAGCTCCTCACCGAGGAGTACGGCTTCGACGCGGCCTTCAACTACAAGAAGGGCCCGGTCGCCGAGCAGCTGAAGGAGGCCGCCCCCGAGGGCATCGACGTCTACTTCGACAACGTCGGCGGCGACCACCTGGAGGCCGCCATCAGCCGCCTCAACCTGCACGGCCGCGTCACCGTCTGCGGCATGATCGCCGGCTACAACGACACCGAGCCGACGCCCGGCCCCCGCAACATGGTCATGATCATCGGCAAGCGGCTGCGGCTCCAGGGCATGATCGTCACCGACCACCAGGCCCTTCAGCCCAAGTTCGTCCAGGACGTCGCCTCCTGGATCGCCTCCGGTGAGCTGAAGTACCGCGAGACGTTCGTCGACGGCATCGAGAACGGCGTGGACGCCTTCCTCGGCGTCCTGCGCGGCGACAACACCGGAAAGATGGTCGTCAACCCGACCCGTTAAGGTTCGAGCAGTGACCGTTTCCGGGTCGTGGGCGCGAGCCCGGGCGGCGCAACCATGGAGGAAAGCAGCTAATGGCCATCCAGCAGTCCGACGTCAAGTACACCGCCGTTGCCACCGCGGAAGGCGGCCGTGACGGTCGCGTCGCCGCCACCGACGGCAAGCTCGACGTCGTCGTCAACCCGCCCAAGGAGATGGGCGGCTCCGGCGACGGCACCAACCCCGAGCAGCTCTTCGCCGCCGGTTACGCGGCGTGCTTCCAGGGTGCGCTCGGCGTCGTCGCCCGGAACGAGAAGGTCGACATCACGGGCTCGCTCGTGACCGCCGAGGTCGGCATCGGCTCCAACGACGAGGGCTTCGGCATCATCGTCGCGATCAAGGGCTCCATCCCGACCGTGGACGAGGCCACCGCCAAGTCCCTGCTCGAGAAGGCCCACCAGGTGTGCCCGTACTCCAAGGCCACCCGCGGCAACATCGAGGTCAGCCTCTCCGTCGCCTGATGACCCCCGCACGACCCGAGGGCCGCACTCCGTCCGTGGAGTGCGGCCCTCGGCGCGTAACCCGGGGTCAGGCGCGTATCCCGGGGTCAGCCGATGAGTGCCCGCCCGACCTGCGGGAACAGGCCCTTCGGGTGCGCCCGGAACAGCGGCTCCGTGCCGAACAGCACGACCTGAGCGCCGCCCGCACGCCCGCTGACCACGGACGCCTTGCCCGCCGCGTCCCGCGGACCGCCCGTGCCGTCGTCCGTCGCCCGCCAGTGCCCGGCGACCAGCGGATTCCCGCTCGCGTACGACTGCTCGACGCGGACCCCCGAGCCGAGGCCCGTGAACCACACCGGCGAGTACACGAAGCTGTGCGCCGGGGCGCCCTCGGTGAGCGAGCCCTCGTTCCGCACCCGCACCACGCCGTTGGCCGACTCGTTGCCCTCGACCGCCGTCACGTCGAGCAGCTCCGCCGACGCGTTGAACGCGGCACCCTCCGCGCCCCGTGCCACGACCCGGCCGCCGTCCGCGAGGAAGCCGTCGAGGGACTTCCTGGCGGCCGCGTCCAGCTTGTGGTGGGCGAGCCCGGAGGAGACGAAGAGTACGTCGGTGCCCTTCCAGTCGAAGCCGTCGTTGAGGACCGCCGTCGACACCGGCGTCACGTCGAACCGCATCTCCCGCAGCGCGAACAGCTCACCCGGTGTGACGGCCGCCGCGACCTTCGTCCGGTGCCGCGCGTTGGCCGCAGCGATCGCCTCGGCCGAGTCGAGGCCCCGCCCCGGATCAGCGGCCGCCGCGCTCCGTACCGCCGTGCGCCGCACGTCCAGGTCCGTGCCCTCCGGCACCGCCCGTACGTCCGCGCCCCACAGCAGGCCGAGGCTCCAGCCGGAGATGTCGTACATCGTCGACACCTTGTCGCTGATGTCCCGGCCGTCGGCGAGCAGCACGTTCGCCATGCCGCGCTTCGACTGGTGCAGGTCCACCACGTACGAACCGGCCGGGTGGGAACGGCCCGCGAGCCGGAACGCGTGGCTCGCGCGCTCCACCCGCACGTCGTTGGCGAGCAGATGGTTCACGAGCCGGGCCGCGGCCGGGCCCCTCGCCGGGATGACGTACGCCCGCGGGAACGCGGTGGTGTAGACGTCCTCCGAGCCGATCCCCGGCACGCCCGGCACGGTCTCCTCGGAGACCTCCACCTGCTGCTCGCCCGCGTCTGCCCGCCGGAACGTCTCGATCTGGTCGGCGATCAGCGAACTCCGCTTGTCGCGCGCGTAGTCTAGGGTCGCGCGCATCGCCGCGCCCGCGATGTCCACGTTGATCGCGGAGCGGCGGCGCAACTCGGCCTTCGGCAGCTCCTCGTACTCCTCGTTGTTCACGGCCATCGGGAACTCGATGGTGTGCGAGGCGACCGCGCCGTGGAACGGCATGTACTGCGGAGTGAAGATCGGCGGCCAGTCGTCCCAGCCCTCCTCCTGGTCCCGGAACGGGATCACGGCGGGCTTCACGCCGTCCTTCTCCTCGGTGTAGCCGAGGCCGTTGACGGCCTTCTCCATGCCGAGGGCGTTGGCGTACGTGTTCTTCAGGAACAAGTCGTACTCGTAGTTCTCGCCGTGCGGGGGAGTGGTCGGCTCGATCAGGGTGCCGTTGACGTACCCGTGCAGGTCGATCATCACGGCGGGCTGCTTGTCGATGGCGATCTGCCGGATCGCGCGCGTCTCCGGCTGGGACGCGGTGACGAAGTCGCGGTTCAGGTCGAAGCCGTTGCCGTTGGCGCGGGTTCCGGCGATCCGGCCGTCCGGGTTGGCCGTGACGTTGAAGTACAGCCGTGAGCGGTCGAGCAGCTCCTCGGTCTTCTCGCTCTTGGACGTGGCGAGTTCCTCGATGAGTCCGAGGGCGGCGTCGGTGCCCTCCCACTCGTTGCCGTGGATGTTGTTGTTGATGAAGACGGGCGTCTTGTAACGGGCCTTGATCCGCGGGTCCTTCGCGGCCCGCGCGGGCGCGCGCTCGATCAGCTCCCGCATCCGCTCCTGCTCCCGCGCCGTACGCGCCGACTCGGGCGAGGTCACGGTCACCAGATACAGCGGGTGCCCCTTCGCGGACCGCCCCGCGATCTCCACACTGACCCGGTCGCCCAGCTCCTGCAGCTCGTTGAGGGCCGGAGCGATCGCGTGGTACGGGGTCAGGCCCAGCTTGACCGACTTGTCGCCGGGGTTCTCCGGCTGGGCGGGAAGGACCTGCTCGCGCGGGTAGCCGCCGGTGGCCGCCGACAGCGCCGACGGTGTGTCCCGCAGGGCCCGTTCGGCCGCGGCGGCCGGGGACGTGGCGGCGCGGCCGTCCCCGCCCGCCCCGCTGTCCCGCACCGGGCTCGGCCCACCGGCGTCGGCGCTCGCGCCCAGCGGTGCGAGCAGGGCCGCGCTGGTCGCGGCGGCCAGGGTGATGGCTACGGGTCTGGGTATGCGCACACGTACCTCCGGAAGATCGATACGGGAGGTCTACGGTCTACCGGACCAACTCCTCACCAACAAGAGGAACTTGACCGTCGTGACAGCACCGTTGCCCCTCGCCGACCGGGCACCGACCGGGCGCCGACACGCTCCGGCTAGGGTGTCGCCCATGGCCATGCGTGATCTGGGAACCGGTTTTGGATATCTCGCGAAGGGTCAGCGCTGGGTCGCGGGCCACGGGCGCTGGCTCGGCTTCGGCCTGATCCCGGGCCTGATCACCCTCCTCCTGTACGCGGCCGCCCTGACTGGCCTCGCCCTCGGCGCCGACGACCTGATCGCCTGGGCGACGCCGTTCGCCGACGACTGGTCGTCGCCCTGGATCGGCCTCTTCCGCGGCTTCCTCACGGTGCTGCTCTTCGTCCTCGGCCTGTTCCTCGCGGTGATCACGTTCACCGCGGTGACGCTCCTGGTCGGCCAGCCCTTCTACGAGTCGCTGTCCGAGCAGGTCGACAAGTCCGAGTCGCCCGACGGCAGCGCGCCCGAGTCGGGCCTGCCGCTGATGCGCGAGCTGTGGATCTCGGCCCGCGACAGCCTGCGCATCCTGGTCCGCGCCGTGGTGTGGGCCGTCCTGCTGTTCTTCCTCGGCTTCATCCCGGTGCTCGGCCAGACTGTCGTCCCGGCGATCGGCTTCTGCGTGACGGGCTTCTTCCTCGCCCAGGAACTCACCTCGGTCGCCCTGCAGCGCCGCCGCGTCGAAGTCCGCGAACAGCTCGCGCTGCTGCGCGCCAACCGCATGATGACCTGGGGCTTCGGCGTGCCGCTCGCGCTGTCGTTCCTGATCCCGTTCGTGGCGGTCTTCCTGATGCCGGGCGCGGTCGCGGGCGCCACGCTGATGGTGCGCGACCTGCGCGGCGAGAACGAACTCCCGCCGCGGCAGCCGAACCCGCAGGGCGTCCAGGGCCAGGCCCCCGGCCCGTACGGTCAGCCGCACAAGCCGGGGCAGCCGCCTCAGGCCCAGCACCCGCAGCAGCCTCAGCACCCGCAGCCGCCCCACCCGCAGCACCCTCAGCCCCTGCGGAACAACCCGTACGCGAAGTAGCGCCGGCCCGGCCGCGCGGGGCTCAGCCCTCGGACGCCACCACGCCCACGATCGCCCGCACCTGCGCCACGATCGCGAGCCGGTCGCGTACGAACTCCGGGTCCGTGACCGTGCCGTCCGCCGGGTCCGTGTTGCCCGCGCCGAACTGCAGCACCGGCGTGTGCACATGGCCGCCCGGCAGCTCGTCGCGCAGGCCGAGCCGGTCGCGCAGCAGCGTCGCGCGGTACGCGATCTCGTTCGAGAGGTAGTCACCGCCACCGCCCGCGCGGGCCGTCGACCCCTCCGTCGGTCCGTCCGGCCGCTCCACCGGCTCGCTCGCCCCGGCCGGGATCTCCGTCACCTCGGTGTTGTCGTACACGGGGAACGGCCCGGTGTCCGCGGCCACGATCCGCTCGCACGGCAGGGTCGTACGGGTCCACTGCGGCTGCGTGTCCGGGTCGGTGACCGGCACCGTCTCCGTGCGCGACACGTCCAGGTTGTCCGGGAAGCCGCCCCGCCAGGCCCCGTTGTACCGCTCCACGTCGAAACGGCCCACCCGGCCCTGGCTCACCGTCGTGAACGCGTCCACGCGCGCCAGGTGCGGGCGCAGGGCGCGCTCCACCGCGCCGTCCGCGAAGTCCTGCCAGCGCACGGGGAACACGGCCACCTCCACCCGCGCCCGCCGACCGTCCGCCGTCCGCACATACGTACCGTCGAGCGCGAGCGCCGCCGCGCCCGAGGGGTTGCTGATGCGCACGTCCCGGTCCAGCGTGAACGGGTCGAAGCCGGTGAGCAGCACCCGCTTCTCGCCCTTGGCGCGTGCGGGGTAGCGGATGTCGTCCTGGCCGCGCGAGGTCCGTTCGAGGGCCCCGAGCAGCGCGGTGCGGCGAGAGTCGGACAGCTCGAACTCGGTGTCCAGGGCGCGCAGTTCTCGCGTCATGCCGAGCCGCGCCCAGTAGAGCGGCCTGTCGTCGTCCCGGCTCAACTCCCCGTCCGCCACGGGCGCCCGCCCCTGCACCCGGTCGACGGCCCGCTCCCACAGCCGCGTTCCATGGCGCACGACGACCCTCCGGGCCTCGGCGTACGAGTCCGCCTCGCGCAGGGCGCGCGCGAAGTCCGGTGCCGCGTCGGCGAATCCGCTGCGGCGCAGGATCTCCTGCGGGGCCGCGCGGTCGAGGCGCTGCTCCTCGACCGTACCGGTCTGCGCTGTGCCGGTCTGCGCTGTGCCGGTCTGCGCTGTGGCGGTCTCCGCCGTGGGGGTCTGCGGCGCGGGGGCGGCGCCGAGGGTGAGGGGCGAGCAGAGCGTGAGTATCGCGGCACCGAGCCGCACGCGTGCCAGTGTCACAGGGGTCCTTCCGTGAGCCGCCGTCGCCGGTGACGGACGGTGCCCGGAAGTATGGCCCAACTAGCCCTTGGACGAAGGTGGTTCGGGGCCTTCGAGCAGCGTCAGGAAGTGCCCGAACGCCGCCCCCATGTCCACCGCGTCCGGGTCCAGGAGCCACTGGAACTGCAGGCCGTCCATCACCGCGACCAGGAGCGGCGCCGCCTGTGCGGGGGTCAGGCCGCTCGGCAGGCACGCGCCGTACTCGGCGCGCAGCACCGTCTCCATCGACGGGCGCACCGCCGCGTACCGCTCCGTGAAGTAGGCGCGCGCCGGGTGGCCCTCCGTGACGCTCTCGCCGAGCAGCGCCGAGAAGGTCTGCACGATGCCCGGCCGCATCGCGTTGTACTCGACCAGGGACTGCAGGAGTTCGAGGCGCCAGGAGCGCGCGGGCACCGCGTCCCACTGGTCGCGCTCCGCGAGGACGGCGACGAGCAGCGCCTCCTTGGTGGAGAAGTAGTGCAGCAGCCCCTGCTGGGTGAGGCCGACGCGCTCCGCGACCGCGCCGAGCGTCGCACCCCGGTAACCGCGCTCCGCGATCACCTCCAGGGCGGCCCGCACGATCTCCGCGCGCCGCTCCTCGCTCCTGGCTCTCGCCGCCATGCCGCCCCACCTCTCGCCGGCCCCGTGCGCCTGCCTGCCGGATCTGCCTGCCAGCTGGATCTGCCTGCCTGCCGGATCTGTCTGCCAGTTGGACGGTACGCCATGGAAGATAACGCTCAGGTAACGAAACCTACTGAATTACAGGTTCCGGGTGCAGGATGAGACCAACACGTTCGTGGACGAGGAGGAGGTACGGCGATGGCGCAGGGTGCTCCCGGGACGCCCGTTCCGCAGGCCGAGCAGGAGCGGGAGGCGGCCGTCGAGGCGGCGCTCGCCCGGCTCGACCTCGACTCCAAGGCCCGGCTGCTCGCCGGTCAGGACATGTGGACGCTGCCCGCGCTCCCGGAGATCGGCCTGGCCTCCCTGGTGTTGTCGGACGGCCCGGTCGGCGTGCGCGGGGTGCGCTGGACCGCCGCCGACCCTTCCGGCGCGCTGCCCTCGCCGACCGCGCTCGCCGCCGCCTGGGACCCGGAGCTCGCCCGCCGTGCCGGGCACGTCCTGGCTCAGGAGGCCCGCCGCAAGGGTGTGCACGTCCTGCTCGCGCCGACGGTCAACCTGCACCGCTCCCCGCGCGGCGGCCGCCACTTCGAGGCGTACTCCGAGGATCCGTACCTGACGGGCGAGATCGGCACGGGATATGTGCGCGGCGTACAGGAGGGCGGCGTCGGTACGACGGTCAAGCACTTCGTGGCCAACGACGCCGAGACGGACCGCTTCACCGTCAACAACACCGTCGCCCCGCGCCCGCTGCGCGAGCTCTACCTCGCCCCCTTCGAGGCGATCGTCAAGAACGCCCGCCCCTGGGGCATCATGACCGCCTACAACCAGGTCAACGGCACCACGATGACCGAACACGGCCCGCTCGTGAACGGCGTCCTGCGCGCCGAGTGGGGCTTCGACGGCGCCAACGTCTCCGACTGGATGGCAGCCCGCTCCACCCGCGCCGCCATCGAGGGCGGCCTGGACCTCGCGATGCCCGGCCCGCGCACCGTGTACGGCCCGGCGCTGGCCGCCGCCGTCCGCGCGGGCGAGGTCGCGGAGTCCACCGTCGACGGCGCCGTCCGCAACGTCCTGCGGCTCGCCGCCCGCGTCGGCGCCCTCGCCGGGGCCCCGCCCGTCGTCACCGAACCGCCCGCCGCCGTCGACGGCCAGGCCCTGGCCCGGGAGATCGCCCGGCGCGCCTTCGTCCTCGTACGCAACGAGCCACGCGCCGGGAAGGCCGCCCTTCCCCTGCCCGCCGGCCACACCGTCGCCCTGATCGGCGCCGCCGCGCGTGACGCCCGGGCGCTCGGCGGCGGCTCCGCCACCGTCTTCCCCGAGCGCGTGGTCCCGCCCCTCGACGGCCTCCGTGCGGCCCTCCCCGAAGGCGCGCTCACGTACGCCGTCGGCGCCGATCCGAACAGCCAACTCACCGCCGCGGGGCCGGGGTTCAGCCTGCGCGCCGTCTGCCGCGACGCCGCCGGTGACGAGCTGGCCACACTCGACGTACCCGGCGGGCGGATCCAGTGGTTCGGCGCCGACCTCCCCGAGGGCGTCGACATGGCCGACGTGCACAGCGTGGAACTCACCGGCACGTTCACCCCGCGCGTCACCGGCACCCACACCTTCGGCACCCGCGGGTTCGGCCGCTTCCGCCTCACCGTCGACGGCGAGCGGCACTCCGACGAGACCCGGCTGCTCGGCCCCGACGCCGACCCCTTCGAAGCGTTCTTCGGCACACCGGCCGAGGCAGCCCGCATCGACCTCGCGGCGGGCCGGGACGTGCCGGTCAGCCTCTACCACGAGGTCCACCGGACCCCCGGCGCCCCGATCGAGACCATCGGATTGACCCTCGCGCACCGCGAACCCCAGCGCGACGAGGACGAGTTGATCGCCGAGGCCGTCGCCGCCGCCCGCGCCGCCGACACCGCCGTCGTCGTGGTCGCCACCACCGAACTCGTCGAGTCCGAGGGCTTCGACCGCGGCGATCTGCGCCTGCCGGGCCGCCAGGACGACCTCGTCCGCGCGGTCGCCGCGGCCAACCCCCGCACGGTGGTGGTCGTCAACTCCGGCTCCCCGGTGGAGCTCCCGTGGCGGGACGAGGTCGCCGCGATCCTCCTCGGCTGGTTCCCCGGCCAGGAGGGCGGCGCTGCCCTCGCCGACGTCCTGACCGGCGCGGCGGAACCCGGCGGCCGCCTCCCCACCACCTGGGGCGCCCTCGCAGACGCCCCGGTCACCGAAGTCACCCCCACCAACGGCGAACTCCCGTACACCGAGGGCCTGTTCATCGGCTACCGAGCCTGGGAGCGGACCGGCGCAACCCCCTCGTACCCCTTCGGCCACGGCCTCGGCTACACCGACTGGGAGTACGAATCCCTCAAGGCGAGCCCCGACTCCGCCACGGTCCGCCTGCGCAACACCGGCACGCGCCCCGGCCGCGAGGTCGTCCAGCTCTATCTCGCGCCTGTCGACGACCCGGTCGAACGTCCGGCGCGGTGGCTGGCCGGGTTCGCGGGAGTGGAGGCCGACCCGGGCGAAAGCGTCGAGGTCACGGTCCAACTCCCGTGCCGGGCCTACGAGATATGGGACGAGGAGCAGGGGAGCTGGGCCCTGGTGGAGGGCGAGTACGAGATCCAGGCGTCACGCTCACTCACGGACACGCGGCTGCGGGGCGTTATCAGCCTGTCCGGCGTTTGAGGACGAGGCCGGAGGCCGAAGAGGGAGCGGGGTCCGGGGGCGCAGCCCCTGGGAGGCCGAGCCCAGGACGACGGCAGCCGTCGAGCGGACGGCAACTACTCCGCCGTAACCCGCCGGAAGGCGATCTCCGCCAACCGCGCCTGCCCGTCCTTCCCCGGATGGAAGAAGTCCCAGCGGCTCAACTGCCCCGTACCGAAGCGGTAGTCGAAGACCGCGCCGTCGTCGTACCGGCACCGCTCGTCCTTCGCGCAGACCTCCGCCAGCGCCTCGTTGTACGCCACGACCCGGTCGTACGCCGAGTCCCGGCGCTGCGTCGACCGCGAGTCGACGGCGTCGGGCTCGCCCAGCATCGTCGGGCAGATGCCCAGGCTCCACACCTTCTTGGCCATCGCGCTGCCCCGCCCCTGCGACCACAGCCGCTTCAGATCGGGCACGCTCGCCACGTACACCTGCGCCTTCGGCCGCTCCGCGCGCAACGTACGAAGCGCCTCCGCGAAGTCCGCGCGGAACTCCGCGACGGGCGTCATCGCGTCCACCGAGGCCCGGCACACATCGTTCGCGCCCACCAGCACCGTCACCAGGTCCGGGGACTCGGCGGCCGCCTGCTCCATCTGCGCGGGCAGGTCGGCCATCCTGGCGCCGCTGTTCGCGAAGTTCCAACTGCGCTTGGCCGCCGCCTCCTTGCCGAGCAGCCGCACCGCGAGGGAACGCACCTCGGGGTCGGTGCCGGTCGCCCACGACGACTCCGGGCAGTCCGAGAGCACCGAACAGGCGTCGAAGGCCCGCGTGATGGAATCGCCCACCGCGGCAAGGGACTTCGGCGAGGTGTCCCAGGCGGGCTCGGGACTCGGGGACGCCTTCGGGCTCGCCTTCGCGGCCTCGGGAGCGGACCCGGCGCCCCCGGAGCCGGAGCAGCCGGCGAGCCCCAGGGACACGCACACACCAAGCGCCGCCGCGACAGCGGACGCGGCCCCGCGACGAAGGGGGCGGTTGAAACCGAACTCCCGCATCTTCACGTCCTCGTACACGTCCCCGTACACCGCCCCGTACACCTCCCCGTTCCCGTCCCCTCTACGACAGCTGTGGCGCCCTGCCGGGTGAATGCTGAACGTTTCCCAGCGCTGGGACCGACGGTACGTCACACTCGGGCCGCTGCCGCACGGTAGTTTTGCCACAGTCGAACCCAGAGGCAAGCCACTGTCTCGGTTCCGGTAAATTACATCACGTCAGATCTGTCCGAATTGGTCATCATTGGCTCTGTTCGGTCAGCATTGCTCGGCACGGGCGCGAGGCCGCTGGGGAAGGCGAACCTCGACCCACACTGGAGGTCCGGTGACGACACGTGGAGTTCTGTACGTGCACTCCGCTCCGCGCGCGCTGTGCCCGCACGTCGAATGGGCAGTCGCGGGCGTACTCGGCGGGCGGGTGAACCTCGACTGGATCCGGCAGCCCGCCGCCCCCGGTACGTGGAGATCCGAGTTCTCCTGGCAGGCCGAGCCCGGCACGGCCGCCAAGCTGGCCTCCGCGCTGCGCGGTTGGCAGCTGCTGCGCTTCGAGGTCACCGCCGAACCCAGCGCGAGCACGGAGGGCGAGCGGTACAGCGCCACCCCCGACCTCGGCATCTTCCACGCCGTCACCGGCATCCACGGCGACATCCTGATCCCCGAGGACCGGCTGCGCGCCGCCCTCGCCCGCTCGCAGCGCGGCGAGAGCGACCTGGAGTCCGAACTCTCCGGCCTCCTCGGCAAGCCCTGGGACGACGAGTTGGAGCCGTTCCGGTACGCGGGCGAGGGCGCGCCGGTGCGGTGGCTGCACCAGGTCGTCTGACCAAAATCAGCCCCTCCGGCGTTTGAGGAGCTGGGGTCCGGGGGCGGAGCCCCCGTGGCGGACACACAAGAAGGCCCCGCCCGGACAACCGGGCGAGGCCTTCTGCGTACCGAAACTCAGACCGTACGGAACGCCAGCACGACGTTGTGACCGCCGAAGCCGAACGAATCGTTCAGGGCGGCGATCGTGCCCTCGGGAAGAGCCCGCGACTCGCCGCGGACGATGTCCGCCTCCGCCTCCGGGTCGAGGTTCTCGATGTTGATCGTCGGCGGGGCGACACGATTCTTCAGCGCGAGGACCGTGGCCACGGTCTCCACGCCGCCCGCACCACCGAGCAGGTGACCGGTCATCGACTTCGTGGCCGAGACGGCCACGTGGTCCAGGTCGTCGCCGAGGACCTTGCGCAGCGCGCGCAGTTCGCCGATGTCGCCCTGCGGGGTCGACGTGGCGTGCGCGTTGGCGTGCACGATCTCGGCGGGCTTCAGGCCCGTGGAGTCGAGCAGGTTCTGCACCGCCTGCGCGATACCCGTGCCGGACGGCTCGGGCTGCGTGATGTGGTGGGCGTCGGCGGAGATGCCCTGGCCGACGGCCTCGACGTAGATCTTCGCGCCGCGGGCCTTTGCGTGCTCCTCGGACTCCAGGACGACGACGCCGGAGCCCTCGCCGAGCACGAAGCCGTTGCGGTCGACGTCGTAGGGACGCGAGGCGCCCTGCGGGTCGTCGTTGTTCTTGGACATCGCCATCATGTTGCCGAACGCCACCATGGGCAGCGGGTGGATGGCGGCCTCGGTGCCACCGGCGATGACGATGTCGGCGCGGCCGGTACGGATCATCTCGATCGCGTAGCCGATGGCCTCGGCGCCGGACGCGCACGCGGAGACCGGGGTGTGCACACCGGCGCGGGCGTTCAGCTCGATACCGACGTTGGCCGCCGGGGAGTTGGGCATCAGCATCGGCACGGTGTGCGGGGAGACGCGGCGTACGCCCTTCTCCTTGAGCACGTCGTACTGGTCGAGCAGCGTCGTGACGCCGCCGATACCGGAGGCGATGACCGCGCCGAGGCGGCTCGGGTCGACGCCGGACTCCTCTTCACCGGCGGCGCCGGTGAGGCCCGCGTCCTGCCAGGCCTCGCGGGCGGCGATCAGCGCGAACTGCGCCGAGCGGTCCAGCTTGCGGGCCTGCGGGCGCGGGATGATCTCGGTCGGTTCCACGGCGATCTGGCCGGCGATCCGGACCGGAAGCTCTGCGGCCCACTCCTGCTCGAGCAGGGAGATGCCGGAACGGCCCGCGAGCAGGCCCTCCCAGGTAGAAGCCGCATCGCCACCCAGCGGTGTGGTTGCGCCGATACCGGTGACGACCACGGTGCGATTGGTCGAGTTCACAGGGATTCTTTCTCCACGTAATAGGGATACAACGGCGCCACCGCCGGGTGGCGTTACCGACTGGCAGAGGGTCAGCTCTGGTGGTCGGCGATGTACTTCGCGGCGTCGCCGACCGTCTTGAGGTTCTTGACGTCGTCGTCCGGGATCTTCACGTCGAAGCGCTCTTCGGCGGCGACGACGACCTCGACCATGGACAGCGAGTCGACGTCCAGGTCATCCGTGAAGGACTTGTCCAGCTGGACGTCCTCGGTGGGGATGCCGGCGATCTCGTTCACGATCTCCGCGAGACCGGCAACGATCTCTTCCTGAGTGGCGGCCATGTGGCGCTCCTTCGTATGTATCAGATGGTTTGCGGCATCGGCCGGGATCCTTCGCGCAGACGGGAAATCTCCGCGCAGGTCCGTACGGTGCCTAGGGGAGGGTAACGACCGTGGCGGCGTACACGAGACCCGCCCCGAAGCCGATGACCAGCGCGGTGTCGCCGCTCTTCGCTTCGCCGGTCGCCAGGAGCCGCTCCATCGCGAGCGGGATCGAGGCGGCCGAGGTGTTGCCGGTGGTCTCCACGTCACGGGCGACCGTGACGTGCTCCGGCAGTTTCAGAGTCTTCACCATCGAGTCGATGATCCGCATGTTCGCCTGGTGCGGGATGAAGACGTCCAGGTCGTCCGGGCTCAGGCCGGCGGCGTCGAGCGCCTCCTTGGCGACCTTCGCCATCTCGAACACGGCCCAGCGGAACACCGCTTGGCCCTCCTGCGTGATCGCAGGGAACTTGAGGTTGCCCTGGTCGTCCAGGGGCAGCTGCGACACGTCGCCGATGTTGAAGTCGGTCCACGGCACGGTCTGCTTGATCGTCTCGGACTTGTCGCCCTCCGAGCCCCAGACCGTCGGGCCGATCGCCGGCTCGGCGGACGGGCCGACGACGACCGCGCCCGCGCCGTCACCGAACAGGAAGGCCGTCGCCCGGTCGGTCAGGTCGGTCAGGTCGCTGAGCCGCTCCACGCCGATGACCAGGACATGCTCGGCGGAACCCTCGGAGATCAGGCCCTTGGCGAGGGTCAGTCCGTAGCCGAAGCCGGCGCAGCCCGCGGAGATGTCGAACGCGGCGGCCTTCTCGGTGCCGAGCTTGTCGGCGATCTCCGTGGCCACGGCAGGGGTCTGCTTGAAGTGCGAGACGGTCGAGACGATCACGGCGCCGATCTTGTCGGCGGTGATCCCGGCGTCGGCGATCGCCTTGCCGGACGCCTCGATCGACATGGCGGCGACGGTCTCCTCGTCGCTCGCCCAGTGCCGCGTGGCGATGCCGGAGCGGGAGCGGATCCACTCGTCGGAGGAGTCGATCGTCTCGAGGATCACCTCGTTGGGCACGACCCGGGTCGGACGGTAGCCGCCGACACCCAGGATGCGCGCGTACGGGGCGCCCTTGCTTGGCTTGATCTTCGACATGCTCTCGAGGCTCCTACTCAGGCCGTCTGCGAATGTTCGGCGATCAGGGCGCGGGCCGCGTCGAGGTCGTCGGGGGTCTTCAGGGCGAGCGTCTTCACACCCGGCAGAGCGCGCTTGGCCAGGCCCGTGAGGGTGCCGCCGGGGCAGAGCTCGACGAGCGCGGTCACCCCGAGCTCCTTGAAGGTCTCCATGCACAGGTCCCAGCGGACCGGGTTGGCGACCTGCCCGACCAGACGCGCGATCACCTCGGCGCCGGAGTCCACGGCCTGCCCGTCCTTGTTCGAGACGTACCGGACCTTCGGGGCGGCCGGGGACAGCTGCTTCGCGGCCTCGTCCAGGACGGCGACGGCGGGGCCCATGTGCTCGGTGTGGAACGCGCCGGCGACCTGCAGCGGGACCACGCGGCGGGTGCCCTCGGGCTTGTCCTCGGCAAGCGCGGCGAGCTGCTCCATGGTGCCGGCGGCGACGATCTGACCGGCGCCGTTGACGTTCGCCGGGGTCAGGCCGTGCTTCTCCAGGTGCGGCAGGACGGCGTCGGGCTCGCCGCCGAGCAGCGCCGACATGCCGGTCCGCGTGATGGCCGCGGCGTCCGCCATGGCCAGACCGCGCTTGCGGACCAGCTGCAGGGCCGCGGTGTCGTCGAGGACACCCGCGAGCGCGGCGGCGGTGATCTCGCCGACGCTGTGTCCCGCGACGGCGTCCGGCGCGGTCTGGTCGGGGGCCGCGCCGAGCGCCGAGGCCGAGAGCAGCCCGGCGGCGACGAGCAGCGGCTGCGCGACCGCGGTGTCACGGATGGCGTCGGCGTCGGCCTGCGTGCCGTAGTGGGCGAGGTCGAGACCGATGGCGTCGGACCAGGCGGCGAGCCGGTCGGCGGCGCCGGGGAGTTCGAGCCAGGGAGTCAGGAAGCCGGGCGTCTGGGCGCCTTGGCCGGGAGCGACGAGTACGAGCACTCTCACACTCTCTCTTGTGGACGGTGGGCACCGCCCGTGGGGACAGGGACGAAGAACAGTCAGGGGAATTGTGGACCCCCGACAAAAGTCTAGGACTGGGGATCCCCGTCGACCAGACGCCCCAGGATCAGCGCGATCCGCAGGGTGAACGCGGACCTTACATCGGAGGGCGACCAGCCGGTGACGTCAGTCACACGTCGCAGCCGGTAGCGGACGGTGTTGGGGTGAACGAACAACATGCGTGCGGCGCCTTCGAGGCTGCTCGCCTGTTCCAGGTAGACGCTCAGGGTCTCCAGGAGCGCGGAGCCGGCCTCCTCCAGCGGTCTGTAGATCTCCTCCACCAGCTGCTCGCGCGCGGCCGGGTCTCCGGCGATCGCGCGCTCCGGCAGCAGATCGTCCGCGAGAACCGGGCGCGGGGCGTCCTGCCAGGCCGAGCACGCCTTCAGCCCGGCGGCCGCGTTCTGCGCGGACCGGGTGGCGGCGAGCAGGTCGGGGACCACGGGCCCGGCGACGACGGGACCCGCGGCGTACGGGCCGATCAGGGCCTTGGCCACGGCGAGCGGGTTGTCGCTGCCGCCCGCGATCACCACGAGCCGGTCGCCGAGCACCCCGGTCAGGACCTGCAGCTTGGCGTGGCGCGAGGCCCGGCGGATGGCCTCGACGGTCAGTTCGCTGTCCCCGTCGGGTGCGGTGCCGAGCACGACGCACACATGTTCCGGGGAGTTCCAGCCGAGCGCGGCGGCCCGGGAGACGGCGCCCTCGTCGGCCTCGCCGGAGAGGACCGCGTTCACGACGAGCGATTCGAGCCGGGCGTCCCAGGCGCCGCGCGCCTCGGCGGCCTGCGCGTACACCTGCGCGGTGGCGAAGGCGATCTCCCGCGCGTAGACGAGGAGCGCCTCGCGGAGGACCGATTCGTCGCCGGGGGCCGCGACCTCGTCGATCGCGGACTCCATCACCTCGATCGTCGTACGCACCATCTCGACGGTCTGGCGCAGCGTGATCGCCCGCGTCAGCTCGCGCGGGGCGGTGCCGAAGACGTCGGTGGAGATGGCCTGCGGCGCGTCCGGGTGCCGGAACCACTCGGTGAACGCGGCGATACCGGCCTGCGCGACCAGTCCGATCCAGGACCGGTTCTCCGGCGGCATCGCGCGGTACCACGGCAGCGTCTCGTCCATGCGCGCGATCGCCTGTGCGGCGAGGCTCCCGGAGGACTGCTCAAGTCGCTTGAGGGTCGCGGCATGCGAGTGCGGGGCGGGCGGCTGCGGAGATTCGTCTACGGGTTCGGGCACGGGACAAGACTGCCTTATCGGGGCGGGTCGGCGGAGTGCCGGGGCCAGGTCTTGCCGTCACACCCCCGTCGTCGCCCGGCGGGCGGCGAGAGTGCGTGCATGGCGCCGCAGGGCAGACGGGGGTGTGACGGCACGACCTAGGGTTGGGGGCGTGATGGACGTACGGCGCGCCGACGAGCGCTACCCCGGGGGCGACCCGCAGGCCGGCATCGAGTCGTGGCACGCGTTCTCCTTCGGACCGCACTACGACCCCGGCAACCTGCGCTTCGGCGCGATCATCGCCTGCAACGAGGAGCGGCTCGCGCCCGGCGCGGGCTTCGACGAGCACCCGCACAGCCACACCGAGATCGTCACGTGGGTGGTCGAGGGCGAGCTGACGCACCGGGACACGGCGGGCCACGAGTCCGTGGTCCGCCCCGGCGACGTGCAGCGGCTCAGCGCGGGCGGCGGCGTCCGGCACGTGGAGCGCAACGCGGGCCCGGACCCGCTGGTCTTCGTCCAGATGTGGCTGGCCCCGCTGCGGCCCGGCGGCGAACCGTCGTACGAGGTGGTCCACGGCATAGCCGACTCCACGCCGTACGAGGTCGCCGAGGCGGGCGCGATGCTGCACGTACGGCGCCTCGCGGCGGGGGAGCGGACGGCGGTCCCAGACGCGGAGCACGCGTACGTCCACGTCACCCGGGGTGAAGTCGCCCTCGGGGACGCCGAGTTGGGGCCGGGGGACGCGGTGCGGCTGACGGGGGAGTCGGGCCTGGAGATGGTGGGGCGGTCGGGGGCGGAGGTGCTGGTGTGGGAGTTGCCCGCGCCGTGGACTCCGCCCGCGCCCTGAACCCTGAGCTACCGCTGCTTCAGCTCGGCGAGTACCGCGTCCGTGAGCGGGGGCCAGGCGTCGATCGCCCACTGGCCGAAGGCGCGGTCGGCGAGGGCGACGCAGGCGGCACTCGCCTGGGGGTCGATCCACAGGAACGTGCCGGACTGGCCGAAGTGGCCGAACGTCCGCGGCGAGGACGAACTGCCCGTCCAGTGCGGGGACTTGGAGTCGCGGATCTCGAAGCCGAGGCCCCAGTCGTTGGGCTTCTGGTGGCCGTACCCGGGCAGGATGCCGGAGAGCCCGGGGTGCACCACGGACATCGCCTCCACGACCGTACGGGGGTCGAGCAGCCGCGGCGCCTGCACCTCGGCGGCGAACCGCACCAGGTCGTCCACCGTGGACACGCCGTCCTTGGCGGGCGAGCCGTCGAGCGTCGTGGCGGTCATGCCGAGCGGTTCGAGCACGGCCTGCCGGGCGTACTCGGCGAACGGCATGTCGGCGGCCTTCGCGATGTGGTCGCCGAGCACCTCGAAGCCGGCGTTGGAGTAGAGGCGCCGGGTGCCCGCGGGCGCCGTCACCCGGTGCTCGTCGAAGGCCAGACCGCTGGTGTGCGCGAGCAGATGCCGCACCGTGGACCCCTCGGGCCCGGCGGGCTCGTCCAGCTCGACGGCCCCTTCCTCGTACGCGACGAGCGCCGCGTACGCCGCGATCGGCTTCGTCACGGAGGCCAGCGGGAAGCGGTGCGATGTGGGGCCGTACGTGCCGGCGACGGTCCCGTCCGCGCGGACGACGGCCGCTGCCGCGGTGGTGACCGGCCAGTTCTCGATCTGGGCGAGGCTCTGCATGTGCATGAGCGTACGGGGTGCTTCTTGGGCCGACGGACCCGCACCCTGGACGTGCGGCCCCCTCGACCGGCCTCCGGTCCTGCCCTCAAGTGCCTTTCATCAGCTGGTCCAGGTCCTGTTCGTCCAGGGAACCGATCGTCGGGTGCCCGGGTACGGGGCGGGGGCGTGGATCGTCGGCCCGTCGTACGGCGACGGTGAGCCACCCGGCATCGGCGGCGGCATCCAGCTCCGCGCCGGAGTCGCTGAGGAACAGCGTCGCGTCCGCCGGTGTACCGATCGCCGCCCCGATGCGTCGGTAGGAGGCCGCGGACTGCTTGCTCCCCGCGTTGTCGAGGTCGAAGTAGCCGTGCAGGAGCGGGGTGAGGTCGCCGTACGCGGTGTGAGCGAACCAGTTCACCTGGGACGCGACGGATCCGGAGGAGTAGACGTGGAGCACCGCGCCCGACGCGTGCCAGCGGCGCAGCACCTGTGGGATCTCGGCGTAGACGTGTCCGGTGAGGGAGCCGTCGGCGTAGCCCGCCTCCCAGATCCAGCCCTGGATCTTCTTCAGCGCAGGTGCTTTGACGTCCCTGTCGGTCCACTCCGTGAGCGTGGCGACGGCCACGGCCTCGTTCAGCGATCCGGCTCCCAGGAAGACCCGGATCTCCTCGATGAGCGCGACCGCCCGTTCGGTGCCGCGGTGGTCCGCGAACCATCGGGGCAGCCGCTGTCGTGCGTACGGGAAGAGCACGTCGTGGACATGTGCGGCGGAACCGACGGTGCCCTCGATGTCGAGGACGACCGCCGTGCCGTTCATCGGCTCCCTGCCAGGAGGGCGTCGAGCCGGGGGAAGTGCCGGGCGATCGGGTTCTCGGTGAAGTGGCCCACCCAGCCGTCCTCTTCCTTGAAGAAGCGGAGGGCGGCGAACTCCGGACGCGCGCCCATGTCGAACCAGTGCCGTGTGCCGGCGGGCACGGACAGCAGGTCTCCGGCTTCACACACGACGGCGTACACCGTGCTCCCGGAGTGGAGGTAGAAGCATCCGGTGCCGTGGGCGAAGAACCGCACCTCGTCCTCGGTGTGGCGGTGCTCCTCCAGGAAGGCGGAGCGCGCCTTCGCCGCGCGTGCCTCCCACTCGGGCCCGGGTGCCGGGTGCAACTGCACCACGTCCACCAGGACATGACCGTCACGCTCGCACAGGGCGTCCGCCTCGGACCGGTAGGCGGTCAGCAGATCCTCCGGCGTGGTCTCGGCGGTCACCTCGGTGCGCAGGTCCCAGTGGCCGTACTCGACGCCGAGCGCTTGCAGTTCGGTGCCGATACGGGCGGCGTCACGGGTCCTCAGCTCCACTTGTTCCGGGCTGTCCTGCGGCATCACCTGGAGCAGGGTCATCGGGTCACGTTCTCCTTCGGGTCGGTGCCGCCGTGCCGGGCGCCGAGGACGATCAGCCCGCAGATGGCTTCCAGGCACTCCAGCCGGTTGCGTGCCTGAGCCAGGTTCCCGCCCCAGGTCGTGATGCCGTGGTCGGCGATGAGCAGGCCGGGGGGAGCGTCGGGGTGTGCGCTCAGATAGGCGGCCGCCTCGTCGGCGATCGTCCGTACGTCGGGCCAGTTGCGGAAGACCGGGAGCTCGGTTCCGGAGGGGTCGTCGAGGCCGAGTCCCTTGAGCAGTTCGAACCGCTCCAGCGGGAGTACGGCCGTCCCGGCGCTCTCGCCGGTGCGGGACGCCATCACCGTGGCGTACGGCGCGTGTACGTGGATGACCGCGCGGGCGGCGGTGACCCGGTACACCGCGGCATGGATCGCCGTCTCCGCCGACGCTTTCAGTTTTCCGGCCGTCAGGAGTTCGCCGGTCGTGGCGTGCACGGTGACCATGTCGGCGGCCGTGAGGCTCCCCTTGTCGCGACCGCTGGCCGTGATCAGCGCCGTTCTTCCGTCGTCGGAAGGCAGGCGTACGGAGAGGTTCCCGGAGGTACCGGGCATCCAGCCGCGTGCGTAGAGGGCTCGGGAGAACTCCGCGACGGACGTACCGGCGGCGGTGAACTCGTTGCGCATGCCGTCGGTCTTCATCACATCTTCACCTCGCACAGGGACAGCAGGTCGTAGCGTTTGAGCCGCTCGCCATCTCGCAGGCCGGGGAGTGACACGAGTACCGCCATCCCGGCGACCTCGGCCTGCGCGGACTCGACCAGTCCGGCCGCCGCGAGCAGCGTGCCTCCGGTGGCGAGGACGTCGTCCACGCACAGCACCCGGTCGCCCGGAGGGATCGCACCCTGCCGGAGCTCCAGGCGGTCCGTCCCGTACTCCAGCGCGTACTCGACGGTGTGCACCACGCCGGGAAGCTTGCCGGGCTTGCGTACGAGGGTGAGCGGCACCCCGGAGCGTGCCGCCAGGACGGCGCCCAGGAGGAAGCCGCGGGACTCCACGGCGACAACCCTGTCGAACGTGCCGCGGAAGTGCTCGCGCACAAGCCCGGCCGTCTGGTGGAGCAGGCCGGGCTCCGCGTAGAGCGCGGACAGGTCCTGGTAGGTGGTTCCGGGCCTCGGATGGTCGGGAAACGCCTCCAGGAGCCCGGCGATCCGGGCCCGGAGGGTTGCGGCACGCTGGTCGTGGTGAACGTGGCTCGGCCGGACCACCCGGCGCTCGCTGACGATCGCGGTGATCAGTTCGCTCGGGGTCACGTCGAACGCGGGGTTGAACACACGGGCGTGCGCGGGCGCCACCACCGAGCCCCCGATACCGGTGACCTCCGCGGCGTCGCGCTCCTCGACCACGATCCCGCCGCCGTCGGCCAGATCGTGGTCCCAGGTCGACTCCGGCGCGACGACGACGAAGGGGACACCGTGCCGGGCGGCGGCCACGGCGAGTCCGTACGTGCCGATCTTGTTGGCGGTGTCCCCGTTGGCGGCGATCCGGTCCGCGCCGACCAGTACGCAGTCGACCATGCCCTGTGCCATCGCGGCGGCAGCCGCGGAGTCCACGCATATCCGGTAGGGCACTCCGGCCTCCGCGAGTTCCCAGGCGGTGAGACGGGAGCCCTGGAGCAGCGGGCGGGTCTCGTCGACCAGAACTTCCCTCACCCGCCCGCGGCGGGCGAGTTCGAGGATGCCGCCGAGAGCCGTACCCACGGCGGCGGTGGCGAGGCGGCCCGTATTGCAGTGGGTGAGGAGCCGCAGCGGGCGATCCGGTACGAGCGACTCGACCAGTTCCGCGGTACGCGACGCGGCGGCGGAATTGACCGCCACATCCTCGGAGACCATCCGCACTGCCTCTGCCAGCACCGCCCGAGGACCGTACGGCAGCTGCGCGAGGGCCCGCCGGACACCCCAGGCGAGATTGACGGCCGTGGGTCTGGCGGCGGCCAGGCGCTCGGCGTCGGCCCGTACCGCGTCCTCATCGACCGCGTCTGTGTGCGCGTGCCGGTGTACGCGGGTGGAGAGAGCGACACCGAGGGCACCGGCGAGCCCGAGGGCGGGAGCACCGCGGATCGCCAGGGCCCGCACGGCGTGGATGAGTGCGTCGATGTCCTCCAACCGCAGCAGCTCGTACGTTTCCGGAAGGGCGCGCTGGTCCACGGCCATGACGGCGTCGTCCTCCCAGTACAGGGATAAGCCGGGACTGTCACCCGGACCCGCACCCTGGAGCTCGTCGATCGATGCGCCCATGCGCATCCTCACCTTCTCTTCCTTCGCCCGGCGCCCCTCCGGCTCTGCGGGAGGGGGCGCGCCAACGGTCAACTGGCGGGTGTACACGGAGAGTTGGGCGTACCCGGCCTTCCCCTCTCGTCGGCGCCGGAAACGCTTGCTGGCGTACAGGACCGTTCTGCGCGACGCGCATGACAGCTGACGGTCGGTCGGTCAAGGGGTGTCCACTGGCCGTGATCCCGTAAGTACTTTGAGTAATCGCCCGGTCGGGGGGAACCTCGCAGGTCGTCGGCCCGCGGGCGGCTCCGGCTTCCTTGCGGGGCGGTGCGGTGCGTGACTGGCCACATAGGCGCTGACCTGCGTGTACGCCCATGCGGAGAAACCCTCCGCACGTCCGAAAGAAGCCTGTCCTACCCCTCGGTCTGTCAGTTCACTTGGTGATCGCGCCCAGATCACTTGGTGATCACACCCAGATGGGCCCACCTACAGGGAGGCGAAAGATTGGCGACACACACGGGCAGGACCGTTCACAAGAAGCCCCCGGACGTGCCCAGTTCGGTCGTCGTACTCGACGCACCGGGAGCGGGGTACGCCGAGGGGGCGGAACGGGAACGGCAGATCATCGGTCCGCTCGGCGACGTCCGTCCGCTGATCGTGCCGGCCGAGCAGCGGGGCCGCCTCCATGAGGTGGAGGCCGACTACGTGATCCTCTGGCACCGGGTCTCGCTGGATGCGGAGTTCTTCGAGAGGTCCGCCTCCTGCCGGGCCGTTGTCTGCGCCAGCGTCGGCTACGACCATGTCGACATCGAGGCCGCGCGGGCCCGGGGTATCCCCGTCTACCACGTTCCGCACTATGGAACCGAAGAGGTCGCCGACCACACGCTGGCACTCTTCCTCGCCCTTGAACGCCGACTCGGCGAACTCAGGGATCACGTACGCGACCACGGATGGGACTGGCGCGCGATCGGCGAGCCACGGCGGCTCAGCGAGATGGTCTGGGGGGTGGTGGGCCTCGGCCGCATCGGCCTCGCCGTGGCACGGCGAGCGCAGGCGTTCGGATTCCGGGTCGTCTTCCACGACCCGTACAACCACCCCGGCATCGAGAAGGCGCTCGGCCTGGAACGGAGCCATCAACTCGACCAGTTGCTGGGGGAGTCCGATGTCGTCAGCCTCCACGTGCCGCTCACCCAGGAGACCCGCCACCTCCTTGACGCCGGTCGGCTGCACCGGATGAAGCGGGGCGCTGTCCTGGTGAACACCGCGCGTGGCGCACTGATCGATGTCTCCGCACTCAGGGCCGCGCTGGCCGAGGAGAGACCCGCACGTGTCGGTCTCGACGTGGTCGAGGGCGAACCCGACGTACCCATGTGGCTCCGGATCCACTCAAAGGCGCTGGTCAGCCCCCATGCGGCGTTCTACTCCGTCCGCTCCCTGAGCGAACTGCGCACCCGAGCCGCCGAAGCGGTGCGCCAGATGATCAACGGTGAGCCGGTCACCTCGGCAGTCGAGGTCGTCTGAGAGCCGCCCAGCCGCCCCAGCCGCCCCAGCCGCCCCCACCCGTCGCCCCACTTCGAGGAGAGCCGGATGACCATCGAGGCAGCCCCCGCCGTCGCTCAAGAGCAATGGACCGACTGGAAATGGCAGCAGCGCAACGCGATCCGCACCGCGCGCCAGTTCAAGGAGCGCTTCCCGCTGTGCGACCAGGAGCTGCTGGACCGGATCACCAGTCACAACCGTTCCAAGCGGTTTCAGGTGACGCCGTACTACCTGAGCCTGATCGGCACCGACCCGGACACCGGAGGCCCGCAGCTCCAGGACCCGTTATGGAAGCAGGTCGCCCCCGTAGGTCCTGAGCAGGCCGAGGCCCCGTACGCCTACGACGGGAAGACCGAGAACTGGGAACTCCCGCATGAGATGGTCACCGCCATCGCCCAGCACAAGTACGAGAACCGCGTGATCGTGCGCTACGCGAACGTCTGCCACGCCTACTGCCAGTTCTGTTACGAGGCGCTCCGCACGCTCGACAAGGACTCGACGAAGGCGACCTTCGACCGGAACCACTGGCGTGCGACGCTGGACTACCTGCGCGTGCACCCGCAGGTGGAAGAGGTCATCCTGAGCGGCGGGGAGCCGTTCATGCACAGCAACGATCAGATCGACCAGGTGCTGCGCGAAGCCCGGGCCGCCCGTCCCGACCTGATTCTGCGCATCCACACGCGGGCCCTGACCTTCAACCCCTACCGGATCGACGAGGCTCTCGCCGACGTTCTCGCCCGCCACGGCGTCGTATCGATCGGCCTGCACGTCACCCACCCCAGGGAACTGACCCCGGAGTTCGACACAGCGGTCCGGTGCCTCCAGAAGGCCGTCCCGATCATCTTCGCCAACGTCCCCCTCCTCGGAGGTGTCAACGACACCCCGGAGACCATGCGCGAGCTGTCCATGGGCCTGTACCGGCGGGGCGTGCACGCGGGCTACCTCTACCACTTCATGCCGCACAGCCCGGAGTCCGAGTGCTTCCGTACGCCAGTGCAGCGCGGAGTGGAGATCGTGCGCTCCCTGAAACGCCACATCTCCAACCCCGCCGTTCCCGAGTACGTACTGCCGCACGCCACCGGCAAGTACACGGTTCCGCTCGTCGATTTCGACTCCGCCGCCGGCTACCCCCGGCACGTTCTCGACGACAACGGCCTGCGGGTCCTTGAGCTCGTCAACTGGCAGGGCGAACGGGTCCATTACCCCGATCTGGACCTCGCATGACCCCGGCCGCCGTCGAGCAACTCGCCTCCCTGGCCGCCGCCCGGCTGGAGAAGACGCTCTCCGCCGACGCCATGCGCCACAACCTGGCGACGATGCGTGAGGCGGCAGCGGGGAGGCGGATCATGGCCGTCGTCAAGGGCGACGCGTACGGACTCGGCGCGCCCGCGGTCGCCGGTGTTCTGGTCGCCGCGGGTGCGGACGCACTGGCCGTGGACACCGTCGCGGAGGGGGCCGAACTGCGGGAGCGCGGCATCGAGGCCCCGATCCTGGTGATGGATGTGGACGTCACCGATACCGCGACAGCCTGCGCCCGGCACCGGCTCATGCCCGCCGTCGCGACCGTGGAACAGGTGAGGCGTCACGCGACGGTGGCGCGGCGTCAGGGGGCGCCGGTCACCGTGTGGCTGCGCGCCAACATCGGGTTCAACCGGTTCGGGCCGCGTGAGGAGCGGGAGTTCGCCGCGGTCCTCGGCGCGCTGAGCGAGACCCGCGCAGCCGTCCGCCCGGCCGGGATGTTCGCCCACCTGTCCAGTTCGGACCAGGACAGGAAGGAGACCATCGAGCAGGTCGGGACATTCCGGTCCCGGCTGACCCTGGCGCGCGCGGCACTCGGTCCGCAACTTCAGGCATCGCTCGCCGCCACCCACGGGCTGCTGCATCCCGAGGCGTTGCGCGGCACCGGCTGGGTGCGGCCCGGCATCGGCCTCTACGGCCTGCTCCGGTCCGGCAGCGTGGAGGAGGCCGGGGCGGCAGACACCAAAATGAGCCGGCTCCGGCCCGCGATCACGGTACGTGCCAGGGTGCTGGATCTCCTCTCCGTCACCCGGCCGGAGGGGATCGGTTACGTCCGGTCTGCCGTCGTCCCTCCCGGACGGCGCCTTGCCTCCGTCGCCATCGGCTTCTCCCGCGGAATCACCGGAACGGCTCCCGCGTTCAGCGGGCTCCTGCGCGGCAGGAGCTGCGCGATGGTCGGCCGCCCCGGCATGGACTGCACCCAGTTCGACGTGACGGATGTGCCGGCCGCCCGCCCAGGTGACTGGATGACCTTCATCGGCCGGGACCCGGACGGCAACGGTCCCCGGCGCACGGCCCAGGACGCAGGGCGCGAGCTGGGTCTGAGCCTGTACGAGCTCCTCGCGACCCTCCGCATGCCGGTACGGCTCGAAGACCAGGCAGCCCCGCTGACCCCGCAGGTCCGCTGACCCGCTGACCCCGCAGGTCCGCTGACCCGCTGACCCGCTGACCCGCTGACCCGCTGACCCCGCAGGTCCGCTGACCCGCTGACCCGCAGACCCGCTGACCTCGCAGACCCGCTGACCCGCTGACCCGCACACCCTGCAGATCCGGTGACCTGCTGACCCGCAGGTCCGCTGACCTCGCAGACCCGCCGCAGACCCGCAGGTCCGCTGACCCGCTGACCCGAAGATCCGCACACCCCGCAGATCCGGTGACCTGCTGACCCGCAGATCCGCTGCCCCGCAGATCCGCTGACCCTGCAGACCCGCAGACCCGCAGATCCGCTGCCCCGCAGATCCGCTGACCCTGCAGACCCGCAGACCCGCAGGTCCGCTGACCCGCTGACCCGCAGACCCGCTGACCCGCAGATCCGCTGCCCCGCAGATCCGCTGACCCCCATCAGTGAGAGTGGAGGAGATCATGTCCGATGACCTTGCCCTGGAACGGATTCCACCCCGCGACGGTGTGCTGCGACCGGCCGCAGACGTCCCCGAGGGCTCCGTGGAAAGCCTTCTCAACGACGCCCTGCGCGGCCCGGTGGAGCCGCTCGACCTGAATTCCGGTCACCGCTCCCTGCTGGCCGCGCTCGACGAGGCGCTGCGCCGCGGCCGGGCCGACGGCGACGCGGTCGCTCTGCTCGACGCGCACCGCAGCGCGTACACCGTCTACGAGGGCCTGCTCGGCCATCCGCTGGGCATCGCCGCACACGAACGCAGCTCATGGCTGAACGCGTTCCGCTGGAAGTACGAGGAAGCGGTCCTGCGCGCCGACACCGGCGCGATCGCCGACCGCCTGCCCGACCGGCGGGACGCCATGCGTCCCGAGTTCGTGCGGGACTGGTTCCTCACCGAGGCCAAGGAACGCACCGCGCTCGACCGCCGAGTCGAAACCCACCTGGCGGAACGGGCCACCGTGGAGCAGCTGGCCCTCTTCATCCAGGCCGACGGGTACCTCAACTACCGCTTCTACGACGCACTCGTGCTGGCCCAACCGCATTTCATGGAGACCGTGAAGCACGAGATCAGCCGGCACCTGTGGGACGAGTGCGGCGAGGGTGAACGGCACCGGGCGCACACGCTCCAGTTCACCCGAAGCCTGCAGACCCTGGGCCTCTCCCTGCCGACGGTTCCGCCCTGGGAGGACTGGCGCCCCTACGCCGGACACAACCTGTACTTCGTCCTTGCCTGCAACCGGCGCAACCACTTCAAGGCGCTCGGCAGTCTGGCCATGCCGGAGCTGTTCGACGTGGACCGGGACGCGGCCGTCGTCAGCGGACTCGAACGGCACGGGTACGGCGCCGAGCGGGACTTCGAGTTCTTCCACAACCACATGGAGGGCGACGCCGAGCACGGACCCGAGTGGCTCGACGGCGTGATCCTGCCCATCGTCGAGGCCGAACCCGAAGCCGGCATCGAGCTGATCACGGGCGGGGCGCTGCGCATGCTCGCGATGCGCCGCTACAACGAGTACCTCGCGGCGCTCCTCGACGTGACCGGAACCGTGTCCGGAACCGTGTCCGAGCAGCCCGCATGAACCCGAGGGGGAACAACCCCTTTCCCTCCCTGGAGATGACGGAACGTGCCCTCGGGCTACGGGCGCGGGAGCGGCTGAGCACCAACGAGAACGAGTTCGGCCCCGCGCCCGAGGTGCTGCGGGCGGTGTCCGACGCCGCGGGCGAGGCGCACCGCTACCCCGACTGCGATCACCGGGTACTGCGCGAGGAGCTGGCATCGCGGCTGCGGACCGAGCCGGACAGCATCCTGGTCGGCTCCGGAGTGGACGGGCTTCTCGGTGCCACGGCCCGCACCTTCCTCGGCCCCGACCGGGCCGCGGTGACCAGCGAGGCGACCTACCCCACGTTCGGCTACTTCGCGCGGGCCCAGGGAGCGGATCTCCGGCTTGTGCCCTACAGGTCGGGGCGGGTCGACCTCGGCGCTCTGGCACGCGCGGCCCACGAGACCCGTGCAGCCGTCGTCTACCTCGCCGACCCCGACAACCCGACCGGCAGCTCTCACGGGGCGGCAGCCGTACTCGATCTGGCGGACGCCCTGCCCGCGCACACGGTGCTGGTGGTCGACGGGGCCTACGCCGAGTACCAGAACGCGTCCTGCCGGCTGACCGCCGGCCAGGTGACGGCCCGTCGGATCCTGTGGCTGAGGACCTTCTCCAAGGCCTACGCGCTGGCCGGGCTGCGGATCGGGTACGCGGTCGGTGCGCCCGAGTTGCTCGGCACGCTGGCCCGCGGCGCCGAGCACTACGTCGTGGGCCGGGTGTCCGAGGCGGCGGCCCTCGCCGCGCTCGATGCGGCGGCACACCTTTCCCACGTCATCGAGGAGACCACCGTCGGGCGGGCGCACTACACGGCGGCCCTGAGCCGGCTCGGCATGACCGTGCTCCCCGGAACAACCAACTTCGTCACCGCCCGACTGCCCGAGGCGGCCACGGCCCGCCACCTCACCGACGCCCTGGCCCGGCACGGGATCTTCGTACGGAGCCTGACCGCCCCCGGCATGACCGACTGCCTGCGCATCAGCATCGGGCCCGCCACCCAGCGCGCGGTGGTCCTGGCCGCCATCGAGCGGGCTCTCGACCACCGCACCGCCGTGACCACCTCGTAGCCGGACATCCGGCACCCGCGTCCTCCGTTCCCTCCCTGAAGGAGCCTCCATGCCTGCGTCCTCCATGCCGGCGTCCTCCACGCCGGCGTCCTCCCCCGAGCTGTCAGCGGTGCAGATCGCCGAGTCGGTGTGCCCCGGCCACCCGGACAAGGTCGCCGACCAGGTGTCGGACAGTGTCCTCGACGCGTTCCTCACCGCCGACCCCTTCGCCCGGGTCAACTGCGAAGTCCTGGTGACCCGGGGCGCCTTGGTCGTCACCGGACAGATCACCTCCACCGCGGACGTGGACGTCGAAGCGACGGTCCGTACGGTTCTGGCGGACGTCGGCTACCACGACTTCTCACGGCACGGCCTGACCGCGGACACCAGCGAGGTACGGCTGCTCCTCGACCGCCAGTCACCGGAGATCGCCCACCGTGTGGACCTCGGCGGCGCCGGTGACTCGGGCATCGTCTACGGCTACGCCACCGACGAGACCCCTGAACGTATGCCGCTCAGCTGCGTCCTCGCCCACGACATCGCGCGCCGTGTCGCCACCACACGCGACGACGACGGCGCCCGGCTCCTTGGCCCGGACGGCAAGGTCCAGGTCCAGCTGACCGGTGGACCGGCGGCCGGCGAAGAAGGGGAGCCACGGGCCGTGGTCGTGGTCTCGGCGCAGCACTCGCGGGAGCTCTCTCTCGGCGATCTGGCGGAGACCGTGACCGGAAAACTCGTCACCCCCGCCCTGCGGGAACGCGGCGTCACACCGGCCCAGGTCTACGTCAACCCGGCGGGCACCTTCGTGGTGGGCGGTCCGTCCGCCGATGCCGGACTGACCGGCCGCAAACTCATGGTGGACTCCTACGGTGGTCTGGTGCGCCACGGAGGCGGCTGCTGTTCGGGCAAGGACGCCACCAAGGTCGACCGGTCCGGCGCCTACGCCGCCCGGTACCTGGCGGCGAACCTGGTCGCGGCCGGGCTGGCCCGCCGGTGCAGGGTCGGACTGGCCTATGCCATCGGGCACCCGACGCCCGTCTGGATCGACGTGGACTTCCTGGGAACGGGAACGGGAACGGGAACGGGAACGGGAACGGGAACGGTGAGCGGCGACAGCGTCGCGCGGGCCCTGCCCGAGCTCGTGGATCTGCGCGTGGAGGCTGTGATCGAACGCCTGGAGCTACGTGCGACGAGGTTCCTGCCGACCGCCACCTATGGGCACTACGGCCGCCCCGACCAGGACTTCAGCTGGGACCGCACCGGGCTGGCCGACGACGTACGAGGCCGTTTCGGAGACGCTTCCTGAAACAGCGCCGCCCGTTCGCGTCATCCCCTCGTCGATCCGTACCGCAGTCGGGTGTATGTACGCGTACGCCCGACTGCTTCGGGTCCCACCGTGGAAAAATGCGCCCCGCGTCGAAGAGCTGGTCGAAGAGCTGGTCGAAGAGCTCACGGACTCGGCGCATCCCCTCGCCCTCCTGAGATCTCAAGGTGTGCCTCATGTCCGTCGCATCCGCATCGCATGTGCTCTCACCGGCCGAACTGCGCAGTGTGTTCGAGCGGGAGAAGCAGGACGAACTGGTCGGCATCGAGATCGAGTCGGCAGCGCTCGACCCCCGCACCGGGGCATCGATCCCCTACGGGGGTGAGGCGGGCATCGGCGCCTTCCTCGGCCATCTGGCATCGGAGCCCGGCGTCGAAGCCGTCCACGACTACGGCACCCTCGTCGGCGTCAAGCTGCCCGACGGAGGACACGTCTCCCTGGAGCACGGCGGCGCGGTGGAGTACTCGTCGGCGCCCGCGCCCTGCGTCGCCGACCTCATGCGGACGACTCGCGCCGCACTGGAATGGCTCGCCACCGCCGCGGACCGGTTCGGGTTCGCCCTGGTACCGGGCGCCCAGTATCCGTGCACGACGTTCGAGGACGTGCAGTGGATGCCGCACTCCCGCACCTCCCTCATGCGCGACCACTTCGAGAGCCTGGGCCAGGAAGGAGAGTGGGGCCCGCGGATCATGTCCATGATCGTCTCGACGCAGGTCTCGTTCGACTTCACCTCACCCGCGGACCTCGCCGACAAGCTCCGCATCCAGGCCGCAGCCTCCACTCCGGCGGCCGCGCTCTTCGTCAACGCACCGCTGCAGGCCGGCAAACCCAGCGGACTGCTCTCCCGCCGCATGCTCTTCTGGAGCCGCGCCGATCCCGCCCGTACCCGGGTCGTCCCCGTCACGCTGAGGGAGGACTTCACCATCGACCTCTTCATCGAGTGGGCCCTGGGCCTGCCGATGATCCACCGGGGCATGCCGGACGGAAGCCGGAAGCGGGTGCCCGCGGTGCCGTTCCGCACCCTCCTCGCCGAGGGCTTCGGGGACGGCACCTTCCCCGGCCTCCAGGACTGGCGCGACCATCTGTCGCAGATCTTCCCCGACGTACGGCTGCGGGACACACTGGAGCTGCGCGCTGTGGACGGGCTGCCCTACGAGGCGCTCGACGCCGTCCCCGCCTTCTGGACCGGGCTCACCTACGACCCCCCGACCCGGGCGGCGGCGTGGGAACTGCTCCGGCACATCAACGGAGAACAGCACCTCGAAGCCCTCGCCGACATCGCCCACCGCGGCATGCGCGCGGACCTCGCCGGGCATCCCGTACGCGAGCTGGCGGCCGAACTGCTACGGCTGAGTGAGGCAGGGCTCCGGGCACGGGTCGACGCGGGCCTTGAGCGTGCCGAGACCGTGTCCTGCCTGGAGCCGCTCAAAGAGGTGGCGCGCACGGGCGAGACCTTCGCCCACCGGACCCTCACGCAGTGGCACCAGGACCCCGCACACTTCCCCCGCAACTACGTCGCAGCACATCGGATCCCCACCACCGGATGACGAGGTCGCGCCGCCACCAGAGAGGGGGGCGGCCACCGCACCCGGTACCGCGCTCCCCGACCCCTGCTCTGCCCAGGCCGTCTCCTTCGGATCTTGCCGGGGTCGCGGGGCTTGGCACGCACATCTGCGGCGTTGTCGTCGGTTGCCAACGCTCCGCGTTGTCGCCCTCCTCCGCCTTGCAGCTGCACGCACCAAGCCCCGCTCGGCTCGACGGATCGTGAACGCCGACCGGATCCGGCCTGATCCGAAGGAAACGGCCCAGCGGATCAGTGCCGCGGCACCAGCCCCCGCACCACCTCCACCCGCTCCGCCGCCACCAGGCAGTCGACGGCGGAGCGGCCGCCCGCGTCTGCCGTGAAAGCGACCAGTACGCCCGGCTGTCCGCCGAACTGCCAGACCACCTCGGCCAGTTCGGTGTCCGTAGGGGAGCGGAACACCGGGTCCTGGAAAGCCGTCGGGCAGCGCACGAACAGTGGGTCGTGGAAGATCAGCTCCAGGCCGTGGTGATACGTGAGGTCGCTGTCGGCGGCCAGGCGGAACCGGCCCGCGTCCCAGCCGAGTACCTCCCAGTCCCACCAGGAACCCTCCGGCAACCGGAACGCCCCCGTCACGCCCCGCCTCCCTCCGGCAGGAGCAGCCGCATCGCCGGTTCCGGCATCCTGCGGAAGCCCAGGGACGCGTAGAGCTGTTCCGCCTCGGGGGACGAGGTCAGGTCGATCTTGCGGATGCCGCGTTCGCGGTACCAGCCGAGGAGGGCCTCCATGCAGGACCGGGAGTGGCCTCTGCGGCGCTGGGACGGGTTGGTGCAGACGTTGAAGACGTAGCCGATCCGGCCGTTGGGGTTCTCCGGGGAGCCGAGGCGGTTTTCGATCGTGCCGGTCGCGCAGGCGGCGAGGCGGTCGGGGCGTGCCGGGTCGTCGACGACCGTGGCCATCAGGTCGCCGTCCGGATCCGCGAGGGCCGTGCGCAATCGCCGTACGGACAGCTGCCGCCAGCCCGCGTGGTCGTCGCTCGGGCGGAGCGAGTCCAGCATGATCCTGCGGAGCCTGACCAGCTCCTCCGCGTCCCGCGGTGTGGCACGGCGTGTGTCGCTCATGGCCGGAGGCTAGCGAGGACACCCGGTGCTTCTCCTCCCGTTTTCGCTTGCTTGGAGTGCGCTCCAAGGTTCTAGCGTGGGGGCATGACGGTGATGGAGAGCAGTCCCCCGATCCCCGAAGACACGGTCGAGCGGTGTGCCGGGGCGGACCCCGGCCATCCGCGGCCGGACGGACAGGACCGGTACACGATCAGCGAGGTCGCGGCCCACACGGGGCTCAGCGCGCACACCCTGCGCTGGTACGAGCGGATCGGCCTGATGCCGCACGTGGACCGGTCGCACACGGGCCAACGACGGTTCACCAACCGGGACCTGGACTGGCTCTCCCTCGTCGGAAAACTGCGCCTCACCGGCATGCCGGTCGCGGACATGGTCCGCTACGCCGAGCTGGTGCGGCAGGGCGAGCACACCTTCGAGGAGCGGCAGGAGCTCCTGGAGCAGACACGGCACGACGTCCTCGGGCGCATCGCCGAACTCCAGGGCACCCTCGCCGTACTCAACTACAAGATCGACTTTTACGCGGGCGCCCGGCGGGCGCCGGAGAGGGCTTGAGCCTGATGAGCACGGAGCACGGCACGGAGAAGATCCCCACCACCCGACTCGGCACCGGCGGCCCCGAGGTGGGCGTCCAGGGCCTCGGCTGCATGGGGATGAGCTTCGGGTACGGGCCGACGGACGGGGACGAGGCGCGGGCCACCCTGGAGCGGGCCCTGGAGCTCGGCGTCACGCTGTACGACACGGCGGACATGTACGGGTGGGGCGAGAACGAGAAGTTCATCGCGCCGTTCGTGCGGGCGAACCGGGACGAGATCGTCCTCGCCACCAAGTTCGGCATCGTCCTCGACAAGGACGACCCGGCCAAGCGCGGCGTCAACAACGACCCGGCGTACATCCGCAGTTGTGTCGAGGGCAGCCTGCGGCGCCTGGGCGTCGACGTCATCGACCTCTACTACATGCACCGGCGCGACGTGAACGTCCCGATCGAGGAGACCGTCGGCGCGATGGCCGAGCTGGTCGCCGAGGGCAAGGTCAAGCAGCTGGGCCTCAGCGAGGTCACGGGGCCCGAGCTGCGCGCCGCGCACGCCGTGCACCCGATCGCGGCCGTGCAGTCGGAGTGGTCGGTGTTCAGCCGGGACGTGGAGGCCGGTGTGGTGCCCGCGGTGAAGGAGCTCGGCGTGACGTTCGTGCCGTACTCGCCGCTCGGCCGCGGCTTTCTGACCGGTGCGTTCACCAACGCCACCGATGAACTCACCGAAGGCGACAACCGCCGCGCGATGCCCCGCTTCACCGGCGAGAACGCCGCCACCAACGCGGCGCTGCTCGAACCCGTGCGCAAGCTCGCCGAGACCCGCGGCGCGAGCCTCGGCCAGGTCGCGCTCGCGTGGGTGCAGCAGCGGGCCCAGGTGCACGGCCTCCCCGTGGTGCCGATCCCGGGCACCCGCAAGCGCGGCCGTATCGAGGAGAACACGGCGGCGACCCGACTGGTCCTGACCGACAGCGAGTTGGAGCTGCTCGACCCGATCGCCGGGCAGGTCGCCGGCGGCCGCTACGCCGACATGAACTTCACGTCGGCCGGCCGGGAGTAACCGCTCCCGTACGGGCCGGGCGACCCGACACCCGCCCGGCCCGTACGGACAGTGCCTCTCAGCTCAGCCCGTACGGACAGGCCTCACGCCCGGCCCGTACGGACAGGCCCCTCACGCCTGATGCCCCGCACGCCTCATGCCCCGCACGCCTCAGGCCCCTCACGCCCAGCCGAGGGCGAACGCCGCGAACCCCGCCGCGAGCAACCCGGCTGCCGCGCGCCGGAGCCCGGAGGAACGCGTCGTACCCGTGCCCCAGGGCCGCTCGAAGCGGTGCGCGTACCGGCCGATCGCCACCAGGAGCAGCGCGAACAGCGGCAGCCAGGCCGCCCGCGCGGCGATCCAGGCGAACGAGTCGGGCGCCGTGGTCAGGCCCGCCAGCTCGCCGAACGGCGCGCCGGTCGCCGCCGCGGCGAACATCGCCGTCTGGTGCCAGCACAGGATCATCATCGCCGACAGGTTGATCACCACCACCGGCGCCCACATCGCGGGCCTGCGAAGCAGTGCGCCGATCCGGTCCCGGAGCAGGATCGCCGCACCGCTCTGCGCGGCCGCGAGCGCGAGGACGAGCAGCGACGGCGGATGCGAGTTGGTGCGCGCCTCGCCGGGCACGCCCACCATCGACGCCGGGTAGTGGAAGGCCAGGAGCAGCGCCGCGAACAGCGCGGTGCCGCCGACGAGCAGCAGCCACGCCCCGCGCCTGCCGAGCCTCTTCTCGCCCCAGGAGACGCCGAGTTGGTACGCGAACATCCACCCCGGCAGGATGTTCAGGACGCTCAGCCAGGACGGCACGGCCTCCGCGTACGGCCCGTAGCGCAGGAAGTCGACGGCGGCGACGGCCGCGAGGAGCGGTGCCGCGGACCAGGCGCCGAGGCGTTCGGCGGCGCGGACGCAAAGCGGGGTGAGCGCGGTGATCACCGTGTAGACGCCCACGAACCACAGGGGCTGGATCACCAGGGTCGAGCCGGTGCGCAGCGAGTCGCCGGGCACGCCGAGCGCGGAGAGCAGCGGGATCAGCAGCGCCCACACGGCCGTCACGCCGAGTACGGGCCGCCCGAGCCGTGCCACCCGCCCCCGCAGCCAGCCCGCCGTGGACCCGCCGCGCTCGCGGGTCCGCCGGTAGGAGAGCACCGAGGCGTACCCGCCGACCAGGAAGAAGATCCCCAGCAACTGCAGGAACCAGCTCAGCGGCGCGAGAGAGCCGAGCGCGGACAGCGGGCTGGCGTTGTGCAGCCCGCCGTGCGCGTCGAGCGTGAACCCGCCGAGCAGCCAGTGCCCCGTTGGCACGGCGAGCAGGGCCAGGGCCCGCAGCCCGTCGACGGCACGGTCGCGGTGCGCGGGCGTACGGGCCTCGATGGACGCGACCGTACGGTGCAGGGCGCGCCGCGCGGACCGCGGGGGAGCGGCCGGGCGGTGCCGGGAAGGGCCCAAGTGCCGTGCGGGAGGTGCGAGTTCGGCGTAGGTCATGGCTGGTCCTTCGAGGGATGCCGGGAAGCCGGGAGGCCGGGAGGCCGGGATGCCGGGAAGTCGGGAGGCCGGGATGCCGGGGCGGCCGGAGGCTCAGTGGGAGGCGCCGAGGGCGATGTCGGCGAAGGCGCGGAGCGAGTCCGTGCCGGGCGCGAAGTAGCCGGTGTGGCCGTCGGCCTCGGCGGACGGGACGGGGCGGGCGCCGAAGGACGGGTCCGCCGGGTCGGTGCCGTGGCCGAGGCCGAGCACCTGGACGTGCGGGACGTTGTCGATCCAGTCGCCCGGGTCCTTCGCGGCCCAGACGCGGGCCTCGGTGCGCAGGTCGGCGGCGCGCTCCACGCGCATGCCGGGGGAGCCCGCCACGACCAGGTCGGAGGCGGGCGCCTGCGGCGCGGCGAGGCCGCACACCACCGAGCCGTAGCTGTGGCAGAACAGCGCCGGGCGCGGGCCGCCCGCCGCGACCACGCCCTGCGCCAGCCGGGCCAGGCGCGGCGCGCCCGCCTCCGCGAGCCGGCCGGTGGCGGCGTCGGGGCCGAGCCCGACCGGCGTGGTGTACCCGGCCCAGGCGATCACGGCCGTGCGGTGCCCGGTCGCGGCGTAGAGGGAGCGGCCCATGCCGGTCGGGGTGCCGTACCGGTCCTTCTTACGGTCGAAGGTGCCGAGGTCGATGTCCGAGCCCGGCACGATCACGGAGACGTGCTCGGCTGCGTCCAAGTCCCCGTACACCTCGGCCACTTGGCCACGGCCGCGCGGGTCGAAGGCGAGGATCTGCCGTCCGGGAGCGAGGAGTTCGGCGTAGCGCTCGGCGCGGGCGCGGGCGGCGGCGCGGTCCTGCTCGGGTTGCTGCTCGTCGGCGGCGCGGTCCAGCTGCTGCGACCGTTCCTCCCGCAGCGCACGGGAGTTGGCCGCGTACCGCAGCTTCGGCGGGGCGCCGTCGAGGTTGCCCACGACAAGGGCGTGCCGTTCGACGAGGGTCCGGCGCCGCTGCTCGGTCAGCCCGGCGAAGAAGCCGGCGATCCGGGCCGGGGACGCGGTCGCCGGGTCGGGCAGCGGGCGGCCGTGCGGGTCGGCGGTGCGGTCGGCGCGCCAGGAACTGACGCCGGGCACCGGGCCGGTGACGGCCTCCTGCTCGGAGCCGACGGCCCAGCCGGTGCTGCCCGCCACGACCGCCGCCGTGAGCGCGGCCGCGACCAGCGTCCGCAGACGCCGCCCCTTGCGCTCCTTCGCCCGCCGCTGCTCGGCCATGGCCGTCCCCGCTTCCCGTAGGTCCCGTACATCGCGTACGTCCGTCTCGCTGACGGGAGGGAAGGTAGGAAGACGGCTTGGCCCGGCACGTCACACCGGGGAGCCAACTCCTGGGTGCTACTGGGGTCTTGGGGCGTGCTACTCAGGTAGGGGGTGCACGCGGCCCGGGAGCTCTCAGCCCGCGTCGCCGGGGGACACGAGGCCTGACTCGTACGCGAAGATCACGGCCTGGGCGCGGTCGCGCAGGTCGAGCTTGGCGAGGACGCGGCCGATGTGGGTCTTCACGGTCTGCTCGGCGAGCACGAGCCGTCCGGCGATCTCCTGGTTGGACAGGCCGCGGGCGATCAGTTCGAGCACTTCGGTCTCGCGTGGCGTCAGCCCGTTCAGGCGCAGCGAGGGGTCCTTGGCGCGGCTCGGCTTCTGCCGGGCGAAGTCCGCGATCAGGCGCCGGGTCACGGACGGCGCGAGCAGCGCGTCCCCGGAGGCGACCACGCGGACCGCGGCGATCAGGTCGGCCGGCGGCGCGTCCTTGAGCAGGAACCCGGAGGCACCGGCGCGCAGCGCCTCGTACACGTAGTCGTCCACGTCGAACGTGGTCAGCATCAGCACCTTCGGCCGGTGCACCACGCCCGGCGGCGGTTCGAGGAGGGCGCGGGCCGCGGCGAGGCCGTCCATCTCCGGCATCCGCACGTCCATCAGGACCACGTCGGGATGGGTGGAGCGGCTCACCTCCACGCCCTGCCGGCCGTCGCTCGCCTCGCCCACCACGTCGATGTCGCTCTGCGCGGCGAGCAGCGCGGCGAAGCCCGCCCGCACCATGGCCTGGTCGTCGACGATGAGCACACGGATCGTCACGGGCTGTCTGTGCCTTTCGTACGCAGCGGAAGCCGGGCCGCGACGCGGAACCCGCCGTCGGGCAGCGACCCCACGTCGAGCGAGCCGCCGGTCAACCGTACGCGCTCGCGCATGCCGACCAGCCCGTGCCCGGTACCGCTGTGTTCGAGGGGCGTCATCGGCTCGGCGGCGGGGCCGTTGACGACGAGGACAAGCAGATCCTCGCCGTCCCCGCGCACCGCGACCTCCGTACGGGCGCCCGGCGCGTGCCGCACGACGTTGGCCAGGGCCTCCTGCACGATCCGGTACGCCGACAGCTGCACGGCCTGCCGCACTTCGCCGAGCTTGGCTTCGAGCGCCAACTCGGCGGGCACACCGGCCCGTACGGTCGCCTCGACCAGCTGCTGCAGCCGGTCCAGGCCGGGCTGCGGGGCGCGCTCGCCCCGCGCGTCCTCGCTGCGCAGCACCGCGAGCAGCCGCCGCATCTCGGCGAGCGACTCCCGGGCGCTGCCCGCGATGGTCGCGAACTCCTCCTGCGCCTCGGGCGGCAGGCCCTGGATGCGGTACGGCGCGGAGTCCGCCTGAACCGTGATCACCGACATGTGGTGGGCGACCACATCGTGCAACTCCCTTGCGATCCGCGCCCGTTCTTCCAGCAGTGTCCGCTGCGCCCGCTCGGCCTCGCTGATGGTCTCCTGCACGACGAGCCGCCGCTGCGCCTCACCGCGGGCCCGCAGGGCGTACGTGACGACGAGGACGACGCCGCTGAGCACGAACAGCAGGACGTGCACGCCGTCGCTCTTCTCCTGCGAGACCGCCTCGAAGAGGAACCCGGCGAGACCGGTGGCCAGCCAGACGGCGACCAGGGTGCGCCGGGACTCGCGAAGGCCGAGCAGCGCCATCAGGAGCAGATAGCCGACGACCACCATGGGCGTCCACGGCCAGCTGCGGCCCGGGGTGCCGTCGGCCCCGAGCAGCGCGAGCGCACCGAGCACGTCCGCGACGCCGACGATCCACCAGGCGGGCAGCGGCCGGGTGAGGGCGAGCAGCAGCGGCGCGGTCTGCGCCGTGGCGAGCGCACCGGCGAGGGCACCGCCGAGCTTGTAGTCGCCCACGAGCACGGTGATGGTGACGGGCAGCAGCGAGGCGACGAAGCCGAGGACGATGACGTACGGCAGCAACCGCACCCACGCCTTGCCCGCCCCGGACAGTGGGGCGTCGCCGGACGCGGCGGGCGTGGTGAGCGCGGCGCCGACCTCCCGCAGCCCGTCGCGAAGGCCGTCGCGCAGGTTGTCCCGCAGCTTGTTGGGTGAGGTTTCCATGACGGCTTCAGCGTAGGCAGGCGGGGGCGTCGATGCCGTCATACCTGGGTCTTCAGGGTGGGGTGCTACTTGGGTATGAGGCGGGGCTGCGGGACGCGTGTTTTTTCCCCTACCCGCCCCTTCCCGAAAGTCCTGCGGACAGCTCCGGGGGCTGCGCCCCCGGGCCCTGCTTCGGGGCTCCGCCCCGGACCCCGCTCCTCAATCTCCCCCACCTACCGCTGGGAGGTGCCCCCAGAGGGGCTCAAAATTGAGCCCCTCCGGCGATTGAGGAGGCCCGAACCCCCTACAGCTCAGCCAGCAACTCGGCCTTTTTGGAGGTGAATTCGGTATCGGTCAGCAGCCCCGCCTGATGCAGCTCCCCGAGGTGCCGGATCCGGTCCGCGATGTCCGCCGGGTCACGCCGGGCCGGTGGGCGCGGGGACTCGGCCGCAGAGGGCCCACTACTGCGCACCGCCGCGAGGACCGCCGCCGCGAACGGCAGGGACTCGTGCACCGGCCCGTACCCGAGACCGAACACCACCGCTGCGGGATCCTGGTCCGCCTGCGCGGGCTGCGCTCCCGCGGGGGCGCGGTGCAGCAGCCGCAGATGGCCGTCGAACACCTCGGGGGAGCGCCACTCGACGTCCGCGAGGTCGCCGACCGCGAAGCTCTGGTCGCCCGCCTTCCACTTCGCCGACGAGGCACCCGTCCAGAACCAGCGGTACGACACGGTCCTGCCGTCGAAGGACGCCTTGCCGTCGTACGCCTTGAACTGCAGCGGACCTTCCGGCGCCGGTACGAGGAACTCCTCCGCGTCGGACTCGGGGCCGACCAGGGCGCGGAGCTCGTCCGCGTAGTACTCGGCGAGGATCTCGCGCTCGGCGGGCAGCACCAGGCGGTAGGGGTCGCTGCTGTCCTTCAGCTGCCCGTCGGCGGCCGCCATCAGCGGATCCGCGCCGGGTCTCGGAACGGCATGCAGCACCACCGTCCCGCGCTTTCCCGGGGTCAGGGTCACCGCCGCCAACGCCTCGTGGGGAATGCGTCGTTCACCGAGCGCCTGGAACAGCTTCGGTGTCCTGATCCCCCGTTCGAAGCGGATGAGCACGGAGTCCGAGTCGAACTCCCAGGCGGCATGAAATCCGGCCAGTACGTCACCCATGCGGCTCATCGTATGCGCCGCGGGAGCCGAAGCCCACCCGTCTCCCGAGGGCCGCGGGCCGAACGAGCCGCGCCGTCCGGCCCTTTGCCGCTCTCCCCGAGCCATCCCCCACACCACCAGGTGAACGGATCTCTACGCGCGTCAGGCCGAAGCGGAACCGGAAGGCGTGTTCCGGCACTCCTCGCCGCCCCCCGCACAGCTCACCGAGCCGTACTGGCCGACGCCGATCCGGGCGAAGTTGCGGAGGCTCTCGGTGCCCGGCTGAAAGTAGCCCGTATGGCCGACGGCGCCCTTCGCGGAGACGACGCGCGCGCCGAAACCCTTCGAGACGGGGTCGGCTCCGTGGCCGAGACCGCCGACCTCCATGTGCGGGATGTCCTGGATCCAGTCGTCGGAGTCCCGCATGGCCCAGACCTGGGCGCCGGTGTGCAGGGCGTCGACGCTCCCGGCGCGCATCCCGGGGCTGCCCGCGACCGCTATGTCGGTGACCCGCGAGGGCAGCTCGGGCGCGGCGACCCCGCAGACCACCGAGCCGTAGCTGTGGCAGTACAGGGCGACCTTCGACGAGCCGGGCAGCGTACGGACCAGGGAGTTCAGGCGGACCGAGCCGTCCTCGGCGCGCTTCGCCGTGGCCGCGTCCATGCCGAGGCCGGCGGGCGCCGTGTAGTCGGCCCAGGCGATGACGGCGGTGCGGGTCTTCGGGCTGCGCTCCTGCTGCTCGCGGTAGAGCGCGTTCGCCATGCCGCGCGGGGCGGTGTAGCGGCCGTACGACTTCTGGAACGTGAGCAGGTTGGTGTCGACGCCGGGCACGACGACGGAGACCCGCTGGGCGCGGTTCAGGTCGCCGAGCACCTCGGCGACGCGTCCGGGGCCCATCGGGTCGAAGGCGAGGATCTGCCGCTCGGGCCGCATCAGCGACTCGAAGCGGTTCATCCGGCGCCCCGCCTGGTGCCGGCCCGAGTCGGAGAGGCGTTTGTCGTGCATGCGCCGCTGCTCGACCTCGCGCGCCTTGCCGATGGCGACGCGGTTGGCCGCGTACCGGAGGGACACGGGCGCCCCGGTCATGTTGCCGACGGCGAGCGGGTGGCTGCGGGCGAGCCGGAGTCTCTGGGACCCGGTGAGGGTGTCGAAGAAGTGCGCTATCCGGGCGGCGGGGGCGTGCGGGTCGGGCAGCCGGTGGCCGTCGATGCCGCTGTGCTTCCAGGCGGAGAGTGCCCGGTCGAGCGGGGTCGACGCGCCCCGGTCGTGACGCACGGCGCTCCAGCCGGTGGTCGCCAGCATGACGAAGACGACCGCGAGAGCGAGGAGCGCGCGCCAGACGTTCAAGGTGGGGGACGAGTCGAAGGAAGTCACTCCGGAACACCCTAGGAGAACTGCCGCTCAGACCGGGAAAGGGGTGGGACAGATCACGTTTCGCGGGGGGTGATTCCAGCAAATCGGGCGCATGGGGGACGAGCTGGCTACGCTCCGTACTCACTTGAGGGGCACGGCAGTTCACCCTCTGCCGATGTGTTCGTACGCTCCGTCGGCCGCCAGTCGCCCGCGAGCGCCGGCGCCAGCTGGTCGAGCTGCGCGGCCGTGACCACGCGCATCGACTCGACGCTGAGGTCCTCACCCGCGCCCCACAGCCGCCCGGTCATCCGCATCACGCCGCTGAACGCGGCCACGGCCACGCGCGGGCGCGGGTCGGCGTCCACGTCGAGGCCCTCACGCTGCGCGATGATCCGCGCGACCTCCTCCTCCATCTCGATGGAGCGGCGCATCTGCACGGCGAGCAGCGTCGGCGTCGACTCGATCAACTGGAAGGTGCGCATGTGGAGTTCGACCGGCACGACCTGCTCGATGCTGTCGCCGATGGTGTTCCACGCGTCCAGGACGGCCGCCCGCAGCGCCTTGAGCGGCGGCTCGTGCGCGGGCCGGGCGCGCAGCTGCTCCACGAACTGCGCCTCGACCATCTCCTGTACGGCGAAGATCGCCTCCTCCTTGCCGGCGAAGTAGCGGAAGAAGGTGCGCTGCGAGACGTCGACGGCGTCCACGATCTCGTCGACGGTGGTCTCGTCGTACCCCTGTGACGTGAAGAGTTCGAGGGCGGCGCGCAGCAGGGCGTCGCGGGTGCGGCGCTTCTTGCGCTCACGCAGGCCCGGCTCGGGGTTGGGCTCGGGGTTGGGCGGGGTCAATCAGGGGCCTCTTTCCACCGGTCTGCGCACCGGTTCGCGCAGCTCACCCTACCTGTGAGCAACGTGACAGTTACCGACTTGTGAACTCGTTTGTCAACTGTCAGTCGCTGTCATTAACCTCGAACGCATGACTAGTCAGACCACCGTCGACAAGGCGGACAAGGCGCCGGAGCACCCCCGTCCTGGCGCTCCGGCTCCCGCTCCGGCCCGGGCCAAAGGCCTGCGGGGCCACCCCTGGCTGACGCTGTTCGCCGTCGCGATCGGCGTGATGATGGTGGCCCTCGACGGCACCATCGTGGCCATTGCCAACCCGGCCATCCAGAAGGACCTGGGCGCCTCCCTCGCGGACGTCCAGTGGATCACCAACGGCTATCTCCTGGCGCTCGCCGTCGCCCTGATCACGGCGGGCAAGCTCGGTGACCGCTTCGGCCACCGCCAGACCTTCCTCATCGGCGTCGTCGGCTTCGCCGCGGCGTCCGGCGCGATCGGGCTGTCCGAGAGCGTCACGTTCGTCGTCGTCTTCCGCGTCCTGCAGGGACTCTTCGGCGCCCTGCTGATGCCGGCGGCGCTCGGCCTGCTGCGCGCCACGTTCCCGGCCGAGAAGCTCAACATGGCCATCGGTATCTGGGGCATGGTCATCGGTGCCTCCACCGCGGGCGGCCCGATCCTCGGCGGTGTCCTCGTCGAGCACGTCAGCTGGCAGTCGGTGTTCTTCATCAACGTGCCGGTCGGCGTGCTCGCGCTCGCCTTCGGCCTGTGGATCCTCAAGGACCACCGCGCCGCGAACGCCCCGCGCTCCTTCGACATCCCCGGCATCGTGCTGCTGTCCGGCGCGATGTTCTTCCTGATCTGGGCGATCATCAAGGCCGGTGAGTCCTGGGGCTGGGGCGGCACCAAGACCTGGATCTTCCTGGGCGCGGCCGTCCTCTGCTTCCTCGTCTTCGCCGTCTGGGAGACCAAGGTCAAGGAGCCGCTCGTCCCGCTCGGGATGTTCCGCTCCATACCGCTCTCCGCAGGCACCGTCCTCATGGTCCTGATGGCCTTCGCCTTCATGGGCGGCCTGTTCTTCGTGACGTTCTACCTCCAGGGCGTGCATCGCATGACCCCGGTCGAGAGCGGCCTGCACCTGCTGCCGCTGACGGCCATGATGATCGTGTCCTCGCCGGTCGCGGGCGCCCTCATCACCAAGTTCGGCCCACGCGTCCCGCTGGTCGGCGGCATGGTGCTCACCGCGGCCGCGATGTTCGGCATGACCACGCTGTCCACCGGGACCGGTACGTGGACGATGTCGCTGTGGTTCGCCCTCCTCGGCCTGGGCCTCGCCCCGGTGATGGTCGGCGCCACCGAGGTCATCGTCGGCAACGCCCCGATGGAGCTCTCCGGCGTCGCGGGCGGTCTGCAGCAGGCCGCCATGCAGGTCGGCGGCGCGCTCGGCACGGCCGTGCTCGGCGCCGTCATGTCCAGCAAGACCGCCTCCGTACTGCCCGAGAAGTGGACGGAGGCCGGGCTGCCCGGCGAGCCCGCTCCCGGCCTGGACGCGGCCGCCGAGGTCGGATTCCTGCCGACCGAGGCCCTGGAGAAGGCGCACACCCCGCAGCCGGTCATCGAGCAGATCGGCGGCGTCGTGCAGGACACCTTCATGTCCGGCATGCACCTGGCCTTCCTCACGGCCGGTGTCGTCGCGGCCGTGGCCGCCGTGGTGGCCGTCTTCACCAAGCGCGGCGCCAACGCGGAGGCGGGCGGCGGAGCCGTCCACATCTGACGCCCACGTCATCTGACGCCCACGTCGCCCGCGGGCTCACGCCCTCGCGCACCCGCGCGCGAGCGGGTGTGCGCGCCGTCGCCCGCGCCGTACGCATCGGAAAGTCCCGCCGAAGAGCCCTTCGGCGGGACTTTCCCCTATCAGGGTGGCAGGACCCCGAACCCCCTTCCGGCAGGCGGCAGTTGCGGCCAGAGTGCGGACCAAGCATTCGTACGACACGGGGGTTCACCACCATGCGCATCATCAGCACGCTGCCCGCCCTGACCACCTCTCTGCTCGCCCTGGCGCTGCTCGCGGCACCCGCGGCGAGCGCGTCCCCGCCCACCCTCGGCGACTGCGGGCCCGGCGAGCTGTGCCTGTGGACGGACGCCGAGTTCAAGGGGAAGCGCCAGGTCCACGAACTGGCCGGAACCGACATCGAGAGCTGCGTCGCCCTCCCCGAGGGCACCTCGGCCCAGTCCCTCGCCAACCGCACCGGCCGCCCGGTGACGGTCTACCAGTCCGCCCACTGCGCGGAGACCGGCGAGTTCCAGACGTACCCGGGCGACGGCACGTACGCGCCCCGATCGCCCTATCGCGTACGGGCGTTCAAGATCTGGGAGCACTGAGCGCTCCCACCCGGACAGGCCCGCCGCCCCCGACGCCAGGGCGGCGGGCCGCCCGACCTCAGCTCAAGCGGGCCCCGACCTCAGCCGGTCGGGTCGCGTCGGCGTGCCGGTACCGGCGCCGCCGCCGCGGACAGCTCGGCCACCTGCGCCCGCAGCGCGGTGACCTCCTGCGTCAGGGCCTCGATGGCGGCGGTACGGCGCCGCTCCTCGGCGTCGTCCTGGTCGAAGCGGGCGATGAACCAGGCGGCGATGTTGGCGGTCACCACACCGAGCAGCGCGATACCGGACAGCATCAGGCCGACGGCGAGGACCCGGCCGAGGCCCGTCGTCGGCGAGTGGTCGCCGTAGCCGACCGTCGTCATCGTGGTGAACGACCACCACAGGGCGTCGCCCAGGGTCTTGATGTTCCCGTCCGGCGCGTCGCGCTCCACCGCGAGCACCGCGAGCGAGCCGAACATCAGCAGCCCCGCCACCGCCCCGGCCACATACGTCGTCAGCCTGATCTGCGAGGCCATCCGGGCCCGCCGCCCGACAAGCAGCAGCGTCGCGACGACCCGCAGCAGCTGGAGCGGCCGCAGCAGCGGCAGCAGGACCGCGCACAGGTCGAGCCAGTGCCTGCGTACAAAGCGCTTCCGGTCCTCGCTCAGGACCAGCCGCACCAGATAGTCCACGGCGAACGCGCCCCACACCGCCCACTCCACGACGGAGCAGCCGCGCCGCAGCGCCGGATCCGCGTCCGGCAGCACGATGGGCACCGCGTACGCCACCGCGAAGAGCACCGCGAGCGCGAGCAGGGGGCGCTGGGTGCGGTTCTCCCAGCGGATCCGGGACGGCTGTTCCTTCATGCGTGTTCCTTCATGCGTGTACCTTCATGCGGCGCATCGTAAGGAACGCACAAGGCGGCGGGACCAGTCGGCCCCGCCGCCTTGCTATCCCTGAGTGGAGGCTAGGCGTCGCCGCCCGCCGCGCCCGGGTCGGCCGCCGTCACGTCGAGCAGCTGGTAGTGGTCCACGGCCTGCTTCAGGACCGAGCGGTCCACCTTGCCGTCCCTGGCCAGCTCGGTGAGCACCGCGAGGACGATCGACTGCGCGTCGATGTGGAAGTACCGGCGGGCCGCGCCCCGGGTGTCCGCGAAGCCGAAGCCGTCCGCGCCGAGCGAGGTGTACTGCCCCGGCACCCAGCGCGAGATCTGGTCCGGCACCGACCGCATCCAGTCCGAGACCGCCACGAACGGACCCTCGGCACCCTGGAGCTTCTGCGTCACGTACGGCGTGCGCTGGTCCTCCTCCGGGTGCAGCAGGTTGTGCCGGTCCACCTCGACGGCCTCGCGCCGCAGCTCGTTCCAGGACGTCGCCGACCAGACATCGGCCTTGACGTTCCACTCCTCGGCGAGGATCCGCTGCGCCTCGACCGCCCACGGCACCGCGACACCGGACGCCATGATCTGCGCCGGGATCGCACCCGACTCCCCGCGCTTGAGGAGGTGGATGCCCTTGAGGATGCCCTCGACGTCCACGTCCTCAGGCTCCGCCGGGTGCTGGATCGGCTCGTTGTAGACCGTCAGGTAGTAGAAGACGTCCTCGCTCTGAGGCCCGTACATCCGGCGCAGGCCGTCCTTCACGATGTGCGCGATCTCGTACCCGAACGCCGGGTCGTAGGCGACACAGCCCGGGTTCGTCGAGGCGAGCAACTGCGAGTGCCCGTCCGCGTGCTGGAGGCCCTCGCCGGTGAGTGTCGTACGCCCCGCGGTGGCGCCCAGGACGAAGCCTCGGGCCAGCTGGTCGGCCATCTGCCAGAACTGGTCGCCGGTCCGCTGGAAGCCGAACATCGAGTAGAAGACGTACACCGGGATCAGCGGCTCGCCATGCGTCGCGTACGCCGAGCCCGCGGCGATCAGCGAGGCCGTGCAGCCCGCCTCCGAGATGCCGTCGTGCAGCATCTGCCCGGTCGGCGACTCCTTGTACGCGAGCAGGAGTTCGCGGTCGACCGCCTCGTACTGCTGGCCGAGCGGGTTGTAGATCTTCGCGCTCGGGAAGAACGCGTCCATGCCGAACGTGCGGTACTCATCCGGCGCGATCAGCACGAAGCGCCTGCCGATCTCCTTGTCCCGCATGAGGTCCTTCAGGATGCGGACGAACGCCATGGTCGTGGCGATCGACTGCTGACCCGAGCCCTTCTTCGCGGCCGCGTACGTCTTGTCCTCGGGCAGCTGCAGCGGCTTCGCGCGCACGACACGGGTCGGGACGTACCCGCCGAGGCCGAGGCGCCGGTCGTGCATGTACTGGATCTCGTCCGAGTCCCGGCCCGGGTGGTAGTAGGGCGGAACGCCGTCCTCCAGTTGCTTGTCCGTGATCGGCAGGTGCAGCCGGTCCCGGAAGCCCTTGAGGTCGTCGACCGTCAGCTTCTTCATCTGGTGCGTGGCGTTGCGGCCCTCGAAGTTGGGGCCGAGCGTCCAGCCCTTGACCGTCTGCGCCAGGATCACGGTCGGCTGGCCCTTGTGCGCCTTGGCCGCCGAGAACGCCGCGAAGATCTTCTTGTGGTCGTGACCGCCACGGCCCAGGTGCAGGATCTGGTCGTCGGTCATGTTCTCGACCATGGCGCGCAGCCGGTGGTCACCGCCGAAGAAGTGGTCGCGGATGTACGCACCGGTCTCGGTCGCGTACGTCTGGAACTGGCCGTCGGGCGTGGTGTTGAGCTTGTTGACCAGGATGCCGTCCCGGTCCTGCGCGAGCAGCGGGTCCCAACTCCGGTCCCACACCAGCTTGATGACGTTCCATCCGGCGCCCCGGAACTGCGACTCCAGCTCCTGGATGATCTTCCCGTTGCCGCGCACCGGGCCGTCGAGCCGCTGCAGGTTGCAGTTGACGACGAAGGTCAGGTTGTCCAGGCCCTCACGCGCGGCGATGGACAGCTGCCCGAGCGACTCGGGCTCGTCCATCTCGCCGTCGCCGAGGAACGCCCACACATGCGACTTGGAGGTGTCGGCGATGTCGCGCGCCTCCATGTACCGGTTCATCCGCGCCTGGAAGATCGCGCCGAGCGGGCCGAGGCCCATCGAGACGGTCGGGAACTCCCAGAAGTCCGGCATGAGTCGCGGATGCGGGTACGAGGAAAGGCCGTTCGGCGCCTTGGACTTCTCCTGCCGGAAGCCGTCCAGCTGCTCCTCGCTGAGCCGGTCCAGGAGGAACGCGCGGGCGTAGATGCCCGGCGAGGCGTGGCCCTGGAAGAAGATCTGGTCGCCGCCGTCGCCCTCTTCCTTGCCGCGGAAGAAGTGGTTGAAGCCCACGTCGTACAGCGAGGCGGAGGACGCGAACGTGGCGATGTGGCCGCCGACGCCGATGCCGGGGCGCTGCGCGCGCGAGACCATGACCGCCGCGTTCCAGCGGGTCGCGTTCAGGACCTTGCGCTCGATCTCCTCGTTGCCGGGGAAGAACGGCTCGTCCTTGGTGGCGATGGTGTTGATGTAGTCCGTGCTGCGCATCTCGGGTACGGCGACGCGCTTCTCACGGGCCCGCTCGATGAGCCGGAGCATCAGGTAGCGCGCGCGCTCGCGGCCGCGCTCGTCGACCGCCGCGTCCAGCGAGTCGAGCCACTCCTGAGTCTCTTCGGGATCAAAGTCCGGGACCTGGCTGGGCAGGCCGCCAATGATGATCGGGTTGCGATCGGATCCGGAAGCCACGCTGTTCCTTCGCTGTCGGTCGTGCTCGGTGTTCTGGGCTGGGGAATGGGCCTGGTACGCCGTCGATTGTCGTCCCCATCGTCCACCTCGGTCGCGCAAACGTCATCTGTACCGTTAGGTAACCAGTACGCGGCCACCCGGGCCGCGATTACCACAGGACCGGCAAAACAGGCCAGAATGGCCTGGGGTGAACAACGGATACCCGGCAAAGCGCTGCCGGCGCCGCGAAGGCGCCGCCAGGAACGTCACCGTTTCGGCGGTCTCGACGGCCGGGTACTTGCGCGATCCGCCCCGCACGTGTGGACTACGGCCAGTGGCCCACGTATGCGTGCGGCCGAGAACAACTTCCAAACATGATCAGGAGGCAATCCGTGAGCGCGACCGCGGACCACGCGGAGACGAGCCTGGCCGAGAGGCTGGGCTTCCAGTCCGGGCAGGTGGTCCAGGAGATCGGCTACGACGACGACGTCGACATGGAGCTCCGCGAGGCCATTGAACAGACCATCGGCGACGATGGCGATCTCGTCGACGAGGAATACGACGATGTGGCCGACGCCGTGGTGCTCTGGTTCCGCGAGGACGACGGGGACCTGACGGATGCCCTGGTGGACGCCATCGCGTACATCGAGGAAGGCGGCCCGATCCTGCTGCTGACCCCGAAGACCGGCCGCGACGGATATGTCGAGCCGAGCGAGATCAGCGACGCGGCCGCCACCGCGGGCCTGACCGCGAGCAAGAGCGTCAGCGTGGGCAAGGACTGGTCGGGCAGCCGACTCGCCACCCCCAAGGCGGCGAAGTCCGGCAAGCGCTGAACCTTTCACGCAGCCTTCGAACCCCCGTCGGCCACCGGTCGGCGGGGGTTCACGCATGCCCGGCCCCCATCGCTAGGCTGGCCCCACCTGAACAGCCCTACGGAGGGATCCGTCCTCATGGCACTCGCTGGCCTCGCGACCGGCACCAAGGCCCCGGACTTCGAGCTCAAGAACCAGCACGGAGAGACCGTCCGCCTGTCGGACTTCCGCGGCGAGAAGAACGTCGTGCTGCTCTTCTACCCCTTCGCCTTCACCGGCGTCTGCACCGGCGAGCTGTGCGCCCTGCGGGACGAGCTGCCGAAGTTCGTCAACGACGACGTGCAGCTGCTCGCCGTCTCCAACGACTCGCCCTTCACGCTCCGCGTCTTCGCCGAGCAGGAGGGCCTCGAGTACCCGCTGCTCTCCGACTTCTGGCCGCACGGCGAGGCCTCGCGTGCGTACGGCGTCTTCGACGAGGAGAAGGGCTGCGCCGTGCGCGGCACCTTCATCATCGACAAGGAGGGCGTGATCCGCTGGACCGTCGTCAACGCGCTGCCCGACGCACGTGACCTGAACGAGTACGTCACGGCCCTCGGCAGCCTCTGAACAGCTCGACGACCTCGTGATCCCGGGACGAATAGCCTGTTTGATGCGGGAACCGGTCACTAGGATCCAGTCGTTGATCCGATGCCAACGCACGACGGGGGCGCTGCCCCTGTACACCAATTGGGAGGACTCGTGGGAGTCAGCCTCAGCAAGGGCGGCAACGTCTCGCTGACCAAGGAGGCCCCTGGCCTCACGGATGTGACGATCGGCCTCGGCTGGGACGTCCGCACCACCACCGGTACGGACTTCGACCTCGACGCCAGCGCCATCCTGGCGCAGGAGGACGGCAAGGTCGCCAGCGACGCCAGCTTCGTCTTCTTCAACAACCTCAAGAGCCCCGACGGCTCGGTCGAGCACACCGGTGACAACATCACCGGTGAGGGCGAGGGCGACGACGAGCAGATCAAGGTCAACCTCACGGGTGTCCCCGCCGAGGTCACCAAGATCGTGTTCCCGGTCTCGATCTACGACGCCGAGAACCGCCAGCAGTCCTTCGGCCAGGTCCGCAACGCGTTCATCCGCGTCGTGAACCAGGCCGGCGGAGCCGAGATCGCGCGGTACGACCTCTCCGAGGACGCCTCGACGGAGACCGCGATGGTCTTCGGCGAGCTGTACCGCCACGGCGCGGAGTGGAAGTTCCGCGCCATCGGCCAGGGGTACGCCTCGGGCCTGCGCGGCATCGCGCAGGACTTCGGCGTGAACGTCTGAGCCACGCACCGCCACGCATGACCCGGCCCGGCGCCGCACTCTCCGTGCGGCGCCGGACGCGCTGGACCACCGCACCACCACCTCGGGGAGGACACGAACATGGGCGTCACGCTCGCCAAGGGGGGCAATGTCTCCCTCTCCAAAGCCGCACCGAACCTGACACAGGTCCTTGTCGGACTCGGCTGGGACGCACGTTCCACCACCGGGGCCCCCTTCGACCTCGACGCGAGCGCCCTGGTCTGCAAGTCCGGACGGGTGCTCGGCGACGAATGGTTCGTCTTCTACAACCAGCTCACGAGCCCCGACGGCTCGGTCGAGCACACCGGCGACAACCTCACCGGTGAGGGCGACGGCGACGACGAGTCCCTGCTCGTGGACCTCTCCAAGGTCCCCGCCGAGGTCGACAAGATCGTCTTTCCCGTCTCCATCCACGACGCGGACAACAGGGGCCAGACCTTCGGACAGGTCAGCAACGCGTTCATCCGCGTCGTGAACCAGGCCGACGGTCAGGAGCTCGCGCGGTACGACCTCTCCGAGGACGCGTCCACGGAGACGGCGATGATCTTCGGCGAGGTGTACCGGTACGGCGAGGAGTGGAAGTTCCGCGCCGTAGGCCAGGGGTACGCGTCAGGGCTGCGGGGCATCGCTCTAGACTTCGGGGTCAATGTTTCGTAAAGCCGCGCACGGCTCGGGGGAGTCCCCTTCTCGTCGCGGGCGCGGGGACGCCCCGTACACAACGATTGGGTAGCCAGTGGTATTGAGAACCTTCGGCTGGTCGTTCGCGGTCACCGCGGCCGGCCTGGTCGCAGCGGTGTTCATCGGGGGGTGGCAGGCGTTCGGGATCGTGGCGATCCTGTCGATCCTCGAGATCTCGCTGTCCTTCGACAACGCGGTGGTCAACGCCGGGATCCTGAAGAAGATGAATGCCTTCTGGCAGAAGATCTTCCTCACGGTCGGCATTCTGATCGCCGTCTTCGGCATGCGCCTTGTCTTCCCCGTCGTCATCGTCGCCGTCAGCGCCAAGATCGGGCCCATCGAGGCCGTCGACCTGGCGATGACGGACAAGGACATGTACCAGCAGCTGGTGACCGACGCTCACCCGTCGATCGCCGCGTTCGGTGGCATGTTCCTGCTGATGATCTTCCTCGACTTCATCTTCGAGGACCGCGACATCAAGTGGCTCGGCTGGCTGGAGCGTCCGCTCGCCAAGCTGGGCAAGGTCGACATGCTGTCGGTCTGCATCGCGCTCATCATCCTGATGGTCACCGCGATGACCTTCGCGACCCAGGCCCACCAGCACGGCGGCGCCCACGTCGACAAGTCGCAGACGGTGCTGCTCTCCGGCGTCGCCGGTCTGATCACGTACCTCGTGGTCGGCGGTCTCTCCGGCTTCTTCGAGAACAAGTTGGAGGAAGAGGAGGAGCGCGAGCACGAGGAGGAGGAGCGCGCCGCGCGCGAGGGCAAGCCCAAGTCGGCCGTCGTCCTCGCCGGCAAGGCCGCGTTCTTCATGTTCCTCTACCTCGAGGTCCTGGACGCGTCCTTCTCCTTCGACGGTGTGATCGGCGCCTTCGCCGTCACCAACGACATCGTCCTGATGGCCCTCGGCCTCGGCATCGGCGCCATGTACGTCCGTTCGCTGACGGTCTACCTGGTCCGCGAGGGCACCCTCGACGACTACGTCTACCTGGAGCACGGCGCGCACTACGCGATCGGTGCCCTCGCCCTGATCCTGCTCGTCACCATCCAGCACGAGATCCCCGAGGTCATCACCGGCTCCATCGGCGTCATCCTGATCGCCTGGTCGTTCTGGTCCTCGGTGCGGCGCAACAAGCGCCTGGCCGCGGCCGGGGGCGGCGGCGGACCGAGTTCGTAGGAGAAGACCGAGGTCTCCTCCGGGGTGTGATCTGCGGGTAGTTGAGGGAACGCTCTGAAGCGGGGCGGTCACGAGGGCATGACCCTCTGACCGCCCCGCTGTCACGTATGCAGGCATGTGAGAAGTTGGGGGCGGAATGTCCTTCTGGGAAGGGCTGTGGCGGGGTCGCGCATCGCAGTTCGAGTCGGGGAACGCGGCGACCAATTCCATCGAGCTCACCAAGCGCCGTCCGTCGGTGTCCCTGACCAAGCAGGGCGCGGCCACCGGCAATCTGCGCGTCAACCTGTCCTGGCGGATGCGTACTTCGGACATCGAGGGACAGTCGAAGCGGAGGGGCGGGCTGCTGCGGCAGCCATGGAAGATGTTCCAGCCCGATGTGGTGCAGGCCCACACGCAGGGTGTGGTCAATGTGGACCTGGACCTGGGCTGCCTGTACGAGATGACCGACGGCGCCAAGGGCGTCGTCCAACCCCTCGGCAGCTTCTTCGGTGATCTGAACGCCCCGCCCTATGTGAAGCTCAGCGGGGACGACCGCTTCGGCTCGGCCTCCGGCGAGACGCTGTATGTGAATCTGGACCACCGCGAAGAGATCAAGCGCCTGCTGTTCTTCGTCTACATCTACGACCAGACCCCGGCCTTCGACCGTACGCACGCGAAGGTCACCCTCTATCCGAGCAACGGCCCGCGGATCGAGATCGAGATCGACGAGCGCGCCCCGCAGGCGCGTTCCTGCGCGGTGATCTCTGTGGAGAACGTCAAGGGCGAGCTGGTCGTGCGCCGCGAGGTGAAGTTCGTGTACGGCTTCCAGGCCGAGCTGGACCGGCTGTACGGCTGGGGCCTGCAGTGGGGCCGGGGCTACAAGGCGAAGGCCGACCGGTAGTCAGCGGGCCAGGAACTGCGGTCCCTGCGGCGGCAGCTTGAAGTGCGGGTCGGGACCCGGGACGGGTGCGGCCACGGGCTGCGGATAGCCGTACCCGCCCTGCGGCGCGGCGGTCGGCGGCGCCGAGACGGGCTGCGGGTAGCCGTACCCGGGCGGAGCCGCGGGCGGCGGCTGGCTGGGCGGCTGCGGGTAGCCGTAGCCGGGTGCCGCCGTCGGCGCGGGCGGGGCGACGGTCGGCGGCAGCGCGGTGTGCTGCGTCGCGGCCTCGGAGTCCGCCCCGGGTTGCCGCGGCTCGGGATCCTTGGCCTCGGGATCCTTGGCATCGCCCCCGGACTGAGCCTCGGACTCGTCGACGGAGATCCCGAAGTCCGTGGCCAGGCCGACGAGGCCGTTCGAGTAGCCCTCGCCGAGCGCGCGGAACTTCCACGTGTCGCCGCGGCGGTACAACTCGCCGCAGATCAACGCGGTTTCGGCGCCCGTCTCGGGCTTCACGTCGAAGTACGCGTACGGATCGCCCTCCGCTCCGGCCGCCGCGTCGTACAGCGAGATGCGCAGTCCGCGTACGTGCTCGAAGGGGACGCCGTCCGCCGATGCCACTACCAGGACGCGGTCGACTTCGGCTTCCATTCCGGCGAGGTCGGCCTGGACGGAATCGCTCAGTCCGTCGGCGACGCGCTTCTTGCCGAGCCGCCGGACCGTGCCGGAGGGGTGCCGGGGCTGGTTGTAGAAGACGAAGTCCTCGTCGGAGCGGACCCGGCCCTCGGGGGAGAGCAGCAGTGCCGAGACGTCGATGTCCGGGGCTCCCGACGCTGCGGGCCCCGGGGTCCAGCGCAGCACGGCGTGTACGGCCATGGCTTCGAGCGGGACGTTCGACCCCTTCAGCATCGCGTGCGTCATGCCGTCATCCTGCCTTCCCCGGCCAGGCAGGGACAACGCGGGGGGCGTCGGCGGGGCGGGGTCCGCTCGCGGGAGACATGAGGGGGTTACCTGAATTTCATGCGAGCAGGGAACCCCTGACATGCTCGTTTACGTACTATTACCGGCCACATATGGTCGGTCGGCTGTCTACAACGGGGAGTCTCATGCGTCATTTCGGGCACATTGCGCCTGAGATCCGGAACCGCTTGTTCCACACGGAACCCTGCGAGTTCACCGCGGACTCTCCCGCATCGCTCCTCTCGGTCGCCCTCGGCGCCACCCTGTACTCGCCGGCGACCCGCCCCCACCTCGCCGACGACGTCGTCAAGCAGGCGCGGCGCGGAGTGGCCTCGATGGTGCTGTGCCTGGAGGACTCCATCGACGACGCGGACGTCGTCGGCGCCGAGGAGAACCTCGTCGCCCAGCTGTCCGTGCTCGCCGCCCGCGAAGAAGGGGCCGCGGCGGCCGGGCAGCTGCCGCTGCTCTTCATCCGCGTCCGGCACGCCGCCCAGATATCCGACCTCGTGCGCCGCCTCGGCCCCGCGGCCCGCATCCTCTCCGGCTTCGTCCTGCCGAAGTTCACCGAGGAGCGCGGCGTGCCCTTCCTGGAGGCGCTCACCGCAGCCGAGGCCGCCAGCGGACGCCGGCTCTTCGCCATGCCCGTCCTGGAGTCGCCCGAGCTGCTCCACCTGGAGACCCGCGCCGACACCCTCACCGGCATCGCCCGCACCGTCGACAAGTACCGCGACCGCGTCCTCGCCCTGCGCCTCGGCGTCACCGACTTCTGCTCCGCCTACGGACTGCGCCGCCAGCCCGACATGACCGCGTACGACGTGCAGATCGTCGCCTCCGTCATCGCCGACGTCGTCAACGTCCTCGGCCGGGCGGACGGCACCGGGTTCACCGTGACCGGGCCCGTATGGGAGTACTTCCGCGCCCAGGAGCGGATGTTCAAGCCGCAGCTGCGCAACAGCCCCTTCCTCGGCCGCGCCGAGGAGCTCCGTACCGCCCTCATCGAGCACGACATCGACGGACTGCTCCGCGAGATCGGCCTCGACCGGGCCAACGGACTGCTCGGCAAGACCTGCATCCACCCCTCGCACGTCCTGCCCGTGCACGCCCTCTCCGTGGTCAGCCACGAGGAGTTCAGCGACGCCCAGGACATCCTGCGCCCCGAGCGCTGCGGCGGTGGAGTCATGCGCTCCGCCTACACGAACAAGATGAACGAGGTGAAGCCGCACCGCGCCTGGGCCGAGCGGACCCTCAAACGCGCCCAGGCCTTCGGGGTCGCGGGCGAGGACGTCGGCTTCGTGGAGCTGCTGACCGCGGGACTGACCGGCGGCACCTGACCTGACAGGTCGACGACATGGGCACGGAGCAGGAACGGACAAACGTGGCGTACGCAAGCGACGAGAGGGACGCGAACAACGTGGTGTGGTCGGGCAAGTGGGTCGCTGAGCGACTCGGGGTCGAACTGGACGGCGACGAGCGGCTGCGGGGACTCCTCGGGCTTGCCCTGCGCCGCAACCCGAAACGGGCCCATCTGCTCGTCTCCCACGTCCTCGGCAAACACGTCCCGCAGTCGCCCGCCCTGGTCTGGCGCTCCGGGTACGACCTGGGCGTCCGGGTCCGCGCGCTGCTCGGCGACGACGAGGCCCGCCGCTCCGTCGTCCTCGGGTACGCGGAGACCGCCACCGGACTCGGCCACTCCGTCGCGGACGGCCTCGCCCTCGCCCCGTATCTGCACTCCACCCGGCGGCCCGTCCCCGGCGTCGCGCGCGCGGGCGGTTTCGAGGAGTCGCACTCGCACGCCACCTCGCATCTGCTGCTCCCCGAGGACCCCGGGCTCCTCGCCGGGGACGGCCCGTTGGTCCTCGTGGACGACGAGTTCTCCACCGGCAACACCGTCCTCAACACCATCCGCGCCCTGCACGAGCGCTACCCGCGCGGGCGGTACGTCATCGTCGCCCTGGTCGACATGCGCTCGGACGCCGACCAGGGCAGGCTCGCCGAGTTCGCCCGCGAGATCGGCGCCCGCGTCGACCTGATCGCCCTGGCCTCCGGGACCGTACGGCTGCCCGAGGGCGTCCTGGAGCGGGGGCAGGCGCTGGTCGCCGAGCACGAGCAGTCCGCGCTGGTCGCCGAACACGAGCAGGCCGCGGCGAGCGTTCCGGTCCGGCAGTCCGCGGTGGGCGTTCCGGTCCAGCGCGACGCGCGCCGACCCGTGCGCGTGGACCTCGGCTGGCCCGCCGGGGTGCCCGACGGCGGGCGGCACGGCTTCACGGCCGCGCACCGCGAGACCCTTGAGGCGGCCGCGCCCGGCCTCGCCGACCGGATCGCCGGGGCCCTGCCCGCCGACGCCCGCCGCGTCCTCGTGCTCGGCTTCGAGGAGCTGATGTACGCGCCGCTGCGGCTCGCGGTCGCCCTCGAGGAGCGCGTGCAGGCCGAAGTCCGCTACTCCACGACCACCCGCTCGCCCGTCCTCGCCGTGGACGACCCCGGCTACGCCATCCGCAGCCGCCTCGTCTTCCCCGCCCACGACGACCCGGCGGACGGGCCCGGCGACCGGTACGCGTACAACGTCGCGGGCGGCGGCTTCGACACCGTCGTCGCCGTCGTCGACTCCACCGCCGACACCCCCCAACTGCACGCCCCCGACGGCCTGTTGGCGCAGCTCGCCCGGCACGCCGAGCACGTCCTGCTCGCGGTCGTCCCGTCCCACGTCCCCGGCGCGCAAGCCGTCGAGGGCGCCTCCGAACGGCAGGAAAACCCCAGCATGCTGCCCGAACCCCTGCGCGGCCCCGCCTTCTCCTCGTACGCACCGGACGAGGTCGGCTGGCTGCTCCAGGACCTGTCCGAGGTCGAGCTCGAAGCGCCGACCGAGGAGCGCGAAGAGGCCATCCAGAGCGGCGGCGCGCACTACGCCGAGTCGCTGCCGGTCGAGTACCAGCCGAACGAGCAGTACCAGCAGCTGTTCAAGGCCGCCCTGGAGACCTCCGCCGCCCGGATCGCGCGGGCCGTCGGCGTCGTCACCGAGACCGTCCTCGCCGAGCGGTCGAAGCGTCCCGTCCTGGTGTCGCTCGCCCGCGCCGGTACGCCCGTCGGCGTCCTGATGCGCCGCTGGGCAGAGCACCGGCACGGCCTCGACCTGCCGCACTACGCCGTGTCGATCGTGCGCGGCCGCGGCATCGACGCCAACGCGCTGCGCTGGCTCGCCGCCCACCACGACCCGGCGGACGTCGTCTTCGTCGACGGCTGGACCGGCAAGGGCGCCATCACCCGCGAACTCGCCCAGGCCGTACGGGACTTCGAGGAGGCGAGTGGCGCCGAGGGCTTCGACCCGGAGATCGCCGTGCTCGCCGACCCCGGCTCCTGCGTACGGACCTACGGCACGCGCGAGGACTTCCTCATCCCGTCCGCGTGCCTCAACTCCACGGTCTCCGGCCTGATATCGCGCACCGTGCTCCGCGCCGACCTGGTCGGGCCGGACGACTTCCACGGCGCGAAGTTCTACCGCGAACTCGCCGGAACGGACGTCTCCGGCCACTTCCTCGACACCGTCGCGGCCCGCTTCGACGAGGTCGGCGTGGCCGTGGACGCCCAGGTCAAGGAGGTGCTCTCGGCGGACCGCGCGCCGACCTGGGAGGGCTGGGCGGCCGTCGAAAGGATCAGCGCCTCGTACGGCATCAACGACGTGAACCTGGTCAAGCCGGGCGTCGGCGAGACCACCCGCGTGCTGCTCCGCCGCGTCCCGTGGAAGATCCTCGCCCAGCGCGGCGCGGGCGCCGACCTCGACCACGTACGCCTCCTCGCGCGGCAGCGCGGCGTGGAGGTCGAGGAGGTGGACGGACTCCCGTACAGCTGCGTCGGGTTGATCCACCCCCAGTACACCCGGGGCGCGACCGGCGCCGACGGCAAGGCGGTGACGGGCCAGTGAGCACCTCCATGAGCAACTCCGTGAGCACCTCCGTGAGCAACTCGGTGAGCGGCTCGTACGGCGCCACCCTCGTCGCCAGCGACCTCGACCGCACCCTCATCTACTCCGCGGCCGCCCTCCAACTGCCGATGCCCGACGCGGAGGCACCCCGCCTGCTCTGCGTCGAGCTGTACGAGGGCAAGCCGCTGTCGTACGTCACGGAGGACGCCGCCGAACTCCTCGCCGAGCTGTCCCGGCGCACCGTCTTCGTGCCGACGACCACCCGCACCCGCGAGCAGTACGCGCGCATCCATCTCCCGGGCCGCACCCCGCGGTTCGCGATCTGCGCCAACGGCGGCCATCTGCTCGTCGACGGCGTCTCCGACCAGGACTGGCAGCGGCAGGTCGCCGCCCGCCTGGCCGAGGAGTGCGCCTCGCTCGACGAGGTCCGCGCCCATCTGGTGCGCAGCGCCAGTGAGTCCTGGCTGCTCAAGGAGCGGGTCGCCGAGGACCTGTTCGCGTATCTGGTGGTCGAGCGGGCGCTGCTGCCCGAGGGCTGGGTCAAGGAGCTGTCCGCCTGGGCGGAGGAGCGCGGCTGGACCGTCTCCCTGCAAGGACGGAAGATCTACGCGGTGCCGAAGCCGCTGACCAAGAGCGCCGCCATGCGCGAGGTCGCCCGCCGCACCGGCGCCGACCTCACGCTCGCCGCGGGCGACTCACTCCTCGACGCGGACCTGCTGCTCGCCGCCGACCGGTCCTGGCGGCCTGGCCACGGCGAGCTGGCGGACACGGGGCTCAGCGCGCCGCACCTGACCGTTCTGGCGCAGTGCGGGGTCGGGGCGGGGGAGCGGATCCTGCGGGAGTTCCTTTACGCCTCCGGCCCCGGCCGGGCCGCCTGATGATTCGTACCGCCACGAAGAGCACCACGGCAGCGGTGGCGGCACCGAGGACCACCGTCGAGTACGTGGAGACGTAGTCCGCGACCTGCGTCCAGTTCTCGCCGAGCAGATATCCGGCGAGGACGAACAGGGTGTTCCAGATCGCGCTGCCGAGCGCGGTGAGCCACAGGAACGTCGGCAGCGGCATGCGCTCCACGCCCGCGGGCACGGAGATCAGGCTGCGGAACACCGGGATCATCCGCCCGAAGAACACGGCCTTCGTGCCGTGCCGGGCGAACCACTGCTCGGTCCGCTCGATGTCGGACACCTTGACCAGCGGCAGCCGCGTGGCGATCGCGATCGTACGGTCCCTGCCGAGCAGCGCGCCGACCCCGTACAGCGCGAGCGCGCCGAGCACCGAGCCCACGGTCGTCCACACCAGGGCGGCCACGAGGTTCATCTGTCCCGTGCTCGCCGTGAAGCCCGCGAGCGGCAGGATCACCTCGCTCGGCAGCGGTGGGAAGAGGTTCTCCAACGCCACGAGAAGTCCGGCCCCGGGCGCCCCGAGGGTGTCCATGAGGCCGGTGATCCACCCCGGCGCGGTGCTGTCGATCATGCGGCCAGGGTACGGAGGGGAGCTGAAGCGGAGCTGAAGTCAGGGCGTCGCGCGGTGTGCGTCAGCCGCAGCAGCCTCCGCCGCAGCAGCCGCCTCCTCCGCCGGACGCGGGGGCGGGGCCGGACGAGGCGGCCGCTCCGCCGACGGCCACCGTCGAGAGCAGCTTCACGGTGTCGTCGTGCCCGGCGGGGCAGGCGGCGGGGTCGGACGACTCGGCCATGGGGCGGCTGAGCTCGAAGGTGTCACCGCAGGTCCGGCAGCGGAAGTCATAGCGAGGCATGCGGGTCAGGTTAACCGGGGCTGAGTCCGGTGAACACCGGCTCGGCCCCGCACCGACCCGCACCGACCCGCACCGACCCGCACCGACCCGCACCGACCCGCACCGACCCGTACCGGCACAGCGAACTCCCCGCGGAGGCTCCGGCCGCGGGGAGTCCGACTGTGGCGCCGTGTGCCCGGCGCCGGGCCCGGAGGCGTCGGGGCTCGGGGGCGCCTGGGGGGAGGGCCTGCTCAGGTCTTCGTGTCCTCGCCACGTGTTCCGGTACGCGTGCCCAGTTGCGCTTGAGCGAGAGTCCGCTCCTCACGTTCGGCCTGGCCGGGGTGGCGTGCCTTCCAGTACGGGTTGTCGTGCGGCAGTGCGCTGCCCACCCGCCCGTACATGCCGAAGACCATCAGCATGATGCCGACCACGAAGCTGAACAGGACGTTCTGGATCCGGAACGCCAGGAAATTCAGGTCCGTGTCGAGAAGCGCGAGATTCGCAAAGCCGCTGAGGATGAACGCGACGCCCAGGATCATGTTGAGCGTCGAGGCGAAGTTGCCGCCGATCACCATGCCCGCGAAGAGCAGCAGCCCCACGCAGATGGACAGCACGCTCAGCGCGCCGTTGGTGCTCAGACCGGCGACCTCGTCGCCCCGGGTGTCGAAGAACCCCACCTTGTCGATCAGGCCGAGAATGCCGAACGCGAGCAGGACGAGCCCGGTGAGGCCCGCGCCGACCCGGTAGACCTTGCTCAGGCGGTGGTCGACGGGGAGGTGTTCGTTCAGCGTGATCCGCCGCCTGGTGGGGTGGAGCGTTGCGTGTGTGGCCATGTCCGCCTCCCTCGGGTGCACGGAGGGCCCTCACTCCGGACGGAGGCTCCGCTCCGTTCCGGAGACCTGCGGTCGCGGGCACCGATCAGCACCCGTGTAGTACCAGGATCCGCCTACCTGGCCGCGGACGCCACATCGCGCCGAGTACGCCGGTACCTCGCGCCGAGTACGCCGGTACCTCGCGCCGAGTACGCCGGTACCTCGCGCCGAGTACGCCGGTACCTCGCGCCGAGACAGGGCGCCCGGCTCACACCCCCGCGCCGCCGCGTTCCTGCCGGATCTGGGCGACCACGTCGGCCACCGTGTTGCGCACCGCCTCCGTCTCCGTGAGGAAGTGCCAGTAATCCGGGTGACGGCCCTCCTCCAGGGTGCCGACGGCGCGCTCCAGGCGGGCGACCGCGCTGTCGAGCGGGCGGGCGTGCCGTGGATCGGGCGTGCTGCGGCCGGCCATCGCGAGCCGCTGCGCGTCCCGGATCGCGAAGCGGGTCCGCTCGATCTCCTGCTGCGGGTTCTTCGCCACGGCGTTCAGCTGCCGCAGCCGATCGCCCGCCGCGGAGACCGCCTCGTCCGTGGAGTTCAGCAGGGCCCGCACCGTGCTCAGCAGCGCGGTGGCGTCCGGCCAGCGCTGTTCGTCGCGCGCCTTGCGGGCCTCGGCCAGCTTCAGCTCGGCCTGCTTGACCGCCTCCGCTGCCTGCTCCGGCACCGACTGCAGGTCCTGCCAGCAGGCCGCCGTGAACCGCCGCCGCAGCTCGCTCAGCACCGGCTCTACCTGCGCGGAGCGCGTGGTCAGCGCCTGCGCGCGGGTACGCAGCGACACCAGCCGCCGGTCCGTCTCCGCGGCCCGCTCGGGCAGCCGCTCCGCCTCGGCGCGTACGGCCTCGGCGTCCCGCAGCACCCGGTCGGCGCGCTGCAGGGTCTCGGGCACGCCGTGCTGCCCCGCGCCCTGGTTGAGCTTGGTCAGCTCCGGGCCGAGCGCGGCGAGCCGGGCCGCCAGATCGTCGGCCCGCAGGCCCGAGCCCCGTACCGCGTCGAGTGCGGTGCTCGCCGCGAGCAGCGCCTGCCGGGCCCGCTCGACCGCCGGAGCGAGCCGCGCCAGCTGCGTCTCCGCCTTGTCGAGCAGCGCGCCGAGGCTCTGCTCGTACCGGTCGAGCTCCTGCTTGACGCGCACCAACTCGTCCTTGGCGCCGGTCAGTTCGGCCCGCGCCCGGCTCGCGACCGAGGCCTCCAGGTCGTCCCGGTCCAGATCGTGCGCGTCGACCGCCGTGATGTAGCGGTGGCTGACCTCGTCGATCCGGCGGCCGAGCGCGTCGAAGTCGGCGGCGACCCGGCGCGCGGCGGGCGAGCTGTCGACGGCCGTGATGGTCTCGATCGAGATCCGCAGATCCCGCTGGGCGGTGTCGAGTTCGTAGAACGCGGCCGCCGCCGCGTCCTTGGCGGCCTGCGCCTCCGCCCGCGCGCTCTCGCCCCGGCCGCCACCGAACCAGCGCCGCGTCCCGCCCCCGGCGAACGCGGCCGGGAGCACGGCCGCGAACCCCGCGAGCAACGGCAGCGGCAGCAGGACGAGTCCGACCGCGTCACGCAGCGCCGCCGCGCGCCGCCGTGGGCGTGATGAGAGGCGAGGAGCGACCTGCTGCGCGTACGGCTGCGGTGGTGTCGCCGTCACTTCTCACTCCCGTGCTGTCGTCCGCCCGGCCTGGGATCCCCTCCCGGCTGAGGCCGGGCAGCCATTCTCCCACCCGAAGAAGACGAACACACGGGCCGTTCAGTTCACACTGACGCTGCCGTCCTCGCTGTGTGCCTCCACCACATGCGCGCTCTGGTCGTCACGGTCCACGCCCACGTCCACCGAGCCGTCGTCGGACGAGGCCGCCACCTTGTACGCGCCGTCCGGCAGGTCCACCGAGACCGCGCCGTCCCGGCTGTGCGCCTCGACGCGGTCCGGGACCTCGGCGAGGGCGAGCCGTACCTTGCCGTCCTGGGACCGGGCGTCGACCCGCGCGGAGCGGATGCCGAGGGCCTCGACGGCACCGTCGGCGCTGATGAGTTCGAGCGGTCCGGAGGAGTCCTTGACGGTCACCCGCCCGTCGTCGGACCGGATCCGCACGGCGGTACGGAACCCGTCGGCCGTCACCCGCCCGTCCTTGTTGACCACGTGCACGCCCGCGTCGCGCGGCACCTCGATCCGGTGCCGGGCCGAGCAGTCGCTGACGAACCCGTCGCATTTCACGCGGAGTTGCAGCGTGTCGCCGTCCATCCGCCAGGTGGCCTCGGGGCTCTCGCCGAGCACAGTGCGGCCGTCGAACCATCGGGTGACCCGTACCTGCTCCTCATCGGCGGCCACGACGTCGAGCGCGGAGTCGTCCGAGTCGACGGTCAGGGTCCGCCCCTGCAACGGGAAGGACCGGCGCTCCGGCTCGTCGTCGCTCCCGGCGCTCGCGCACCCGCCCACCAGGACGACGGCGGCCAGGGCGGCCCCGAGCGCGACGGCCGTGCGCGGCCGCTGGACTCGTGCGGTACGGACGCTCATGTCGGTCTCCCCCAGGGACGGTACGGCGCCCTTCGCCGCGGTCCCTCAGACCGTACGAATCCGCGCTCCCCGCCGGGATCCGGGCCGCCACCGGATCCCTGGTGGGGCTCCCCCCCCCGGCGGTCCGCCCCCGGCCCGTACTGGTTTGCGGGGCAGTGCCCCCGGCAGGGTAAGGTGTCCACTCGTCCCGGGCGCGTAGCTCAGGGGTAGAGCGTCGCCCTTACAAGGCGAATGTCGGCGGTTCGAAACCGTCCGCGCCCACCGGGTATGACCTGGACAGAAGCCCCGCACCATGATCGGTGCGGGGCTTCTTCTAGATCATTTGGGAGATATTCAGGAGATCATCTCCGAAGGGCTCTCACTCCGTGCCCCAGGACGCAACGCGCTGCCCACGCACCCACCGGGCCTCCAGGCAGTCAAGGCGATGCTTCCGCATCTCGGGTGTCACGTGCTCGTAGGTGCCCTCGATGTCCTTCGGCACCCAGCCCATCGTCAGGAACCGTAGTGCGCGGTCTACGTTGTCGTCCTTCATCCACGTGTCGTGCGTGTGCCGTGCACCCCTCATCGTGAACCCAGGGACGATCGGCTTCCACTCCTCGCGTCCGGCGAACCCGACCTTGCGTGGAATCCCGTCCCGGCCGTCCGCGGCGGGCCGCAGCACCCGACTGAAGTTCCCGGCCCGCCACAACGTCCCCGAAGGGGTGGAGAACGGGTGGTCGTAGGGCCACGTCTCCATGTGCGCTTCGAGAAGCCGGACCAGGAACGGCGGCACGTCGATCTCGCGCGCGCTGTACTTGTTCTTGGGCGGCCCCAGATACACCTTCACCGTGGTCTTGGGGATCTTCCGGCGGTTCGCCTTCCAGCCCTTCTCCCGGCACTCGGCAAGCCGTGCATCTTCGGCCGCACGCCAGTCGGCGAGGCCCTGCTTGTCGAGCTCGAAGTCGTCCTCATGCACGGCCCCCACCTCCGGGTCGACACGGATGATGTGCCGGACGAATGGATTGCCGTCGACCTTGTCGACCCGCTTCAGCAGGCAGTTGTCGCGGTGCACCGCAGTGAGCTCATCCCAGCGCAGGCCGAGGTAGCAGTCAGCCACCACCATCAGGCCATGGACCCCGCCGAGTCGCTGGTACAGCTGGAATGCTTCGTCTGGCTGGGCCCAGACCTCTTCGTCGTCGTCGCGGTGATCGGCTCCCACGGTGATCCGCCGCCCGTACAGCTTGTTGGCGGCGATGTACCCAGCATCTTCAGCGCCCGACAGGATCGTGCTCAGCAGACTTCGTGCCTGGCCGACGGTGTCCGGGTGGTACCGGCCCACGGGCTTCGCTGTGCGTGTGGCCCACGCCTTCACGGTGAAGACGTTGTTCACCTCGTTCAGCGTGCTGTGTTCCCACTCGGGGAGGAGCAGGCTTTCGAGGAGCTGGCGGCGCTTGGCCTGGGTGCCGGCGCGCTTCTGGTTGGCGGTCTTCCAGATCTCGACCCACTCGCCGAACCTGGTCTTCGACTTCTGTGGATCGACCCAAGTCCCCGCCCGAATCGCCGCTTCCTGCTGGTTGCCCCAGTCTTCTGCGAGCTTCTTCGTCGGGAACCCCGGCTCACTGTCATACGACCCGTCGGGCTTCTTGTACCGGGCGCGCCAGGTGAACTGCTTGGTCTGCTTCCCGTTGCGGACCTTGTAGACCTTCTCGGCGTAGGCCATGCCTCATCCCCCTTGGTGTTGTGCAGTTTTGTCAGAGCCCGCCAGGCGGCGGATCCTCGGCGCGGGGGAGCAGCCGCTCCACCACCTGGCGGCCAGCGGCTGTCAGTTCGCCGTCGAAGAACAGGTTCGGGTCGACGTAGACCCGGTGTGTATCGGGGTCGGCCCACGCGAGCACGCCTTCCGGCATGGCCGGTGCACTGACCAGGTGGTCGTACATGTTCGAGGTCCCCCGGAGATTGCGGCCGATGGCGTGGGGTCAGCCCCAGCCCAGATCCTTCGTCGAAGCATCCGGGACGGGCTGCTCGATGACGACGGGCTGCTGCGGGATCTGATCCTCCGCGATGGGTTGTGCCGCTGCGGGGGTGAGCGCGCCGAGGGTTGCCAGCGCGGCGAGTGCTATTCCGGCCAGTGCGGCACGGTAACGGGGCATAGGAGGCCTCCCGGTCAGGGATAATCGAACGTGGATCCGATTCATGCTCGGTGACGGATCGTTACATAGGGCTTTGGCCTCAACCAAGCAGCCGAGAGTGCCAATATCGGCATATGCCATATGAGGCACTCTCAAGTCATGGGGGTTGCACGGATGTTGAGAAGAGATCTCCCAGAGCGGATGCAGGAGACGTACCGGCGGTCGCGGCAGGGGAGGCTGTCGAGGATGGCGCTGCCGCGCATCAGCTGCGCGAGCTCGGGCTCATCGAACAGCCCCCGTCGGACAGTACTTGGGTCGCTCACGACCCACGCGCTGTGACGCACGGTCTGATGGAGCGCGCCCTCGAGGGCCTGCAGCACAGCGTCGAGCAGATTCGGCAGCTGCCCGCCCTTGAGGCGATGTCGGTTCACTTCGACTCGAACCGTATGTACAGCGGTCCGGCTGCGGAGTTCCTCGCTAGCCGTACCGAGATGAACGTGCGGATTGGCGACGTCGCGGCCTCCGCGTCCACATCCGTCCTCACTGCACAGCCAGGCCGGCCGACGGACCGCGACCCCAAGGTGGTCGAGCTCGGCGCCCAACGGACGATCGATGCCCTGCAGTCCGGCGTCGAAGTGCGCAGCCTCTACAACCCCCTTGCCGCTGTCCATGAGCAGACGTGCGGCTACGTGGAGCAGATCGTCGACGCGGGCGCGGAGGTGAGCACCCTCGGCGGCGTGTTCCCGCGCATGATGATCATTGACGATCGGCACCTGTTCATCGACAACTGCCTTATGCCGAGCGCCCCGTCGGATGCGGGCTGGCACGTGACCGATCGCAGCGCAGTGACCTGGGTTATCACAGTTTTCGATTGCCTGTGGGACCGGGCGACGCGGTGGGAAGACATGTCCAAGGGGCGGGAGAGGTTGCCCGTGACGACCGTCCGACAGCGCCAGATCCTCCGCGACCTCGAATCCGGGTACAGCGTGCAGCAGGCGGCACGCCGTATCGACCTCGCCTCGCGCACAGTGACCAAGGAGCTGTCCGCGCTTCGGGAGGAACTCGGGCTGCGCACTCTGTACCAGGTCGTCGCGTGGTGGGTGCAGAGCCCCGACCGTGAACTGCACTGAGCCCTCCCTGACGGTCTCGGCCGACCAACGCGGCGCTCGAAGCAGAGTGCGCGGCGTTCGAAGTCCCGGGGCATGCAGTAGGAATCCCCGACAACGAGGCGGTAGTCCGGATCCCCGCCAGGATGACCGACATGATCAGGGAGGCATGCAGTGCCCTCGAACGTACCGACGATCGCTGAGCTCCTGACACAGTGCCAGCGCTCAGCCGTCCACCTGGAGATGCGCGATCAGTACGGCGTAGCGGCGGAGGCTTCCGAGTTCCGGGCCTGGCTCGACACCGGGGAGCTTGACGTCGACCCAGCCTCGCCTGGCTGGGAGCCGTGGGTGTCGCTCGTGTCCGAGGCGACCGCGAGGGGCGTCGCGGTACGTAGGGCGCGCATCGTGTCCGAGCCGGTCACCGACTACATCCGGTGGGAGCACGCATCGACCAGCGTGAACGTCGCCGCGGGCGAACAGGTCCGGTGGCTGCCGCGCCGAAGCGCGTCGAACCTGGCCCTGCCCGGGAATGACTTCTGGTTGTTCGACGACCGCATCGTCCGGTGGGGCTACTTCTCTGGTGACGGCGCCCTGGTCGGCCATGAGGTTACTGAGGACCCGACGGCGGCGAAGCTGTGTACCGAGGCGTTCGCCGCGGTGTGGGACCTCGCCGTCCCGCACGGCCAGTACCAGATTCGCTGACGAGGAAACCGGCAGCCAGCCCATGCCCGCCTCCCCGTCATCATCAGCCCAAGCCGCACGTGAGGCGGTGGCCCGCCAGTTGCGCGACCTGCGTAAGGAAGCAGGACTCACTGTCGTGCAGCTGGCGGAAGCCTGCGGATGGCACTACTCCAAGACGTCCCGCATCGAGAACGCCCTCACCGGTCCGTCGGTCCGCGACATACGACGCTGGTGCACTGCGACCGGCGCCGAGGACCAGGCGCAGGAATTGGTTACTCAATCCATCCACGCCGAGTCCATGTACCGGCAATGGCGAGACCAGGTACGCGCCGGCCTGCGCCATGTGCAGGACAGCCGCGTGCGGCTGTTTCAGGCGACGGCTGTGCATCGCCTGTATTCGGCCAGTCTCGTGCCTGGTCTACTTCAGTCCGAGGGGTATGTGCGCGCGGTACTGGGGATCGCGTCGACCGTCCACGGTCTGCCGCCAGAGGACGTCGACGACGCGGTCCGGGCCCGCTTGGACAGGTCGCGGATCGTCAATGAGCCGGGCCGCCGCTTCGTCGTGGTGATCGAGGAACCGGTGCTCTACCACCAGATCACCGACGTCGACGCGATGGGCGCGCAGCTCGGCTACCTGCTCACTGCGGGCGCCCTGCCGGCTGTCTCCTTCGGCATCATTCCGATGGGTGAGCGACGGTCGCACTGGCCGGAGGAAACGTTCCACATGTACGACAGCGACCGCGTGACCGTCGAGCTGGTCTCGGCGGAAGTCACAGTCACCCAGCCCGCCGAAGTCGCCCAGTACGCAGCGGCGTTCGACCGGCTGCGGAGCATGGCCGTGTACGGGGCCGATGCTCGCGCCCTCATCACACGCGCCATCGACGCCCTCGATCGGCCGTCTCCGGGTGATTGATGGCGCGACGGCAACGCACGAAACCGCCCCCGTTCCCCGCCGCATGGCGGGGAACGGGGGCTGGTGTTACGCGTCCCTGACAGGCGCGGCGGTGCGGAAGGACACCCGGCTCCGTGAGTACCCGCGGTGAATTCCCCTTCACGGTCTGGCGAGCAAGCGCGCTGCCAGGCCGGTTTCGGGCCTGGCAGCGCGCTGTTGTCCCCGGTTACTGAGTCTTGGCGGGCAGGAGATCGCGCTCGCCGAAGACCTTCTTGGCGACGAAGGTCGCGTTCAAAGCCTTGGGCATGCCGCAGTAGACGGCGGAGTGCAACAGCGCTTCGACGATTTCTTCGGGAGTTAGTCCGACGTTGAGGGCGGCGTTGATGTGCACCTCCAGCTGCGGTTCGCAGCCGCCGAGCGCGGTGAGCATGCCGAGGGTGACGAGCTGGCGGTCGCGCGGGGGCAGGTGGGGGCGGTCGTAGATCTCGCCGAAGGCCCAGGCGACGACCTGGTGGCCGAGCTCGGGGCTGATCTCAGCGAGGGAGTCGACGACCTTCTGGCCGGCTTCGCCGTCGATGCGGGTGAGGATTTCCAGGCCGTGGTCGAAGCGGTCCTGGCGGGTCTTGGCTTCGGAGGTGGTGCTCATGAGGGGGTGTCCATTTCCGGCTGCTCGGCGAGCAGCGTCTCGTAGTGCTTGATCTTCTTGTCCAGTGCGGCGGCGTTGCGCCGCAGGCTGCGGATGCTCTCGGCGAGGTTCTGGCGGTGGTCTCGGAGCATGGTCAGCCGGTCGGAGACCGTGGTGTCGCCGGCCGCCCGAAGTTGCGCGTAGTGCTGCATGTCGCTGATCGACATGCCGGTCTCGCGCAGCCGCAGCAGGAATTCCAGCCAGGCCAGATCGGCGGCTGCGTAGCGGCGCTGGTTGCCGGTGGTCCGCCCAATCCGTTCGATCAGCCCGGCGCGCTCGTAGTAGCGCAAGGTGTCCGGGGAGAGGCCGGTCTGCTCGGCGACCTGGGCGATCGTGAGGGCAGGTTCTCGCTGCGGGAGGGCGTTTCCATCGGTCATGGAAAGAACGTAAAACTTGGAGTGTGCTCCAGGTCAAACTATGATCGCGTGACGCCCATCACCCGCCCCCGGACCTCCGGTCAGGCATTTCGCCCCGTTCCGTTCCGTTCCGTTCGGTTCCGTTGCGTTCGGTTTCGGTGGCCGTGGAAGCGGACAAGCGCATCGGGGTCGCCGGACGTTGCCGGGCGGATTGCGTCGGGTGCCTTTCATGCCCCGGCCCCCTTCACCATGGCGGTCAGGTAAGGCAGCAGCGCGATGATGACGGTGAGGACAGTTCCGAGCATCCAGCGGCGGGTGTTCGTGACCTTGTCGGCGTCCTTCTCGCGGGCGGCCTCCAACGCGTCCACGCGAGCGGTGATCTGGTTCTTCTCGACGGTGTAGACGTCCATCGGAACGACCTTGTCCAGGCGCCCGTTCAGCTGGGCCATGTCCGCCGTGGGTCCCGCGTGAACCGCACGGTGAGAGCGGGCGCGCCGCCGTCCTTCCCCGGCGCCGTCCTTCCCCGGCGGCGGGCTTCGCCGTGGGCGGCGGAGGGGCGAAATCCGGTGGAGCGGCGCCGTGTTGCCGTGGCAGGCTCGGGTCATGACGTTCTGCCGAAAGGTCCATGCCGCGTAAGCGGCCGGGGCGGGTCCGTGTCGGGCAGCGCCCGCACGCGCACACGCCGTACGTGACCCGATCGATGATCACGGGGCTGTCGCCCGCGGCACTGGCGGAGATCGTCAGGCTGGAGCGGTCCCGGAACTATCTGTGGCCGGGGGCCGCCGAGACCAGCCTGGATGTCTGGGCCAGGTTCGTGCGCACCGCCCACCACCGCCTCTGGGTCGACAACGACGGCGGCTGCCGGGTCTGGGAGTGCTGCGGCGATCCGTACCTGGCGCGGGACCTCCTCGAAGGCCTGATGCTCGCCATGTCCCCGCGCCGAGGGCGCGAGCTCCGCCGCGTGGTGGAGCCGTTCGACGCGCGCTACTGACTCGCCCCCACAGACCTGTGGCGCGCTACTCACGCGCCCCCACCGGCCTGTGCGGGCAGGCGGCCGCCGCTGACGGCTGCGCCACACTCTTTTGCAACTTGTTGCACAACCATCTCCCCGTGGGTTACAACAAGCTCGACCGCACCCCACCAGGAGGCCCCGATGAGCCAGAGCACGAGCCGGCAGGCGAGCCCGACTTCGAGTCAGGTCCCGGGCTCCAGCCCGTACCCGCACCTGCTGCGCCCCCTCGACCTCGGGTTCACGACGCTGCCCAACCGCGTGATCATGGGCTCCATGCACGTCGGGCTCGAAGAGGCCGAGCGCGGCTTCGAGCGGATGGCGGCCTTCTACGCCGAGCGCGCGCGGGGCGGGGCCGGGCTCATCGTGACCGGCGGGATCGCCCCGAACGAGGCGGGCCGGCCGTGGGCGGGCGGGGCCAAGCTGACCACCGCCGACGAGGTCGCCCAGCACGCGGTCGTGACCGGGGCCGTGCACGCGGCGGGCGGCCGGATCGCCATGCAGATCCTGCACTTCGGGCGGTACGCCTACCACGAGGACCTGGTCGCCCCCAGCCCGATCCAGGCGCCGATCAGCCCCTTCGTACCGAACGAGCTGACGGACGACGAGGTCGAGCGGACCGTCGAGGACTTCGTGCGGGCCGCCGAGCTCGCCAAGGAGGCCGGGTACGACGGCGTCGAGATCATGGGCTCCGAGGGCTATCTCCTCAACGAGTTCATCGTCTCCGCCACCAACCGGCGCACCGACCGCTGGGGCGGCTCGTACGAGAACCGCGTCCGGTTCCCCGTGGAGATCGTGCGGCGCACGCGCGAGCGGGTCGGGTCGGACTTCATCCTGATCTACCGGCTCTCCATGCTCGACCTGGTGCCGGGCGGCTCGACCTTCGACGAGGTCGTCGCCCTCGCCCAGGAGATCGAGGCCGCGGGCGCCACCATCATCAACACCGGCATCGGCTGGCACGAGGCGCGCATCCCGACCATCGCGACCTCGGTGCCGCGCGGCGCCTACGCCTGGGTGACGAAGAAGGTCATGGGCGCGGTGTCCGTGCCGCTGGTCACCAGCAACCGCATCAACACCCCCGAGGTCGCCGAGCAGTTGCTGGCCGACGGGCACGCCGACCTGGTCTCGCTCGCCCGGCCGTTCCTCGCCGACCCGGAGTTCGTGGCCAAGGCACGCGAGGACCGGGCCGAGGCCATCAACACCTGCATCGGCTGCAACCAGGCCTGCCTCGACCACACCTTCAACCTGCAGATCACCTCCTGCCTGGTGAACCCGCGGGCCTGCCACGAGACCGAGCTGGTCCTCGAACCGATCACGGAGATCCGCCGCCGCAAGCGCGTCGGCGTCGTCGGCGCCGGGCCCGCCGGGCTCGCCTTCGCCGTGTCGGCCGCCGAGCGCGGGCACGAGGTCACGCTCTTCGACGCCGCGGACCGGATCGGCGGCCAGCTCAACCTGGCCCGCAAGGTCCCGGGCAAGGAGGAGTTCGGCGAGACGATCCGCTACTTCCGTACGCAGCTCGAACTGCGGGGCGTGGACGTCCGGTTGAGCACCCGCGTCACCGCCGAGGGGCTGACCTCCGGTGCGTACGGCGCGGCGTACGACGAGATCGTGATCGCCACCGGTGTCAGCCCGCGCACCCCGGAGATCCCGGGCGTCGACCACCCGCGCGTCCTCAGCTATCTCGATGTGCTGCGGGACGGTGCCGAGGTGGGCGAGCGCGTCGCGATCGTCGGCGCGGGCGGCATCGGCTTCGACGTCGCCGAGTTCCTCACCGACGGCGGGGACAAGGCGAGCCTGAACCCGGAGACGTACTTCGCGCAGTGGGGCGTCGACATGGACTACCGCGACCGGGGCGGCCTGCGCGCCCCCGAGCGGCCCGCGCCGCCGCGCCAGGTGCACCTGCTCCAGCGCAAGGCGAGCAAGGTCGGCGCCGGGCTCGGCAAGACCACCGGCTGGATCCACCGCACCGAACTGCGCCACCGCGGCGTCACGATGCTCGCCGGAGTGTCCTACGAGCGGATCGACGACGCGGGCCTGCACATCGGCGTCGACGGCGGCACCCAGGTCCTCGACGTGGACACGGTCGTGCTCTGCGCCGGGCAGGAGCCGCGCCGCGAGCTGTACGACGCGCTCCTTGCCGTGGGGCAGTCCGTGCACGTCATCGGGGGTGCCGACGTGGCCGCGGAGCTGGACGCGAAGCGCGCGATCAAGCAGGGCACGGAGCTGGCGGCGACGGTCTGAGGCCGCTCCCTCCGCCGGGGAGAGGGGCCGAGACCGGCTGCGCGTACTCCTTAGGATGCGGACATGTCGCTCCCGCACGCCATCCTCACCGCCCTTCTGGAGAAGCCCTCGTCAGGCCTCGAACTGACCCGCCGTTTCGACAAGTCCATCGGTTACTTCTGGTCCGCGACGCATCAGCAGATCTACCGCGAGCTCGGCAAGCTGGAGGACGCCGGACTGATCCGCGCCCTGCACTCACCGCAGCCGACCCGGGGGCAGCGCAAGGCCTACGAAGTGCTGCCCGCCGGGCGTGCGGAACTCTCGGCCTGGGTCGGCAAGGAGGAGGACCCGAAGCCGATCCGCTCCGCCCTGCTGCTGCGGATGCGCGCCGCCGCCGTGGTCGGCCCGCAGGGTCTTGAGGCCGAGCTGAACCGCCATCTCGCCCTGCATCAGGAGCAGTTGAAGGAGTACGAGCAGATCGAGGAGCGGGACTTTCCGGCCGGGCGTGACGGCGCGGAGGACCGGCTGCGGCATCTGGTGCTGCGCGGCGGCATCGAGCTTGAGACGTTCTGGATCGGCTGGATCACGGAGGCGCTCGCAGGCCTGGAGCAGCTGCCCGAGGCGCCCGACGGGCCTGGGGTGCCTGAGGTGTCCGAGGCGCCGGAAGGGCCTGGGGTTCCCGAGGTGCCCGGGGGGTCAGAGGTGCCCGGGGTGCCCGAGCAGGGCTGAGCGCTCAGGCTCCCGCGCCCGCCGCTGCCGCCTCGCCCGGCTCGTCCCGTATGTGCTTGAGGCGCATCCGGCCGTCCACGAGCTCGGGGCCGGTGAACGTGGACCAGAACCGATGGCAGGTCACGAACACCGCCAACTCCCGCTCGCGCTGCCGGAGTTTCTCCACCTCCGCCTGCTCGTCGGCGCTCCAGCCCGGGGAGGCGGGTCGCTCCACCTTGCGCCAGCCGGCTATGTCACTGAAGCCGTCGAGGGGCGTGACCGACCAGGGGAGCCGCTTGAGCAGAGCCAGGAGCTCGGCCCGGACCTGATGCAGCTCCTCCTGACCCGCGAGGAGGTCTTCGGGGAATTCAAAGGTCTCAGCCACGACCGCAATGCTACGCCTGTTCGAATTGCGGAAGCGAGGTCCGCTGTCCCGAACTCACCCGAACGTGTGTTCCCGGATCGACCCCCGTTGCTGCAGACTGTCCGTATGTGCCGAAGCATCAAGACCCTCCGCCCGCCGGCCATCCCCGAGGAGGCCACCGAGGACGAAGTGCGCGCCGCGGCCTTGCAGTACGTCCGCAAGGTCTCCGGCTTCCGCGCGCCCGCGGCCCACAATCGCGAGGTGTTCGACCGGGCCGTGGACGCGGTCGCGCTCGCGACGCGGGAACTCCTCGACGACCTGGTCGTGCGCGGCCAGAGACAGGGCATCGGCGGGTAGGCCTTCGCTGGGCAGCGCTCGGCCGACAGCGCTCAGCCGACAGCGCTCAGGGGCAGCGCTCAGGGGGCAGCGCTCAGGGGGCAGGGGTCCGGCGGAACGGGGCTCAGCGCGTGCGCGGCCGGCGGACCAGATACGCCGCGCCCGTGCCCGCCGCGAAGAGCGCGAGCAGCGAGACGCCCATGGCGAGCCAGCCGGCACCGAGCCACTGCCCGCCGAAGTAGCCGAGCCCGACGCTGTACGCGGCCCAGGCCACCCCGGCCGCCAGGGACCAGGGCAGGAACTCGCGGATCGTGCGGTGCGTGGCGCCCGCGCCGAGCGAGACCACGGAGCGGCCCGCGGGCGCGAAGCGCGCGATGACGACGAGCGCGCCACCGCCCTTGGCGAGTGCGGCGCCGAGGCGTTCCTGCGCGCCGGTGAGGCGGCGTGAGCGGGAGATCGCCCGGTCCAGGCGCTCGCCGCCGCGCCAGGCGACGCGGTACGCGGCGAAGTCGCCGAGCACGGAGGCCAGGGCCGCGCAGGCGCCGAGCGCCAGCAGGTCGGGCACCTGATGCGCCATCCGGTCGGCGGCGGCGCCCGCGGCGCCGGGGCCCGCGGCCGCGGCGGTGGCGGCCGTGATCACCAGGAGCCCGCTGGGCAGCAGCGGCAGGAAGACGTCGAGGGCGGCCTGTCAGACAGCTGTACAGCGTACGCCCGGCACTTCGGGAGGATTCCGGCGGGTGCCCCTCCCGCCCGTCGTACGCCTCGGCGAACGTTCACCCGCGTGCCGCTCCTGGTGCGGCACACGGCGCCGCCTTCCCGTACGAACGAGAAGTACGGAACGAGAGCGAGCACGTGAGGGTGAGGAGCAGGGTGATGGTGGCAGGGATGGTTGCCGCGCTGAGCGCGGCGGCGGTGTTGATGACGGGGGGTGGCTCGGTTGCGGGCGATGTCGAAGTGGTGCGTGCCGAGGCGGACTTCGCGCCGCCGAGCGCGTTCATCGCGTCCGACGCGAAGACGTACGACACGAAGCTGGTGCCGGCGGGCGCCCACATCAGGGTGGTCCAGGTCGCGCGGGACGCGAGCAACCTCGTGACGCTGCAGGTCGACGGCCTGAAGGCGAACCGGGCGTACGGCGTGCACGTGCACCAGAAGCCGTGCGGCCCGCAGCCCGAGGACGCGGGCGGCCACTACCAGCACCGCGAGGACCCGGTGCAGCCGTCCACGAATCCGGCGTATGTGAATCCGCGCAACGAGGTGTGGCTGGACTTCACCACGGACGGGCGCGGCCGTGGGTACGCGGCCGCCATGCACGACTGGGGGTTCCGTCCCGGGGAGGCCGCCTCGGTCGTCCTGCACCGCGAACAGGGCGGTGCAGGAGACCGGTTGGCGTGCTTCAGCGTGCCGTTCGCGCCTACGCGGGCGTGAGGTCGGCCTCGGTCCTGCCGGACTTGTCGGCCGCGGTGCCGCCGCGGCCGATGAGCCGGTCGAGACCGAAGGCCCCGGAGCCGGTGAAGACGAGCAGCAGGAAGGCCCAGCAGAACATCGCGGAGCTCTCACCGTCGTTCTCCATCGGCCACAGGCCCATGGACTGGTGCACGACGAAGTAGGCGTACGCCATGGAGCCGGAGGCGAGGAAGGCGGCCGGGCGGGTGCCGAAGCCGAGCATCACCAGGGCGCCGCAGACGAGCTGGATCAGCGCGGCGTACCCGTTGGGCCAGCTGGTCGGGTCGGCCGACTCGCGGCCGAGGACGCCGAACAGGGACGCGGCGCCGTGGCAGGCGAAGAGCAGGCCGGTCACGATGCGGAACAGCCCCAAGGCGTATGGCTGTGCGCTGTCGAGGCGTTCGTTCATGGGGGGACTCCTTCGTTCGGTCGGGGACGGCAACCGATCGGAGGCCATAGGTTAGGCAGACCTAATCAATACTTGCAAGTTCAACATTCGGTCGTTCCCCGTGCCCCGCCGCCGCCCCACCCGGAGATTCCGCTTCCGCCTGGGACCCCGCCTCCGCGCCCGAAGCGGTGCGCAACACCGCGCGTGCCACCGCGTCCGCATCCGACAGGGTCACCGAGTCGACCCCCGGTCGCGCTCCCGCCGCCGTCACCCAGTGCACGCCCTCCGTGGGGACGCCCACCGCGAACCGCCCGGGATGCGGCCGGCCGCCACGGTCCACGACCCGGTACGGGCGAGGTGTCACATCGAGGCCGCCGGTCTCGTAGCCGTCGACCACATGCTGCCTGCAGCCCCCCTCCCTCAACAGCTCCGCGAGCAGCGCATCACCCGTACGCCGAAGATCCGGTTCCGGAAGACGGGCCTCGATCAGCGTCGTGGCGCGTACCTCGGAACCCGGAACACCGGGGGAGTGCGCCACGAACCCGTCCGCCTCGGCGCGCACCTCCATGCGCGGGCCGACCACCTCCAGCACGCCCGCCTCCACGAGCGCCGTCATCTCCTCGATCCGGCGGCGCGGCGGGCCGATGGACAGGAACGCGTTCAGGGGCGTGTACCAGCGGTCCAGGTGCTCGCGTCGTGACCGCCCGGCGATGCCCCGGTGATCCACGACGAGGCGCAGCTCGTTGCGCAGATCCCGCAGCACGTCGAGCGCCGCCTTGGACGGGCCCGACACATTGCCGAGCGCGGCTTGCGCGGCGTCCTCGCGCAGATGCCCGAGCAGCCAGCCCCGAAAGCTCTCCGGCCCGTCGAACTCCACCCCGTCGTACGGGCGGGCGATCCGCTCCCAGGACCACCGCCCGGCCGCATCGAAACCGAACGCGTCGAAACCGAACGCGTCGAAACCGAACGCGTCGAAACCGAACGCGTCGAGCACGTCCGCCTCCTGGTCCGAGCCGTGCGCCGAGCCGAGGAAGCGCTCGCGGAACGGCTCGGTGGGCCGGCCGGCGGCGCGCAGCCGCGCCTCGTAGTGGACCGTCTCGACCTCTTTCGCGACCAGTGGCCAGATCTCGGCCAGGAAGTCGGGCGGATCACCGTCGGCCGCGCGCTTGCGGAAGCCCTCGATCACGGTCCCGGTGAGCACGAGCGGCTCATGCCGGCCGTGCGCGCCCTTCTCGTTGTCGCCGCGCGCCTGGTACGGGACGCCGCGCCGCGAACCCGCGTACAGCCTCGGCTCCCGGCCCGAGGGCAGGTAGCTGAGGCCGCCCCGAGGCCCGGGCGCGAAGCGGCCGCCGCGACCGGAGGTCAACAGGGCCATGTGGTCGAAGAAGTTGAGGCCGAGCCCGCGCAGCAGTACCGGGGCGCCGGGTGCGAGCGCGGACAGATCGAGGTCGGCCGGGTTGGCGGGCTGGACGTAGCGCAGACCGTGGCGCCGCGCGTGGTCCGCGAGCCGTCGCTGCACCGGTCCGCCGGTGGCCGGGAGGTGGCCCTGGGCGAGGACGACGGCGTGCAGGCCGGTCAGTTCGGTGCCGTCGGAGAGGGTGAGGCGTTGCTCGGTACGAAGAGGGGGCGGCGAAGCGTCGGTGTGGCGTTGGAGGGGGATGAGCGGGGCGTCGTCCGTGTCCGCCTCGTCCGTGCGCCGGAGCGAGCGGTTCTCCTGGTCGTCGAGCGGGGCCACGTGGTGCTCCTCGTCCGCGAGCCGCACCGCGCGGGCCCGGTGGACCTCGACGCGGACCTGTTCGGGGGCCCGGCGCAGCACCTCGGCGAACACCCACTCCAGGTAACGGCCGTACTGGGCGCGGGTCGGGTAGTCGTCGGGGCCGAGGGGGCCGGACCCGACGCAGCAGCCGCCCTCGCTCCGGCCTGCCGAGGAGTCGCCGCCAGGCCGTGTGCCGTCGAGCGCCTCGGGGTGCGCGGAGGCCCACTCGTACAGGCTCGGCCCCCGGCGTATCGGACCCTCGCAGGTCACGCTCGAGTCCGTGAAGAGGGTGACCTGCGAGGCGACGGTGTTCATCAGGAGCTCGTCGGACTGCGCGGTCCGCCACACCTGCCCCGCGCCGGGCGGTGCCGGATCCACCATGTGCACCGTGAGCCGGGCGCCCGGAGGCAGGAGTTCCGAGGCCGACGCGCACAGCCGTTCCAGGACGCTGGTGCCACGCGGCCCCGCGCCGACGACGGCGACGGAGAGATGTGCAGTCGCGGACAAAGGTGCAACTCCCGGGGCGGATGGGCGAAATGTGGCTCCTGCGACCACCGCCACCCGTGTGCTGGAAGCGGATCGTCCGGCTCATCATGCCGCCGGAAACGGATCTGTCGAACCCCTGGGCGAGCCAACCCCCGCCGGTGTGGGCCGGATCACGCCACCCACGCGGCACCTCCGTCTCAGGCGTCACGTGTTCCGTACCCGCCCGCCGCCTCCTCACGTACGCGCCCGGCCCCCCTCAAGTACGCGCCCAGCCGCCCCCTCACGTACGCGCCCGGCCGCCCCCTCACGTACGCGCCCGGCCGCCCCCTCACGTACGCGCCCGGCCCCCCTCAAGTACGCGCGCAGCCGCCCCCTCACGTACGCGCGCAGCGGAGTCTCGTCACGCAGAAGCGCTCACCCCGTCACGTACGGACAGCCGTCGGCTCACGTCGAGATGGCCGAGTCCCGCACCCTCTCCAGGCGTGCGGAGCCACCCCGTACCGCGCGGGCCCGGTCGAGGGCGAGGGTTCCCGAACGGCCGCGCAGCGTCAGGGTCATGAGGTGGTTGCCGAACCACGGGCCGTCCGTGCGGCGCCAGTCGACCTTCGCGCGGGCCGTGCGGCCGTGCCGGGCGAAGCGGCGGCCGAGAGCGCGCCCGACCCGGCTCCAGCCGAAGCGGAAGCCGAGCCGTATCGCCGTGTGGATGGAGTTGTGCATCGGCGAGCAGGTCAGCTGGAGCACCCGTACGTCCGGTCGCGGGCCCTCGCCGCGCGGCCAGCTCGGCTCCGCCACATACGCGTGGTGCACGTCGCCGGAGAGGACGCAGACCGACGCCGGGGCGTCGGGGCCGCTGCCCGCCTCGGCGATCAGGTCGGTCAGGGCGGCGAACGACTCGGGGAACGCCGGCCAGTGCTCCAGATCGCTGCGGCGGCGCAGGTCCTCCGCGAACCTGGCCCAGCGCGGGCCGCGTTCACCGCGCGCGAGGGCCGCGTTCCAGCCCTCCACGTCGTGCACGAGGTGCGGAAGCAGCCAGGGCAGCGAGGTGCCGATCAGCAGGTGGTCGTAGGAGCCCGGCGCGTCCAGGGCCTGGTCGCGCAGCCAGTGGGCCTCGGCCGCGTCGAGCATCGCGCGCCCCGACTCGTCCAGGACCCGCGCCGCCCGGGTGTCCACCATCAGCAGGCGCACGCGGCCGAAGTCGCGCCGGTAGCTCCAGCGGGTGCTCGCCGGATCCTCGTCCGCGCGGGCGGCGAAGGCGCGCAGCGCGTCCGTACCGTCGTCGCTCGCGCGGACCGCCGCGTACACCGGGTCGGACGCGAGCTCGGACGGCGGGAGATTGCCCAGGTGCTGGTAGACCCAGTACGACATCAGGCCGCTGCGGATGCGCTCGTTCCACCACGGCGTGGCCCGCATCTCGGCGACCCAGGCGGCGCTGGTGTTCCAGTCGTCGATCACGTCGTGGTCGTCGAAGATCATGCAGCTGGGCACTGTGGAGAGCAGCCAGCGCACCTCAGGGTCGAGCCACGACTCGTCGTAGAGGTGGGCGTACTCCTCGTAGTCCGCGACCTGGTCGCCCGGGGGCTCGCTCAGGTCGCGGCGTTCGGCGAGCCACCGCTTGGTCGCCGGCGAGACCATGTCCGCGTACACCTGGTCGCCGAGCAGCACCAGGACGTCGGGCCGCCGCGCCTGCGGGTCGGCGGCGAGACGGACGGCCAGGGTGTCCAGGGCATCCGGGCCCATCGGGTCCTTCTCGCCGGTCGGGGAGATCGCCCAGCGGCAGGAGCCGAAGGAGACCCGCACCTCGTCGGCCGGTTCGGCGGGCGTGCGGATCGTGGAGGGCGGGAAGGGCGAGGCGTCGAGCGGCCAGACGCGGTGGCCGTCGAGGAGCACCTCGTACGCCGTCTCCGTGCCCGGCGCCAGGCCCTCGACCGGCACCAGTGCGTAGTGGTGACCGGCGATCTTGAACGTGTGCGTCGAGCCCTTCGCGCCGTCGGCGCAGCGCACCTCGGCCGTGCACGGCCGGTCCGACTCGACCCACACGGTCGCCGTCGACCCGTCCACGTAGCGCAGCAGCGGTCCCAGGCGCAGCCCGGCCATCCGATCACTCTCCTCCGTCGTTCCGTACGGTACGGAACGACGGAGGGGAGCGGGGAGGTTCCGCCTGTTGCAGGTCAGCAACCGTTGAGGATGCCCTCCAGGGCCTGCTTCTCGGCGCTGTCCACGGTCATGTCGTAGTGGTGCTTCACGTCCACCCACATCCGGGCGTACATGCAGTTGTACGAGGACTCCGGAGGCAGCCACTCCGCCGGGTCCCGGTCGCCCTTGGACTGGTTGACGTTGTCGGTGACGGCGATCAGCTGCGGCCGGGTCAGGTCGTTGGCGAAGCCCTCGCGCCGGTCCGTGGTCCAGGAGCTCGCCCCGGACTTCCAGGCCTCGGAGAGCGGGACGACGTGGTCGATGTCGACGTCGCCGGACGCCGTCCAGGTCTCCCCGTCGTACTCGGAGAACCAACTGCCCGACGTGGCCGCGCAGCTGGAGTCCTGCTCGACGTTCTCGCCGTCGCGCTTCAGGACGACCTCGCGGGTGTTGCAGGCGCCCTCCTGGGTGCTCCAGTGCGGGAACTTCTCGCGGCTGTAGCCGTCCGACGAGCCCTCGGCCCGCTCGGTCAGCTGCCCCAGGTACGTTCGGGCGGTGGCCGCGTCGACCGGGGTGGGCGGGGCGGCCTGTGCGGGTGTGCCGGTCAGCAGTGCGGTGGCCGTGACGAGTCCGGCGGCCGACGCGAGCACGGCGATCCGGCGGGGGCTGAGGAGAGGGCTGCGGTGCGCGGCGGTGCGTCGACGCGCGTAGACGCCTGACATGCGAACTCCCTTGAGGTGGGGGGTGTTGGCCGTTCCGGGCCAGGCCAGGGTGGCGCCCCGGGGTTTCCGTGGGGTGAGCGCCGGATGACAGGGTCCCGTCAATGGCGCGCACACATCAAGACTTCTGGCGGAACGTCACCGGGGTCCGGTCGTAAGGGAGTTGGTTTACAAGGGGGCGTTTCACCTGATAGCGGGCGCTGCTGATTCCGGATTCGACGGAGGAGGGGTCCCGTAGGCTGGAGGTACGGGAGCGGCCAGGCGTGGCGGCCGTGGGTGAGCCCTTCGTGCCCTTCGTGCCCTTCGTGCCCTTCGAGCCTTCGTGCCCTTCGTGCCCGACCAGGCCGGACCTTCGGGCCTGCCCGACCAGGCCGGACCTGTGGGCCTGCCCGACCAGGCCGGACCTTCGTGCCTGACCGATTGAGGACCCTTGATCAGCTTCAGCGTCACGGCGCTCGTGTTCGGCGTCGTCCTCCTCGCCGAGCTCCCCGACAAGACGGCGCTCGCCGGGCTCGTGCTCGGCACCCGCTATCGCGCCTCGTACGTCTTCGCCGGGGTCGCCGCGGCGTTCGTCGTGCACGTCGCGCTCGCCATCGCCGCCGGCAGCGTCCTCACGCTGCTGCCCCACCGGATCGTCCAGGCGCTCACCGGCGTCCTCTTCCTCGGCGGCGCGCTGATCCTCCTGATGAAGAAGGACGAGGACGAGGAGCGCATCAGGCAGCCCGAGAACCAGGGCTTCTGGAAGGTCTCACGCGCGGGATTCATGCTGATCCTGGTCGCCGAGTTCGGCGATCTCACGCAGATCATGACGGCCAACCTCGCCGCCCGCTACGACGATCCGCTCTCGGTCGGCCTGGGCGCGGTGCTCGCGCTCTGGACGGTCGCCGGAGTCAGCATCCTCGGAGGTCAGGCGCTGATGAAGCGCGTACCGCTGCAGCTCGTCACCAAGGTCGCCGCGGTGGCGATGCTCGCCCTCGCCGGATTCAGTCTGTACGAGGCCGTGGCGCCGTGACCTGCGCGGACGGCGCGCGGGCAGAGGTGGTGGTGCCGGAATCGGGCAGGGCGGTGGCGTAGGCCTGCCCTCGTTTTGTATCGTGTGGGAACAAAGTGGTTCCCGCCTGTTCTCCCTGACCGGCGGGCGGGGCCCTTTGATTCTTCCGCCGCCCCGCCCAGGAGCATGCCGATGACGGCCACGCCCACCACCACCGTTCTGACCGCCCGCGCCCTCCTGCTCGACATGGACGGCACGCTGGTCAACTCCGACGCCGTGGTGGAGCGCTGCTGGCACCGCTGGTCCGAGCGGCACGGCCTCGACTTCGACGAGGTCATCAAGGTCGTCCACGGCCGCCAGGGCTACGCCTCCATGGCCGCGCTCCTGCCCGAGCGCCCCATGGCCGAGAACTACGCGGAGAACCGCGAGATGCTCGCCCAGGAGACCGCCGACGTCGAAGGCGTCGTCCCGATCGGCGGCGCCGCCGCGTTCATGGCCTCCCTCGCGAGCCTGCCGCACGCCCTGGTCACCTCGGCCGACACCGCACTCGCGAAGGCCCGCATGGGCGCCGCCGGACTCGACCTGCCCCTCGTCCAGGTCACCGCCGAGTCCGTGAGCGCGAGCAAGCCGGACCCCGAGGGCTTCCTCAAGGGCGCCGCCGAACTCGGCGTCGACCCCGCCGACTGCCTCGTCTTCGAGGACTCCGAGGCCGGAATCGCCGCAGGCCGCGCGGCCGGCATGCGCGTCGTGGGCGTCGGCCCCCGCGCCGCCGCGTTCGGCCCCGACGCCCACGTCCTGGACCTGCGCCAGATCGCCGTCGAGGCGGCGGGGGACGGGTCGGGGGAGCTGCGGGTCCGCGTTCACGGGGCCTGATCCGCGGGTCCGCAGCTACAAGGGGCGGGATCCGCGGGTGGCGCGGGCGGAGTCCGGACGGCCTGCGGGATGACGGTCGGGCGACGCGTTCGCGGTCGGGCTCCGGTGGTCAGCGGGGCGACTTGCCCCGGCTCCGGTGGTCAGCGGGGCGATCCGCCCCGGCTCCGGTTGTCGGTGGAGCGACTCGCCCCGGCTCCCGTGGTCAGCGCGGCGTCCCGCCCGCCGCCGGCGGCTCCCGCGTCTCCGCCTCAAGCGCCCTGCGCGTCCGGGGCCCGTACACGCCCCGCGGGTCGCCCTCGATTCCCTCCGCGTACTGGTAGCGCGTCACCGCGTCCTCGACCAGTACGTCATAACTCCCGCTCGTCGGACCCGCGTAGAAGTACCGCTGCCTGAGCCGGTCCTGCAGTTCACGCACCTCGGGGCCCTCGTCGCCCGCCCGCAGGACCGGCGCCCGCGGTGACCTCGGCGTGCCGACCGCACCCGTCGCGGAGGCGGTGGGCGGGGCCGACGTGACGGGCGCGGTCCGTGCCGGCGCCCCCGAGCGCGTCGGCCGCTCCGCCCCCGAACGCGACTCGGTGGCCGCGACCTTCGGCGACGCGGACGGCGTGTGCGTACGAGTCGGGGCACCCGTTGTCGTACGGGACGGGGCCGGGGCGGTCGTGCGGTGGTCCGGAAGCGCTTGCCGGTGGTCGGGTTCGCCGGGGAAAAGGGCGGTTGCCGTGGCCGTCACGGCGATCACGGCGAGGGCCGCGCCCGTGGCGGTGAGCAGGGCCGTACGACGGGGGCGGCGCCGGACCTCGGTCGGGGTGTCGGCTGCGGGGCGGGACGGAGGCGTGGTGGGGGTGCTGCCTGCCGGGCGGGGCGGAAGTGAGGTGGGGGTGGGGGTGGGTGTCGGGGGTGCCGGGAAGGCGTCCCTGCCGTTCCCCTCGCCTTCGGGGGCGTCCGGCAACGACACGTAGGGCCGCAGCCGCAGCAGGTCGAAGTCCTCGGCGGCGGCCGCCTCCGCGGTGCGGGTGTCGCGCAGCGCGTCCGCCGTGCGCCGGGTGCAGCCGCAGGCCGGGCCACCGTCCGCGGCCCGCGGAACACCGCACCGCGGGCAGTTGAGTGCGCTCACCGTCGGGTCCCCCTCCCTAAGGCGTACGGGGGCGATTATGCAGGGCCCCGGCCCCGCGGACAGCGCGTTCCCCGGCCACTCGACAGGCCATAACCGGCCGAACCACCCACGATGGAGGGTGGGCGGGCCCCGTACGGGGGGATCCGGCCCCGGCGGCGGCTGCGCCGTAGCGGCCGGAGGAGGCGTCGATGACGACGACGGACAAGGCCGGAGGCACCTCGGCCGCACCCGGAGCGCAGCACGGTCACGGGAGCGTGCTCGTGTCCATCGGCGCCCTGCTGCTCGGCATGCTGCTCGCCGCCCTCGACCAGACCATCGTGTCCACCGCGCTGCCGACGATCGTCAGCGAACTCGGCGGCATGAAGCATCTGTCCTGGGTCGTCACCGCGTACCTGCTGGCCGCGACCGCCGCCACCCCGCTCTGGGGCAAGCTCGGCGACCAGTTCGGGCGGAAGAAGCTCTTCCAGACCGCGATCGTGATCTTCCTGATCGGCTCCGCGCTCTGCGGCATGGCCCAGAACATGCCGCAGCTCATCGGCTTCCGCGCACTGCAGGGTCTCGGCGGCGGCGGTCTGATGGTCCTGTCGATGGCGATCGTCGGAGACCTCGTCCCGCCGCGCGAACGCGGCAAGTACCAGGGCCTGTTCGGCGCCGTCTTCGGTGCCACGAGCGTGCTCGGACCGCTGCTCGGCGGGCTCTTCGTCGACCACCTCTCCTGGCGCTGGGTGTTCTACGTCAACCTGCCCATCGGCGTCGTCGCGCTCCTCGTCATCGCCGGTGCGCTGCACATCCCGGTGCGCTCGCAGCGGCATGTCATCGACTACCTGGGCACGTTCCTCATCGCCTCCGTCGCCACCTGCCTGGTCCTCGTCGCCTCGCTCGGCGGCACCACCTGGGCCTGGGGCTCGGCGCAGATCATCGGGCTCTCCGTGCTGGCCGCGGTGCTGCTCGTGGCGTTCGTCGCGGTGGAGCGCAAGGCCGCGGAACCGGTGCTTCCGCTGAAGCTGTTCCGGATCCGCACGTTCACGCTGTCCGCGGTCATCAGCTTCGTGATCGGCTTCGCGATGTTCGGCGCGATGACGTACCTGCCGACGTTCCTGCAGGTCGTGCACGGGGTCTCGCCGACCATGTCGGGCGTCCACATGCTGCCGATGGTGCTCGGCCTGCTGCTCTCGTCCACGGTCTCCGGGCAGATCGTCAGCCGCACCGGCCGGTGGAAGGTCTTCCCGGTCCTCGGCACCGCCGTCACCACGCTCGGGCTGCTGCTCCTGCACCAGTTGAAGGAGACCAGCTCGACCTGGGAGATGAGCGCCTACTTCTTCGTCTTCGGCCTCGGCCTCGGCCTGGTCATGCAGGTCCTCGTCCTGATCGTGCAGAACGCCGTCTCGTACGAGGACCTCGGCGTCGCCACCTCCGGCGCCACCTTCTTCCGCTCCATCGGCGCCTCCTTCGGCGTCGCGATCTTCGGCACGATCTTCGCGAACCGCCTCGACGACAAGCTCACCGCCGCCCTCACCGGCCGGAACCTGCCGCCCGGCACCATCTCCGGCCTGGAGGCCGACCCGCGGGCCATGACCCAACTCCCGCCCGAAGTGCGCCCGTCGGCGCTGCAGGCCTACTCGTCGGCGATCACCGACGTCTTCCTGTACGCGGCACCGGTCGCCCTGGCCGCGTTCGCGCTGTCCTGGCTGCTCAAGGAGGACCGGCTGCGCGGCTCGGTCACCGCTCCGGAGATGACCGAGACCCTGGCCAGCAACCCCGTCGAACGGTCCTCGCACGACGAGGTGACGCGCGCCCTGTCGGTCCTCGGCACGCGCGAGGGCCGCAAGGAGGTCTACGAGAAAATCACCGCACGCGCGGGGTACGACCTGCTTCCGGCGGCGAGCTGGCTGCTCCTTCGCATCCAGAAGTACGGGGTCGTGGAACCGGCCCGGCTCGCCGAGCGCAGCGTCGTACCGCTGCTGGTGGTGCAGGCCGCCGCACGGCAGGTGGAGGAGCGGCACCTCGCTCTGCGCGAAGGGCTCGACCTGGTCCTCACCGACTCCGGGCGCGAGGTGGCGGGACGCCTCGCGAAGGCCCGCGAGGAGTCCCTGGCCGAGTTGCTCGGCGACTGGTGGAGCCCGGACCGGCCCACGGACCTGGCCCAGCTCGTCGAGGAACTGAACGCGGAACTGTGCGGCTCCGACAGCGAGCGCCCGCACGACGGGGTGATGAAGGAGATCGAGAAGCAGCGGACGGGGCGGCGCTGATCCCCGGCCGGACGGCGGCCCGGCGGCCCGGCGGCCCGGCACACGCGCGCGTGGCGCTGGTTCTGGGCGGCACGCGCGCGTGGTGCTGGTTTTGGGCTGCACGCGCGCGTGGTGGTCGTTTTCGGTGGCTGGGAGGGGAGCGGCGTCGGCGGCGCGGCGCGCTCGGAGCTGCTTGCCGTCCGGGGCTCAGAGCTGCTTGCCGTACCAGATCTCGCTGCACGGGCCGGAGGCGTACGCCGGGATCTCCCGGAAGCCGTGCCGGGTGTAGAGGGCGCGTGCCTCCACCAGGTCGAGGCGGGTGTCGAGCACCAGCTCACGTGCCCCGAAGTCCCGCGCGGCCTCCTCGGCGGCCGTCATCAGGGCCGTGCCCCCGCCGCTGCCGCGTAGCGCGCCGTCCACGTACACCCGCTTCAGCTCGGCCCGCCCGGAGCCGAGGAGGCGCAGCCCCGCGCTGGCCCCCGGGACCTCGCCGTACCAGCCGACGAGGAGCGTGCCGGACGGCGGCGCGAGGTCGGAGCCGCTCTCCGCCGCGACGCCGCGCTGCAGCTCGTCGGGCGGTGTGCCGCGCCCGGTCTCGCGTACGTACCAGCGGTCGCTCACCTCGGTGTAGTACGCGCGCCAGAGCGCGGCCGCGGTGGCGGAGTCGTACGGCTCGGGCCTGACGGTCCAGGAAGTCATGGCCCGATCCTTGGCCGGTTGCACGCGCGCGTGCAACGGGATTCCGGGGGCGCCGGGCGGCGCCCCCGGCGGCACCGTGGCTCAGGCCTGCTTCGGCGGGGCCTGCTGGACGACCTCGAAGGTCCACACCGTCGAACCGGTCGCCGCGGGCTTCGGGCGTTCGCCGCCCTCCGCCCCGCCCTCGGAGCCGCCGCCCTGGTGAGCGGCCTTCATCGGGCCCTCCATCCAGGCCTGGAACGCGGCCTCGTCGCGCCAGCGCGTGTACACGAGGTACTGGTCGGTGCCCTCGAGCGGCTTGAGGAGCTCGAACCACTCGAAGCCGTCGGCGCTCTCCACGGTGCCCGCGCGTGCGGCGAACCGCTTCTCCAGGACCTCGCGCTGCTCCTGCGGCACGGTCAGGGCGTTGATCTTCACGATGCTCATGGGGCCATCCTCTCCCAGGCCACCCTGCCCCACCGCATCCGTGTGTCCCGCGTCACGTACGCGGAAGGCGGCCGCGACCTATCATGCGGCGGCGCGCCCCACCGCGTCCCGATCCGGACGAGCCTCCCGACTCCCGGGAGGACACCGCGACTTGAAGGAGTCGTACGTGCTCGAACTCACCATGGCCTCGGTCTCGGCGGCGGACGCCGGCGCGACGGCGGGCATGCTCATGGCCGACGAGGACAGCGCGCCGGGCGCCGTGCTGCGCGTGGGCCGCGACGGTGCCGTCTGCCGGCTCGTACCGCCCGAGGACTGGCTGTTCGTGTCCCGCGCGCACCTGGAATTCCGCTGCGGCCCGGACCTGACGTGGAGCGTGAGCTGGCTGAAGGGCTCGCACCCGGACCCGTCGTCGCGGGTGCGCCTCGTCACCGGCGGCGTCACGCACGACCTGCCGTACGGCGGAAGCGTGGCGCTGCCCGCGGGCGGGTCCGGCGAGGTGGTCATCGAGGACAGAACCGGGCCGCGGAGCGTGAACGTGGGATTCCATCACGAGGTCTAGTGGGCCGCGTGTCACGCGTTTCCGGCTGGGGCCCGGGCCCGAGGGCGATTGTCAGTGGGGCCTCGCATACTTGGCCGCACAAGTCGTCGATGGCGAACGGGGGAAGAGTCATGGCCGAGGGGATCGAGCGGACCGAGCAGATCGAGAAGGTGCTGCCGGGGGCGGAGGTGCGCCGCCTGGCCGAGCGCTGGCTGCCGCATCTGGGCGGCGGCGGGACGGACTTCGCGTGTTCGCCCACGGGCCTGTGGCTGGCCCTGGCGTCCGTCGCGGCGGGAGCGAGGGGCGGTACGGCGGAGGAGTTGCGTGCGCTGCTCGGAGTCGCCGGCGAGGAGGCGGCCGGCGCGGTGACCGAGGGAGCTCGGGCCCTGGCGGGTACGGACGCCCTGGCCGTGGCCACGGGCGTGTGGAGCAGACTGCCGGTCTACCGCGCCTACCGCGAGGCGCTGCCCGACATCGGGTTCGGGCCGGTGGACCCGGGCGGGATCGACGCGTGGGTGGACCGCGCGACCGGCGGGCTCGTGCCCCGGCTTCCGCTGCGGATCACCGAGGCCACGCAGCTGGTGCTCGTCAACGCCCTTGCTCTGAAGGCCCGTTGGACCGTCCCGTTCAAGGGCTCGGCGACGCGGCCGAAGCCGTTCACCGACGCGTCGGGGGCGGAGCGCGAGGTCGCGACGATGCACGGTCCGGTGCCGAGCGGCCATGCCTGGGACGTGACGTTTACGGGCGGCGACGCGCGCGTGGTGGAGCTGGCCTGCGCGGCGCCCGATGCGGACCGTCGCGAAGCCTCGCCGTCGGCCTCCGCCAAGGTGAGGTTCGTGCTCGGGGCGCCCGGTGCGGGACCCGCACAGGTGCTTCCACTGGCCTGGGCGCCCGCCGAGCAGCGCCGCCGGATCGACGCGAGCACGATCCGGGTCGCCCTGCCGAAGCTGTCGCTGCGCACCCCCGTCGAGGCCGTGCGGCACTTGGAGGCGCTGGGTGTACGGCAGGCGTTCCGGGACTCCGCGGACTTCTCCGGCCTCTCACCGGAGGACATCGCCGTCTCTCAGGTCGTGCAGGAGACCGTCGTCAAGATCGCCGAGCAGGGCGTGGAGGCGGCCGCGGCGACGGTCGTGGCGATGCGCCGGGGCAGCGCCTACCGCCCGCCCGCGGACATAGAACACATCGCGTACGACCGGCCCTTCGGCATAGTCGTCCTCGACGGCAGCGGCACGGTCCCGCTGTTCACCGCCTGGCAGGCACAGGCCCCGGCGGCCGACGTCTGATCCGCCGCGCCACCGTGACCTGACAGCCGGAGCGGGGCGCACGGCCTGACGATCCGAGCTGGGGCTCGCGGGTGACCGACGCGCGCCCGAATCCGCGTGCGGCTATGCCCCGGACCTGAGCGCCCGGGCCTCCGCCTCGGTCTCCACCGCCGGCGCCGAGCCCGGCAGCGGTCGGCGGGCGCTCTCCGTCATGAACCAGACGGCGACACCGCCGACCACGGCCGCGGCCATCATGTAGTACGCGGGCATCATCACGTCACCGGTGGCGCCGATCAGCGCGGTCACGACCAGCGGGGTCGTACCGCCGAAGATCGACACGGAGATGTTGAAGCCGATGGACAGGGAGCCGTAGCGCACCCGGGTCGGGAACAGCGCGGGCAGCGCGGACGGCATCGAGGCCGTGAAGCAGACCAGGAGCAGACCGAGCGCGCCCATGCCGAGCGCGATCGCGAGGAGCGAGCCCTGGCGGATCAGCAGCAGCGCCGGTACGGACAGGAGCAGGAAACCCGCGCAGCCGAAGGCGATGACGGGTCGGCGGCCGACGCGGTCGGTGAGCCTGCCCGCGAACGGCTGGATCACCATCATCAGCGCCATCACGCCGAGCACGACGAGCAGTCCGTGCGTGGAGTCGTAGTTGAGCTCGCTCGTCAGATAGCTCGGCATGTACGAAAGGAGCATGTAGTCCGTGACGTTGAAGACCAGGACCAGGCCGACACAGAGCAGCAGCGCACGCCACTGCCCGACGACCATCTCGCGCAGCTTCACCTTCGGGCGCGCTTCCTCCGCCTTGTCCAGCTCAGCGGCGAACGCGGGCGTCTCCTCCAGCCGCATCCGCAGGTACAGGCCGATGAGGCCCATCGGACCGGCGATCAGGAACGGGATGCGCCAACCCCAGGAGAGCAGGTCGTCGGTGGAGAGCAGCGCGGTCATCAGGGTCACGAGACCGGCGCCGCCGATGTAGCCGGCGAGGGTGCCGAACTCCAGCCAGCTGCCGAAGAATCCACGCTTCTTGTCGGGCGCGTACTCGGCGATGAAGGTGGAGGCACCGGCGTACTCACCGCCCGTGGAGAAGCCCTGCACCAGGCGCGCAAGGAGCAGCAGTGCGGGTGCCCAGAGGCCGATGGAGGCGTGCGAGGGGATCAGGCCGATGGCGAACGTGCCCGCCGCCATCATGATCATGGTGAGGGCGAGCACCTTCTGCCGGCCGATGCGGTCGCCGAGCGGACCGAACACGAGGCCGCCGAGGGGCCGTACGAGAAAGGCCGCGGCGAACGCGCCGAATGTCGACAGGAGCTGGGCCGTGGGGTTGCCGGAGGGGAAGAAGACCTTGCCGAGCGTGACGGCGATGTAGCTGTAGACGCCGAAGTCGAACCACTCCATGGCGTTGCCGAGCGCCGCGGCCTTCACGGCGCGCTTGACCATCGCGGGGTCGGTGACGGTGACCTCGGAGGGCCGCGCGGACTCGGGCGCAGCCGGACTGAGAGTGGCAGATGACATGTGATCCGAAGATAGGGTCAATTCCCGCATTACGTACCGTGCCCGGTCCGTTGCGCGACCTGCGAAAACCCCGTCTCACCAGTGTCGTAGAGACCTCGCAAGGGCCGTGCGGCACGTCCCTCTTGTGATCTTTGTCGCGCCCGATTTGCGCAACCAGGCCGGTTGACCTGCGTCGGCCGAGGGGCACGGGGACCGTTTCAGAGAGTTATCCACAGGCTCAGCGGGGAGGGTCGGGAGGCCCATAGGATCCGGACACGGACACCGAAACGGGGCGGAGGCCGACAGGCATGGCGCATACGGAGCGGGGCGGGGCGGTGGCCACGGGCGGCGCCGCACCCTGGAGGGCGAGGAGAACGGGCCGGGCGCGATGCGCGAGGCGATACGGGGCCGGATCGCGCGTGGTCGCCCTGCGCGATCCGGCCGGGGAGCCGTTGGACCCGTACGCCTTCGAGCGGGCCAGACGGGACGTTCTGCGCGAGCACTTCGTGGAGTGCCGCACTGACCGTGCACGGCGCACGCGTCACGCTCTACGCGCGGCCGGGCCAGGCCAGGGCGGCACCGCACGAAGACCGGCAGCGCGGGCCGTCAACGGGCCGTCACCTGAAGCTCCTTGATGCCATTGAGCCACGCGGCCCGCAGGCGGCGCGGGTCGTCGGCCAGGCGCAGATCGGGGAGGGCGTCCGCGAGGGCGTTGAAGATCAGGTCGATCTCCTGGATGGCCAGGGACTTGCCGAGGCAGAAGTGCGGGCCGCCACCGCCGAAGCCGAGGTGCGGGTTGGGGTCGCGGGTGATGTCGAACTGTTCGGGCCGGTCGAAGACTTCGGTGTCGTTGTTGGCGGAGGAGTAGAAGAGGCCGACGCGGTCGCCCGCCTTGACCGGTACACCGCCGATCTCGGTGTCCTGGGTGGCGGTGCGCTGGAAGGCGGTGACGGGGGTGGCCCAGCGGACGATCTCCTCGGCGGCGGTCGAGGGACGCTCGCGCTTGTAGAGCTCCCACTGTTCGGGGTGGGTGAGGAAGGCGTGCATGCCATGGCTGATGGCGTTACGGGTGGTCTCGTTGCCGGCGACGGCGAGAAGGAGGACGAAGAAGCCGAACTCGTCGGTCGACAGATTTCCCTCGTCCTCGGCGGCGACCAGCTGCGAGACGATGTCCTTGGCGGGGCACTGCTTGCGGTCGGCGGCCATGTTCATCGCGTAGCCGATGAGTTCCATGGCGGCCTCGGCGCCGACCTCCTCGGTGATGGCGTACTCGGGGTCGTCGTACGCGATCATCTTGTTCGACCAGTCGAAGATGCGGGCCCGGTCCTCCTGGGGGACGCCGATGAGTTCGGCGATGGCCTGGAGGGGGAGCTCCACGGCGACGCGGGTGACGAAGTCGAAGGAGCCGTCTGCGGAAAGGCTCTGCCCGGCCTCGTCGGCGATGGCGCGGGCGCGCACGCGCAGGGCGTCGGTGAGGGAGCGGACGGCGCGGGGCGTGAAGCCGCGCTGCACGATCTGGCGGACCCGGGTGTGCTCGGGCGGGTCCATGTTGAGCATGATCAGCTTCTGGGCGTCGATCTGGTCGCGGTTGATGTGCTCGTTGAACCTGATGACGGCGGTATTGGTGTGGGAGGAGAACAACTCGGGGTGCGTGGACACGTACTTGACGTCGGCGTGCCGTGTCACGGCCCAGTAGCCCTCGTCGTCGAAGCCCGTGATGCCTCGCGGCTGGGGGCACCACCACACCGGCACGGTCTGCCGAAGCTCGGCGAACTCGGGGTGCGGGATGCGGCTCTGCAGGAGGTCGGGGTCGGTGGCGTCGAACCCGTCGGGCAGCGCGGGACAGGGCATCGGCAACTCCAGTGTCGTACGACGCGAGGTGCAACGTGTCGGCGGCGAATGTCTGACGGCCCATCAGGAGATGCCGGAAAGGTAGTAACGGGTTCTACAACTGGCAAGGCCCTCGGCGCCATCTGTTGCGTACGCGCTGTGCACGCGGTCCGTGCAAGACCCTTGCGGTGGGCGGGGAGCACTCATAAGACTGCTCTCAGAACTAGAACGCGTACTAGTTCTGTCTGTCCGTGCCTGCGAGTCGCATGGCGGGGTGCCGGGATCGCCCCGGGACGGGCGAGATGTGCGAGGAGAGGACTGGCTCATGGCCGCGGAACCCGTCATCGTCGAAGCCGTACGCACTCCGATCGGCAAGCGCTCAGGTGCGCTCGCCAACCTTCATCCGGCCTACCTGCTCGGCGAGACGTACCGCGAACTCCTCGCCCGCACCGGCATTCAGCCCGACTGCGTCGAGCAGATCGTCGGCGGCGCGGTCACGCAGGCGGGGGAGCAGTCCGCCAACCCGACGCGTACGGCGTGGCTCACCATGGGCCTGCCGTACGAGACGGCCGCGACGACGGTCAACTGCCAGTGCGGCTCGTCGCAGCAGGCCAGTCACATGGTCGCGAACATGATCTCGTCCGGGGTGATGGACGTCGGGATCAGCTGTGGGGTGGAGGCCATGTCGCGGGTGCCGTTGGGGGCGGCGTCCAAGCACGGTCCCGGGAAGCCGTTCCCCGACGAGTGGAACGTGGATCTGCCGAACCAGTTCGAGGCGGCCGAACGCATCGCCCGCAACCGGGGGTTGACCCGCGAGAACGTCGACTCGCTCGGGCTGATCTCGCAGGAGCGGGCCGCGATCGCCTGGGCCGAGGAGCGTTTCAAACGCGAGACCTTCGCCGTGCAGGTGCCGACGACGGAGGAGGAGCAGGCGGCGGGCCAGGGCATGTGGCGCCTTGTCGATCGGGACGAAGGCCTGCGGGACACGACGATGGAGGGGCTCGCCGGACTGAAGCCGGTGATGCCGACCGCCGTGCACACGGCGGGCAACGCCTCGCAGATCTCGGACGGCGCGGCGGCGATCATGTGGGCGTCGAAGCGGATGGCGCGCGCCCTGAAGCTGAAGCCCAGGGCGCGGATCGTCGCGCAGGCCCTGGTCGGCTCGGACCCGCACTTCCACCTCGACGGGCCGATCGACGCGACGCGGGCGGTGCTCGGCAAGGCGGGAATGTCCCTGAAGGACATCGACGTGGTCGAGATCAATGAGGCATTCGCCTCGGTGGTGTTGAGCTGGGCGCAGGTCTTCGACCAGGACCTGGAGAAGGTCAACGTCAACGGTGGTGCGATCGCTCTGGGCCACCCGGTGGGTGCGACCGGGGCCCGCATGATCACGACGGCCCTGCACGAACTGGAGCGCAGGGACAAGGAGTTCGCCCTGGTCACGATGTGTGCGGGCGGGGCACTGGCCACGGCGACGATCTTGCAGCGGCTTTAGAGCCACTCTCGACGCGCGGCACCCTCGACGGCCGCACCCCAGGGGGCTCCGCCCCCGCCCCCCCGCTCCTCAAGCGCCGGAGGGGCTGGATTTGGCCGGGGTATGCAGTTTGGCCGCACCCCGAGGCGGGGTGCGGCCAACCAGGCCAAATCGCTACCTACAAGCGGCCAGCGGTTCAGTACCAGCCGTTCGCCTGCCAGAAGTTCCAGGCCTCGACCGGGCTGCCGTAGCGGTCGTTCATGTAGTCCAGGCCCCACTTGATCTGCGTGGCGGGGTTGGTCTTCCAGTCCGATCCCGCGGAGGCCATCTTCGAGCCGGGCAGGGCCTGGACCAGGCCGTACGCGCCGGACGAGGAGTTGGAGGCGGAGGGGTTCCAGCCGCTCTCGTGCGAGACGATCTTGCTGAACGCGGCGTACTGGGCCTGGTCCGGGATCATCTTCTTCGCGATCTCCTTCGGGGACCCGGCGGCAGCGGGAGCCACGGCGGCCGGGGCGGCCGCGGGAGCGGCGGCGTGGGCAGGGGCCGAGGAGAGAGCCATGCCGGCGGCGGCGAGTGCCACGGCGGCACCGGCGATGGTCTTCTTCGGGGTGGCGACGCGGCGGAGAACGGAGACGGTCACGGAAAGCCTTCCAACGGGGACAGGGGGGCCGCGAGCATGCCGGTGCCGTTCGGGGGAGCGGCGGGGGCAATGCACAGGCGCCGCGACCGATGCGGTCGTGGCGCCCTGCGACGTCATCCAGAGAAGCAGGGCTGCCACGTCGCCGCAATGCCCCTTTTTACTAGTTGTGGTCGCATGTGGGGCGATAAGTCCCGAGTTCTGATATCGGAGGCATCAGCGCAGCTCAGGGCCCATTTCAGGGGGTCTGTGGATCACGGCTCAGGCCCTACTAGGGCACGTAGTGGAGGACCAAGGTCCTGTGCGGGGGCTCACCCTCGCAGGGCGGTTTCCGTTACGCACCGCAAGGGCGTGTCTACGGAAGCGGTTCGCGCACTGTGACCTGGGCCTCGTCGGCGGGGCACGAGAATGTGACGGGTGCCTCGAAAGCGGCCCGGCGGGTGGCCCGGCGCAGCGCCTTCAGGACCGTCGGACCGATGGCAAGGGTCAGGACGACCGTCATCACGGCGCGGCCCAGGTCCCAGCCGAGCGAGGTGGCCACGCAGTAGGCGAGATAACGGACCAGGTTCTCGTGCAGCGGGTCGCCGGGCTGGAAGGAGATGCCGGAGGCGAGGCCGGCCACGGTGGTCCAGCCGTACATGTTCATCACGAACCCATAGACGAACGCTGCCACGGCCCCGTACAGCGCGAGCAGTGCCAACTCGGCGCGGCCGCGCAGCATCCCCCAGGCACCGGGCAGCAGGCCCGCGCCCATCGACACCCAGGCCATCGTCAGCATCTGGAACGGCATCCAGGGGCCGACGCCGCCGGTCAGGAGCGCGGAGGCGAACATCGTGACCGCGCCGAGCACGAAGCCGAAGCCCGGACCGAGGACGCGCCCGGCCAGGATCAACAGGAAGAACATCGGCTCAAGGCCGGCCGTGCCCGCGCCGAGCGGGCGCAGCGCGGCGCCCACGGCGGCGAGCACACCGAGCATCGCGACGGCCTTCGCGCCGAGCCCCGACTCCGCGATGGTCGCGGCGACCACCCCGACGAGCAGCGGGAGCAGTGCGGCGAAGAGCCACGGCGCGTCCTGCGCGTGCGCGGTCACGCCCGAGGTGTCGTCGGCGAGCAGCGGCCAGCCGAACGCGGCCACGCCGATCGCGCTCACCAGGAGCAGGGCGCACACGGACTTGGGGCCGAGGCGGACGGCGCGGGTCTGACGCGCGAAACCCCCGCCGGTCACCGGTCGCTCACCAGCGCCGCCTCGACCTGCGCCACCGTCAGCCACTTCTGCGGCGCCAGGATCTTCGTGACCTGCGGGGCGAACGACGGGGACGAGACGACCACGTCGGCGGTCGGGCCGTCCGCGACGACCTCGCCGTCGGCCAGGATCACCACGCGGTGGGCGAGTTCGGCCGCGAGCTCCACGTCGTGCGTGGCGAGCACGATGGCGTGCCCCGCGTCGGCGAGGCCCTGGAGGTGCTCGACCAGGCGGGCCTTGGCCGCGTAGTCGAGGCCGCGCGTCGGCTCGTCGAGCAGCAGCAGCGGGGGCCGCGCGGTCAGGACGACGGCGAGCGCGAGGGTGAGGCGCTGGCCCTCGGAGAGGTCGCGGGGGTGGATCTCGTCCGCGATGCCGGGCAGCAACTCGCTGACCAGGGCGCGGCAGGTGCCGGGTGCGGCGCCCGCGTCGTGGTCGGCGGAGGCGCACTCGGCGGCGACGGTGTCGGCGTGCAGCAGGTCGCGTGGTTCCTGCGGTACGAGGCCGACGTGGCGGATCAGTTCGCGGGGCGTCGTCCGGTGCGGGGTGCGGCCGGAGATGCGTACCGCGCCCGTGGTGGGTTCGAGTACGCCTACGAGGGTGTTGAGGAGGGTGGACTTTCCGGCGCCGTTGCGGCCCATGAGGGCGAGGGTTTCGCCGGGGGTGACCTTCAGGTCCACCTTGTGGAGGGCTTCTACGCGGCCCCGCCGTACCGCGAGGTTTTCCGTTACGGCTGCGGTGCCCTCGGTCGGGGTGCGTTGCGCTCGACGTGTGCTGAGCCAGGTGGGCCACCTGGAGGCCCGTTGCGAAGTGTGCCCGGCACCGGGGGTGGTGCCCACCCGTTCCGCCCTGCGGAACGCCTGCCCACCACGGTGACGAAGGTGTTCCCTCAACGAGCCCGCCCGACGCCGCGCGTCCCGCACCGTCAGTGGCAGTGGCTCCCAGCCCGCCGTGCGCCCCAACCCGACCACCGGCGGGTACACCGGCGAGATCGCCATGATGTCCGCCGGGGTGCCGAGGAGCGGGGACGCGCCCGGTGCGGGCAGAAGCAGGACCTGGTCCGCGTACTGCACGACCCGTTCCAGGCGGTGTTCGGCGAGGAGGACCGTCGTACCCAGGTCGTGGACCAGGCGCTGCAGGACCGCGAGGACCTCCTCGGCGGCCGCCGGGTCGAGGGCCGAGGTCGGTTCGTCCAGGACGAGGACCTCCGGGTGCGGGGTGAGGACCGAGCCGATGGCGACCCGCTGCTGCTGGCCGCCGGAGAGCGTGGCGATGGGCCTCTCGCGCAGGTCGGCGAGGCCGAGCAGGTCCAGGGTCTCCTCGACGCGGCGCCGCATCACGTCCGGGGCGAGGCCCAACGACTCCATGCCGTACGCGAGTTCGTCCTCGACGGTGTCCGTGACGAAGTGCGAGAGCGGGTCCTGGCCCACGGTGCCCACCACGTCGGCGAGTTCGCGGGGCTTGTGCGTACGGGTGTCCCGGCCCGCGACGGTGACGCGGCCGCGCAGGGTGCCGCCCGTGAAGTGCGGGACGAGCCCGCTGACCGTGCCGAGAAGAGTCGACTTGCCGACTCCGGACGGGCCGACGAGCAGTACCAACTCGCCCTCGGGTACGGCGAGATCGATCCCGGCGACGGTCGGCGCGGCGGCCTCGTCGTACGTGACGGACACGTCCTCGAAGCGGATCATCGTGCTTCCTTCCGAGGCGGCGGGGCAGGAACGGGGGCGGATACCGAGGGCGGCGCCGGGGCGACGAACGCCGGGAGCAGTCCGAGCAGCACGCAGGCCGCGGGCCCCAGCGGCAGCGTCGGCGCGACGAGCGGGACGACACCGGGCCTGAGCGCCGCGGGATCGGTCGAGGCGAACCAGATCATCAGGGCCGCGACGGCGATGCCCGAACCGGACACGAGCCAGGCGCGCACGCCCCAGACGTCCGGCCGGTAGCGGGTGCGCACACTGCGCCGGCCGCCGAGCCAGAGCCCGCCGAGCGCGGCCCCGACCCCGACGAGCAGCACGGGAAGCCCGAACGCGGCGCCTTCGGCGGCGAGTAGTCCGTACGTACCCGCGCACATGCCGATCAGGCCGCCGAGCGTGAGCACGGAGGTGGTGTGCCGGACGAGGGGCGGTACGGCGGCGGTACGGCCGTAGCCGCGCGCGTCCATGGCCGCCGCGAGCGCCACCGAACGCTCCAACGCGCCCTCCAGGACCGGGAGTCCGACCTGGAGCAGCCCGCGCACGCCACGGTCGGCGCGGCCGCGCAGGCGGCGGGCGGCGCGCAGCCGCCGCAGGTCGGCGATCAGCTGCGGCGCGAACGTGAGGGCCACGACGACGGCGACGCCCGCCTCGTACAGCGCGCCCGGCAGGGACTTCAGCAGCCGCGCCGGGTTGGCGAGGGCGTTCGCGGCGCCGACGCAGATCAGCAGCGTGGCCAGCTTCAGACCGTCGTACAGCGCGAAGACCAGCGTCTCGGCGGTGACCCGGCCGCCGATGCGGACGCCCTGGGCCCACTCGGGCAGATCGACGTCGGGAAGCGTGAACAGCGTGTGTGAGCCGGGGATCGGGGAGCCGAGGAAGACGGCGAAGACGAGCCGGATGCCCAGCACGAACAGGCCGAGCTTCACGAACGCGCCGTAACTCCGCGCCCAGGGTGCCTCGCTGCGCCGCGCCGCCACCACGTACCCGGCGACGCCCACGAGCAGCCCGAGCAGCAGCGGGTTGGTGGTGCGCGACGCGGCCGTGCCGAGGCCGAGCGCCCACACCCACCAGGCGCCCGGGTGCAGGGCGTTGCTGCGGTTCGCCTCGGGTGCGAGCAGGGCGCGGCGGCGCGCGGCGGTGCTCTCCCTGCCGCTCTCCCTGCCGCTCTCCGTACGCATCACTGCTCTCGGTCCGTACGCATCCTCGCCACCGCTCAGCCGCGGCGCCGGCGGGCCTGCCACAGGGCGGCGCCCCCGAGTGCCAGTACCGCGGCGACGCCTGCGATCAGTCCGACGGACGGCCCGTCGTCGTCCGTCTTCCGGGCGTCGGGCGCGGCCTTCTCCTCGTCGCCGCCCGCGGCCTTCTCCGCGTCGCCGCCCGCGGAGACCTGCTCGCCGCAGCCCGACCGCGGGTAGCCGGCGACGGCGCAGAGCAGTGCGTCACTGCCGTAGCGCAGCGGCTTCGCGACCGCGGCGAGGGCCTCCGCCGACGTGCCGTCCTCGGGGATCCGCGCACAGGCGGTACGCGGCTTCGGCGGCGCCTCCCCCTTCGTGGCGTCCTCGGCCGTGCCGAAGTCGAGGACGAGCGCGATCCGCTTGCTGCCGGCCTTGGCTTCGGTGTCCGCGCAGATCCGCTCGAAGTCCGTGCCGCCGCGCGGTGTGGTGGCCTCCTTCGAGTTGGTGCTCACGGCGAACCGGAACCCTTCGACGTCCCCGTCGGCGGGCTCGGCGGTCGACGGCCCCTGCGTCGCGTACCGCCAGGCGCCGTCCTGGTGGTACCAGAACGACCAGTACCGGTACTCGGCGGCGTGGGCGGGCGAGGCGACGAGGACGGTCAGGCAGGAGGCGAGCAGGATCAGGACCGCCCGGCGCGCCGCGACCCTCGCCCTCACAGCTGGTTCTTCTTGTTACGGCCGCTCAGCAGGAACCCGAACCCGACGCTGGCGACGAAGAAGACGCCGATGATCCACCACGGGCTGAGGCCGCTGTCCTCGTCCTTCTTCTCGTCGGCCGCCGCGTCCTCCTGCTGCGGGGCGGGGCCGGTGGCGTTGAGGGAGCGGACCAGGTCGGTCGCGCCGAAGTCCTTAGGGTTCGCGCCCGCGGCCTGCGCGGCGAAGATCAACTGGGCGTAGGCGGCGGGGCCGTTGTCCTTGGCCCACTTCGCGGCGTTCTTCTTCAGCCAGTCCGTGGACTTCTTCGCCTGGTCGCCGAGGCCGGCCGCGGACAGGGCGGCGACGGCGTCCGCCGTGTTGCCGTAGTCCGGCTGGTCCTCGGAGCCCGGCATCGCGGACGTGAGGTGGTCGTTCTCGGCGAGTTGGCCGGCCAGGTACGCGGCGCCGTTCTTCGCGGCCTGCGCCACGTCCTTCGGAGCGGCGCACTTCGCGGGCTCCGCGGACTTCTCGGCCGGCTTGACGACCAGGCCCTGGTCGAGGGAGCCGAGGACACCGGCGGCGGTGGCGTCGGCGTTGGGGGCGAGCTTGCCGGTCTTCATGTCGGCGAGGCCGAACGCGCCGTCCTCGCCCTTGCCGCAGGGGAGCGCGAGCTTCGGCAGGGCGTCGTGCGCGGACTTGCCCTTCTGCGACGTGACCTCGGCCGGCTTCTCCCCGGCGGCGACGAGGGCGCCGACGACGATGCCGGTGGAGTTGGCGTCGCTGGGCAGGCCGGGGTTGTAGCCCCAGCCGCCGTCCTGGTTCTGCACGGACTTCAGCCAGTCGACGGCCTTCTTGACGGTGGCGTCCTGGCCGCCGAGCGCGCTGAGCGCCTGTACGGCGGCGGCCGTGGAGTTGGAGTCGACCTGCGTCTTCGCGTCGCACGCCTCGCTCGGGTCGGCCCGGAACGCCGCGAAGCCGCCGCTGTCGCACTGCTGGCCGGTCAGCCAGTCCACCGCCTTCCGCGCGGGCTTCACGCCGACGGAGTCCTGCGCGAGCAGCGCGTACGACTGCCGGAAGACGCCGTCGAACTTCGGGTCCTTGTCGCCGTACAGGCCGGACGGCAGCGCCGCCGAGGAGCTGGGCGAGGGCGTCTCCGCCGCGTGGGCGGCGGGCACGGCGGCCGTGAGGAGCACTGCGGTGGCAGCGGCGGCGGCCGCGCTACGGCGAACGTTCATGATCGGGGCGGGTGCCTCTCCTGCGGGGAGCAGGGGCACGGGCCCGCGCGGGGGACCGAGCTCCGGCTCCGTATACCTCGACGGTGCGACGGGGAGCGCACGCCTGTGCGGGGCATTCCGGCTCGCCGAAGCGTGCTCGTGCTCGTGCTCGCGGTCGGCTCACGGCTGCGGGTCAGCGCCGGTTTTCCACCGGCTTCCCCCCGTACGGGCGTGTGATTACCCGCCCACTGTACCGGTCGGTCACCCACGCGGGCCGTGGCGCTTTCTTCTTCCCCACCCCGCCCCTTCCCGAACTGGGGCTCCGCCCCAGACCCCTCCCCCAAGCTCTCGGCTTCGCTCGAGCAGGGGGGACCCCCATCTCAAACGCCGGAGGGGCTGGCTTTTTATAGGGGCGCGGGGAACTGCGCGACCAGCCACGACAGCGGGTCAGCCGAACGATGAAGCGGACGGCAGTCTTTCGGGAAGGGGCGGGGCGGGGAGAAAAAAAGCCCCCGGCCCCAAGAGACCCTCACACCGCCCGGTACGACACCGGCTCACTCCCCGGCACGACCTCCGCGAGCCCCAGTTTCACCAGGCGGCGCAGGTGGGCCTCGGCCTCGGAGACGGCGATGGTGCGGGAACCGTGCGGGATCTCGTCCCAGGGGCGGTTCCACTCCATGCGCTCGGCGATCCGCCAGGGCGTGAGCGGAGCGGAGAGGAGTTCGCGCAGGTCGCGCAGGCGGGCCTCGTGGTGGTCGAGGAGTTCCTCGACGCGGGCCCGGGAGTCGGTGAACGCGTACTGGTGCGCGGGCAGCACCTCCGCGACGCCGAGCCGGCCGATCCGCTCCAGGGAGTCCAGATAGTCGCCGAGCGGATCGATCACTGTGGCAGCGGCGTCGTCCGGGTCCTCGTACAGGCCGATGTGCGGGGTGATGCCGGGCAGCAGGTGGTCGCCGGAGAAGAGCCGGCCGCGGCCGGGCCGCCCGGTGGGGTGCTCCTCGTCGAGGTGCAGGCAGACGTGGCCCGGGGTGTGGCCCGGCGTCCAGATCGCGCGCAGGCGGCGGCCCGCGAGGTCGAGGAGTTCGCCGGGGACGATCTCCCGGTCGGGCAGGGCGGCGTTCAGCCCCGGCAGGGTGCGCATCCGGCCGGAGGAGCGGGCCGCGCGCAGCGGTGCGAGGTGCTCGTCGGGCGCCCCGGCGGCGGCGAGCTTCCCGGCGAGGTAGTCGAGCCAGCGGGCGGGCTGCTGCGCGCGGGTGCGGCGTACGACATGGGCGTCGGCGGCGTGCATCGCGATCCACGCGCCGGAGACCTCGCGCACGCGCCCGGAGAGGCCGTGGTGGTCGGGGTGGTGATGCGTGACGAGTACGCCGTGCAGATCCTCGACCGCCGTTCCGCACGCCACGAGCCCCGCGGCCAGGGTGTCCCAGGAGTCCGGGTCGTCCCAGCCGGTGTCGACGAGGACGGGTCCGCGGTCGGTGTCGAGGAGATGGACGAGCGTGTGGCCGAGCGGGTTGTCCGGGATGGGCACCTTGATGCTCCACACTCCGCCGCCGTGCTCGATCACCGTCGGTTCCGTCGTCATCAGGACATCCCCCCGCGGTTGGCGCGCCAGCACCAGGTACGCGTCCTGGCCCGACGGCCACTATAACTAGAACCAGTTCCAATGGTCGCTCAACGCACCTCTTTTGCAGGCGAGTTCGCGAGGGCGTGCCTCGCGCGTGTCCGGGCCGTGGACTCCTGTAACTAGAACTGGTATCAGTTCTGAAAGCGCGTCAGAAACGGTACGTCCCCCGGGAGGAAACCGGCCATGACCGAGCTCGTGGAGCATCAGAAGCTGTTCATCGGCGGGGAGTGGGTGGACCCCCTCGGCAGGGACGTCATCGAGGTGATCTCCCCGCACACCGAGGAAGTCGTCGGGCGGGTGCCGCACGCCGCGCCCGCCGACGTGGACCGGGCCGTCGCCGCCGCGCGCCGCGCCTTCGACGACGGACCCTGGCCGCGCATGACGCTCGACGAGCGGATCGAGGTCGTCACCCGGATCAAGGACGCCTTCGCGGTCCGGCACGAGGAGATCGCCCGCGTCATCAGCGGCCAGAACGGCACCCCGTACACGTCGAGCGTCATGGTCCAGGCCCTCGCCGCGATGATGGTCTGGGACTCCGCCATCACCACCGCCCGCGACTTCACGTACGAGGAGAAGCGCGACGGCGTGCTCGGCAAGCTGCTCGTCCGGCGCGAGCCCGTGGGGGTCGTGGCGGCCGTGGTGCCGTGGAACGTCCCGCAGTTCACCGCCGCCGCCAAGCTCGCGCCCGCGCTGCTCGCGGGCTGTCCCGTGGTCCTCAAGGTCTCGCCCGAGACGCCGCTCGACGGCTATCTGCTCGCCGGGATCGCCGCCGATGCCGGGCTGCCCGAGGGGGTGCTCTCGGTCATACCCGCCGACCGCGAGGTCAGCGAGTACCTCGTCGGGCACCCCGGGGTCGACAAGGTCTCGTTCACCGGCTCGGTCGCCGCGGGCAAGCGCGTGATGGAGGTCTGCTCCCGGCAACTCACCCACGTCACCCTGGAGTTGGGCGGCAAGTCCGCCGCCGTCGTGCTGCCCGACGCCGACGCGAGCACCGTCGTGCAGGGCATCGCGCCCTTCGCCTGGATGATCAACGGCCAGGCCTGCGTGGCCCAGACCCGGATCCTCGTACCGCGCTCCCGCTACGACGAGTTCGCCGAGGCCTTCGCCGCGGCGGCCTCCGGGCTGAAGGTCGGCGACCCGCTGGACCCGGCCACCGAACTCGGCCCGCTCGTCGCCCGGCGCCAGCAGCAGCGCTCCCTCGACTACATCCGGATCGGCCAGGAGGAGGGCGCCAAGGTCCTCGCGGGCGGCGGCCGTCCGGCGGGCCTGGACAAGGGCTGGTACGTGGAGCCCACCCTCTTCGGCGAGGTCGACAACTCCATGCGGATCGCCCGCGAGGAGATCTTCGGCCCGGTGATCTGCCTCCTGCCGTACGGCGACGAGGCCGAGGCCGTGAAGATCGCGAACGACTCGGAGTACGGACTCTCGGGCAGTGTGTGGACCGCCGACGTCGAGCGCGGCATCGACATCGCACGGCGGGTCCGCACCGGCACGTACAGCGTCAACACCTTCAGCCTCGACATGCTCGGCCCCTTCGGCGGCTACAAGAACTCCGGCCTGGGGCGGGAGTTCGGGCCCGAGGGGTACGGGGAGTACTTCGAGCACAAGATGATCCACCTGCCGTCCGGCTATGAGGGGTGAGGTGTCCCGATGGGTGACCGCTGGCAGGTCGAGGTGGACCGGAGCCTGTGCATCGGCTCCGGGATGTGCGTGAACGCTGCCGCTGAGGGGTTCAGGCTGGACTCGGCGCGGCAGTCCCACCCGGTCTCTCCGGAGACGGACGCCGACGAGGAGGTGCTCGCGGCGGCGGAGGGGTGCCCGGTGGAGGCGATCGCCATCACGGTCCTCGGGACGGGCGAACCGGTGTTTCCTCCGGAGGAGTAGCCGTACGAGGAAGGGGCGGGGCTACCGCGCGCCCCGCCCCGTCGGCGTCGTCAGGTCGATCAGCCGGCACACCGTCTCGATGTCGATCTTCACCTGGGCGATCGAGGCCCGCCCCGACAGCCAGGTGATCAGGGCCGAGTGCCAGGTGTGCTCGATGACCCGGACCGCGGACAGCTGCTGCGGCGTCGGCTCGGCGTCCAGGCCCATCGCGTCCAGGATGATCGCCGTGGTGAGCCGGGAGACCGTGTCGACCTCGGGGGAGACCGAGCGGTCCGCGAAGGTCAGGGCGCGGACCATCGCGTCGGCCAGGTGCGGCTCGCGCTGCAGGGCGCGGAAGGCCCGCATCAGCGTCTCGGCGACCCGCTCGGCCGCGTCGTCCCCGGCGGGCGGGCGCTTGCGCAGCGTCGTGTGCATGTGCTGGAGCTGGTCCTGCATCGTCGCGACCAGCAGGTGCACCTTGGACGGGAAGTAGCGGTAGAGCGTGCCGAGGGCGACGCCCGCTGCCTCGGCGACCTCGCGCATCTGCACCGCGTCGAACCCGCCCCTGCTGGCCAGTTGCGCACTGGCGTGCAGGATGCGGCGTCGCCGGGCTTCCTGACGCTCGGTCAGGGGAGGGGATGCCGCGCCGGAGTCCTTCACTTCCACTTCCGCAGTCATATGTCCCGTTCCGTGGTGCCGATCCCGGGAGCCTGGGGTCCCGGCCCGCGAGGAGCACAGCATGGCAGGGGCTCCGCCGTGGCGCGAATCACCTGATCCAGGCCTTCCGGTGTCGTTACCTGCCGGTAGATTCGATGCTCCTCAAGCGATCAAGTCTGAAACTTGTTCTAGGTTAGCGTCCCGACGTAGTGTCGCGGGAGCCGCAGGGAGAAGGGGGCCGCGCGTGACCGCTGAGGCCATGGAGACAGGCCCCGGAACGGGCTGTGCGGTGGGATCCCGCACGGGCTCCGGCACGACCGCGAAGCGGGGCGGCGACCGCCCGCTGCGGATCGCGATGCTCACCTACAAAGGGAACCCGTTCTGCGGCGGCCAGGGTGTGTACGTACGCCACCTCTCCCGCGAGCTCGCCCGCCTCGGCCACCACGTCGAGGTGATCGGCGCCCAGCCCTACCCCGTGCTCGACGAGGGCGTCCCGCTCACCGAGCTGCCCAGCCTCGACCTGTACCGCAGCCCCGACCCGTTCCGCACCCCGAAGCGCGCGGAGTTCCGGGACTGGGTGGACGCGGTCGAGTTCGCCACGATGCGCACCGGCGGCTTCCCCGAACCGCTCACGTTCTCGCTGCGCGCCCGCCGCCATCTCGCCGCCCGCCGCGGGGAGTTCGACGTCGTGCACGACAACCAGACGCTCGGGTACGGGCTCCTGGGCGGCCCCTCGGCGATCGGCGCGCCGCTCGTGACGACCATCCACCACCCCATCACCGTCGACCGGCAGCTGGAGATCGACGCCGCCGCGGACTGGATGGGCCGCCTGTCGAAGCGCCGCTGGTACGGCTTCACGCGCATGCAGAAGCGCGTCGCCCGCCGGCTGCCCTCCGTGCTCACCGTCTCCGGCACCTCCCGCCGGGAGATCGTCGACCACCTCGGCGTACGCGCGGACCGCGTCCACGTCGTGCACATCGGGGCCGACAGCGACCTCTTCTCGCCCGACCCGGCGGTGGCGGAGGTGCCGGGGCGGATCGTGACGACGTCCAGCGCCGACGTACCGCTCAAGGGCCTGATCCATCTCGTCGAGGCGCTCGCCAAGGTGCGCGCCGAGCAGCCCGGCGCGCATCTCGTCGTCGTCGGCAAGCGCGCCGAGGACGGGCCGGTCGCCGCGGCCATCGAGCGGTACGGCCTGGAGGGCGCCGTCGAGTTCGTGAAGGGCATCTCCGACCGGGAACTGGCCGACCTGATGCGCAGCGCGCAGGTCGCGTGCGTGCCGTCGCTGTACGAGGGGTTCTCGCTGCCCGCCGCGGAGGCGATGGCGACGGGGACGGCCCTGGTCGCCACGACCGGCGGGGCCATTCCGGAGGTCGCCGGTGAGGACGGCCGCACGTGCCTGGCCGTGCCGCCCGGGGACGCGGGGGCGCTGAGCGCTGCGCTGTGCCGGGTGCTCGGGGACCGGGAGTTGAGGCTGCGCCTCGGGGCTGCGGGCCGGGAGCGGGTCCTTTCCAGGTTCACCTGGGCGCGGGCTGCGGCGGGGACGGCTGAGCGGTATCGGGCGGCGATGGAGGCTGCGCCGCGTGCGGGGGTTGCGCGATGACTTTTCCCCTCCCCGCCCCTTCCCGAAAGTCCTACGGACCGCCTCGGGGCTCCGCCCCGGACCCCGTGTCGCCCTCCGGGCTCGTCCTCAAGCGCCGGACGGGCTCAATTTTCAACCCCGAAGGCAGGACCCTTTGCTGACCGTCGACTTCACCCGCTTCCCGCTCGCCGCGGGCGACCGTGTCCTCGATCTGGGGTGCGGTGCCGGGCGGCACGCCTTCGAGTGCTACCGGCGCGGTGCGCACGTCGTGGCGCTGGATCAGAACGCGGAGGAGATCCGCGAGGTCGCCAAGTGGTTCGCCGCCATGAAGGAGGCCGGGGAGGCCCCCGCGGGCGCGACCGCCACCGCCATGGAGGGGGACGCGCTCCAACTCCCGTTCCCCGACGAGTCGTTCGACGTCGTCATCATCTCCGAGGTGATGGAGCACATCCCCGACGACAAGGGCGTGCTCGCCGAGATGGTCCGGGTCCTCAAGCCCGGCGGCCGGATCGCCGTGACCGTGCCGCGCTACGGCCCGGAGAAGGTCTGCTGGGCGCTCTCCGACGCGTACCACGAGGTCGAGGGCGGCCACATCCGCATCTACAAGGCGGAGGAACTGCTCGGCCGGATGAAGGAGGCCGGGCTCAAGCCGTACGGCACGCACCACGCGCACGCGCTGCACTCCCCGTACTGGTGGCTGAAGTGCGCCTTCGGAGTCGACAACGATAAGGCGCTGCCGGTGCGCGCGTACCACAAGCTCCTGGTCTGGGACATCATGAAGAAGCCGCTCGCGACCCGCGTCGCCGAGCAGGCCCTCAACCCGCTCATCGGCAAGAGCTTCGTGGCCTACGCGACCAAGCCGCACCTGCCGAAGCTGCCCGAGGCGGCCGTGGCGGACGCTTCGTGACGACACCCCGTACCGACCATCTCGTCCTGCCCGGGGTGCTCACCGCCGAGCAGGCCGCGCAGACGGTCCGCGGCATCCGCGCCGGGCAGCGCGACGACGGCGCCATACCCTGGTTCCGCGGCCACCACCTCGACCCCTGGGACCACGTCGAGGCCGCCATGGCCCTCGACACGGCCGGCGAGCACGAGGCCGCGGCCCGCGCCTACGACTGGCTGGCCCGGCACCAGAACCCGGACGGTTCCTGGTACGCGGCGTACGCCGACGGGGACGCGGACCGGCCCACCGACCGGAGCGTGGAGTCCAACTTCTGCGCGTACGTCGCCGTCGGCGTCTGGCACCACCACCTCGCCACCGGCGACGACGCGTTCCTCGACCGGATGTGGCCGACGGTCGTCTCGGCGGTCGAGTGCGTCCTCACCCTGCAGCAGCCCGGCGGCGAGATCGGCTGGAAGCGAAACCCCGCCGATGAGAACGAGGACGGCGGCACCGTCGTCACGGACGCGCTGCTCACCGGCTGCTCCTCCGTCCACCAGGCGCTGCGCTGCGCCCTCGCCATCGCCGAGGCGCGCGAAGAGCCGCAGCCCGACTGGGAGTTGGCGGCCGGCGCGCTCGGCCACGCCATCCGGCGGCACCCCGAGCGCTTCCTCGACAAGGACCGCTACTCCATGGACTGGTACTACCCGGTCCTCGGCGGAGCGCTCACCGGCCCGGCGGCGAAGGCCCGTATCGAGGAGAGCTGGGACCGCTTCGTGGTGCCGGACCTCGGGGTCCGCTGCGTCGTGCCGAACCCGTGGGTCACCGGCGGCGAGAGCGCCGAACTCGCGCTCGCCCTCTGGGTGATGGGGGAGTCCGACCGCGCCCTGGAGATCCTCAAGTCCATCGGCCACCTGCGGGACGAGAGCACCGGCCTGTACTGGACGGGGTACGTCTTCGAGGACGCGGCGGTCTGGCCCGAGGAGCAGACGGCCTGGACGGCGGGCGCGCTGCTGCTCGCGGTGGCGGCGCTCGGGGGGCACGAGGCGACGTGCGCGGTCTTCGGTACGGATCGCCTGCCGGCGGGGCTTGAGCCGGACTGCTGCTGAGGAGGGGGCGTAGCCCCCTCCGACCCCCGCTTCGGGGCTGCGCCCCGTTCCCCGCTTCGTCGTTCGGCTTTCCCGCCGTCGTGGCTGGTCGCGCCCCGCGGCGAAGCCGCAAATGTCACAGCCCCGCGCCCCTAAAAGATGCGCAGTTCCCCGCGCCCCTAAAAACAGCCCCTCCGGGCCCGCCGTTCAGCTTTCCCGCCGTCGTGGCCGGTCGCGCCCCGCGGCGAAGCCGCAAATGTCACAGCCCCGCGCCCCTGTCGGGGCGGGTCAGAGCCTGCGGATGCGGTCCGCCGCGATGTGGCCGACGAGGAGGTAGACCACGGCGGCCAGGCCGTAGCCCGCGACCACCCGGGCCCAGGCCGCGTCGAAGGTGAACAGGTCGTGGGACCAGCCGGCGAGCCAGCGGGCGGACTCGCGTACGACCTGGACCAGGTCGTTGTCCGGGTTGGCGGACAGCAGATACATCAGGATCCACAGGGCGAGAATGGCGGCCAGCACGTCCGCGACGACAGCCACGGCGGTACTGGCCTTACCTGTGCCGTTCCGGTGCGTGGTCATGACAGATCCCTGACCGGATACCGCCCCCATAAACCCGTTCGGGCTCGCCCGAGTGGCGCAGCGCGGGGGGCCGGGTGAGTTTGAGGAAGGTCCACTTTCATCGGCCCCCGGAGGTTCCGACGTGTCCAGCAACACCCGCCCCGTACCGATATCCCGCCCGAAGCACCTGCTCCTCGCCCTGACCCTGTGCTGTGCGCTCGTCGCGGGCGGCACCGCCTGCGGGTCCTCCGGCAAGGAGGCAGCGGACGTGAAGGGCGCGGCGGTCGCCGCACCGACGCCGACGTCCACGACCGAGAAGCAGAAGTTCGCGAAGGCCCGGTTCGTGGCCAACGCGGGCCTCGCCGCGGGCGCCACCTACCAGTGGATCGTGAAGCCCGCCCGCGACGGCAAGTTCAAGAAGGGCGCGAAGGGCCGGAAGTTCACGCTGGTCAAGGCGGGGCTCGCGGGCGCGTTCGCGTACAACCGGCTCAAGGCGGCCGTGAAGAACGCCAAGGGCGACCCGCTCCTCTCCAAGGCCGTGGCCCCGCTCGCCGCGGGCATCGAGTCCCTCAAGGACCTGCCGGCCAAGCTCCGCAAGGGCGACGGCGCGGACGACGCGGCCGGGGTCTTCGACGACGTCATCAACTCCGTGAAGGACGCGGGCAAGGACGCGGGCGCACCCGTGAAGGACAAGGTGCCGTCGATGTCCCAACTGACCGGCGGCTGAGGAGCCTTCAGCCGTTGAGCTCCGCCAGGACCCGCAGGGTCCGACGGTCCGGCGCGAGGACCAGGAGGTCCGTCACCGGGCCCTTGCGCCACAACTCAAGGCGTTCCGCGATCCGCTCGCGCGGGCCGACCAGCGAGATCTCGTCGGCGAACGCGTCCGGCACGGCGAGCACGGCCTCCTCGCGGCGGCCCTCGGCGAACAGGTCCTGGATGCGCCGCGCCTCGGCCTCGTACCCCATACGAGCCATCAGGTCGGCGTGGAAGTTCTTCGCCGCGTGGCCCATCCCGCCGATGTAGAAGCCGAGCATCGCCTTCACCGGAAGCAGCCCTTCGGCCACGTCCTCGCAGACCTTGGCCCGCGCCATGGGGGCGATCCGGAACCCGTCCCGTACGCCGTCGAGCGACGCCTCGTACACATCCGTCCGCAGCGGCGACCAGTACAGCGGCAGCCAGCCGTCGGCGATCCGTACCGTCTGCGCGATGTTCTTCGGGCCCTCCGCGCCGAGGAAGACCGGCAGGTCGGCGCGGAGCGGGTGGGTGATCGGCTTGAGCGGCTTGCCGAGTCCGGTGCCGTCGTCGCCGTCGTACGGGAGCGGATGGAAGCGCCCGTCGAGCGTCACCGGGCCCTCGCGGCGCAGGACTTGGCGGATCACGTCCACGTACTCGCGGGTCGCCGTGAGCGGACTGCGCGGGAACGGCCGTCCGTACCACCCCTCCACCACCTGCGGTCCCGAGAGGCCGAGGCCGAGGGCCATGCGGCCGCCGGAGAGGTGGTCGAGGGTGAGGGCGTGCATCGCGGTGGCGGTCGGCGTGCGGGCCGCCATCTGCGCGACGGCCGTGCCGAGTTCGATGGTCGAGGTGTGCGCGGCGATCCAGGTCAGCGCGGTGAACGCGTCCGAGCCCCAGGCCTCCGCCGTCCACACGGAGGAGTAGCCGAGCCGCTCGGCCTCCCGTGCAAGGGCGAGGTGCTCCGCGTCGGGGCCGCGCCCCCAGTAGCCGAGTGCGAGCCCGAGCCGCATCTGCCCTCCCGTACACGGTTCTTGACGTTTTTGACGGTGCGTCAGTTCCGGTGTGGTGGGGCGACTGTACGGAAGTGCGGGCGACATGGCAACGGCCCCCTGCCGCCCGTACTTCCGTACGGGGAACAGGGGGCCGCGAAGGCTCCGCGGTGGCGTGGGGTCAGCCGCGCTGGATGCCCGTGGTGTCCTGCAGCACGCCGCGACGGCCGTCCTGCGTCTGGGCCACCAGGCCGGGGCCGCGCTGCTCGACCGCGAGGTACCAGGTGCCCGGCGCCAGCTCGGCGATCGGGGTGGGGTTGCCGTCCTCGGCGTACAGCGGGCGCTGCACGGGCACCGCGAACCAGAACGGGGCGAAGTCACCCTGCGCCTGCGCCTGAGCCGGCGCCTGGGTCTGGGCGGCCTGGCCCTGACCCTGGCCCTGGCCCTGACTGTGGTCCTGCGGGGCGGCCTGCTGCTGGCCCGGGACCTGCTGGCCGCCGAAGGGCTGCTGCTGACCGGGGTAGGGCTGGCCCTGCTGGGCGCCCGGGTAGCCGTACCCGCCCGGCTGCGGCTGGCCGCCGTACATCGGCTGCGGCTTCGGGGCGCCCATCAGGTCGGCGCTCAGGGCCGGGACGAGCGGGGTGGCGACGGCGCCGCCGGCGAGGGCGAGCGAGGCGATGAGGCCGAGGATCAGGGCCGGACCGGCGCCCGAGGCGTCGAGGATCGTCCAGAAGAACGTCCAGGCGGTCGAGATCGTCAGCACGATGCCGATGTGGCCGAGCTCGATTCCGGCGACCTTGCGCGGCTGCGGCAGCGCGCGGTTCACGACGATCAGGGCCGCTCCGATGATCCCCACCATGTAGAGACCGATGGCGTTGCCGAGGAACTCCCACGGGGTGACGGAGTAGCCGGAGTCGCCGCTGGTGGAGTTGAGGAAAGAGGCGATGAACAGCAACACCGCTGCTCCGATCACCACTGCGTCGCCTCGAGTGAGAGAGCGGAAGTTCACTTCAGGTCCTTCGTAGATGGTCGAGTCGTCAGGCGTCGCTGTCGCCGGTACGCGGGGTGCGAAGCGTGGGGGTTTGGATGACCCCCCATCGTACGGATGACAATATCGCCCGGCGGGCCGGGGTGTCTGGTCGGTATAAAGACCGCCACCTGACCGTGATCTGCCCAGTTCACGAGCTCCGCACCGCCCCGTTCACGCATTCCAGGAGGCCTCTGTGACCGTCCCCGCATCCGCTGTGACCGTCCCCGCATCCGCTGTCCCGTCGGCGCCGAAGCCCGAGATCATGGACGCTTTCGAGGCCGCGAAAGGTTTCATGCCGGCCGACGAAGGTCTCGCGCTGTACGCGGCCGCCGTGCGGGCCGGTGCGCTGGGGCTGCCGCTGGTCGAGGTCGGCACGTACTGCGGGCGCTCCACCGTGCTGCTCGCGGACGCGGCGCGCGCCTGCGGTGTGACAGCTGTCACCGTCGACCACCACCGCGGCAGTGAGGAGCAGCAGCCCGGCTGGGAGTACCACGACCCGGAGGTGGTCGACCCGGAGCTCGGCCTCATGGACACGCTGCCCACCTTCCGGCGCACCCTGCGCCGGGCGGGCCTGGAGGAGCACGTGATCGCGGTCGTGGGACGTTCGCCGCAGGTGGCGGCGGTCTGGGGCGGCGAGGTCGGCCTCGTCTTCATCGACGGCGGCCACACCGACGAGCACGCGAGCGCGGACTACGAGGGCTGGGCGCCGCACCTCGCCGAGGGCGGGCTCCTCCTCATCCACGACGTGTTCCCGGACCCGGTGGACGAGTTCACGGGCCAGGCCCCGTACCGCGTCTACCTGCGGGCACTCGACTCCGGCGCGTTCGAGGAGGTCTCGGCGCACGGGTCCCTGCGGGTGCTGCGGCGGGTGGCGGCGGGGGTGTAAGGGGCGTCCGGCCGCCACGGGGCGTTTCGTTAGGCTCGGTCTCGTGTCGTACGACGATCCGGACAACCCTTCGCCCGCCTTCGCGACCGCCGCACACCGCCCCCGGCGCCGCGTCGGCCTTGTCGCCGTTTCCGCGCTGGTCCCTGTGGGGCTCGTGGGCTTCCTGCTGTGGCAGAGCGGGGGCGGATCGGGCGGATCGGGGTCCGAGGGGGCGGCGCCGGGCGCGTCCGACGGGAGCGGGAAGAATCCGGCGCCGTCCGCACAGCCGGAGCGGTCCGCGTCGCCCTCGAAGTCCCAGCCCGCCGACACCGGCGAACTGACCGGCAAGACGGTCGTCATCGACCCGGGCCACAACCCGAACAACCGGAACCGTACGGCCGACATCGCCCGCGTCGTAGACATCGGTACGAACAAGAAGGAATGCGACACCACGGGCACGGCCACCAACGACGGCTACAGCGAGGCCGAGTTCACGCTCGACCTGGCCCGCAAGGTCCGTACGCTCCTGGAGAAGCAGGGCGCGACCGTGAAATTCACCCAGGACGGTGACCGCCCCTTCGGCCCCTGTGTGGACGAACGCGCCCGGATCGGCAACAAGGCGGACGCCGACGCCGTGATCTCCCTGCACGCGGACGGCTCGGGCGAGGGCAACCGAGGCTTCCACGTGATCATGCCGGGCAAGGTCGACGCGGGCGCCGCGGACACAGGCGAGATCGTCGGCCCCTCCCGCGACCTGGGCGAACGCCTCGCGGGCAGCTTCGTACGGGCCACCGGAAGCGCCCCCTCCAACTACATCGGCGACGGCACAGGCCTCGACACCCGCACCGACCTCGGCGGCCTCAACCTCTCCAAGGTCCCGAAAGTGTTCCTGGAGTGCGGCAACATGCGCGACCCCAAGGACGAGGCGCTCCTCACGAGCGCGGGGTGGCGGGAGAAGGCGGCGAAGGGGATCTCGGCGGGGGTTGCGGAGTTCCTGAGGGCCTGAGGCCGCCGTCGGCGGCGCTCCTCAGAGGTCTTCCGGCAGGAGCCGGAACGCGGGGTGCTGGTCCAGCGGGCGTACGACCCGGAAGTGACGGTCGGACGTGAACATGTCCGCCGTGCGGTAGTGCGCGGCCAGTGCGACGTTCATGGCGTCCGCAAGGCCGATGCCCTTGCCGCCGTCCAAGGTGCGGTAGCCGTCCATCACGGCACGCGCGGTGTGCAAGTGGGGCTGTACGGAGGGCACTTCGAAGCGCTTGCCGTCGATCCGCCTGCTGATGAACTCCAGGGCCGCGGACGCTGCATGGGCGCTGACGCGTTCGGTCAGGAGGTAGTCGAGCTCCGCCAGCACCATGGGAGAGATGACCAGGTGCCCGATCCGGCCCAGACCTGCACGGTGCTCGGCGTGGCCCTTGCTGGAGGCCGTGAACAGCCGGAACAGGGCGTTGGTGTCGCCGATTGCCACGGCAACGCTCTGCTCAGTCAACGTCGCCGCCCATGCCGCGCAAGGTGTCGCCGATCTCGTCGTCCGTGAGATCCGGCCCGTCGAACGTAGGCAGATCGTCGATCGGGCCCATCGGGTCAGTCCGGAACGGGTACACAACCTCCGCAGGCTGGATCCCCTGGGGCGACAAGGTGGCGATCGGCCGGCCGTTGCGCGTGATCGTCAGGACCTCTCCGGCCTCTACGCGCGCGACGACACCCGCCGTGTCCTGGTTGAGCTCTCTGATCGGCACGCTGTGGGTCATGGCACCACTGTAGTACGCGTAGTACGGGCAGGCCAGAGGGTGCGTCGAGGCGCGAGATCCGGCTACCGGGGCGGGGCTGACGCTGGGGATCCGCCGGCTCGGCCGGTGATGTGCTGACCGGCCGAGGCTTCGACAGCATCGCGTTGACGGGCGTACAGCTGGGGCATGTCCAACTGACCGCGGCGTTCGAGGAGTTCTGCGAGCGCTGGGAATGGGGCGTACGCGCACTCCTCGCCGAGGGCGACAAATTTGCTCAGGGAGTGGGCCTCGCTGCTGGGGCGTATTACGAGAACGAGCAGTACATCGACGGCACTTTCAAGATCGGTGCGAACGCCCTGATGGGCAACCCGCACGCGACGGAGGAAGAGGTCACCGCCCAGAGCTGGGACCAGGTCTGGGGGAACCACGCCTTCGCCGACCCCGACTACAGCCAGAAGTCGTTCGAAGAGGCCGGGGCGAACATGGCTCAGGGCTGGAAGGACGCGGGGCGGGACGTCGCGACGTCGGATATGAGTGTTGGCGGGCTGGCTAGGGATCAGGCGTTGGAGAGCAGCGGGATCAGCGAGGAGCAGTACGAGAGGTCCCTCGACCAGTACTTCGGTCCGTCCCCGGAGGAGCGGGCCAAGGCAGCCGAGCGGGAGGCTCTTGAGGGCGGGGAGCAGGGGGCGCAGGGCTGATGGGCATCGGTGATGCGATCAACGCCGGCCTCGGCAATCTCGAAAGTGGAGTCGGCGCCCTCAAGGAGGGAGCGGGCCAACTGGTCGACTCAGGCACCGACGTGGTTGCCGACGGCCTGGACTACGTGGGCGCCGAAGGCGCGGCGGACGAGGTCGAGGGCTGGGGAGACGGCGTCGCCTCCGACCTCGGCGCGCACGTCAAGGAGGACAGCCTCGGTACGACCGACACCCCGAAGCAGCTGGTGCACGGGGACCCGGCGGCGATCCAAGAGACGGCCGCACACCTCAAGGACTTCCACGACGCGTTCGAGCGGGTCGGCAGCGGAATGCGCGGCCTCGACTCGTCGAACTGGCGCGGCGAGGCGGCCGAGGCGTTCCGCGGCGCGTTCGACATGCATCCGACGAAGTGGCTGCACGCCGCGGACTCCTGCGGCAGGGCCGCCGAGGCTCTGAACCGTTTCGCTGAGACGGTCACTTGGGCCCAGCGGCAGGCCGAGGACGCCATAGCCCTGTACAAGCGGGGCAAGCAGGAGTCGGAGCAGGCGGTCTCCTCGTACAACAAGCGTGTGGACGCCTACAACGCAGCGGTCGCGGAGCAACGCGACCCTGGGCCGAGACCGGAGCCGTTCTCCGACCCGGGTGCGGCCGACCAGAAGCGGGCCGCCGAGATGCTGGAGGAGGCCCGGCGCCAGCGGGACGACATGGGACGGGTGGCCGCGGCCTCGGTGCACGAGGCGCTCACCCACGCGCCGGCCGAGCCGTCGGCCCTGGACCAGGTCGGAATGCAGCTTCAGGACCACGTCGTACGCAATGGGGTGCAGCTGGAGCACTTCGTGGGAGGTGTGGTCAAGGGTGCGACGGGCATCGGCACGACAGCCCGCGGCCTCATCCCCTTCGACCCGTACAACATCACGCACCCGGCTGCGTACATGCAGAACCTGAGCCTGACGGCCAGCGGGCTCGTGTCCACCGCGGCGCATACCGACCGCGCGGTGAAGGCCGCGATCGACGGATTCAAGAAGGACCCGGCCGAGGGGCTGGGGCGCCTTGTACCTGAGCTGCTCGGCACCAAGGGTGCAGGCTTGGCCCGCAGCGCGCTGCGCCACGGCTTGAAGACGGGCACGGACCTGGCCGAGAGCGGCGGCAAGAGGGGCCCGCGGGAGACCGTCGAAGAGGACCCGGCGAAACCCGCGCGCGACGGCGACTCCGTCGAGTCGGGCGGCACCGACCCGATCGACCTCGCCACCGGCAAGATGTACCTGCCGCAGACCGACGTAACCCTGCCCCGGCGTCCCGGTCATGCCGAGCCACGGCCCGCGCTGGCCGCTCGACCGGGCCGAGGACGGGGCGGGGTACACGGTCACCGACCCGGAGACCGGCCGCGTCCGGCACTTTGCAGACCGGGGCGCGAACCTGTCGGTGATCGAGCAGATCGACGACCGCAACGGCAACTGGATCACGTTCTCGTGCGACGCCGACGGAGATCAACCACTGCGGTGGCTACCGCCTCCGGCTCACGACGGCCGACGGGCGAGTTACGGGCTCCACCTGGCGGGCGCGGCACCCGACGGCACGGACCAGCAACTCCTCACCTACGGATACGACGAGGCCGGCAACCTCACCGAGGTCACCAACTCGTCGGGCCTGCCACTGCAGTTCACGTACGACGCATCGGGCCGGGTCACGTCCTGGACGGATACGAACGGCCGCGGCTACGCGTACGAGTACGACGACCGGGACCGCTGTGTGGCGGAGGGCGGCGCCGAGGGCCACATGGCGCTGCGCCTGCGCTACGACGACACGGACCCGGCGACGGGGCTGCGGGTCACCCGGGCGGTGACGGGTGAGGGGCACGAACGCCGCTACCTGATCAACGACCGGCACCAGGTGGTGGCGGAAGTGGACCCGTTGGGGGCGGTCACCCGCTACGAACGCGACCGCTACAACCGCCTGCTGACCCACACAGATCCGCTCGGGTACACCACCTCGTACCGCTACGACGAGAACGGGCACTTGGCGGCCGCAACGCGCGCCGACGGTCGCGAGACGCAGGCCGAGTACAACGAACTCGGCCTCCCTGTAAGGGTGGTGCGTGGCGATGGCACAGTGTGGCATCACTCCTACGACGAGCGGGGTAACCGGACGGCGGTGACGGCCCCGACCGGCACGACGACGCGTTACGCGTACACGGAGGCAGGCCACCTGGCCTCGGTGACGGACGCCCTGGGCGCAACGACCCGGGTCCGCTGCGATGCGGCGGGTCTGCCGGTGGAGGTCGTGGACCCGCTGGGCGCGGTGACGCGCTACGACCGTGACGCGTCCGGTCGTCCGCTGCGGGTGACCGACCCGCTGGGTGCGGTGACGCACCTGGAGTGGACGGTCGAGGGCAAGCTCTCGCGCCGCACGGCCCCCGACGGTTCGTCGGAGTCCTGGACGTACGACGGCGAGGGCAACTGCACGACGCACACCGACCCGATGGGCGGGGTGACTCGCTTCGAGTACACGCACTTCGACCTGCTGGCGGCCCGTACGGGCCCGGACGGGGTGCGCTACGAGTTCGCGCACGACGCGGAACTGCGCCTGACGGAGGTCACCAACCCACAGGGACTGAGCTGGAGTTACACCTACGACCCCGCAGGCCGCCTCACCTCCGAGACGGACTTCGACGACCGCACGCTGACGTACGCGCATGACGCGGCAGGCAGGCTGGTCTCCCGGACGAACGGCCTGGGCGAGACGATCACGTTCGAGCGCAACACTCTCGGCCAGATCACGCGGAAGGACGCGGCGGGCAGCGTCACGACGTTCGCGTACGACCTGACGGATCAGCTGGCGGAAGCCCACAGCCCGGACGCGACGCTGGAACTCCTCCGGGACAGGGACGGCCGCCTCAAGTACGAGACGGTCAACGGGCGTCGACTGTCGTACGAGTACGACACGCTGGGCCGCCGAGTGGGCCGTACGACTCCGTCCGGGGCACACAGCAGCTGGACGTATGACGCGGCGGGCAACCGCACGGAGCTGACGACGTCCGGCCGGACGATCACGTTCGACCATGACGCGTCGGGCCGCGAACTGACCCGCCGCGTCGGCGATGCTCTTGAGCTGTCCAACACGTACGACCCGCTGGGCCGCCTGACCGCGCAGACGGTGACCGGGGCAGGGGCGGCTGGGGCCCCGATCCAGCAGAGGTCGTACGGCTACCGCGCCGACGGCCATCTCACCCGCATCGACGACCAGTTGAACGGCACCGCCACTTCGACCTGGACGCGGTGGGCCGGGTCACGGCGGTCCGCGCGGCGGGCTGGACGGAGACGTACGCGTACGACGAGGCCGGCAACCAGACCGACGCCTCCTGGCCCTCCCCGATGCCGGGCAGCCAGGACGCGACGGGCCCGCGCACGTACTCAGGCACACGCATCCGCACGGCGGGCGGCGTCCGCTACGAACACGACGCCCAGGGCCGAGTGGTCCTCCGCCAGAAGACCCGCCTGTCGCGCAAGCCGGACACGGCGCTACGAGTGGGACGCGGAGGACCGCCTGACGTCGGTGGTCACTCCGGACGGGGTCCGGTGGCGGTACCTGTACGACCCTCTGGGCCGCCGCATCGCGAAGCAGCGGTTGGCTTCGGACGGTTCGGGTGCGGTGGTGGAGGAGGTCGCCTTCACGTGGGACGGCACGGTTCTCTGCGAACAGACCAGCCGCAGTGCGGAGGCCCCGAATGCGCTGACCCTCACCTGGGACCACGACGACCTGCGCCCGCTGGCCCAGACGGAACGCAAGCACCTCTCCGACGACGAGGTCGATCAGCGCTTCTTCGCCATCGTCACGGATCTGATGGGTGCGCCGACTGAACTTGTTGATGAGCAGGGAGAGTTGGCGTGGCGTGCACGGTCCACTCTGTGGGGGACTACGGTTTGGGCGCGTGGGGGGTCGGCTTATACGCCGCTGCGGTTTCCTGGGCAATACTTCGACCCCGAAACTCACCTCCATTACGATTTCTATCGCTATTACGATCCAGAAAATGCCCGATATTTTACCCCGGACCCCCTGGGGCTTGCTCCGGCGCCCAACCCGGTCACCTACATTCGTAATCCACATACCTGGGCTGACCCTCTCGGACTCGCCGCCTGCCGCCCTCACGGCGCCTCGCCGATGGACTCATTTTTGGCGAACGGGGCTGATGTCAGACACACAGAGACGGCTACGGCGATCGGGAGTGATGTCAATACTTTGGAGAACCTCGGACGGTCAACTGGTGCCGCCGGGCACGATGTCATCGTGCCCGGCGATGACCTTGGAAACTTTCGAGTCGATGGGATGATAACTCACCCGCAGCAAATCGCTGATGCGGTGCTGGAGAATCCCCACTATCGGGGTGGCCCTATCCAACTCGTTACTTGCCATGGTGCCAATGGTGCAGCCCGGGAGTTGGGTGAGATACTAGGGGTCGAAGTGCGTAATGCAAGTGCGCACATGGTGGACCTTGATCGAAGGACCGACCTTGTGCGCGAATGGCCGGATGGCCCCCGAGGCGATCCGATTACAAAATGAGTAATTCAGGGATCGTGGATGATGAGGAGTCACCATGAAGGAAGTTCGAGCGCTGGGGATCCTGAGTTCCCTGGAAGGTCAGGCTGCATACTCGGAACGCAGGGGCGAGATGTTGGCTCTTTCCGATTCGCTAGCCAGCCCCGACAGGGGTCTCGTTTCAAACTACCTGCGTAATGGGGGGGGTGTGCTTGCCATCATGGAGCACACGAAGGACATCATTGGAGCAAAATTTGATGTCGCGGGCGGGAGCGGAATCCTGACAGACGGACATTACTTCTGGCGTGGCGATGCGGCTGATTATGTGGACACGTACGGTATCTCGCCAGGGGCTGAATTCGTGGAGCATGTGCGCCGGCAGGGTGGAAAGCCGAAAGCGTTGACTCAAGGTGAAATGATCGAGATCGACGACTTTCTGTCAGAAAGTCGAAGGCGAGGGGAATTCTAGGATCCTCGGGCCGTTACGAGGGGAAGGCCGAGGTTGTGGCGTAATGCCAGAGTTGGGGGCGTGCAGTTTGTGGGGTTCTTTTGCGAGATCGAGCCCGATAATCCAGATGTCTACAGCGCGCCGATCAGTCTGGCCCTGGCCGGAGCTGATGGGTATCCCGCAGAAGAGATGGCGCGGTACCTGGAATCTGGGCATCCGATCTTCGATGTGATGGAGGGAACCCGCGATGTGGTCGGGGACCTCTTCCACTCTCCTGGCGGCTCCTCTCTCCTCACCGACGGTAGGTTCGTCTGGCGGGTTGATCTCGCGTCCTACGTGAAGCACTATTGTCTCGGCCTGTCCGATGAGTTCTTGAATCACGCGGCGGGACACAGCTACCAGGTGCCAGATGTGCCTTTTCGTCAACTCCTCGAGATCTCGGTATCCGCAGCGGGAAGGCTCGGATACCGATGATCTGGGGATGAAGTTCTCCACGGAGCCAAGGGCGGACAGTTACCTTTGCGACACGTGTCCCTGCTGAGACATGAGCGAAGCGCATTCTGCGCGGGCCTGGTGGTGTTCCCTCGTGAGTGATGTCTCAGAGTGACATCAGGATGCCCGGTAAGGGGGAGCCAGAAGGCGGTGCGGCCGTCCAGTGGGCGGACGACGGCGGAAACGCTCCGCCCAGGCAACGTCGCCGCCTTTCCGTACTGCCGACCAGCTCCTGTCGAGGTTGCACAGCGCGGGCGGGCCGAACGGGTTGAGGCTGAGGCGTTTCTCCAGCTGTTGCAGGGACTCGCTCTGAGGCGTCGGGAGTTGCGCCCTGTGCCGTGCCGCCAGGTCCGCGTACCTGATCGCGTGCGAACTCATCCGGACCTCCCCGCGCCCCGGGGTTGTTCTCGGCGTCGTGAGTGTTGCCTTTCCGCGTAGTGGAAGACCATGCCGTCCGTGTCGCCCTCTGCCAGGCCCTTGACGGTCTGCTCCACCTCGTCCAAGTAGCCAGGGGCCGCGCAGGCGCACGCGAAGGGGTGCCACTTGGCCAGGGGCCTCGTCCAGTTCCGCGCGGTCGAGGTCCGCCGCCGCGCTGAGCCAGTCCCACTCGAAGCCCTGCGGCCAGTCGGGGTGCCGCTGAGGAGCGGTCCGGATCGCTTCCGGGGTTCTCGCGCAAGCCTTCGGGGCGACCTCGTGGACCATGATCGCGATGCTTCCGGCGGTGGCGCCGGGACGGTCGGGCAGGAACCCACCGTACGGCGCGTACGTCATCGCTCGTCGCCCTTCGCCTCGCATTCGAACCAGACCGTCTTCCCGCCCGGCGCCGGCGCTGCGCCCCAGCGGTCTGTCACCGCCTCGACGAGGAGCAGGCCGCGGCCGCCTTCGCTCAGGCCCTCCGGGGTCCGGGCGTGGAGCGGGCTCGGGCTGCGGTCCGTCACCTCGACCCGCAGCACGCGCGCGTAGCGCAGGATTTGCACCGTGCAGTGGGGGTCCTGCGGTACGTGGCGGAGAACGTTCGTCACCAGTTCTGTCAGGGCCAGTTCCGCCGCGTCCCGTACATCGGTCATGTCCCACGACGTGAGCAGCATGCGCAGGATGCGGCGGAAGTGGCCCACCGAGTGTTCACCGAGCGTCATGCTCAGGCGGTAGCAGTACTCAATTTCCGTCGCCTCGCGGCCAGTTGATGGATTCACCACACCAGCGTGCGGTGAGCTGATTACGCTCGGCTACCAGCTGAACCGAACCTCGCACAGCGTGAACTTGGGGGTGGCCGTCCGCATGGCCAACATCCGCAACCTCGACCCCGGCGCCTCTCCGCTGGACTACTACGGCTCCGAACTCCGCCGCCTGAGAGAGGAAGCGGGGCTCAAGCAAGGCGAGTTGGGTTCCATCGTCTTCTGCACGGGGTCCCTCATCGGGCAGATCGAGACCGCCCACAAGGTGCCGACGCGTGAACTGTCCGAGCGGTTGGACGCGGCACTCGGGACCGACGGGCAGTTCTCGCGGCTGGTCGGGCTTGTGCTGCGCAGTCAGCTGCCGAGCTGGTTCCAGGCGTACGCCGAGATGGAGGCCAGGGCGAGCTATATCTCCACGTATCAGGCCCAGTTGGTGTACGGGCTTCTTCAGACGGAGGAGTATGCGAGGGCCGTACTCGGCGTGCGGTCCGACGGTGACCTTGATGCCCGGGTCGCCGCACGGATCGATCGCCAGCGTGTGTTGGAGCGGGACGAGCCGCCGTTGCTCTGGGCGGTACTGAGCGAGGCTGTCCTGTACCAGGAGGTCGGCGGTGCTGCCGTCATGCGAAACCAACTTGCCCACCTGTTGGATCTGCAGCGGCGGCCGTGGGTGAGTGTCCAGATCCTGCCCTTCGAGGCGGGTGCGCACCCCGGCCTGCCGGGCACCTTCAACATACTGCGCTTCGAGGATGACCCCGACATCGTCTACACCGAGGACTTCGTCCAGGGCCACATGACCGCCAACCCGCAAGCCATCAGGGAAGGTTCGTTCCGATACGATCATTTGCGGGCCGCCGCGCTCTCCGTGGAGGACTCGGCGGATCGGATCGCCCGAGTAATGGAGGAGCGCTATGCACACGGACCAGGACCTGACGGGCGCGACGTGGCGTAAGTCGTCGTACAGCTCCGACACCGGAGGCGACTGCATCGAGTGCGCCCCGCTCGGCGGCGCCGCCTGGCGTAAGTCCTCGTACAGCGGTGACACCGGCGGTGACTGCCTGGAGATCGCCGAACTCCCCACCCATATCGCCATTCGCGACTCCAAGAACCCCGAAGGCGGCGCCTTCACCGTCAGTCCCGGCGCCTTCGCCGCCTTCGTCGCGGCTGCGAAGCGGGGTGAGGGGCTCCGGTGAACGGGCTGTGAAAGGTGGGGAGTTGGGGGACTCGTGGGGTGTGCGGGCGTGATTGGCTCGCCCGGCACCTGATCCCCTCCAGACTCGAAGGACACTCACCATGAGCCAGACCTCGCGCATCGAGACCGCTGAGATAGCCGACGCCGACCTCGACAACATCGCGGGCGGCCTGTCCGTCAGCGGCAGCGTGGAGGGCCTGACGGCCAACTTCGCCCAGGGCCCCAACGGTCTGCCCATGCTGACCGACGGCTCCATCGACTCCGTCTCGGTCACCGTGAAGGACATCCCGCTGGGGCTTGGCTCCACCACCGTCTGAGCCTCCGCGCCCTGCGCGTTCGTCGGCCTCCAGAGCCAAGCTGCGGCTTGCGGCCCTGGAGGCCGATGGCGTTCCCGCGTTCCTGACCTTCCGTCAGAATGGAACGTGTTCTACTGTGCCCCGCATGGGGAACGGAAGCAGCGGAAGCGCAGGAAGCACCGGAAGCACCGGAAGCATCGGGACCACCGAAGAGCAGGGGGAGTTGGCCTACGCCGTGCGCGGTTGGGTGGCCCGCTCCGTACCGCCCGAGGAGACGCGCAAGCTGCTCGACGCCCCGAGCGGAGCCACCGGGCGGCCCGCGTACTGGGCCGGGCTCGCCGAGCAGGGGCTGCTCGCGCCGCATCTGCCCGAGGAGTACGGGGGAGGGGGCGGCGATCTCGTAGATCTGGCCGTCGTGCTGGAAGAGGCGGCGAAGGCCTCGCTTCCCGGGCCGTACCTTGCCAACGCCCTGGCCCTCACCGTCCTGCATCGCGCCGCCGGACAGGATGAGTTGGTGCGGCAGCTCGCCGCAGGAGAGCGGATCGGCGCCGCCGCACTGGGTGCCGGCACGCTCACCGCCGTGGCCGAAGGCGACGGGTACGTGCTCGACGGAACCGCCCCGCCCGTGCTCTCCGGCGGCGAGGCCGACCTGCTGCTGCTCGCCGCCGAGTCCGCGACCGGCACCGTATGGATGGCGGTGGACGCGGCCGACGTCTCCGTGCGCGGGCACGAGAGTGCCGACCCGACCCGGCCCACCGCCCACGTCGTCGCCACACACACCCAGGTGCCCGCCACGCGTGTCCTGAGCCGCCTCGACACCGCCCTCGTACGCGACCTCGCCGCCACCCTGTACGCCGCCGACGCCTGCGGAACCGCCGACCGGGCGCTGCAGACCGCCGCCGAACACGCCCAGGTGCGCGAGCAGTTCGGGCGGCCCATCGGGCAGTTCCAGGGGGTGAAGCACCTGTGCGCCGACATGCTCGTACGGGTCGAGCAGGCGCGCGCCCTCGCCTGGGATGCCGCCAGGGCGGCGCAAACCGACCCACCCGACGTACGCGGGCTCGTCGCGTCGCTCGCCGCCGCGACTGCCCTCGACGCCGCCCACTCCTGCGCCAAGGACTGCATCCAGATCCTCGGCGGCATCGGCTTTACCTGGGAGCACGATGCCCATCTGTTCCTCCGCCGGGCCCTCGTCGCACGCCAGTTGCTCGGCTCCGGGGACAGCCACCGCGCGCGTGCTGTGCGATTTGCCGGGACGGGAGCGCGCAGGGAGCTGAAGCTCGACCTTCCGGCCGAGGCGGACGCGTACCGGCGCACAGCGCGCGAGGCCATCGACGGGGCGCGCGGGCTCGACCCCGCCGCCGCCCGCCGCGCCCTCGCGCCCACCGGCTACGCCGCCCCGCACCTTCCGCCCCCGTACGGACTCGGCGCCGGGCCCGTCCAACAGCTCGCTGTTCAGGCCGAGTTGAAGGCGGCCGGGGTGAAGGTGAGCGATCTCGGCATCGCCACCTGGGTCGTGCCGTCGCTCATCGCGTACGGGACGCCCGCCCAGCAGCAGGACCACCTCGCGCCGACCCTGCGCGGGGACGTGCTCTGGTGCCAGCTGTTCTCCGAGCCCGAGGCCGGGTCGGACCTCGCCGCCCTGCGCACCCGGGCCGAGCGGCTCGACGACGGGCGGTGGCGGGTCAACGGGCAGAAGGTGTGGACGAGCGCCGCGCAGTGGGCGGACTTCGGGATCCTGCTCGCCCGTACCGACCCCGAAGCCCCCAAGCACAAGGGGCTCACCTATTTCCTCGTCGACATGAAGGCCGCGACTTCTCAAGCGGGGGACGGCATCGACGTACGGCCGCTCAAGGAGATCACGGGGGACTCGCTCTTCAACGAGGTCTACTTCGACGACGTGGTGCTGCCCGCCGACGCCGTCGTGGGCGAGGTGAACGACGGCTGGCGGGTCGCCCGCAACACCCTCGGCAACGAACGCGTCCACATGGCCGACCAGTTGACGTTCGACACCGGCCTCGAAGCGCTCATCGCCCGCGCCGCCGACCTCGACGGCGCCTGCCGCGCCCGGATCGGCGCCCTCGCCGCCGAGGCACACGCCCTCGCGTGCATCGGACTTCGTACGACCATGCGGCAGGTCGCCGGGGCCGAGCCCGGGGCCGGTGCGTCCATCAGGAAACTCGTGCAGACCCCGCACCAGCAGAAGGTCGCCGAGCTCGCGCTCGAACTGCTCGGCCCGGCCGGGGCGGTGCGCGAGGGCGCGGGCGAGCGGGCCGTGCACGGATTCCTGATGTCCCGCTGCCTGACCATCGCGGGCGGCACCACGCAGGTCCAGCTCAACGTCGTCGCGGAACGGCTCCTCGGCCTGCCCCGCGACCCCGAGCCGCGCCCCCTCATCTGATCCCGGACTCCGGAGGACTGTTGTGAAGACGTACATCGTCGGTGTCGGCATGACCAAGTTCGAGAAGCCCGAGACCCGCGACTGGCAGTACTGGGACATGGCCGAGGAGGCCGGGACCAAGGCCCTTGAGGACGCGGGGATCTCGTACGAGCAGGTCGAGCAGGTACCCGTCGGCTACTGCTTCCAGGCGTCCACGGCCGGGCAGCGTGCCGCGTACGAACTCGGGCTGAGCGGCGTGCCGGTCTACAACGTCAACAACAACTGCGCGACCGCCTCGACCGCCCTGATGATGGCCCGCCAGTTCGTCGCGGGCGGCCTCAACGACTGCGTGCTCGCGCTCGGCTTCGAGAAGATGGCGCGCGGCGCGCTCGGGGGTGGTGCCGATGGTGGCGACTTCAAGACCTCGCCGGTCGCGCGGCACTACGGGATCATGGCGGCCAAGCACGGCTTCGAGATGTCCCCGCCCACCGCCCAGATCTTCGGCGACGCTGCCCGTGAGCACATGGAGCTGTACGGGACCACGGAGGCGCAGCTCGCGGCGGTCGGCGCCAAGAACCACCGGCACTCGGCGCACAACCCGTACGCGCAGTTCCAGGACGTCTACACGGTCGAGGAGATCCTCGCCGCCAAGACCATCCACCGGCCGCTCACCAAGCTGCAGTGCTCGCCCACCTCGGACGGCGCGGCCGCGGCCGTCGTCGTCTCCGAGCGGTTTGTCGAGCGGCACGGGCTCGGCGACCGGGCCGTGGAGATCGTCGCCCAGGCCATGACGACCGATACGGCTGCTTCCTTCGACTCCGGCTCGTGCATCGACGTCGTCGGCAAGCCCATGTCGAGGGCGGCGGCGGAGCAGGTGTACGAGGCGTCCGGGCTCGGCATCGAGGACGTCGACGTGATCGAGCTGCACGACTGCTTCTCCATCAACGAACTCCTCACGTACGAGGCGCTCGGGCTGTGCGAGGACGGGGGGTCGGGGAAGCTCGTGGAGTCGGGGGCGACGACGTACGGGGGGAAGTGGGTCGTCAACCCGTCCGGTGGGCTGATCTCCAAGGGGCATCCCCTGGGGGCGACGGGGCTTGCGCAGGTCGCGGAGTTGACGTGGCAGTTGCGGGGGGCGGCCGGTGAGCGGCAGGTTCCCGACGCGCGGGTCGGGCTCGCGCACAACATCGGGCTGGGTGGGGCGGCTGTGGTGACGATGCTGCGGCGGGGCTAGTTCTTCCCCTCCCCGCCCCTTCCCGAAAGTCCTGCGGACAGCTCCGGGGGCCCCGCCCCGCGCCCCGCTTCACGGCCGTTCTTCGGCTGCCGCGCCGTCGTGGCTTGTCGCGCAGTTCCCCGCGCCCCTGTCGGGGCCTAAGCCTCTGGACCGAGGACAGCTCCGTCGATGCCCCGATGTAACCGGAGTCCACCTCCTGAGAGCATGGCCCGCATGGTCCAGAGCCCCACCGACACGTACATAGCCCCCACCGTCCGCAAAAAGACCGCGCCCCTGTGGGCCGTCATGCTCGCCGCCTGCGCGGGACAGTTCCTCGTCGTGCTCGACGTGTCCGTGGTCAACACCGCGCTGCCGTCGATGCGCGCCGACCTCGGGATGAGCGCGATCGGCCTGCAGTGGGTCGTCAACGCCTACTCGATCGCCTTCGCCGGGTTCATGCTGCTCGGCGGGCGGGCCGGGGACCTCTTCGGGCGGAAGCGGATGTTCCTCGTCGGGCTCGGACTCTTCACCGCCGCCTCCCTCGCCGGCGGCCTCGCGCAGGCCGACTGGCAGCTCCTCGCCGCCCGCGCCGTCCAGGGCCTGGGCGCGGCCGTCCTCGCCCCGTCGACCCTGACGATCCTCACGTCGGCGGTGCCCGAGGGGTCCGCGCGGGTGCGGGCGATCGGCACCTGGTCCGCGGTCGGGGCGGGCGGCGGCGCGGCCGGCGGGCTCGTCGGCGGAGTCCTCACCGACCTGCTGTCCTGGCGCTGGGTGCTCCTCATCAACGTGCCGATCGGCGCGCTCGTCCTCGTCGCGGGCGTGCTCTGGCTCAGCGAGAGCCGCTCCGGCCAGGCCCGCCGCCTCGACCTGCCGGGCGCGGTCCTCGTCACGGCGGGCCTCGCCACCCTCGCGTACGGCATCGTCCAGACCGAGGTCGAGGGCTGGACGGCGCCCGCCACGCTCGCCCCGCTGGGCGCGGGGCTCGCGCTGCTCCTGGTGTTCCTGCTGGTGGAGGCGCGGACGCGGGTGCCGCTCATGCCGCTGAAGCTGTTCAAGGTGCGGTCGGTGTCGGCGGCCAACGCGTCGATGTTCATCTGCGGCGGCGCCATGTTCGCCATGTGGTTCTTCATGACGCTGTACGCGCAGAACGTCCTCGACTACTCGCCCCTGAAGGCCGGGCTCGCGCTCATCCCGTCGTCGCTCACCGTCGTCGTCGGCTCCAAGCTCGCCCCGCGACTGATGCCGCGGCTCGGCGCGCGGAACGTGTCGATGCTCGGCATCCTGATCGCCGCGGCCGGCTTCGGCTGGCAGTCGACGATGACCGCTGACGGCACGTACCTCACGTCCATCATGCTGCCCGGCATCGTGATGATGCTCGGCGCGGGCCTCGCCTCCACGCCGCTCGCCTCCCTCGCCACGTCCGGTGCCGCCCCCGGCGACGCGGGCCTCGTCTCCGGTCTCATCAACACCTCCCGCACCATGGGCGGTTCGCTCGGCCTGAGCGTGCTCTCCACGGTCGCCGCCTCCCACGCGGACGGCTCGGGCAGCCTGGCGCCGGTCAGCCCCGAGGCGCTGACGGAGGGGTACGCGGCGGCGTTCCGCACCAGTGCGTTCTTCCTGCTCGCCGGGGTCGTCGTGATGCTGCTCTGGATGCCGCGCGGGACGGCCGAGCGGCGCACCACCTCAGCCTGACGAGGGCTTCTCGCGGCGCGCGGCAGCGGCCAGAGCCGGGTCGACGACCGTCTCGCCGCGCAGCACCCGCCTGATCGCCTCCGCCAGCTCCCCGACCGGCCCGTCCTTCACGAGCACGCCCGCCGCGCCCGCGTCGAGGGCGCGGCGCAGCAGCCCGGGCCGCCCGAACGTCGTGAGGACGAGGACCGCGCAGTCCGGGCACTCCGCGCGCAGCCCCGCCGCCACGTCGAGACCGTCGCAGCCCTCGCGCCCCGGCAGTTCGACGTCGAGCAGCGCCACGTCCGGCCGTACGGTCAGGGCCTCGGCCACCACCCGCTCGCCCGCGCCGACCTGCGCGACCACCGCGAGGTCCGGCTCCATGCCGAGCAGCAGGGCCAGCGCGCCGCGGCTCATGCTCGGATCCTCGGCGAGCAGGACCCGCACGCTCTTGGTGGGGCGGTGGGCCGGAGGCATGTCGTTCATACGTCCAGATTAGGGCGGTTTGTCGTAATAGGTACTCCGTGGTGTGGGCGGGCTCGGGCCATCCGGCATTCATCTGACATTCCGTCAGCTGGGAGTCTTCACAAGCGCGGAGGGCTGCGTTATACATGGTGACCATCGGCCTAGAACGCGTTCTAGAAGCGCGGTTCGGGCCGGTCGAGGACGGCCTCGGTGCGGCCGACGGTGCGGACGGTCGCGCCGAGGTCTTCGCCCGTACGCACGCACCCGCAACGCACACGCGACGCACACGCGACGCACCCGCAACGCACCCGCGACGCACCCGCAACGCACCCGCGACGTGAACGACAAGGAGCCGTGTCCCCATGCCCATTGATGCCGCCAAGGCCCTAGCCGCCGAGCCCCGCAGCACCGACATCGCCTGGGACCACAAGGACATCCAGCTCTACCACCTGGGCCTCGGCGCGGGCCGCCCCGCCACCGACCCCGACGAACTGCGCTACACCCTGGAGTCGAAGCTGCACGTGCTGCCCAGCTTCGCCACCGTCGCGGGCGGGGGCATGGCCGTGGCCGGCGGACTCTCCGCGCCCGGCGTCGACGTGAACCTCGCCCACGTCCTGCACGGCGGCCAGACCGTCACCCTGCACCGCCCGATCCCCGTGACGGGCACGGCGGTCCAGACCTCGACGATCCCCGCGGTGTACGACAAGGGCAAGGCCGCCGTCATCGTGATGCGCTCCGACGTGGCCGACGCCGACGGCCCGCTGTGGACCTGCGACACCCAGATCTTCGTACGCGGCGAGGGCGGCTTCGGCGGCGACCGCGGGCCCTCCGCCCGCCTCGAACTCCCGGGCCGCGCGCCCGACCGCGTCGAGGAGCGCACCATCCGCGAGGACCAGGCCCTCCTCTACCGCCTCTCCGGCGACTGGAACCCGCTGCACGCCGACCCGGAGTTCGCGAAGCTCGCCGGGTTCGACCGGCCGATCCTGCACGGGCTCTGCACGTACGGCATGACCCTCAAGGCCGTCGTCGACACGGTGCTCGGCGGGGACGTCTCGCGGGTGCGCTCGTACACGACGCGGTTCGCCGGGGTCGTGTTCCCGGGGGAGACGCTGCGGCTGCGGATGTGGGAGGACGCGGGCCGGGTGCAGGTGGCGGTGAGCGCGGTGGAGCGGGACGACGCCCCGGTGCTCGCCGACACGGTGGTCCAGCACAACTGACGTACGACCAGGACCGGTTGACGTACGAGAGGAGCCGCACCATGCGCGCAGCCGTGCTGCACGAGATAGGCCAGGAGAAGCTGGAGGTCCTCGACGACGTCGAGGCGGTGGGGTTCGGGCCCGGCAAGGTGAGGATCAGGGTGCGGGCCACCGGCCTGTGCCACTCGGACCTCTCCGCGATGAGCGGCGTGCTGCCGCAACCCGGACCGTTCGTGCCCGGACACGAGGGCGCCGGCGAGATCCTCGACGTCGGCGACGGCGTCACCCACGTCAAGCCCGGCGACCGCGTCCTGGTGTGCTGGCTGCCCGCCTGCGGCGCTTGTCCCGCGTGCAAGCGCGGCCAGACCCACCTGTGCCTCGCCGGGTTCATGAACGCGGGCACGCCCAACTTCAAGCGCCCCGCCGGGAGTCCGGCCGACGTCTTCGGCTTCGCCGGCACCGGCACGTTCGCCGAAGAGGTCGTCGTGGACGCCAAGTGCGCCGTGCCGATCCCGGACGACGTGCCCTTCGACATCGCCGCCCTCATCGGCTGCGGCGTCACCACCGGGCTCGGCGCCGCCGTCAACACCGCGGACGTGGCGGCCGGTTCGTCGGTCGCCGTGATCGGCTGCGGCGGGGTCGGGATCTCCGCCATCCAGGGCGCGCGGCTCAAGGGCGCCGCGCAGATCGTCGCCGTCGACCCGGTGGAGTCGCGGCGTGAGGCGGCGCTCAGGTTCGGCGCCACGGAGGCCGTCGCCCCGGACGCGCTCGACGACGCCAGCCAGCGCATCACGGCGGGCGAGGGCTTCGACTACGTCTTCGAGGTCGTCGGCAAGTCCGCCACCGCCCGCACCGCGTACGAGAGGACCCGGCGCGGCGGCACCCTCTGTGTGGTCGGCGCGGGCGCCCTCGATGACTTCCTGCAGGTCAATATGTTCGAGCTGTTCTTCGACGAGAAGAGGATCCTGCCGTCCATGTACGGCGGCGGCGACGTCCTCACCTCGTACCAGCGGGCCATCGCGCTGTGGCGGGCCGGGCGGATCGACCTGGAGGGCCTGATCACGCACCGCGTGCCGCTCGCCTCGATCAACGACGCGCTCGACCAGATGCGCAGCGGTGCGGCCCTGCGCACCTGCATCGAGCTCTGAGACCCGTACTCCCAACTCAGCACAGGCGAAGGGACTTTGATGTCACAGCCACTTGCCGGCCTGTCGGCGATCGTCACCGGCGCGGGCCGCGGTCTCGGCCGGGCCGAGGCCCTGGAGCTGGCCCGGCTCGGCGCGAGCGTCGTCGTCAACGACTTCGGACAGCCGGGAAGGGACGGTTCGGGGGAGGCTTCGGCCGCCCCGGCGGAGGAGGTCGCCGCCGAGATCCGGGCGGCGGGCGGGCAGGCGGTCGCGCACCTCGGCGACGTCGCGGACCATGAACAGGCCCGTGAACTAGTGAAGTTGGCGGTCGACACATACGGAAAGCTCGACATCCTCGTCAACAACGCGGGCATCCTGCGCGACCGGATGATCTTCTCCATGGGCGAGGACGAGTGGGACTCGGTCATCCGCGTCCACCTCAAGGGGCACTTCAACACCACCCACTTCGCCTCGGTGCACTGGCGCGCACGCTCCAAGGAGGCGGGCGGCCCGGTCTACGGCCGGATCGTCAACACCTCCTCCGAGGCCTTCCTCGCGGGCTCGGCCGGACAGCCCAACTACGCGGCCGCCAAGGGCGGAATCGTCGGCCTCACCACGTCCTCGGCGCTCGCGCTCGGCAAGTACGGCGTGACGGCCAACGCGATCTGCCCGCGCGCCCGTACGCGGATGACGGAGGACGTCTTCGCCGGGTTCGGCGAGCCGACGGGGGACGAGCTCGACCCGCTGGCCCCGGAGCATGTCGCTCCGCTGGTCGGGTACTTGGCGGGCCCGGCGGCCGGGAAGGTCAACGGGCAGCTGCTCGTCGTGCACGGCGGCATGGTCGCCGTCGTCGAACGCCCGTGCGTGGCCGCGAAGTTCGACACGGCGAAGGAGGTCTTCTCGTACGAGGAGCTGGACGAGGCGCTGTCCCCGTACTACGCGGACCGGCCCGCGAACGAGACGTTCGCGGCTTCGGAGGTGCTGGGGCTCAAGCGGGGGTGATCTTCGGACTTCTCCGGGGGCTGCGCCCCCGCGCCCCTAAATACCAGCCCCTCCGGCGTTTGAGGAGCGGGGGTCTGGGGGCTGGCCCCCAGTTCGGGAAGGGGCGGGGTGGGGAAAGAGCGCGCCCCCGGACCCGAGGGGCTCCGGGGGCGCGCATCGGAAGAAGACGCTTACGCCGCTTGCGAGCGTCGTTCGTCGGACGGTTTGCGGTGTCGGCCGCGCGGCGCCGGAGTGTTCTCCGGAACGTCCTGTACGGAGACCGGGCCCCGGTGCCTGCCGTGCCCGCGCTGCTCGCGCGCGGCGTCCGAAGCCTGCGGCTCCGTGGGCACGTCGCTGTTCTCGGTCATGGGAAAAACGTCACCCCGTAAGAAGATCGTCAAAGGACAGCCGGGCGAGTCTAACTGTCCTGTACGCGGCAATCACGCCGGGTGAGTAACGGCTTGTGGCACGCCTTCGTAACGGTTCGGAAGCCGTGCCCGGCACGCCGTGCGAACCCTTTGCGTTCCGGCCTTTCGGCGGCGCCGTTCACACCTCCACGTGCTGGATGCGGCGCGCCATCCGCCGCATCGGCAGGGCCTGTTGAAGCGGCGCCTGCTGCAACGGGACCGGGCGGGGAGCGGGCGCGGGCGCGGGCGCGGGAGCCGGTTCGGGCGGAGCCGGGGGCGGCGCCATGACCCGGGCCACCCCACAGGGCACGGCCTCCGTCGCGTACGGGAGCCGGAGTTCACCGTCGGGCGTCCACAACCCGGCGCCGGTCAGCCAGCCCTGGGGCGCGGCCAGGTGCTGGACGCGACGCTCGACGGGCCGCCAGAGCCCGATCCACGTATCCGCCGCACCGTCGATCCGCAGCGCCACGGCGCAGTGCTCGGGCATCAGGGCCTGCCCCGGCTCGATCGCGAACGGCGTCACCGCGCAGTCCGGCAGCCGCAGGCACTCCGGGAACCGGACCGGCAGCGTCGAGCCGAGCACGCCCCAGCCGAGCCGGTCCTGGCCGGGGGCGTCGGAGCGGACCAGGATCAGCCCGCTGGCCGCGTCGGCGAGCAGCAGCCGGTCGTTGCTCTGCTCGGTGATCTGCAGCAGCGGCGTCACCTCGCCACCGCGCTCCAGGTCCACGGCGACCGTCTTCGTCCGGCCGTCGAGCTCCTGGTCGAGGGCGAGCATCCGGCCGGTGCGGTCCAGCCACACCCCGCCCGTGCAGCGACCCGGCACCTCGGCGACCTGCTGGGGCCCGAAGGCGCCGCCCGCGACCAGCCAGACCGAGGTGGCCTGCAGTCCGACGGCCAGGGCGTACGCACAGGAGCCGCTCGGCGAGGGCGGCAGGAGCCTCAACTGCTCCGATTCCAGGGCGCCCAGGAGGTGTTCGCCGGTGCCGGGTCCCGTCGGGTAGAGCAGCGAGAACGACTGCCGCTGCCCGTTGGTGCGGTGCACGAGGACCCGGCCGTCCGCCATCGGCAGCACTTCGGTGCCGTACTCCTCCGGCTGGTCGAGGGGGAGCGGGACGGCGTAGGGCTCGGGGCCGTCGAGGGTCCAGCGCTCGGGGCACCAGACGGCGCCGCCCTCACCGTGCGGGGCGAGGCGGGCGGCGTACGCACCGGCCGCGCTGATGGTGAAGGAGGGCGTGGCCGGGGGGTGCCCGGGGCGGGGCGGGGGGTCCTGGGGTGAGGGGTCCTGGGGTGAGGGGGGTTGCAGGACCGTTTCGGCAGGGGCTGCCGCGAGTTCGGCGTCGGCAGCCGGGTCCGTCGAGGCGGCGCTCCGCGTAGGCACCTCCGGCGTGAGCGGAGTCCCCGTGCCCGGGCCCTCGGTGCCGGATGTTTCCTCGTCGTACCCGTCGTACCCGTCGTACCCGTCGTACCCGTCGTGCCCGTCGTGCCCGTCGTGCCCGTCGTGCCCGTCGTGCCCGTCGTGCCCGTCGTGCCCGTCGTGCCCGTCGTGCCCGTCGTGCCCGTCGTGCCCGTCGTGCCCGTCGTGCCCGTCGTGCCCGTCGTACCCGTCGCACCCGTCGCACCCGTCGTACCCGTCGTGCCCGTCCTGCTCGGGGATCTCGCCGCTGCCGCCGGAGCCTTGCGCGCCGGTCGCGGTCTTCGTGGCACAGGCCGTCGTGGTCATCAGTGAGCTTCACCTCCGGCCCAGAAAGCTAGTTTTCGCACGCGCTGCCGTGGCACGAGCAGCCCACCGCTTCACACCAAAGGGTGGCCATGTCCTGATTCGCCTGAGAAAGCTGAGGGGGTTGTGCTGGACCGGAGGTGGCTTAAGGTAAGGCCAACCTAAGTACCCCCAGGAGTTTCGATGTCCCTACGCCGCCGCGGCACCGCTGCCGTCGCACTCGCCGTCGCCGCCTCGCTCTCCCTGGCCGCCTGTTCCGGCGGAGACGCCGGTTCCGGTGCCGACGGAGGCAGCGGCAAGAAGAACGGCAGCGGAAGCAAGTCCGTGGCCCAGGGCGGCGAGGACTTCGCAAAGGCCGCCGAGCAGACCGCGAAGATGGGCACCGAGGCGAAGCCCGGCGAGTTCCCGCGCACCATCGAGCACGCCATGGGCAGCACCGAGCTGAAGGCCAAGCCGAAGCGGGTCGTCGTCCTGGACGTCGGCGAGCTGGACAACGTCGTCTCGCTCGGTGTGCGGCCCGTCGGGTACGCGCCGACCGAGGGCGACGACGGCATACCCGGCTACCTCGCGAAGGACGCGGGCAAGCCGAAGAACGTCGGCACCATCAACGCCCTCAACCTGGAGGCGATCGCCGCGCTCAAGCCCGACCTGATCCTCGGCAGCGAGCTGCGCGCCGCGAAGATGTACCCGCAGCTCTCCAAGATCGCGCCGACCGTGTTCTCCATCCGCCCGGGCTTCACCTGGAAGGAGAACTACCTCCTCAACGCCGCCGCCCTGGACGAGCAAGGCGAGGCGAAGGACCAGCTGTCCGCGTACGAGAAGAAGGCCGAGAAGCTCGGCGCCGCCATCGACGAGGGCGGCGAGAAGCCCACCGTCACGATGCTGCGCTACCTGCCGGGCATGATCCGCCTCTACGCGAAGGCCTCGTTCATCGGCACGATCCTGGATGACGTCGGCGTGGAGCGCCCGAAGAACCAGCAGGTCAACGACCTCGCCACCGAGATCAGCCCGGAGAAGATCGACGAGGCCGACGCCGACTGGATCTTCACCGGGGTCTACGGCGACGCCAAGAAGACCGACCGCTCCCGGGCCGAGGCCAACCCGCTCTGGAAGAAGCTCGGCGCGGTCGAGCAGGGCCGGGCGAAGAACGTGCCCGACGAGACCTGGTACCTGGGCCTCGGCGTGACGGCGGCGGACGAGGTCCTGGACGACCTGGACGGGTACCTGGCGCGCTGACTCCGAGAGCCGCGCTTTCCGTCCCGAATGCGGTGCGGACCGTTGTCCACAGGCGCTGATCGGCAGGGGCACGGGGAAGGTAGCCTTTTCCCCGTGCCCCGTCTCTCCGAAGTAACCGCCGCCCTGGACGCCCTGTGGCCCCCCGAGCGGGCCGAGCAGTGGGACGCCGTCGGCACCGTCTGCGGGGACCCGCAGGCCGAGGTCACGCGCGTGCTCTTCGCCGTCGACCCGGTGCGGGAGACCGTCGACGAAGCGGTCCGCCTGGACGCCGACCTCCTGGTCACCCACCACCCGCTCTACCTGCGCGGTACGACGACGGTCGCCCGCTCGCACTTCAAGGGCCGGGCCGTGCACGACCTGATCAAGAACGACGTGGCCCTGCACGTCGCGCACACCAACGCCGACACCGCCGACCCGGGAGTCTCCGACGCCCTCGCCGGCGCCCTCGACCTCCGCGTCGTCGGCCCGCTCGTCCCCGACCCGACGGACGCATCGGGCCGTCGCGGCCTCGGCCGGATCTGCGAGCTCGACCATCCGCTCTCCGCCCGGGAGTTCGCGGCCCGCGCGGCCAAACGGCTGCCCGGCACCGCGCAGGGCGTCCGCGCGGCGGGCGACCCGGACGCCGTGATCCGTACGGTCGCGGTGAGCGGCGGCTCCGGCGACAGCCTCTTCGACGCGGTCCGCGCGGCCGGAGTGGACGGCTTCCTCACCGCCGACCTGCGCCACCACCCGGCGTCCGAGGCCACTCAGCAGACTCCGCTCGCGCTGTTCGACGCCGCCCACTGGGCCACCGAGTGGCCCTGGTGCGAGCAGGCCGCCGCCCAGCTCGACGAGATCTCCGACCGCAACGGATGGGGCCTGCGGGTCCACGTCTCGCGTACGGTCACCGACCCCTGGACCGCCCACGCGGCGTCGTCCGTCTCCGCACCCACTGACTCAACTGGAGCCCCCAACTGAACGCCGCGCCCGCCGACCAGATCCGCCTCCTCGACGTCCAGGCGCTCGACGTACGCCTGCAGCAGCTCGCGCACAAGCGCAAGGCGCTGCCCGAGCACGCCGAGATCGAGTCGCTCACCAAGGACCTCACGCAGCTCAAGGACCTGCTCGTCGCCGCGCAGACCGAGGAGAGCGACTGCGCCCGCGAGCAGACCAAGGCCGAGCAGGACGTGGACCAGGTGCGCCAGCGCGCCGTCCGCGACCAGCAGCGTCTGGACTCCGGCGCGATCACCAGCCCCAAGGACCTGGAGAACCTGCAGCGCGAGATCGCCTCGCTCGCCAAGCGCCAGGGCGACCTGGAGGACGTCGTCCTGGAGGTCATGGAGCGCCGCGAGTCCGCGCAGGAGCGGGTCGGCGAGCTGACCGGGCGCGTCGAGTCCGTCCAGGCGAAGATCGACGACGCCACGGCCCGCCGCGACGCCGCCTTCGAGGAGATCGACGGCGAGGCCGCCACGGTCACCAAGGAGCGCGAGGTCGTCTCCGGTTCGGTCCCGGCCGACCTGCTGAAGCTCTACGACAAGCTGCGCGAGAAGGAGGGCGGCGTCGGCGCGGCCCGCCTCTACCAGCGCCGTTGCGAGGGCTGCCGCCTGGAGCTCAACATCACCGAGCTGAACGAGGTCCGTGCCGCCGCCCCGGACGCGGTCGTGCGCTGCGAGAACTGCCGCCGCATCCTGGTCCGTACGTCGGAGTCCGGGCTGTAGTCCATGCGTTTCGTGGTCGAGGCCGACGGCGGGTCCCGGGGCAACCCGGGCCCCGCGGGCTACGGCGCGGTCGTCCTGGACGCCGCCACCGGTGAAGTCCTCGCGGAGCGGGCCGAGTTCATCGGTGTGGCGACGAACAACGTCGCGGAGTACAAGGGCTTGGTGGCCGGTCTGAAGGCCGCCCGCGAACTCGACCCGGAGGCCTCGGTCGCGGTCCGGATGGACTCCAAGCTGGTCGTCGAGCAGATGTCGGGCCGCTGGCAGATCAAGCACCCGGGCATGCGCCCGCTCGCCGCCGAGGCCCGCGGGGTCTTCCCACCGGGGACGGTCACGTACGAGTGGATCCCGCGCGCGCAGAACAAGCACGCGGACCGGCTCGCCAACGAGGCGATGGACGCGGGCAAGCGCGGTGAGCAGTGGAGCGCGGCCGACTCCACGGCGGAGCTGGACGCGCGGGACGCCCGCGCGGCACGGAACGCGGCGACGGCTCCGGTCGGCGATGGCCCGCCCGGCGATGGCCCGCCCGGCGACGGCCCGCCCGGCGACGCGTCGGCGGGAGCGGCCAAGGCGCGGGCGGCGCTCGCTGGTTCGCGTACGAGTGCGGCTCCCGTGGTCCAGGCCCCCACCGCCGCCCGGCCCGCCGCCGCACCCGACCTCGGCCCGCCCGCCACGCTCGTGCTGCTTCGGCACGGCGAGACCGCGTTGACGCCCGAGAAGCGGTTCTCCGGAAGCGGGGGTTCCGACCCGGTGCTCTCGGCCGCCGGGCGCGAGCAGGCCGAGCGGACCGCCGCCGCGCTGGCCGCGCGCGGCACGATCCAGGCGATCGTCAGCTCACCGCTGCGCCGCTGCCGTGAGACCGCGGACACGGTCGCGGCCCGCCTCGGCCTTGCCGTGACGATCGAACAGGGCCTCAGGGAAACGGACTTCGGGGCCTGGGAGGGTCTGACGTTCGCCGAGGCGCGCGAGCGCTATCCGGACGAGCTCGACGCCTGGCTCGCCTCGCAGGACGCGGCCCCGCCGGGCGGCGAGTCCTTCGCCGAGGTCACGGCGCGGGTCGAGGAGGCGCGGGACCGCCTGGTCGCGCGGTACGCGGGGCGTACGGTCCTGCTTGTCACGCATGTCACGCCGGTCAAGACGCTGGTGCGGCTGGCGCTCGGGGCGCCGCCCGAGGCGCTGTTCCGGATGGAGCTCTCGGCGGCCTCGCTCTCGGCCGTCGCGTACTACGCCGACGGGAACGCCTCGCTGCGGCTCCTCAACGAGACGTCCCACCTGCGCTGAACCGAGGGGGCTTCAGGCCTCTCGTACGGACGCGGCCTCGCGGGCCAGGTGCTCCACGCGGGCCCAGTCCTTCGCGGCGACCGCGTCACCGGGAAGCATCCAACTGCCGCCCACGCAGCCGACGTTACTCAGCGCGAGGTACGAGGGTGCCGAGGCGGGCGTGATGCCGCCGGTCGGGCAGAAGCGGGCCTGGGGGAGCGGGCCCGCGAGGGACTTGAGGTAGGCGGTGCCACCGGCGGCCTCGGCCGGGAAGAACTTCATCTCGGCGACGCCGCGTTCGAGCAGGGCCACCACCTCCGACGTCGTGGAGACGCCGGGCAGGAACGGCACGCCGGACTCCTTCATCGCGTCAAGCAGCGCGTCCGTCCAGCCGGGGCTGACCAGGAACTGCGCGCCCGCCGCCACCGAGTCCCGGACGTTGTCCGGGGAGATCACGGTGCCCGCGCCGACCACCGCGTCCGGCACCTCGGCCGCGATCGCGCGGATGGCGTCGAGGGCGGCGGGGGTGCGCAGCGTCACCTCGATCGCGGGCAGGCCGCCCGCCACCAGGGCCCGGGCGAGCGGCACCGCGTCCGCCGCGTCCTCCACGACGACGACGGGGACGACGGGGGCGAGGTCAAGCACAGAGCGCGAAGTCATGGCACCATCCTGCCCGGCGCATGCAGCATGCGCAAAGCCCATTGCGCATGCTGCAACCGCCTCTCGTGCGGCTCAGTGGATCTGCCTCGTACGGCTCAGTGGATCTCCCCGTACGGTTCAGTGGATCTCCCCTGTACGGCTCAGCGGATCTCCCTCGTACGACTCAGTGGATCTCCGTCACGACCACATCGAGCTGCCAGGCCTTCCCCGGCTTCGCGGGCGCCTCGGCCTCCACCGCGTACCCGAGCCCGCGCAGCGTCTCGACGAGCTCCGCCGGTGTCGCGGGCGCCGCGCCCGCCTGCAGCAGGTCGCGTACGACGCGGCCCTTGGTCGCCTTGTTGAAGTGGCTCACCACGGAGCGCTTCTCCACGCCGTCGACCAGCTGCGAGTGCAGCACCCGCACCGTCGCGGTCCGGCCCGCCACCTCGCCCTTCGGCTTCCAGGCGCTCGCGTACGCGGACGAACGCAGGTCGAGCACGAGCCCCTGCCCGGCGGCCTCCGGAAGGGCCTCGGCCATGACGCCGCGCCAGTACGCGTTCAGGGCGCCGAGGCCCGGCAGCTTCACGCCCATCGAGCAGCGGTACGACGGGATCTTGTCGGTGACCCGGACCGCGCCCCACAGCCCCGAGAACACGAGCAGCGACTTCGAGGCCCGCCGCTTAGCCGCCGCGTCCAGGGAGGCGAGGCCGAGCGCGTCGTACAGGACGCCGGTGTAGATCTCCCCGGCCGGACGCGCCCCGGCCGTGCGCAGCTCCGCGTTCTTCGCGACCTCGGCGCGCAGCCCCTCGCTCAGGCCGAGCACCTCGCGCGCCTTCTCCTCGTCGGCCGCGCACAGCTCCACCAGCTCGTCGAGCACCGCCTGCCGCGCCTCGTTCAGACCCGGCAGGGACAGCCCCTCGACCTTCAGCGGCGCACCCCTCCCGGAGGCGGCCTTTCCCTCGGACGGAGGCAAGAGCACGAGCACGACGGGTTCTCCTTCTGCGGCGGTACGAGGCGGGGGTGCGGCCCCCGAGGCGCGGGGGTGCGGCCCCCGAGGCAGCGTATCGGCCGGACGGGGTACGCAAGGACCGTGCAGGGAGCAAGCGGGCAGAACGGGAGGAATCCGTACGGACGAAATACGCTCGCCCCATGCCCCGCCGCCACCTGCACGTGCCCCCCACCGCGGAGGCGACCCCGCTGCGCGCCGCCCTGCGCGAGCTGCGCGCGAGCCTCGACGTGCCGCAGGACTTCCCGCCCGAGGTCCTCGCCGAGACGGAGGCCGCCGTACGCGAGCCCCGGCTGCCCGAGGCCGACGCCACGGACCTCCCGTTCTTCACGATCGACCCGCCCACGTCGACCGACCTCGACCAGGCCATGCACCTCTCCCGCAGGGACGGCGGCGGCTACCGCGTGCGGTACGCCATCGCCGACGTCGCCGCCTTCGTCACCCCCGGCGGCGCCCTCGACCGCGAGGCGCACAGCCGCGCGGTCACCCTGTACTTCCCCGACGAGAAGGTGCCGCTGCACCCGCCGCTGCTGTCCGAGGGCGCCGCCAGCCTGCTCCCCGACCAGGACGTGCCGGCCCTGCTCTGGACCATCGACCTGGACGCGGACGGGCACCGCACCGCCGTCGACGTGCACCGCGCCCTCGTCCGCAGTCGCGCCAAGCTCGACTACGAGGGCGTCCAGAAGGCCGTCGACACCGGCACCGCCGAGGAGCCCCTCACCCTCCTCCGCGACATCGGGCTGCTGCGCGAACAGCGCGAGGTGGCGCGCGGCGGGATCTCCCTGAACGTCCCCGAGCAGGAGATCGTCGAACGCGACAACCACTACGCCCTCACCTACCGCGCGCCCCGCCCCGCCGACGCCTGGAACGCCCAGATCTCCCTGCTCACCGGCATCGCCGCCGCCGACCTGATGATCGAGTACGGCACCGGCATCCTGCGCACCCTGCCGGCCGCCCCCGACGGCGCGGTCGGCCGCCTGCGCCGCGCGGCCACCGCCCTGCACGTGGACTGGCCGCACCACGTCCCGTACGCCGATCTCCTCCGCGCTCTCGACCCGCGCGAGCCGAACCACGCGGCGTTCCTGCAGGAGTGCACGACGCTCCTGCGCGGCGCCGGCTACACCGAGTTCACCGGCGGCGAGCTGCCCGAGCCGCGCGTCCACTCCGCCGTGGCCGCCGCGTACACGCACTGCACGGCTCCGCTGCGGCGGCTCGCCGACCGGTACGCGGGCGAGATCTGCCTGGCCGCCTGCGCCGGTGGCGATCCTCCGCCGTGGGTGCTCGACGCCCTGCCCGAGCTGCCGAAGGAGATGGCCGACGGCACCCGGCGGGGCAACACCGTGGAGCGCGAGTGCGTCGACATCGTCGAGGCCGCGCTGCTCCGGGACCGGGTCGGCGAGACCTTCGACGCGATCGTGATCGACGTCAAGGAACAGGAACCGGCCGTCGGCACCGTGCACTTGGAGGACCCGGCGGTCGTCGCCCGCATCGAGGGCACCACCGACCTGCCCCTCGGTGAACGCCTCCGCGTCCGCCTCACCCAGGCCGACCCGGGTGCGGCGAAGGTGCGGTTCGCTCCGGCGTGAGACCGGTTGGCGGGGCCGTTGTTCGCGGGGCCGTTGTTCGCGGGGCCGTTCTCAGGGCCGCGACGAGCGCCTGCGGATCGTCCGCGTGGAACCGCACCGCCGTCGTCACCTCCACCCGCCGCCCCAGCGGCCGTACGAACGCCACGGGCGCCGCGAGCTCCACGGTCACCGTCGTCTGGGAGCCGACCAGGAGGTCGAGGCTGCCGTCCAGGTGCTCCTGGATCCGCTTGCCGGTGGGGTAGCGGCGCTCCACCCGTGCGCGGGCGACCGCCGCGGCCGGAACGCGCAGGTCGAGCAGATGCCCGTACCGGATGCGCAGTGAACCGTCCGCGCCCACCACATGGGGGCGGACCACACAGGCGGCGTGCAGGGCGAGCACCTGGAGCACGGTGTAGACGTCGAGGAACAGCACGACCGCGTGCACCGCGGGCCACGGGATCAGCACCGCGAGCGCGACCGTCTCGAGCACCGCCACGAACAGCAGCCCGAACAGCATCGCCGTCTGCGGCCCGGTGTACGACACGGGCCGCGCCCCCTCGGGAACCCCGTGCCGCCGCCGCGCCACCCACAGCAACAGGCAGTACATCCCGTGCAGTTCGAGCACGGTCAGCCGACTTGTGACCCGTACGGCCTTCCCCATGCTCATGGCCGCCCACCCCCTCCCGCCCGCCGCGCGCGCTCCGCGAGCCCCGCGAGCATGCGCCGTACGACCTCCGCCTGCGCCGCCGGGAAGTCCGCGAGGAACGCCTCCCCGAAGCCCCCGCCGAGCGACTGCCCGGCGTCCTCCTGAGCGATCAGCCGCAGTACGGCCTCCGGCATCGCGGCCACGAGCTCGTCGCCGAGCGGCGCGATCCGCGGATCGTCTGCCGCGGCCTCCGCCAACTCGTCCAACCGCCCGTACAGCTCCTCCACCCGGCCCGCGAACTCCGGGTCGTCGGCCAGTGGCCGCAGCGCCGCGACCAGCTCGCCGCTGCCCTCGGGCCCGCCGAGCGAGTCGAAGAGGGCCAGGTGCTCGCGGTCCTTCGCGGCGATCGCCGAGTCGGTCGGCCCGAGCGCGGCGAACAGCCGGGCGAGGTCCGGCGAGACGGGCCCCTCCGGCGGCAGCTCCCCGGCCCGCGCCTGCTCGAGGAGCGCGGCGAGCCGCTCCCGCCGCTCCCGGACCGCCGCTTCCTGCCGCGCCAGATCTCCGTCCAACTCCTCCAGAACCTCTACGAGTTCACGCCCGGCGTCGTCCGCGAGCACGTCCTTGACCTCGGCGAGCCCGAGCCCGAGCTCGGTGAGCCGCCGGATCCGGGCGAGCTCCACGGCGTGCCGCAGCCCGTACTCCCGGTACCCGTTGGCCCGCCGCTCCGGCTCCGGCAGCAGCCCCTGCTGGTGATAGTGGCGCACGGCCCGCGTGGTGACCCCGGCGAGCGCGGCGATCTCTCCGATCCGCATGAGGCCAGTAGAAACGTTGACGCTGCGACAAGGTCAAGGGCTCTCGGGTCAAGGGCTCCCCGTGGCGCGGGTAGCATGGTCGACACGGCGGACGAGCCGGCCGGGCGGTCGCGGCGGGGGTTTTCGGACTCCCTCCGAGGAACGTCCGGGCTCCACAGGGCAGGGTGGTGGCTAACGGCCACCCGGGGTGACCCGCGGGACAGTGCCACAGAAAACAAACCGCCCGGCGCTCAGGTGCCGGGTAAGGGTGAAACGGTGGTGTAAGAGACCACCAGCGCCTGAGGTGACTCAGGCGGCTAGGTAAACCCCACCCGGAGCAAGGTCAAGAGGAGTGCCGCGAGGCGCTCTGCGCGGATGATCGAGGGCTGCCCGCCCGAGTCCGCGGGTAGACCGCACGAGGCCGACGGCAACGCCGGCCCCAGATGGATGACCGCCTCCCCCCGGGCCGCAAGGCCCTGGGGAGACAGAACCCGGCGTACAGGCCGACTCGTTCCGCCGCAAGGCCCCTGACCTGGGAGTTTCCGACTCCCGGGCCAGGGGTTTCTGCTTGCGCCTATCGCCCCGCACCTTCTTCAAGGTGCAGGGCCCCCTCCGGTTGTAGTGGACTTCGCGGCTGGCCCGACGTGACCAGGTCTTGCCCCTCCGGGTGTCCCACTACGTGACTGGCGTGGACAACAGCGACCTCAGTAATTCCCCTACTTCCCATGAGGACTCCCCGCCGCCGCCCGTCATCCGTAGAGGGGTTGACGGGCGGCTGTCATGGGGTGCGGATCAGTAGTCGATAGCCAGAGCGGCGACGTAGATGCCCCGGTCGTCGGTGACCACAGCGGCTCCGGCGATGCGTGAACTGGGCCTGGTCAGGGCCTCCCTGTGGGCAGGGCTGTCGAACCAGCCGTCGAGGAGCTTCTCGGCGCTCATGTCCTGAGGGCGCTCGCCCTTGGCGAGTACTTCGTGACCACAGTGGTGCCAGGCAGTCAGATTCTCCCGCGCGCAGGCATCGGCCTTCCGCTGCTCGTCGGCGCTGTACAGGACCGGCTTGAGCCCCAACTCCGTCCGCCGCTCATTGAGGAGTTTCACCATCCGCGGCCCAATCGACCGGTAGGACGTCCTCTCGCTGGCCGCCTCGGCGGGCGTCGCCGAGACGCTGTCGGGCCTCCGCTGTCCGTCCACCTCAGCAGCGCCGGCGGTCATGCCCGACCAGGTCGCAGCGCACGTCGCAAGGAAGGCAGCGGCGGCGATTGCGGTACGGGCGCGGGTGAGTGAGGGGCGGCGATAGGCGTGCCGGGGGCGTTGCGAGTCCGGCAAAGCGTGTCGTGTCACGGGTGCCTCCTGAGGCAGTAGGTGCCGAGGGCTGCCGTCGACAGACGGGGCCGCCTCGGCGTGAAGTGCCTGTCACCCTGGAGAGAGCACCTGGACCGCCCTCTTCCTCGCTCCGTTATGCACCCGTTATTTGCGAGACCGAGGAGCCGCCCAAGCAGCGTGAGAACGTCACCGGCCAGAGTGTGCGCCGCAGGCAAGTCAAGGTCACGATCTGATGTCACCGCGGGATCAGGTGAGTTGGTGCCGCTCCCTTCTTCGGCGGAGCCCTTCGCCCGCCAAGACCCAGGGGGACCACATGAGCGAACCCGCCGCCGACACCCTCACGCCGGCGACCGCCGCCGATGCCGAACTGACAGCCCGTATACGCCGTGGTCCGCCCGGCGCCGCCGAGGCAGCCCTGGACGAGCTCTACCGTCGGCACCACGAAGCCGTGCTCTCGTACGCGCGTGGCTGTACACGGGACGCGCACACGGCGGAAGACCTGGCCTCCGAGGCGTTCACCCGTACCCTGCACGCGGTGCGGGGCGGCAACGGCCCGACGGATGCCTGGCGGCCCTACCTGATGGCCACCGTCCGCCGTGCCGCCACTGCCTGGGCCAGCACCGCTCGACGCACTGAACTCTGCAGCGACTTCGAGTGCTGGCTGGTGCAGTCGGCTGAGTCGCAGAGCGGCGAAGAGCAGCTGTTGCGGCAGGAGGAGGGCGACCTGGTGCGACGGGCATTCCTCAGCCTGCCCGGGCGCTGGCAGACCGTTCTGTGGCACTCGGCCGTCGAGCACGCGTCAGCGGACCGGATCGCGCCGCTCCTCGGCATCAGCCCGAGCGGCGTCGCCTCCCTCACCGCCCGCGCCCGCGAAGGGTTGCGCGAGGCCTACCTGTCCGCGTACGTCACCGACACGGCGACGCCGGAGGACTGCCGCCACTACACCGGCCTGCTGGCCGCCTCGGTGCGCCGTACAGGGCGCATTCGCCGCACCCACCGCGCGCTGGCCCGGCACCTTGCCGACTGCGCCCGCTGCGGCCGCGCGCAGCACGAACTAGAGCAGCTCAACGACTCGTTGGCCTCAGTGCTCCCAGTAGGTGTGCTGCTGTGGGCGGGGGCAGCATACGGGTCGAAGGCGGCTGTCCCGACCGGTGCGGCGACAACCCCCATAACAGGCGCCGCAGGGCTGGCCACCGGAGTCGGCGCGGCGCTGAAGGCCGGCGCCCTCGGAGCCTCGGTCCTTGTCGTATCCGTCGCCGGATACACCCTGGCCCCGGACAGCGGCAGGCCTCCGGTGCCCCCGCCGGCCCCCACCGCTGTTGCGACCACAACCACCCCGACACCCACTCGTTCGCGCGACGAGCCCGCGAAAGCGTCACCGCCATCCCAGGTGAAACCGCGGAGCAGCTCAACCCCACCGCCGCGGCGCAGCTCCACCCCAGCAGCCCGGAAGCCACCCTGGTCGCCGTCAGCCGATGACCGTACCCAGCTGTCGATCCTCGCCACCGGACGGTGCCTGGATATCTCCGCCCAGGAAGGAGCTCAGCCGTTTGAGGCCTCATGCGATGGCGGCAGCAGCCAGCAGTGGGAGCTGCTGGTCGACCGGGCGGCCCAGGAAGTACGGATCCGCAACCACGCGACGGGCATGTGCCTCACCCACACCGGTACGCCGACGAAAGGAGCTCCAGTGCGCCAGCGGCCCGACGCCTGCGAATCCGAGGCGGCCACTACGCGGTGGACGTACTACATACCCACCCTCGACACCATCGCCTTCGCCCAGAACTCAGCCGGCCGCCAACTCCTCGGCCTGAACGACTGGGAAGCAGCCGCCGAAGGAAGGCCGCACTCCTCCGCCGTCGGCACCACGACCAACTACTACGACACTCCCTCGCTGCGGTTCCGCTACAAGGGCGATGCGTTCACCGGGTGAAGGGGCCGAGCCCCAAGCTGGACGACTCACGGCCAATCTCGTCGACAGCGAAGCCAGTCGAGAATGCGAGGCCTTCTCGACGTGGCTCTGTTCACGAGTTCCGGCTCTGGCTCAGCTCCTGGGCTCTGTCGCCGTTTCGGGGCCAGCGGCTAGTTGATCATGGTCCCAGCAAAGTGCGGCGTCGCAAGAGGTTGGGCCCGTCCTCGCCCCGCCGTAGCGGTAGACCGGGAGCCCATTCGGCTGAGCAGAGCGGGCTTCATGCCGCCCTCGCCCACACAGTGAAGAGAGAGACGCTCCTGTCGCAGGTGCGGCCGTGCGGGATACACGTTGCGGGGCCGCTGGCCTCGCAGGGAAGGACGGTCTGTGGTGACGTCGACGGATCAGTTCCGCACAGGGGCCACGACCCCGCGCCTGCGCGCACTGGTCTCGGCGATCCGCGAGGGCGTGGCGGAGGCGAACTCACCGGCGCGGCGGGCGCTGCTCGCCGGCAGGCAGCTTCAGAGATACATCTGTGAACCGGGTCTGCTCACACCGCACCAATGCATGGGCGACCGGACGGGCTACCGGCAGCACGTTCTCCACGTGGAACCGTCAGGCACATTCTCCCTGGTGGCACTGGTGTGGCTGCCTGGACAAGGTACGGCCGTGCACGACCACGTGTGCTGGTGTGTTGCCGGCGTGCACGCGGGCAGAGAGGTGGAGCAGCGCTACCGGCTGTCCTCCGCACCCCGGGGCGCCCAGCTCCTCCCGGTCGAGCACCGGGTCAACGCTGTGGGCGGGGTCACCGCGTTCGCCCCGCCGGGAGACATCCATCAGGTACGCAACCCTGGCCCGGGCAAGGCCATTTCCCTCCATGTGTACGGCACGGACATCGATCAGCAAGGCAGCAGCATCCGGCGGATCTACACCGGATACGAGGACGCTCCCGGCCCGAGCACGCCGCCAGCGGGGCCGAGCTGATGCCGGGCCGCGTCTCACCCCCGCGCTACCAGCTGGTGTGCAGCGGATGCGCGCGGCGGACGGCGGATGACGGGCTGATGCTGCGGTGTCCGGTCTGCGGGGACGGGGCGTTGCTGCGGACCGAGTACGAAGAGGGCCGGTTCAGGCCCGCTGCTACGGGAGAGGGGATCTTTCGGTACGGCAGGTGGCTGCCGGCCGGCCGCGAGGTGCCCGGCTCCAGCCTGCCCTCGGTCTTCCGCAGTCAACGCCTCGGCAGGGCCATGGGGCTGAGTGACCTGTGGGTGGCCTTCAGCGGCTACTGGCCCGAACGCGGCTGCCGCATGGACACCGGGACCTTCAAGGAGCTTGAGGCCTACAGCGTGTTGGGGCGTCTCCCTCCACGGAGTGGGACCCTGGTGGCCGCGTCGGCCGGGAACACCGCCGCAGCCTTTCTTGCCGCCTGCCGTCACAGTCGGCTTCCCTGTCTTCTGGTGGTGCCGCAGGCGGCCCTGCCCGTGTTGTCTGCCGTCGCCGCGGCCGGAAGCAGTGCTCGTGTCATCGCCCTGGAGAAGGCCGGCTACAACGAGGCGATCACCTATGCGCGCCGCATCGCCGACGCTGGCTCTGTCTTCAGCGAGGAGGGCGGGGTACGCAACGTCGCCCGGCGCGACGGCCTGGCCGTGGTGGCACTGACGGCGTACGAGTCGATGGGTGGCCGCCTGCCCGACTACTACGTGCAGGCCGTCGGGAGCGCGTCCGGTGCGCTCGCCGCCCACGAGGCCGCCGCTCGGATCACGCGGGCTGACAGCACTGCCGCCCTCCCTCGTCTTCTTCTGTGTCAGAGCGCGGAGTTCGCCCCGCTCCATGACCTTTGGTCAGGCAAGGCCGCTGCCTCCCCGCTGCCTCCTGCCAGGGTCTACGCCCCGGAGCTGGTGAACACCACACCGCCGTATGCCCTCGCAGGAGGGGTACGCGATGCCCTGCGGCGCAGCCGGGGCGGCATCCTCGTGTCCGGCCGAAGGGCCTCCGTGCAAGCCGCCGCCCTCTTCGAGGAGATGGAGGACATCGACATCGAGCGCCCCGCTGCTGTGGCGCTCGCCTGCCTGTGGGAAGCCGCCGCACGCGGTCAGATCCCGCGAGACGCCCGCGTCCTGCTCAATGTGACCGGAGGGGGACGGCGCCGCTTCCTCGCCACGCGGCAGCTCCCGGCATCCCCCAGCCCGCACCTTTACGTGGTGAACGCCGGGAGTGATCCGTTGACCGTAGCGGCCGAAGTCATGGATGCCGGGGACGGCAGGTCGCCGACATATCCCAGCGGGCGAACGGTCGTGAAACACGCAGGCTAATGCGTCATCCCACGGGAAACTGCGTAGCTGGCGGGTCTGCGAGGCCGGTATTGTCCGGTCTCCCAACCCGCCTACCAGCGACCTACGTTCAGAGAGCGACGCAGATGACCAGCCAGCAAGCAACGAGGACTCTGTGGCGCCCCACCGGCCCCAAGGAGCTGGATCTGGTTCGAGAGCTGAACTGGCGCGCTTGGCCGCCACGGCTGCCTGAGCAGCCGATCTTCTACCCGGTGCTCAACGAAGAGTACGCGGTCATGATCGCGCGGGACTGGAACGTGAAGCAGGATGGCGCCGGCTTCGTCACCCGTTTTGAGGTCGAGTCGGAGTTCGTGAGTCGCTATCCCATCCGGCAGGCCGGCGGGAAGGCGATCCTCGAACTCTGGGTTCCGGCCGAGGAGCTGGACGACTTCAACGCCCACATTGTCGGCGAGATCCAGGTGGTCCACGCGTTTCGCTGAGGCGAACGCACCGTGTCGTGGCTGATCGGCTACCGCCGCCCCAACCACCGCTACGAAGGCAACGCCCTCTCACATGGTCAGGAAGCGGTGCGCCGCTGCCACACCGGCTGCGGTGTCCCAGCGTGCGGGGTCGTCGGACTGCGGTCCGATGACGGCGGTGATGTGAGCTGGCGTCACCTCGGCGTCGGCCGCGATGAGAGCGCCCGCTGCCGCATCCCACTGCGCAGCCTCGGGCAGCCCGGGAAACCCCTCAACCTGAGCGTAAATCCAGTTGAGCGTTTCCTCGTCGCCGAGTGCCGGAAACCGGATGGAGCCGAAGCCGTCCTCGGCCGTGTAATCGGCTCGCTGCCATGCCGCACCATCGAAGCCGTAGACGAAGCCGACCCAGGCGCCGCCGTCGAGCGTGCGGCGGACGGGAGGCCCCCACCATGCGGGCGCGCCAGCGAGCAGGTCGGTTTCCGGCTGGTCGAAGACCGAGGCAGCTTCGCCGTAGTACGTCTCGGACGCCTCATGGTCGTGCCCGAGGAGCACCGCGCGGCCCTCGCTGACCTGGTGCAGCTCTATCCAGTTGCCGCCGCCGTCGTCGTAGCGCCACACCCCCGGTACGTCGGCATGGCACGCATGGCCGTCGCTGCGCGCCGCGGATATCGCGGCCAACGCGGCCCAGCGCGGACGAAGTTGGGGTGGAGTGGGCAAGTCGATCGGTACGAGTGGCACGTCATCTCCTTCGGTCATCGCATCGGTGGTCCCCAGCGATGTGCGGTGCGCTCGCCGCACAGCAAAGATCAGGGAGTTCCACCTACAGCAGTTCAGCAGGCCAGCAGTGGGCGCGGCCCCCACACCGGGGCTGGCTGGCTACGGCAGTTTGTTCACCTGGGCGGCCAGGAGCGACGTCGGCGGGATCATCCGCTTGTGGCCGCCGTGATCGACATGATGAAAGACGGCGATCACGGACGCTTTACGCACGACACCGAACACATGCGGCGTCTTCCCGTCTTCACCCCGCCCGGTGTCGCCGTCCGCCCCGTGGTCGACCTGGTAGGACAACGACTCGTCGCCTCCGGCTCGCGGAGCTGTGAGTTCCTTGACCGTGGCATACGGGGCGGGGCCATCACCGTTATCGACGCTCAGGCCACTAGCGCAGGCACCAGCGGCCTCACGCAGGTCAGACATGAACCGCCCGGCGCCGTCACCTTCGAAGGCGAACAGCATCTTCGACACCGACACGTAGCTGCAGGCTGCCTTGTCGTCGTCGACCTCGGCGGGCACCACTGTGCGGTACGCCGCTGAGGCGGAGGCAGGGTGAGGCGGCGGCTGAAGTGACTCCTCCAGCAGCGCAGCGATCGGCTGGCACGCCGCGCGGTCGGCTTTGCCCCTGGGGATGGGGCAGGCGGTGGACGCCCTCACGGTGCGCACCTTCGGGCACGCTAGGCGTTGTCCCGTGCTTCAAGGAACTCAAGCCGGTTGCCGAGCCTGTCGAGCGTGTAGAAGCGATTGTGCCCAGGGAAGTTGTCATCCCAGGTCACCCTCACCCCGTGCTCTTCCAATCGCGTGGCGAGCGCTTGGAGCGAGGTTACAAGGATGCCCGGGTGTGCCTTCCTGTTCGGACGGAAATCCTCTTCTACCCCCAAGTGGACCTCCAGGCCACCGCCGCGGAACCAGCACCCGCCACGGGCCGCCAGTAGCGGCGGCTTCTTGAGCTCTGTCATCCCGAGGACGCCTCCCCAGAAGTCGCGGCATAGCTCTTCGGCTCCGGGAGGGATGGCGAGCTGCACGTGATGCAGGCCGCCCAAGGTGTATCCGAGCGCCTCCTGGGCCATCTCTTCTCCCCACCGTTCAGTCAGGAATCTTGACGTCAAGATAATGAGGATTGCGAGGGCCAGGCAAGGGGGATGTCTGATCGGATTGCCTCACGCGGGCTCCGTTCACCGCGTTTCCCGGGGAGTCTCTGGGGAGTCTCTGGGGAGTCTCTGGGGAGTCCGGGGAGCGCCGGGGGGGGCGAACCGGGAAAACACCACCACACGCGCAACGCCCTGAATCGGTGTTTCCGCAGCTCAGTGGGCACGTCCCCGGCATCGCCCCTCTCAAAGTCAGGGAGAGCCGCTCAGAGCCGATCACTGTGCGCTCTCCTCCTGCCAGTTCCGTGGCCAGTTTCCGGGAGGCGGCGGTGGCCCGGAGATTCCGAGGTCTCGGCGGGCACAGGCGTAGAACACGTCCCGGGCTTCGCTCATCTGCTGCAGTGCGCGTGTCCACCCGGCGGGATCACTCTTGATGCCGCGCGCGTACAACTCCATGTTCCAGACGGCCTCGTGCCAACCACGGGCCGAGCTGATGGCATCCGCATCACCTACGAGCAGCATCGATTCCCACTCGGCTGCGCGCTTCGATTCGGCCTCCGCGAGTTGTTCCAGCCCGTGCTCCGGTTCTAGCGGGTCGACCACGTTCTCGAAGCCCCGTGAAGCCGCTATGCGCTGGGCTGTTCGGATCTGCCCCTTCAGGGTGTTCGCGTAGGCCGCATACGTATGGAACCGCTGCTCGTCCCAGCGCTCGGCCCGGGCCCGGCGCCAACGGCTCCGCTCGGTGAGGGCAGAAGCCGCGTACGAGCCCACGGCCCCGACGGCAACGCCGATCAAGGCCGGCAACTGATCCCACAACGCCACTGGGCCCCCTCGTATCCACACCAGTCCTGACAGCACCCTCCCGCACCCTCAACCCCGGCGGAAGATCGCCACCCTGCGGTGCCGCGATTTCCACTGCCGTCCCTGTTTACTGGCCGGTTCGCAATCTTGGTGCCAGGTGCCTGTTACGGGACTTATGGGTGGGTTTGACATTGCCTGCGTAGCTTCATTCGTGTCGCCAGGAATGAGGCGGCAGCAGCACAGCGAACCCCCGACCCGGAAAGGCCTGCCACCATGTCGATGAACCCCCGCCGCCTGCACCTCTTCATCGTCGCCGCCGCCGCGACCGCCACCGTGTCCCTGGGTGCCGTCTCCGCCGTGGCCGCCGGCCCCGAGTACCCGCCCAGGAGCGCGACTGCCAAGGTGCCACACAGTGCTCCGGTCGCCGCCTCGTACAGCGCCGCGAAGGGCTCCGCCGCCGTGAAGACGGTCGGGCTCGCCGCGAAGGGGCACACGGCGAAGGTGTACAAGGTCGGCAAGAACAGCTACCGGGCGGACGTCCTGTTCCAGGGCAAGAAGGTCGGCTCGCTGTCGTCCGCGAAGGGCAGGACCGCCACGGCGAACCTGAACGGCCTGCACATCAAGCTCACGCCGACCGGGGCGGTCAGCTCCTGGGCCGACCGTGCGAAACCGCATCAGCCGACGGCGTCGGCTCCGGACGGCAACGCCGAGCCGGGCCCGGACGACCGGAGCACACCGGTCCCGGACGCGGATAGCAACCCGGCCACGCAGCCGGGGGGCCACACCGCCGACACCGCCGACACCGGCGACCAGGCCGTCTCCGGCTCCGAGGAACTCCTCGCCGCCGCCGTCTGACCGCCGACCCGCCGAGATGCCCTCCACCACCGGGTGGAGGTGAGCGCCACGCACTTGGCCTCACGGCAGTCGACGGTACGCGGACTCAGATCAACGGTGGACGGCCCAGAAGCGTCATCCGCCACACGGTGCGCCACCGCATGGGCCGCCGCTCACCGCACGGAGTCCGCGCGCCCTCCAGGAACCCGCCCGCCCACGCACGCAGCCCGCCGGACGACCGCGTGCGGGCGAGGGTGAGCAGGGTCCACGTACCGAGGTACGCCGGGATCAGCGGTAGGGGAAGGCGGCGGCGGGCCAGCCAGACGCGGTTGCGGGCGGTCATACGGAAGTAGACGGCGTGCCGGGCGGGGGACGTCTTCGGGTGCTGGAGCAGCAGGGCCGGTTCGTAGAGGATCTTCCATTCCGAGTACGGCACGGAAGGCGCCGTCGTCCACGAGCAGTCCGTCGTCGTCCAGCTCGATGACCACGTCGACGTCGCCGAACTCGCGCAGCTTGCGCAGGGCGACGTTGCGTCCGCCGGGGCAGCCGAGGTTGTCGTCGAGTTCGATGACCGTCGACCTGCCCGGCAGGCCCGGGAATTCGGGCAGCGGAGAGCCGTTGCCGACGATCACGATCCGCTCGGGCGGCACATCCTGCGCGGCGACCGAGGCGAGCAGCGCGGCGACCTCGCGGGGGCGGTTGCCCATCGTTACGACGGCGACGCCGAGGCGGGGCGAGGGCGTTGGCATGGCGGCTCCGTAGTACGGGTGGGCGGCAGGCGGCAGGCGGCAGGCGGCGGGCGGCGGTTCGGTTGCGCGATGCTAGCCGTTCGCCCCTACGCAGCCCTGCGTCCACCTCCGCAACGGCTCAGTTCGCAAGGAGCGGAGGCGGGCGCGGGGCCGTTCCTCGTTCTCGCCGCACCGGACAGCGGCAACGACCGGCGAGACGCCCCTACCGCGTGCCGCCCCCCATCCCCCCGCCCGGGTGACGCGCCGCGACCGGACCAAGGTCCGCTGCCCGCGCGGCCGATTGGTGTACGTCTCGGGCTGCCCCCAAAACCAGCCGGTTGCCCCGAAACCAGCCGAAGAACCGGCCCGACACCAGCCGAACACCAGCGGAAACCAGCGAAGGAGACTTCATGAACGACGATCTGCCGGTCGAATTGCTCGCGGACCCCGCCGTACGCGCCTTCGTCGCGGCGGTCAACACTCAGGACAGGGATGCCTTCCGGAACGCGCTCACGCCCGACGCGACGATGTCGGACGACGGTACGGAGCGGAATCTCGCCGACTGGACCGAGCGGGAGATCTTCTCCTCCAACGGCAGCATGGCCGTCGAGTCCCAGTCGGACGACGGGCGCACCCTCGTCGTCCGCTACCGCAACGACACCTGGGGTGAGATGCGGACCCGCTGGCAGTTCACCGTCGAGGGCGGGAAGGTCGCGCGGTTCGAGACGGGGCAGGCGTGAGACCGGTCCTCAATAGCCCTTTTCTTCTTGTTAGTTGACGAGTCGTCATCAGTTCTGTGGGTTCCTCTCTTTGTGGCTTATATAGCCGTGCCGATATGACCTCCGGCCCCCGGCGCCCGGGGAGGGACCCATGGCTCGCCGTACGCAGGAGCAGCGCAAGTCCGAGACCAGGTCCCGGCTGATCGACGCCGCCGCCGAGCTCTTCGCCGCGAAGGGGTTCCACGCCGTGTCCGCCGAGGCCGTCGCCGGCGCGGCCGGGCGCCCTCCTGGAGGTGTGGAAGGACCGCACCGCCGCCCACCTCGCGCCCGGTCTCGCCGCCGACCCCGATCCGCACGCGCACGCCGCCGCGAACATCAACGGGATCAAGCACCTGCCGGTGCGGTTCAGCTGAGCCCCGAGAGGGCTACTCGGGGATCCGGACCGCCGTGCCCGCCACGTGCACGCGTGGGTCGCCCTGGCGGAGCGTCACCGTGAGGGTGCCGGGGCGGCCCATGTCCTCGCCCTGCCGGATGACGAACTCCGACTCCTCGCCGACCAGGCCGAGCTCGCGGGCGTACGCGCCGAAGGCGGCGGCCGCCGCGCCCGTCGCCGGGTCCTCGACCACGCCGCCGACCGGGAACGGGTCGCGGGCGTGGAACAGGCCGTCCGACTCCCGCCACACCAGTTGCAGCGTGGTGAGGTTCAGCCGCTGCATCAGGGCTTCGAGGCGGGCGAAGTCGTAGTCCAGGTCGGCGAGGCGCGCGCGGGTCGCGGCGGCGAGGACCAGGTGGTCGTTGCCCGCGAAGGCGATGCGCGGCGGCAGGGCCGGGTCGAGGTCGGACTCGGCCCAGCGCAGCGCGGCGAGCGCCTCGTCGAGATCGGCGCGCTCGACGTCCTTCACCTGCGGCTCGACGCTGGTGAGGGTGGCGCGCAGCTCGCCGTCCACGTCGGCCACGCTGACCGGGACGGTGCCGGCCGGGGTCGCGAACACGTAGTCGCCGGGGCCGCCGCCGTGCTGGGCGAGTGCGACGGCCGTGGCGACCGTGGCGTGCCCGCAGAAGTTGACCTCGTCCTTCGGGCTGAAGAACCGCAGCGTGTACGCACGGCCGCCCGCCGGGGCCAGCTCGGCGGGCGGCGCGGTCAGGAACGCCGTCTCGCTGTAGCCGAGTCCGGCGGCGATCGCCAGCTGCCGTGCGTCGTCCAGGCCGCTCGCGTCGAGCACGACACCGGCAGGGTTGCCCCCGGCGGGGTCGGCGGAGAAGGCGGTGTAGCGAAGGATGTCCGGGTGGGCCGCGTGGGCGTCGGGTGCCGTGGATGCGCTCATGTCGCACCTCAACCGGGTGCGGGGCGCGGGCATTCCCGCGCTCCGCACCCCGCGGCGCAGCTCACCGGTCGTACGGGGGGCTCACTCCCCCCGATCCGCCCCTGCGTGAGGGAAGCCCCTGTGTGAGGGAACGCTCAACCCCGCCCGATGAACGGCATGTTGGTGGCCATGACCGTGGCGAACTGGACGTTCGCCTCCAGCGGGAGCTCCGCCATGTGCCGGACCGTGCGGGCCACGTCGGCGACCTCCATCGCGGGCTCGGCGGCCAGTTGCCCGTTGGCCTGCAGGATGCCGCGCTGCATCTGCTCGGTCATGTCGGTCGCGGCGTTGCCGATGTCGATCTGGCTCGTGGCGATGCGGTACGGGCGCCCGTCCAGGGACAGCGACTTCGTCAGGCCGGTCATGGCGTGCTTGGTGGCGGTGTAGGCGACGGAGTGCGGGCGCGGCACCTGGGCGGAGATCGACCCGTTGTTGATGATCCGCCCGCCTTGCGGTGACTGGCCCTTCATCTGCCGGAACGCGGCCTGGGCGCACAGGAACGCGCCGTTGAGGTTGGTGTCGACGACGTGCCGCCACGCCTCGTAGGGCAGCTCGTCGAGGGGGACGCCGCCGGGGCCGAACGTGCCGGCGTTGTTGAAGAGCAGGTCGAGCCGGCCGAACCGGTCCCGCGCGGCGGCGAACAGGGCCGCCACGTCCTCCTGCACCGCGACATCGGTGCGTACACAGAGCACGTCGTCGCTCTTCGTGAGCGCCGCCGTCTCCTCAAGGGCCTCGGTGCGCCGCCCGGCGAGCGCGAGCGACCAGCCGCCGCGCGCCAGTTCGAGGGCGACGGCCCGGCCGATGCCGGAGCCCGCGCCCGTCACGATCGCGATCTTCGTTTGCGCCTCGTTCATGGCCCCGCAGCGTACGGGACGCGCATCCATACGGCGCTCATCCGTCCGCCATTCGACTGTTGTGTACGCGTCAGTCCCCGGTTGTCGGGCGCCCTTCGAATACCTGTGACAACAACCGTCAGGGGAGGGGCCGATGACAGTCGCAGCTCACGAAGCAGCCCGGAACGCAGTCCGCCGGACCGAGGAACTCCACGCCGCCGCACGGCACTTGGGGCGCCGCCGATTCCTCACCGTGACCGGCGCCGCCGCCGCGCTGGCCTTCGCCACCAACCTGCCCGGCACCGGCGCGGCCCACGCGGCGGAACTGAACGCACGGCGCATATCTGACGATCCGTTCACCATGGGTGTGGCCTCCGGCGACCCGCAGCCCGGCAACGTCGTGCTGTGGACCCGGCTCGCCCCCCAGCCCTTCGAGGCCGACGGCGGCCTGCCCGCCCAGCGCGTCACCGTGCAGTGGGAGATCGCCCACGACGCCCGCTTCGCCCGGATCGTCAGACGCGGCTCCACCACCGCGCACCCCGAGTTCGGCCACTCCGTGCACGTCGAGGTCGACGGCCTGGACGCCGGCCGCGTCTACCACTACCGCTTCCGCACCGGCAGCTGGATCAGCCCGGTCGGCCGCACCCGCACCGCCCCGGCCCGCGCCGCCGGGGTCTCCGCCCTGAAGCTCGCCGCCGTCTCCTGCCAGGCCTACCACGACGGATACTTCACCGCGTACGAGCACCTGGCGCAGGACGACGTCGACGTGGTCCTGCACCTCGGCGACTACCTCTACGAGTACGCCGTGAACTCCACCGGCGGCGCCCGTAACTACACCGACCGCGTGCTGCCCGCGCACTTCAACCGGGAGACCGTCACGCTCGACGACTACCGGATGCGCTACGGCCTCTACAAGTCCGACCCCGACCTGAAGGCCGCGCACGCCGCGCACCCCTTCCTCGTCACCTGGGACGACCACGAGACCGAGAACAACTACGCCGACGACATCCCGGAGAACGGCGTACCGCCGCAGGAGTTCCTCGTCCGCCGGGCCGCCGCGTACCGCGCGTACTGGGAGAACCAGCCGCTGCGCCGCCCGCAGCAGCCCTCCGGGCCGGACATGCAGCTCTACCGGCGCCTGCACTGGGGCCGGCTCGCCCAGTTCGACATCCTCGACACCCGCCAGTACCGCTCCGACCAGGCGTACGGCGACAACGCGCACCCGGCGGGCCCCGAGAGCGACGACCCGAAGCGCAGCATCACCGGCGCCACCCAGGAGCGCTGGCTGCTCGACGGCTGGCGGCGGTCGCGGGCGCTGTGGAACCTGATGCCGCAGCAAGTCGTCGTCTCCCAGCGGGCGTTCGACCTCACCGACACGCCCAAGCTGTCCATGGACGCCTGGGACGGCTACCGCGCCTCGCGCGCCCGCGTCCTGGACGGCGCCCGCGCGGCCGGGATCGACAACCTGATGGTGCTCACCGGCGACGTGCACCGCGGCTACGCCTTCGACATCAAGCAGGACTTCGACGACCCGGACTCCAGGACCGTGGGCACGGAGATCGTCGCGACCTCCATCGCCAGCGGCAAGGACGGCGCCGAGAAGCCGGCCACCTGGTACACGTACATGAAGGCCAACCCGCACCTGAAGTTCTTCAACGGCAGGCGCGGCTACGTGACGGTGGCCCTCGGCACGGAGTCCGCGCGGGCCGACTTCAAGACGGTCTCCGCGGTGACGACGCCGGGCGCGCCGATCTCCACGGCGGCGTCGTTCGTGACGGAGGCGGGGAATCCGGGCCTGAAGGCTGTGTAGCCCCGACCGGGCGACTGGGGTGCCAAATTGAGCCCGTCCGGCGATTGAGGACGAGCCCGGAGGGCGATCGGCGGCGCCCCGGTCGACGTCGCGGGTCGGAATTCGCGGGTTCACTCCCCGGGATAGCGGACGCCGATGCGCTCCCGTACGGCATCGAGCGTCCGCATCACGGCGAGGGTGCCGTCGAGCGGGACCAGTGGGGACTCCCGCTCGCCCGCGCGCAGACAGCGCATCACCTCGGCCGCCTCGTGCCTGAGCGAGTCCCGGCGGCCCTCGCCGGTGAACTCCTCGGGCTCGCGGCCCGGCCGGTGCAGCACGAAGCGGTCCGGGAAGAAGAAGCCGTCCGGGATGTCGATCCGTCCGTGGGAGCCGGTGACGGACGCGGTGACCGGGGTCGCCGCGTCGAGAGAGCAGTGCAACACGGCGTGAGCACCGCTCTCCCAGGAGAGCAGCATTCCCGTACGGAGATCGACGCTCTCCTCCGAGAGCACTGCTCTCGCCGTGACCTCGGCGGGCTCCCCGAGCAGCAGCTGCGCGAACGACACCGGGTACACCCCGAGGTCGAGCAGCGCGCCCCCGCCCTGCTTCGGGTCCCGCAGGCGGTGGGACGGAGGGAAGGGTCCCGCCAGCCCGAAGTCCGCCTGGACCGTGCGCACTTCACCGATCGCCCCGTCCGCGACCAGCTCCCGGAGGCGCCGGATCAGCGGATGGCAGTACATCCACATGGCCTCCATCAGGAAGCTCCCGCGCGCCCGCGCCAGGGCCACCAGCTCCTCGGCCTCCCGGGAGTTCAGCGTGAACGCCTTCTCGCACAGCACCGCACGCCCCGCCTCCAGGCAGAGCCCGGCGGCCTCCCGATGCGCGGAGTGCGGCGTCGCCACGTACACCACGTCAACGTCCTCGTCCGCCGCGAGCGACGCCCAGTCCCCGTACGCCCGGGGAATCCCGAACCGGTCCGCGAACGCCCGCGCGCCCTCGCCGGTACGCGAGGCGACCGCCACCACCTCGGCGTCCGACGGCATGTCGAGCAGCTCCGCCGTGAACCGCTCGGCGATCCAGCCGGTCGCGAGCACCCCCCACCGCACACGCCCCATCCGGTGCCTCCCCTGTCCCGTCCGCCGCCCGGCACCGACTGGCCCCGAACTGGTCTCGACCACGCCGACCGAGCTGAGAGCATAGGGAGCCGAGGCAGCGATGGGGAGGGGTTGAGGTACGTGACGGCTGTGGACCGACGTTCCGCGGGGCTCAGGGAGCCGGCACCGGAAGGGGCGCGCGACGACGGCAGGGCGGCGGCGCGGCGCACCGGACTCCTCACCACGTTCCTGCTCGGCGGACTCACCGCCGTACCGCCGCTCTCCATGGACATGTACCTGCCGGCGCTCCCCGAGGTCACCCGCGCGCTGACCGCCCCGGCCGCCACCGTGCAGCTCACCCTCACCGCCTGCCTCGCCGGTATGGCGCTCGGACAGCTCGTGGTCGGGCCGATGAGCGACCGCTGGGGGCGGCGCCGCCCGCTCCTCGTCGGCCTGCTCATCTACATCGTGGCCACCGCGATCTGCGCCGCCGCGCCGGGCGTCGAACTCCTCGTTGCCTTCCGCCTGCTGCAGGGCCTCGCCGGGGCCGCGGGCATAGTGATAGCGCGCGCCGTCGTGCGCGACCTGTACGACGGCGTGGACATGGCCCGGTTCTTCTCCACCCTGATGCTGATCTCCGGGGTGGCCCCGATCGTCGCGCCGCTCGTCGGCGGACAGGTGCTGCGCTTCACCGACTGGCGCGGCATCTTCGTCGTCCTGACCGTCATCGGCATCGCGCTCACCGCTCTCGTCTGGCGCCGCCTTCCCGAGACCCTCGCCCCGGAACGCCGCCAGTCCGGCGGGGTCGGCGACGCCCTGCGGACCATGAGCGGGCTGCTCGGCGACCGGGTCTTCGCCGGGTACACCCTCGCCGGCGGCTTCGCCTTCGCCGCCCTCTTCGCGTACATCAGCGCGTCCCCGTTCGTGATCCAGGAGATCTACGGCGCGTCCCCGCAGACCTTCTCCCTCCTCTTCGGGGTCAACTCGGTCGGCCTGATCCTCGTCGGCCAGATCAACGGCAAGATCCTCGTCGGCCGGGTCCGGCTCGACCGGGTCCTCGGCGTCGGCCTCGCCCTGATCACGCTCGCCGCGGCCGCGCTGCTTCTGATGACGACCGGGGTCTTCGGGGACGCCCGGGACCTCGGGCTCGTACCGATCGCCGCCGGTCTTTTCGTCCTCATGTCCGCGATGGGCATCACCCTGCCGAACGCCAACGCCCTCGCCCTGATGCGCACCCCGCACGCCGCGGGCTCCGCCTCCGCGCTGCTCGGCACGTCCTCGTTCCTCGTCGGCGCCGTGGCCTCACCGCTCGTCGGCATCGCGGGCGAGCACACCGCCGTACCGATGGCCGTGGTCCAGCTGGCCTGCGCGCTGATCGCGGCCGCGTTCTTCGTGGGGCTGTGCCGCCCCTGGCAGCGGGCGGCGGAGACACAGCAGCAGCCGACCGGCCCCGCACCCGCGACCGGTCCCGTCACGGACGCGGTCACGGGGCCGGTGACGGACGCGGTCGCGGGTACGGGGCCGGGTTCGGTCTCCGGTACGGGTTCGGGTTCGGGGCCGGGTACGGGCTCTTCCGTCGCCGGTACGGGACAGGGGCCGGTCGCCGGTGCGGGACCGGACCCGAGGACCGGCCGCACGGAGGGGCCGGAGCACTGACCCCGCCACGGCTGCGCACCGGCCCGCCCGAGCGGGCCGGACTCGACCCGGAACACCTGCGGCTCCTCGCCGCCGACGTGCGCGCCCTGCCCGGCACCTGGTGCGCAGGCGCCGTCGTGGTCGCCGGGCGCGGGCCCCTGCTCGCCGTCGAGGAGGCGGCCGGATACGCCGTCCGGTACGCCGCCGGAGGCGAGGAACTGCCCGCGCACCGCCGCGTCCCCATGACCCTCGGCACGCCCTTCGACCTGGCCTCGCTCACCAAGCTGTTCACCGCCGTCGCCGCCGTCCAGCAGATCGAACGCGGCACCCTCGGCATCGACGCCCGGATCGCCGCGTACGTCCCCGAACTCACCGCCGCCGCCGACCACGGCATCACCGTGCGCCAGCTGCTCACCCACACCTCGGGCCTGCGCCCCGAACTCCCGCTGTACGCCTGCCAGGACCGGCCCGCGATGCTCGCCGCGCTGCGGACGGAGGAACCGGTCGGCGAGCCGGGCGGGGAGTACCTCTACTCCGACCTGAACATGCTGCTGCTCCAGCAGGTCCTGGAACGCCTCACCGGCCGCCGCCTCGACCGGCTGATCCGCGACGGCATCACCCGCCCCCTCGGCATGCGCGCCACCGGCTTCGGCCCCTGCCCGTTCGCGGCGGCCACCGAGGACCAGCGCACACCCCGAGCCAGGCTCGACCGGGGCATGGTCAGGGGAGTGGTGCACGACGAGAACGCGTACGCCCTCGGCGGGGTGGCCGGGCACGCGGGCCTCTTCTCCACGGCGCACGACCTCGCGGTGTTCTGCCGCACCCTGCTCGGCGGCGGCGCGTACGGGCCCGCCCGCATCCTCGGCCCCGACTTCGTCGACCTGCTCCTTCGCCCACCGGGGCTCGGCTTCCTCGTGGACAAGCCCTGGTTCATGGGCGAGCTGGCGGGACGGGGCGCGGCGGGCCACACGGGCTTCACGGGCACGTCCCTGGTCCTCGACCGGGCTTCGGACACGTTTCTGGTGCTCCTTGCGAACACGGTTCATCCGGTGCGCCGCGCTCCGGACAGTGCACCTCGGGCGCGGGCGGCGACGCGGCTGGCGCGGGCGGTGGCGGAGGCGGTTTGATCCCCTCCCCCGGAGGGGCTGGTTTTTGGGGGGCGCGGGGAACTGCGCGACCAGCCACGGCGGCGGGAAAGCCGACCGACGACCAAATCGAGCCCCTCCGGCGATTGAGGAGCGGGGGCCCGGGGGCGGAGCCCCCTGGGGGTGCTTGGGCCCCGGGTACGATTCCCCAGGTGAACGACCTCGCCCCCGCCGAAGCACTCCGCCCCGCGCTGAGCGGCCTGCTCGACGGACTGCCCCCCAAGCAGGCCGCGCAAGCCGTGGACCGCCTGATCGCCAACTACCGCGGCCGCACCCCGACCGACGCCCCCGTGCTGCGCGACCGCTCGGACGTCGTGGCCTACGCGGCGTACCGGATGCCCGCCACCTTCGAGGCCGTACGCTCCGCCCTCGACGCCTTCGCGGCCGCCGCCCCCGAGGACTGGTCGCCGGGCAGCCATGTCGACATCGGCGGCGGTACGGGCGCGGCGACCTGGGCGGTCAGCGCGACCTGGCCGCAGCGGCGCCCGGTCACGGTCCTCGACTGGGCGGAGCCCGCGCTCGCCCTGGGGCGTGAACTGGCCGAGTCCAACCCCCTGTTGAGCGCCGCGCGCTGGCAGCGCTCTCGTATCGGAGCAGCGCTCACCATCGAGAGCACTGATCTCGTCACGATCTCGTACGTACTCGGCGAGCTGACCGAGGACGACCGCCGCTCGGTCGTCGACGCCGCCGCGGACGCCGGCGAGACCGTCGTGATCATCGAACCCGGCACCCCCGACGGCTACGCCCGCGTCATCGAGGCCAGGGACCGCCTGATCGCCGCCGGCCTGCGCGTCGCCGCCCCCTGCCCGCACAGCGCGGCCTGCCCCATCGAGCCCGGCAAGGACTGGTGCCACTTCTCGTCCCGCGTCAGCCGCTCCTCCCTGCACCGGCGGGTCAAGGGCGGAACCCTGGCGTACGAGGATGAGAAGTTCAGCTACGTCGCCGCCACCCGCCTCCCGGCCACCCCGGCCCCGGCCCGTATCGTCCGCCGCCCGCAGATCCGCAAGGGCCAGGTGCTGCTCGACCTGTGCGTGCGGGACGAGGCCCTGACCCGTACGACGGTGACGAAGCGGCACGGGCCGCGGTACAAGGAGGCCAGGAACGCGGAGTGGGGCGACGCCTGGAGCTCCCAGGACTGAGGTGCGGTCAGGCCCGCGAGGCGCCTAGCAACGCAGCTCCTGCGTACAGCACTTGACGCTCCCGCCGCCCTTGAGCAGCTCGCCCAGGTCCATCCCGATCGGCTCGAAGCCGCGTTCCCTGAGCGGCCCGAAGAGGCCCACCGCCGCCTGCGGGAGCAGCACGTGCAGGCCGTCCGAGACCGCGTTCAGGCCGAGCGCCGCGGCGTCCGGCTCCTGTGCGATCAGCGCGTCGGGGAAGAGGCGGCGAAGGACGGCCCGGCTGCCGGGTGAGAACGCGCCCGGGTAGTACATGATCGCGTCGCCGGAGTCCGTCGCGTCGTCGAGCACGGCGAGGGCGGTGTCGAGGTGGTAGTAGCGCGGGTCGACCAGGTCGAGCCCGATCACCGGCCGCCCGAAGAACTCCTGGGCCTCGCCGTGCGAGAGCGGGCTCGCCCGGAAGCCGCGCCCGGCGAGCACGTACGAGGAGGTGACGGCGAAGTCGCCCTCGCCCTCGTTGATGTGTGCGGGCTCGTGGACGTCGGCCTCGGCGAAGCCGTGCGTACGGAACCAGTCGAGGTGCGCGGCGGCCTCGGGGGCGCGCTCGGCGTGGGCGAAGTTGGCGCCGAGCACACGGCCGTCGATCACGGTCGCGCCGTTGGCGGCGAAGACCATGTCGGGGAGTTCGGGGCGGGGGGTGAGCTGCTCGACGGTGTGGCCGAGCGAGCGGTAGCGCTCCATCAGGTCCTCCCACTGTGCGACGGCCAGGGGCACGTCGACGGGTTTCGTGGGGTCCATCCACGGATTGATGGAGTACGTGACCTTGAAGTGCGCGGGTGGGCACATCAGGTAGCGCCGGGGTGTGGCGTGACGAGGCAATGAGGGCTCCTCACGGTGGGCTGAGCGGCCGGGTGTCGGTCACTCGGATTGCTGCCCATGGTCCGCCGTGAAGAGCCCTCCCGCGCGGTGGCGAACGGGTTGTTCTCCGTACGTGCCACGCGAGTTCACACCGCTACGCCTCATGAAGCCGTGCCGTCGCCGCGCCCTTCCTGCAGCTTGCGCAGCAACTCCCGTTTCTGCGCCCGCGCGTCGAGCCCGCCGCCGATCCGTCCGTCCCGGCCGCCGCCGCGCAGTGCCTTGCGGGACAGCTTGGTGCGGTGCCCGCCGACGCCCAGCATGTTTCCTGCTCCACCTCGGGTCATGTCGTACTCCCGTCAAATCCGTCAATCGATCGAGGCGAGACGTATCGTCTCGCTCTGACAGGCTCCAGAGTGGGCGAGACGGTTCGTCTTGTCAAGGCTTTTCGAGACGATACGTATCGGCTCATCGCGCTGCTACATTCGAGCCATGGCGACCAAGACAGCCCCCGACTCATCGCGGCGCAGCGAGCGCTCCCGCCGCGCCATCTACGACGCGGCCCTCGCCCTGATCGGCGAGGCCGGATACGCGAAGACGACCATCGAAGGCATCGCCGCCCGCGCCGGTGTCGGCAAGCAGACGATCTACCGCTGGTGGTCCTCCAAGGCGGAGGTCCTGCTCGAAGCCTTCGTCGACCTCGGCGAGCGGAACATGGCCGCCGCCGCGGAGGCCGCCGGAGTGGACCCCGGCGAGGCCCGCGCCATCCCCGACACCGGCGACCTCGCGGCCGACCTGAAGGACGTGCTGCGCGCCACGGTCGACGAGCTCAAGGACCCGCAGTTCGCGATCCCGTACCGCGCGCTCGCCGCCGAGGGCATCATCAACCGCGACCTCAGCGTCCGCGCCGTCGAGCAGATCCTCGAACCCGGCCTCCAGCTCTACGTCGCCCGGCTGCGCGCCGCCCAGGAGACCGGCGAACTGCGCGCCGACCTCGACCCGCGGATCGCCCTAGAACTCTTCGTCTCGCCGATCGCGCAACGCTGGCTGCAGGGCACCGGCGAACTGACGCACGCGTACGCGGACACGCTCGTCGAGTACGCCCTGGGCGGCCTCGCCCCCCGCTGAACCGCGACCGCCGGATCACTCCTCGCTGAACCGCGACCGCCGGATCACTCCTCGCTGAGCGGCCGCGCACGGACGGGCCCCGTGACCGGTGTGCGGGCGAGGAGCCCCGGCGCGTTGGTGATCACGCCGTCGCAGCCGAGGCGCAGCACGCGGTCCCGCTGCTTCACCGAGTTCACGGTGTGCGCCCACACGTGCGGGATGCCCGAGTTCACCGCGCGTACCAGATCCTGGTCGCGCGCCTTGTAGTCCACGTCGAGGACATCGACGAACGTGCGCCACTCGCGCGGCTTGTCCGTCCTCATCTGCCGTGCGCTGCGCCAGAGTTGGGTCCGCAGGCCGAGCTCGTGCGCGCGCTTGGCCACCGACGGCCAGTGCGAGTTGACCAGGACGGAGCGGGTCAGGCCGCGCCGGTGCAGCATCCGCGCGAGCGGGGCGAGCCCGGCCTTGTCCTTGACCTCCAGGAGAAGCACTACCCGCCCGCCGAACCGGTCGAGCACCTCGGCCACCGTCGGCGGGCGCTCGGACCGCCAGGCACCGCGCAGCGAACGGCGCGGCGTCAGCCGTACGTCACGCCACTGCTTTGCCGTGAGGGAGCGGACCGGTCCCTTCCGGTCGGTCGTCCGGTCCAGGGTGGAGTCGTGCATCGCGACCAGCGTGCCGTCGCGCAGCATCCTCGTGTCCACGTCGAGCACCTGGGCCGTGCCCCGCTCGAACGCCGCCACAAGCCCGGACATGCTGTTCTCGGGCACTTCGAGGGCGCCGCCGCGATGCGCGGTGTATGTGACGCGGGGCAGCGAGTCGACGGTGAGGGGGCCGCCCTTGCTCCACTCCAGGGGAGCGGTCGTGCCGCCGGGGGCGACGCCGGTCAGTTGTCCCGCCAGGGCGAGGGCGGTGATGACGGCTGGGGCAGCCAGGGTGACCATGTTGCCCAAGGTAGGCAGATATATCCGGACTCGCCCGTCATCGTCACCCAAGCCCGCGCATCGCCCCCGGTACCCCGGATGAGGAGTGCGGCCACCCGAGGCGCAGGATGGTGGCACCATGGACGGACGGGACGAAGCAAGGTGAGGGGATAGATGGGCGCGGAGTTCGGCCGTCGCACCGGCGGACAGAGCAGGTTTTCCCAGTGGCTGCGCGCCCGACGCCCCAAGGACACGGGGGACGAGGGAAGCCGCGAGGCCCTGCTTCTCGCCGCGGCCGCGGCGGGCCTGCCGCTCGCCCCGGCGGCCCACCCCGCCGGGTACCGCTGCTCCTGCGACCGCATCGGCTGCCCCACCCCCGCCCGGCACCCGGTCTCCTTCGCCTGGCAGACCCAGTCGACCACCGACCGCGGCCAGATCCAGCGCTGGGCCGAGCACCAGCCGGAGGCCAACTTCATCACGGCGACCGGCATGGTCCACGACGTCCTGGACGTCCCCGTGGAAGCCGGGCGCAGCGCCCTGGAGCGGCTGCTCGCGGCGGGCGTCGAGGTGGGCCCCGTCGCCGAGTCCGGCGGGAACCGGATGATGTTCTTCACCGCCACCCGAGGCACCCCGGAGGACGAGGACGAGTGGTGGCCGTGCGAGCTGGACTGCCACCCCGAGACGACGGACGAACACCCCGGCCTGCGCTGGCACTGCCGGGGTTCGTACGTCCTGGTCCCGCCCGCGCGGCTGCCCGGTGAGCTCGACGTCCACTGGGTGCGCGGCCCCGAGCATCCGCTGCCCGAGCCGCTGACGCTCCTCGAAGCGCTCACCGACGCGATCGCGCAGCACGCGGGCGCGGAGCCGGAGAGCGCGGCCTGGCCGCTGCGCGGCTGAACGCGGGCCCAGCGGGCGTCTCCCCGTGGCGGCGGCTCGAACGTCGAACGCGAGAGGCGGGCCCGGGGAGCGTCTCCCCGGGCCCGCCTACCGCTTGTTCACTCGCCCTTCGCGCCCGTCAGCCCCTGCACCCGGTTCAGCATCTCGACCTGTGAGGTGGAGGCGCCCTTCGGCGGTACGACGACGGTCTGGCCGGCCGCGTACTCCAGGGTCACCGAGCTCTTCGCGTCGCCCGTCATCAGCGCGCGCACGGACGGACCGATGCGCAGGTTCAGGCCCTCGGCCGCGGTGCGCTTCTCGTAGTGGCGGGTGGAGAAGAACACCAGCGCCCCGCCGTCCTCGGTGCGCAGCCCGACCGGGGCGTACGTACCGGAGTTCTGCGGTTCGTCGATGTACTGCGAGACCAGGCCACGCCCCTTGGCCGCCTTCTCGCGCTCCGTGCGCCAGTCGGAGGTGTACGGGCCCTCCTCGAAGGTCTCGCCGCCGTCCTTCAGGTAGGAGGCGTACTCCTCGCTCAGGTTCTTCGGGGCGACGGCGAGCTTCTTGTCGTCCACGGCGACCGGCTCGGCGAAGCCGTCCTTGTCCTTCTTGAACTTCGGCATCTTCCCGGGCGGTACGAACGCCAGGTACGAGGCCTCCCACGGCTCGGCCAGGCCGCCGCGGGTGAAGACCATCACCCAGCGGAACGAGCCGTTCTTGTCCTTGTTGCTGTCGGTGTCCGCGACGAACCAGCGCGGCCAGCCCGCCTGCTTGGGAATGATGAACTTCGCGTCGTCGAGCTTCAGGGGCGCGGACGCCGGCTGCTCGTCGCCGTCCTTCTTCAGCTCCGCGCGTGCCTTCAGGCCCGCCTGGTTGATCGCGCCGAACGGCCCGGTGACCGATTTCGCGTCCTTCGCCGGGTCGGCCGCGGCCTCCGCGGCGTTGTACGCCTTCGTGAAGTCCTTCAGGGCGCGGGCGGCCTCCGCCTTCGTCGCCGCGGGGAGGATCTCCCGCTCCCCGTGCACCGTCACGCACCCGCTCGCCGTCACGGCCAGCACCGTCACCGCCGCTGCCGCCGCTGCCGGCCGACCCACCCTGCGCAGCCTGCTCATCGCTTGCCTTCTGCTCCGCTCCAACTGGCCCCCACTGTCGGTCGGAACCCTACCGGGGACGGGGGTGTGGGGAGGAGCCCGGACCTCAGAGCGAGCCCACACCGTGATCTGGCGCCCCTTGGTCCCTGTTGGCAGTCGCGCCTGCCGGGCTCGCTCGGGAACGGGAGTGTACGCGGCCCGGCGCCGGGGCTCGGAGGGCTGATGCTTCAATGCCGGAGTGACTTCGGCGACGGGTCGGCCCGGCCCCCTTGATCTCGATGTGCTCCGCGTCTTCTGCGGCCCCGACGGGCGGTACGGCAACGCCCTCGGAGTCGTCCGCGACGGCACCGCCGTGCGCGGCGAGGCGGCGCGCCAGGAGCTGGCGCGCGGCCTCGGCTTCAGCGAGACCGTGTTCGTCGACGACGACGAGCGCGGCGTCGTCGACATCTACACCCCCACCGTGCGCCTGCCCTTCGCCGGACACCCCTGCGTCGGCACGGCCTGGCTGCTCGACCTGCTCGAACTCCGCACGCCCGCAGGGGTGGTGACGGCGCGTCAGGACGGCGAGTTCAGCTGGATCACGGCCCGCCCGGAGTGGGCCCCGGACCGCACCCTGCGGCGGCACGGCTCGCCCCTGGAGGTGGACACGCTCGCGGTGCCGCCACCGGGGGATTGGGTGTACGCCTGGGCGTGGGAGGACGAGGCGGCCGGGCGGGTGCGTGCGCGGGCGTTCCCCGGGCGCGGTGACGGGATCGACGAGGACGAGGCAACCGGCGCGGCGGCCCTGCTCCTCACCGCCCACCTGGGCCGCGCGCTCAATATCCGCCAGGGCGCGGGCTCCCAGATCCTGACGGCACCGAATCCGGACGGGACGGTGGAGGTGGGGGGCCGGGTGCTGCTGGTCGGCGCGTGATTTTCCCCTACCCGCCCCTGCCCGCAGCGTCCGATATGCGGCTGGCGCCGCGTGGCCTCGCCGGACGGGCCTCCTCAATCTCCCCCAGCTACCGCTGGGAGGTGCCCCCAGAGAGGCTCAAAATTGAGCCCCTCCGGCGATTGAGGAGCGGGGGTCCGGGGGCGGAGCCCCCGGGAGGGCTCACGCGCTGAGCGGGAACTCCTCACCAAGGGCCCGGAACACGCCAGTGTTCAACGCGAACGCCCGCTTGCACTCGTCCACGATCCGCATCTTCTCCAGCTCGTCCACCGGCACCCCGTCGAGCAGGTCGCGGTAGGCGCGCTTGAACGCGGCCGGGTTGGAGATGCCCTCGAAGACGTAGAACCGCACGCCGTCTCCCTTGCGCGCGAAGCCCCAGGTCCGCTCCGCCTTGTCGCGGATGATCTGGCCGCCGGAGAGGTCGCCGAGATAGCGCGTGTAGTGGTGGGCGACGAAGCCGCCGGGCCAGCCGCGGGCGCACTCGGTGACCCGGTCCACGTACGCCTGTGTCGCGGGCAGGGGCCGCAGCCCCTCGCGCCAGTCCCCGGAGCCCCCGTGCAGATGCGTCAGGTCCCGCTCCAGCTCCGCCGTGCGCGTCAGCTCGGGGCGGATGAAGGGGCCCGCCACCGGGTCGTCGCGCAGGGCCTCGGCGCCGGCCTCCATCGCGCGGTACACGAACCAGAGCTGCTCGGTGTAGCGCGTGTACGCCTCCACGCCGAGTTTTCCGCCCAGCAGGTCGCTCATGAACGTCGAGTTCTCGGCCTCGGTGTGCGCCTCGTGGGAGGCGGTGCGGATGAGCGTCGAGAACGGCGTGGACGCGGTGGACATGGGGGCGGACCTCCGGTGCCGAAGGGGCTGGGAACCTGCGATGATCCTGCTACTTAGGCATGCCTAAGTCAACTGGTTCCCGACGACCTGTCGGTAAAGGAGTTCCCGACGTACTGTCGGTAAAACGTCTGTGCGAGAAAAACGCGGGTCAGGGCAGCGTGAGGATGTCCGCGCCCGTGTCCGTCACCACGAGCGTGTGCTCGAACTGCGCGGTCCGCTTCCGGTCCTTGGTGACCACGGTCCAGCCGTCGTCCCACATGTCGTACTCGTGCGTGCCCAGCGTCAGCATCGGCTCGATCGTGAACGTCATGCCGGGCTGCATCACCGTCGTGGCGTGCGGGCTGTCGTAGTGCGGGACGATCAGGCCGGAGTGGAAGGACGAATTGATGCCGTGACCCGTGAAGTCACGCACGACGCCGTAGCCGAAGCGCTTGGCGTACGACTCGATGACGCGGCCGATGATGTTGATCTGGCGGCCCGGCCTGACCGCCTTGATGGCCCGGGCGGTCGCCTCCCTGGTCCGCTCGACCAGGAGCTTCGACTGCTCGTCCACGTCACCGCAGAGGTACGTGGCGTTGTTGTCGCCGTGCACGCCGCCGATGTACGCCGTGACGTCCAGGTTCACGATGTCGCCGTCGCGCAGCACCGTGGAGTCCGGGATGCCGTGGCAGATGACCTCGTTGACGGAGGCGCACAGGGACTTCGGGAAGCCGCGGTAGCCCAGGGTGGACGGGTACGCGCCGTGGTCGCACATGAACGCGTGCGCCACCTCGTCCAGCTTGTCCGTGGTGACGCCCGGCTCGATGTACTTCGCTGCCTCGGCCATGGCCTGCGCGGCGATACGGCCCGCGATCCGCATCAGCTCGACGGTCTCCGGGGTCTGCACCTCCGGGCCGGAGTACGGCGTCGGCGCGGGCTTGCCCACGTACTCGGGACGCCGGATGCTGCCGGGGACGGAACGGGTGGGAGAGAGCTCCCCTGGTACGAGCAGTGACTGGCCAGACATACCAGTGAGTGTATCCAGCGGACTTGGGGCACGATGGCGGCGGGAACCAACCTCGGAGCGCTCGGAAGAGACTCGGGCAGAGAGGGGTCCGTGATGGCCCTGTTCAAGAAGCGCACGGTCGGCAAGCCGGGGGAGTGGTACTACTGCCTCGAACACCAGAAGGTCGAGGAAGGCCCCGACTGTCCGGGCAAGGACCGCTTCGGCCCGTACGCCTCCCGCGTCGAGGCGGAGCGGGCGATGCAGACCGCCCAGGACCGCAACCTGGAATGGGACACCGACCCGAGGTGGCACGACCGCAAGGGCGGAGCCGAGGAGTCCGGCTGACCTGTCACCAGCGCGCGGGCGGCGGCTCCGTCAGCTGATCCGCGAGGCGGGACAGCCGGTCCCGGAAGCTGCGGCGTCCCCGCGGGGCCGGGGCGGGCAGGGAGTTCTCGCCGGCCGCCGCGCTCACCAGGTGCTGCACCGTGTCCAGGTCGAGCTCCGGCTCGTCGGGCACGGTGAGCGCCTCGTGGGCGAGCCGGTTCAGATCACGGTCGCCGGACTCCAGGGCGAGCACCGTCGCCCCCGCCCTGCGGGCGTCGTGGATACGCTCCAGGAGCCCGCCGCACGGGTCGTCCGGCGCGACCACCAGCAGCGTCTCGCCGCGCCGCGCCGCCTCGATCCGGCCGAGGCCCACCGACAGATGCGCCGGATCCCCGGGCCCGACCCGGTGCCGCACCAGCGTCGGCCGCAGCTCCGGCGTTCCCGACCAGGCCGCCTCGTCCACCAGATGGGCGGCCAGATGCCAGGGCTCGTACGCCGAGGTCCCCACGAGCAGGAGACCGCCACCGTGCGGCACCACCGAACCGCGCAGAGCCCCCGCGAAGCGGCGGGTGGCGCCAGGCCATTCCGTCCCGGCGAGCACTTCGCGCAGCAGCGCGACCCGTACGGCATCCATGGCCCCGCATGCTGCCTCCCGCGCCCGGCGCCTGTCCGGAAGTTGCCCCAACTCGGCGGCGCCGCGCCCGTGGTGGGGCCACGGGTTCGCACACGAGCGCGGATTCCGTACGCCCGCGCCCCCTACCGGCAAGTATCGTCGCCGTATGACTTCCCACGATGCTGCTCAAGAGGCCCCGTCCCAGGGGCAGGACAAGGCGCCGGGCAAGGCTCCCGCGAAGGATCCCCGGGACCTCCCCGACGTGTCCGGACTCGTCGTCGGCGTGCTCGGCGGGACCGGCGACCAGGGCCGTGGCCTCGCCTACCGGCTCGCGCGGGCCGGCCAGAAGGTCGTCATCGGCTCCCGCGCCGCCGAGCGCGCCCAGGCCGCGGCCGACGAGCTCGGCCTCGGCGTCGAGGGCGCCGACAACGCCGAGTGCGCACGCCGCTCCGACATCGTGATCGTCGCCGTGCCGTGGGACGGGCACGCCAAGACGCTCGAGTCGCTGCGCGAGGAACTGAGCGGGAAGCTCGTGGTCGACTGCGTCAACCCGCTGGGCTTCGACAAGAAGGGCGCGTACGCCCTCAAGCCCGAGGAGGGCAGCGCCGCCGAGCAGGCCGCCGCGCTCCTGCCCGGCTCCCGCGTGACCGCCGCCTTCCACCACCTGTCGGCCGTGCTGCTCCAGGACGAGTCCATCGAGGAGATCGACACCGACGTGATGGTGCTCGGCGAGGTCCGCGCCGACACCGACCTCGTGCAAGCCCTCGCCGCCCGCATCCCGGGCATGCGGGGCGTCTTCGCCGGACGCCTTCGCAACGCCCACCAGGTGGAGTCGCTCGTCGCCAACCTGATCTCCGTGAACCGGCGGTACAAGGCGCACGCGGGCCTGCGCGTCACCGACGTGTAGGCGCGGCGCGGGCATGGGGGACACTGGACGGCGTACGAACCGCAGTATCCGGACAGGAGCCGAACCCCATGCCCCGCCTCGCTCTGTACGCCCTCGTCGTCTGCGTCCTCGCCGTGGCCGCGGCCGTGGTCTCCTTCGTCGAGGGCAGCTGGCTCGGCATCGTCTGGGTGCTGATCGCCGGGCTCTCGTCCAACATGACCTGGTACTACCTGCGTAAGGGCAAGGCCGAGAAGGCCTCCGTCAGCCACTGACGCAGACCGGGCTTTCGGCCTGCCAGAAGCGGTAGAGGTTCTGCCCGCAGTACGACTCCAGCTCCTCGATCCCCAGGCCGCGCAGCAGCGCGTGGATCGCGTCGAAGAACGCGATGTTGACCTCCGGGATCCACAGCACCATGAAGACCGCGAGCAGCCCGAACGGCGCGAACGGCTCCACCTGGCGGCGGATCCGCCGCGACAGCCAGGGCTCGATCACTCCGTACCCGTCCAGGCCCGGCACCGGCAGGAAGTTCAGCAGCGCCGCCGTCACCTGCAGCAGCGCCAGGAACGCGAGCGCGTACCGGAACGCCGGCGGTACGCCCGCCAGCGCGTCCAGCCAGAACGGCGCCGTGCACACCACCGCGAAGGCGACGTTGGTCAGCGGGCCCACCGCCGAGATCAGGCTGTGCCGCCAGCGGCCCCGGATCCGGCTCCGCTCGATGAACACGGCACCGCCGGGCAGCCCGATCCCGCCCATGATCACGAACACCACGGGCAGCACGATGCTCAGGAGCGCGTGCGTGTACTTCAGCGGGTTCAGCGGAATTCTTGCGAGGAACCCCGGCCGTTCAGGGCCGGGAGGAATCGCGTCTCGTGGTTGCGACGCGGAGCGTCGCGGTGCCGGGTTTGACGGGCGCGGAGT